>JANQEE010000023.1 GCA_028278525.1 Minwuiaceae bacterium | reverse complement strand
AATACGAACATTATCCAGGACACAATTAAACACCTTGTTTACCGGATCATCCTTATCAAAATACTTCATGGCCATCGACTCGCTGATCAGTACCGAATTTGGTTTGAGCATCGCGGTCTCCGGATTTCCTGATATCAGGCGCAGAGTAAATATATTTAAAAAAGTATTATCCGCCCAAACCCAGTCTTTTTCAATAAACTTCTTCTCATTGTACTCAATTACCATTTTATCTGCGTTAAACAGCCTGACAGCGCTTTTAATTTCCGGGAACGTTTCAGACAGCATCGGCACCATTGCCGGCGGCGACGACGCGCTGCTGCTCTGAACAATTCCATAAATCCGGTCGGCTTTTTCATGTCCGTTCTCATAACTCATTTCAAACGAAACATACATGCCGATCATTGTAAATGCAGCAAATCCAACTGCAAGCCCGCTGATGTTGAGCAGAGAATAGACCTTGTTTTTTCTGATATTTCTGATCGCAACCAGGATGTAATTTCTTATCATTTCAACACTCCAGATGATGGAAACATATGTGAACGCCGTACATGAACGGAATACATGCAGCCAGTACCAGGACAGAGCCATCAAACGGCCCGATTCCGACCATATATCGGCAAATTCCTCTTCAAAATCCCCTGGAGTCGTATCCCTGATTTCTTCAGGAAGAAACAACCTCAGCAGCAGTTCAGCAAATTTCGGCGGTTTCGGATCACTCATTCTAATCAGCCGCCAGTTGATCTGTTGAGAGTCTTGGCATTCCGTTCCACATCCTGTCCTGAAGCTCTCTCACCTCTATAAGAGCTTCCATACCCATTTTGGTCAGTTTGTAGAACCGCTTTCGCCTGCCGCCCCGTTTACTTGTGGGTTCTCCGAGAAACGATTCAACCATTTTCTTTTTCTCCAGCCTGCTCAACGGTATGTAGATAGCGCCATATGACCAGCTTTTTCCGCTAATCTCTGACATTTTCCTGCGTATCGGAACACCATGAGCATCATTTCCCAATTGCCATAATATCAGGAGCATCAACTCTTCTGAACGGGACAAAAACTTATGCATAAGACTCCCTGGTTAATAATTATTATTACATTATAATAAATATACGGCAGCCGGCATATTCATGTTTCAATTATTTTGTAATAAAAATAAAACGGACATGCAGTTTTATTCCGCAGGTCCGTTTTAATTGCCAATCAGATTCACTGAAATTGCTTACTTCAGAAATTCCCCCATGATAGTTTCAAGTTCCTTGAGAACATGGCTGTGAATTTCAAACCGCACAAAATTAGCAAAAGTATCCAGAATATGAAGAGCGTTCAAACTGGCATCATGTATCCTGATGTGTTTCAGGCGGTCACTGAAACCGATGTTTACCTGGTGTATTTCGTCATAAACTTTATCAAGTTTTGTCAATTCCCAATCAGGCTCCATTCCATTCAGTTTTCTGAAATACTGCCCGAGCAAATATGTGGAAAGCGCCCGGTAAACTGTGTCTTCGACTGAGGCGAACGGCAGATGGAACCTTGCCATCGGTTTCAAAATGCTCAGGACCGGACAGCCGGAGGTTGCCATGCAGAGACCGATCAGTGAACTAACTCCAACCTGAAGTGTGGTATGCTTGAAGTATGTCCGGTCGTTTGTCTCGATCCGAATGTCCGCTTCGTCAAACGATACCAGGTCGCTGAAAAACCGGATTACATCAACCATAGGGTACCCTGGTGTGGGTGGTTGGGACGGGGGAGCGGGCCGGCCTGGCATTCTTGAACAGACTCTTAACTCTCAGCCGCGATCGAACGGACAATGGCGCCGACTTCCGTCGCCATGTCCGGCCGCGCCATGGCGAACGCCATGTTGGCATGAAGGAACCCGACCTTGTCGCCGCAATCGAACCGTGTGCCTTCGAAGCGGAAACCGTGAAACGGCGCCGCGCCGATCATCCGGGCCATGGCGTCGGTGAGCTGGATTTCGCCGCCGGCGCCGGTCTCGTGATTGCTGAGATGGTCGAACACATCCGGCTGCAAAACGTAGCGGCCGATCACCGCCGCCGTGGACGGCGCCTTGGCCGGGTCCGGCTTTTCGACCATGCCGCGCACTTCCATCAGGGTGCCGTCGTCGGCGCCCGGGTCGAGAATCCCGTAGCGGGAGGTGTGCTCCGGCCGCACGTCCATGACGGCCAGCATATTGCCGCCAACCTGCTGCTGCCGGTCGATCATCTGCTTCAGGCAAGGCGTCTTCGACAGGATCAGATCGTCGGCGAGCAGAACGGCGAACGGCTCGTCACCGACCAGATTGCGCGCGCACCAGACCGCATGGCCGAGGCCGAGCGGTTCCTGCTGCCGCGTGTAGGCAACCTGACCGGCGGGCGGCATCCAGGCGTTGATGGCTTCCAGCATGTCGGTCTTGTCGCGACCGGCCAGCGTGTCCTGCAATTCGTAGGAATAGTCGAAGTGATCCTCGATGGCGCTTTTGCCGCGGCCGGTGACGAAAATGAACTCTTCGATGCCGGCGCCCTGCGCCTCTTCGACGGCATATTGAATGAGCGGTTTGTCGACCACCGGCAGCATTTCCTTCGGCATCGACTTGGTCGCCGGCAGAAAGCGCGTGCCCAGGCCGCCGACCGGGAAGACCGCCTTACGAATCGGTTTGCTCATGCGAACTCGCTTGGTTGATTAGGCCACACCGCCATGGAGGGACTTAACAGATACGGCGATCGAGGCGGCGGCTTTGTGCCACGGCGATTTTCGCAGCGCAAGACCGGTTTCCCCCACCATCCGTCAGCCAGTTTGGCCGGAATCAGTTACTAATTTATTCACTATACCCATATGGGGAATCCCACAGGTACGCCGAAGGACATGGCACAAATTGGCCACAGTCGCGGCCGGGCCCCGGCGGCACGGAACCGACCCGGCAGTCGTTAACACTGCGTCAACGATTGAGCAACAGGTCTTTCGCTTCGTTGATCTTGCTCGCCAAGTAGGTCGACCCGCCCTGATCGGGGTGCAGTTTCTTCATCAGGGTGCGGTGCGCTTCGCGAATGTCGTCATCATCGGCATCGGCCGGCAGTCCCAGGATCTCGTAAGCTTCCTCGGCCGTCATCTTGGCATTGCCGCCGCCCGAGGCGCCCGCGCTGCTGGCGCCTGCCGCACGCTGCTGCCAGTCGGGACCGTACACCCGCTCCAGGTAGGTCGCGATCAGCGCGCCGGATTCCTCGTCTTCCGAATGGCAGGCCGCGAGCACCTCGACCAGATCGTCGAAGCTCAGGTCGCCGAGCTTCCGGCCCTCGAACCGGCCCTTCAGAACCTCGCCGTCCATATCCCCGCTATCGTGGTCCAGGGTCATTCGGACCCATGCCGTCTCGACCTCGGAAGACTGGCCGGCGGACGGCTTTCGCCCCAGGCCGCCGAAGCCGCCCAGACCGCCCATGCCCGGAAAACCGCGCCCCAGAGCGCCCATCGGCCATTTGCCGAGGAGCATCAGCGCCCCCACCCCCGCCGGCGCCGCCAGGGCAAACCGACCGGTCACGGCAAAGAACGTCGCCAACAAGGCAAGCACACCGGCGCCGCCATATTTCAGGCCCTTGACGATCTGCTTGGGGTTGGCATTGACGAACCAATTGGCCATCAAAACCAGACCGACCAACAGACATATCCCGAGAATCAGATACGGCATGGCCGCGCCTACTTCATCTGCCGGGCCAATAGCAGGACTTCCTGGCCTGCCTTTTTGGAGAAGTTCTCAAGAGCCTTGCGGCCGCCCGCGGCATAGACCGCGACGGCGCTCAACAGGTCGCGGAGAGTCTTGGCGCTGGTCGCGTCGAAACTGCAATAGGCGCCGTTTGTCAGACGGGCGACCTGCTGGAAGGTGCGCATCGCGCCAGGCTCGCCGCCTTCGTGGAAGATGAAGCACGGCACGCCCTTCATGCCCAATTCGCCGGCAACGTGGCAGACCTCGTCGGGGTCCTCTTCCATGCAGTCGCCGACGAAGACCAGGGCATTCACCGCCTTCTTGCCGGTTTCCTTGGCCGCGTGGCGCAGGACGCGGGCGATCTGCGTCCGGCCGCCGACGCACCGGACACGGCTCATATAACGAAGCAGGTCGTCCGAACGGGACAGCCAGGGCGAGGACCGGCATTCGCGAAACCCACGGTAGTAGACGACCTGGATCTCCAACCCGCCGAGCGCCGCCGTTTCGGTGAACATCTCACCCTGGATATGGCAAGCACGGTCCCAGGTCGGTTCGCGGCTGGCAGTCGCATCCATGGCGAAGATCAGGCGGCCGCGGTCGTCCGGCTGCTTGGTGACCGGCGTCAGCGCCACTTTACGCAGGAAGGCCTGCACATCCGCGCCGGAGCCCTTTGGCGCCGGGACCGAGCGATCGTCCTTAGCCATGCCGCCGCTCCCACGCGGCCAGCCTGCCCAGCTTCCGCAAACCAACCGACAGGCCGCTCACAATCCTCTGATTTGAAACGCTTTTTTTCATCACGCGCTGTTCGTTGCCGTGTTGCAAGCCTTCGCCGCGACCATCCGGGCCACGGCCAAGTTCCGTCTTAGGATCATGCATTGCATGCATCAGACATTGGCGTCGCGACCCGATCAGGCAAGGGTAGCATCTAGCGGCCGGACTGGAAATCACATCCGCTCGACAGAATGCCGCGACATTTCAGCGCCAATCGGCCGATTCGGTCGGCCGGCCCACCCGCTCTAAACGGCCGCTGCCAGCGCCCCCACGCCGGGCAACCGCAGGCTGTCAATCAAGGCCCGGACTTCCTGCCGGGCCGCGACCTGCGACATGGAAAGCGCCGAGCCCGTGCCGTCATCGAGATCGAGCACGGTCATCCCTTCGAGGAACAACTCCCGGTAGACAACGCGCTCGCTGAAGCCCGGCGCGAGCCGGAAGCCGATCCGCCGCGAAAGGCGCCACAGCACGTCGTCTATCCGGCGCTTATTTTTCGCATCCAGGCTGGACAGCCGGTTGCGCATGACGATCCAGTCGATTGCCCTGTCTTCGCGCATCATGCGCGATTTCCGCTGCTCCCAGACCGCTTCCGCATAGCGGCTCGGCCGCAGAACCTCGTAAGTGTCGGCATCGATGTCGGCCAGATTGTCGAGATCGATGAAACTGTCGTTCAACGGCGTGATCAGGGTATCCGCGAAGCTGTGCGCAAGCCGCGCAAGCCGGCAATCCATGCCTGGGCAGTCGATCACGACGAAATCCCGCGTCGCCGCCATTTCGGCGACGGTTTCGGTCAACAGCGCGGTGGCGTCCGCCGGCGTCGGATCGCCGTCACCCGGCGCGCCTGCGGTGATGACCCGGTGCCGTGGCATCTCTATCGGACGACCGGTCTTCTGCTGCCAGCGGCGGCGGTTCTCAAGATACCGGGTCAGGGTCGCCTGTCTGGAGTCCAGGTCGACGGTAGCGACCGTGAAGCCCATCGCCTGAAGCCCGACGACAAGATGAACCGCCGTGGTCGACTTTCCGGACCCGCCCTTCTCGTTGCCGATGACGATGATATGCCCGAATCGGGTCACGCCAAAGCCCCCCAACACCCTACGCATTACCAGGATTTAGGGGCCAGTTGCGTCAATAAGTCAACATATTGTGTGTGAAGTTCTCGTTTCCGGCTAGCCGGGCGTCTTCGGCCACTCCACATGAATGGGCGCGTCGGGATAGAAGGCGCGGTAGGCGAACGCGAAATCAACGCCGTGCACGACATCTTCAAGCTGGCCGTCCTTCATACGTTGGACGACGACGTTGCCGACATCGACACCCTCGGCAATGATCGCCGTGTCCAGCGCCGAGTTCTGGCCCGATTCCCAGCGGATGACGATGCCGTCGTCAAGCCGCACCTCCCGCACCCGCCGCAATAGGCCGAAACTCCAGGCTCCTCTTTTGCCCAGCGAAACGACGCGCGACAATGGCGCGACCGCCGTCGGCAGCGGGCCGTCGTAGAGGAACGGCCGGGCGCTGGAATCGTAGCTGACGTAAGGGTTCACCCCATAGCGGCGAAGCAAGGTGCTGTTCGGCACCAGCACTTTGCCGGTTTCGACCCGCGCCTTGAACCGGGCGAAGGATTCGAGGCGCGACGGCAGCATTTTCAGCTTCTTTCCGGTCATGCGGCCGACGATCGCCTCGCCAAGGAACTGCTGCCACCAGCTTTCGGTCTGGCGGTCGTACATGATCAGGTCCGAATTTCTGAGTTTACCGGTCGTGCCGAAATCGAGCGCTTTGCCGCCCACTCGGCGGTCGAAAACCATGGCCGCGTTGCAGAGCGGGCAGAAAGTAACGGCGACCGGCACCCCGCCGATCGTGTCGTTGACGATCTCGTGCCAGATCATGACGTAGAGCGGATAGGCGCGCGCCTCTCCGTTGACGACCAGCCCGATGACCGGCTCCGTGTCGGCAATGTTCTCGACTTCCGACACATCCACGAATTCCGGATCGTCAATCGGTGGAATGCCGTCCTTCGGCGGGCCGCCGGACAGAATGGAACTGTAGTCGACCGAGTGGATTTTGAAGTTGGTCTTCTTCCACTCGCGTTTCCACTGCGACGGTTCGGCGATCGCCGACTGAACGCCGGCAAGGGCGATCAGCGACACCAGCACCGCAAGCGCCCCCAGTCCGGCTACGTTTCTGAACCGCATCGCTTCCCGCTCCCGTCGTTCGCCCACTGCGCCGCGATTAGCGGCATGGTCGGATAGGCCGTCAACACGCGCAACTCAGCAATTCGTGAGGTTTGCCCGCCGCCTCTCGGCCGCGTTGCTTCGGCCCTGACGATAAGCTAGAAACGAAAACCTTTACGGATGGGAAACGGCAACCATGTATTTGCGCGCGCTCGCGCTTATTTTTTTGGCGCTTGCGATGTCCGGCAAGGCGCTTGCGGACTCGCGCCCCTACAATTTGGAATGGTGGCTGGACCCGTCGACCTTCGTCCAGGTCGATAGCAGCAATCAATGGCGGCTGAACGCCGGGCTGGGCACCGTCTACGCGCCCGATTACTTTGGCGGCGATATGCAGGATGCGGAATTCCTGCCGCTGCCGTTGTTCGACCTGGAATGGCGCGGCACCGTTTTCGTCAGTACCAAACGCGGCGCCGGCATCAACCTGTTCCGCAGGCGCACCATCCGCGCCGGCTTTCGGGTGACACCAGACCTCGGCCGCGATTCCAGCGTCAGCGGCCTGCTGAGCCCGTTGGAGGATATCGAAGCGGCGCCCGAATACGGCCTGTTCGCCGAAGGAATTTTCGGCAGCGCCCGCCTGCATGCCGATATCCGCAAGGCCTTCAGCGGGCATGAAGGCATCATCGGGACGTTCGGCGCCGGGTTCGGCAACCGCATCGCCGCCACCACCAGCCTGTTCGTGCGCGGCCGGATACGGTTCGCGGACGAGGACTACATGATCAGCTATTTCGGGGTCCCAGCCTCCCGAGCCGGGCCCGGCCTGGGGGCGTTCTCGCCGGAGGCGGGCCTGCTCAACGGAGATATAGCCGCCAGCTTCGTCTGGCATTTCTACAAGCGCGCCTATGTCTCGTTCGATTTCACCGGCGGCCTGATGCTGGGCGACGCGGCGGACAGCCCAATCGTCACCGACGACCTTTACGGCAATTTTTCCGTGGTCCTGGGCTACAAATTCTGAACAAACAACCGGGTCGTCGATTCACCGCGTGACGCCCGCGGCTTCGGGCCACTAAACTCGCCGATCTTTGGGGCGCGTTCACAGTGGAGGGGTTATGCGCGGCAAACTGGAGCTCGACGGCCTGAAGGCCCTGATCGAGGCGGGCGAAATCGACACTGTCCTGGTCTGTTTCACCGACATGCAGGGGCGGCTGATCGGCAAACGGGTCACGGGGCATTTCTTCCTGGATCAGGTCGCAGCGGAGATGCATGTCTGCGACTATCTGCTGGCCGTCGATATGGAGATGGAGCCGGTGCCCGGCTTCGAGGCCGCGTCCTGGGACCTGGGCTACGGCGATTTCGCGATCAAGCCGGATTTCGACACGCTCCGGCGCATCCCGTGGCTTGAGGGAACAGCCTTGATCCTGGGCGACTGCGTCGACCATCACGGCGCGGACCTGGCACACTCGCCCCGCTCGATCCTGAAAGCGCAGATCGCCAAGGCGGCGGAAAAAGGCTGGGTCTCTAAGATGGGCTCCGAACTGGAGCTTTATGTCTTCGACGAGACCTTCGAGTCCGCCCACGACAAAGCCTACAAGGACCTGAAGACGGCCAGTTGGTACAGCGAGGACTACCACATCTTTCAGACCACCAAGGAAGAGAGCCTGATCCGCGCCATCCGCAACGGCATGGACGCGGCCGGCATTCCGGTGGAATTCTCGAAAGGCGAATGGGGGCCCGGCCAGGAAGAGATCAACCTGCGTTATGCCGAAGCGCTGGAGATGGCCGACCGCCATGTCATCTACAAGAACGGCGTCAAGGAGATCGCGTACCTGCAAGGCAAGGCGGTCACCTTCATGGCCAAGTGGTCGTACGACGAGGCAGGTAATTCCTGTCACCTGCATTCGTCGTTATGGGATGCCAAAAACGGAAAAGCCCTGTTCCACGATCCGGACGGGCCGGACGGCATGTCCAAGCTGTTCCAGCACTACCTGGCCGGCCAACTGGCCTGCGTTTCCGACATGACCTATTTCTTCGCGCCGCTGATTAATTCCTACAAGCGTTTCCAGGCGGGATCGTTCGCGCCGACCAAGACCGGCTGGAGCGTCGACAACCGCACCGCCGGCTTTCGGTTGTGCGGGTCCGGCCCGGCGCTTCGGGTCGAATGCCGGATTCCCGGCGCCGATGCCAACCCCTATCTGGCGTTCGCGGCAACGCTGGCGGCCGGCCTGTACGGCATCGAGAACGAACTGGACCTGCCGCCGAAGATCAGCGGCAACCTGTACGAACTGGAGGAAGTCGGCGACGTGCCGACGACGCTGCGCGAGGCAGTCGACGCGCTGGACAATTCCAAACCGCTGCGGGCCGCGCTGGGCGACGCTGTCGTCGACCACTACGTCCATGCCGGCCGTTGGGAACAGCAGGAATACGACCGCAAGGTCACGGACTGGGAACTCGCCCGATACTTCGAGAGAGCCTGAGCGATGGCCGATATGCTGCGTGTAACGTCGCCCGTCGACGGGTCGATCTACGTCGAACGACCGCTGGCCGGCCCAAGCGAGGTCGAGGCCGTACTGTCCCGGGCGAAGCAGGCGCAAGCGGACTGGAAGCAAACCTCGGTCGCCGAGCGCGCCCGTATCTGCGGGGCGTTCACGGACGCGCTGATCGCCCGGAAGGACGAGATCGTGCCCGAGTTGAGCTGGCAGATGGGCCGGCCGGTCAGCGCGGGCGGCGGCGAGTTGGCCGGTTTCGAGGAACGCGCCCGTTACATGATCGAAATCGCCGGCGGCGCCCTCGCCGACATACCGGCCGACCACAAGCCGGGCTTCAACCGGTTCGTGCGGCGCGCACCGCTTGGCGTGGTGCTGGTCGTCGCGGCCTGGAACTACCCCTACCTGATCGCGGTCAATTCCGTGGTGCCCGCGATCATGGCGGGCAACGCGGTGGTGCTGAAACATTCCGGGCAGACGCCGCTTTGCGCCGAACGGTTCGCCGAGGCGTTCCAGGCGGCCGGACTGCCGGAGGGCGTGTTTCAGGTTCTGCATATGAGCCACGCAAACACGGAAAAGGCGATCGCCAGCCCGGACGTGGATTTCGTCGCCTTCACCGGCTCGGTCGGCGGCGGCCACGCCATTCAGTCGGCGGCGTCGACGCGGTTTATCGCCACGGGGCTGGAGCTTGGCGGCAAGGACCCGGCCTATGTACGGGCCGACGCCAACCTGGAATTCGCCATCGAAAACCTGGTCGACGGCGCGTTCTTCAACAGCGGCCAGTCCTGTTGCGGGATCGAGCGGATCTATGTGCATGGCGATCTCTATGACCGGTTCGTGGATGGTTTCGTCGACCTGACCAGGCAGTACCGGTTGGGCAATCCGCTGGAAGCGGAGACCAACCTGGGACCGATGGTCCGGCCCGCGGCCGCCGATTTCGCCCGCGGCCAGGTGGCGGAAGCGGTACATGCCGGCGCGCGGTCGCTGGTCGATCCAGCCGCCTTCCCCGCCGATGCGGAAGGCAGCGCCTATATGGCGCCGCGGGTATTGGTCGACGTCGACCACGGCATGCGCATCATGACGGAAGAGAGCTTCGCGCCGGTCATCGGCATTATGAAGGTCGGTTCCGACGACGAAGCCGTGACGCTGATGAACGACAGCGCGTTCGGCCTGACCGCGTCGGTCTGGACCATCGACGAGGACGCGGCAATCGCGGTCGGCGACCGGATCGAAACCGGCACCTGGTTCATGAACCGCTGCGACTATCTGGACCCGGCGCTTGCCTGGACCGGCGTTAAAAACTCGGGCCGCGGCTGTACGCTGTCGTCGGTCGGCTACGAGCACCTGACCCGGCCGAAGAGCTATCACCTGAGAACGGCGATTTGAGATGACGAAGCCTGAGAACCTGACCGGCAACTGGAACTATCCGACCGCGGTCCGCTTCGGCCCCGGCCGCATCGGCGACCTGCCGGCGGCCTGCGTGGAGCTTGGAATGCAGCGCCCGCTGCTGGTCACCGATCCCGGTCTGGCGGCGCTGCCGATGATCGCCGCAGCGGTGCAGGCCTGTAACGACGCCGGCTTGCGGTGCGGTCTGTTTCACGACGTGCAGGCCAACCCGGTCGGCGCGAATGTGGAAGCCGGGGTCTCGGCCTACCGTGACGGCGCGCATGACGGCGTGATCGCGTTCGGCGGCGGCAGCGGCCTGGATGTGGGCAAGGCCGTCGCCTTCATGGCCGGCCAGACGCGGCCGATCTGGGATTTCGAGGACCGCGCGGACTGGTGGACGCGGGCCGACCCCGCCGGCATCGCGCCGATCGTCGCCGTGCCCACCACCTCCGGCACCGGGTCGGAAGTGGGACGTGCGGCGGCGATCACCGACGAAAGCGACAACACCAAGAAGATTGTTTTCCATCCGAAGATGCTGCCGGGCATCGTGATCGCCGATCCCGCCCTGACCACGGGCCTGCCGGCGCATATCACGGCCGCGACCGGCATGGACGCGCTGAGCCACAATCTGGAGGCCTTCTGCGCCTCCGGCTACCACCCGATGGCCGACGGCATCGCCCTGGAAGGCATGCGGCTGGTCAAAGAGTGGTTGCCGACCGCCACTGCCGACGGCGCCAATATCGCCGCCCGATCGCACATGATGGCCGCGTCGGCGATGGGCGCCACGGCGTTCCAGAAGGGCCTCGGCGCCATGCATTCGCTGAGCCACCCCTGCTCCTCCGTGCTGGGCGCCCATCACGGCCTGGCCAACGGCGTGGTCATGCCTTACGTGCTGGCGTTCAACCGTCCGGCGATCGAGGACCGGATGGCCGGCCTGGCGCGCTATCTGGACCTGCCCGATCCATCGTTCCAAGCGGTGCTGGACTGGGTCATGACGCTCAGGGCCGAATTGGGCATCGCCCATACCCTGGCCGATCTGGGCGTCGAGGAAAGCCATGTCGCCGCGTTCTCCGACATGGCCGTTGTCGATCCCAGCACCGCGAGTAATCCGGTCCCGCTGACGGCGGACGATTTCGCCGTGATGTATCGACGCGCCATTGCCGGCGATCTGGATTCGTAATCGCGCCGCCGTGAAAACCGATGGGTCAACGCGGTTGACCCGCTGTATCAAAATTGCGCGGGCGAACCGGCCGGACGACGCATAATTAACCGCCCGACCAATCGCGCGCATGATTGCTGCTTTCTTTTCAGGGCCGCCAACAATTCATTGAAGATTAACCGTTTTCTCCCGATTTTTAGTGTCAGGCTTGCTAATTGGGAGGACTTTCCATGCCGGTATTCGGCGCCAAGAGCTTCGACAATCACGAGACCGTCGTTTTCTGCCACGACCGGGAATCCGGCCTGAAGGCGATTATCGCCGTGCACGACACGACGCTCGGACCGGCGCTCGGCGGCTGCCGCATGTGGCCCTATGCAAGCGAGAAAGAGGCGCTGGACGACGTGCTGCGCCTGTCGCGCGGCATGACCTACAAATCCGCGATTTCCGGCATCAATCATGGCGGCGGCAAGTCGGTCGTCATCGGCGATTCCCGCACCGACAAGACCGACGCGCTGTTCGAGGCGCTGGGCCGCTTCGTCAACGATCAGAGCGGCCAGTACATCGTGGCCGAAGACGTCGGCACCTCAGTACCCGACATGGAGATCGTACGCCGTACCACCCGCCATGTGGCCGGCATTGCCGAAGGCGGCGTCGGCGATCCCTCGCCCGCAACGGCCTGGGGCGTATTCCACGGCATTCGCGCGGCGGCGCGCCACAAGCTGGGCCGCGACGACCTGAAAGACGTGAAAGTGGCGGTGCAGGGGCTGGGCCATGTCGGCTTCATTCTCTGCCAGCACCTGGCCGAGGCCGGCGCCAAGCTGGTCGTCAGCGACCTGAACGACGACGCGGTCCGGTCGGCGCAACAGAAGTTCGGCGCGACCGCCTGTTCGGCCGACGCGATCTACGGTCAGGATGTCGACGTGTTCGCGCCCTGCGCGCTGGGCGCCGTAGTCAACGACGACACGCTGGCGCAAATCAAGGCGCAGGTCATCGCCGGATCGGCCAACAACCAACTGGCGGAAGACCGGCACGGACAGGCCCTGGCCGACCGCGGCATCCTGTACGCACCAGATTACGTGATCAACGCCGGCGGCATCATTGCCATCAGCCACGAAGGCGCGAAATACGACAAGCAGGAAGCCTTCGACCACGTCGCCGGGATTTACGAGACCCTCGACCGGATCTTCATCCGCTCGGCCGCGGACGGTCAGCCGCCGAACGAAATCGCCGACCGCATGGCCGAGGAACGCATCGCGAAGATCCGCGCCGACCGCGCCGAAGGCCCAACCACGACGAAGCGGATGGCCGCCTCGGCTTAAGCGTCGGCCTCCTCGCCCGCCAGCGTCATCAGGGCGGCGTTGCCGCCCGCCGCTGCGGTGTTGATCGACAACGCCCGCTCGGTCGCGAACCTATAAAGATAACGCGGCCCGCCCGCTTTCGGCCCGGTGCCGCTCAACCCCTCGCCACCGAACGGCTGGACGCCGACCACGGCGCCGACGGTGTTACGGTTCACGTAGGCATTGCCGACCCTGATGCGCTCAACCACGCGCCGGGCCGTTTCGTCGATACGGCTGTGCACGCCGAGCGTAAGCCCGTAGCCGGTGGCGTTGACGGCGTCGCAGACATCGTCCAACCGGTCCGCGTTGTAGCGCACCACATGCAGGATCGGGCCGAACACCTCCCGCTTCAGTCGCGTCAGACTGTCGATCTCGAACGCCTTGGGCGCGACGAAGGTGCCGTGGGCGCAGTCGGCCGGCAGCTCGGTCTCGTATAGCAGGGTGCCTTCCTCGCGCATGCGCGCGGCATGGTCGTCCAGCATCTGCTTGGCGTCCGCGTCGATCACCGGCCCGACGTCCGTTGACAACAGCCCGGGATTGCCGACCCGGAGTTCCGCCATCGCGCCTTTCAGCATTTCGACGGTGCGGTCGGCGATATCCCGTTGCAAGAACAAGACGCGCAGCGCCGAGCAGCGCTGCCCGGCGGAATTGAACGCGGACTGGATCACGTCCGCCACCACCTGCTCGGGCAGGGCGGATGAATCCACGATCATCGCGTTCTGCCCGCCGGTCTCGGCGATCAGTGGCACGATCGGGCCGTCTTTCTGGGCCAGACTGCGCTGGATCAGACGCGCCGTCTCCGTCGAGCCGGTAAAAGCGACGCCGGCGACGCGTGGGTCGCCGATCAGCCGCGCGCCGACGGAGGGACCGTCGCCCGGCAACAAGTGCAGCACATCGCCCGGTACGCCGGCCTCATGCAGCAGCGCAACCGCCCGGCTGGCGACGATCGACGTCTGTTCGGCCGGTTTCGCCAACACCGCGTTGCCCGCAGCCAGCGCAGCGGCGACCTGGCCGGTGAAGATCGCCAACGGAAAGTTCCAGGGGCTGACGCAGACGAACGCGCCGCGGCCATGCAGGCTGATCCGATTGGTCTCGCCGGTCGGGCCCGGCATCTCGACCGGTTCGCCGAAGTCGGCTTCCGCCCGGGCCGCGTAGTAGCGCAGGAAATCGACCGCCTCGCGCACTTCCGCGACGCAGTCGGGCAGCGTCTTACCCGCTTCGCGGATGCAGAGCGCCATCAGCTCGGCGTGGTTTTCCTCGTACAGATCCGCGGCACGGCGGAGCGCGGCGCCACGGTCCGCCGCCGGCGTCGCATCCCAGCCGCGGGCCGCTCCAGCCGCGGCTGTGAGCGCCCGGTCGACGGTATCCCCGTCGGCATCGCAGACGGCGCCGACTTCGATCCGCCGATCTGCCGGGAAGGTGACTTTGCGGTCCTTGCCACCGAGGGTTTCGCCGCCAACGATCGGTCCCGCTGACCATGTCAGCGTGGCGGAAAGTTGTATCGCATCGTCCAGCGGCCGCAACACGACGGGATCGGTTAGATCGGTGCCGGCCGAGTTTTTCCGCTCGGCGCCATAGAGATCCGCCGGTAGCGGGATCGACGGGTGCGCCACGCTGTCCAGGCGGTCGGTAATGTCGACCGGGTCGGCGATGATCCGCTGCACCGGCAGGGCATCGTCGAAGATGCGGTTGACGAAAGAGCTGTTGGCGCCGTTCTCGAGCAAGCGGCGAACCAGATAGGCCAGTAGATCCTCGTGGCTGCCGACCGGCGCATAGACCCGGCAGGGCACGCCGAGCTTGTCGTCGCCGACCACTTCCTCGTACAACGGCTCGCCCATGCCGTGCAGGCGTTGGAATTCGAAATCCCGGCTGTTGCCGGCGAACGCCATCACCGCCGCGACGCTATGCGCGTTGTGGGTGGCGAACTGGGAGAAGAATGCGTCCGGGCTGGCCAACAGCCGACGGGCACAGGCGAGGAAGGAGACATCGGTCGACGTCTTGCGGGTGAAGACCGGATAGCCGGGCTCGCCCCCCTCCTGCGCGACCTTGATCTCGGTATCCCAATAGGCGCCCTTGACCAGCCGGACCATCAGCCGGCGCTCGGCCCGGCGCGCCAGATCCGCCAGCCAGTCGATCAGCGGCAGCGCGCGCTTCTGATAGGCCTGAACGGCAAGGCCGAAACCGTCCCATCCGGCGAGTTCGGGGTCGAGCGCCAGGCTTTCGATCACATCCAGCGAGAGGTCTAGACGGTCGGCCTCCTCCGCATCGATGCAGAAGCCGAGGTCGTGCTCTTTCGCCGCCAGCGCCAGTTCCTTCAGCCGCGGCAGCAATTCCCCCATCACCCGGCCGCGATGGCTGAACTCATAACGCGGGTGCAGCGCCGACAGCTTGACCGAGATACCGGGCCGGTTGGCGGGACCGTTGCCGACAGCGGATTCGCCGATCGTCCGGATCGCTTCGGCGTATGCGCCGAAGTACCGCTCCGCATCGGGCATGGTGCGGGCCGCTTCGCCCAGCATGTCGTATGAGTGGCGGTAGCCCTGTGCCTCCGCCGGTGCCGCGCGCTCCAACGCTTCCGCGATGGTGCGGCCCAGCACAAACTGCCGGCCCATGATCCGCATGGCGTGGTTGAGCGCGCGGCGGATTACCGGCTCGCCGGAGCGGGCGACCAGATTGCCGAGATAGTCGCGCCAGTCCGCCGATTTCTCGAGGCCGAGTTGGACCACGCGGCCGGTCAGCATCAGGCCCCAGGTCGAGGCGTTGACGAACAGCGATTCGCTGTGCCCCAGATGGTCCGCCCAGGCAGCGTCGCCGATCTTGTCCTTGATCAGCTTGTCCTGGGTCGCGGCGTCGGGGATGCGCAGCAACGCCTCGGCCAAGCACATCAGCATCACGCCTTCCTGGCTGGAGAGCTCGTACTCGTGCAGAAACGCGTCCAGCCCGCCGGCATTGCGGCGTTTCGCCCTGACCATATGCACAAGGCGCCCGGCCAGCAGGTCGACCTTGGCCCGTTCGTCCGCCGACAGCCGCGCCGCGTCCGCCAAATTGCGGACCCACTCGGTCTCGTCCGCCCGGTAGGCGGCGCGTACCGCCGCGCGCCTCGCATCGGGTTCCGGTAGTGGCTGCTCGAAAATCATGGGCGGATTATGAGGGAATTTTTTGTTTATAGGAGTCCAAGTTCGCGCAGTTCAGCAATCATTTCCGCCGGCATCTCCTGAAGGCCCGGTGCAACGTCGCCGAGGTCCGCCGGCGCGTCGCCGACTTCCAAATAGCGCCAGCCCTGGTGCGGCCGGCGCGGCACCGGCTCGGTCGGCACCAGATCGGGATCGAGTAGCAGGCCGCACTTCCTGCCGTCCTGCGTAACGACATCCTCGATGCCGAGTATCCGCTGGCGGACGCGGATCGCACCTTTGACGATCCAGTAAATGGATCCGCCGTCGACAACTTCCGACGCCCGGCGCGGCGACATGCGGGTCACATGGCGGAGGCGGCCGTGCTGACGAACCCGGCTCGCCTGCCACTGCCGAATGTGATCGATCGATTCCACACCGACGGCAACTTTAAGCAAATGAACGGTCATGACCGGAAGATAGCCTGCGGTCGGCTTCTGTCCATAGCGCGATCAGCCGAACCAGCCGAGCAAACGCCACCACAGGAAATCAAGCGGCAGCAGCACCAGGACGGTGAGAACGGCCATTGTCAAAACGATACGCGTGGCGCGGACAACGGGCACGCCCGCCATGTGCAGACCGACGACCAACGGCGGCGACTGGAACGGCAGGATCATCGTGGAAAAGCCGACCACCTGCATCATCAGCGCGGCTTCGATGGACAACCCCGTCGCCTCGGCAATGCCGCCGGCCAGCGGCGTCATGATGATCGGCACCGGCGGCAGGGTAACGGCCAAAGAGAGCAATGACGTGGCGCCGGTGACCAACGCGAAGTTCAGCGCGTCGGCCCCGGGTTTAAGATCTGCAACGCCGAGCAGGGCGCGGGCGAGCGAATCACCGAGTCCGCTGTGCGAGATCACAGCGCCTAGACCGATGATGCCGGCGACGTAGAACACCGGCGACAGGTCGACCTCCTTGGCGAAGGAGTCGGCCGGTACGATGCTGATGCGCGGCATCAGACAAACGACCGCGGCGGCCAAACCGATCCAGGCCGGCGAGATATGATGTAGAAAGTCGGTCGCCCAGAACGCAAGCGCCAGCACCAGGATCGCCGCCAAGCGCTTCTCGTCGCGCGACATAGGCGTAGCCGGCTCCGGGTCCTTCGCCTGCCGTTCCATCCGGTCGGGAAACGCTGCGTAGATCACGAACGGCAGCAGCAAGGCCTTGCCGAGACCCAGGACCGGGAAATGCAGCAACAGATATTCGCCATAGATCGGGCTGATGTTCCACACGGCCTCGCTGGCGCCGATCAGCACGATGTTCGGCACGTTCGCAGTCATGATGGCGAATGCGGGGAGAAACGCGCCGCAACCGGCCGCCAACACGATGCCGGTCCGCCCATTGGAGCCGCGCTCGAACCCGCAAGCTTCGGCGATTGAGATCGCAATCGGTATCAACAGGACCATGCGCCCCATCGAGGACGGCAGGAGAAAGGACAGAAGCACCGCGACCGCGACCAGACCGACCAGCATGCCGAAATAGGTCGACGGGAAGACCGCGCCGATCGCATTCGCCAGCCGTTTGCCGAGCCCGGTGCGCCGGATGCCCGCACCGACCACCAGTCCGCCGAAGATCAGCCAGATGGCGGCCGCGGCGAAACCAGAAAACACCACGCCTGCCGGCGCGACGCCGATCAGCATCGCCGCCAGGAAGAACACCAGGGCGGTCAGGGCTTCCGGGATCGCGCCGGTCGCCCACAGGCCGATCGCCGCGATCGCCACGGCCGCGGCCTTGGCGGCATCGCCCTCCAACCCGGCGGGCGGAAAGATCAGCAACAACAGGCCGACAACGACCGCCGCGATGGCAACGACGCGGCCCGGAGACAATCCGAACGGCACTACGCTTACACCTGATTTTCCTGGCACCTACTTTTCCAGGGCGGTCACGCGGCGGCCTTGGCCTTAAGTGCGTTGGCAACGCGGGAGGCCGGGCGGCGGCCGAAATAGTCGTGAATGAACCAAGCGGCGGCGACCAGCTTGTCGAGATCGACCCCGGTATCGACGCCCATGCCGTGCAGCATGTAGACCACTTCCTCGGTCGCAACGTTGCCGGTCGCGCCCGGGGCATAGGGGCAGCCGCCGAGCCCGCCGACCGATGCGTCGACGCTGACCACGCCCATCTCTACACAGGCCAGGATGTTGGCGAGCGACTGGCCGTAGGTATCGTGGAAATGCACGCCGAGCTTATCGACCGGCACATCGGCGGCGACGGCATCGATCATCGCCCGCGCCTTGGCCGGCGTGCCGACGCCGATGGTGTCGCCGAGCGAAATCTCGTAGCAGCCCATGTCGAATAGGGTCTTCGACACCGCCGCGACCTCTGCCGGCGCGATATCGCCGTCGAACGGGCAGCCGAGCACGCAGGAGACGTAGCCGCGAACCGGAATGCCGTCCGTCGCCGCGGCGTCGCAAACCGGGCGAAACCGCTCGTAGCTCTCGGCAATCGAGCAATTGGTGTTCTTTTGACTGAAGCCTTCCGAGGCCGCGGCGAAAACGGCGACTTCTTTGGCGCCCGCCGCCTTCGCGGCCTCGTAGCCTTTCATGTTCGGCGTCAGCACCGAGTAGGTCACATCCGGCCGGGCGTGGATGCCGGCGAGGACGTCCCTGTTGTCGGCCATCTGCGGCACCCACTTCGGGGAGACGAAGCTGGTGGATTCGATGCGTTTCACGCCCGCGTCGGCCAACCGGTCGATCAGTTCGATCTTGACCGCCGTCGGGATCATCTCTTTTTCGTTCTGCAGGCCGTCGCGCGGGCCGACTTCGAAGATGCTCACGGTTTCGGGCATGGTCATGTTCATCCCTCCTCTTCGAAAGCGACCAGAACGGCGCCCTCGTCGACCTGATCGTCGGCGGCGAAGTTGACTTCGGCCACGCGGCCGTCGGCCGGCGCGGCGATGGTGTGTTCCATCTTCATCGCCTCCAGCACCATCAGCGGGTCGCCCTTTTGCACCTCGGCGCCGGCTTCGACCATCACCTGGATGATCTTGCCCGGCAGCGGCGCGTTGATGGTTGGCGCCGCGCTTTCGTCGTCGCCGACGTCCTGCAGCGGATCGTGCAGGGTGAGCCGAACCGTCGCGCCGTCGACCAGAATCAGCATGGTAGCACCGTCGCGAGCAAAACCGGCGCGCACCAGGTCGCCGTCGAGCACGGCGCGCAACTCGCCGCCCGACGTCAGCTCGCCGCGCATGGTGAGCGTACCGCCCGGCAGGTCCAGCCGATAGCCGCCGGCGCGCGGGTAATGCACGACCACGTCGTACGCCGCGTCGCCGGAGAGGAAGCGCAGCGCATCGTGCCCTTCGTCGTTCAGCCGCCAGCCGTCCCGCCGCCGCCATGGCGAATAGGGATCCGCCTGCGTCTCCACCTGGTCGCCACTTCTTTCCGACAGCGCGGCCAAGGCGGCCAGCGCCAGGACGCGGTCGGTCACCGGCGGCGGTGGCGGCAGCAAAGCGGCGGCGTTGCGGTCGATGAAGCCGGTGTCGAGATCCGCGTCGGCGAAGCCGGCATGCTCTGCAACACGGCGCAGGAAATCCAGGTTGGTGGTCAGGCCGGCGATCTGGTAGTCGCCCAGCGCCTGGCGCAGCCGGCGGAGCGCGGCGTTGCGGTCGCTGCCCCAAACGATCAGCTTGGCGATCATCGGGTCGTAATAGGGTGTCACCTGATCGCCTTCGCGAACCCCGGTATCGACGCGGACATGCGCCTCCGCCGCCGGGGAGCGCAGCCGGCTCAGCGTCCCGGTCGATGGCAGGAAGCCGCGCGCCGGGTCTTCCGCGTAGACCCGCACTTCCAGCGCGTGCCCGTCGATAGCGAGGTCGTCCTGGGCGAGCGGCAGTGGATTGCCGGCGGCGACATGCAACTGCCACTCCACCAGGTCCTGGCCGGTGATCATCTCGGTTACCGGATGTTCGACCTGCAGGCGGGTGTTCATTTCCATGAAGTAGAAGGCGTCCGACTTCAGCCCGTCGGACACGTCGGCGATGAACTCCACGGTGCCGGCACCGACATAGCCGATCGCCTTCGCCGCGGCCACGGCCGCATCGCCCATCGCCCGACGCATCTCCAGCGGCATGCCGGGGGCCGGCGCTTCCTCGACGACCTTCTGGTGGCGGCGCTGCAACGAGCAATCGCGCTCGAACAGATGCACGGCATTGCCCTGGGTATCGGTGAACACCTGGATCTCGATGTGACGGGGTTTTACCAGGAACTTCTCGAGCAGAACCTTATCGTCGCCGAACGCCGACTTGGCCTCTCGCCTGGCGCCCTCCAGTGCGCGCTCAAACGCGTCGGCCGAGTCGACCTGACGCATGCCCTTGCCGCCGCCGCCAGCGACCGCCTTGATCAGGACGGGATAGCCGATCTTGTCGGCCTCGGCGCTGAGCAGGTCCGGGTTCTGATCGTCGCCGTGGTAGCCGGGCACAATCGGCACGCCGGCCTTGTCCATGATCGCCTTGGCGGTGCCTTTCAGGCCCATAGCGCGGATCGCGTCCGGCGGCGGGCCGATGAAGGTCAGGCCCGCTTCGACGCAGGCCTCGGCGAACTCGGCGTTCTCCGCCAGGAAGCCGTAGCCCGGATGGATCGCTTCGGCACCGCTGCGCTTCGCCGCGTCGAGAATACGGTCGGCTCTCAGGTAGCTGTCGGCGACGGTCGCCGGGCCGATCAGGTAAGCCTCGTCCGCCGCCGCGACATGCATCGCATCCGCATCGGCCTCGGAGTAAACGGCGACGGTGCGGATGCCGAGCGCCTGCGCGGTGCGCGCGACGCGGCAGGCGATTTCACCCCGGTTGGCAATCAGGATCTTGTGGAACATCGGCCGGCCTACATCCGGAACACGCCGAAGCGCGTCCGCTCGATCTGTCGGTTAAGCGCGGCCGAGATGCCGAGACCGAGCACCATGCGGGTGTCGGCGGGATCGACCAGGCCGTCATCCCATATCTGCGATGTCGCGAAATAGGGATCGCTCTGCGCCTCGAACTGCTCGATCACCGGGCGTTTGAATTCGGTTTCGTCGGCCTCCGACCAGTCGCCGCCGCCCTTTTCGATATTGGCGCGGCGCACCATGGCGAGAACGCCGGCCGCCTGCTCCGCGCCCATGAGGGCCAGATGCGCGCTCGGCCACATCCACATGAAGCGCGGCGAATAGGCGCGGCCGCACATGCCGTAATTGCCGGCGCCGTAGGAGCCGCCGATCACCAAAGTGAACTTCGGCACCTTGGTCGAAGCGACCGCGGTCACCATCTTCGCGCCGTCCTTGGCGATGCCGCCGGCTTCGTATTTGCGGCCAACCATGAAGCCGGTGATGTTTTGCAGGAAAATCAGCGGAATACCGCGCTGGCTGCAGAGCTCGATGAAGTGCGCGCCCTTCTGCGCCGATTCCGAAAACAGGATGCCGTTGTTGGCCAGGATGCCGACCGGATAGCCGAGGATGCGGGCGAAGCCGCAGACCAGGGTGCTGCCGAACAGCTTCTTGAATTCGTCGAACTCGCTGCCGTCGACCAGCCGGGCGATCACCTCACGCACGTCGTAGGGGATGCGGCCGTCCTTCGGCAGCACGCCGTAGATCTCTTCCGGATCGTAAAGCGGCTCGCGTGGCGATGCGACGTCGAGCTGTGCCGGCTTGACCCGGTTCAGGTTGCCGACAATGCGGCGCGCCAGCGCCAGCGCGTGGGAGTCGTTGACCGCGTAGTGGTCGGTCACGCCCGAGGTACGCGAATGCACATCCGCGCCGCCGAGCTCTTCCGGCGTGACTTCCTCGCCGGTCGCCATCTTCACCAGCGGCGGCCCGCCGAGAAAGATCGTACCCTGTTTGCGGACGATGATGCTCTCGTCGGACATCGCGGGAACGTAGGCGCCACCCGCCGTGCAGGAGCCCATGACCACCGCGACCTGCGGGATGCCCTGGGCGGACATGTTCGCCTGGTTATAAAAGATGCGCCCGAAATGATCGCGGTCGGGAAACACGTCCGGCCATTGCGGCAGGTTGGCGCCGCCGGAATCGACCAGATAGATGCAGGGCAGGTTGTTCTCCTGCGCGATCTCCTGCGCACGCAAGTGCTTCTTCACGGTCTCCCGGTAATAGGTGCCGCCCTTGACGGTCGCGTCGTTGCAGACGATGACGCATTCCGTGCCCTGCACGCTGCCGATGCCGGTGATCACGCCGGCCGACGGGACCTCACCGTCATACATGTCCCAGGCTGCAAGTTGGCTGAGTTCCAGGAAGGGCGCGCCGGGGTCCAGCAGGCTGCGTATACGGTCGCGCGGCAGCAGCTTGCCACGGTCCAGGTGCCGCTGCCGCGAGCGTTCGCCGCCGCCCTGCTTGATCGTCGCGACCCGTTCGCGCAGCAACGCGATCTTCTCGCGCTGATGCGCGGCGTTCTCGCGGAACGCCTCGGACCGCGTGTTGAGATTGCTCTTCAAGACCGTCATGCGGTTTGCGTCCGCTTTTGCAGCATCCGCCCTCCCCTCGCCCGATGCGGGCGTAAGATGCCCCCGCTCCGCCGCCGCCCGCAAGGAGTATTTGGCTGCTTGGCACGGCGGGCGGATCCAGTAAGCTCAGGGAAAGCCCAATCAACACATCACAGCGGGGATCTCTTCATGGCCTATCAACCGTTTGACCTGACCGGCAAGGTCGCTCTCGTTACCGGCGGGAACGGCGGCATCGGGCTCGGCTTCGCCGAAGCCATGGCGCAGGCGGGCGCCGACATCTGCATCTGGGGCACCAACGCCGACAAGAATGCCGCGGCCAAGGAACGGCTGGAGAAGACGGGCCGGCGGGTCCAGGCGCTGCGCTGCGACGTGTCGGACGAGGCCGCGGTGGAGGCCGCCTTCGCCGAGACCTTGAAGGAATTCGGCCGGGTCGACGGCTGTTTCGCCAATGCCGGGGTCAGCGGGCGCGGCGAGCATCGCTCGTTCATGGAGATGACGACCGAAGAATGGCATCGGGTGCTCAGGGTCAACCTGGACGGCACCTTCTTCACCTTCCGCGCCGCGGCCCGGCATATGGCGGAGCGGGCGAAGAACGGCGACCCCGGCGGCCGGCTGGTCGGCACCGCCAGCCTGGCGGCGCAGTCCGGCGCGGCGCGGAGCGAACACTACGCGGCGACCAAGGGCGGCATGGTCTCGATGGTCTACGCCCTGGCCGTGGAACTGGCGCGCTACGGCGTCACCGCCAACTCGGTGCTGCCCGGCTGGATCGAAACGGAGATGACCGAGAAGACGTTCGGCTGGGACAAGTTCGCCGCCAACGTGATGCCGCGCATTCCGGCCAGGCGCTGGGGCACCGGCGAGGACTTCGGCGGCATCGCCGTCTATCTGATGAGCGACGCGTCGTCCTATCACTCCGGCGAGAACTTCGTGATCGACGGCGCTTATTGGCGGTTCTAACCGGCGCGCGTCAGCCACTTGTCGATGTAGGGGATGCGGTCGTGGCCCCAGAAGGTCTCGCCATCGACGACGATCCAGGGCACGCCGAAGCAGCCCGACTCGCGCGCCTCGTTGGTGGCGGCGATCATGCGCTGTTTGGCGTCGGCGTCTTGCAGCGCGGCGGATAGATCCTCGTCGCGAATGCGCAAGCCGCCGGCAAGCCCTGTTAGCTGTTCGACCTCGCGGATGTCCTTACCCTCGCCCCAGTACTGGTGAAACACGGCGAAGGCGAAGCGGCGGGCGAGGTCCGGGTCGGTCGCGTCGAGCCGATAGAACGCAAGTCTGGCCAGCTTGGCGTCGACCGGAAACACCTCCGGCACCGTGTAGGGCACGCCGTCCAGTTCGGCGCAGCGCATGGCGTCGACCCGTGAATGCAGCATCTTCACGCGCGGCACCGATTCGGCGGTGACGCCGATGTCGCGCCAGATGTGGGCGACGGAGATCGGTCGCCACAGCACCTCGCGGCCGTGCCGCTCCGCCACCTCGTCAATGGTCTGCGCCGCCAGATAGGCATAGGGCGAGGAGAACTCGAGATAGAAGGTGATCGGTGCGGCCATCTGCTTACCAGCCGCCGGTCTCGAGCCAACGGTCGACCTGATAGAGCCGGTCGGCGCCCCAGAACAGCTCGCCGTCGAGGATGAAGGTCGGCGCGCCGAACACGCCCTTGTCGATCGAGTGCTGGACGTGGCGTTTCAGGGCGTCCTTGACGTCGTCCGTCTCAATCGCGGCGGTCAGTTCCGCCGGGTCGATGTCGAGCGTGGCGCCGATTTCCGCAACGGCCGCCGGCGTCGACATGTCCCGGCCCTCGCACCAATGAGCCCGGCCAACCGCTTGCGCAAAGCGTTTGGCGAGATCCGGGTCGCGGCCTTTCAACCAGGTGAACGACCGGGCCGCCGGCAGCGGCGCCATCTGGCCGCCGCCCGGCGGGTTGTAGGGCACGCCAAGCAGCCGGAAGAAGCGCGGCACGTCTTCACGCAGGTAGGGTCCTTTGAGCGGCGTCTCCGGCAGGGGCTTCAGGCCCATCACCTTGATCACGCTGATACCGAGCAGCATCACCCGCCAGTCGACGGCACGGTTATGGCGGGCGGCGATCTCCTCGATGCCGAGACCGCCGAGATAGCCGTAAGGGGAGAGGAAATCGAAGTAGTACTCGATTGGTTCGCTCATGGCGTCACCAGCCGCCGGTCTCGAGCCAGCGGTCGACCACGTCGATCCGGTCGGCGCCCCAAAACGGCTCGCCGTCGACGATCATGAACGGCGCGCCGAACACACCTTTCTCCTGCACGGCCTCGGCCGTCGCCTGCTTCAGCTTTTCCTTCACCGCCGGGTCTTCGGCGGCGGCTTTCAGGTCGTCCGGGTCCAGGCCCTGCTCTACCGCGATTTCCAGCACCACGGCGGGCTCGCCGATGTTGCGGCCGTCGGCGAAATAGGCGCGGTAGACCGCCTTGGCGAAGGCGAGCGCCTGGTCCGGGTCACGGTCGTTCAGCCAGTAGAAGACACGGGCGGCGACCATGGAATTGACCGGGAACGGCTCCGGCAGCGCGAAGTCAATGCCGTGCTCGCGCGCGGTCCGGGCCATGTCGTGCGCCGAGTACGGTCCCTTCAGCGGGAAGTGGGTGAGCGGCCTTCCGTCGGTCTCGCGGAAGGCGACGCCGAGCAGGAACGGCCGCCAGGCGACGGTCCGGCCGTGTTTCTCCGCGACGGCCTCGATCCGCTGCGCGGCGATGTAGGCGTACGGCGAAGAGAAGTCGAACCAGAATTCGATGGGGTCAGACATTGCGGGTTCCTTAGGCGGCGGCGATGGCGCGGCTGATCACCAGGCGCTGGACGTCCGACGTTCCTTCGTAGATCTGACAGACTCGGACATCGCGGTAGATCCGCTCTACCGGGAAGTCGGCGATGTAGCCGTAGCCGCCGTGGGTCTGAATGGCGTCGGAGCAGACGCCTTCCGCCATTTCCGAGGCGAACAGCTTGGCCATGCTGGCTTCGGTGAGGCAGGGTTGGCCGGCGTCCTTCAACGCCGCGGCGTGCAGGGTCATACGCCGCGCCGCCTCGATCTTGGTCGCCATGTCCGCGAGCCGGAAGGCGACGGCCTGATGGTTGATGATGGCGGTGCCGAAGGTCTCGCGCTCCCTGGCATAAGCCGTCGCAGCCTCGAACGCGGCACGGGCCATGCCGGTCGCCTGGGCGGCAATGCCGATCCGCCCACTCTCCAGGTTGGCGAGCGCGATCTTGTAGCCCTGCCCCTCCTCGCCCAGCATTTCGTCCGGGGTCGCCTCCAGGTCCTCCAGCGCGATCTGGCAGGTGTCGGAAGCCTTCTGGCCGAGCTTGTTCTCGGTGCTGGCGACGCGGTAGCCGGCCCGGTCGGTCGGCACCAGGAAGCAGCTGATGCCGCGCTTGCCGGCGTCCGGGTCGGTGACGGCGAAGATCATCGCCACTTCGGCGATCGAGCCGGAGGTGATGAACTGCTTGGTGCCGTTCAGCACCCAGCGGTTGCCGTCGCGCCGGGCGCGGGTTTTCAGCGCGGAAGCGTCGGAGCCGGCATGGGGCTCGGTCAGCAGGAAGGCGCCGTTCCATTTGCCCGACGCCAGCGGGCGCAGGAACCGCTCCTTCTGTTCGTTGGTGCCGTAAGCGTCGATGGCGGCGCAGACCGGCGAGTTGTTGACGCTCATGATGGTCGAGACGGCGCCGCAGCCGGCCGCGATCTCCTCCAGCGCGACGATGTAGGCGGTGAAGTCGGCGCCGGCGCCGCCCCAGTCCGGCGAGACGCACATGCCCATCAGGCCGAGCTCGCCCATGCGGCGGAGCACGTCCAGCGGCGGCTTGGCCTCGCGGTCCCAATCCGCGGCGTTGGGCGTGAGCTCCGCGGCGGCGAAGTCGCGCGCCATGTCGCGGATCATGCCCTGTTCTTCGGTCAGCATCGGGTGCTCGTCCTCTTAAGCGTCCTACGGTCGGGGCGACCATACCAGCTTCTCCGGCGGGGCCGGAAGACCCCGAGCGTTGGGGCCGTCGCCCTGGGTGGTGCCTGCGTGGGGGCGTGGATTAGTATGGCGGGAATATTTCGATTGGGAGGGTAGAGTATGAAGATCGAGACATTGTTGCCGTTGGGCAAGACGGACCCGGGCCTGCGCGCGACGGAGACGCCGCTGGACGTGACTACGGTGGCCGAGGACGCCCGGCTGGTCGAGGAGATCGGCTACGACAGCCTGGTGGTCGAGGAGACCAAGGACGACCCCTACGTGGTGATGGCGCTGGCCGGCGGCGCGACGACCCGGCTCGGCGTCGGCACGGCGGTGGCGATGGCGTTTCCGCGTAGCCCGACGATCACGGCGATGTCGGCCTGGTCGATCCAGAAGCTGACGAAAGGGCGGTTCACGCTCGGGCTCGGCTCCCAGGTCAAGGGCCATATCCGGCGCCGCTTCGGCCTGGAATACTCGCCGCCTGGCCCGTGGATGCGCGAATACGTCCAGGCGATCCGCGCCGTCTGGGACTGCTGGCAGAACGGCACCCCGCTGGACCACCATGGAGAACGCTACCAGATCAACCTGATGGTGCCTTTGTTCAATCCCGGCCCGATCGAGCATCCGGATATCCCGATCCACATCGCGGCGGTGAATAAATACATGTCCCAGGTGGCCGGCGAGGTCGCCGACGGCATTCGCGCGCACCCGGTCTGTACGCCGAAACACATCACAGAGACAATGCTGCCGGCGGTCCGCGACGGCGCGGCCAAGGCAGGGCGGACGCTGACCGACTTTGCCGTCAGCATGAAACCGCTGGTCGCCACGGCGGCGGATGATCAGGCACTGGAGGAAAAGGTGCGCGACGTGCGCGCCCGGGTCGCCTTCTACGCCTCCACCCCCGGCTACCGCGCCGCGTTCGCCGCGCACGGCCTGGGCGATCTGGCCGACGAACTGGCGGTGCTGTCGAAACAGCAGCGCTGGGAGGAGATGCCGGGCTTCATCACCGACGAGATCCTGCATACCTACGCCACCGTCGGCACCTACGACGAGATCGCCGACAGGCTATGGGAGCGCTACGACGGCGTGGTGAGCGATATCGAGTTTTCGATTCCCGTGCGCGGGCCGGAAGACAAGGAGCGGTTGACCGACATGGTGAAACGGATCCAGCGGGAGGGGACGAAAGTTCTGACGTGAGGCGGTTGCCGGCTACAGGTCATTCCAGCCTTCGCCGGAATGACGCGTCTGGCTGGCAAGATCACCAAACTCCGGTTGTACCGAGCGCCTATTTCTGCAGCGGGAGGTTCCAGCCGGGCGCGGGCCGGTGTATGGTTTGGAACGATTGGTCAGCCGACTCGCCAGCGGGCGTTGCGGCGTCCCCCGTGCATGTCCAACCGTGGTGAAACCCGTTGCCACCGACCGAAGATGTCCAGGGCCGAGCGACCCGGCCGACGCCGAACGGCGTTTCGCGGGAAGCCTTCATCGACGCCATCATAGCGGCGGCCGTGTTCATCGGCCTGCTGATCGCCTTCATGTCCATCGAGTTCGTCGAGCTTCTGTTCGAATACACCCGGGCCGGCGAAGCCTGGCAACAGGATGAGCTGATCGCCGCGGTGCCGGCGCTGGCGCTGGTCAGCGCCTGGTACTCGCTCCGACGCTGGTTCCAGGTCAGCCGGCTAAACCGGTCGCTCCGGCAGGCCCTGACCGAGGTGGAAGCAGCGCGGGAGCATCAGCGGATCACGGAGGCGCGGCTTCGGGAATCCCAGAAGATGGAGGCGCTGGGCCGGCTGGCCGGCGCCCTGGCGCATGAGCTTTCCAACATGCTGCAGCCGATCGTGACCTTGTCGAAACTGAGCCTGAAGCGGGACGCGCTGCCGGAGAAAGCGGCGGAAGGATTGCGGCGCATCCTGGAGGCGGCCGAGAGCTGCGCCGACATCGCCCATCAGGCGCTGGCATTCAGCGGCGGCAAAGCGATTCAACGTGACCCCGCGCTATTGTCGGCAGCACTGTCCGACGCCGTCGCCTTCGCCACGAGCGCTCTGGCGCCGACGGTCCAGGTGCACGCCGATATCGATGACGATCCAGGCCTAGCGCTGATCGACCGGATCGAGCTCACCCAAGTGATCACCAACCTGTTGAACAATGCAGCGGAGGCCATGGCCGGGCGCGGCCGGGTAAACGTCCGCCTGGATACGCGGGTCCTCCGCGAAAGCGGCGGCAATCCGCGTGGTTTGAGCGGCGGCCGTTACTTTCGGATAACGGTGGCGGACGACGGGCCCGGCATGGCGGAGGAGACGCGCGCGCAGGCGTTCGAGCCGTTCTTCACCACCCGGGCAGCGGAGGGCGGCACGGGCCTCGGCCTTGCCGTTGTGTATGGCATCGTCAGCGGCTGGGGCGGTAGCATCTCGGTCACGTCGAATCCCGGCGGTGGGGCCCGGTTCGAATTGCTGGTGCCGCGGATCGAGCCGGCGTCGGCCGGAGCATCATCCGATCAATCGGATGATGCTCCAATGGTTTAGCAAATGGAGCAATATCCGACGGATATTGCTCCGGGGAGAGTAGCACATGGCCAATATTCTGATTGCCGAGGACAACGCCCTGGTAAGATCGGCCCTCGCCGACATGCTGGAGCATGCGGGGCACACGGTCGTGCAAGCCTGCGACGGCAAGGAGGCGTTGGCCGCGCTGGAGGCAGCCCCCGCCGACCTGGTGGTGATGGATATCTTCATGCCGGTGATGGACGGCATCGAGCTTATCGGCCATATCCGTAAAGCCTGGCCCGGCCAGAAGGTGCTGGCGCTGTCCGGCGGGGGCGCGCGGCTGGGCGCGGACACCACCATCGCGATGATGTCCGACCTGGGCGCCGACGCGGTAATGCAGAAACCGGTCGACAACGACAAACTGCTGCGGAGTATCGACGCGCTTTTAGCGGGGTAACGCGATTCCGGATGCCCGGGTCAATCCCGGGCATGGCGAGTGTGGGTTCGCCGTCCGAGCACCTGCATAAGTTGTTAATCTTCGCCCCGTACCGTTCGGCGATACGCCGAGCATTTTACGGAGCGACCATGTTTCTCGAAATCACCGCCGGTTCCGGCGCGCGTTCGTCGTGAGCCAGATACCCGACACCCCACGATCGCCGATACGGCGCAAGGACCGCAACGCTTTTTGGCGGGGTGTCTTCGCAGGATTCGGCGGCGTTTTCGGCGTCTACGCAGCCATCATCGTCGCTTTGAATTGGACGGCTGGGAAGAGTTGGACGATATCGGATAACACCGTGCGCTACGCCGGAACGACTGAAATGCATACGACATGCAGAGAGCCGGATCTCACGGTTTCAATAGACGGCGGCGTGCTTTCCGTGGAGCGCGGAAGCGCCCATATCGTGAAACTCACCAATCATGAAGTCGGGTGGCGTTGCGGTGAGCAGAACTTTCCCGAAACCATGACATGCATCAACAGCGCCGATTACGCGCTGGTGTCTCGTCTTCCCGCCGGCGACAAGATGTCGGTCCGGTGCGAAGAGACATACGGGCCCAAGCACTGGATCCAGCAAGAAGATATACAGAATATCGGTGAGAAGTCCGACTGAGACGATTCGACTGTGTCGGTGTTGCCAGCGGCATCTTCTCGGCGGTATTCGTAGTCCTCGCAATATTGCAAGACGCGGTGAACGGCGGTTGACGGATTAGAGGCAGATCCGGTCAGTCACCGCCCGTTCCACAACACGGTCCAGGCTTTGGGCCGCCTTCCTTGGGGCCTGCATGGGTCGTGGCGGCGCCTGCCGCAATGGCCATGCAGACGGCCACCAACGTAATTCGGAGCAAGTGAAACACTTTTTTATCCTTTCGTATCGCATACGGAAGGCGGCGTGCGGTCGGCTGCCGCTGAACCCGCATTGACCCCTAGCATAGTATCCGCGAAATTCTACCATCAAGTTAAAGCGAAAAATTGCCCCGGATGTAGCGGCATGAGAGTCGAGACCATTCTGGCCTTCCTGTTCGGCCTTATTTTCTGCGGTATTCTGGCTTACGCCGGCCTTAGAACAGAGCCGATACCGCCACAGCCGTTCTTTTTCCTGCGCGTTCTGTCAGCCCTGAGCGCAGCCGGTATCGCCGCCGTGATCCCGGGATTCATCCACTTGAAAATCGCTCATCGCGGTGTGCTGAGCCTGCGGGCCGGCGGCGCGCTGGCGGTGTTCGTACTGATTTATCTGGTTAATCCACCGACGGTCCTCAGCCCGGTGACCGAAGCGAAGAAGGCTGCGATGCTGGCCAACTACAGCCAGGGCCTGCACGACGACGCCCTGCGCATTGCCGAGGAAATCCTGGAAGCGGAAACCGATGACGTCGAAGCCTGGAACATAAAAGGCAGCGTCGCGTTCTATCGGAGCGACTTCACGAACGCCGTCGCCTTCTTCAAGAAGGCGGTCGACGGCAAACCGGATAGCACCATTTACAAGAACAACCTCGCCTACGCGTTGATCGAAAGAGGCTTCCATACCCAAGGCGTCGAGATCCTGCTGTCAATCAGAGACAACAGGGAAGACTGGGATTTCAGCATCGGCCGCGCCTACGTCTATTCGGCGGATTTCGTCCTGGCGAGCAAGCATCTGGAAGGCGTGTCATCCGAATACTGGCATGGTGCGGCGCGAGTCCTCGAGGCGGCGGCGCTCGTTGGCCTGGCCGCAGAGGCTGCAGACGCTTCGGACAAATCCTCTTTGATAGAAAAGGCGAAACGGAAACTACGGCTCGGTTACGCGAAAGACACCGCCTATTGGGACAAGATATTTCAAGGCGGTCGCGACAAACATCTTGGATACTCGGAACCGCTGAGAATTCTGAGAGAAGCCGGCCTTGTCGAGACGTTCGTGTCCGGTTGACCTGCTTGGGCAGGAGACGACAGAGACTATTCCCGTGTAAGCCGCTAAGCTCGGCGCCGTAGCGTTGCCGATACGTCGGCCATTCCGCAGAGCGATCATGGTTGTCGAGACCGCGCCCGGCGCGAGAAAGTTGTGAGTCAGATACCTGACACGCCGGGGCAGCCGAAGCAGGCGGACGACCGGCGGCCGTTCTGGCGTGGCGTCTCGGTCGGGATCGGTCTGGTGTTGAGCGCCTACCTACTGCTGACGGCCATCGTGAACACGCTGAACCGGCAGGAGCGCGAGGCGCGGCCGCCGGCCTCGGCGCTGCACATCACCTGCGGCCAAGCGGACTTCACCATCCTGGCCGACGGACGCGCGCATACGGTTGGGCGGGGCGAGGCGCTGGTGTTGCCGATCGCGAATAAGGCGGTCGGCTGGCGGTGCAGTGCGGACCGGGAGGTACGGACCCTGACCTGCACCGCGCGCAGCGATCACCTGCTGGTGGTGCGGTTTCCCGGCAGCGACAAAATGTCGATGCAATGCGGGGACCGGCGGGACTTTGGGTTTCCGAGGGATATCCGGGGGGATGGGTCGGACGCGCGGGGGTAGGATTTCGACGATAGGACTCGTCCGCGCCGGAGGTCATTGCGAGCGGAGCGAAGCAATCTCGGGAGGCTGCGCTCCGTCCCTCCGAGATCGCCGCGGCCCTGCGGGCCTCGCGATGACCGCTTGGCTCGGCTAGGTCGCGGCAAGGGATCGCATCGCGCGGAGTGGTCTGCGATAATCGGGGACCGCGTTACGAAGAGGACACCGCCATGCCGAAGATCAATGCCGACCGCCTGCTGTCAGACCTGCGCCATTTACGCTCCATCGGGGCTGTCGAGAACGGCGTGGTTCGACCGGCATTTTCCGAGAAGGACATGGAGGCGCGGCATTGGCTGAAAGGGCAGTACGAGTCGGCCGGGCTGGAGGCGAGCATCGACGGGGTCGGCAATGTGCTGGGGCGGTCGAAGAACGACGGCAAGGCGCTGCTGATCGGCTCCCACTCCGACACCCAGCCGACCGGCGGCTGGCTGGACGGGGCGCTTGGCGTGATCTACGGGCTGGAGGTGGCCAGGGCGCTGGCCGAAGATCCGGAGACCCGGCACCTGGCGGTCGACGCGGTGTCGCTGCAGGACGAGGAATCGCGGTTCTACGGCTGCATGGGCAGCCGCTCGCTCTGCGGCGAATTCACGGCCGAGATGGAGGCGGATGCGCAAGACAAGGATGGGGTGAGGCTGACCGACGCGCTGGCCGCGGCGGGCCTGGCCGGCGTGCCGCGGGAGCGGCTGGACCCCGAGCGCTATGTCGGCTTCCTGGAGGCGCATATCGAGCAGGGGCCGCAGCTTGAGAACGACGGCCTGAAGATCGGCGTGGTCACCTCGATCGTCGGGCTGGGCGGGCGGCGGTTTAGCTTCCACGGCCAGCAGAACCACGCCGGCACGACGATGATGGCGATCCGGAAAGACGCCTCCGCCGCGCTCTACGCGCTCGCCGCCGCGATCAACGAGGAATTCCCGAAGGTGGCGGGCCCGCGCTCGGTCTGGACCATGGGGCGGGCGGTGATCGCGCCGGGGGCCGCCTCCATCGTGCCGGGCTATGCGGAGCTGGACCTGCAATACCGCGACCCGGACACCGCCGTGCTGGACCGGTTCGAGGAAACGGCGGCGCGGCTGGTCGACGAGATCAACGGGCGCGGTGGCGCGACAGTGGAATCGGCACCGACCCGCGTGCGCCTCGCGCCCTCGCACATGGACGAGGGCATGCGGGCGAAGATCGGCCAGGCGGCCGAGGCCAACGCGCCGGGCCAATGGACCGAGATGCCGAGCGGCGCGTTCCACGATGCCGGCGTCATCTGCTCCACCCTGCCCGCCGCCATGCTGTTCATCCCCTCCATCGGCGGCATCAGCCACGACTTCGCCGAGGACAGCCACGACAACGACATCGTGCTGGGCTGCCAGGTGCTGGCCGACGCGGCCGCGGGGATTTTGGCCGACCGATGAGCCGGGCAATGCGGCACGCGGCGGCGCTGACGGCCCTGCTACTGTTGGCGCTGGCCGCGACGGACCGGCCGGCGGCGGCGCAGGACAAGGCCTGGGTCACCGCCAGGGAACTGAACCGCCACTCCTGCCCCGACCCGTCCTGCCCGGTGGTCGGCCGGAACAGCCTCGGCGACGCGATCACGATGTACGAACGGCTCGGCAAATGGGTGCGGATCTCGGCGTTCAACGTCGACCCCGGCTGCGCCGACGGCCGCCCCGCCCTCTATGTCCGGCAAGGCAGCCGCGCCTGCCTCGCCAGGCACGGCTATCGCAAGGACGGCAGCTTCGCCGAATGGGTGCAGGGCGACCATCTCACGACTAGGCGGCCGGGAGAGTAAGTGACGGCGGATATGTCGGCGGGGTAAGTTGAGGCTGTCGCAATGTCAACGTCGCCGGGTTCCACCTAACTCGCCGCCTCTGGTTCAACTTCGACAACCTCTTCGTGGTCACCTGTCTCATCATTTTCAGCTACGCCCGACAGGTATTTTTCATAAGTTTTCTTCAGATATTTGAGCGAGCTTTCTTTGTCGACATTGGCCTGGAGCTTTTCCTGTACGAAGCGCATCCGTGACTTGCACTCCTCAAGCACCTCAGACCAAGTTTTGCACCAAACCTCGATATTTCCCTCTTCCGACTTATAGACCTGTCCTCGCGGTCGTCCGCTCTGCCTCGTTTCAAGCCTACCGGTCTTATCGAGAGCGTTAGAAACAACCCAGAAGTTCCAGCGAGTCTTTAGTGGCTCAAATCTTTCATCCGCCGCAATCGCAAACGCATATGATTTGACTTGGCTTATCTCGTTGCTGCCGATGGACACAGTCGGCCTCTTAAGTTCAACCACCAAGTGCTCTCGTTCATCAGCATGATTTCGAGGCACCGCCTTCGACAGCATTAAATCGATGACTCCCTTCGTGCCGTCCACACGCCTTACAGGACTATCGATTGCGATCTCCTCGCCTATCAATTTCCGGTGCTTGCGCAGAACCTGGGTCAGCGATTGGTCATCAACTGTGAGATTAAACTCCTCGCCAAACACCCAAGTGTTGTTGTCGGCCAGAATTCGATGCAGTTGGCTCCGCTCTTTTAGGTGCTTCTTGATTTCGGAATCAAAAAGAAGCACCTCCAAACCCTGTAGAAACTTAAGCCGGTCCGCGACTAACCTGGAAGCACTGATAACGTTTGCCAAAGAGGCTTCTTCAAGCAGCTTCGCGAGCTCCTGTTGTTTACGATCGGGAAGGTCGAGTACCTCCTTTAGAATCAACTGAAGCTCTTCGGGGCCGCGCTCAATAGCCTGTCGGAGCATACGGAGCTGAAAAGCCTTAGCCTGCCGGTTAGCTTCCGAAAAGTCTGGAAGATGCCGGTTCACATTAAGGGCTACAATATCGAAAACCTTACGTTCGGCCTCCTCAACAGAGCTCTGCGGCTCCTCTTTGTAGGGATAAATCTGCTCCGCCTTCCACTCCTCAATCTCAGACCGGGCGGCTTCTAGCTCGCGGTTCTTAAAGTGTTCTTTGATCTTCTCCTGGGCAAGTTCGTAGGCTGCTTGAAGAACGGGGTTCATTTCCGCAAGATCGAGTGTACCTTTTTCGTTTAACTGAGAAATATACTTGGACTTTAGATATGCTGAGAATTGAAAGCCAGGCGCATGAAATCTCGGCTGCATTCGTTGAAAGGGAAAACCGTCTTCACTACACAAGTAGACGACACGTTCCGTAACCGTCTTCCACTCAACGAGCTCCAGCTCGACGGGGTAGATCTGTCCTTCTTGTTCGATTGGTTCGAGCTGTATCGTCTTCCGGCTTGCTATTGAAGCTGACGGATCTAACTTTCGGCCCTGGTACGACACGGCCACCTCGGAGTAATCGCTTAGATACAACGCGAATATCTCCGAGAGCTCCTGAATTGCACTGTCGCCTTCCAGTGACCGGAATTCTCGGTGAAGCTCCAATATTCGGACTTCAACGCCGGTTTCTGTCTCATTCACCTCGACTGGGTCAGACACTCGCACATCGACCAGATTGTCGCGGATCAGTGTGATCGTGTAGCGGTAGAATTTTTCGCTATCTTCGTAGACAACCGTCCAATCAGCGACCCGACCTAGGGCAAGCGCCTTGAGGCGACCCTTACCCTCTTTGCCGTGCAGCATCCTCGATTCCGTCTTGGATCGGTTGCCATGTGCTTTCCACGAGCCGCCGAGCTTCTTGAATAAAACCGGCGCGTCCTGATGAGGGATACCATGGCCGTTGTCTTGAACAACGACAGACTGCATCCCGAGCTCGTTGGATTCGACCAATACGTCTATGATAGTGGCGTCGGCATCTGCACCGTTCCAAATGAGCTCAGCAACGGCTTGGATCGGTCTGGCGTTTGCCAGCCTTTCTAAGTGGTCTTCTTGGACCTCGACCTTGTATCGCTTTTCTGCCATTGATTTTTCCCGCCGAGAAGGATAGAACATTACGTGAACATATGTCACCAACAATCTATCGCGTTGCGAGAGCAGTATAGTTGTTTTTCGTCATTTATTAGAGACGCGATATGCAATCAGTTAAAGTCAAAAACTGAACAAGTTGGATTTTGCGGTTTGACGTTTGGGGGGAAATTCATGCAATGACACGTGAAGAGAAGCTTCGACGGGTAGCGATCCTCTGTCTCACCTTCGCACGAAATCTAGCCTACTACCGAGCAGGATGGCGCATGGGCGATGCGAGATTTGATACGACAAACAACGTTGAATGTACCATCAACAGCAATTTTTTGGACATGGCTGTCATCGAGTGGTGCAAGCTATTCGGCCCTAAGGAGGTGCACGGATGGCAAAAGATGGTGACAGACAAAGACGCTTTCCTGCTCGGGCTGTTAACTCAGCTCGCCATCAATGAGGCTAGTTTGGACGCATTTTACAAAGAAATGCGCGCCTATAGAGATAAATTCCTTGCTCATTTGGACTCTGATTCAATGATGAATATACCTCAGATGAATATTGCAAGCGAATCCACTCTCTATTACTATAATTACATATTAAAAAATGAAAAAGATGTAGATTCTTTCAAAGATGAACTACCAGACTTGCCCACCTATTTCAACGAGTCCATGGCCGATGGGCAAAAGCTCTATTTGAAATTAGCGGGACACTGAGCACTCTAGTTTTTTCCATTGTAGGCCTGCGGACGATTGGCAAAAGGGAGGGTACATCACCTTACCGTCCCCCGCTGCCACAACTCCCGCCAGCCGATCCCGATCAGCACCAACGGTACCAGCCCCTCCACGGCGACGATGCGGATCGCGGCGGTGCCGCCGAACCATTCGCCCATCAGGCCGATGTTGGAGAAGCCGATCAGGCCGGTGCCGATGCAGAGCACCAGGAGGCCGAACAGGCGGCCGCGCATTTCCGGCGGGGCGACGGCGTAGATGAGGGTGCTCTGCATGGTGGTGAAGCCGGCGGCGCAGAGGCCGATGCAGAACAGGGTGGCGGACATCGGCATGGCGGAAGGCATCCAGCCGGCGGCGAAGACCAGAACCAGGAAGCCGACCGTGCCGAAGTAATAGAGGCGGCGGTAGCCGATGGCGCGCGCGCGGACGGCGATGATCAGCGCGCCGGCAAAGGCGCCGGCGCCTTCCAGCGCGGCGAGTAGGCCGATCCCGCCAGGGCTCAAGCCCAACTCGTCGGCGCCGATCACCGGGATCATCGCGGCGAAGGGGAAGCCCCAGATGTTGAACACCACGGTGACGCCGAGGATGCGGAGGATGTCGGGGTTCTGGGCAGCGAAGCGGAAGGCTTCGCGCAAATCGCCGAGGATGCGGACCGCCCTCTCCGCCCCGGCGCGCGATACGGCGCCGGGCGAAAGGGTCAGCAGCAGCACGACACAGAGGCCGTAGAGCACGACCGTCAGCGCGAAGGCACCGCCGGTGCCGAGCCACTGATACAGCACGCCGCCGATCAGCGGCCCGAGCATGCGGGTGAAGTTGTTGGAGGCGCTGTCGAGGCTCATCGCCGGGGCGAGACGGCCCGGCCCGGCGACGTCGCCCATCATGCGTCGGCGGAGCGGCAGGTCGGTGGTCCAGATCGCGCCGGCAACGAACACCGAAACCGCGACGTGCCAGTATTCCGCGATGCCGAGCCAGAACAGGGCCGAGACGATGGCCGAGACCAGCATTGCCAGAAAGAGCGCGAGGCTGAGGAAGAGCTGCGGCGGGAGCCGGTCGGCGAAGGCGCCGACCACCGGCCCGAGGAAGGCAAGCGGCAGCATGCGCAGGATCACCAGCAGCGCGACCAGGAACGGCGAGCCCGTCGCCTCCACCGCGAAGACGCCGACCACCAGCATCTCCAGCCACCGGCCGATGCCGCTCAACACGCCGACCAGCCACACGCGGAGGAAGGCGGGATCGCGGACGAGCGCGCGGAGGGGGTGTGAAGGATAGACGTCGGTGGTCACGGGTCGGTTGATCTTTAGGCGTTGCTTTCGCCTACGATCATCCACCGATCCGCGGCCGCCGCAATGGCCGCCGGCGGTGATTCCTTATGTGCGACCAAGCCAGCCCGCTCCCCCGTCCCAACCACCCATGAGGTTACCCTTGGGGTGGTTGGGACGGGGGAGCGGGCCGGCACGGCCACAGCGGCGAAAACAACGGCGAAAACTCGCCGGTACCACAATCTTGCCACGACGCCGTAACAGAGCCGTGCTGTACTGTCTGCTTACAGTTCTTTCGCACAACAGAGAGGCCGACGCGATGGATAATCGCGCGCGTATCGAGGCCCTTACCGCTGCGAAAGTGGCGGTACGCGCCTACGCAAAAGACCCCACCGCCGGAAACGCCGCGGACGTCGAAGCCGCGTGGCGGGCCATCCGCAAGATCGACGCGCTGTCGAGCTGGCGGCGGATGGAACGGGTGAAGCGACATGTCGAGGCGGTGAAGCGGGCCGGTCCGTCGTCCGGCCGGTGAGGGGCTCCTTTTTGCGGGCCTGGCCGGTCTGGTCGGCCGCCGAGCCGTCATCGCGAGGCCCGCAGGGCCGTGGCGATCTCGACGGCGTAGAGCACGGCCGCTCGAGATTGCTTCGCTGCGCTCGCAATGACAGTGGAGGCGTTGTCCTCCTGTCGACGTCCCGGCGGATTTGACACGCCCGCGCCCTCGCCCGAAGCTTGACGCCAGTCAAGCGGGATGGAGCGAGTATGTCGAAAACAAATGGGGGACGGGCGGCCGACTTCGACGCGGTGATCGTCGGGGCCGGGTTCGCGGGGATGTATATGCTGCACCGGCTGCGCGGCATGGGGATGACCGCGCGGGTGTTCGAGACCGGCGACGGGGTCGGCGGCACCTGGTACTGGAACCGCTATCCCGGCGCGCGCTGCGACGTGGAGAGCATGGAATATTCCTACCAGTTCTCCGACGACCTTCAGCAGGAATGGGACTGGTCGGAGCGCTACGCGCCGCAGCCCGAGATCCTGGAATACGCCAACCATGTGGCCGACCGGTTCGACCTACGCCGCGACATCCAATTCGAGACACGGGTGACGAAGGCGACGTTCGACGAGGCGGCGGATCGCTGGACGGTCGAGACCGACCGGGGCGACAGGGTCACCGCGGCGTACATGGTGATGGCGACGGGCTGCCTGTCGTCGACCAACACGCCGGACTTTCCGGGGCTGGACAGTTTCCAGGGCCGGCGCTACCACACCGGCAACTGGCCGCACGACGGCGTCGACTTCTCAGGCAAACGGGTCGGGGTGATCGGCACCGGGTCGTCGGCGATCCAGTCGATCCCGATCATCGCCGAGCAGGCAAAGCATCTCACCGTTTTCCAACGGACGCCAAACTACGCGGTGCCGGCGCATAACGGGCCGCTCGACCCGGCGGTGCGCAACAAGGTCAAGGCGGACTATCCGACCTTCCGCGCCGAGGCCAAGGAGATGCGGAGCGGGCTGCACACCCGGCCGAACGAGCAGTCGGCGTTGGCGGTATCGGACGAGGAGCGCCGCGCGCAGTACGAGAAGCGCTGGCAGGCCGGCGGGCTGCCGTTCATGGGCGCGTTCATGGACCTGCTGCTGGACGGGAAGGCAAACGACACGGCGGCCGAGTTCGTGCGCGCCAAGATCCGTAGCGTCGTCGACGACCCGAAGGTGGCCGACCTGCTGTCGCCGAAGACGGTGATCGGCTGCAAAAGGCTTTGCGTCGATACCGGCTATTTCCAGACCTACAACCGGCCGAACGTGAGCCTGGTCGACGTGAGCGAGACGCCGGTCGAGGCGATTACGAAGAACGGCATCGTGGTGGCGGGCAAGGAATATGCGGTCGATGCGATTGTCTTCGCCACCGGCTTCGATGCCATGACCGGGGCGTTGCTGAAGGTCGACATCCAGGGCGTCGGCGGGTTGCCGCTGGAAGAGAAGTGGGCCGAGGGGCCGCGCACCTATCTCGGGCTGGCGACCGCCGGCTTTCCCAACCTGTTCACGATCACCGGGCCGGGCAGCCCGTCGGTGCTGTCCAACATGCTGCCGTCGATCGAGCAGCATGTGGAATGGATCGCCGATTGCATCGGCTACATGCGGGACAAGGGGTGGAAGCGGATCGACCCGACCGTGGAGGCGGAGGACGCGTGGGTCGGCCACGTCAACGACGTCGCCAACCACACGCTCTATCCGTCCTGCAATTCCTGGTACCTCGGCGCCAACGTGCCGGGCAAGCCGCGCGTCTTCATGCCCTATATCGGCTTCCCGCCCTACGTGGAGAAGTGCGAGGAGGTCGTGGCCAACGGCTACGAGGGCTTTGCCCTGGCTTGAGGCGCTCACTCGCCGGCGATACGCCGACCGGACAAAGCGGTCATCGCGAGGCCCGTAGGGCCGCGGCGATCTCGACGGCGTAGAGCATGGCCGCTCGAGATTGCTTCGCTACGCTCGCAATGACGGCCGGTCTTTGGTCTCACGCCATCCCGAGTTCAACCGACGCCATCCTCGTGCCGTCGACGCGCGCCTTGATCTTTTGGAAGGCGATGTCGCGGGCGAAATCGGGCGAGCCGTGCTTCGGTTTCACGTCGATGCTGAACGGCGAAAAGCCGCAATCGTCGGTCGAGCCCAGCCGCTCCTTCGGGATGTATTGCGACGCCAGCACCAGGTCGGCGCAGACCTGTTCCGGCGTCTCGACCTCCGGGTTCTGCGGGTTGATCACGCCGATGAAGCAGACCTGGGGCACGCCGTTCGCGTCTTCGCGGCTGTGCTCGCCGCAGAGTTTGTAGACGCGCTCCTTGTCCGGCTCGCTGGCGAGCTGGATCAGGAAGTAGCCGGCGTCGATCTGGAACAGGCTCGGCAGCAGCTCGGCGTAGTCGACATCGGCGCTGTGGGTCGAGTCGCAGTCGCCGCCCGGGCAGGTATGGACGCCGATATTGATGCGCTCCTCCGCCGAGAAGCGGTCCAGCACGCGATTGTTTAGGTCGATGAAGTGGTTGAGCATGTGGCGGCCGGTCCACGGGTTGCGTGGATCGTTCTTGCAGGCGAGCCGGCCCTCGGTGAAGTCGATGGAGACGCGGACGGCGCCGGCGTCGAAGCACTTGCGGATGTCCTTCGCGCACTCGTCGACCAGGTCTTCCTCGAATGCCTCGCGCCGGTAGCCGGGCACGTCCTGGTCGAGCGGGTACAGCAGCGCCAGCATAGACGGCGCGATCACCGCCTGCTTGACCGGCTTGCTCGCCATATCGATGGCTTTGACCAGATAGTCGGCGGCGTAGGTCTTGTAGCGGAACGGGCCGCCTGTGAGCCGCGGCAATTGCCGGTGATGGCCGTCCTCGAAGATCGCGAAATACTGGCCGTCGGCCGCCAGGTTGTCGGCGAGGCCGGTGCCGGCGAGCGTGTCGGTGATCGGATAGGTGGCGAAGCTGGAGGCGCGCTGCTCGCCGTCGGTGACCATGGGCGAGCCGGTCGCTTCCATCCGTTTTATGGAATCGAGGCAGGCGGCGTCCTGCTCGGCCACCAGCACATCGTGGTCGATCTTGCCGGCGTCGTAGTCGGCGATTGCCTGTTGGAGTTTTGTCGGACGCGGTAAGGACCCTACGTTCTCGGTCGGTATCGACATATCGAAAGTCCTCTCGTCGGTTCGTTATGGTTAACGAGAGGTAACTGTAGCGCCCTTTCCGCGTCCGACAAATACGGGGTCTAGCGCATCCCACGTTCAATCGAACGCGGGATGCTCTAGCTTGTTAAGAGCGATCAACTTATCTGCGTTCAGGTGAGTCCACCTGAACGCAGGTTGATCTAGCTGGGCCGGCGCTCCTGCGGCGGCATGCCGTCGAAGGCCGGCAGGCCTTGGGCGACCGGGTCCCAGGACGCGGCTCTGGCGGCATAGACCACCATCTGCGGCTTGAACACCTCCGGATCGTCGAGGCTGGAGGCGCGGATCACGGTGACACCCGGCATTCCACTGTTTGTGGAACAGATCGCCGAACCGCAGGTCGGGCAGAAGCCCCGCCGGACGGTGTTGCCGCTGTCCGCCGGGGACTCGTAAAACTTCACCTCCCCGGTCACCTCTATCGCGTCCTGCCGCACCATCATATGCGATCCGTGGCCGGTGCCGCTGGCCTTGCGGCAATCGACGCAGTGGCAGTGGCCACCGCCCATCGGGTCCCTGCCCCGGTAACGGACCGCGCCACAAAGACATCCGCCTGAGAATTCCATGATATCGTCCCCCTGGGATAAGGTTGCTTGCGAATTGCAAGTAATATTGCTCAAACAATTGCAAAACGCAAGTGAATTTGCGAGAAACATTCATGGCACGGAAAACCGCGATGCGCCGGACCGGCTGCCCGATCAATTTCGGGCTGGAGATCTTCGGCGACCGCTGGACGCTGTTGATCCTGCGCGACCTGCTGCTGCAGAACAAACGCCGCTTCCAGGAGCTGTTGAATTCCGACGAGGGCATCGCCACCAACATTCTGGCCGACCGGCTGAAGCGGCTGGAAGCGGCCGGCGTGATCGACCGCAGCTCCGACCCGGCGGACGGCCGCAAGGTGATCTACCGGGCGACCGAGAAAGGCGTCGCGCTGGTGCCGGTGCTGCTGGAGATCGCCGCCTGGGGCGCGACCCACGACGCCAAGACCGATGCGCCCGCCGACTTCGTGCCCGGCTTCAAGGCGGACCGCGCGGGCACGATTGCGGCCTTCACGGCGCGGCTCCGCGATGACTAGCGCGACCGGGCCGGCGTTTCGCCTGCTGCTGAGGCACTGGCGCAAGACCCGCCGCCTCAGTCAGTTGGCGCTGGCCGAGGACGCGCGGATATCGATTCGGCATCTGTCGTTCCTGGAAACCGGCCGCTCCCGGCCCAGCCGGGACATGGTTCGGCGGCTGGCGGAAAGTCTCGACCTTGCGACCGCCGACGCAAACGTTCTGCTGCTTTCGGCCGGCTATGCACCGGCCTATCCGGCCGACGCACTCGAGCCCGCGGGATTCGAAAGTCTGGAACCGGTGCTCGGCTCCATCCTCGCGCAGCAGGCGACGTTTCCAACCCTGGTGATCGACGAGAACTGGAACATCCGCATGCGGAACGAGGCCGCGGACCGTCTGTTCGGCCTGTTCCGCCGCTCCTACCGGCTGCCGGACGACGTTGCCGGCAACGCCCTACACATATTGTGTCACCCGGACGGGCTGCGCCCGTTCATGCCGAACTGGAACGATTATGCCGAACCGTTCGTGACGGAAATCGAACGCGAGGCGTCGATGGCAATCGGATCGGCGGCGGAACGGCTGCGCGATGCGTTGCACGCCTATCCGGGGGTTTCCGAGACCGCAAGTCTGGCGAAAAAACGCGCCGATGCCGGCCCGCCACTGACCATGCGCCTTCGGCACGACGAGGCGACGCTTTCCTTCCACACCGCTTTTACGACGTTCGCGCTGCCATCCGCCCTCGCCCCGCGGCACGTCAGGGTCGAAAGCCTGTACCCGGCGGATCCGGCAACGGCGCGCCTGATCGACGGGCTGGCCGGCTCGCCGACTTAGTCCAGGTTTACCTCCCATGTAATTGCTTTTCCTCGCTTCGCCCGACACGGTTCGGGGTCGGACAACGGAAAAGCGAGGACAGACATGAGCGGCGAGGCTTTAAGCAAACTCCGGGCGCTGAACGAGCGCTTTATTCAGAACTTCGTCACCAACGATGTCGAGGCGCACGACGCCATCATCCACCCGCGGTTTATCTGCCTGATGCCGAACGGTGCGAAACTGGACCGGCAGACCTACCTGAAGTACTGGGCCACGGCGTTCGATCCGGACCAGTTCGCCTATTGGGACTATCGGGACGAGCAGATCTCGCTGTTCGGCAATGTCGCCTTGGTGCGGTCGGCCAACAAGTATGTCCGCCGGGCGAACGGCGCCGAGCAGGCCGGCATGACCGTCTATACCGACACCTATATGGAAGAGAACGGCGACTGGCTCTGCATCCAGGCGCAAATAACGCCGCTGGCCCCCGAGCATTATCCGGCTGACGATACGATCGTACGGAGTTGGGTCCATGGCCGCCTGGAGGCCGCCTAGACCGAGGGCGCGAAGCCCGATCGGCGTGGCGTTTCCGGCTGCCGGCGTTCGAGAAAGCAGGCCGGCGCTACGACGGTAATATTGCGGGCAACGGCGACCGTCCTGGGCCTTTACCTGGCGCTGACGCCCCTCGCCCTTTGGGTGGCATGGTCGAAACAGGCCCTGCTGCAGATCGCGGGCGGCGCCGTCGCCGCGGCGGCCGTCTTCCTGCTGTGTCGCTGGGCGGCGGGCGACGACGGGCCCGCGGATGACGCTCGACCGAAGCAGACGTCGCGGATCGAGCCGCCGCATGTGAGCGACGCGTTCCTCGCCGAACTCTCCAACATGGGCCCCTGGATCTATCACAACCGGCTGACGGCGGAGCCCGGGTTCGCGCGGAAAATGGCGCGGCTGCGGGAGTTGCTGGAGAAGGACCAGTAGGCTGCTACGACGTCAGGTCGCAGCGGCGCCAGATTTCGGTTTCGGCACCGGGGACGTCGACCTTGAGGTGGACGGTTTCTTCGTTCACCAGGGTCATCAGGACCGCCGCGCCCGCATTCGGTTCCGGTTTCGGCACGGTATAGGCGAAGTAGTGGCGGCGGTAGTTGCCGGTTACATGCACACCGCCGGGCGTGGTTATCGCCGGCCCGTCGATAGTGAAATGGCGGCCGTCCAATGCACACCAGTTGCCGTCGATGGCGTCCGCCGTCGCCGGCGCGGCCGACAAAACCGCCGCGATCAGACAACCGGCCGCGATGAGGCGCAGAATCCTGATCATTTTCGGATTATGCCACTCGCGGAAGCCCCTTGCACGGGCGCGCAATCGACGGGGCCTGCTGGTATAATAGGCCTTCCACCAGGGAGCAGAGAGCGATGCAGAACGAGGATTTCACCATTCGGCCGAGCGGCGGCGGCGTCGGGGCGTTTGTCGAGAACGTAGATTTGTCGCTGGGCGTCACCGATCAGGCGCGTGACAGACTGCGGCAAACGCTGGGCGAGCACGGGGTGCTGTTCTTCCGCGACCAGACGCTGACGCCGGACGAGCATGTCACGCTGGCGGAACGGTTCGGCACGATCAACGTCAACCGCTTCTTCGGCGCGGTCGAGAGTCACCCGATGATCGCCGAGGTACGCAAGGAGCCGGACCAGCAGACCAATATCGGCGGCGGTTGGCATACCGATCACTCCTACGACGAAGAGCCGGCAATGGGCTCCATCCTGCTGGCGCGCGAGACGCCGCCGACCGGCGGCGACACCCTGTTCGCGAACATGTATGCGGCCTACGAAAACCTGTCCGACGGCCTGAAGCAGACCCTGGAAGGGCTGAAGGCGGTGCATTCCAGCCGCCATGTGTTCGGGGCCAACTCCCGTTACAAACAGGAAGGGGCCGACTTAAGCGACCGGTTCGGCAACGAGGCGGCGGCGACGCAGGACAGCGTGCACCCGGCGGTTATCAGCCACCCGATCAGCGGCAAGAAAGCGCTCTACGTCAATCCCGGCTTTACGCTCCGCTTCGACGGCTGGACGGATGCGGAAAGCGCGCCGCTGCTGCAAATGCTGTACGCGCACGCGGCGAAGCCGGAACACACCTACCGCTTCCAGTGGGCGCCTGGCTCCATCGCCTTCTGGGACAACCGGGCCACCTGGCACTACGCGTTGAACGACTACCATGGCTCCCGGCGGTTGATGCACCGGATCACAGTGGAAGGCGGAAAACTGGCGGCCTGAATGGCTATGAACCGACGCAGCGGCCGCGCTGTCCTGATTGCCATCGTGGGGATCATCATGATCGGCGGCTCAGATTCTTCTAAAGCACAGGCGGCCGACGGTTGGCCGCGCACCGGTTTAGCAGAGGCCGGCTTCGCGCCGGGTCTGGGCGAGCAGATCGACGCGGGCGTCGAAAACGGCCGGTTCAAGAACCTGCATGCCGTCCTGATAACGCGGGGCGGCCGGCTTATCCTGGAGCGGTACTACGAAGGCCGGGACGAGCGCTGGGGACGGCCGCTCGGCCGGAGGAAATTCGAGTCGGACGACTTGCACGACCTGCGGTCGGTGACAAAGAGCATTGTCGGCCTGCTGTACGGCATCGCCCTGGCCGACGGCGTCGTACCGCCGTTGGACGCGACGCTGGTGAATCAATTCCCCGAGTATCCGGACCTGGCGGCGGACCCGACGCGGCAGCGGATGACGGTGGCCCACGCGCTGTCGATGATGCTGGGCACCGAATGGGACGAAGGCCTGTCCTATGCGGATCCGCGCAACAGCGAACATGCGATGGAACTGGCCGGCGACCGCTACCGCTATGTGCTGGATCGGCCGATGGTCGCCGAGCCGGGGACGCAATGGGTCTATAACGGCGGCGCGACCGCCCTGCTTGGAAGGCTGATCGCCAAGGGGAGCGGCCTGACGCTTCGCGATTACGCGGTCGACAACCTGTTCCGGCCGCTCGGCATCGACGAGATCGACTGGGTACGGGGCCGCGACGGCGCCTATGTCGCGGCGTCGGGGCTACGGCTGAAACCGCGCGACCTGGCAAAGATCGGACAGTTGGTGCTGAACGGCGGGCAATGGAAGGGCGAACAGGTCGTGCCTGCGGACTGGCTGGCGCAGTCGTTCGAGACGCGGGCCCAGGTCGACGATATCTATTACGGCTACCATTGGTGGCTCGGCCCGAAATCCGCCGGCGGGCAGCGTTGGGTCGCCGGGTTCGGCAACGGCGGGCAGCGGCTGTTCATGTTGCGCCAACTGGACCTGCAGGTCGTCGTGATGGCCGGCAACTACAATCAGGCGGACGCCTGGAAGCTGCCGGTCGCGATTATCACCGAGGTCGTGTTTCCGGGGCTGCGGCGCGAGTAACCGACGACGGCGCCCACCGCTACACGGAAACGCCCAGAGCCTTCGCCAGATCGGGGAAGGTATCGACGATGATGTCGTGGGCCGGGTTCGGCTCCGGGTCGGGCGGTCCCTCCTCGCCCCACTCGTCGGGGCGGCGGACGAAGGCGGTTTTGAAGCCGGAGGCCTTGGCGGCGTCCAGGTCGAAATTATGGCAAGCGACCATGCAGCATTCGCCTGGATCAAGCTGCAGGAACCTGGCGGCGGTGGCGTAGGATTCGGGCAGGGTCTTGTATTTGCCGATCGCTTCACAGGAGATGACCGCATCCCAACTGAGGCCGTTCCGCCTGGCCGTGTCGATGATGATGCGGAAGCTTAAGATCGTGAACGAGGCGCAGATGTACTTAGTCCGCAGCTTCGGCAGCGTGTCGGGGAAATCGGGCCAGCATTTGAAGTTGTGCGCCCGGTCCCACCAGATGGCGCGGCGGTCTTCCTTGGTGAAGGCGTCGAGACCATGTTCGGCAATCACCTCGTCAAGGGTCGTGCGGTGCGAGCCGTCGAAATTGTAGGCCGGCGGCTCGTGCTCGCCGAGCTTCAGCATCTTGCTTAAGGACCGGCGCCGCAGCCTGTTGGCGATCTCGGCCCAGTCCCGTTCGAGGCCGTATTTGGCACCAGTCTCGGCCAAGGCCGTGCGGAAACCGGTATGCCAGTCGAGAATGGTGCCGCCGGTGTCGAACGTCAGCGCCTTGATGTCGTCGAGGCTCATGATCCTTCCCCCACTCAGATCGAATTCGGTTGGTTTGCGCGACGACACTCTAGCCGGCAGGTGGCGTGGTGCCACCCGTCGACCGGCACTTTCCGTACACAATAGCGTTAGCAGTATCGGTGGGCCGCTAGCGGTACTCCCTGGCGGCTAGGATGCCAGCAGGACAGGCGGTTGCTTCGCCGCTTCGACGATGGCGGAGAGCATGAGCCAGCGCCCCATCGTCTTACGGATCTGAGCATCGCCGAACAGCACGATGTCCTCGTCGTCCAGCGCCCGGGCGAGCTTTTTCTTGCCGATCCAGACGTTGGCCATCACCGGCACGGTCGTCATCACGGACAGATCGACGTCGTAGCCGGGGTCGGACTGGCAAAGATCGATCTCGCCCTTGTCGATGACGAGCCACCACCGGCGAAGTTCGGCGGGCGCGTCGCTGTATTCGAATTGCAGGACGGTGCGCCGGTCCGGTAGAATGGTTGTGTCGATCCTGCGCCGCATGTCCCACATCAGGACGCCGGCGTCCCAGTCCTGGCTTTCCAGCGCGCTTTCCACCCATCGCTGGCCCCAGACACCGAGGGCGATGATGACCGGCCGTAGCTCCTCGCCGGCCGCCGTAAGCCGATACGCCTCCGACCGGGACCCGCCCGGACGGTAGCGTTCGATGACGTCGGCCGCCTGCAGATCCTTCAGCCGTTTCGACAGCAGGGCTCGGGAGACCAGCGGCACGCCGCGATGGATCTCGTTGAAGCGGCTGCTACCGCATATCAGCTCCCGGAGGATCAGCGGTGTCCAGCGGGTCGTCACCACTTCCGCAGCCTTCGCGACCGGGCAGAACTGCCCGTATTCACTGTCTTTTTTCATGGGCGTCGGTTCCCCTCGACTGCGCCACGTTATCCGTTTTACGGAACGATTGTAGGCCAGCAAAAATCAATTGTCCGGTTCATTTTCTGAACTGGATTGTCACCCACACAATCTTTAAATCCCCAGCGTGGCCAGGGGAATTCGACATGGGCATCGCATTTTATGGAGACAAGAATGTCGTTAGCAAATAATCCTGTCGAAAATACCGTCCTGCCCCATAACGCCGTGCCGTCCGCCACCTGGTCGTCGGCCGGGCGCGCCTACGACGAGATCAGCCGCGGCATCGCCGACGCGATCGAACATTGCATCAACCGCCTAGAGCCGGAAGTGGACGACCGCGTTCTGGACGTCGCGACCGGCACCGGATGGACCGCCCGACGGCTGGCCGACCGCGGCCATGACGTGACGGCCGTCGATTTCGCGCCGGAAGTGGTGACGGCCGGCCGCAAACTGGCGATGCTGCGTGGCCTGGACATCGCCTTCCAGGATGGCGACGCCGAGGCGCTGCCATTCCAGGATGGCTATTTCGACGCCGTTATCTCCACTTTCGGGGTGATGTTCGCGCAACGCCCGGAGGACGCGGCCAGCGAGCTTGCGCGGGTCTGCCGCCCTGGCGGCAGACTGGCCCTGGCGACCTGGACGCCGGACGGTAATGTGTTCGAGATGTTCAAGGTGATGAAGGCATTCATTCCGGCACCCGCCGGCTCGCCGCCGCCCTCGCCGTTCGAGTGGGGCAACCCGGAGCGCGTAAGCGAACTGCTCGCCAAAGACTTCGAGCTGACGTTCGAGAGCGGGACCTCGTACTATCGGGAGCCGGACGGCCTGTCGGCGTGGGACACCTTCTCGACCGGGTACGGCCCGTTACGCACGCTGGCGGCGAAACTGGACGAGACGACCCGCGAGCAGCTCAAACGGAAGTTCATCGCGTTCCACGCGGGCTTCGCCACGGAACTGGGCATCTGCGTGCCCCGTGACTACCTGATCGTTCGAGGTATCAGGCTCTAGCAGACTGGGCCGGAACCCGGCGCGGCTATAGCCGCGCCGGGTTCCGGCCTTATTAAAAGACAGCCGGGCCGGCAGTGACGGGTAACGAATGCCAGACGATTCAACCGGCGCAATCAAAATCCTAATTGGTCTGGTCAGCATCGTCCCCGGTCTGAAATAATAGAAACATACGGCCGGAGCGGGTGCTCCGGACAAGTCCTGCCAGGGGGATGCACGGCAGGCTGTGTTGGGGAAGGAAGAAACTCATGGCGCGGAGCATGTTCGAGCGTTACGGCGGGTTCGCCACCGTCAGCAAGATCGTCATGTCCTTTTACGGCAAGGTGCTGGATTCCGACATCATCGGCGGCTACTTCGAGGACATCGACATGCCGGCCCTGATGGACCACCAGACCAAGTTCATCGCACAGGCGATGGGCGGGCCCGCCGCCTACAGCAACGAGATGCTGTACCGGGTGCACAAGAACCTGGATATCGACAACCGGTCGTTCCAGGAGATGGTTACCGTGCTGCGGGAAACGCTGGAAGAGTTCGACCTGGAAAGCGGCGATATCGAACAGGTCCTCAACGAAGTGCGCAGCCGCGCCCAGTATATCGTCGTCTCATGAGCCGGCCATGAAACTCGACCGTTTCAACGAGGTTCTGCTGGAATCGGTCGGCGTCGGCCTTGCCATCCTGGAGCCGGAGACGCGAAAGGTGCTGTTTGGCAACCGTCGTTTCGTCGAATGGTTCCCCGGCACGGCCGCCGCCGACCAGATCCTGGATGAGGTGTTCCCGGACGTCGACTACAAGCGGATGGAAAGCGAGTTGACCGACAAGCCGGCTTACGTCTGCGAAACCACGATCAAGATCAAGCGGCGCAAGGTGACGCTGGCGCTGCAGTTCACCGAGCACCTTCACAACGACATGGCCGTGCTGATCCTCGAATGCCAGAACATCTCGAAGATCAAGGAACTGGAATACATGATCGAGTCGTATTCCAACATGGTCGAGAAGCAGAACCGGACGCTGAAGCGGGAGAAGGAACGGGTCGAGAAGCTGCTACTCAACATCATGCCGAAGACGGTCTATGAGGAGCTGAAGCATTTCGGCGTGACGACGCCGCAGAAGTACGAGGCGGCGTCGGTAATGATGCTGGACTTCGTCGGCTTCACCGACATGGCGATCTCGCAGGACCCGTCGGGCGTGATCGCCGAGCTTAACGACATCTTCACCGCGTTCGACCGCATCGTCGAGCAGTTCGGCTGCGAGCGGATCAAGACGGTCGGCGACGCCTATATCGCGGTCTCCGGCATTCCGGAGCCGACGCCGGAGCATGCGCAGAACATCGCCAAGGTGGCGGTGCTGATCCTGCGCTATCTGGAACGGCGCAATGCCGCCCATACCCAGCAATGGCAGGCGCGGATCGGCATCAACTCCGGCGTGCTGATCGGTTCGATCGTCGGCGTGCAGAAATACGTCTACGACATCTTCGGGCCGGGCGTGAACCTGGCGGCGCGGATGGAGAACTACTCCGAGCCGATGGAAATCACGCTCTGTGACGACATGTACGACCTGATCCAGGACGACTTCCGCTTCATCGAGCGTGGCGAGGTCGAGGTCAAGGGCTTCGGCAAGAAAACGCTCTACACGCTGGACAATACCCGTGCCATGGTCTCCGCCGGCATGTTGGACTGAGCGGCAGGGCGGCAGAGCCCGGCGCGTAAAGCAGGGCGGCCATGCAGCGAATTCGTTTTGTGTTCGCCGCGCACCGCGTGCCTAATAAGCCGCAGGGAATAAACGGCACACCGGACAGGGAGCGAACACCGTGACCAGTATCGCGCGCGGCGGCGCCGCCGAGCCGAGCTATCGCCGCGGCATCGCGTTGGTGCTGCTGGCCGGCGTCTGCTGGTCGACCATGGGTCTCGGCATCCGGCTGATGGAACAGGCGACCGCATGGCAGATACTGTTCTACCGGTCGGTCGCGCTCACGGCCTTCCTGCTGGCGGTGATCGCCTTGCGAAACGGCGGCGACATCGCCGGCCCCTTCCGCAAGGCCGGCCTGTCGGCCGTGCTCGGCGGGCTGGCGCTGGTCGCCGCGTTCTCCGGCGGGGTGATCGCGATCACGCAGACGACGGTGGCCAACGCGATGTTCCTGTTCGCCGCCGCGCCGTTCCTCGCCGCCCTGCTCGGCTATCTGATCCTGCGCGAGCCGGTCCGCCGCGCCACCTTGATCGCCACGGTCTTCGCGGTGCTTGGCATCGCATTGATGGTCATCGACGCGCTGTCTTTCGGCCGGTTACTCGGCAACCTGACGGCACTGATCTCGGCGCTCGGCTTCGCGCTGTTCACCGTGGCGCTGCGCTGGGGTCAGAACACCGACATGCTGCCGGCCATCGTCTATGGCGGGCTGTTCACCATCCTGTTCGCCGGCGGCGTCTGCCTAGCGACGGGACAAGGCGTGGCCGTGCCCTGGCGCGACGCCGGCCTGGCGGCGGCAATGGGCGTGTTCCAGTTGGGCGCCGGCCTCGCCTTGTACACCGCGGGATCGAAATCGGTGCCGGCGGCGGAGCTGGCGCTGCTGGCCATGCTGGAGGTGCTGCTCGGCCCACTCTGGGTGTGGCTGCTGCTGGGCGAGGAAGCCGGGTTCTACACCCTGCTCGGCGGCGCGGTGCTGCTGGCCGCGCTCGCCGGAAATGCCCTGACGGGCCTGCGCAGCCGCCCCCTGCCCCCGACGCATTGATAGGCCTAGGCTAGTTAGCCCCCGGATAGCGCTGTTCCATGGCCGCGGCGTAGGCGTCCATGTCGTCGATGGCGTCGTCCCGTTCGGCTTCCAAATAGGGGATCCGCTCGGCCAGCCGGCCGCGCCGCTCGGCCAAGCCGCGGATGGCTTCGGCGAGGCGATGACGCTCGGCGGGCGGCAGCTTGCCGGTGACCAGCGCGCGTTGCTTCTTTTCCAGGCGTCTGTCGATATCGCCGAGTTCGAGGGCCAGGCTGGTCATCCGATGCTCGATGGCCCGGACATCCTTCCTGAGCAGGTAGAGACCACGGCCCTCGCGATAGGCGGTCAGGAAGTCGTTTTCCAGTTGGCTGGGACAGACGCCGCCATAGGCATCGCCGCTGACCCCGAGGCCATAGCCCCGGCGCGGCTGGCAAAAAATGTTCAAGCCGCGCTCGCGCCCGGCGACGTAGGCGTCGAGGTCGGGCGGGCGGCCATGCTTGGTACAGGCGCTGCCGTGTCTGGCCAGCCAATCGGCGGACCGGCCGGCGACGCCATCCTGATAGCCGACCGTGCGCCAATCCGCGGCGACGCATTCCTCCCGGCTCATCGTCGCGCAGCCGGAGAGAACGGCGGACAAGAGCAGCGCTGGCAACACAAATCGTTTCATGGCCGACCTCGCATAGGAGGCCAGCCTGAGACGACCGGGTTAAGATTTCGTCGCCAGGAACGGACGGCATCCTTCCGCCAAATGCGATAGTATTTCTAATGCTTAAGCCAGGAAGGTTGGGTTGCGGGGGGTACCGGTCTTGGCCGAAGGTGGGATGGTTCGGCGGGACGCGGAAGAAGGAGCCGGAAATGGCGGAACTGGCCTATCGGGATTGGGTGCCGGCGGCGTGCGAGGACTTTGTGCAGACGCTGGCGGCGGAGACGGCGGCGCGGGACGCGGACGCGACGGCGGCGGAAATCGACCGGCTGATCGCCGAGAACCGGGCCATCCACGAGCGCGACTGCGTCAACCTGAACCCGGCGACCAACGCGATGAACCCCAAGGCGGAGGCGACGCTGTCGGCCGGACTGGGCGCACGGCCCTCGCTCGGCTATCCCGGCGACAAATACGAGATGGGGTTGGAGGCGATCGAGCGGATCGAGGTGATCGCGGCGGAGCTGGCGGCTGAGGTATTCGACGCCACGTTCGCGGAAATCCGCGTCGCCTCCGGCGCCATGGCCAACCTGTATATGTTCATGGCGGCGGCGAAGCCGGGCGATACGATCATCGTGCCGCCGGCCGCGGTGGGCGGCCACGTCACCCATCACCAGGCCGGCGCGGCGGGCCTCTACGGCCTGAATATCAGGGAGGCGCCGGTCGACGCGGACGGCTATACGGTTGACGTGGCGGGCCTCAGCGACCTGGCCCGGGCCTGCCGGCCGAAGCTGATCACCATCGGCGGCAGCCTGAACCTGTTCCCGCATCCGGTCGCGGAGATCCGCGCCATCGCCGACGAGGTCGGCGCCTGGCTGTTGTTCGACGCGGCGCATATGTCCGGCATGATCGCCGGCAAAGCCTGGCAGCAGCCGCTGGCCGAGGGCGCCCATGCCATGACCATGAGCACCTACAAGAGCCTGGGCGGGCCGCCCGCCGGCCTGATCGTCGGCACCGAGCCGGAACTGGCGAAGCGGCTGGATGCCATCGCCTTCCCCGGCCTGACGGCCAACTTCGACGCGGCCAAGTCGGCAGCGCTGGCGATCACGCTGCTGGACTGGAAGGTGCACGGGCCGGCCTACGCCGCGCAGATGGCGGCGACGGCGAAGGCACTGGCCGACAGTTTGACCGACCTGGGCCTGCCGATCTTCGCGGCCGACCGGGGCGCGACAACATCTCATCAATTCGCAATCGAGGCCGCGGATTTCGGCGGCGGCCAGACGGCGGCCAAATGGCTCAGGCAGGCCAACATCCTGACCTGCGGCATCGGCCTACCTATCGGCGAGGTCGCGGACGACGTCAACGGCTTAAGGATCGGCACACCGGAAATCGTGCGTTGGGGCATGACACCGGCCGATATGCCGGAGCTGGCCGGCTTGATCGCGCGGACGCTTCGGGGCAACGAGCAGCCGGAAGACCTGGCGCCGGCGGTCACCGCCTTTCGGCGGCGCTTCGCCGACCTGCACTACATTCGCTAATGCCCAAATAGGAAAACGGCGGCTTCCGAAGAAGCCGCCGTTCCATCCAACGAACTGGTGTCGGACTTACGCTACGCTAAACCGTGCGCCGACGACGCAACATGCCAAGGCCTGCCAGGCCTAGGCCGAGCAGCGCGAGGGCCGCAGGCTCCGGCACTTCGTCGGCCGTCTTGACGGTCAGGCCGGTGATCTTGAAGTCGGAACTGCTCTCGCCGAACTGGGCATACAGGCGGAATGCGTCCGATTCACCGGTCGTCGGCAACTGAGCCGTGACCGGATTCGGCGGCGCACTGATATCCAGATCGATCGGCGTGGAGTCGGAGGCTCCAATCCGATAGGTGACGTCGGCGTTGGTGCCCTGGAATACAGTGAGGATGATTTCCGTCACGGTCACCGCTTCGCTGAAGAAGAAGCGGACGTAGTCGATAAAGCCACCATTGTCGACCACATGGCCGCTGCCGCTTTCGAAGCGGTTCGTCACGCCAAGGCCGCTGCTGTAGTGGCCGAGATAACCAGAAAAGATATCGCCGTCGTTCTCGATGGCGAAGGCTCTCGCGTCCACCGAGATACCGCCGGCGTTGAACGTTCTGGTGTTGCCATTCGGCCCGTCGAGCGGGCTGTTGCCGCCCGTAAAGTCGAACGAGATCGTCGCGGCCGACGCCGGCGCCGCCATCAGCAGCGCCGCCACCGCACCGGCGGCGAGTGTCGCATGTCTTGCAAGTTTCATTGCCATTCCCCTAACGAATAGGACTAGCCCCCGCGTTTCATCAGCAAGACTCATGCCAGAGTTTTTGTGTGAGTAAATTCGTTAATACATGCAAATAGTTAGCAAAAAAAGACATTCTAATTGGACTAATGAAACGGCAAAGATTGTAAAATTTTCCGACAGCGTCGGCGCTTCATTCAATCTTCAATGCGTATTTATAGTACCCAACCGCTCCCATTACTGGTAGATCGTCCTGCGTACTACTTATGAACTCTGCAACCAAGAAAAAGGGCGGCCCCGAAGGAGCCGCCCAAGGCTTTCGTACGTTATGCCGGCTCAAGCCGTACGGCGACGGCGGGTGGCGCCGAGGCCGGCGAGGCCGAGACCAAATAGTGCTATTGCGGCCGGTTCCGGCACGTCGCTCGTCTCTACGGTCAGGCCACGGATCTTGAAGCTGTCGTCATAGTGACCGAGCCGGGCGAAGACACGGAACAGGTCGGCCTCCTCCGTCCAGTCCAGCGCCACATTGCGAATACCGCCGCCGAAATCGTCGCCATGGTGCTTGGTGTTGCCCAAGTCGCCGAAATTGTAGGTGATGTCGCCGTCCCTGCCGTACACCGTGAGGATGACGTTGGTCACGGTCACCGGAGCGTCGAACGAGAACTCCACGAAATCGTCGCGACCCCAGTTGTCGACGGTATGGCTGTCGAAATAGCTGTTCTTGACGCCGAGACCGCCCGAATAGTGCCCGAGATAGGCCGCGTTTTTGCCGCCGCCGTTGAGGTAATAGCCCTTGGCGGTGACGGTCAGGCCGTCGGACGAGAAGATCCGCGCGTTGTCGACATAGGCGGAGCCGCCGCCGGAGAAATCGAAGGAAATCACCGCAGCCGCCGCCGGGCCGGCGACGATGATGGAAGCGGCCAGAGCCCCGGCCACGACGAAAGCGTGTTTCGTGAATGCCATAGTATTAACCCCTAAAATCGTAAAATCCGGTCGTCCCACAGACGTAGCAAGCGCTATGCCAGACCGTGCTTTTAGGGATTTGTTAATGTATGGGGACTGGAATCCAAGACTTTCTAACTATTTCACGGAGATTGTGATTAACCACCTAGGCTTGGCTGTAAGCCTCACCGACTGCGTTAGCGTTAATCGACCGACCTCGCTTGCAAATTGCGGGATTTTCGCACGGCCGACGGCGGGCCAAAGAACTGGCTATTCCCGTGCCGCCGCCATGCTATCCGCTTGGCAGTAATCCGGTCCGGTCCTTTAGATCCTCGCCTTTCATCCTTATCGATCATGCCCAAGCGCCTACCATTCAAGCACGACGTTCTGTTCGTCACCGTCATTTTCGCGATCACCGCGTTGTCGCTCTCGTCGCTGCTGCGGGCGGACGAGATCTATCTGGACGACATGCGGCGCATCCGGATCGGCGACGGTTGGTCCTTCATGGGCCGGCCGCTTGCCACTTACATCATGACGTTCCTGAGCGGTGGCCGGTTCATACACGACCTGTCGCCGGCCTCTCAAATCCTCGCCGCAGCCGGGTTCAGCCTTTCCGCCTTTATCGTCGTCAGGCATTGTTTCCAATGCCGACTGCCAAGCGTGACCATCCTTGCAGCCTGCCTGATCTCCCTTAACCCGTATGCGTTGGAAATCTACTCGTACCGCTATGACGCATTTCCCTACAGCATAGGCCTGTTGTTAGCCGTGCTGTCGGCGCTGTCGATCATCGTCGGACGAAGCGAAAGTGCGGCGCCGTGGCTTGCGGCGAGCCGCCGTCGGCGAACCGCAACGGCGGCGGTGTTGCTGTTCGGGAGTCTTTGTATCTATCCGCCGGCAGCCTCCGTCTTTCCGGCAATCATCGCCGGTTACGTCCTTATCGGCCGGCAGCCGGATACGGCGGAGCGCGCGACGTACCCCGCGGCTGTCGTTGATGGCCTGCTGGTCCTGGCTGCCAACCTGCTCGCCTATGCACTGGTTCTTTACTACCTGATCAATCACATCCTCGACGATGTGCAATACGTGCAGCGCAACCTGATCTGGAGCATCGAGACGGTGCCTTTCACCGTCTACGCCAATGTTCTCGAATTTATAACCACGATTCGCGACGACTGGTCGCGCAACTGGCTTGGACGAGCCTTCGCCGCGATTGTCCTGTTGGCCATCCTGAAATACCTGTACAGAACGATGGTCCGGGGATCGGGTGGGCATAGCGGCAACGGTCAGCACATCGTAGCGGCACTGCGCCTTCTGTCACTGGCCTATCTGTTGTTCGCGGGCACGCTCGGCGCGATGATCGTCTTCGAAGAGCCGCTGTCCCGGCCCCGCATGTTCATTGCTTTCGGACCCGTTGCCGCGGCGCTTACCGTTTATGCCTTGGCCGACCTGCCACCGTTGCGATCCCAAATCACCGGCCTGCGGCGCGTTGCCGGCGCCGTCGTCGTCGTACCGGCGATCTGGCTGGCCGGGCTGACGCTTGCCTACGGCAACGCAACGGCACTGCAAGGGCAATACAACGCCCGCATCGCCCAATCGATCATCCACGACTTGAACGACGCCACTGCCCGAGGAACGCGGCTGGACGCCGCGATCGACGGGTCGCCGGGATACGCACCAGCCCTGTCGGAACGAATGCTGAAACGCTATCCGGTGGTGCGCCGCACGCTGCGCATACATCCCAACGGCAAAAACATCTGGGGCTTTCGGTATTTGAAGTTTCAGGGCGCGGCGCAGTTGCGAAACCTGCGCACCGATGACTGCCTGGACGAGGCCGAGAAATCCGCAGGACCGATCATCGAAAGCGAACATTACGACATGGAGATCACGGCCACCTGCGTAGTAATCCGCTTCGTGCCCCACTGATGCCTTAGGGCCCGGCGGGGAATTCAGGACGGCGGCGGCGCGTCGCCGGTGACGCGGGAGCGAACGAGCGGCAAATGCTCGCGTCCCCAGAATATCTCGCCATCGACCACGAAGGTGGGTACGCCGAAGATGCCCGCCTGCTCCGCCTCGGTCCGGATGCGGTCATGCGCCGCGCGGCCTTCGTCCTCCAGGAATCCGCCGAATCCGTCCGTCCCGATCCCGGCTTCAGTCAACGCCGCTTCGATCACGGCCCGGTCTTCGATATCCAGTTCGCGTTTCCAGAATCGTTCGAAGACGATGTCGTGGTAGCACCGAAAGGCCGACTTCTCCTGCCGTTTCGCCCAGAGCAGGCCGATCGCCGCCAGCGACGAATCCCAGATCTTCTGTGTGCCGCGGACGGTCAAGCCACGGAGATTGGCGTAGCGGCGAACGTCCATGTAGCTGTATTTGACCCGGCGCCACTGATGCTCGGTGCGGTCCTGCTCCAGGACGGCGCCGTCGGCGCCCACCTTGGCGCTGCCGAGATAACTCGGGATGTCCAGGGTGTAGGGCAGCCAGTCCAGCGCCACGCCGGTCTCGTCCTCCAGGGCATAGGCCAGGTCCTTGACCAGAAACGCGTAGGGGCTTTTGTAGTCTGTGTAGACGGAAATCCGTTCGATCACTGGCCTGTCCCGATTGCGCGCCGTCATGGCGCTCAGGCCGCCATGATGGTGGCTGCGGCACCGGTGTGCAATCCCGGCCGGGTCAATCGGCCGATTGACGCAGTCCCAGCAGCATCGGACCGAACCGGACGACGAACAGCACGAAGGCCGTAATCCACAACAGGCCGGAGATCGAGAACGCCGCCTGGCCGCCGCCTTCGGCCAGCGGGCCGAACACGCGGGTTGCCGCCGCCAGCAAAACGGTCAGGTAGATCAGCGACGTCGCGCTGTCCGCATTAAGCGGGCGGCCGAGATGGCCAAGCGTCGCCCGGGTCATCACCGCCAGGATCATGGTGCCCATGGCGCCGGCGGTGAGCGCATGCAAGGCCGCGCTGGACCCAAGGCCGGGCCAGAAGATCGCAAAGCCGATCAACGCAAAGCCGACCGGCAGCCAGACGTAGCCGAGATGCAGCACCAGCACCAGCGGCTCCGCGCCGGTGCGAAGACCGCGCCAGCGCGCCAAGCGAACGGCGTGCAGCAGAGCCGCCAGGAGAGCCGCGGCGCCCACCGCCGGATGGTCGGGTATCAACGTCCAGATCAGTCCGGTCGCGGCGGTGACGACCAAGGTTGCCTTGTCCAGCAGGCCGAACCCGCCGGGCAGTTTCGACGCGCCCCGTTTGGCCAGCCAATTGCGGGTGAAACTGGGGACGATGCGGCCGCCGATCATGGTAATCAGGAACGCCACCGTGGCGACGGCGAGCCGCGGCCCGGCGCCGTCCAGATCGGTCAGGGCAATCGTTTCCAGATGCATCAGCAGATTGGCCACCGCCAAAATCCCGATTACGGCGGTGACCGGCAGGTTGCGCCAGTTGCCGCCGGCAACGACCTCGCGCAACGCGACCGCGCCGAGCAGGCACAGGAAGGCGACATCGACAAACGCGGCGGCGACCGGCCCGGTCCAGGCCGAAAGGCCGACCGCGAAACGGCCCGCCAGCCAGACCAGGGCCAGCGCGGCCAACGGCGCGCCGCGCACCGGCAGGCGGCCGGTCCAGTTGGGGATTGCCGTCAGCAGAAAGCCGGCGATGGCGGCGGCGACGAAGCCGAACAGCATTTCGTGGATATGCCAGGAGAGCGGGTCGAACGCCGTCGGCAGATCGATCCGACCGGTCAGCATGGCAAGCCACAGCACCATGGCGAGCGCGGCCCATAAGCCCGCGGCCAGGAAGAACGGGCGGAATCCGTGACGAAGAAGCGCCGGCCCGTGGTAGGCCCGCGGCGGCACTGTCGTAGACGCAGCAGTCATGGCCGACCCCCCAAGGTCATCCATCGCCCAAGGGAAGGATGACGCATTGCGGCGGTATGGGAACGGGACAAATGGCCGCAGGCCCAGGTCGGCCGATCAGGCGGGGAGCACGATCTCCCGCGCGATACCGCGCGCATCCATCTCGAAATCCAGGCCCTCGATCGGCGGGCGGGTAAAATGCCAGCGGATGCCATGGGCGGCGGCAGGGCCCATGGGTTTCAGCAGGGCCGACGCCAGGTAGGGCTGTAGCTGATGCACGGTGTAGACGTCCGTAGCGGTGGCCCGCGACCAGTCTGCCCCGAGTCCCTCCATCCGGGCCCGCATCACGCCCATGACGTGCGCCGCCTTCTCCGCCATTGCATCCGGCGTGGTCTCGCCTTCGCGGACGATGGTCTGCACCTCCAGGCTCTGCCGATGGACCTCGCCGGCCCCGGCCACCACGAAGGTCGGCGTCGGCGTCTCGCCCGGCACCGTGTAGGCGAAGGCGTAGAGCGACGGCTCGGCCGGCGGCGCGACCTCCGGCGCAACGTTGGTGCGCGCGACCGGGTTGTCGTCGCCGACATGGATGTCCCACTGACGCAGAACGTCGGCATAGCCGACATTGAAATCGGCAAAGCCGTCGAAGCTGAACGGCTTAGGCGAGCGCAACTCCATGGCGCAGAGCGCCTGACGCGGCCGGCCGAGATCGTCCAGGTGCCGAGCGACCAGATCGAACCCGTCGGCCAGCGGGATCGGGCGCGCCAGTGTGGCATGCACGATCTCGTGGCCCGGCATCGCGACGACGCCGGATGAATAGGCGGAAATGCCGGTGAGATACCGGTATCCGCCGCGCTGATTGTCTTTCAGTTGCATGTGCCTGCCTCCCGTCTCGCATGACCCACCGCATTGTGCCGCGAGTCAGGCGAGACGGGAATAGGTCAGGAGGAGCTACGGCCGCCCAGCGGTCAGTTGACCAATTCGACCGCCATCGCTGTGGCTTCGCCGCCGCCGATGCAGAGCGAGGCGACGCCGCGGGTGCCGCCGTACTTCTTCAACGCCGACAGCAAGGTCACCACGATGCGCGCGCCGGACGCGCCGACCGGGTGGCCAAGCGCACAGGCGCCGCCATGCACGTTGACCTTGTCGTGGTCGAGCCCGAGGTCGCGCATCGCCGCCATGGGCACGACGGCGAAGGCCTCGTTGATTTCGAACAGATCGACGTCGTCGGCCGACCAGCCGGTCTTTTCGAACAGGGTCTCGACCGCGTGGATCGGCGCGGTGGTGAACCACGCCGGCGCCTGGGCGTGGGTGGCGTGGCCGATAATGCGGGCCAGCGGAGTGAGGCCGCGCTTCTCCGCCTCGGACTGGCGCATCATGATCAGCGCAGCGGCACCGTCCGAAATGGACGACGAGTTCGCCGCCGTCACCGTGCCTTCCGGCCGAAAGGCGGGCTTCAGCGACGGGATCTTGGCCGGGTCGGCCGTGCCCGGCTGTTCGTCGTCGGCAACGACGGCCTCGCCGCGCCGGCCCTTGACCGTGACGGGCACGATCTCTTGCCGGAAGCTGCCGTCGTCGGTGGCGCGTTTGGCGCGGGCCAGCGACTCGATCGAATAGGCGTCCTGCTGGTCGCGGGTGAACCGATAGGCCTGGGCCGTGTCTTCGGCGAAGGTGCCCATCAGGCGGCCCTTATCGTAGGCGTCCTCCAGCCCGTCGAGGAACATGTGGTCCTTGACCTCGCCATGGCCGAGCCGCAGGCCGCCGCGCGCTTTCTGCAACAGGTACGGCGCATTGGTCATGGATTCCATGCCGCCGGCGACCATCACCCGGTTGGTGTCGGCCTTTAAGAGATCGTGCGCCAGCATCGCCGCCTTCATGCCGGAGCCGCACATCTTGTTGATCGTGGTGGCGCCGACGGATTCCGGGATGTCCGCGCCGAATGCCGCCTGGCGGGCCGGCGCCTGGCCGAGGCCGGCCGGCAGCACGCAGCCCATGATCACCTCGTCGACCTCGTCGGGCTTGACCCCGCCCCGCTCCAGCGCCGCGCCGACCGCGACAGCACCCAGCGCCGTGGCGCTGACATCCTTCAAATCCCCCTGAAAACCGCCCATCGGCGTGCGCGCGGCGCCGACGATGACAATCGGATCCTGATCACTCATCTGGTCTCTCCCGCTGTTCCGGCAGCCTGCGAAGAAGACTAGCCGGTGATATGTTCGGATTTAACGGTGATATACACCTTTTCGGCCCGAAGGTCATCGCGGCGGCGGGCATTGGAGGTATGCAGATTTGGCGGGTTGGGCACTCCGCCGTCATCGCGAGGCGCGCAGCGCCGCGGCGATCTGGAAAACGCGGAGCACCGCTCTTCGAGATTGCTTCGCTTCGCTCGCAATGACCGCCTGGTTCGATGACGTCGGGCTAGTTGCACGCTCCGGGTCGCTCTATTAGAAAATAAGTTGATTTTTAAATTATTCGACTCGCACCATGCCCGATTTTGGCGGTTCCGCAATTTGGCCGGCGTTGCTGGCGTTGAATTCGGCGTTTTTGTTCGCGCTGGGGGCGCAGTTCAGTCGGTTGGGGCTCAGGACGATCGATCCGGGGACCGGGGCGCTGATCGAAATCGCGACGTCGGCCGGACTGTATTGGCTGTTCTCGCCGTTCTTCATCGAGGCGCATTACTGGCTGGCGCCGGTGGTCGTGCTGTTCGCGGCGGTCGGGCTGATCCGGCCTTTCCTGTCGGCGCGGCTGGCGATGGCCGGGACCAAGATGCTGGGTCCGACGGTGACCAGCACGCTGGCGGGCACCTCGCCCCTGTTCGGCGTGACGATGGGCGTGCTGATCCTGGGTGAGCATCTGTCGCCCGCCCTGCTGGCCGGGACCGTTGGAATCGTCGTTGGGGTGATGTTGCTGTCGTGGCACGGCAACGGCCGGCGCGACTGGCCGCTGTGGGCGTTGCTGCTGCCGGTCGGCGCGGCGTTTATCCGCGCGCTGGCCAACCTGTTCGCCAAGCTGGGCATGGAGAGCCTGGCAAGCCCGTTCTTCGTCGGGCTGGTTGGCTATACGGTGTCGACCATCGTCGCGCTTGCCGTGACCCGCGGTGGGCGCAACCCGGAGGTGGTACGCAATCCGGGCTTCAAATGGTTCGTGTTGACCGGGGCCGTCTATGCGCTGTCGGTGCTGTCGCTCAACACCGCGCTTAGCACCGGCAAGCTGATCGTGGTGACGCCGATCGTCGCCTGCTCGCCGGTTTTCGCACTACTGTTGGGGCTGGCCGTGTTCCGTGAGGAAGCGTTGAACAAAAGGGTAATATGGACGGTCGCCCTGGTGGTCCCGAGCGTGGTGCTGATCACGGTAGCGGGTTAGAATTGTTCAAAGGCATGCGACAAATTGCCGGATCGCAAGCGACGGTTTCGGCGTACATATACGCGGCATAGAATTCGACCGAGATTGCGAAGGAGGACGGCGATGGGGTTCGAAGCCGATGCCGTGCTGTTATCGCGTATTCAGTTCGCGTTCACCATCGGATTTCACATTCTGTTTCCGACCCTGACCATTGGGCTGGCGTTGTTCCTGGTCGGGCTCGAGGCAGCATGGCTTAAATCCGGCCGGCCCGTCTATCTGCATCTCTACCGGTTCTGGGTGAAGATCTTCGCCCTGACCTTCGGCATGGGTGTCGTGTCCGGCATCGTCTTGTCCTACCAGTTCGGCACCAACTTCAGCCGGTTTTCCGAGATCACCGGGCCGGTTATGGGGCCTTTGTTGAGCGTCGAGGTTTTAACCGCCTTCTTCGTCGAAGCCGGCTTCCTGGGCGTGATGCTGTTCGGCTGGAACAAGGTCGGCCCCCGGCTGCATTTCGTCGCGACGGTGCTTGTCGCGGTCGGCACGCTGAACTCCGCGTTCTGGATCCTGGCCGCCAATAGCTGGATGCAGACGCCCGCCGGCGCCGTTTTCAACGGTCAGCATTTCGTCGTGACCGACTGGTGGGCGGTGGTCTTCAACCCCTCCTTCCCCTATCGGCTGGCGCATATGCTGCTGGCGTCGTGGCTGACCACCGCGTTCGTGGTGGCGGGCGTGTCGGCCTGGTACCTGCTGCGCGGCGAACATGCCGAGGTCGCCCGCAAGGGCCTGTCGGCCGGCCTGATCGCGGCCGCGCTGCTGGCGCCGACGCAGGTCTTCATGGGCGACCAGCACGGCCTGCAGGTCAAGCGCGATCAGCCGATGAAGGTGGCGGCGATGGAGGGCCTGTGGGAGACGACCCGGGGTGCGCCATTGCTGCTGTTCGCGCTGCCCGATCAGGAAGCCGAGGAGAACCGGTTGGAGGTGGCGATACCGAATCTCGCCAGCCTGATCCTGACCCACGAATGGGACGGCGAGGTCAAGGGACTGAAGGAAGTCGGGCCGGAAGACCGGCCGCATGTCGCCATCGTCTTCTGGTCGTTCCGGGTGATGGTCGGCTTAGGCCTGTTTTTCCTGGCCGTCGCGTTTTACGGCCTGCTCGCCCGCTGGCGCGGCACATTGTATGAGAGCCGCTGGCTGCACCGCGCCTGCGTCGCGGCGATCCCCATGGGCTTTATCGCGACCGTGGCCGGCTGGATCACGGCGGAGGTCGGGCGCCAACCGTATACGGTGCATGGAATCCTGCGCACCGCGGACAGCGTCTCGCCGGTCCCCGTGGCGGCGGTCGCAACCTCGCTGACGATATTCGTGCTGGTCTACGGCCTGCTCTTCGCCACCTATCTCTATTTCGTCCATTCGGTGGTGCGGAAGGGCCCGGACTACGACGCGCCGCTGCCGGAACGGACGCCCAAGGCGATGCAGGGCGCACGGCCCGCGACCGTGCTGCCGGCGGAATAGGGGAAAGCCATGACGATCGATCTCACCCTCGTCCTCGCCGGCATCATCGCCTTCGGCATCATCATGTACGTATTGCTCGACGGCTTCGACCTCGGTGTCGGCATCCTGTTCCCGCTGGCACCCAACGAGACCGGCCGCGATGTGATGATCAACAGCATCGCGCCGTTCTGGGACGGCAACGAGACCTGGCTGGTGATGGGCGGCGCGATGCTGTTCGCCGCCTTCCCCACGGCCTACGCGGTGGCACTGCCGGCGTTCTATCTGCCGATCATGTTGATGCTGTTCGCCCTGATCTTCCGCGGCGTCGCCTTCGAGTTCCATCACAAGGCGGAAGCCAGCAAGGCGATCTGGTCGACGGCGTTCTTCGCCGGCTCCGCACTGGCCGCATTCGCGCAGGGGCTACTGCTCGGCGGCCTGATCGAAGGGGTGGCCGTCGCTGACCGCGCTTTCGCCGGCGGCGCGTTCGATTGGCTGACGCCGTTCTCGGTCGTCTCCGGGCTCGGCGTGGTCGCCGGCTACGCTCTGCTTGGCGCAACCTGGCTGGTGCTGAAGACCGAGGGGGACCTGCAGGCCTGGGCCCGTCGGTATGGGCAGTGGCTGACGGTGGCGGTGCTCGGATTCATGGCCGCGGTCAGCCTGTATACGCCATTCGTCGATGCCGCCATCGCCGAGCGTTGGTTCGGCGGGTTGAACCTGCTTTACCTGTCTCCGGTGCCGCTGGTGACGGCGGCGGCGGGCTTCGCGCTTTGGCACGGGCTCCGGCGCGATTGGGAAACGGCGCCGTTCGTACTGGCGATAGGCTTGTTCCTGCTCGGCTATTTGGGCCTCGCGATCAGCCTGTGGCCGAATATCGTGCCGCCGACACTGTCGATCTGGGAGGCGGCGGCGCCACGCTCCAGCCAAGTTTTCACGCTGGTTGCCGTTTCGATCACCCTGCCGATGGTGCTGTTCTACACTTGGTACGCCTACCGCGTCTTCCGCGGCAAGGCGTCGACGACGGGCGGCTATGGCTGATACGGCGCGGCGGCTGGCCTGGTTCGCCGGTATCTGGCTGGCCGGCACGCTGACGCTCGGCGCCGTCGCCTACGGCCTGCGCTGGCTGATCGGACTATGAAGACGGGCGTCGGCCAAGGCGCTCGCCGATCATTAGCAGATAACCATCCGGGTCCTGAACGAAGAACTTACGCAGCCCGGTCTCTTCGTCACCAACGCCGTACCAGGCTTCGGCTGGCGGTTCGTAGAGCGGCCAGCCGGCGGCATCGAGTGTAGCGAGCACTGGATCGATACTGTCGAGATAGATCTGGAACATGGCTCCCTGGCCGAACGGCCGGTGCATCGGGCCGGTCTCGTAGCGGCCGTTGCGTTCGCACAGCATGACCTGCGCGCCCCAGCATTGCAGGTAGACGAACTTCTCCGCCGGGCGGCGATACGCGATGTCGAAACCGAGTAGATCGCGCCAGAACGCGAGGCTCGCGGTCAAGTCGGTGACGGCGAGTTCCGGAACCAAGCTTGCCCAACCGCCGTCGGGTGGGCTACCGACATTGTTCGTCATCTGCCGCTCTTGTATTTGCCACGGAGACTCTTGCGCAATAGATACGACGTAGACGCCCTGCGATAGCCAAGGCGGTCGTAGAAGGCATGGGCGTCTTCGCGGCTAGTCAGGGACGACAGGGCAACGGAGTGGAGGTCTCTCTCAGAGGCCCAACCCTCGGCAGCATCCATTAGAACCCTGCCGATTCCGCCGCCATGACGGGTCGTATCGACAACAAGCGACTGGACGATCGCTTCCGGCCGCTTCTCCAACGCAGGCCGCGCGAAGACATGGACGAAACCGATCACCTGTCCATTCGCCTCGGCGACCAGCGCAGTGTGGGCTTCCGCGGCGGTTACGGCAAGGAAGCGGCGACGGACCTCATCCGCATCGATTTCGTAACCCAATTGGACGAGCAACGGCCGGACCGCCGGGAGATCGTCAGCGGTCATCGGCCGTACCGCAATGTCGGACCGGTCACCCACGCCGTCTGCGCCGCCGCCCTTCCCGCTCTCCCTGGCGGCGGGCGATGTCTACGGCGTCGGATTCGGCGGCGGCGACGGAGATGGGGCCGAGGCGGTTTTCGACGGCGGCGCGGTCCGGTGTGGGACCGGGCTGGCGGGTCGCCAGCGCCTCGGCCATGGCGCGGAGATGGATCGCCGAGGTGCCGCAGCAGCCGCCGATGATGCGGGCGCCGGCATCACGCGCAAGGCAGGCGTAGTCGGCCATAATCTCCGGGCTGCCATCGTAATGGATGTGGCCGTCGCGGTATTCCGGCACGCCGCAATTGCCCTTGGCGATCAGGATGTCGTCCGGGCCTGCAGCGGCGCCGAGGCTGAGAATGGAATCGACCAATTGCGACGGACCGACACCACAGTTGGCGCCAAATGCGGCCGGGCGAACGGCCAGTTGGTCCCGGAAGGCCATCGCCGCCTCCGGCGTCAGGCCCATCATGGTGCGGCCGTTTGTGTCGAATGTCATGGTGGCGATGACAGGCAGGCCAGCCGTGGCCGCGCCGGCAACCGCCGCGGCCAGTTCCTCGACCCCGGAAATCGTCTCAACCCAGAGCAGATCGGCGCCGCCTTTCGCCAGCGCCGCGGCCTGCTCGGCGAAGGCCGCCTCGCCGTCCTCCTGAGCCAGAGTGCCGACGGGCTGATAGATCTCACCGGTCGGGCCCATGGAGCCGGCAACCAGGACCGGCCGGTCGGCGGCGTCCACGACTTCACGCGCGATGGCGGCGCCCGCGCTGTTCAGTTCCGCGACCCTGTCCTGGGCGTTGTGCAAAGCCAGGCGATAGCCGGTGCCGCCGAACGTATTGGTCAGCAGGATGTCCGCACCAGCGGCGACGAAGCCGCGGTGGATCGCCGCCACCCGGTCGGGATGATCGACATTCCAGAGTTCGGGCGAGTCGCCGGTCTCCAAGCCCGCTTCGAAGAGACTTGTCCCCATGGCGCCGTCGGCCAGCAGAACGGACTTCGCCACCAACAAGTCGCGCAACGGATTTCCGGAAGCATTTGGCACGGAACAGACCTCCTCGCCAGCCATCGAAACAGGGCCCACGGAGGTTGCTCCGTGGCGCTTTAGCGGTTGGTAACGCGGTCGCAAGCTGCCCACTCAAATCCCGCGCCGCCCAGCGGTCAAACCGGACGCAGAATCCTCTTACGCCTCCGCCGCCGGGTCTGTCAATCTCGATAATGCGGGCGCGCCGCGCGCGTTAAATTGCGCTCGTCCGGCGGTGGGTCAGGCGGTTTCCTGGAATAGTTCGCGGCCGATCAGCATGCGGCGGATTTCCGAGGTGCCGGCGCCGATCTCGTAGAGCTTGGCGTCGCGCAGCAGACGGCCGGTCGGGTATTCGTTGATGTAGCCGTTGCCGCCGAGCGCCTGGATCGCCTCCAGCGCCATCCAGGTCGCCTTCTCCGCCGCATAGAGGATGCAGCCGGCGGCGTCTTTCCGGGTGACTTCGCCCCGGTCGCAGGCCTTGGCCACCGTATAGACGTAGGCTTTGCAGGCGTTCATGGTGGTGTACATGTCGGCGAGCTTGCCCTGCATCAACTGGAACTCGCCGATCGGCTGGCCAAACTGCTCGCGCTCGTGCACGTAGGGCACGACCACGTCCATGCAGGCCTGCATGATGCCGAGCGGGCCGGCCGACAGAACCGCGCGCTCGTAATCCAGGCCGCTCATCAGCACGCGAACGCCCTTGTTGATCTCGCCGAGCACGTTCTCTTCCGGCACTTCGCAATCCTCGAACACCAGTTCGCAGGTGTTGGAGCCGCGCATGCCGAGCTTGTCGAGTTTCTGCGCGGTCGAGAAGCCGGCGAAGCCCTTCTCGATGATGAAGGCGGTGATGCCGCGCGGGCCGGCGTCGGGCTCGGTCTTGGCATAGACCACCAGGGTGTCGGCGTTCGGACCATTGGTGATCCACATCTTGTTGCCGTTGAGCACGTAGCGGTCGCCCTTCTTGTCGGCGCGGAGCCGCATGCCGACCACGTCGGAGCCGGCGCCCGGCTCGCTCATCGCCAGCGCGCCGACATGTTCGCCGGATACAAGTTTCGGCAGGTAGCGCGCGCGCTGTTCGTCCGTGCCGTTGAGGCGAAGCTGATTGACGCAGAGATTGGAATGGGCGCCGTAGGAGAGGCCGACGGCGGCGGAGGCGCGGCTCACCTCCTCCATCGCCACCACATGCTCCAGATAGCCCATGCCGGACCCGCCGTATTCCTCTTCGACCGTGATACCGAGCAGGCCCATTTCGCCGAGCTTCGGCCAGAGATCCTGGGGGAAATCGTTGGCCTCGTCGATCTGGGCGGCGCGCGGCGCGATCTGATCTGCGGAGAAGCTCATGACCGAGTCGCGTAGCATGTCGGCGGTCTCGCCGAGGCCGAAATCAAGCGAAGGGATCTGGTTCGGAATCATCGGATAAGTCCCAGCAGTTTGGCCGGACTTTAACGCGCCGTCCTAGGACGCGCCAGGGCCGGGTAGCGACATCATGGTGGCGAGCGCCGTGGCAACCAGGGTTTCGGCGCCGTCTTTCTCCGAGAAGATGTCGGCCGCGCAGATTGTCAAAGTGCGGCCGGATTTTACGACCCTGCCACGCGCGACAATCGCCGCGCCGTCAGCGGGTGCAATGAAGTTGAGCTTGTATTCGACCGTCAGAACCAGCCGATCGGGCGCGACCAAAGTGCCGGCGGCGCCGCCGCAGGCATTGTCTGCCAGCGTGCCGATCACGCCGCCGTGGAAGTAGCCATGATGCTGGTTCAGGCCGTCCGAATAGGGAACGCGCATGGCGATCCGGCCGGGCAGGATCTCGACCAATTCGACGCCCAGGGTGCGCATGAAGCCCTGGGTGGCGAAGACTCGGCGGACACGCTGTTCGAAGTCGGGATCGGCGGGTTTGAGGTCAGGCATCGACCAAGCTCCATCCAACGGACGGGGCAGACCGTATCGGCGAACTCGGCATAGATGAAATCATTTTCAGCGATACGTCTCATTGATATCATCTATGCATGGATCTCTACCAAATCCGCTATTTCCTGGCGGTCGCCGAGACCGGCAGCTTTACCAAAGCGGCGGAACGCTGCTTCGTCAGCCAGCCCACCCTGTCGGCAGGCATCCGGAAGCTGGAGGACCAGCTTGACGCAAAGCTGTTCGACCGCGGCCCGCGCCAGGCGGTCCTGACTGCGGCCGGCAGCCGACTGCTGCCCCGCGCCCGGACGATCCAGCACGAGATGAACGCGGTGCGCACCGACCTGACACCCGAGCGGTCTGCCGAACGCTTGCGCCTCGGCCTGCTGCAAAGCCTGCCGATCGGCACGGTGGCCGAGGCTGTGCAGCGCTTTCTGGACCGGCGGCCGGACGTCAGGCTGGAAATCGCGGAAGGACCGCCGGAGCAGATCGAGCGGTGGTTCAGTCAGGGGCGACTGGACCTGGCCATCACGGCGTCTAAGCGCACCGCGGCGAGGCGGCAACGTCACCTGTTGTTCCGCGACCGCCAGATGGTTGCCGTACCGGCAGGCCACCCGCTGGTCAGGCGCCCGTCGCTGAGGGTCGCGGACATGGCCGACCGGCCGCTGATCGTCCGCACCCACTGCGAGCACACGGCCGAGGCGCGGCGTATTCTGGATAACCATGGGGTCCGACCGCGCGTGGTGCAGCGCACGACACGGGACGCCTGGGCACTGGCGATGGTGGCGGCCGGGGTCGGCTGCTGCCTGATGCCGGATTCGCTCGCCGCCGACGGCGTGACGCTGCTGCCGGTGGACGGGGTCGACCTGAGGCGCTCGGTCAACATCGAATGGGTGAAGGGCCAGGCCGACGACCTGGTCGAAGCGTTCGTCGATGTGGCGAAGAAGCAGACATGGCGTAGCGGATCGGCCGTGTCCGACCGCCTGGAGTTTGCGCGATAGAGCCGAGTCCGAGCCTTGGCGACTTAGCGGCGGATGGGATCAGGTCTCTCGTCCTTCGAGGCGGCGGACCGATTGTGGGCTCGGTTTAAGCGTTCGGTCCGAGAATGGTCCATTACCGCCCACTGCCCGGGCCGTTAGGTTGATGAGATTGAATCCACAAAGCACGCGCGCCGCTTGGTCCAGAAACGCCCCCGCGATGCATGACCACGTCAACAGTCTCTTGCGCGAGATCGCGCAGGCCGGCGGCACGGGCCCGCTGACGCTGAACGAGAAGAACGTCTGTTCCCTGGTGGTCGATGACGAGCTTGAATGCAACATCGAGTTCGATGTCGATGACGGCTGGCTTTACATCTTCTCACCCTTCATGCGGCCGCCGCCATACGACCTGATCGACTTCCTGGCGAACCTGCTGCACGCCAATCTGTTCGGCCTGGACACCGACGGCGGCCATCTGGGCCTGTGCGACGTCACCGGCCTGGTCGTCTACAGCCGCCGCTACAGACCCGACACCCTCGACGGGCCCAGCTTCCCGCAGGAGTTCGACGCGTTCGTGGCGACCGTCCAAGACCTCAAAGCCAAGTTTTCGATACCGCCCGAAGCAACGGTGGGCGATGTGCGCATTCTGCCGGTCGCCGTACGCGACCTGCAACTCGGCATTCGCGTTTAGGTAGCGCGATGTCTGAGCACGGCGTTTCCTCCAGCAGCGGGCCGCGGGGTTTCCAGCCTTTCGACGCCGCGGTTTTATCGACCCAACGCTCCCGGTATGGCGACGACGCCTGACGGGGCGATCCGGCGGCCGCAAACAGTCGGCCATAGGCAAGACAGGCTCAGAGCGCCATGACCCGAGACAAGGTTTCGTCCAACATCCAACTAGAAAACGTTCTGCTCCCGGATGCCACGGCCGCCTCGCCCGCGACCTCCCGACGTATCTACAGAGCCTACGGCACCAGGCAGGAGTCCGGCGTCGTGGGACCGACGCAGCGCCGCGCGCCGACGGCGTCGGGTCAATCGACTCAGACGTACGCTGTCAGCCGCAACGACGACGGTCCTTTGCTGAGCGCGGCGGAAGCACGGGCGCCGGAGAGAAAGGGCCGATTCAAGCGCTGGGCAGAGTGGCTCCTGGCGTTGTGGCAGCGATCCGCCCTCAGTAAGACCGGCGCAACGGCAAGCGCCGACCGGATCGAGAACTTCAAGGCGGGTCTTGAGGACTCGCTGGTCGGATACATCGCGCAGGCAATGCAAAGCGGCAACCCGGACACGAGTTGGGGCAGAAACGTTTCGCATTATCTGGACCTGCTCGATGGCGAGAAAGCATTCGCGGCATCGGGCGATCAACCGCCGTCCGCCGCTGGCTACGAATTCAGCGAAGAGGAATTCGACGGCATTGTGGAAAAGGTGGCCAACCGGGTGCTGGGCGATCTGAATCCGGCGGAAGTCCTTGTCCCAGACGCGCCCCTGCTCGAAAACCTGCGCCAAGTCATTCGCGAATCTGGCGAGCCAAGACTGAATCTGATGTTCGAAGCGCTGCTGAACCGGATTTTCCAAAACGCAATACCGGACGACCCCGCCGAACGGATTCAATTGGCGAAATCGGGTCTCGCGTCCGTTTTGACCGCTCTCGCCGCCGTGGGCCTGCAAGGCCACCTGCCCCACCGCGAATTGATACGGCCGGTCAACCACTACGATCGCATGCTCGGACCGGAAGGCTCGGTGGTGACGCTCTCCCACGAAGACATCAGTTGGCTGGCGAATACCGTGGCCGACCGACTGGCGCAGGACTTCAAGCTGGATGAAAGCGACATCAATCGGCTGGACACGTTTTTCTGGCAAAGCGGCTACGGGCTGCTGAAAGGGACGTTCAGACACCAGCTTTCGGAACGGCTTAAGGAGATCATGATCGGAGGGAGCGCTGTCGATAGCGCGCCCGACGAAATCGAACTGCGGGAGTTCTAGCCCGCGAATCGACACCTGACCCCAATTCGACGATTCAGAGCAGCACAAGGGCCGCAAGGCCCAGAAACGCGAAGAAGCCGATCACGTCGGTGATGGTGGTGACAAATACGCTGGAGGCGACCGCCGGGTCGATGTTCATGCGTTCGAGGGCAAGCGGCACGGCGATGCCGGCGACGCCGGCCGCCAGCATGTTGATCACCATGGCGGCGGCAATGACGCCCGACAGCATCGGATCGCGGAACCAGACAAAGGCCGCAACGCCGACCAACAGGGCAAACAGACCCCCGTTGGCGAGGCCCACCGCGGTCTCTTTGTTGAACAGGCGCCAGGCGTTGGCCGCGGTCAGTTCGTGGGTCGCCAGGCTGCGCACGGCGATGGTCATGGTCTGGGTGCCGGCATTGCCGCCCATGGACGCGACGATCGGCATCAGCACCGCCAGCGCCACCATTTGATCGATGGTGCCTTCGAACAGGCCGATCACCATGGACGCGACGATCGCCGTGACCAGATTGACCGCGAGCCAGGTGAAACGGCTGCGCGTGGTGCGCACAATGCCGGCGTTCAGGTCGTCGTCGGTGACGCCGCCGAGGCGCAGGATGTCTTCTTCGGCCTCCTCGTCGATGACGTCGACGACGTCGTCGACCATGATCACGCCGATCACCCGCCCGGAACCGTCGACCACCGGCGCCGACAGCAAATCGTACTGTCGGAACAGGTGGGCGACGTCGTCCTGCTCCATCTCGACCGGTACGGTCTTGACGTCGGCGTTCATGATCTCGCTGACCACGACAGGGCGCTTGGTGCGCATCGCCCGGTTCAGCGCCACGGTGCCGACCGGGCGGTGAACAGGGTCGACGACAAAGATCTCGTAGAACTCGTCCGGCAGGTCGTCGGATTCGCGCATGAAATCGATGGTCTGGCCGATGGTCCAGAACTCCGGCACCGAGATCAGCTCGCGCTGCATCAACCGGCCGGCGGTATCCTCTTCGTATTCGAGGCTTTCCTCAAGGTGGGTGCGGTCCTCTTCCGGCACCGCGTCCAGCACGGCGCGCTGGGTCTCCGGGTCCAGGTCTTCGACCAAGTAGACCGCGTCGTCGGTATCCAGCTCGGTGACGGCCGCGGCGATCTGCTCCGGTTCGAGCTGGTCGACGACCTGGTCGCGTACCGCCTCGTCGAGATGGCTCAACATCTCCGGATCGAGGCGCGGGGCGATCAAGTCGACCAGCGCCTTGCGCTCGGACCGGTTGACCAATTCGACCAGATCGGCGAGGTCGGCGGCGTGCAGCGGCTCGATCAGGGCGGAGACGGCCGCCTCGTCCTCCGCATCCAACGCGTCGCGGACGTCGCGAACGAACTCGTCGGTCAGAACGTAGACGTCTTCTTCGGTCGCAGCCTCCTGCTGCGACGCCTCGCTCATGCCGCGCCTTCCGAACGACGGGCCAGCGGCCCCGGCGGCATGGCGCCGGCGGCGTGATCCTGGGCGTCGACGACCGCGACCGCCGTCATATTGACCAGGCCCCGCACCGTGATCGACGGCGTGACGATATGGGCCGATTTATCGACACCGACCAGGATCGGCCCGACCGACATGCTATTGGAGACTTGGCGCAACAGATTGAACGCGATGTTCGCGGCATCGAGGCCAGGGAAGATCAGCAGGTTGGCGTCATCTGTCAGGTACGAATGGGGAAATTCCAGCTCGCGGATTTCTGCGGACAGCGCCATGTCGCTATGCATCTCGCCTTCCATCTCGATCTCAGGCGCAAGCTGCTTGGCGATGGCGACCGCTTCGGCGACCTTCACAGCGGAAGGGTTGGTCGACGCCCCGAAGTTCGAATGAGACAGGAAAGCGACCCGCGGCACGATGCCGAAGCGCGATACTTCCTCCGCCGCCAGGATGGCCATTTCCGCCAGTTCCTCGGGCGACGGGTCGTACGACACATGGGTGTCGGCCATGAACAGGGTGCCTTTGGGCGACACCACCATCTGCAGGGCCGACGGGTCGCGCACGCCCTGGCGCAAGCCGACGATGTTGCGCACCCGCTCCAGATGGCGCTGATAGCGGCCGAACACGCCGCATAACATCGCGTCCGCGTCGCCGCGCATCAGCATCATCGCGGCAATCACAGTGTTGTTGGTGCGAACGTGGAAGCGCGCCAGATCCGGCGAGACGCCCTTGCGCTCGGTCAGTTCGTGGTAGTGCATCCAGTAATCGCGATAACGGGCATCGTCCTCCGGGTCGACGATGTCGACATTGTCGCCGAGGCGCAGACGCAGGCCGAAACGGCCGATGCGCTCCTCGATCACCGCGCGGCGGCCGATCAGGATCGGCCGCGCCAGGCCGTCGTCGACAACGATCTGGGCGGCGCGCAACACCCTCTCCTGCTCGCCTTCCGCATAGGCAACGCGCAATGGGTTGGCCTTCGCCCGGTCGAACAGGGGTTTCATGGCGAAACCCGTCCGGTAGACGAACTGGATCATACGCGCCTTGTAGGCTTCCAGATCCTCGATCGGCCGGGTCGCGACGCCGGACTCCATGGCCGCGCGCGCAACCGCCGGCGCCAGTTCGCAGATCAGGCGCGGATCGAACGGCTTGGGTATCAGGTATTCCGGGCCGAACGACAGGCTCTGGCCGGCGCCGTAGGCCCGGGCGACGACATCCGACGCCTCCTGCATCGCCAGGTCGGCGATGGCCCGCACGCAGGCGATTTTCATTTCCTCGTTGATCGCGGTGGCGCCGACATCGAGCGCGCCGCGGAACAGGAACGGAAAGCAGAGCACGTTGTTGACCTGGTTCGGATAGTCGGAGCGGCCGGTGGCGATGACCGCATCGTCGCGAACCTCGCGCACCTCCTCCGGCATGATTTCCGGCACCGGGTTGGCCAGTGCCATGATGATCGGCTTCGCCGCCATGGAGGCAACCATCTCCTTGCTCAAGACCCGGGGGGCGGACAGGCCGAGGAAGATGTCGGCGCCGGCAATCGCTTCAGCCAGCTTTCGGTGCGGGGTCTCACGCGCATACCGGGCCTTGTATTCGTCCATCTCTTCCGCGCGGCCCTCGTAGACCACGCCGACGATGTCGCTGACGATGATGTTTTCGGGCTTGAGGCCGAGACTGACGAGCAGGTCGAGGCAGGCGAGCGCGGCCGCGCCGGCGCCGGAGCAGACCAGGCGCACCGTTGCGATGTCCTTCTCCACCACGCGCAGGCCGTTGTAGATGGCGGCGGCGACGCAGATCGCGGTACCGTGCTGGTCGTCGTGGAACACCGGGATGTTCATGCGCTCGCGGCATTTACGCTCGACGATGAAGCACTCCGGCGCCTTAATGTCCTCCAGATTGATGCCGCCGAAGGTCGGCTCCAGCGCGGCGACCACGTCGACCAGCTTGTCCGGATCGGTCGCATCGACCTCAATATCGAACACGTCGATGCCGGCGAATTTCTTGAACAGCACCGCCTTGCCTTCCATCACCGGCTTGGAGGCGAGCGGGCCGATCGCGCCGAGGCCGAGCACGGCGGTGCCGTTGCTGACGACGCCGACCAGATTGCCGCGCGCGGTCATCGTCGCGGCCTCCGCCGGATCGTCGACAATCAGGCTGCAGGCCGCCGCGACGCCCGGCGAATAGGCGAGCGACAGGTCGCGTTGATTAGCGAGGGTGGTGGTCGGCGTGACGCTGATTTTGCCGGGCGACGGATAGCGGTGATAATCGAGCGCCATCTTGTCGAGGTCTTCCGCCATACGCGCCTCCTGCCCGGAATTTGTTACCGGCGGGAGTATAGCGGCGCATTTGCCGGTTTAAAGCGGGGATTGAGGCGGGTGCCGCAGGACAAGAAAGAAGCCCGCTATTGGCAGGCGGGCTTCTGAATCTGGTGCGGTCGAGAAGACTCGAACTTCCACGGGGTTGCCCCCACAGCGACCTCAACGCTGCGCGTCTACCAATTCCGCCACGACCGCTGGAAATTGATGACGTGAGATAGCAAATCCCCTACCCGGCTTCAAGCTTTACGCCGAGGGCTGGGTATCGGCGGTTTCGGCGGCTCGGGAAGCCCCGGGGGATCAGGCGTTGATGGACTTGTAGGTCTCGGTAATCGAGACTCCGACGGCGTCGCCGGTCACGACGATCTCGCCGCGGGCGATCAGCCGGTTGTTGGCGAAGATCCAGGCCGGATCGTCGACCCCGGCCTCCAGCTCGATCACGGCGCCACGGCCCATCTTCAGGAGCTGGTGGACCGGCATCGTGGATTTCCCGATAACCACGGAAATCTCCACGTCGACCTCTGTGATCGCCTTGTCGTCGGTGTCTTCCATGGGGCCAGACTAGCCCTGCCATGGTTATCAGGGGGTTAAGGGCTTTTGTCCCTGACGGTGGGCCCGGCCACCCGCGCCCCGTCCCAACCACCCATAGGGTACCCTCACGTGGGTGGTTGGGATGGGGGCGCGGGTGGCCGGGCATTTCCTTGCAAGAGAAACCGCGCTAGGTTCCGCCCATGTCCAGGATCGAATGGCTGATTTCCGGCCGGCCGGTGGCCTATGAGCAGGCGGTCAGCGCCATGGAGGAGCGGGTTGCGGCGATCCGCGACGGCAGCGCGCCCGAGCTGGTCTGGCTGCTGGAGCATCCGCCGATCTATACCGCCGGCACTTCCGCCGACCCGGCCGACCTGCTGGACGCCCGGTTTCCGGTCCATCAGACCGGGCGCGGTGGCCAATACACCTATCACGGCCCTGGCCAGCGGGTGGCCTACGTCATGCTGGACCTGAAAAAGCGCGGCGCCGACCTGCGCGCCTATGTCGCCGACCTGGAGAACTGGGTGATCGAGGCTCTGGCCACCTTCAACGTCCGCGGCGAGATCCGGCCGGAGCGGGTCGGGGTCTGGGTCGAACGGCCCGAACGGGGGGCCGGCCGGGAGGACAAGATCGCGGCCATCGGGGTCCGAGTCCGGCGCTGGGTCGCCTATCACGGAATCTCGGTCAATGTAGAGCCAGACCTGGACCACTATGCCGGCATCGTGCCCTGCGGCATCGCCGAGCACGGGGTGACGTCGCTTGTCGATCTGGGCATACCCGCCAGCATGGCGGACCTGGACCTGACGCTAAGGGCGACGTTCGAGGAGCGGTTTCAGACGGTCACGGTGGACGCAGCACCGGATACGGTCATTTTCGGCAATAGGGCGCATCGGGCGGCAGCGGGCTAGGCACCGGCTGCTCGGCCCCGTTGACGTCCGCCAGAAATCTCCGGAAGCCCGCCGACTGGCTGACCAGATCGTAGGAGATGCGGCGCACGCCGCGCGTGACGTCCGGCGCGAGCGTCAGCCGGGTGCCGACATTCTTGAAGCACTCGCGCAAGTCCGGGTCGCGGATATGTTCGAAGTCGATCAGGATCGGCGGGTAGAACACCGCGTCCCAGCCAAGCTTCTTCAGGTTTCGGATGCGGTTGCCGATGATGTTCTCGGTCACCTGGATCGAGTCCAGCGTGACGGTATCAATGGCTCCGGAGACGGCGGCTTCAATCAGGGCGAGCGGACCCGGGCCGCGCAGACGGCGATCCATATCGGAGCGCGGCTCCGACGCCGCGTTGACGCTGAGCACGACGATGCGCTTGACCTTCTTCAGGTTCAGCTTGCGCAATACGCTCCACGACGGGTCGGTCGAGCGCAACGACCAAAGCGGCGCGCGCATGCCCAGATTGTCCACCGTGCCGCCATCCGACAGATGGACGTAGAACTTGGCGTCGTCTGGCGCCCCGGGGTCTTTGTCGCGGTAGCTGCGGGCGAACCGGGCGCGGCGGTAGCGTTCGCGATTGACGTCGAGGTCGCCGCGGTTGCCCGTGCGTTCGCCGAGCGCCGACGCGATCCATGGCGGCTCGACGCAGTTGGCCTTGTCGTAGTTGCGCAGCCGCAGCGAACCGAACAGGCCGTGCACCGCGGACGACGCCATCACCGCGCGGGCGACCGGATAGTCCGTGGTGTCCGAACAGATTAGGTCGAACTGATCCTGGGTGAATTCGAAGCGGATGCCCCTGGTGGTGTCGTTGGCATTGACGATGAGGTACGGCCGGCCCTGTTCGAGCAGGTCGGAAAAGGTCCGGCCGCGGTAAATTTCGTCGTCGTAGACCTCCGCCGTCAGGTCGCTGCGGTTGAACCCCGGCGAGGCCAGCCGGGCCCAGTTGAGCGGCGAGAACAGAACGCGGGAGAGGATGGTCTTCTCCAGATCGCGCTCCAGAAACCGGTTGGCGAAGCGCGCATCCGGATCGGTGGCATCGTCGAACATCCGGTCGCGGAACAGGCCGTAATAGGCTGCGGTGAAGCTGCCGCCGGAGTTCGAGGAAATGACGTCGACCTCGTCCAGCAGCCGGCGCCGTTGCCCATCCACCTCGATCGTCGTATGGCGCAGTTTCTCCAGAACGCCGTAGGCAAACGCCGCAGCCCGGGTGCCGCCACCGGAAAAAGTCAGAATGACGAACAACTCTTCCGAGTTCTCCGGCCCGGTATGTTCGGCAAGGCTGGCGTATCGGTAGCCAGCCCGCGGGTCCTCACCGCTGAAAGGCTGGTTCACCCGGAAGTGGGCGCAGGCGGCCGTCAGCGATAGCGCGCAGAGAGCGAAGAGACGCAGCGCCCCAAGCAAAGAACCGGTCACGCAAGTCCTCCGCCGGATGGCGCTGTCGCGGGCGCCGGGGTGAACACGACCTCGAAGGGTCGGTCGACCGTCGTATCCCGAACCGTATGCGCCTGGGAAGCCGGCCGATAATCCGGCGGATCGCCAAGCGTGAACAGATACGTGCCGGTTTCCAGGATGAATGTCTGGTTCGTCTCGGCGGTGTGAGCGCCATCGACCATGACCTGCCGGTCGCGCGGAAACCTGACGATGACGAACTCGTCCATGGCGGCCCCCTTTCGCTTCGGCGGGTTCCCCAGTTGATTCATCCCGCCAAGCCGGGCGATTACGCCATCGTTCGCGTCGGAAAATCAACTCATAAGCGAATCAGGCCGTAAAAAAAGGGGCCCGCAATAGCGGGCCCCGGAATTGTACGTTTTGGTCCAGCGTCAGGCGGTAAGAATGAAGTCGGCGCTTTCCAGGTCCGAGAGATTGACGCCGAGCAGCGTTACCTGGTCGCCGGCGCCCAGGGTCATGACCACATCGCTGTCGATCTGGGCACTGGCATCGACGACCGCGTCGAAGTCGGCAAGACCGAAGTCGGTGAGATCGATCAGGTCGTCGCCGGGATAGAAGTCCCTGACGGTGTCGAAGCCGGTCCCCTGCTCGAAGATGAAGACATCGTCGCCGGAGCCACCGCGCATCATGTCATCGCCGGCACCGCCGTTCAGCATGTCGTTGCCGGAGCCGCCGTTCAGGCTGTCGTCGCCGTCGCCGCCGTTGAGCTCGTCGTCGCCGGAACCGCCGCGCAGATTGTCGTCGTCTTCGCTGCCGTTCAGCTTGTCGTTGCCCGAGCCGGCATTGAGGTTGTCGTCGCCCTCGCCGCCGGTCAGTTCGTCGTTGCCGGAACCGCCCTTGATGTTGTCGTCGCCGGCGCCGCCGTCGAGCTTGTTGTCGCCGCTGTCGCCGACCAGATCGTCATCCGAGTCGGTACCGGTGATACCCTCAATGCTGATCAGCGTGTCGGTGAAGGTTTCGCCGTCGACCTCGTAGGTCGCCTCGCCGGACTTGAGGTCGATGTCGACCGGACCGTCCGCATGGCTGAAGTCTGCGGTGTCGTTACCCTCGCCGCCGTTGAGCGTGTCGTTGCCGGCGCCACCATTCAGCACGTTGTCGTTCTCGTCGCCGATCAGGGTGTCGTCGGAGTCGCTGCCGGTGGCGTTTTGGATGTTCATAAGTTCGTCGACACCGCCGCCGTCGCCGATCGTGGTCATACCGGCGCCGAGATCCACCGTGACGCCGACGTCGAGATCGGTGTAGCCGACGGAATTATTACCGTCGCCGCCGTCGACGATGTCGGAGCCGAGGCCCGGACGGAACAAGTCGTCGCCGTCACCGCCCATTATCTCGTCGTCGCCGTCACCACCGGAGATTTCGTCGTCCCCGTCGCCGCCATCGATCAGGTCGTCGCCGTCGCCGCCCATGATCATGTCGTCGCCGTCGCCACCGTCGATTTCATCGTCGCCCTGGCTGCCGTCGATTTCGTCGTCGCCGTCCAGGCCATTGATCTCGTCATCGCCGAAGCCGCCGAGCAGGTCGTCATCGCCGTCGGTGCCTTCGATCACCTGGTCCGACAGCAATTCGGCCAGCACTGCCGCCCCAGTGCCAGGGAAGTCGGTAAAGAAGCCGTCCGCGCCGAGCTCGATCAACTGGCGAAATTCCTGCTCCGGCGTCTGTGGCGTGCCATCCGGATTGAGGGTCAGGAAGCGCTCTTCATTGCGCAGGGTGTAGGGATGCACCTGCAAGCCGGCATTATGAGCGTCTTCGATGAACGGCAGCACTTCGCCGGTCAATTGGCTGGTGATTTCGGCGACGCCGTCGCCGTCACCGTCTACCGGCGTGTCTATAGGCTCGCGCAGCAGGAAGTTGTTCTTCCACGGCCCCGCCCCTTCCGCGTAGGTCGCGCCGAGGAAGTTCAGCACCTCCGGCGAGATCAGGTCGGCATAGGTGGTGTTGGCGTCGACCGTGATCGGGAAATCGTCGTAGATGCTGGGGTCCGCGCCGAGCGCGGCATTCGCCGGATCGAAGTTAAAGGGAATGTCGTAGGGAACCGAAAAGCCGCCGCCATTCGCATTGATAAAGGAGTCGGTGACGTCGCCATAGAGCTGGACCAGCGGGATATCGACACCCGCCGCCGGCATGATTACGTTCTGCAACTCGATCAGGTTGGCGAACTCGAACGACTGGATGAAGATGCGGCCGGAATCGGTGAAGTTCTCCGCGACCAGCGTGTCGATCAAAAGCTGACCGAGGCTGGTGTCGATCGGGGTGCCGTCGATCTGCTGGCCTTCGAACTGGAAGTAGGTCGGGTGCTTGGTCTCCGGGTAAATACCGATCTCGCGGCCGGTCTCGGCCTCCACGTCCTTCACAAGCTGGATCACCTCCGCCAGTGTCGGGATCTCGAACTGATCGTTGAAGTCGGTGTTGTCGGGGCGAACGTCCGGGATGCGCTCGCGCGCGTTCAATTCCTTGATTTCCGCCAGCGTGAGGTCTTCGGTGAACCAGCCGCCGATCAGAGCGCCGTCGACCTCCTTGACGGTCAGCAGGCCGGCGAAGTCCGGCTCGCCATCGCCGTCGCCGTCATATTCGGCGATGTTGCTGGTCTCCTGCGTGACGATCGGGTTGCCGTCGTCGTCCAGCACGATGTTGCCTTCCGAGTCCAACTGCACCGTTGCGAGCACATTCTCGTGGCGCGCGATCAGAACGCCATCCTTGGTTGCGACCAGGTCCGGCTCGATGAAATCGGCGCCGTTCTCGATCGCCAGCGCGTAAGCCTCGAGCGTATGCTCGGGCCGCGAACCGCTGGCGCCGCGATGGCCGATGACGATCGGCTCTTGGCCGTTCAATGTGTTGAATGTTGCCACGGCAGGACTCCCTTCAGCAGAGGTGGACGGATGCGAATACGAAACGACGGCGAACACTGCCAACAGTTTGAGAAGTTTCATTGGCCGCTCGCCTGTTCCCAAAATCCGTAGCCCTGGAGTGTGACGACTGGGTGAAGGTGTATTGACAGATTAAAAACAATCGCCGCGCCGGCAGCACAATCACAAAGAAGTGATGTTCCGATACGTATCGCGCACTGGTCAATCGCAGGAAACGCGTTACGCGGTCGGCAGGCTTTCGAACCCAACCGGCGGTGGATCGGGGATGACTTCGGAAGAGGTCTCTACAGTGTCGACTTGCGCGGCGCGCGGGCCTTGCCGGCAGCGTGCCAGCATCTCGTCGATCCGGTCCTGCGGGCCGACGAACAACGCTTCGACGCTGCCGTCCCGGCGATTGCGCACCCAGCCCGTCAGGCCAAGGTCAAGTGCATTCTCCTCGGTCCAGCCGCGGTACCAGACACCCTGAACACGGCCAGTTATGCGAACCCGGACCGCCTGCATGGCGCAGCCCTCCGGTCGGCAAGCTATTCGAACGACAGGATAACGTCGTCCAAGGCCAGGCTGTCGCCGGGCTTGGCGCGCACCTCGGCGACGACACCGGCCGCTTCCGCGCGCAGCACGTTCTCCATCTTCATCGCCTCGACCACCGCAAGCGGCATCCCGGGTTCGACGTTCTGGCCGGGCTCCACATCGATGGAAACGACCAAGCCGGGCATCGGACAGAGCAGGAACTTCGACATGTCCGGCGGTTCTTTAAGCGGCATCAAGGCCGCCAGTTCCGCCGCGCGGGGCCGGCGGACCACCGCGGCGACATCCGCGCCGCCGTGGGTCAGTAAGAACCCGCCGCCGTTCGGCCGGATCTGAACCAGCATCGGCTCGCCGTCGACCGTGCCTCGGAACAGGCGCGTGCCCGGCCGCCAGTCGCTTTGCACCCGTGTCGCGGCGCCGTCGACGACGACCGAGAAATCGTCCGATGCGGCCGTTACCTCGGCGGAAACCGCCTCGCCATCCAGCGTAATCGACCATTCGGAGCGGTCCACCGGCTTGTAGTTCGGCACCTGGTCCGAAATCGAATGCTGCCTCACCTGGCTACGCAGGTGAACCATGGCGGCGATAGCGGCCAAACCGCGCCGCGCCTTGGCGTCGAGCGGCGCGCCGCTGAAACCGTCGGCATACTCATCGTCGATGAAGGCGGTCGACAACCGACCTTCGCGGAACCGCGGGTGCGCGAACACCGCGGCAAGGAAATTGACGTTGTGGGAGATACCGTCGAGTTCCAGGCCGTTCAGGGCGGCCACCATGCATTCGGCGGCCTGCTCGCGATCCGCGCCGTAGGCGCAGAGCTTGGCGACCATCGGGTCGTAATAAAGCGAAATCTCGGAGCCCTCGACGACGCCGGTATCGATGCGCACGCCGTTCTCCTCCGCCGGCGGGCGGAAGCGGGTGACGCGGCCGGTCGACGGCAGGAAGCCGCGATAGGGATCTTCCGCATAGATCCGGCTTTCGAACGCCCAGCCGTTGAGCTGCACGTCCTTCTGGCCGATCGTCAGCTTGTCGCCGGCGGCGACGCGGATCATCTGCTCGACCAGATCGATGCCGGTGATCAGCTCGGTCACCGGATGCTCCACCTGGAGGCGGGTGTTCATCTCCAGGAAGTAGAAGTTGCGATCGGCGTCGACAATGAACTCGACCGTGCCGGCGGAGCGGTATTCAACCGCCTTGGCCAGCGCCACCGCCTGCTCCCCCATGGCACTGCGTGTCTCCTCGTCGAGAAACGGGCTCGGCGCCTCTTCGATCACCTTCTGGTGGCGGCGCTGAATCGAGCATTCGCGCTCGCCCAGATAGATGCAGTTGCCGTGGCCGTCGGCCAGCACCTGGATCTCGATATGGCGGGGTTCCTGAACGAATTTCTCGAGAAAGACGCGGTCATCGCCAAACGAGGTGCGCGCCTCGTTCTGCGCCAGGCGAAAGCCTTCCGCCGCCTCCTCCGCGTTCCAGGCGACGCGCATGCCCTTGCCGCCACCGCCGGCGGACGCCTTGATCATCACCGGATAACCGATGTCGTCCGCGATCTTGACCGCTTCCTCCGGTCCCTCGATCACGCCAAGATAGCCGGGGACGGTGCTGACCTTCGCCGCGTCCGCCAGCTTCTTGGACTCGATCTTGTCGCCCATCGCCTGGATCGCCTTGCGGCCCGGACCGATGAAGACAATGCCGGCGGCATCCAGCGCCTCGGCGAACTGTGCGTTTTCGGACAGGAAGCCATAGCCCGGATGGACGGCCTGCGCCCCGGTGTCGCGGCAGGCGGCGACGATCCGGTCTATGACCAGATAGCTCTCGCCCGGCGCGGGCGGGCCGACAAGAACCGCCTCGTCGGCCATCTCGACATGCAGCGCATCGGCGTCGGCCTCGGAATAGACGGCCACGGTTTTGATGCCGAGCCGCTTGCAGGTCTTGATGACCCGGCAGGCGATTTCGCCCCGGTTGGCGATGAGAATCTTATCGAACATGGCCGGTGCGATCAGCGGCAAACGATGCGGATAGGAGAGTCATGAAATCCCTGCTTTGACAACGATCTATGGAAGCATGCTTAAACGCGTATGGAAACAACCGACGTCCCTAGAGCGGGATGTTGTCGTGCTTCTTCCACGGGTTTTCCAGTTGCTTGGTCTTCAACATGCGTAGCGACTTGGCGATCCGGAACCGGGTGTTGTGCGGCATGATCACGTCGTCGATGAAACCGCGGTGGCCGGCGATGAAGGGGTTGGCGAACTTCTGCTGGTAGTCGTCGGTGCGCTGCTGGATCTTGTCGGCATCGCCGATATCGGCACGGAAGATGATCTCCACCGCGCCCTTCGAGCCCATCACCGCGATCTCCGCGCTCGGCCAGGCGAAGTTCACGTCGCCGCGTAAGTGCTTGGACGACATGACGTCGTAGGCGCCGCCATAGGCCTTGCGGGTGATCACCGTGACCTTCGGCACGGTCGCTTCGGCGTAAGCGAACAGCAGCTTGGCGCCGTGCTTGATGAGGCCGCCATATTCCTGCGCCGTGCCCGGCAGGAAGCCCGGCACATCGACAAAGGTGACGATCGGTATATTGAAGCAGTCGCAGAAGCGGACGAAGCGGCCGGCCTTGCGCGACGCGTCGATATCCAGCGAGCCCGCGAGCACCATCGGCTGATTGGCGACGACACCGACGGTCGCGCCTTCCATGCGGCCGAAGCCGGTGATCATATTACGCGCGAAGCCCGGCTGAAGCTCGAAGAAGTCGCCGTCGTCGACCACTTTCTCGATCAATTCCATCATGTCGTAGGGCTTGTTGGCGCGGGCCGGGATCAGGCTGTCGAGGGACATTTCCTGGCGATCGGCCGGATCGTCCGTCGACCGGACCGGCGGCTGATCCTTGTTCGAGGCTGGCAGGAAGTCGACGAAGCGGCGCACCTGATCCATCGCGTCGACATCGTCCTCGAAGGCATTGTCAGCCACGGAGGATTTCGTCGTGTGGGTGATCGCGCCGCCAAGCTCTTCGTGGGTCACGACCTCCTGCGTCACCGTCTTCACCACGTCCGGCCCGGTGACGTACATGTAGGAGGAATCCTTGACCATGAAGATCATGTCGGTCATCGCCGGCGAATAGACGGCCCCGCCGGCGCAGGGGCCCATGATCACCGAGATCTGCGGTATCACGCCGGACGCCATGACGTTGCGCTGGAACACATCGGCGTAGCCGGCCAGGCTGTCGATGCCTTCCTGGATGCGTGCTCCGCCGGAATCGTTCAGGCCGATCACCGGCGCGCCGACCAGCATGGCCTTGTCCATGATCTTGCAGATCTTGCGGGCGTGCATTTCCGACAACGAACCGCCGAACACGGTGAAGTCCTGGCTGAACACAAAGACCAGGCGGCCGCTGATGGTGCCGTAGCCGGTGATCACGCCGTCGCCGGGGAACTTCTGCTTTTCCATGCCGAAGTCGGTGCAACGGTGCTCGACGAACATATCCCATTCCTCGAACGAGCCTTCGTCGAGCAACAGCTCGATCCGCTCCCGCGCCGTGAGCTTGCCCTTGGCATGCTGGCCGTCGATCCGGCGCTGGCCGCCGCCGGCCCGCGCTTCCGTGCGCTTCTGTTCGAGTTCGCGGATGATCTCCTGCACCTGAATTCCCCTCCCTGGCGGCCTTGGTTGTTCGGCCTCGGCCTTCGTCGTTAAACCCAACAATTCCAGCGCCTACACGACGGCGCGAGAGCCCCGACATAGCATCTAACGCCGGATTGGGCTAGACGACCGATCTCAGAGCAAATCGACGAAACGGGCTGCGGCCTCGATCTCGGCGGCCAGGATGCGCCGGGCTTTGGCGGCCTCGGAATCCTCGCCCCATTTCTCGGCCTGATAGGCCTCGTCCACCTGTCCTGCCCGAAACGCCTCGTCAGGGCCGAGGCGGCCGTCGATCAGGGCCAGGCCGACCACCACCGACCCGCAGGCGGCGGTTGCCGTATGCAGCGCCGTCAGGGCGAAATCGTCGTATGCGGAGACGACGGTGCGCAGGGCGGCCAGTGCGTCCGCCGATTGCTCGACATGGACGATGCCGGCGGTGACCGACAGGACGACCCCGTGCCGCTCCGCCAGCCAGTCCAGCAAAGGCTGCCATGCCTCCGCCTGCCGGGCGACCAGTTCCGCCGGGCCGTCCGCCCGATAGCACAGCAGATCCGAGCCGCCGAAAGCGGCCACCGTATCGACGACTTCCTCGCGGCGGGCGGCGACCCGGTCGATCGCCGTGCTGGCCAGCCGCATGATCGGCATATCCGCCGGCTCCACCGTCTCGCCCTGTTCGCGCCATTCCGCCGCTACGGCCTCCGCCAGGCCCAAGGACGGCAGGCGCAGCGCGGCCTTGGCCGGCGTCCGGATTGGGCGGCCGTCGAGCGTGACGGTGAACCCGTCACCGTCCTCGACGGTTTCGACCTGTTCGTAGAAACGCTTCATTGCGGGGCGGTCAGTCTTCCTTGGTCGATCCGGCGCCGGTGCCGACCGTCTCGCCGATCTTGTCGCCGATACCTTTCAGAATACCGCCAACGCCCTTGGCCGCGTCGCCGACGGTTTCCCCGACCCCCTTGGCGGCGTCTTCGACCGTGCCGACCAGGCCGCCGGAGGATGCATCCACGGCCTTGCCTTCCAGCGCCGCGACGCAGGGGTTCTTGTCCGCCGTCCCGGCGCTGATCAGAGGGATCAGCACGCCGAGCGGATTGATCGCGGTGCCGGCGACGGCGGATGCGACGCCAAGCGCCACCGCCGCCTCGTCCGGCCGGGCGGTGGGCGCCGATAGGGTTCCACCGACCTTGATCGGTGCCGCGAGGCTGATCAGGCTGACATTCTTCGGGCGCGGCTTCATGACCATGTCGATGGTCTCCTCGCGGAGGTCGATCTGGCCGTCGCCCTGCACGGTGACCCGCTCGGTGTCGAACAGGATGCCGTTGGACCGGGCGATGCCCCGGTCGATGGCGAACCGCGTGACGATGCAATTGAGCGCCGTATCGGCCTCGTCATTCGCCCAGGGCGCCAAGGTGGTGAAAAGGTCCGCCGCGATCAGGTCGGTGTAACGGCCCGCGACCTTGCCGCCGTCGACGACCATATCGGTCTTGCCGCCGAGACCGGCCATGATCTGCCGCACGGTGGCGCCCGACCCGGCGACATCGACGCTGAGGCCGCCGGTCGCGGTGAGCATATCGGTGACCTCGGCCTGTTTGAGCAGGGCGCCGAAATCGATATTGCTGCCCGTCATGGCGAGCTTCAGCGTAGCCGGAGCCGGCCGCGTATCGACCACGATTTCGCCCAGCAGATCGCCCCCGGCCAGGCGGGCCGATACCGGTTTCGCCGCCAGCAAACCGTTTGTCAGATGCAGCTTTAGCGTCACGTCTTCGAGCGTCGCCTTATCCACGACAAGCTTGGCCACGCTGAGGCTGACGGCAGCATCGACGGCGGAAAGCACATCGAACGGCAACGGCGCCTCGCCGAACAGCCGCCGGTCATCGCCGGTCCCGGCCGCGACCGGATCGGCGGACGCGAACGCCGCCATATCGATCAGCGGAGACGTCAGGTTCGCGGTGATCTTTGGCCGCGTACCGGCGAGCACCGCGGTGACGTCGCCGGTGAGGCTGCTGGATCCACTTTCCGCACGGAACCGACCGAGCCGGACCATGCCCGGCTGTTCAATGTCGACAACGGTTGCAAGGTTCGCCCGCAAGCCATTGACCAGGGCCGTTAAATCGACCTGAAGCCCCGCCTCCACCGTCTCGGCGTTCAACGTCTCGAGACTGACCGAGGTGGTCTGGCCGCTGGCACCGTCCCGGTAAGCGACGGTGACCGCGCGCATCTGGACATTGCCGAATTCGGGCAGCGCCAGGCCATCTTCGGAACGCGCGCCATTGCTGTCATCCGACCCCGCGAGGACCCAGTTACCCCGCCCGTCGGCATCGACCTCCAGCAAGACGTCCAGTCCGGTCAGCACCAGGCGCTCGATCCGGACATCGCCGCTGAGCAGCGGCCAAAGCTCAACCTCCACCGCAAACTCTTCGAGTTGCAGCATGTCGGCGCGCGACCCCCAGGCGGCGTTGGCGAAGCTGACATCGCGCGCGGTGATCGCCGGCGTCAGGCCGATGCTGAGATCCATCTCGCCGCCGATCGACAGCGTACGGCCGGTCGCCCGCTCGACCTGGGCGATCAGCGGCGCACGATAATCGTTGGGATCGATCGAGGTGAGGATGGCGGCAATCGTGGCGACCAGTCCGACGACCAGGACGGCGACGACCTTGAAGACGGTTCGCATGCGCATCAACCCGCGCCGATCAGTTGGACGACCGCGGCCTCAAGCTGGTCGAACCGGTCGATGACATGGGCCGCGCCAGCTTCCACGAGGTCCTCCACCGCATGGTAGCCCCAGGAGACGCCGATTGCGGCAACGCCGGCGCTGGCCGACATGGTCATGTCGTAGGAGGTATCGCCGACCACCACGGTGTCGCCCGCGGCAACACCAGCTTCATCCATGGCGCGGTTCAACATGTCCGGATGCGGCTTGCCGGGGCCATGATCCGGCGTTTGCAGCGTGACGAAACGGTCGGCGAGTTGATGGCTGGCCAGGACGGCGCGCAGGCCCTGCATCGATTTGCCGGTGGCGATGCCGAGCAGGTACCCGGCCCGGCCGAGGCCGTCCAGGGTCTCGACCACGCCGGGAAACAACGGCTCGTGATTGTCGGGCGTGCGGCTGTTGAGAAAATTCCGGCGATAGGTCTCGCCCAGCTGGGAACGGACGGGCTCCGGCTGACGGGGCGCCAGACGCTCTATCGCCGCCGCCAAGGATAGGCCGACGACCTGCCGGACAGCCTGTCGGCCCGGCCCCGGCAAGTCATGCTGTTCGAATGCCGCCTGCATGGCGACGACGATGTGCGCTTCGCTATCCACCAGGGTGCCGTCAAGATCGAACACCACCAGCCGCGACCGGTCTGCAGTTACCATGTGCTAAGCTTCCCACAAAGAACCGACCCCGTCACGCCGCCGTTGCGGTATACGGCACAGAGATTTCAAATTTTAGCGGACCGGTTTCCATTCAGAAGCGTTCTCTCTAGCGTGCGGTTCGATTGGCGGGAGATGGTGGCGATGACGGAAGAAAACCTGACGATACTGGGGCAACCGACGGAGATGCCCGAGACCCCGGACAAGGCGGTTTTGGACACCGTGGCCAACCCACACAAGGGCGAGACCTACCTGGTGCGATTCACCTGCCCGGAATTCACCAGCATCTGCCCGGTCACCGGCCAACCGGACTTCGCCCACCTGGTGCTGGACTATGTGCCGGACGAGTTGCTGATCGAAAGCAAGTCGCTGAAGCTCTACCTCGGCTCCTTCCGCAATCACGGCGCCTTTCACGAAGACTGCACGGTCGCCATCGCCCGCCGACTGACCGATGCGCTGGCGCCAATCTGGTTGAGGATCGGCGGCTATTGGTTTCCGCGCGGCGGCATACCGATCGACGTGTTCTACCAGACAGGAAAGCCGCCGGAGGGGCTCTGGCTGCCGGATCAGGGCGTTGCGCCCTACCGCGGAAGAGGATGAAAAATCAATTAGTTGGACTCATTATTTAATCTAATATCAGATAGAGAGCTCCGGTGCGTCTTCGAACGGGTCCCTATGGCCGGCAACAGTGAAGCCGAGGGCTCGCCAGCTTTCCGCCATATGCGGCGGCAGGTCGGCGACGACATGTAAGTCGCCGCCATCCGGGTGGGGGATGGTCAATTCGCGGGCGTGAAGGTGCAGCCCGCGGCCGAGGCCGCCGATTTCATGCTCGGTGCCGCCGTATTTATCGTCGCCGACGATCGGCGTGCCGATCGCGGCGCTGTGCGCCCGCAACTGATGGGTCCGGCCGGTAAGCGGCATCATCGCAAGCCATGACGCACGCCGCCCCGCGTTCTCCATAATGGCGTAGCGGGTGACGGCGCGTTTGCCGCCGGGCCCGGCAACGACCCGGTCCCCATTCGGTCCGGCGCGCTTCTCCAACGCCAGGTCGATATCGCCCTGAGCCGGCTTGGGCACACCGACGACAAGCGCCCAGTAGGTCTTCTGCGCGCTCTTGTCGCGAAACGCCTCGGTCAGCGCCACGGCCGCCGTGCGACGGCGCGCCAGGACCAGAACGCCGGACGTCTCCATGTCCAGGCGATGCACCAGGCGCGGGCGTTCGGGACCGTCCATCTTAAGAACCCCGAGCATGGCGTCGAGGTGCCGGTGCTGTCCGCTGCCGCCTTGCACCGCCAAACCGGCAGGCTTATCGATCACCAGGACAGAGTCGTCGCGATGCAGGATGCGGGCACGCAAATCCTTGATCTCATGATCGGTGAGGTGGAGCATCGACGCCTGGGGACGGGGCGCGTCCGGCAGCGGGGGCACGCGCACCTGCTGGCCGGGCGTCAGCCGCTCGCCCGCCTTGACCCGCTTGCCGTCAACCCGCACCTGGCCGGTCCTGAGCAGCTTCTGCAATCGGCCCTGGGTAAGCGCCGGGTAGCGGTTGCGGAACCAGCGGTCGAGCCGCATGTCGCGCTCTTCCGTCTCGACGGTGACGGTCTCAACGCCACTCATACCAGCACCTGACGAACGATCTGGAGGCCGGCGAACAGGCCGCCGACGGAGCAGACCACCGAGACCGCGACGTAGACTGCCGCCGCGGCATAAGCGCCGCGTTCGTACAGCAGCACCGCGTCCAGCGAGAAGGCGGAGAAGGTGGTGAACCCGCCAAGCAGGCCGACGGTGAGGAACGCCCGGAACTCAGGGCTCGGCGTCAGCTTGACCGCCATCAACGCGACCAGCGCGCCCATCAGGAAGGAGCCGACGATGTTTACCGTAACCGTGCCGACTGGAAAGCCGGACCCGAACAGTCTGAGCGCCGCCGCGCCGACGAAATGTCGGCCCACGGCGCCAAGCGCGCCGCCGGCAGCGATGGCGAGCACCAAGTTCATTCGCCGCCGCCCTGTCGCCTGAGCTTGTCCCAGTAGGCGAGGCGCTTTTCGATCTCACGCTCGAAGCCGCGCTCCGTCGGCCGGTACAACCGCTGCCGGTCCATGCCTTCGGGGAAGTAGTCCTGGCCGGAAAAGCCTTCTTCCGTGTCGTGATCGTAGACATAGCCGTCGCCGTAGCCCATGTCCTTCATCATCCGGGTCGGGGCGTTGAGGATGTGCTTCGGCGGCATCAGGGAGCCGGACGTCTTTGCGGCGCCACGGGCCGCGCTGAGCGCCTTGTAGGCGGCATTGGATTTCGGCGCGGTGCCGAGATAGATGACCAGTTGCGCGACCGCCAGTTCGCCTTCCGGCGTGCCGAGGAAGTCGTAGGCATCCTTGGCGGCAAGGGCCTGGGCGAGCGCGTTGGGGTCGGCGAGGCCGACATCCTCGACCGAGAACCGGACCAGCCGGCGGACGATATAGAGCGGGTCCTCGCCGGCCTCCAGCATGCGGGCCAGCCAGTAGAGTGCCGCGTCGGTGTCCGAGCCCCTGAGCGACTTGTGCAGAGCGCTAATCAGGTTGTAGTGGCCTTCCTGCGCCTTGTCGTAGACCGGGGCGCGGCGCTGTACGGTACGGACCAGCGCGTCGGTATCCAGAAGCTGGCCCGGCGCGATATCGAACAGGTCCTCGGCTAGATTGAGTAGGAACCGGCCGTCGCCGTCGGCCATCGAAAGGAGGGCGGTGCGGGCGTCGGCGTCGAGTGGCAGGGCACGGTCCATTTCCGCCTCCGCCCGGCTGAGCAGCTCCTCCAACGCCGCTTCGTCCAGGCGGTTTAGCACCAGGACCTGACAGCGCGACAGCAGAGCGGCGTTCAACTCAAACGACGGGTTCTCCGTGGTCGCGCCGACCAGCACCACGGTGCCGTCTTCGACGAACGGCAGGAATCCGTCCTGCTGGGCGCGGTTGAAGCGGTGGATCTCGTCGACGAACAACAGAGTGCCCTGCCCCTGCTGGCGAAAGTCGCGGGCCCGGTCGAACGCCTTGCGCAGGTCCGCCACGCCGGAGAACACCGCCGAGAGCTGCTCGAACCGCAGATCGACCGTGTGGGCCAGCAGGCGGGCGATGGTGGTCTTGCCGCTGCCGGGCGGGCCCCATAGGATCAGCGAGGACAGGCGACCGGCCGCCAGCATCCGGGCCAGCGGGCCGTCGCCCTGCAACAAATGGTCCTGGCCCAGCACCTGATCCAGGCCCGCCGGACGCAGCCGATCCGCCAACGGATGCGGCGCATCGTCGGCGAGGCCGGCAGCCTCGAACAGATTGCTCACGACCGGACCACCAGATTGACGGTCTGGCGGCCCCGGCGGACCGTGAAGCGCCAGTTGCCCTGGTCGACGCGCAACAGGTCGACAAGCTGACCGACGCTTTCGATCTCGGTATCGTTGAGCGCGACGAGGATGTCGCCCGGCCTGAGCCGCATGCGATGCGCCGCCGTACCGCGTCTGATTCGCGTCACGACCACGCCGACATCCAACGCATTGAAACCGAGTTCCTCGCCCAAGGCCGGCGACAGGTTGGCCACTTCGGCGCCCTGAAGCGGATGCGCATCCGACAGCAGGGTTATGTTGCGCGGCGGATCTTCCGGCGGCGGTTCCAGCTCCAGCGACGCCTTGATGGTCCGGCCTTTGCGCAGCAGGTCGACTTCCGTGACGCCGCCTATTTCCAGCGTGGCGATACGGAACTTCAGTTCCTCCAAGTCGGCGACGCCGTGGCCGTCGACAGCCAGCAGCACATCACCGACAGTCAGCCCGGCTTTCGCCGCCGGGCCGGTCGGATGCAGCCGATTGATCAAAACACCGCCCGGGCGATCCAAGCCGAGACTCATGGCCAGGTCCGCGGTCACCGGCTGGCCGGACGCGCCGAACCAGGGCCGCACCACCTCGCCCCCCATCAGCGCGTTATTGACCACGGCCTCGACCAGATTGGACGGAATGGCGAAACCGATGCCGTGGCTGCCGCCCGACCGGGAGAAGATCGCCGTATTGATGCCGACCAGGCCGCCGCCGATCGCGATCAGGGCACCGCCGGAATTGCCAGGATTGATCGCCGCGTCGGTCTGGATGAAGGCCTGCAGGCCTTCGCGGGATACGTTGGTGCGGGCCAGGGCGGAAACGATGCCCTGGGTGACGGTCTGCCCGACGCCAAACGGATTGCCGATAGCGAGAACGATGTCGCCGACTTCCAGATCATCGGAATCCGCGAACTCCAGATGCTGAAGATCGGCACCATCGGGATCGATGGTCAGCACCGCCAGATCGGTCTTTTCGTCGGTCAACAGAACCTCGGCGCCGAATTCGCGCCGGTCGTTCAGCACCACGGTGATTTCGGTGGCGCCCTGGATCACATGGTGGTTGGTGACGATGACGCCGTCCGGGCGAACGATGACCCCGGAGCCAAGCGAATTCTGGCTCTGCTGCCTTTGCCGCCCGCCGAAGAAATCGTCGCCGAAGAAGCGGCGGAAGAAAGGGTCGTCGAATAGGGGCGAGCGCTGGCGGCTCTGCACCATGCGCTTGGCGTAGATGTTGACGACCGCAGGTGCGGCCTTCTTAACCAAAGGCGCATAGGAGAGCCGAATCTGTTCGGCCGAGTCCGGCATCCGGCGCTCTGCGTCGGCCGCAGCCAACGGCGTCACGGCCAAGCCAGCGAGCGCGATCAGCAAAGCCGCCGCCCGGCGCCAAGTCATCGAAACTGTCACGCCACGCCTCCGATCCTGCGGTGCAAACTGCAACACCACTCTATCGCCTCAGAAACACGAAGGGCAGCCCATTGGACTGCCCCCTCGCCGCTTTTATGACCCGAACCCGGGGCCGTTAAGCCATCTCTTCTTCCTGCTCGAGCTCTTCCGGCAGCGGACCGGAATCCTGACCCTTCGCATCCGGATCCCTGTCGACCAGCTCGATCACGCCCATGGCGGCGCTGTCACCGTAACGGTAGCCCGCCTTGATCACGCGGGTATAACCGCCCATCCGATCCGCGTACCGCTCCGCCAGGGTGCTGAACAGTTTGTCCACGGCGGTCTTTTCGGGCAGGGAGGCCAGCGCCTGGCGGCGCGCATGCAATCCGCCCCGCTTGCCGAGCGTGATCAGCTTCTCCACCACCGGACGAAGCTCCTTCGCCTTCGGCAGCGTTGTCGTTATCTGCTCATGCTTGATGAGCGATGCCGCCATATTCGCGAGCAGCGCTTTACGATGCGAGCTGCTGCGGCTCAGTCTTCGCCCCTTGATACGGTGACGCATTGTCCTTAACTCCGACCTTAGGCTCTCAGCGGCCTAGTATTCCTGTTCAATCCGTTTGGCGACGTCGTCGATATTCTCCGGCGGCCAACCGGGCACTTCCATGCCGAGATGCAACCCCATCTGCGACAGCACTTCCTTGATCTCGTTCAGCGACTTGCGGCCGAAATTCGGCGTGCGCAGCATCTCTGCCTCGGTCTTCTGAATGAGGTCGCCGATATAGACGATGTTGTCGTTCTTCAGGCAGTTGGCCGACCGGACCGACAGTTCCAGTTCGTCTACTTTCTTCAGCAGGGCCGAATTGAATTGCGGCTCCAGCGGCGCTTCGGTCCGCACCTCTTCCTGCGGCTCTTCGAAATTGACGAACAGGTTGAGCTGATCCTGAAGAATCCGCGCCGCGTAGGCGACCGCGTCTTCCGGCGACACCGTGCCGTTGGTTTCAAGATCCATGGTCAGCTTGTCGTAATCGAGCACCTGACCTTCGCGTGTGTTTTCAACCTTGTAGGCCACTTTCCTGACCGGAGAGTAGAGCGCATCGACGGGCACCAGCCCGATCGGCGCGTCTTCCGGCCGGTTCGCCGTTGCCGGCACATAGCCTTTACCGGCCTGCACCGTCAGCTCCATGCTGATCCGCGCACCGTCATCCAGCGTCATCAGACTGAGGTCCGGGTTCATGATTTCGATATCGGCGCCGGTCTCGATCTGGGACGCCTTCACCTCGCCCGGCCCTTCGGCCTTCAACGACATACGCTTCGGGCCATCGGCATGCATACGCAGGGCGAGCGACTTGATGTTGAGCACGACGTCCGTCACGTCCTCGCGCACGCCGGCGATGGACGAGAATTCATGCAACACGCCGTCGATATGGATCGACGTCACCGCAGCGCCCTGCAGGCTGGACAACAGAACCCGGCGCAACGCATTGCCGAGCGTCAGTCCAAATCCACGCTCCAGCGGTTCGGCCACGACGGTGGCCGTGCGCGACGGATCGTCGCCCACATCGATCGAGAGCTTGTTCGGCTTGATCAGTTCTTTCCAGTTCTTCTGGATCACGTCTTCAACCTCGCAATTGGCGGACGCCTGTCGGTATCAGGCGCCCAGCGACCAGCAACTTACCGTTTGTTTCGCCGACCGCACCGCCGCGGCCCGCGGTATCGGCGGCCCTAATTCTTTCGCCTAGACCCGGCGCCGCTTCGGCGGCCGGCAGCCGTTGTGCGGAATCGGCGTCACGTCGCGGATCGCGGTGATGGTGAAGCCGACCGCCTGCAACGCCCGCAATGCCGACTCGCGCCCGGAACCGGGACCTTTGACATTGACTTCCAGCGTCTTCACGCCGTGTTCCTGCGCTTTGCGGCCCGCATCTTCCGCCGCCATCTGGGCGGCATAAGGGGTCGACTTACGCGAGCCCTTGAATCCCATGCCGCCGGCCGAAGACCAGGAAATCGCGTTTCCCTGAACGTCGGTGATGGTGATCATGGTGTTGTTGAACGTCGCGGCCACGTGGGCGATGCCCGACGTGATGTTCTTACGCTCGCGGCGCCGTACGCGCGATTTATCCTTAGCCATGGATTTCCCTTAACCTAACGGTTATTTCTTTTTGCCGGCAATCGGCCGCGCCTTACCCTTGCGGGTACGGGCGTTGGTATGGGTGCGCTGACCATTGACGGGCAGCCCGCGACGGTGGCGCAGGCCGCGGTAGCAGCCCAGATCCATCAGCCGCTTGATATTCATCGCCACTTCCCGGCGCAAATCGCCCTCGACCATGTAATCGCGGTCGATCAGCTCGCGGATCTGAATCACTTCCGCGTCGCTCAGCTCGTTCACGCGCCGTTCGGCCGCAATACCGGCCTTGTCGCAGATTTCCTTCGCCTTGGTCTGGCCGATACCGTGGATATAGGTCAGCCCGACCTCTACCCGCTTACCGGTTGGAATATTTACGCCAGCTATCCGCGCCACGCTTCCATCTCCTCATAAAGGACGGCGCGCAGAAACCTCTGCACCCGTCCATTCTGCTGTCACAATCGCAGCGCCTTTTCCTGGGGACGCGCGATTATAGAAATTCTTAACAGTCCGTCAACAACTTAGGCGGCCTGCAGGGCCGTCTGGATCTCCCCGGCCACGGCGTCCATATCCGCCATCCCGTCGACCTGACGCAGCACGCCCCTGGCCCGGTAATAGGGCAGCAGCGGCGCCGTCTGGTCGTGGTAGGCCTTCAGCCGGGATTTGACCGTTTCCTCGTTGTCGTCGGCCCGGCGGGTGAACTCGGTCCCACCGCATTCGTCGCAGACCCCTTCGACCTTGGTCGGCTTATAGCGGTCGTTGTAACCCATTCCACACTTTGCACATGTGAAACGGCCGGTAATCCGCTCAACCAGGGCCGCGTCGTCGACCACCATCTCGATCACGCTGTCCAGTTTCAGGCCTTTTTCGGCCAGCATCGCGTCCAGAGCCTCGGCCTGGGCCGTGGTCCGCGGAAAACCGTCCAGAATGAACCCGTTGGCGGTATCCGGGGCGTCGATACGCTCGGCAATCAGGGCGACCAGGATCTCGTCCGACACCAGCTTGCCGGCCTCCATGACCGGCTTCGCCTGGCGGCCGACCTCGCTGCCGGCGGCAACCGCGGCGCGCAGCATGTCGCCGGTCGAGAGCTGAACCAGTCCCCGTTCGTCCTCGAGACGCTTTGCCTGCGTCCCCTTGCCGGCGCCTGGCGGGCCCAACAGGATAATATTCACCGCCGGCTCCCCCTGAGCTTCGATTTCTTGATCAAGCCTTCGTACTGATGGGCAAGCAGATGGCTTTGAATCTGGGCGACAGTATCCATCGTGACGCTGACCACGATCAGGAGCGAGGTACCGCCGAAATAGAACGGCACGGCAAACTGACTGATCAATAGCTCCGGCAGCAGACAGACCAGGGCCAGATAACCGGCGCCGACAACCGTCAGCCGCGTCAACACATAGTCGATATATTCCGCGGTCCGCTGGCCGGGCCGAATCCCTGGGATGAAGCCGCCGTACTTCTTCAGATTATCCGCGGTATCCTGCGGATTAAACACGATAGCGGTATAGAAGAAGCAGAAGAAGATGATGCCGCCGATGAACAGCAGCATGTAAAGCGGCTGCCCCCGCCCCAGCAACGCCGTCACAGTGGTGAGCCATTCCGGTCCCTGGCCCGCGCTGAACTGCGCGACCGTAATCGGCATCAGCAACAGCGACGAGGCGAAGATCGGCGGGATCACGCCGGCCGTGTTGAGCTTGAGAGGCAGATGGGTGTTCTCGCCGCCCATCATACGGTTACCGACCTGGCGCTTCGGATACTGAACCAGCAGCCGGCGCTGCGCCCGTTCCATGAAGACGATGAAAGCGATCACGGCCACGACCATGACGATCAGGCCGATGATCAGCGCAGGCGAAATGGCGTTGGTCCGTCCGAGTTCCAGCGTGCCGACCAACGCGCTGGGCAATTCGGCGACAATGCCGGAGAAGATGATCAGCGAGATGCCGTTGCCGACGCCGCGGGCGGTGATCTGCTCGCCCAGCCACATCAGGAACAGCGTACCGCCAGTCAGCGTCACCACGGTGGTGAAACGGAAGAAGTAACCGGGATCTGCGACTGCCTGGCCGGTGCTGCTTTGCAAGCCTTCCATCCCGACCGCGATGCCATAGCCCTGTAACGCCGCCAGGATGACGGTGCCGTAGCGGGTGTACTGATTGATCTTCTTACGGCCCTGCTCGCCCTCCTTCTTCCATTGCTCCAGCGTCGGCGAAATCGTGGTCATCAACTGCATGATGATCGACGCCGAGATGTAAGGCATGACATTGAGGGCGAAAATGGTCATCCGGCCGAGCGCGCCGCCGGCGAAGACGTCGAACATGCCCAGGATGCCGCCGGCGTTCTGCTGGAAGATGTCCTGCATCACCACCGGATCGATACCGGGGATCGGGATATAGGTGCCGAGCCGATAAACGATCAGCGCACCCAGCGTGAACCAGATGCGCTTCTTCAGTTCAGTGGCCTTCGCGAATGCTCCGAAATTCAGGTTCGCGGCCAGTTGTTCGGCGGCTGACGCCATCGAGTTCTCTCCAGGCTAAAGGGCGGCTTATTCAGCCTCGCCCTTGTCGCCGGCCTTCTTACCGGATTTGGCCGGTGCGGCGCTGTCATCAAGTACAACGACCTTACCGCCGGCCTTCTCGACCGCCTCGATCGCCGCCTTGGACGCGCCCGCGACCTCGATCGTGAGCTTGGCCTTCAATTCGCCTTTGGCAAGCAGGCGCACGCCATCGTGCGCCCGCCGGATGATGCCGGCCTCTATTAAATTGGCGATGGTGATGGCCGATTTCGAGTTCAATTTTCCGGCATCGATCGCGGTCTGCAGGCGTCCGATATTTACGGCGGAATAGCGCTTGCGGAAGATGTTCTTGAAGCCCCGCTTCGGCAGCCGCCGGTGCAGCGGCATCTGGCCGCCCTCGTATCCCTTGATGGACACGCCGCTCCGCGATTTCTGGCCCTTCTGGCCCCGCGACGACGTCTTGCCACGGCCCGAACCGATACCGCGGCCGACACGGCGGCGCGACTTTACCGCGCCGTCAATGTCCGAAAGCTCATTCAAACGCATGACCGTTAGTCCCTATTTACTGCCGGCGCGCTCAATCGGCGCCTTCGACGCGCAGCAGATGCTGCACTTTGCGGATCATGCCGCGCACCGCCGGGGTATCTTCCAGTTCCGACGTGCGGTGCATCTTGTTCAGACGCAGTCCGATCAGGGTCGCGCGTTGATCCTTGCGGCGGCCGATCGGGCTGCCGATCTGAGTAATCTTGACCGTCTTCTTCTTCGCGTCAGCCATCGGCCTGCTCCACCGCCTGCTGCTGGTCGCGCCGGCCAACAATATCACTGACCTTGCGGCCGCGCTTTGCGGCGATCTGCCGCGGCGAGGCGCAATCCTGCAGCGCGTCGAACGTCGCCTTTACCATGTTGTGCGGGTTGGACGAGCCGACCGACTTGGTCACCACGTCCTGCACGCCCAAGGTCTCGAACACCGCGCGCATCGGGCCGCCGGCGATGATGCCGGTACCGGCCGGCGCGGCGCGCAGGATGACCCGGCCGGCGCCATGCCGCCCGGCGACATCGTGATGCAGCGTACGGCCTTCGCGTAGCGGCACCCGGATCATCGTCCGCTTGGCGGATTCCGTGGCCTTCCTGATCGCTTCCGGCACTTCGCGGGCCTTGCCTTTACCGAAACCGACCCGGCCTTTCTGGTCGCCGACCACAACCAGGGCGGAGAAGCCGAAGCGACGGCCACCCTTCACCACCTTGGCGACACGGTTGATGTGGACCAGCTTGTCGACGAGTTCGCCGTCGGAACGATCCTGTTCAGGACGCAGCATTTTCTTGCCTTTCCGCTAAAACGACAGCCCGGCCTCGCGGGCCGCGTCCGCCAGGGCCTTGACCCGGCCATGATACCGATAACCGCCCCGGTCGAAGACGACGGTCTTGACCCCGGCCGCGACCGCGCGCTCCGCCACCAACTGGCCGACGGCCGCTGCGGCGGCGGAATCGGCGCCGGTTTTCATCTTCGTGCGCAGGTCCTTGTCCAGACTGGAGGCAGCGGCCATCGTGGTGCCGTTGCCGTCGTCGATGATCTGGGCATAGATGTGCTTGGACGACCGGAACACCGACAGGCGCGGGCGCCCCGTCGCCGCCTTGCGCAGACGTCCGCGGATACGCGCCGTCCGACGATCGTGCAGTTCTTTCGCCTTCTTGCTCATAATCGGCCGCCTTACTTCTTCTTGCCTTCCTTGCGGGCGATGTATTCGTCCGCATATTTGACGCCCTTGCCCTTGTAAGGCTCCGGCGGGCGAAACGCCCGGATCTCCGCCGCGACCTGGCCGACACGCTGCTTGTCAGCGCCGGACACGGAAACGGCCGTCGGGCGCGCGCATTTGATTTCCACACCATCGGGGATCGGGAAATTGATGTCGTGGCTATAGCCGAGCTGCAAATTTAGCGTCTTGCCCTGCACCGCCGCACGATAGCCCACGCCGTTGATTTCCAGCTCCACATTGAAGCCTTCGCTGACGCCGACAATCAGGTTGTTTGCCAAGGTACGCTGCATGCCCCACATGGAGCGCGCACGCTTGCTGTCGTCGCGCGGTTTCACGGTGATCTGATTGTCCGCGTAGCCGGCCTCGACCTCGTCGACGAACCGCATGCTGAGCATGCCGTTCTTGCCCTTGACGGTCAGCTCCTGACCATTGAGCTGAACGTCGACGCCGGACGGCACCGGTACCGGACTTTTTCCGATGCGAGACATGACCTAGAAGACCTCACAGAGAACTTCGCCGCCGACATGGTTGGCGCGCGCTTCCGCATCGGACAGCACGCCCTGCGGCGTCGAAAGAATGGAAATACCGAGGCCGTTGCGCACCTTCTTCAGGTCTTTGACACCCGAATAGACCCGCCGGCCCGGCCGCGAAATCCGCCTGATCTTGCGGATCACGGGCTCGCCTTCGAAATACTTCAACTCGATCGACAGCTCGTTCATGCCGGAGCCGACTTCGTATTGGCTGTAGCCGCGGATGAAGCCTTCCCGCTGCAAGACCTCCAGCACGTTGGCGCGCAGCTTGGAGGCCGGCGAGACGATCGCGTTCTTGCGGCGCTGCTGCCCGTTGCGAATGCGGGTGAGCATGTCCGCCAAGGGATCGGTCATAGACATCGTGATCCTCCTTACCAGCTCGACTTGACCATCCCGGGGATCAGCCCGGTCGACGCCAATTCCCTAAGCGCGATACGGCTCATCTTGAACTTGCGATAAACCCCGCGCGGCCGGCCGGTGAGCTGGCAGCGATTGCGAACACGCGACGGCGCCGAATTGCGCGGCAGGCGCGACAGCTTAAGCTGCGCCTCGAACCGCTCTTCCATCGGCAGCGACTTGTCGCGCGCAAGCTCCTTGAGGCGCGCGCGCTGGCCAGCGAACCGCTTCGCGAGCTTGGCCCGCCGGGCGTTCTTTTGCGTCGAACTCTTTTTAGCCATTACCGGTCTCCAACAACCCTCAGTTCCGGAACGGCATGTCGAAGGCCGCGAGAAGGGCCTTGGCCTCCTCGTTGGTCTTCGCTGTCGTGCAGAACACGATATTCATGCCGCGGACGGTATCCACTTTGTCGTAGTCGATTTCCGGGAACACGATCTGTTCGCGCAGCCCGAGCGAATAATTACCGCGGCCATCGAAGCTGGTCCCCGACAGGCCGCGAAAGTCACGCACCCGAGGCAGCGCGATGGTCACGAGCCGATCCATGAACTCGTACATCCGGTGGCGCCGAAGCGTCACTTTCGCGCCGATCGGCATGCCTTCGCGCAACTTGAAGTTCGCGATCGAATTCCGGGCCCTCGTCACAACCGCCTTTTGCCCGGTGATGGTGGTCAGCTCGTAGGCCGCGGTGTCGGCCTTCTTGGAATCGCCGACGGCCTCGCCGATGCCCATGTTGAGCACGATCTTGTCGAGCTTCGGCACCGCCAACACACTCGGGTAGCTGAACTGCTCCAGCAAGGCCGGACGCACCTCGGCGTCATAGCGTTGCTTCAAGCGCGGCACGTACATCGTCATACCCTTTACAGATCGATGACTTCGCCGGAGCGCTTCGCGAAGCGCACCTTGCGACCGTCATCCAGAAACTTGAAACCAACGCGGGTCGGCTGGCCATCCTTCGGATCCTCGACCGCCAGGTTGGACAGGTGGATCGTGGCTTCCTTTTCCACGATACCGCCCGGCGTTCCCTGGGCCGGCCTGGTATGCCGTTTGACCATGTTCACACCGGCGACGACGGCTCGCCGGTCTTTACGGTCGACCCGCAGCACTTCACCGCGCTTGCCCTTGTCGCGACCCGCCATGACGACCACTTTGTCGCCCTTCTTGACTTTGAATTTCGCAGCCATTTACAGCACCTCCGGCGCCAGGGAGATGATTTTCATGTGGCCCCGGCCGCGCAGCTCGCGGGTTACCGGGCCGAAGATGCGGGTGCCGATCGGCTCGCCCTGCTGGCTGATCAGCACGGCGGCGTTGCGGTCGAACCGGATCGCGGTGCCGTCCTGGCGGCGCACCTCTTTCGCGGTGCGAACGATCACCGCCCGGTGCACATCGCCCTTCTTCACGCGGCCGCGGGGAATCGCTTCCTTGACCGAGACGATGATGACGTCGCCGACACCGGCCGAGCGGCGATTGCTGCCCCCCAGCACCTTGATGCACTGCACCCGGCGCGCACCGGAGTTATCGGCGACATCCAGGTTGGTTTGCATCTGGATCATAACTTTAGACCTTCGTTATCCCGAGCCCTGAATCCTCAGGCCTCGTCGTACAAAACTTCCCAGCATTTCTGTTTCGAAATCGGCCGGCATTCCTGAATTCTGACCTTGTCGCCATTCTTGAAGCGGTTCTCCGCATCGTGCGCGTGGAACTTGTTGCTCTTCCGAATGAACTTCTTGTACAGCGGATGCTGAACCTTGCGGTCGACCTGGACCACGATCGTCTTATCGCTACGATCGCTGACCACGACCCCTTGCATGACACGCTTCGGCATTGCCGTTATCCCTCGTTGCTGCGCTGATGCAGGACGGTCTTTATCCGCGCGATATCGCGCCTGACCTGCCTGACACGCGCCGTATTCTCAAGCTGGCCGCTGGCCGCCTGGAAGCGCAGGTTGAACTGCTCCTTACGCAGCTGCAAAAGCTGATCGTCCAGTTCGTCCTTGGTCTTGCCGCGTACTTCTTCGGCTTTCATGGCCTAGCCCTCCTCGCCGAACCGGCTGACCAGCCGGGTTCTGATCGGCAGTTTGGACGCGGCGCGGTCGAACGCGCCGCGGGCCATATCGAGCGGCACGCCGTCGATTTCGAACAGAATGCGGCCTGGCTTGACCCGGCAAACCCAGTATTCGGGCGTGCCCTTGCCCTTACCCATGCGCACTTCGGTCGGCTTCTTCGACACCGGCACGTCCGGGAACACGCGGATCCAGACACGCCCGACGCGCCGCATGTGACGTGTGATCGCCCGCCGCGCGGCTTCGATCTGGCGCGCCGTCACCCGCGCCGGTTCCATCGCTTTCAGGCCATAGGCGCCGAAATTGAGCGTATGGCCGCCTTTGGCCACGCCGTGGATGCGGCCCTTATGCGCCTTGCGGAATTTGGTTCGTTTCGGCTGTAGCATTTACCCGTCTCTCGCGTCTTACTTGCGGCCGCGGCCACCGCCGCCGCCACCACCGCCACCGGCCTGTTGCATTTCCGCCATGCGCTTGTCCTGCGCCATCGGGTCGTGGGCCATGATCTCGCCCTTGAAGATCCAGACCTTGACGCCGCAGGTGCCATAAGCGGTTTTGGCCGTCGCCGTGCCGTAGTCGATATCCGCCCGCAGGGTGTGCAGCGGTACCCGGCCTTCGCGATACCATTCGGTCCGCGCGATCTCCGCGCCGCCGAGCCGGCCGCCGCAATTGATCCGAATGCCGAGCGCGCCGAGCCGCATGGCCGACTGCACCGAGCGTTTCATCGCCCGGCGAAACGCCACGCGACGCTCCAACTGCTGGGAGATGTTCTCCGCCACCAGCTTGGCATCGATCTCGGGCTTGCGGATCTCATTGATGTTGAGATGCACTTCCGAGTTGGTCATGCGCATCAGATCCTGGCGCAGCTTCTCAATGTCCGCGCCCTTCTTGCCGATCACCACGCCGGGCCGGGCCGAATAGATGGTTACCCGCGCCTTCTTGGCCGGCCGCTCGATCAGGATCTTGCTGATGCCCGCGTTCGACAACCTGCTTTCCAGATGGTTCCGGATGCGCAGATCCTCGTGCAGCATCGACCCGTATTCCTCGGCGTCGGCGTACCAGCGCGAGTCCCAGGTGCGATTGATGCCGACACGTAGGCCGACCGGATTTACTTTCTGGCCCATTTAGACCGCCTCCTCGCCTTCGGCGACAATGACCGTCAGATGACTGAACGGCTTTTTGATCCGGCCAACCCGGCCCCGCGCCCTGGCGCGCCAACGTTTCATGACCATGCCCTTGCCAACCAGGGCTTCCTTGACGAACAGGGCGTCAACGTCGAGCTGATGGTTGTTCTCGGCATTGGCAATGGCCGATTCCAGTACCTTCTTCACGTCATTGGCGATCCGCCGCTTGGAAAACGTCAGCGACGCCAGCGCGTCCCCAACCGCCTTTCCGCGGATGGTCGCCGCGACCAGGTTCAGCTTCCGCGGGCTGACACGGATCTGGTGCGCCGTCGCGGACGCTTCCGTATCGGCGAGCCGCCGTTCTGCTGAAGGCTTACCCATGACTACTTTCTCCTCGCCCGCTTGTCGCCGGCGTGGCCATAAAACGTCCGGGTCGGCGAGAACTCGCCGAACTTGTGACCGACCATGTCCTCGTTCACCATCACCGGGATGAACTTCTGGCCGTTATAGACGCCGAACGTCAGGCCGACGAATTGCGGCAGAATGGTCGACCGCCGCGACCAGGTCTTGATGACATCTTTACGGCCCGACTGACGAACGGTCTCCGCCTTCTTAAGCAGATAGCCGTCGACGAACGGTCCTTTCCAAACTGAACGAGCCACGCTCGCGCTCCCTTCGTTCCCGCAGTGCTACTTGCGGCGCTTCTGAGTACGCCGACGCATGATGAATTTGTCGGTCGACTTGTTGCGCCGGGTTCGCGCGCCCTTGGTGGGCTTGCCCCATGGCGTTACCGGATGGCGGCCGCCTGACGTACGGCCCTCGCCGCCGCCATGCGGGTGATCCACCGGGTTCATCGCAACGCCGCGCACTTTCGGCCGCCGGCCACGCCAGCGGTTGCGCCCGGCCTTGCCGAGTTTCTGGTTCGAGTTGTCCGAATTCGAGACCGCACCAATGGTCGCCATGCATTCGGCCCGCACCATGCGCTGCTCGCCCGACGACAGGCGCAACTGCGCGTAGCCGGCATCCTTGCCGATCAACTGCGCGTAACCGCCCGCGGCGCGCGCGATCTGACCGCCCTTGCCCGGCTTCATCTCGATGTTGTGGATGATGGTGCCAACCGGCATGTTGGTCATCGGCATCGCATTGCCGGGCTTGATGTCCGTCCGCTCGCCGGCGATCACCGTGTCGCCGACCTGAATCCGCTGCGGCGCCAGGATGTACGACAATTCGCCGTCCTGATACTTGATCAAGGCAATGAAGGCGGAGCGGTTGGGATCGTATTCCAGCCGCTCGACCGTCGCCGGCACATCGAACTTGCGACGCTTGAAATCGACCACGCGGTAGCGCCGCTTGTGCCCGCCGCCGCGGCCCCAAATGGTGGTTCGGCCCAGATTATTACGGCCGCCCTTGCCCGTCAGGCCCTGGGTCAGAGCCTTGACCGGCTTACCTTTATGCAGACCCGCGCGGTCGATCAGCACCAGTCCCCGCTGGGACGGTGTCGTCGGTTTGAAATTTTTCAGCGCCATAGTCTTACAGTCCTGTCGTAACGTCGATCATGTCGCCTTCGGCGAGCGTCACGATCGCTTTCTTCCAATCGGACCGGCGGCCCAGCCGACCCCGAAACCGCTTTTCCTTGCCCTTGACCCGAAGCGTGTTGACCTTATTCACCTTGACCTTGAACAGGTTCTCGACGGCGGCCTTGATCTGCGGCTTGGACGCGTCCAGCGGCACCCGGAAGGTGATCTGGTTGTACTCCGACGTCCGCGTCGCCTTTTCGGTGATAATCGGGCTGAGGATCGTTGTGTAATGCTGTTCGGTGGTCATTTCAGGCGCCCTTCCAGATGCTCGACCGCCGACTTGGTCAAGACCAGCATGTCGCGGCGCAGAATGTCGTACACGTTCGCGCCCTGCTGCGGCAGCACGTCGACCTGCGGCAGGTTCTTGGCCGCCCGCGCCAGATTGCCGTCGACTTCCGGGCCGTCGATGATCAGCACCGAGGCCCAGCCGAGGCCGTCGAGCTTGCCGGCCAGGGCCTTGGTCTTCGGATCCGCCATCTTGGCTTCGTCGAGGATGACCAGCTTGCCGTCAGCCTGCTTGGCCGACAGCGCGGTCTTCAACGCCAGGCGACGCACCTTCTTCGGCAGATCGTGGCCATGACTGCGCACCACCGGACCGAACACGGTGCCGCCGCCCCGCATCTGCGGCGCCCGTTTGCTGCCCTGACGGGCAGAGCCGGTGCCTTTCTGGCGGAACGGTTTCTTGGTCGTGCCGCTGACTTCGCCGATGGTCTTGGTCTTGTGGGTTCCGGCGCGCCGCTTGGCGAGCTGATAGCGCACCATGCGGTGCAGCAGATCGGCGCGCGCCGGCAGCCCGAAAATATCGTCCGACAGGTCGATATTGCCCGCCTTCTTGGCGTCGAGATTGATCACGTCGGCCTTCATCGCTGATCAGTCCTTCTTCTCAATCTCGTCCGCGCCGGCGTCGGTATCGGCCGCTTCCGTTTCAACCGCTTCGGCCTCGGCCGGAGCCTCTTCGGCCGCCGGCGCTTCCTCTGCCGGCGCTTGTTCCGCCGCAGCCGCTTTCGCATCCTCGCGCAACGCGGCCGGGAACGGCGCATCTTCCGGCAAGGCCTTCTTGACGGCGTCGCGCACCAGCACCCAGCCGTCTTTCGAACCCGGGACCGCACCGCTGATCAGAAGCAAGCCACGGTCCGCATCGGCGCGAACAACGGTCAGATTCTGCTGGGTCACGCGCTCGGCGCCCAGATGGCCGGCCATCTTCTTGCCCTTGAACACCTTGCCCGGGTCCTGACACTGGCCGGTCGAACCATGCGAGCGGTGCGAGATCGAGACGCCGTGGCTGGCCCGCAGGCCGGCGAAGTTGTGCCGCTTCATCGCGCCGGCGAAGCCCTTACCGATGCTGGTGCCGACAACATCCACATGCTGGCCCGGCGAGAAGTGGGTCGCGACGATTTCCGCCCCGACATCCACCAGCCCGTCCTCGGACACCCGGAACTCGGCAAGCTTGCGCTTCGGCTCGACCTTCGCCTTGGCGAAGTGGCCGCGCATCGCGGCCGGCACGTTCTTGACCTTGGCGTTGCCCGCGCCAAGCTGCACGGCGGTGTAGCCGTCGCGTTCCTGGGTCCGTTGGGCGACGACCTGGCAGGCGTCAATTTCCAGCACGGTCACCGGCACATGCATCCCGTCATCCGAAAACACACGGGTCATGCCGAGCTTGCGCGCTATCAAACCGGTCCGCATCACAACACTTCCCTTAAAGCTTGATCTCGACGTCGACGCCGGCAGCCAGGTCGAGCTTCATCAAAGCGTCGACGGTCTGCGGCGTCGGATCGACGATATCCAGAACCCGCTTGTGGGTCCTGATCTCGAACTGCTCGCGCGACTTCTTGTCGATGTGCGGCGAGCGCAACACGGTGTACTTCTCGATTCTGGTCGGCAACGGAATCGGGCCACGCACCCCCGCGCCTGTCCGCTTGGCGGTGCTTACGATCTCGCTGGTCGACTGATCGAGCACTCGATGATCGAATGCCTTCAGTCGGATCCGGATGTTCTGGCTATCCATGGCCCTTACCCGTCAACAAAGTAGGCCCTGCCGACATGGCAGGGCCTGGAAAAAATCCGCTTTTATTCGACGATAGCGGCGACGACGCCGGCGCCGACGGTGCGGCCGCCTTCGCGGATTGCAAAGCGCAGGCCTTCGTCCATCGCGATCGGCGCGATCAACTCAACCTCCATCGCGATGTTGTCGCCAGGCATCACCATCTCCGTACCCTCAGGCAGGCTCACAACACCCGTCACGTCCGTCGTCCGGAAGTAAAACTGCGGACGGTAGTTCGTGAAAAACGGCGTA
>JANQEE010000016.1 GCA_028278525.1 Minwuiaceae bacterium | reverse complement strand
GGCGCCGATATACGATCAACTGCTGGCGCTCGGCATTTGATGGGGCGTTTCCCGTGAGCCTTGCCGCCCGCGGCGACGCGGCACCGGGCCTGAACCTCGCCCTGGCGCTCCGGCTGGCGGGGCGTCGTCTGCGCCATCACATGATGGTGGCCGTCGCCACGATTTTCGGCATCGCGCTCGGCATGATCGTGGTCGGCGCCGTGCTGACCGTGGACAACAACGCGCAGCGGGTCGCGGAACCGGCGCGAGCCGCCGCCGGTGACGCCGCCCGGACAGCGGACCAGCCGGCCGCCGGCGGCAGGACCCTGGGCGATGTCAGCTTCATTCGCCAGGGCGCACCGGCGGCGGCGCGCGCGCCATTGGTCCCGACCCAGCGCGGCGCGGCGGGCCGCGACCCGGCGGCCGCGGGGCCGGCAACCGCGGAGGGCGCCGAGCACTACCAGGCGATGCGCCTGGCTGTCCGGCTGACCTCGGTATTCGCGTTTCTGGTCGGCGCGGTGATCGTGTTCTACACCATGCGGTTCTCGGTCGCCGCCCGCGCCAAGGAATTCAGCCTGCTGCTCTGTCTGGGCGAGAGCCGGGGCAATGTCGCGCTGTCGCTGGTTGCGGAAGCGTTGCTGCTCGGGCTGGCGGGCACGTTGCTCGGCCTGGCGCTGGCGCTGCCGGCGGCGGCGCAGTTGCTGGACTGGGAGATCTCGACGACCGGCCAGCGGCCGCGCGGCGGCTTCGACGTGCCGTGGCTCGAACTGGCGGCGATGTGCACGATCAGCGTCGCCGTGGCCCTGCTCGGTGTGCTGGGTCCGATCCGCGCCCTGTACCGACTGCGCGTCGCGGACGTGCTGCAGCCGCGGTTCGTATCCGACGACCTGGCGGCGCCGGACCGCAGCGGGCAGGGCTTCGGTTGGCTGATCCCGGCGCTGGCCGCCGGCGCCTATCTGGCGGCGCGGCCGTTTTTGCAGTCGTGGTTGTCGGTGGTTCAGTTCTTTCTGTTCGAGGCGCTGTTCGTCGTTGTGCTGGCGGCGGCGCTGTTGTGGTGGGTCAGGCCGCTCTTAAGCATTGTGATCGCGGGCTTCGAGGTGCTGCTGCGCCGGATCTGGCCGCTGGAAACGCTGCTGAGCGGCCGGCATCTCCGCTACAACAGCCGGCGCATCGTTTTCACGGTGGCCGGCATTACGCTGGTTTTCAGCCTGGTCACGGGGCTGCACAGCGTTACCCGGTCGTTGAAGGACGAGATCAGCCGCTGGGCGGGACGGGCGATTTCGCCCTACGCCTATTTCCTGCAAAGCGGCACGGTGGCGCAGGACGAAGCGCGGCTGATGCGCGCGGCGGACGACGCGGGCCTGTACTTCTTTCGCTTTTCGGCAAAGACGGAGGGGCCGTTCCCGGCGCGGTTGATCCAGGGCGACGACTTCAATCCGTACTGGACCGGACGCGGCAACCCGCCGCTGGTGCCGGGCACGGTGCTGCTGTCCAAGACCCTGGCGCAGAAATTCGACCTCGATGCCGGCGACACGGTGCTGGTGCGGCGCGACGGGGCCGAGCATCGTTTCGATATAATCGGGGTAACGGATCGCATCGGCTTCTACGCCGAAGAAGCGGAATATGTCGACCTCAAGACTTTCGCGTTGTTCAGCGACGGCAACCCGCTGTTCGCCGACGGGCTGGAACGAACGCTTGGCCAATTCGGCATGGCGCGCTCGATTTCCAACCCCTGGCAGGTTTCGGATGCGCAACTCAAGGCAATGGAACCCTACTACCGGTCGGTGCGGCGAGGCTCCGGCCTGAAGACCTGGCGCACGCGGGAGATCGACAAGGATTTCCTGATCTTCGATTTCATTCTGCTGATGACCATTGTGCTGGCCGGCGTCGGCGTCGCCAACGCGATCCTGATTCAGGTGCTGGCGCGCAACCGGGAATTCTCGGTGTTGCGAACCGTCGGCATCGATAAGCGGCAGCTTGTCCGACTGGTGCTGCTGGAAGGCGCGATCATCGGTCTGGTCGGCGCGGCGATGGCGGCGGTGCTGGGCAACGCGCTCGGGCTAATCAGCATCGCCTTTCTGGATCATTTCACCCTGTTCGACTACCGCTTCAGCGTGTCCGTCTGGGTAACTGTGGCGATATCGCTGCTGGCCGTCGTCACCTGCACGCTTGCCGCGATCTATCCGGCCCGCGTCGCGATCCGGACGTCATCGGCGGAGTCGCTGCATTACGAGTGAGGGGGAGGGATTCCTTTGTTGCAGCCGAGCCGGCCCGCTCCCCCGTCCCAACCACCCCGAGGGTACCCTGTATGGGTGGTTGGGACGGGGGAGCGGGCTGGCCCGGCCTCCCGCCAAACAAGAGGAGCGGGCCGGCTTGGCTGAGCCCGATCCAAACCCTCACGCCGCCCAGTCGTAGCGGTGGGCGAGGCGGACGAAGGCGTCGGCGGTGGGGGAGAAGCGGCGGCCGGCGACGGTGACCAGGCTGATCGTGCGGGCGATGGCCGGATCGATCAGCGAGCGGGTGGCGATGCCGGGGATGACCGGCAGGTATTCCGGCATGATCGAGCAGCCCATCCCGGCCAGGACCATCGCCTGGATCCAGTCCTCGCGCTCGCTCTGATAGCGCAGGTTGACGTTGAACGGCACCGGCTCGCCGCGCTCGCTGAAATGGTCCATGAATTCGCAATTGACGCGCTTCAGATAATCCTCGTTGTCGAGGTCGGCGAGCGGCACCGCGGGCATCTCCTCGAAGCGGTGTCCCCTGGGGAATGCGATCACATAGCGTTCGTTGTAGAGCGCGGCGGCATCGAAGCGGTCGGGGTAGGACGGCAGGCCGACCAGCGCCATGTCCAACTCGCCGCCCAGCATGTCGTCGACCAGGCGTTTGCCGTTGGCCTCGTGCAACTGAAGGTCGAGCGACGGGATTTCGGTCCGCAGGCGGCCTAGGAAACCGACCAGCCGGGTCGGGCCGATGGTGCACATCACGCCGAGCCTGAGCGGTGCCTTGTTGAGATTGCCGAAATCCTGGGCTTCGGTCTGGGCCGCCTCTGCCGCCGCGGCAACCGAACTGAGGTGCGGCCGGACCAGGCGACCGAGGTCGGTCAGATGGGTGCGGTTCCGCTCCCGCCGGAACAGCGGGCCGCCCAATTCCTGCTCCAGCTTCTGGATGGCACGGGTAAGCGAGGGCTGGGCCACGTGGCAGCGTTCCGCCGCGCGGGTGAAATTAAGGGTTTCGCAGACCGCCAGGAAGTACCGAACCTGGTGCATTTCCATTGTGATCCTCCCGCCGAGCCCTGTTCACAGGCTATCACGATGGAGTGAGAGTGGCGATTCCGCTGTGATTTTGTGACGGCCGTCGCACTTGAAACCCTAGTTTCATAGCCCTCGGCTATTAAATCTGGAGCCGAACGATATTTCAATTTCCGCCGGCCGGCATCCAAATCTCGGTCAGGCACAAACCTGGAAGAGGAGACTACACGATGTCCAAGAAAACCCTGTTCGCCGGCCTGCTGGCTGCCGGCGGTCTGGCCGCGACGCTCGCCACCGGGGCCCAAGCGGCGCAGCCGACGGTGATCGAGCTAACCCAGACGGCCTGTCAGTTCGTCGAATCCGAGAACGGCGTCGACCACGGCTACAGCACGACCAGTAAAGGGGATTGCCAGGCGATCAACGGTAAATCCGGCGACGAGCGCCTGTCCAAGGCGAAGGTGCTGGAGCTCGATCCCGGCTCCTACGTATTCCGCGTGACCAACAAGAACGTGCCATACGACCTGGGCTTCTGGCTGCGCGGCAAGGGCCTCGGCCGCGTCACCCTGCCGAGCGTCTCCGGCGGCGGCCTGTCGGAAGGCGCCACCAAGGACTACGCGATCGATCTGAAGCCGGGCGAGTACCACTATTCCTGCCCGCTGAACCCGACCCTGGACTACGTCCTGGTCGTCCGCGGCTGATCAAGCAAAACGCAGGGGGTGACAGAGCGCGGCGGCAACCACGCCGCGCCGGCCCCCGGTTTGCCTTGGCCAGAGTGCCCTGGGGGATAAGCGGCGCGTCGGTTTTCAACGGTCGGGGAGACTTAAGACCATGACTGAGATCATCAAGACGGATATCTGCGTGATCGGCGGCGGCTCCGGCGGCCTGTCGGTCGCGGCCGGCGCCGCCCAGATGGGCGCCCGCACAGTGCTTATCGAAAAAGGCAAGATGGGCGGCGACTGCCTGAACTACGGCTGCGTGCCGTCGAAGGCCCTGATCGCCGCCGCGCATGCGGCCGAACAGGTCCGTAGCAGCGGCAAGTTCGGCGTCAACGGCCACGAGCCGACGGTCGATTTCGCCCGGGTGCACGCGCATGTGCATGGCGTGATCGGCGCTATCGCGCCGCACGATTCAGTGGAGCGGTTCGAGGGCCTGGGCGTCCAGGTGATCCAGGGCGCCGCCCGGTTTACCGGCCCGCGCGAGGTGGAAGTGAACGGTCAGCGCATTCGCGCCCGGCGGTTCGTGATCGCGACCGGTTCGTCGGCCGCGGTGCCGCCGATCGAGGGGCTGGACGGCGTGCCGTACCTGACCAACGAGACGGTCTTCGACCTGACCGAGCGGCCCGAGCACCTGCTGGTGATCGGCGGCGGGCCGATCGGTGCGGAACTGGCGCAGGCGCATCGGCGCCTCGGCGCCGAAGTCACCATGCTGGAAATGTTCCGCATCCTGGGCAAGGACGACCCGGACGTCACGGAAGTGGTGCGCCGGCGCATGGCGGCGGAGCGGATCGCCATGCTGGAAGGCATCGCGATCAAGTCGGTCGGGCGGCGCGGCAACGGCGTCGAAGTGACGATCGAGCGCGACGGCGAAGAGATCGAGATCGCCGGGTCGCACCTGCTGGTCGCGGCGGGCCGCAAGCCGAACGTGGCGGGCCTGGACCTGGAAGCGGCCGGCATCGAGTACAGCCCGAAAGGCATCGCGGTCGACGACCGGCTGCGCACGACCAACAAACGGGTGTTCGCCATCGGCGACGTCGCCGGCGGCTACCAGTTTACCCACATGGCCGGCTACCACGCCGGTATCGTGATCCGCAACGCGCTGTTCGCGCTGCCCGCCAAGGTGAACTATTCGGCGGTGCCATGGGTGACCTACACCGATCCGGAGATCGCCCATGTCGGCCTGACCGAGGCTGCCGCGCGAGAGCAGTTCGGCGATGCGGTGAAGGCGGTATCCTGGTCGTTCGAGGAAAACGACCGGGCCCAGGCGGAGCGCCAGACGGACGGTCTGGTCAAGGTGGTGACCGGCAAACGCGGCAAGATCCTCGGCGCCTCCATCGTCGGGCCGCATGCCGGCGAACTGCTGCAGCCCTGGATCCTGGCGATCCAGCAGGGCCTGAAGATCGGCGCCATGGCGAGCCTGATCGCGCCCTATCCGACGCTGGGCGAAGTCAACAAGCGCGCCGCCGGCTCCTACTTCACCCCGTCCCTGTTCAGCCCGCGCACCCGCAAGGTCGTCGGCCTGCTGCAGCACCTGCCGTGACCGCGGCCAACCCGGAGGATTTGTCATGACAGTCTCGACCGATCGGACGGAAGCCGTGGCCGAAACCGCGGCGCCCAAGGCCGGCCTGATCCGGCGGCTGCTGCCGGTCGCCGCGATGGGCGCGGCGATCGCGGCCTTCTTCGCCCTGGGCCTGGATCAATACGTAACCTTCGACGCGCTGCGCGAGCACCGCGAAGTGCTGACCGGGTTCGTCGCCGACCATGCGCTGCTGGCGGTGCTTGCCTTCATCGCGGTCTATTCGATCGCGACCGCGCTGTCGCTGCCGGGCGGCGCGGTGCTGACGGTGACCGGCGGGTTCCTGTTCGGCAGCGTGCTCGGCTCGGTCTGGGTGGTGATCGGCGCGACCATCGGCGCGACCGGGATCTTCCTGGTCGCCAAAACCGCGCTCGGCGACGCGCTCCGGGCCAAGGCCGGCCCGGCCTTGCGCAAGATGGAGGAGGGATTTCGCGAGAACGCGCTCAGCTACCTGCTGGTCCTAAGGCTGATCCCGCTGTTTCCGTTCTTCGTGGTGAACCTGGTGCCCGCGTTCCTGGGCGTCGGCCTGCGCACCTACGTGATCGGGACCTTCATCGGCATCATCCCCGGTTCCTTCGTGTTCGCCTCGGTCGGCGCCGGCCTCGGTAGCGTGTTCGACGCCAATGAGGCGTTCACGCTATCGGGCGTGTTGACGCCGGAGATCATCACGGCGTTGGTCGGCCTGGCTGTGCTGTCGCTGCTGCCGGTGGTCTACAAGAAAGTTAAGGCGCGGCGGGAGTAGGAGGATTCCTTTGTTGCGGCCTGGCCAGCCCGCTCCGGATTCCTCTGTTGCAGCCTAGCCGGCCCGCTCCCCCGTCCCAACCACCCCAAGGGTACCCTCTTGGGTGGGTGGGACG
>JANQEE010000014.1 GCA_028278525.1 Minwuiaceae bacterium | reverse complement strand
GTTCCTGGCCTGAATTGGATGAATTGGAGCGGGCGATGAGATTCGAACTCACGACCCCAACCTTGGCAAGGTTGTGCTCTACCCCTGAGCTACGCCCGCTCTGAAGGCGGTGTTATTACGCAAAGCCCCTCCGTTGGCAAGGGGTTTGCGCCGGCTTGTCCAGCCGCCCGCCGCTTTGATATGGTCCCCGGCGCAAGACAACCCTCCCGAGACGGACCGCAGCCCATGCCCGCGACCGAGGAACAGCTTTTCGCGCGCTTTGAAGAGCTTGGCATCGAGACCACGACCAAACGCCACCCGCCCGTATTCACGGTGGAAGAGGCCAAGTCGCTGCGCGGCGAGCTGCCCGGCGGCCATTGCAAGTCGCTGTTTCTGAAAGACAAGAAAGGCGCGCTGTGGCTAGTGGTCTGCCTGGAAGATCGGCGGATGGACATGAAGGCCCTGCAGGCGGCGATCGGGTCCGCACGGCTGAGCTTCGGCAAGCCCGACCTGCTGGTCGAGGTGCTGGGGGTCGAGCCCGGCTCGGTCACGCCGTTCGGCCTGATCAACGATACCGAGCAGCGGGTCAACGTCATCCTGGACCGGCGCATGATGAGTATGACGCCGCTCAACTACCACCCGTTGAAGAACGACGCGACCACGCAGATCAAGCCTGCGGATCTGGAGCGGTTCGTCCGCGCCTGCGGCCACGAGCCGCGCATGGTCGACCTGGACGCGATTGCCTGAGCCGAAACGGCGCCAAATACGAACGAAAATTTGCTGCAAACCGATATGGCACTATGTAGGAAAGCGGGCCTGCACAATTGTGTTAGGATCCGCTTGATCCGCCCGCCGGGCGGCACCACGGTGGCGACGATCAAGCAAAAGGAAACGTGAAACGATGGAAACACTAGTCGGACAAAGCGAGCCGCAAGCGCCCGCGGCCGATCTGATCAAAGACAGCGACATGGCCGGGTTCGCCGACGACGTGATCCGCGCGTCGATGGAGGTGCCGGTTCTGGTGGACTTCTGGGCGCCCTGGTGCGGCCCCTGCAAGCAACTGGGCCCCCTGCTTGAGAAAGTCGTCACCGCCGCGGCGGGCAAGGTGAAGCTGGTCAAGATCAATGTCGACGAGAACCAGGCGATCGCCCAGCAGTTGCGCATCCAGTCGATTCCGGCGGTCTTCGCATTCCACAACGGGCAGCCGGTGGACGGCTTCGTCGGCGCGCTGTCGGAAAGCCAGATCAAGGAATTCATCGGCCGGCTGGCCGGTGGCGCAATCGGCCCAAGCCCGGCCGAGGAAGCGTTGGAGGCCGGTCAGGCCGCGCTGGAAGCCGGCGATTTCGACCAAGCGATCCAGGCGTTCGGCGTGGCGCTGCAGGCCGACCCGGAAGACCCGGCCGCGCTGGGTGGGCTCGCCCGCTGCATGGTGCAGACCGAACGGCTGGCGGAAGCGCGCGAAATTCTGGATAAGGTGCCCGCGCAGCACGCCGACCACAAAGACGTCGCAGGCGCCCGGGCCGCGCTTGCTTTGGCCGAAGAATCGGAAGCGGCGGCCGATCCTGCCGAGATCGTCGCTCTACGCGGCCGGCTCGAAAGCAACCCGGACGACCATCAGGCGCGCTTCGACTTGTCGGTCGCCTTGAACGCGGCCGAGCAGCGCGAGGAAGCCGTCGACGAGCTGCTGGAAATCTTCCGCCGCAATCGCGGTTGGAACGACGAGGCGGCGCGGAAGCAATTGCTGAAACTGTTTGAAGCCTGGGGACCGACCGACCCGGTGACCTTGGAGTCCCGCCGGAAACTGTCGTCCCTCATGTTCTCCTGACCGGAGTGCCGATGCCCGACCTCCAGGGAAGTATCAGCCTGGACGATCTGCCCCAGCGGATTCCGATTTTTCCGCTGGTCGGCGTGCTGATGCTACCCGGCAGCCAGCTACCGCTGAATATGTTCGAGCCGCGTTATCTGGAAATGACCCGGGACGCCCTGGCCGGTCACCGCATCATCGGCATGATTCAGCCGCGGGACACAGCGAGTTCAGCCCATGAACCGGAAGTCTACCCGGTCGGCTGCGTCGGCAAGATCGTCAAGTTCGCCGAGACCGAGGACGGCCGCTATCTGATTACCCTGTTGGGCCTGTGCCGGTTCAATGTGATCGAGGAACTGGATCGAACCACCGGCTACCGACAAACGATTGTCGACTATACCCGCTTCCACGACGATCTGAGGCCCATGGACGATAACGAGGTGGATCGTCCACGCCTGCTGTGTGCTTTGCGAAGCTATCTGGATTTCGCCGGCATGCCGGCGGACTGGGAGGCGATAGACCGCGCGCCGACCGGGCCTCTGATCAACTCGCTGGCCATGATCTGTCCGTTCGCCCCCGGCGAAAAGCAGGCATTGCTGGAAGCCGCGAACCTGACGGAGCGGTCCAAGGTCTTGACGACACTGATGGAAATGGCGCATTTGCAGAATGCCGGTACGGCCGATGCGTCCGATGGGGAACCGCCGCTGCAGTGAGGCGTTGCCCCGACGGAAAGTGGGAGATTTGTGCAGATGGGTGACGAGAACGCAGCCGCGGCCGGCACATCGATGGTTGTCGACCCGAAACTGTTGGAACTGTTGGTCTGTCCCCTGACGAAGGGGCCACTGACCTACGACCGCGACGCGCAGGAACTGATCAGCGAGAAGGCAAGGCTTGCCTATCCGATCCGCGACGGCATCCCGATCATGCTGGTCGACGAAGCGCGTAGCCTGGACGATGGGCCGGAAACCGCCGCATGACCGTCTACGACGATGCCGGCCGGCCGACGCCGACCGAAATTCGTTACAAGTCCGCCGAAAAACTGCTGGAAATCGATTTCGAGAACGGCCGGCGACAGAGCCTGCCGGCTGAGTTCCTGCGGGTCGAAAGCCCATCCGCCGAGGTCAAAGGCCACGGGCCGTCGGAACGCGTCACCGTGCCCGGTTGCCGCAACGTGTCGATTTCGGCGATCGAACCCGTCGGCAATTACGCCGTGAGACTCCGGTTCGACGACGGCCACGACACCGGCATCTTTTCCTGGGCCTATCTGTACGAGATCGGCGAGAACCAGTCCGAAATCTGGCAGACCTACCTGGATAATCTGGCGGCGAAGGGCCTGAGCCGCGACCGCTAAAGCGGGATTCTTCTCGCTAGGTGCACGGCCACCCGCTCCCCCGTCCCAACCACCCACACGAGGGTACCCTATGGGTGGTTGGGACGGGGGAGCGGGTGGCCGGGCTCAAACAAACAACACTTTAGAGAGACTGCCCCTGCAGCAGCTTCGGCAGTTGCCCGACCGTGCCGCGGGCATGGCTCATGAAGACCTTCTTCAGCGGCCCCATGCGATTGACGGCGGCCAGCCCCAGATCGCGGACCAGGCGGACCGGCTCGATGTCGTTGGAGAACAGCCGGTTCAGGCTGTCGGTCACCGCGGCCAGCAGCAGGGCGTCGAAACGGCGCCAGCGCTGATAGCGTTCCAACGGCACGGCGTCGCCGATATCGAGTCCGAGCCGCGCCGTGTCGACGATTACCTCGGCCAACGCCGCGACATCTCGCAGGCCCAGATTGAGCCCCTGCCCGGCGATCGGGTGAATGCCGTGCGCCGCATCGCCGACCAGGGCAAGGCGGCGGTCGGTGTAACGCTCCGCCAGATGCAGGGCCAACGGGTACGACCAGCGCGGGCCGACCACCTCCAACGAGCCGAGATAGTCGCCGAAGCGTGACGCCATCTCCGCCGTGAACGCCGCCTCGTCCAGCGCCATCATCGCCGGCGCGAAATCGGCGCGCTCGGTCCAGACCAGAGACGACCGGTTGCCGGTCATCGGCAGGATGGCGAACGGGCCGGCCGGCAGGAACCGCTCCTGCGCGACGCCGCCATGCGGCAGCTCGTGATGCACCGTGCAGACGATGCCGACCTGGTGGTAGCTCCATGCCGCGCATTTGATGCCGGCGGATTGGCGAAGCGGCGAGTTGCGGCCGTCGGCGCCGACGCAAAGCGGCGCCGAAATAACGGAGCCGTCCGCCAGATGCACCTCGCTCCGCACGGCATCGCGCCGGACTTCCATCACCCCGGCCGGCGCCAGCAGCCGCACCGTCGGCAACTCCGCGACCCGCGCCAGTAAAGCCAAACGCGTGACGCGGTTTTCGACCATATGGCCGAACGGTTCGTCGCCGAGGTCGCGGTGGTCATAATGCAGAAACAGCAGCGAGTCGCCGTCCGAAACCCTGATGTCGAGAATCGGTTGGGCCTCCGAGATATGCGACCAGATGCCAAGGCCCTTGAACATCTGACAGGTCGCATGGGCCAACGCCGAGACGCGGCCGTCGAAGGCGGCGCCGACCGCCGTTGCCGGATCCTCCCGGTCGATGACGACGCAGTCCAATCCGGCGCCGCCGAACGCGCAGGCCAGGCTGAGGCCGGCCATGCCGCCGCCGACGATCACTATATCGGTCCGCAGGGTTTGTTTGGCGTTCATAGGCCTAACATCGGCGCGGCGCGGCCAATTGTCCAGCGCCCGTTGCCCGCGTTTGGGCACCTGGATACAGTTGCGGGATGACGAAATCCTGGCATGACATGACGGCACTGGAACTCGGCGCGGGCATCGCCGCGGGCCAGATAGACCCGGTCGACCTGACCGACCATTTCCTGGCGCGTATCGACGAAGTCGATAACGACCACGCCATTTATGTGCGCACCACCCCCGAAAGAGCGAGGGCCGAGGCCAAGGCGGCCAGCATGCGCGCCAGCGACGGGCGGCGCATCGGCCCGCTCGACGGGGTGCCGGTCTCCTGGAAGGACATCGTCGACAGCGCCGGCGTGCCGACGGAAGCCGGCACCAAGCTGATGGAGGGCCGAACGCCGGCGCACGACGCGCTGATCCTGGCGCGGGCCAGCCGCGCCGGCATGGTCTGCCTCGGCAAGACCAACCTGCCGGACATCGCCTTTTCCGGACTTGGCATCAACCCGGCCTACGGCACGCCGCACAATCCGCACGATACGGAAACGCCGCGCGTGCCCGGTGGTTCTTCCGCCGGCGCGGCTGTCTCCGTCGCGCGCGGTCTAGCGCCGATCGGCATCGGGTCGGACACCGGCGGGTCGGTGCGCATTCCCGCCGCATTGAACGGCCTGTTCGGTTTGAAGACCACCGCCGGTCTGGTGCCGCTTGACGGCGTCGTGCCGCTGTCGCCTAGCTTGGACACCATCGGCCCGCTGACCAGGGATGCCGCGGACGCCAATGCCATGCTGGCGATCATGACCGGACGGACGCCCTACGATCTGGCCGGCGCGTCGCTGAAATCCGTCCGGCTGCTGCGTCCAACCAACGTGGTGTTCGACCATATCGAGGCCGGCGTCGCCGACGCGTTCGAAACCGGCGTTGCCAAACTGGCCGCCGCAGGCGCGACGATCGATCAGGCGGAGATCCCCGAGTTCGACGAGATTACCGCCCTGGTAGAACGGCACGGCAATGTCATTTCCGCTGAGGGATATGCCCTCTGGGGCGAGTTGATGGACAGCCAGCCGGACCGGATTTATGGGCCCATCAGGGACCGCTTTCGCGCGATCCGCGAAAGAAGTGCCGCCGACGTCATGGCCGTTCATCTGGGCATGAAGCGGTTGAGCGCCGAATATCTGAGCCGCACCGCCGGATATCAGGCGGTCATCTGCCCGACCGCGCCGATTGTCGCGTCGATCATCGCCGACGTGGAGAACGACCCCGACGCCCACAATCTGGCGGCAACCCAGATGTCGTGGAACACGCGTCTCGGCAATCTGCTCGGTCTTTGCGGCACAAGTATTCCATGCGGCACGGCCCAGGGCCTGCCAGTCGGGATGATGCTGCTGGCCCGGCCGTTTAGCGAAGGGGCGTTGCTGCGCCTCTCCAGCGCCGTCGAGCGGACTCTTAAAGCTCATGATTGATTAAATTGTAGGCAGGCCGGCGCGCATGCCGACTTTTTAAGCAGGCCCGTCCTACGCCGAACCGTACGCCGCCGCGGAATCCAGCGATACCGTGCCTTTTCCGCACTGCAGCAAAACCGGCACGCTTCTTGAAACCATGACCGCCAGGACGGGCGCGGGTGACCCGCGCCCCCCGGAGGGGTAACGGCTGCAAGGAGCGGACATGAAACTGGTTATGGCAGTAATCAAGCCGTTCAAGCTGGACGAGGTGCGTGAAGCCTTGACGTCGCTGGGCGTCGACGGGTTGACCGTCACCGAGGTCAAAGGCTTCGGACGGCAGAAAGGTCACACGGAAGTTTATCGCGGCGCCGAATACGCGATCAGCTTCCTACCCAAACTGAAAATCGAGGTCGCGGTGAACGCCGACCTGACCGATCAGGTGGTGGAGGCAATCCAGAACACCGCAAAGACCGGCCAGATCGGCGACGGAAAGATCTTCGTCTACGACCTCAACAAAGTGGTGCGTATCAGGACCGGCGAAGCCGACGCCGACGCGCTTTGAAAAAATCGGGGAGACACTCTCAATGACACTCTTTAAGCGATTGGTGCCGGCCGCTCTCACCGCCGGCGCCGTTACGGTTGCGTCGGCTGCGCCGGCGGCGGCGGAAGTCAGCGCCGAAACGGCATTTGTTTTCAACACTTTCTCGTTCCTCCTGTGCGGCGTCCTGGTGATGCTGATGGCGCTCGGCTTCGCCATGCTCGAGTCCGGCCTGGTCCGCACCAAAAACACGGCGGCCATCTGCCTGAAGAACATCGCGCTCTATTCGATCGCCGGCCTGCTGTACTACCTGATCGGCTACCACCTGATGTACACCGATGTGCAAAGCTGGATCGGGTCGTTCAGTCTTCTCTATAACCCGGCCGATGCCGAACTGGCCCTGCTCAATGCCGAAGAGCCGACGGCCGAGATGGTCGCCACCGTCGTCGAAGGCGGCTACTCGTCCATGTCGGACTGGTTCTTCCAGATGGTGTTCGTGGCGACCGCCGCTTCCATCGTGTCCGGCACCCTGGCGGAACGCATAAAGGTCTGGCCGTTCCTGATCTTCGTAATCGTGCTGACCGGCATCATCTACCCGATCCAGGGTTCCTGGACCTGGGGCGGCGGCTGGCTGGCCGAACGGGGCTTCTCCGACTTCGCCGGATCGACCATCGTGCATTCGGTCGGCGGCTGGTGCGCGCTGACCGGCGCCATCATCCTGGGCGCCCGCAAGGGCAAGTACGGCCCGAACGGCGAGGTCAGGCCGATCCCCGGCGCCAACCTGCCGCTGGCGACCGCCGGCACGTTCATCCTGTGGTTCGGCTGGTTCGGCTTCAACGGCGGCTCGCAACTGGCGCTCGGCAGCGCGCTGGACGCGTCGGCCATGGCCATCGTGTTCGTCAACACCAACCTGGCCGCTGCGGCCGGCGTGGTGGCTGCGATGCTGGCGGCCAACATCCTGTACAAGAAGATCGACCTGACCCTGGCGCTGAACGGCGCCATCGGCGGCCTGGTCGCGATTACCGCCGGCCCGGACTTACAGAACCACCTGCTGTCGATCATCGTCGGCGCCATCGGCGGCATCCTGGTCGTCATATCGGTTCCCTTGCTGGACAAGCTGAAGATCGACGATGTGGTCGGTGCGATCTCCGCCCACCTCGTCGCCGGTATCTGGGGCACCCTGGCCGTCGGCATCTTCGGCGGCGGCGACTTCGTGACACAGCTTGTCGGCATCGTCGCGATCGGCGTCTTCTGCGTCATCGTCAGCGGCGTCCTGTGGTTCGCCCTGAAGGCCACCGTCGGCATCCGGATCGACGAAGAATCGGAATCGCTGGGGCTGGACCAAGTCGAACTTGGCCAGGAGGCCTATCCGGAGTTCGGGCGCGGCTCGCAAACGATTTAGCGTTACGCTCCTTCTGACTGGTTGGCCCGGGAGCCTGCTCCCGGGCCTTTTTTCTTGGGCCGCCGCAAACGGAACAAGCTTCACAGTCTGCTTGTAAGATTTCGGGCAACTCGTTACCTTGGCTGGGCTTTTCACTGCAACTCCGAAGACCACCGAAGCGGTCAAGAAACGGCATGCTGAATCCCAGACTCGACGCTCTCACGGATTACCCGTTCCAGCGCCTGCGCGATCTGGTCGATCACGTGGCGCCGGGCGGTGGCGGCGATCCGATCATGATGTCGCTTGGCGAACCGCAGCACGCCTATCCGGACCTCGTCGGTGCGGTGATGCATGAAAACCGCCATCTGTATGGCAAATACCCGCCCGTTACCGGGACGCCGGAGCTGCTTTCGGCGGTCGGCGACTGGCTGACCACCCGCTACGCCCTGGCGCCGGATGCCATCGATCCGCAGCGCCATGTGCAGCCGCTGAATGGTACCCGCGAAGGATTGTTTATGCTGGCTCAGGCCGTCGTGCCGCCGACCAAGGCGGGCAATCAGCCCGCCGTGCTGATCCCGAACCCGTTCTATCAGTGCTATGTCGGCGCCGCGGTGATTGCGGGCGCGGAACCTGTCTTCGTTCCGGCAACAGAACAAACTAACTTTCTGCCGGACTTCGTCCGCCTGGACCGCGACCTGCTGGCACGGACGGCGCTGGTCTACCTCTGTTCGCCTTCCAATCCCCAGGGCACCGTAGCCGACCTGGATTACCTGAAAAACCTAGTCGCCATGGCGCGGGAATTCGATTTCGTGCTCGCCGTCGACGAATGCTACGCGGAAATCTATGACAGCGTACCGCCATCAGGCGTTTTGCAGGCCTGTGCCGCGCTCGGCGACGGCTTCACGAACGTCATGGCTTTCCATTCGCTATCGAAGCGATCCAGTGTACCAGGGCTTAGATCCGGCTTTGTGGCCGGCGACCCGGCCTTGATCGCCGCCTTCCGCAAGCTTCGGAACTATGGCGGCGCGCCGTCGCCGCTGCCGGTCTGCGCCGCTTCCGCAGCACTTTGGCGCGACGAAGCGCATGTGGAGGCGAACCGCGCGCTTTACCGGGAGAAGTTCGACCTCGCGGAGCGGATGCTGCACAACCGATTCGGTTTCTATCGCCCACCGGGGGGCTTTTTCCTGTGGCTGGACGTCGGCGACGGGCAGGCCGCCGCCGCAAAATTGTGGCGCGAGGCCGGGGTGCGTGTATTGCCCGGCGGCTACCTCGCCCGCGATGATGCCGCCGGCAACAATCCCGGACAAAAATACATCCGCCTGGCCCTGGTGCAGGACCTGTCCACCACGGCGGACGCCCTGGAACGCCTGAGTAGTACACTTTAAGGAGGAAGAGCATGGCCCGCAGCACAGCGCTGTCGCAAAAGCCGGCTTTTCTGCCGGCGGGGATGAAGCTGTTCATGCGCCGGCGCGCGGAAGAGTCCGTCGGTGTGGTCCTGATCCTGATCGCCGCGTTTTTGATCGCCGCCCTGGTCGGCTTCGATCCCCAGGACCCGAGCTTCAACCGCGCGACCGGCGAACCGATCCGCAACCTGATGGGATTGCCGGGCGCCTACCTGTCCGACCTGCTGCTGCAGACCATCGGTCTCGGCGCCGCGCTGCTGGCCATCGTGCCGCTCGCCTGGGGCTGGCGCATCATCTCCCACCGGGGCCTACCCTGGTTCTGGCTTCATCTGACGCTGCTGCCGATGACGCTACTGCTCGCCGCCGGGGCCGCCGCGACCGTAACGCCGCCGGCAAGCTGGCCGCTGCCGGTCGGACTGGGCGGCCTGCTCGGCGGTTTCCTGCTGGGATGGCTGGTGGTGTTGAGCCAGGCAATCGGCGTCACGGTGGACCTCTGGGTGCACGGCCTGGCGCTAGGCGCGGCCGCCTTGCTGGCCTTCCTGCTTACGCTTGGCATCACGCAGCGCGAATGGAGCACGGCCGCCGTCACCGGCCGGGACGCCGCGGTCAGGGCCGTGCTGTTCGCGATATGGATGGCTCGCCTCGCCTACCACTACAGCCGTGTTTGGTGGGACCGGATCTTCAGCTCCGATGACGATGACGCCCCAGTGGTGCAGCAGCCGGCGGAACCCCGCATGGCGCCGCCCGCGCCCAAGATGCCGGCGGCGAGAACCGGCAGCGAGCCGTTGGTGGAGACGCGTCACGCAAAACCCCGCGCGGGACGACGCGAGGCCGCCGAACGGCAAACCAAGCTGAAACTCGGCGGCAACGAAGAATACGAACTGCCGCCCCTGGCGCTGCTCCAAATGCCGAAAGCCCAGTCCGGCGTCGAACAGGTCAACGCCGAGTCGCTGCAGCAGAACGCCCGCATCCTGGAATCGGTGCTGGAGGATTTCGGCGTTCACGGAGAAATCGTCAAAGTGCGGCCGGGACCGGTCGTCACCCTTTACGAACTGGAGCCGGCGCCGGGCACCAAGTCGTCGCGCGTGATCGGCCTTGCCGACGACATCGCCCGGTCGATGAGCGCGCTGTCGGCTCGCGTGTCGGTAATCCCCGGCCGCAATGCCATGGGCATTGAGCTGCCGAACGCCTCCCGCGAGACCGTGTTCCTGCGCGAGTTGTTCGCGACCGCCGATTACGAAAACGCCGCCGGCAAACTGACCCTGGCGCTCGGCAAGGACATCGGCGGCACGCCGGTCTTCGCCGACCTGTCGCGGATGCCGCACCTGCTGATCGCCGGCACCACCGGCTCCGGTAAGTCGGTCGCCGTGAACACCATGATCCTGTCGCTGCTCTATCACATGTCGCCGGAACAGTGCCGTCTGATCCTGATCGACCCGAAGATGCTGGAACTGTCGGTCTACGACGGCATCCCGCACCTGCTGTCGCCGGTGGTGACCGACCCTTCGAAGGCCATCGTCGCCCTGAAATGGACGGTGCGGGAGATGGAGAACCGCTACCGCAAGATGTCCGAACTGGGCGTCCGCAATATCGCCAGCTACAACCAGCGGGTCGGCGAAGCGAAGACCAAGGGAGAGGATCTGCGGCGTACGGTGCAGACCGGCTTCGACGCGGAAACCGGCGAACCGGTATTCGAGGACCGGCCCTTGGACATGGAGCCGCTGCCGCTGATCGTCGTGGTGGTCGACGAGATGGCTGACCTGATGATGGTCGCCGGCAAGGACATCGAGGGCGCCATTCAGCGCCTGGCGCAGATGGCGCGGGCCGCCGGCATTCACCTGATCATGGCAACGCAGCGGCCGTCCGTGGACGTCATCACCGGCACGATCAAGGCCAACTTCCCGACCCGGATCAGCTTCCAGGTCACATCGAAGATCGACAGCCGTACGATCCTGGGCGAACCCGGCGCGGAGCAACTGCTGGGCGCCGGCGATATGCTGTTCATGCCGGGCGCGGGCCGGGTCAGCCGCGTGCACGGTCCGTTCGTTTCCGACGACGAAGTCGAGGAAGTCGTCAAGTTCCTGAAAACCCAGGGCGCGCCTGACTACCTGGAAGACATCACCGCCGATACCGAGGGCAGCTTCTCGCCCGGCGGCGGCGGTTCGTCCGGCGGCGACGGCGACACGCTGTACGACCGCGCGGTCGATCTGGTCGCGCGCGAGCAGAAGGCGTCGACCAGCTTCATCCAGCGCCATCTGCAGATCGGCTATAACCGCGCCGCCCGGATCATCGAGCAGATGGAGGCCGAGGGCATCATCGGCGCGGCCAATCATGTTGGCAAACGCGAGGTCCTGGCCCGCCAGCCTGACGAGTTCGAGTGAGACGTATCGCCTTGAATTCGCCCCCCATGGCTCCCAGGTAATCGGCAGCCATGCGACGTTTCCTGCACATCTTCCTGGTGACGGCCGGCCTCTCCGGCTTCCTCGCCGGCCCCGCGGCCGCGGCGAGAATGGATCTCAGCCAGCAGGATCTGGCCGACCTGACCCGCGCCGAGGACTATCTCAACGCGATCAAGAGCATCAAGGCGCGGTTCCTGCAGGTCGCCCCCGACGGGGCGTTAAGCGAAGGCAATCTCTACATCAACCGCCCGGGCCGCCTGCGCTTCGACTACGACCCGCCCGTGCCGGTGCTGGTGGTTTCCGACGGCGGATGGGTCGTGTTCTACGACCAGGAAGTGAACCAGACCTCTCGCCTGCCGTTGCAATCGACGCCGCTGTTCGAACTGGTCCGCAGCGAGATCAAGCTGCGCGATTCGGTCGGCGTCAAGAAGGTGGAGCGTGGCCCCGGCACCCTTCGGGTGACCCTGTTCGACCCCGACCGCGAGGAACAGGGCTCGATCACCCTGGTCTTCGAGGACCGGCCGTTTGTCCTCAAACAATGGCTGGTGCGCGACGCGCAGGGCCTGGAAACCCGGGTCACCATGACCGACATGCAGGTCAATATCCGCCTGGACCCGGACCTGTTCTCCCTGTTCTCTCCGAATTACGACGATTTCGACTAGTAGAACCCGCGCTTGCCGCCCATCACGGTGCGTGATAGCTGAAAGGCCGCCTCGATCCTCCAGAGCGGAACCATGAGCCCATCAGAGCGTTTGCCCATTGTCGGCGTTTCGGCCTGCTACAAGTGGGTCGATAACGTCTGGTATCACGCGGTTCAGGAGAAATACGTCACATCGGTCACGGTCGGCGCAAAGGCGCAGCCGGTCATCATCCCGGCGCTGGGCGCGGCGACCGATGTCGATACCCTGCTCTCCACGTTGGACGGCGTGGTCTTCACCGGCAGCCCGTCCAATGTCGAACCGCACCACTACGACGGACCGAAAAGCCGCGACGGCACCCTGCACGACGCGGAACGCGACGCCACCACCCTGCCCCTGATCCGGGCGGCGATAGAGCGGGGCGTACCGCTGTTCTGCATCTGCCGCGGCATTCAAGAGCTGAACGTCGCGCTGGGCGGATCGCTGCATCAATATCTGGAGGAGGTGCCGGGCCGCGCCGATCACCGCAACAACCCCGACGCCCCGATGGACGACCAGTATGCGCCGCGTCACCGGCTGAGCATCGCGGCCGGCGGCCTGCTGGCGAAGATAACCGGCGTCACGGAGGCAACGATCAACAGCCTGCACGGACAGGGCATCGACCGGGTCGCGCCGGGCCTGACCGTGGAGGGCGTGGCGCCGGACGGCACCGTCGAGGCCGTCAGCGTAACCGGCGCCAAGGAGTTTGCCCTGGGCGTGCAATGGCACCCGGAATGGAAAGTTATCGATAACCCTTTCAACTTAAGTCTATTTCAAGCCTTCGGCGATGCCTGTCGGAGCTACGCGAGAAAGCGAACGTCGCATGACGCCTCTGGAAGAGTGGCTTAAGGACCATCGGGTCACCGAGGTCGAATGCCTGGTTCCGGATCTGACCGGCATTGCCCGGGGCAAGATCCTGCCGACCGACAAGTTCCTGCAAAGCGCGGCCGACAACACCCTGCGCCTGCCGGAAACGATCTTCCTGCAAACCGTTACCGGCGTGTTCGTCGAGAGCCAGGTCCTGGACCCGACCGAGCCCGACATCACCCTGCACCCGGATCCGCACTCGATCCGGCTTGTGCCGTGGTACGAGGAGCCGACGGCGCAGGTGATCTGCGACGCCACCAATTCGGACGGCAGCCCGGTCGCCGTCGCCCCGCGCCAGGTTCTGCGCCGGGTCCTGAACCTCTATGAGAAGAAAGGCTGGCGCCCCGTCGTCGCGCCGGAGCTGGAATTCTACCTGATCGCCAAGAATCTGGATCCGGACTACCCGCTGGAACCGCCCATCGGCCGGTCGGGCCGGCCGGAAACCGGCCGCCAGGCCTATGGCATCGAGGCGGTCAACGAATTCGACCCGATCTTCGAGGACGTCTACGACTTTTGCGAGGCGCAGCGGCTGGATATCGACACCCTGATCCACGAATCCGGCGCGGCGCAGGTCGAAATCAATTTCATCCACGGCGACCCGATGGAACTGGCCGACCAGGCGTTCCTGTTCAAACGCACCGTCCGGCAGGCGGCGCTCCGCCACGACATCTACGCCACCTTCATGGCCAAGCCGCATGGCCGCGAACCGGGCAGCGCGATGCATGTCCATCAGAGCGTGGAAAGCAAAAAGTCCGGCGAGAACCTGTTTGCCACGAAGAAAGGCGCCGACAGCAAGCTGTTCCTACACCACATCGCCGGCCTGCAGAAATACCTGCCCGCGGCGATGCCGCTGCTGGCGCCAAACGTCAATTCCTACCGGCGCCTGACGCCCTATCAGGCGGCGCCGATCAACCTTCTGTGGGGCGTGGAGAACCGGACGACGGGCTTGAGGGTGCCGAAATCGCCGCCGTCGGCCAGGCGGGTCGAAAACCGGGTGCCCGGCGCGGACGCCAACCCCTACCTCGCCATCGCCGCGACGCTTGCCTGCGGCTATCTCGGCATGGTCAACAAGCTGACGCCGACCGACCCCATTCAGACCACGGCCTACGAGCGGCGCTTTGCCCTGCCTCGATATCTGCCGGAAGCCCTGGCAAAGTTGCGCGGCGCAACCGACCTGAAAGAGATCTTCGGCAAGAAGTTCGTCTCGGTTCTGCTGGAGGTCAAGGAATCCGAAGGCGAGAACTTCCAGGAAGTGATCAGCGCCTGGGAGCGGGAACACCTTCTGCTCAATGTCTGAAAACCTGTTATAATATCTTCATGGTTTGCGATCCAAGATCCCCGGGCATTTGTCGAAAATTCGAGCTTTTGCGGCTCTGCGCGCGGATCGACTACACGCCCTAGGCGCGGCGGTTTTCGAACGCCGGCATGGCCGGCAGACCGCAACCGCTTAGGAGCTGACAGACCATGACTTTTCTGACATCGAACCGGCCGACCGCCGAATGGCAGGCGAGCGACGCCGCGCATCATATTCATCCCTTCACCGATCATTCGGCGCTGGCCAAGCGCGGGGTGCGGGTCATCACCCGCGGCGACGGCGTTTATCTTTGGGACTCCGACGGCAACCGGATCATGGACGGCATGGCCGGCCTTTGGTGCGTCCAGGTCGGCTACGGGCGCAAGGAACTGGCCGAAGCCTCCTATCGGGCCATGCAGGAACTGCCCTATTACAACACCTTCTTCCAGAGCACGACCCCGGCCGCCGTCACCCTGTCCGAGAAGCTGGCCGAGATCACCCCGGCGCCGTTCAAGCACACGTTCTTCGCCAATTCGGGCTCGGAAGCGAACGACACGATCGCCAAGATGGTGCGGTATTACTGGAACCTGCAGGGCAAGCCGGAGAAGAAGACCATCATCAGCCGCGACTACGCCTATCACGGCGTGACGATGGCGGCGGCGTCGCTGTCCGGCTTGCAGCCGATGCACCCGCAGTTCGACTTGCCGCTACCCGGCTTCGAGCATGCCGACGCGCCTTACTGGTTCGCGGAAGGCGGTGACATGGATCCGGAGGAATTCGGGCTGAAGGCGGCGCGCAGCCTGGAAGACAAGATCCAAGCCTTGGGCGCCGACAAGGTCGCCGCCTTTATCGGCGAACCGGTCCAGGGCGCCGGCGGCGTGATCGTGCCGCCCGACAGCTATTGGCCGGAGATCCAGCGGATCTGCCGGAAATACGACATCCTGCTGATCGCCGACGAGGTGATCTGCGGGTTCGGCCGCACCGGCAACTGGTGGGGGTCGGAAACCTTCGGCATCGAGCCCGACTTCATGACCCTGGCCAAGGGCCTGTCTTCGGGCTACCTGCCGATCTCCGCCGTCATGGTCGGCAAGCGGGTCGGCGATGCGATGACAGCGGCCGACGAGGAGTTCGTGCACGGCTTCACCTATTCCGGCCACCCGGTCGCCGCCGCGGTCGCCCTGGAGAACATCCGGATCCTGCAGGAGGAAGGCATCATCGACCGGGGCCGCGACGAGATCGGCCCCTATATGCAGAGCCGACTGCGCACACTGGCCGACCATCCTCTGGTCGGCGAGGTGCGCGGCGTCGGGCTGGTCGCCGCGATCGAACTGGTTGAGGACAAAGCCGCCCGAAAGCCGTACGACCCTTCGCGCGGCGCCGGCGTAATCTGCCGCGATCACTCGATCGCCAACGGCCTGATCATGCGGGCCGTGCGTGACGCGATGGTCCTGAGCCCGCCCCTGGTCATCACCAAGGAGCAGGTCGACGAGATGGTCGGGATTGTCCACAAGGCGCTGGACCTGACCGCGAAGGACCTCGCGAGCGGAAACTAATCGACCGCTTGAGAATCTTGGTTGCATCGCGGCAATAAAAGCCGTGAAATCCCTGTTAGCACGGGTCCCGGAGTGTCGCCGGGATCCGGATAACAGGGAGACGACATCGATGCTCAAAGATAAACGGGTGAGGCCGTCGCGCCGGTCCTTCCTGGCCGGCACCGGCGCGGTTGCCGCCGGAATTACCGTTCTGCCGCGCTTTGCCGTCGGCGCCGAGGAACCGAAGCTCAACTTCTACAACTGGGACACCTATATCGGCGAAACGACGCTGGACGACTTCAAGGACGCGACCGGCATCGCGGTCAAAATGGACTTGTTCGCCGACAACGACGAGCTGTTCGCCAAACTGAAGGAAGGCAATCCGGGTTACGACCTGATCGTTCCGACCAACGACTACGTGCAGCGCATGATCGCGGCGGAAATGCTGGATGCGCTGGACCATTCGGCAATTCCGAATTTTAAGAGCAATGTCGCCGCCCAATTCCAGGAAGCGAATTTCGATCCGGGCCGCAAGTTCAGCATGCCCTACATGTGGGGCACGATCGGCATCGGTTACCGGAAGTCGAAGATGGATGGCGTGCCGGACAGTTGGAAATGGCTCTACGATTCGGACAAATACTCGGGGAAGATCGCCATACTGTCCGGCAAGGCGGCGATTGAATCCGCCCTCAAATATCTCGGGCATAGCCTGAACGCCGACGATCCGGCGACGATAAAGCAGGCAGAGCAACTGGTGATCCGGCAAAAGCCGCACATCAAGGTCTTTGCCGCCGACAACGGCCAGGACCTGCTACTGTCGGGAGAAGTCGACATCACCATGGAATGGAACGGCGATGTCCTGCAGGTGATGGAAGAGGACGACGATATCGGCTACGTCGTGCCGAAGGAGGGCGGCGAGTTGTGGCAAGACTGTCTGTGCATCCCGAAGGGCGCGCCGCATCCGGAAAACGCCCACAAGTTCATCAACTACATTCTCGACGCCGAAGCCGGCGCGGCGATCGCCGATTTCATCCAATACGCAACCCCTAACGCGGCGGCGGCGAAGCTGATGAGCGAAGAGTACCGCTCGAATCCCGCGATCTTCCCGCCGGAAGCGGTGATCGCCAAATGCGAGCCGTCCGTCTATCAGGGCGCCAAACGGGCGCGACTGATGGACGAGGCCTGGACGCGAATCCAGGCAGCCTGAAAACCAGTGGCCCGCCCCGAAAAGGCGGGCCACTGTCTTTCAAGGCAGCGCACCGGCAAAAAGTCGCATGGAAACCTGGCGACGAAATCCCCTGGTCTTCTGGATCTTTCTTGTGCCGCCGACGATCTGGCTGGCGGCGTTCTTCCTGGTGCCGCTCGGCCTGATCTGGGTTTTCAGCTTCGGCGAGAAACGCGGCCTGGTCGATATCGAGATCACCTGGTCGCTGGCCAACTACGTCCGTGCGCTGGAGCCGCTGTACCTGCAGATCATCGCCAAGTCGCTGTGGATGGCCGGATTGACCACCGCGATTTGCCTGGTTGTGGCGTTTCCCGTTGTCTTCGCCATCAGCTTCGCGCCGCCGCGCTGGAAGCCGATCCTGCTGCTGTTGGTGATCCTGCCGTTCTGGACCAACCTGCTGATCCGCACTTATGCATTGATCGCCGTGTTGCGAACCCGCGGCTACATCAATTTTACGCTCGAGTGGTTCTGGGACGGCGGCAATCAGATCCTGACCGCCGTCGGCCTCGGCGACCTGCAACTGCTGGGCGCGAGCTTCCAGCCGCTTCAGTTGCTCTACAACAACACGGCGGTCGTGTTCGGCCTTGTCTACGTCCACCTGCCGTTCATGGTGCTGCCGCTCTACGCCAGCATGGAGCGGCTGGACAAATCGATGATCGAGGCCAGCCTGGATCTTGGCGCCAGCCAGGCGCGGACGTTCTTCTCCGTGGTCGCGCCGCTGGCCAAGCCGGGCATCGTATCGGGCCTCATCATCACGTTCATTCCGGCAATGGGCTCGTTCCTGACGCCCAACCTGCTGGGCGGCACCGACAGCCAGATGATCGCCAATGTGATCGAGCGGCAGTTCAAATCGGCCAACGACTGGCCGTTCGGCGCCGCCCTGTCGTTCCTGCTGATGTACGCGACGTTCGGCGCGCTGGCGATGCGCTCGCTGCTCGCCCGGGGTTCGCCGGGAACGGAGCATGGCGCATGAGCACCACCAGCGCAGGCTTGGAGTCCAGAAGGCGGACGAAAGCCGGCATCGGACCGCTGGACTACAGCCGGCGTCTATGGATCCGGCTGGTGCTGATCGGCACCTTCCTGTTCCTCTATGCCCCCATCGTCACGCTGATCGCCTTCAGCTTCAACGACAGCCGGCGCAACATCGTCTGGCGCGGCTTCACGATGAAGTACTACGAGAAGGCGCTGAACAACGACGGCCTGATTGAGGCCTTCGTCAACTCCCTGACGATTGCCTTCGTCAGCACCATCGTCAGCGTGATCCTGGGGGCGATGGTGGCGATCCTGCTGTGGCGGTTCCGGTTTCCCGGCCAGGCGCCGTACGAAGGCACGGTGATGCTGCCGATCGTCATCCCCGAGATCTGCATGGGCGTCGCCATGTTGGCGTTTTTCGCCCGCATCGGCTGGCCCGCCGGCCTGCCCTGGCCGCTCAATCTCGGCAGCATCATCATCGCCCACATCTCGTTCAGTTTTCCGTTCGTCGCCGTCGTCGTCCGCGCCCGGCTGGCCGGGTTCAACCGCGAGCTGGAAGAGGCCGCCCGCGATCTGGGCGCCAGCCAGTGGCAGACCTTTCGCGACGTGATGATCCCCTATATGCGGCCCGGCCTGGTCGCCGGCGGTCTGCTTGCCTTCACGCTGTCGCTGGACGACTTTGTGATCACCTTCTTTACATCCGGACCGGACACGGTGACCTTCCCGGTGAAGGTCTATTCGATGGTGCGGTTCTCGGTGACGCCGGAGGTAAACGCCGCCTCCACCGTGCTGATCATCGTCACCGTGTTGCTGACCGCCATCGCGCTGTGGCTGCAGAACCGTACCCAACCCAAAGACATGTGACCGAGGTATCCGCCGTGAACGAAGCATCGCCGATCATTCGCATCGATAACGTGACCAAACGGTTCGGCCAGTCGGTCGTAGCGGTATCCGAGGTCGGACTGGAAATCCGGGAGGGGGAATTCTTCGCGCTCTTGGGACCGTCCGGCTGCGGCAAGACAACCCTGTTGCGCATGCTGGCAGGCTTCGAGATCCCGACAGAGGGCGAGATCTATATCGACGGCCAGCCGATGACCGGCGTTCAGCCCAACCGCCGGCCGGTCAACATGGTGTTCCAGTCCTATGCCGTCTTTCCCCACATGACCGTATTCGACAATGTCGCCTACGGCATGAAAGTGACCGGCGTCGCAGGCCCGGAAATGCGCGAACGGGTCGAAGAAGCCCTTGAGCTGGTGCAGCTGGCGGGGTTCGGCGATCGAAAGCCGGATCAGCTGTCCGGCGGCCAGCGCCAGCGCGTCGCGCTGGCCCGGGCATTGGTAAAACGTCCGAAAGTTCTACTGCTGGACGAGCCGCTGTCGGCGCTGGATGCCAAACTGCGCGAGGCCATGCAGATGGAACTGGTCCGCTTACAGCATACCGTCGGGATCACCTTCGTCGTGGTGACCCACGATCAAAGCGAGGCTTTATCGATGGCAGACCGTATCGCGGTGATGGATCGGGGCGCCGTGAAGCAGGTCGCGCCGCCGGCCGACCTGTACGAGTTCCCGAACAGTCGGTTCGTCGCGGACTTTATCGGCCGGATGAACCTGTTTGAGGGCAAGGTGGTCAATGCCAATCCGGATCGGCTCACGTTGGCTGTCGACGGCATCGGCACGATAGAGGTGCCCGGCCCGCCGGGCACCGCCATGGACTCGGTCGGCGTTGCCGTTCGGCCGGAGAAAACGCGCATCAGCGGCCTGCATCCGGGCAACGGACAAATTGCTATCGAAGGCGTTGTCGAGGCCATCGCCTATCAGGGTAACGAAAGCCACATTGTCCTCGATCTCGGCGACGGGGCGCGGATCGCCGCGACACTGCAAAACAGTTCGCGAACGACAACGCCGGTCGCGGCGATCGGCGATAGGTTGTGGGCGTCCTGGGCTGCGGCAGACACGCTGATATTGTCGGATTGAGGCGCTATCGGGTGTTGTCGGCAATGCGCCGCAGCAGGTCGATCAGGGTACGCTGCTCGGCGGCGCTCAGGTCGGATGCTATCGTTGCTTCGTGCCGCCGCACCAGCGGTTCCAGCCGCCGCAGCGTTGCGTCTCCGTCCGACGAAAGGCGCAGCGCATAGGACCGCCGGTCGTTTGGCGCCGGCGCCCGCTGCACCAGGCCGCGCCGTTCCAGCCGATCGATCACCGCAACGACAGTGGAGCGGTCGACACCCATGGCCTCGCCCAGCTCGCTTTGGTTCAAGCCCTGGTTCGCCTGAATCAGGGTCAGAACGCCGAATTGCCCGGGTGTGATGTCCTCGGCGCCGACGGCGGCGGCGAAATCCTGGAACACCGCGATCTGGGATTTGCGCAGGTTGTAGCCGATCAGCTCCGGCAGGCAGCCAAAATCGATAGAACGGCGGCGGCGGCGTCTGCCCGACGTCTTCTCGCCAATTGCGGCTGCCATCCCTACACGCCTCCAATCCGGCATCGTGTCGAGCCCTCAGGCTACGCCACTTTGGCGGGCTCGCCTACCCAGATCACAAGCTAGCGACCGATCTGGCGCGCACCGGCGGAACGCACCATATCTATTGGACAATGGCGGTTACATGGACCTCCAACGTCGCGTTTTTTTCCGCGCGATGCTCATGACCGCCGGGTGTCGAACGTCCCCTTCGGCACCCTCGCTCGCAAGAGCAGGAACGCCCGACCTGCCCCCGGTCGGGCGTTTCCGTGTCTAAGCGCTCCGCAATACGCCTCATGAAGACAGCGCTGTACCGTTACGATAGGCTATCTGTGTGCGTTTCCAGGGTTTTGGCGCGGAAGTCTGCATCTGCTATTGTTGGGTATACAAACAATTTGACGGTCCACGTGCTCAAACCTAACTTAGGAAACGCCGCTTTCTTCCCGATAAGCGAGCCGAGGTGGCATGGGTTTTGAGGTGAAATTGCGCCAGTTCGACACGACGATTACGGTCGAACCCGGCGATACGGTTCTTCAGGTGGCGCTTGATCAGGGCCTCGACTATCCGTGCGGTTGCCAGTCCGGCAATTGCGGCAGCTGCAAATCGGTCCTGCGGTCCGGCGACGTGGATATGGCGGTCTATTCGGAATTTGCGCTGTCTGACGACGAGAAGGCGAGTGGCCTGATCCTGGCCTGCCGCGCGATGCCGACCAGCGACTGCGAGATCACCTATCTGGAACCGGACGAAGTGGTTAGCCATCCGAGGCGGCTGCTCGATTGTTGCGTTACCGAACTGACCGATCTGACCCACGATATCAAGCGGGTCCGGCTGAGTGTCGACGCCGGCGGGCCGTTCAGTTTCTCCGCCGGCCAGTACGCCAAGGTCAGCTTCGGCGACCTGGACGCGCGCGACTACTCCATGGCGAACCTGCCGGACGACTCGGTGTTGGAATTCCACATCAGGGCGATGGACGGCGGCGACGTCAGCCACTACGTGGCCGACAAGCTGAAGGTCGGTGACAAGGTCCGCGTCGACGGGCCCTACGGCGTGTCCTATCTGCGGGAGGCGCATCGGGGGCCGATCGTCGCCGTCGGCGGCGGATCGGGCTTGGCACCGATCAAGGCCATCGTCGAACGGGCGCTGCAGGCCGGCCTGCCGCAAGAGATCAAGTTCTATATCGGCATGCGCGATGAACGCGACGTCTATATGGAGGACGCCTTCAAGGCTCTGCAGGCCAAGCACCCCAATCTGAAACTGGAGGTCGTGCTTTCGGAACCGAGCGGAGAGACGGGGCGTCGCACCGGCTTCCTCTGCGATGTCCTGAAGCAGGATTTCACCGATCTCGACGGCGCCAAGGCGTATCTGGCCGGCCCGCCGATCATGGTGGAGACCTGTGTTGCGGCGCTGGAAACGCTTGGTGCGCGGCGGGAGGACTGCCACGCGGACGCATTCTATTCCGTGCACGAACTGGCCGAGCAGGAAGCGTCATGAACGTCGCCGACAAAACCGCTCTGGAGGGCCGCGTCGCCATCGTCACGGGCGCCGGCCGCGGCGTCGGACGCGCGATTGCGGAGGAACTGGCTGCCTGCGGCGCCAAGGTCGTGGTCGCCGATTCCGGCACCTCGATTGGTGGCGACGGCGCCGACCCCGCCGTCGCCAAAGAGACGGCGGCGGCCATTGGCGATAACGCCATCGCCTGGGCCGACAGCGTGGCCAGCCCGGGCGGCGCCCGGCAATTGGTGGAAACCGCGCGCGAAACCTTCGGCGGATTGGACATCGTCGTCAACAACGCCGCCATTCTGCGCGACGCTTTCATCTTCAAGGGCGATCCGGCCGATTGGGAAGCAGTGATCAGGACCAACCTTTCGGCGGCCTACTATCTGCTGGCTGCCGCGACCCCGTTGCTGCGCGACAACGCCAAAGCCAACCGCGGCGGCGAGCCCTACGGCTGGGGCCGCATCGTCAACATCGTATCGACCGCCGGCCTGTACGGCAATTTTGGCCAAAGCGCCTATGCGGCGGCCAAAGCCGGCCTGGTCGGGCTGACCCGGGTCGCCGCGATGGATCTTGCTCGCGCCGGTATCACCGCGAACGCGGTCGCCCCCTTCGCCGCGACCCGCGTGACCGACATCATCCAGCCGGCCAACGACGCCCAGGCCGCCTATAAGGAACGCGCCCTGAAGCTCTCGGGCAGCCATGTCGGGCGGTTCGTCGCCTATTTGGCAAGCCCGGACGCGCAGAAAGTGACCGGCCAGATCTTCGGCGTACGCGGCCGCGAGGTGTTCCTGTTCGGCCAGGCGCGTCCGGTCGCCCGCATCGTCCGCGAAAACGCCGACTGGGACCTGCCGGCGCTTGCCGACGCCGTAAGTGGCGAATTCACTGCTTCCTTCACCGACCTTTCCACCGATCTGGAAGCCTTCAACACCGAACCGTATGTCTGAGGACCGACCGATGACCCAGCCGACAATCCCGCAAGTCAAAACCTCCGAGGAGCTTAAGGGCCAGGACGAGGAGTACCGCACCGCCTGCGAGAAGCTTGTGATCAGCCACGCGGTCAACGAACTGTACGGCGCCCAGGTCTTCGACGAACCGGCCATCGCGCTGGCGCCCACACCTTATGCGAAATGGCTGACCTGCCGGGTGGCGATGGAAGAGTACGGCCACCACGTCCGCTTCAAGCAGCTTGGCGAGGAGATGGGCATACCCGCCGAGAAAATGAGCCCGCAGGAAAAGCGCCCGCTCTCGATCTTCGAGTTCCCTCTGAAAACCTGGGCGGAGTTCTGCGCGATCAAGCTGCTGGCGGATCTCGCGGAAATCCTGCAGGTGGAAGACTTGGTGCAGTGCTCGTTTCACCCGCTGCGCAACCTGGCGCGGATGACCATGCCGGAAGAGCGGTTCCACGCCCAGTTCGGCAAGGATTTCTCCGCCGAACTCTGCGAGACCGAAGAAGGCAAGGCCGCCTTGCAGGACGCCATCAACCGCTACTTCCCGATGTTGCCGGCCTTCTTCGGCCGGCCGAAGTCGCGCAACAACGAGATCTTCCGCAAGTGGGGCATCAAGGTCCGCACCAACGAGGAAATGCGCGACGACTATCTGCGCCGCGCCAAGGAAGTCGTGGAAGAGCTGGGCCTGACCTTGCCCGAGGTCGAGCAGGCCGCCTGAATAGGGGAAGCGCCATGGAGGCGAAACCGGAGACGACGCCCGAACGCGCCGCGTTCTACGACCGCATGGATGGCCACAACCTGACTCCGCTGTGGGAGGTGTTGCGCGGCCTGATCACGCCGGAGCCGACCAGCGACTGCGAAACCGCGGTCTGGCACTACGACGACATCAGGCCGTACATCATGGAATCCGGCGGCTTGATTACCGCCAAGGAAGCGGAGCGTCGGGTCCTGATCCTGGAGAATCCGGGCCTACGCGGGCAGTCGAAGATCACCACCAGCCTGTATGCGGGCTTACAGCTCATCCTGCCCGGCGAAGTCGCGCCGGCCCACCGCCATACCCAGAGCGCGCTGCGCTTCGTGGTCGAGGGCGAAGGTGCTTACACGGCGGTGGACGGCGAAAAGACCATCATGCGCGAGGGCGATTTCGTCATCACGCCGAGCTGGACCTGGCACGACCACGGCAACGAGAGCGATAAGCCCATGGTCTGGTTGGACGGGCTGGACATCCCGATCGCGCAGTTGCTGGATGTCAGCTTCGTCGAGGGCTACGGCGCCGACGAACAGATGTTGACCCGTCCGGTCGGCGACGCGCTCGCCCGCTACGGCTCCGGCCTGCTGCCCGACGGTTACGAAGCCTCGAGCCCGACATCGCCGGTCTTCAACTATCCCTACAGCCGAACCCGCGACGCGCTGGAAACCATGCGGCGGACCGAGGAGTGGGACCCCTGCCACGGCCTGAAGATGCGCTACGTCAATCCGGTGACCGGCGATTTCGCGATGCCGACCATCGGCACCTTCATGCAGCTTCTGCCCAAGGGCTTCGAAGCGGCGCCCTACAGGTCGACCGACGCCACGGTGTTTTCCGTGGTCGAGGGCACGGGCCGCACCATGGTCGGCGACACAACGCTCGCCTGGGGTCCGCGCGATACCTTCGTCGTGCCGAGCTGGCAGTCCTACCGTCACGAAACCGACGGCGATGCGGTGTTGTTCTCCTTCTCCGACAGGCCGGTCCAGGTCAAGCTGGGACTCTGGCGCGAGCAACGCGGCAACCGCTGACGATGGTCGATTGGTTCGACGACGACCAGCCGGACGAACTGGCGCTGGCCGAGGATTTCCCAACCCTGGCCGCGGTTGCCCGGTTCGCCAGAATGATTCCCGACGTGTCCTGGTTCGCCGCCGTCGGCGAGCCGCTCACCCCCGCCGAGCGAGCGGACGCCGAGGCCTATGTCATGGCGCTTGGCTTTCCCGATGCGGGTGTCGCTACGGTATCCGATTGGGAAGAGGCGGAAACGGCCGCGAAGAACCCTGACTGGAACACCTCCTGGTGGGAGGTCGAGGAACAGTTGCGCGCCGCCCTGACCGCCGAGGCGTCGGAAATCGTCGCCGACGACGACGCCCTGATGGTCGCGCTGACCAACGTGACCAGTACTGCGTCCGAGGTGGTTCACGGCGCCGCCGCCGTCGCCGCCTCCCAGTCCGGCATCGCCGATCCGGCCCTGATCAGGGCCGCCGCGGGGGCCGCGACACAGGCCTGCTACCAGGCCGCCCTGGTGCTCGCCGCCGGCGAGGAGGAAGACCACGCCTTCGCGCTGAAATATCGGCTGTTCGAAGCCGGCCGCTGGCCGCTGGGTATCGTCGGCGCCACTTTCAACATATTCTGAGCGCCGCTTTCCTTCCCTCATTCCCAGTCCGTACCACCATGAAAATTCGTATCGCCACCTGGAACGTGAACTCTGTCCGGCTTCGCGTACCGGCCGTCGAGCGGTTGGTCGACGAGCACAATCCCGATGTGCTGTGCCTGCAGGAGACCAAGGTCCAGGACGATTCCTTTCCCCTGAAAAGCCTGAAATCCGCCGGCTTCAAGCACATCGCGATCAGCGGCCAGAAAAGCTACAACGGCGTCGCCATCCTGTCCCGCCTGCCGCTGGAGCAGGTCGACAAAAAGGTTTGGTGCGGCAAACAGGACTGCCGGCACCTGAGCGCCCTGCTTCCCGGCGGCATCGAACTGCACAATTTCTATGTGCCGGCCGGCGGCGACATCCCCGACCCGAACGAGAACGACAAGTTCGCCCACAAGCTGGCCTTTATGCGAGAGATGGCGGACTGGTTCGGGGAACGCCGCCGGAAGGACAACAAACTGGTGCTGGTCGGCGACCTGAACGTCGCGCCGCATGAAAACGACGTCTGGTCCCACAAGCAACTGCTGAAGGTGGTCAGCCACACGCCGGTCGAGGTCGAGGCGATGGAGGAAATGTATCGTTCCCACGACTGGACCGACGCCATCAGGCATTTCATTCCGACGTCGGAGAAAATCTACAGTTGGTGGAGCTACCGCTCGCCGAATTGGTCCAAATCGGACAAGGGCCGCAGGCTGGACCATGTCTGGGTCACACCGGCCCTGAAACCCGCCCTGCGCCATGCCGAGATCGTGCGGGCGGCGCGCGGCTGGGACAAGCCGTCCGACCATGTCCCGGTGATCGTCAACCTGGACGTCCCCGACTGATTTCGTCAGCCCTTCGGCGGCGTGGCGTCGGGCTTGTTCATGGGCATCAGCCGCGCCGTCGCCGAAGCGGTCGCGACCACCGTGCCATCCGCGTCCGACAAGCGCCCTTCCAGAAACGCGATCGACCGGCCGAGCCGCACCACCCAGGCCTCGGCCTGCAGCCGGCCGGGTTTCGCGGGCTCGAGAAAACTCGTCTTGATTTCCAGCGTCGGCACGAAATGGGTGAAACGGTTGGCGGTAACCCCGGCAATGGCCATGGCTTCGTCCAGCATCGCGGTAACGAAACCGCCCTGCACGGATCCCATGGGGTTGCAGAATTCCGGCTTGCCGTCGAACTCGACGACCACGCGCCGGGCCTCGCTATCCAGCTCGACCAGACGCAACCCCAGCAGCTTGCTGGCCGGCGGCAACACCTGACCGGTCAGCGCTTCAAGCAGTTCTTGATCGGTTTGTTTTGCCATTCAGGAAACACGGACGGGGACTTTTCGGCGTTATCGAGCCAGACCGGTCACCCGGCGCCGGACTCCCCGGCATTCGCCTTGGCCTGCGAAAGCTCGTTCTTGGTCTCCTGCAGGTCGCTGGTCGTCTGCTGCAGCCGCTGCGCGATCACCCGCATCACTTCCACCGCCATTTGCGGGAATTCCGTGGCCAGACGGTAGAACAGGTCCTTGGAGATCATCAGCGTCGTCAATTCGCTGGTCGCCTTGATGGTCGCCGTGCGGGGCACGTCGCAGAGGATGGCGATCTCGCCGAAGAAATCGTTCTTGCGCAGGGTGGCAACCGTCAGAGGGCCGTTCGGTAAATCGACGATCACGTCGACGTCTCCGGCGACGATCACATACATGGAGTCGCCCATGTCGCCCTGCCGGCAAACGATTTGGCCTTCCTGAAAAGTAAGTCTTTCCGAGGTGAAAGCGAGCAGCTTGAGCTTCGACGGCTCAATCTTAGAGAACATCGGAATGTTCCGCAGCAGCTCAACTTCTTCGTTCAGGCTCACCAAATACCTCCCTTGACGCCCCTGGTGTTTGGCCTCTTTCGGCTCGTTCGAAAATCCCCGCTTCATTATCGTCGGCAAGCCGGACGAGTCCAGCGTCACCGTGGCCGTATCGCGGATTTCCCGATGCTTCCCAATGCCCTAGGAGCAGGGCGCCGGCCGCGAGTCAACCAAAAAGATACATTTCGCGCTGGGATGCGGTATGCAATAGTCCGTTCGGGCGAACAGGGAGAGGGGCAATGTCGGGCATTCAAGCCGGCGCCCGCGTACTAATTTACAGTCATGACTCAATGGGTTTGGGGCATCTGCGCCGGTGCCGGACCATTGCTCAAGCATTGGCTGCCAAACACGACGATTTGTCGGTCCTGATTCTTTCAGGGTCTCCGATCATCGGTAGTTTCGACTTCCATGATCGGGTCGATTTCGTGCGCGTTCCAGGTGTCATCAAATTACACAACGGCGAGTACACATCGCTGAAACTGCCGATGGACATTGAGGAGACGGTCCGTCTACGGGCGTCGATCATCCTGCATACGGCGGACGTCTTCGATCCCGATGTCTTCATCGTCGACAAGGAACCGCTCGGCCTGCGCGGCGAAGTCGGGCAGACGCTGCGGCAGCTGAAAGAGCGCGGCACCCGCCTGGTGCTGGGTTTGCGCGACGTTATGGACGAGCCGAGCCTGCTGATCCCCGAATGGGAACGCAAGAAGGTCATACCGGCGCTGGAAACCCTGTACGACGAAATCTGGGTGTACGGCCTGCCGCAGATCTGCGACCCGCTGGACGGCCTTGATTTGACCGCGGAGGTGAAGCGAAAGGTCGTCTATACCGGCTACCTGCCCCGCGAAGTGGAACCTTCCATGCCGGCCCAGATGCCGGAAATTACCGACCAGCCTTACATACTGGTGACCACGGGCGGCGGCGGCGACGGCGACGGCCTGATCGACTGGGTCTTACGCGCCTACGAGCACGATCCCCTGTTGCCCTATCCGGCCTTGCTTGTGCTGGGGCCGTTCATGCAACCGGAGCGCCAGGCGCAGTTCATGGCCCGCGTCGCCAAGCTGAAACGGGTCGAGGCCATCGTCTTCGACGCGCACCTGGAGAGCATTGCGGCAAAGGCGGTCGGGGTGGTCGCCATGGGCGGCTACAACACGTTCTGCGAGATCCTGTCACTGGATAAGCAGGCGCTGATCGTCCCGCGCCACGCTCCGCGGCTGGAGCAGACGATCAGAGCAAGACGGGCCCAGGACCTGGGTCTGGTGCAGATGCTTCCCGACGAATTCGATCACGATCCTCAAGTAATGGCCCAGGCCCTTCGCGCCCTGCCCCGGCAACGGCGCCCATCGGAAGTGGTGGTGCCGGGCCTGCTGGAAGGCATCGTCAACGTCAACCGCCTGACCGAGCCGTGGCTGTCCAAGCCCGAAGACGAGACCATTGCCGACCGGCGGGTGGTTCGAACCGGCTTCTGAGCCACCCTCGGTCGACGACCTGCATGCCAGCGCCATCGCCCCACCGCACAGCTTTCGTGTTGAAGGGCTATCCGCGCCTTTCCGAGACGTTCATCGCGCAGGAAATCCTGGCGCTGGAACGACGCGGCCTGGACATCGTCCTGTACTCCCTGCGCCATCCGACCGACCGCGCCACCCACCCGGTGCACGACGAGATCCAGGCCAAGGTTCACTACCTGCCGGAATACCTGCACCAGGAACCCGCCCGGGTCTGGCGCGCCTGGCGTCGGGCCCGCCGTCTGCCCGGTTATACGGCGACATGGCGCCTGTGGTGGCGCGATTTTCGCCGCGACCCGACGCGCAACCGGGCGCGCCGCTTCGGCCAGGCCCTGGTTCTGGCGACCGAGTTGGATAAAGGGGTGGAACATCTGCACGCACATTTCCTGCATACGCCCGCCTCGGTCGCACGCTACACGGCGCGCCTGAAGGGCCTGCCCTGGACAGTGTCGGCGCATGCCAAGGACGTCTGGACAATCCCGGAATGGGAAAAGGCGGAAAAGCTGGCGGACTGCCGCTGGCTCGTGACCTGCTCCCAGGCCAACGCCGCACATCTTTCGGAACGGGCGCCGGACGACCGGGTTGGACTGGTCTATCATGGCCTCGACCTGGACCGGTTCGACAGCCGGCCGTCGGCAGAACGGCTGGCCGGTGGCCCCCTGCGTCTGCTGACAGTCGGACGAGCCGTGCCCAAGAAGGGCCATGACGATCTGCTGGACGCGCTGGCCCGCCTGTCGAAAGAGCTCGATTGGCGCTGGTGCCACATCGGCGGTGGGCCGATGTTGCCGCATCTAAAAACTCGCGCGCGGGAGCTTGGGATCGATGGCCGCATCGATTGGTTGGGCCCGCAGACCCAGGCCGCTGTCCTGGAACAATATCGCCGGGCCGACCTGTTCGTTCTGGCCAGTCGGATCGGAGAGGATGGCGACCGCGACGGCCTGCCGAACGTCTTGCTGGAGGCCCAGAGCCAGGGTGTCGCCTGCATCTCGACGGCGGTGTCCGCAATACCGGAACTGATCGACGACGGGATAACCGGCCTGCTTGTGCCGCAGCGTGACCCTTCGGCGCTGGCCGACGCCATTGCCGACCTGGCGAATGATCCGGAGCGCCGGCGGGCGATGGCCGATGCCGGAATGAAAAGGGTTCGCGCCGATTTCAACCTGGAAGGCTGCATCCGGCCCCTGGCGGCCAGGTTCGGCCTGGATGAGCCGGCGGAACCGCGCCGGACGCTCGGCTGAACACCGTGCGGATCGCCTTTTACTCGCCGCTGAAGCCGCCGACCCATCCCAACCCGTCCGGCGACCGGCGGATGTCCCGCCTGTTGATCGACGCCTTGCGGATGGCCGGCCATAAGGTCGATCTGGCGTCGGAACTGCGCAGCTACGACAAATTGGGCGACGCGCGCCGACAAGGCGAAATCGAAACGCGCGCCGAAGAAGAGGTCGCCGGACTGCTACGCGATTGGGCAGCGGGGCCGGCCACTGACCGACCCGATGTTTGGTTCACCTACCATCTCTATCACAAGGCGCCGGACCATCTCGGACCGCCGATTGCTGCGGCGTTGGACATCCCCTACGTCGTCGCCGAGGCATCCCATGCGCCGAAACGCGAAGGCGGACCGTGGGACGCCGGTTTTAAGACAGCGCGCAAGGCAATCCAGCAGGCGCGCGTGATCTTCTGCCTGACGCGTCGCGACAGAGCGGGGATCGAACCGTTGGTCGGGCCGGACGCGCGGATGATCTACCTGCCACCGTTCCTGGACGCCAGCCGGTTCCTTCAGGCCGCCGCCGACCGGGCGAGACTTGCGGCCGAGCACGGCCTTGATCCGTCGCGGCGCTGGCTCCTGGCGGTCGGCATGATGCGCGGCGGCGATAAGGCGGTATCCTACGCACGACTTGCCGATGCGCTCGGCCGGCTGCCGGGCGACGACTGGCGCCTGATCGTCGTCGGCGACGGCGAGGCGGCGGAACGGATCCGCGCCGGGTTCGATCCGATACAATCCGAAGTTTTCTATCTTGGCGCCCAGGATCCCGACGACCTGCCGGCTATCTATGCGGCCTGCGATCTGTATGTCTGGCCGGCCGCCGGCGAGGCTTACGGCATGGCGTTCCTGGAAGCCCAGGCAGCCGGGCTTCCGGTTGTCGCAGGCAACGAGCGCGGCGTGCCGGATGTGGTTCTGGACGGCAACACGGGGCTGTTGGCCACCCCGGATGACGCGGCGGACTTCGCGTTGAAGATCCGCCGGCTGTTGGATGACGACCGCGAACGGGACCGCCTTGGACGGCAGGCGCAGCGGTTCGTCGCCGAAGACCGGCCGGTCGAAAAAGCCGCGGCCATACTGGATGAAGGCCTGCAATGGGCGCTGAACTGCTGCTGATCCGCCACGGCGAAACCGCCTGGAACCGGTCCAAGCGGCTGCAGGGCCGGGCGGACATTCCGTTGACCGGCGAAGCCAGGGCCCGGCTCGGCGGACTCCGCGTGCCGAAACGTTTGGGCCCGGCGAGATGGTTTTCCAGCCCTCTGGTCCGCACGACCGAGACCGCACGGTTGCTGGGCGCGTCGGACCTGACCATCGAGCCGCGCCTGGTCGAGATGGATCTCGGCGGCTGGGAAGGACGAACCCTCGACGACCTGCGTGCGGAGGACCCTGCCGCGATGCAGGCAAACGAAATCCTCGGCCTGGACATGCGCCCGCCGGACGGCGAGTCGCCCCGCGACGTGCAAAACCGCCTGCGGCCGTGGCTTAAGGAAAGGGCCGGAGAGGGCGGCCTAAGCATTGCCGTCACGCACAAAGGCGTCATCCGCGCGGTCGTAGCTCGGGCTTACGATTGGGACATGACCGTCGATCCGCCGGTCCGAATGGACTGGCGGGCCGCCCATCTGTTCAGCCTGTCGGCGGATGGCAGCCCAGCGCCTGCTGCGGTCAACATCGGGCTGGAAATACGATGAGCCGGCCGCGCCTTCTGTTCTATGTACAGCATCTGCTCGGCATCGGTCATTTGCGTCGGGCGGCGACCCTGACCCGGGCCATTCAGGCAGCGGGGGTCGACGTGACACTGGTGTCCGGCGGCAGCCCGATCCCGGGCTTGAATGTTGGCGATGCGGAGTTGGTGCAACTGCCGCCGACCCGCGCGGGCGACCCCAACTTCAACGCCCTGGTGGACGAAGCGGGCCGCGAAGTCGACGACGAATGGCGCCGCCGACGGACCGAAATGCTGCTGGATACCTGGCGGCAGCGCCAGCCGCAGGTCTTGATGTTCGAGATGTTCCCCTTCGGGCGGAGGCAGATGCGGTTCGAGATCATACCCTTGCTGCAGACGGCGAAGGCAGAGCCTCGACCGCCGGTCGTCCTCTCGTCGGTGCGCGATGTACTGGTTGCCAAAAGAAAACCGGAGCGTCTGGAGGAGATGCTGGAGACCGTCGAAGGCTACTTCGATCATGTGGTGATCCACGGCGACCCCAACCTGATACGGTTCGACGAGACCTTCCCTCCGGCGCGGCGGATCGCCGACAAGCTGTCCTACACCGGATATGTGATCGATGGCGAAGGCAAGCCGAAGGCGAACGGCCGGGACAGCGTCGTTGTCTCCGCGGGCAGCGGCGCCGTTGGAGCGGACCTCCTGCGGGCGGCAATCGCGGCGCGGCCGATGACCCGGGCGCGGGACGCGACATGGCACATTCTTGCCGGCATCACCATGCGCGACGAGGATTTCGGCGGCATTCTCGGAAGTGCCGGGCCCGGCATTCAGGTTGAGCGTGCCCGTAGCGATTTCCAGGCGCTGTTGAACGATTGCCGGGTTTCGATCAGCCAGGCCGGCTACAATACGATGATGGATATCGTTCAAGCCGGGTGCCGCGCGGTCGTCGTGCCCTACGCCAGCGGCGAAGAGACGGAGCAGACATTGCGCGCCCATCGGCTTGCCGAAAAGGGCGCGTTGCATATCGTCGAAGAGGCGGCGCTGACACCGACGAAACTGGCGGCTGCCGTCGATGCCGCCCTGCTCGGCGACGGCTTCTCCGCGGACGGCATCGACACTTCCGGCGCCGAGACGACAGCGGACCTTGTGCGCAACTGGGTCGGCCGCGCCGGGTAGCCGACGATGCCCGGCTGGAACGACTTGCGCGAGGAACTCGACCGCTGGCAAAGCGCCGGATCGACCGCGACCTTCTGGTGGCGCGACGACGACGCGGAGCGACCCTGCGCCGCCTTGGACCGGCTTATCGACCTCCACCTCCGGGTGGATGTGCCGCTTTGCCTTGCCGTCATTCCGGCCGCGGCCGATCCCGCGCTCGTCCAACGATGTGGTGGACTCGATGGCGTGCAGATCGTGCAACACGGCTATACCCACCGCAATCACGCCGCCGCAGGCATCAAGAAAACCGAATTGATCGGCAGCGTGGACGACCGGTTGCGGGAGCTGGCGAACGGTTTGACCGGCCTTGGAGCGCTGTTCGGCCCCCGTTTTGAAAAAGTCCTTGTACCGCCCTGGAACCGCATCGACGCAGCCCTGTTGCCGCATCTCGCCAAGATCGGCTTCGACGGGCTTTCCACCCACGGTCCGAGGCCCGGCAATGAGGCCGCGCCCGGGTTGCGGCAGACCAACACCCATTGCGATCCTGTCAATTGGCGCGAAGGCCGCGAGTTCGTCGGACTCGACGACGCGCTGAGGCAGGTCTGCGACCATGTTGGCTCCCGGCGGCGCGGCGTGGTGGACACGGCGGAGCCCACCGGCCTGTTGACACACCATCTCGCGATGGATACCGAGACATGGCTTTTTGTGGAACAATTCATGAGCACGGTTTCCGCGCACCCCGCCGCCCGGTGGCTGTCCTGCAGACAGGCCCTGTTCGGCGTCGGTGGCAACCCCACTTCCGCGGCGATGTAATGAGCATTCACTACTACGATCCGAAAGCGTTGACAGGGGATTACGTCCGGGCCGGAATCGGCTTCGTGCTGACCGCCGGCCCGCTGATATTCGTGGACCTGAATTCCGTCATGGTTTACCTGCTGGGGGGCCTTGCCTTACTGTTCGCCGTGTTCGGGGTTCGGACCGCGCAGCGCCAGGTCACGAAGCTGGAGTTGGCCGACGAGGGAGTGCGTAGCGTCGGTCCGGCCGGGGCGGCTATTCGATGGGACGATCTCGAACGGGTCGAGCTTCGATTTTTCTCCACCCAGCGTGCGCGCCGGGACGGGTGGATGCAACTAAAGTTAAAAGGCGGAGGCCGCGTGATCCGGGTCGATTCCACAATCAGCGAATTCACGAACATCGCGCGGGTCGCCGCCTTCAAGGCGATCTCGGCGGGACTTCCCCTGGATCGCTACAGCATTTCGAATTTCCGAGCGCTTAACGTCGACTTACCTGAAGACGTCGCGAACGCCGAGAATGGGTAACGTCCTTCGCGTACGCGACCTCCGGGTCGAGTTCAATGTGGCCGAGGGGACGGTCAAGGCCGTCAATGGCGTCTCGTTTCGCGTTCCCGAAGGCAAGACGGTCGCGCTGGTCGGCGAATCCGGCTCCGGCAAGTCCGTGGTTTCCCAGTCGATCATGCGTATCCTCCCGAAACCGGCGCAGATTTCCGGTGGCGAGATCCTGTTCTTCGATCCGGATACGCCCGGCAGTTTCGTCGACGTGGTCAAACTGGAAGCCAATGGACGGCCGATGCGGCAGATCCGCGGCGGCCGTATCTCGATGGTCTTCCAGGAGCCGATGACATCGCTGTCGCCGCTGCACACCGTCGGCGACCAGGTTTCCGAGGCCCTGTTCCTGCACCGCAAGATGTCCAAGCCCGAGGGGCGCGAGATAACCAAGGACATGCTGCGTCTGGTCGGATTTCCCGATCCAGAGAAGGCGCTGCATACCTATCCGTTTGAGCTGTCCGGCGGTTTGCGCCAGCGCGCGGTGATCGCGATGGCGCTTGTCTGCCGGCCGGCACTGCTGATCGCCGACGAACCGACCACCGCGCTCGACGTCACCATCCAGGCCCAGATTCTCAAGCTGATGAACGACCTCAAATCGGAACTTGGGATGGCCATTCTGATGATCACCCACGATCTCGGCGTCGTCGCCAACATGGCCGACGAGATCGTGGTGATGTATCGGGGCGAGGTGATGGAGAGCGGCAGTTTGGAGGATATCTTCCACAACGCGCAGCATCCCTATCTCCGGGCGTTGCTGGCGGCTGTGCCCCGTTTCGATATGGAAGCAGGCGAGCGCCTGGTGCCGATCCGCGAGATCAAGGGCGAGACGGGCCATCTGCTGCGCCAGAAAGAGCCATGGCCCGAATCCGACCCCGTCGCCGCGAATGCGCCGCTGCTGGAGGTCAAGCATCTCAACAAATCCTTCACGACCCGAAAGAGCGGCCTGTTGGGATCCAAGCCCGGCGGCAGCATCAAGGCGGTCGACGATGTCAGCTTCGCGATCGACCGCGGCGAGTGCTTAGGCCTGGTCGGCGAGTCGGGCTGCGGAAAGACCACCACCAGCAAGATCATCATGCAGGCCCTGGCCGCGGATTCCGGTGAGATCATCTTCAACGACCGCGGCAAACTGACTGATATCCTGGCATTGAAGGGTCAGAGCCTCTTCGACTTCCGCCGCAAGATCCAGTTCATCTTCCAGGATCCGTTTTCGTCGCTGAACCCCCGGATGACCGTGTACGACATCATCTCCGAGCCGTTGGTCATCCATGAAATCGGCGACCAGGAAGAGCGGACGGAGCGGGTTCGCGAACTGATGGCACTGGTCGGCCTCGATTTCCGTTTTCTACGCCGCTACCCGCACAGCTTCTCCGGCGGACAACGGCAAAGGATCGGGATCGCCCGATCGCTGGCGCTGCAGCCGGAACTGCTGATCTGCGACGAACCGGTTTCCGCGTTGGACGTCTCGATCCAGGCGCAGGTGCTGAACCTGCTGCGCGACCTGAAGAAAGAGCTGGGGCTGACCTACCTGTTCATTTCGCACGACCTGGCCGTCATCGACTACATGGCGGACCGTGTCGCCGTCATGTGCGCCGGTAAACTGGTCGAGACCGCGCCGCGGGAGATCCTGATCAACGACCCGGTTCATCCCTACACCAGGGCGTTGCTTGCTGCCGTGCCTAAGCCGGACCCGTCCAGCCCACTCAATCTGGCCGCCCTTATGGAGGGCAAGGCATCCAACCCGGCGGACTGGCCGGCGCCGTTTACGATCGATGGCAATGCGCATGCGATAATGGTCGATCTCGGCGATGGTCATCAGGTTCGCGCTGTCGAGGAATGCGACATCGGCGCCTTGCGGCGCATGCGCGCCTAGGCGGAAAAAGCCACGATATCGACTGGATTCTCCAGGCCGTCAACCGGCCGAGCCCGGCGCTGGTCCAGCGAAACCTTGGGCCGATAGCCCTGCGCTTCGCCGAGCGTTAGCGACGCGGCTGTTGTCAGGCCACGGCAGTTCTCGGCCTTGGCGTGTTTCTCCAGCTTGGCGGCGATGTTTACGGGCTCCCCGATCACCGTGTATTCCAAGCGGCTGACATCGCCAACGGCGCCGAAGACCACCGGTCCGACCGCCACGGCAAAACGGATATCCACCGGTTCCAAACCGCTGGCTTCGCGCTCCCTGCGCCATGCCTCCGCCGTGTCCATCAAGTCCTCGACGGCGCGCATCGAATCGGCGGCAAAGGTTTCGGTCGGCAAAACGGCGCCGAATGTCGCCATGATGCCGTCGCCGAGAAATTTGTCGACGCTGCCGCCGTTACGGCGGATGACCGGCACCAATCGCGACTCGTACTCCGTCAACAAGGCGATCAGGTCGTTTGGAGACATCGCCACAGCCATGCTGGTAAACCCGCCGATATCGCACATCAATACACCCGCGGTGCGCGCTTCGCCGGTTCCCGGCTGAATGCGCTTGTCGGAATCGGTGATGGCCTGCGCGACTTCCGGCGCGAAGAACCGCGACAGATCCCGCACCGCCGCCTGCTCGGAAACCGAGCGGATCATCAGCCGTCGTGCCCGGACGATGGAAACCGCCAGGATCAAGGTGGTGACCGTAATCGAGATGACCTTATCGAACTCCGCGCCGATCAGGATCTTGTTAGCCTGAACGTATTCCACGAAATCGCGGGTGATCATGTCGCCGCCCTCGTCGGACCAGACCGAATAGCCCAGGAGGGCCAACCATCCGAATGCCGCGCAGGCGCCTGCGAGTAGAACGAACGTCGGATCGAACCGCAGGGAGCGCAGGGCGATGAAGATGAACACATACAGAAGCGTCGGTGCCTTTAGGTAAAAGGCGGCGGGCTGCTCGTATTGCAGATGAAAGCTCCAGATCAGCGCCATCAGCAGCGCCGTATCCGCGATCACGGCAAGCGCCAGGAACCATCGCGGCTGAAACCCGCGCCGGATCAGCAACAGCCGAATGATGCTGAAACTGATAAAGCCGCCGAGTACCCAGGGGACTGGCGCAAAGTCGACATCTTCGCTGAATGCCTTCGGCGCGGCGACGTAAAGCGCGCCGAACACGAGCACCACGATAAACTGCATCCAGGCGATCAGGACTTCGCTGTTGGCCTGCTGATCCTCGATCGCGATGCGAACCCGTTCGGGAAACCGGCCGCGCGGCCGCTCCCCGAATAGCAGCCGCTCCGCCGGCTCAAGCATCGGCCTGCCTTTCGCCGGCGGGAGCCGTTTCGCGCTTCCGGAGCCAGAGGCTGCTTTCATGAGCACCGGGCACCAGCGGCAACCGGCCCAGCACCGTCTCCTGAAGCCGGTCCGCCATGGCGGTCGTCACATAGTGGCTGGCAAATAGAAGGTCGTAGCCGCCGCCGGTGAGCAGCGCGCCCATCGCCTGCTGCTCGTTATAACCCCGCCAGAGCCATTGGTCGGGATAGGGGTCCGGCAGGAAGATGTCATGGAAATGCACCAGAACGCCGGCGGGCAGCGCAGGCAGCACCCGGTTCAGCAGGACGTCCACGTCGCTGCCGGGCATCAGAATGTGGCTGGAATCGACGATCACCATATCGCCGCTTTGAAGTCCGCCGAACGGCGCCGGACCCACGGCCTGCAACGTGTCCCGCCTGGCATGATCGGCCAGCCCGTCGATCGCGGCGCGCGGTTTCGGGTCGATGACCGTAAGCTCGGTTTCCAGCGAGCCGTCCTTCACCGCCTGCGCGAGGAACCGGGTCGAATGCCCCGACCCGACCTCGACGATGCGACGCGGACGGAAGTCGCGCACCAGAACGTAGGCGACCGCCGCATCCAGCCGCGGAAACCAATCCTGATCGAAGCGCGGCGCCGGCGGCGGCTCGCTGCCGATCGCGGCGAGATCGGCCGCATAGTCCTCGACGCGGTGGAGAACGGCCTCGAGTTGCGCGACGCAACTTTCAAACCGGGCCTGGATCTCCGGATAGGAACCGGCCGCCGAATAGTTCGGGTCGTCCGCATAGCGGTAGGGAATGAACCAGCCGCGCTTCCGAATGCCGAGCACGGTCGACAGGCCGAACGCGAGATGGCGGGTGTTGATCATCGACAGCCCCGGTTCAAGGGCGCAGCGTCATGCCCTCTCGGGCGACGATCGATCCCGGTCGCATGGCCTCCACATCGCGCGCCACCTTGTCCATGAAGGCGTCGTCATGGTCGGGGTCGTGATGAAACACCACGAACGTCTTTGCCTTGGCAGCCTGGCAAAGCCGGGCGCCTTCCTGCCAGGTCGAGTGGCCCCAGCCCACATGGTTGGGATATTCCTCGTCGGTATAGGTGCTGTCGTAAATCACGATATCAGCGCCGGCGATGAGCTTCAGAATGTTCTGATCCGGCTTGCCGATTACATGTTCGGTATCCGTCAGGTAGCAGATCGATTTCCCGCGATATTCGATACGATATCCGGTGGCTGCGTCCGGGTGATTGAGCGGGGCGGTGCGCAGCGTAACGCCAGGGCAGGGGTTGAGCGTCTCGCCGACCCGAAAGTCGTGGTAGGTAATCTGTGCGGTGAATATCTCCGGCGGCACCGGAAACAGCGGCGCCATCATCATCTCCTGCAGCACGCGCTGAATGGTCATGTCGGGCATCAAATGCCCGGCCCAAAGGCGGAACGTATTGCCCGCCTCGAAAAACGGCCCAAAGAACGGCAGGCCGCAAACGTGATCGAAATGCGTATGGGTGAGGAACAGGTCCGCGTCGATGGGCGCGTCCGCCGCCAGTGCGTTGCCGAGATAGCGAAAGCCGGATCCGGCATCGAACATCAGCAGCCGGTCTCCGCACCGCACCTCCAGCGACGAAGTATTGCCTCCGTACTTCAAAACGTCGGGCGACGAGCAGGCAATGCTGCCACGCACGCCCCAGAACCTGACTGAAAAGTCTTCCGCTCCCACGGCTACTCCTCTCGCGGGCGGACCGAACACCTGTCGTACTCCGGCCGGCTAGGTCGGAACTACGCAATAATGCCCCACTATGCTGGCGGACGGAATCCAAATCAGAGCGGCGGTTCGGATTCGACCGCGTCAGGAGTAGCCATCGGACCCATGTCCGGGCGTCGATGTCTGCTGAAGAATGCCGTGCCGGCCCGCTCCCCCGTCCCAACCGCCCATGAGGGTACCCTGTACGGGTGGTTGGGACGGGGGAGCGGGCCGGCATGGCACTCGAAAATACGTCGTCAGACGCATTTTTGGACAAACACTCAGGGAACCAGGCGATAGCCGCCGGGTTCCGTCACCAGAAGCATGGCGTTGGTCGGATCCGGCTCGACCTTCTGGCGTAGGCGATAGATGTGGGTTTCCAGGGTATGGGTCGTCACCCCGGCGTTGTAACCCCAGACTTCATTCAACAACACGTCCCGGCTGACCACCTTTTCGCCGGCCCGATACAGGAACTTGAGAATGGAGGTCTCTTTCTCCGTCAACCGAACTTTCCGATTCGTATCGGCATGGACCATCATTTTCGCCGCCGGCCGGAAGGTGTAGGGACCGATGGCGAAAACCGCGTCCTCGCTCTGTTCGTGCTGGCGCATCTGCGCGCGGATACGGGCCAGCAGGACCCCTAGCCGGAACGGCTTGATGACATAGTCGTTGGCCCCGGATTCCAGGCCGAGAATGGTATCCGCATCGGATTCCGCGCCAGTCAACATGATGATCGGCGACTTGAACCCGTTGCGCCGCATCAATTTGCAGACTTCCCGACCATCCATGTCCGGCAGCCCGACATCAAGCAGGAGCATGTCGAAGTGATCGTTTTTGATCGCTTCCAACGCCTCCGCCGCGTTGCCCGCATGCTGGGTGTTGAACTCTTCGTGCAGCTCAAGCTGCTCGGCGAGCGAGGCCCGCAACGGCTCGTCATCGTCGACCAGCAGTATCTTTTTTCCAGTGCTCATCAGCGCCTTCCTGTGTAACGCCTTGTCGTCGTTGCCCGCCTTAAGTACCGGGGAGAGCCGACATGACCCGTGAGTGTTGCATTTTTGTCGAGGTTTGGCCTGCACCGGCGTAATTCAAGAGGTATGGCCACGCCAAACACGAGGTTCTCACCGACAATTGATCGATCGCGGGTCGCTTAAGACTAATCGATAACCGGCCTCGCGTGTAGATGCTATAGTAAGAAAGCAACCACAGGCAGTGCTCTAAAGTTCCGTCCGCAGTTCCCAGAGTTCCGGGAAGAACCGGCGATCCAAAGCCTTCTTCAGATAGGTCACGCCGGACGACCCGCCTGTCCCACGCCGGAACCCGATGATCCGCTCGACCGTTTTCATGTGCCGGAAGCGCCATTGCTGGAACCAGTCCTCCAGATCCACCAGCTTTTCCGCTAGTTGATAAATCTCCCACCAGCGCTCGGTATCCCGGTAGACGGTCAGCCACGCCGCTTTCACGCTCTCGTCCGCCCGGTAGGGCTGGCGGAAATCCCGCTCCAGGCAATGGGGCGCAAGCTCGAAACCTCTCCGCGCGAGCAGCCGCAGGGACTGGTCGTAGAGGCTCGGGCGTTCAAGCACCGCCTCCACCTTTGCCTTAATCTTGGGATCGTGTTCGTACGGCGCGATCAGCGCCTGGTTCTTATCGCCAAGCGCGAATTCCAGTGTTCTGTACTGCCAGGACTGGAAACCGGACGCATGGCCAAGCCGGTCCCTGAAGGCGAGATAGTCCGCCGGCGTGAGGGTCGAGAGAATGTCCCAGCTCTGGATCACTTGCGCCTGGATGCGGGAGACCCGCGCCATCATCTTGTAGGCCGGCAGCAAATCGTCCCGGGCTATCGCCTCCGTTGCGGTGCTCACTTCATGGAACATCAGCTTCATCCACAATTCGGTCGTCTGATGGATGACGATGAACAACAACTCGTCCGGGCTGTCGGATACCGGCTTCTGGGCACCGAGCACCCGGTCCAGCGCCAGATAGTCGCTGTAGGACATGGTGCCGGAAAAGTCTGTATGGATGTTGGTTTCCAGCCGCTCGCCCTCTGGGGCGGCCGGCGGTGTGCTGCGCTTTCGCTTGCTGGTCATGGCGACACTCTGCGCGATCGGACTCAGGCCTGCAAGTTCGCCGCGATTGGATATAATGCCGCCGCAAAGTTAGCGGCCGGCGGGAAGACCAGCGGAATGTCTAAAGAGTCATCGAGTTATCGAAGCCGGCCTCTGCTGCGGCGAGTAGACCGGGCGGTCGGCGATTTGCGCCGGGGCCTGCCGGTGGTCGTCGACGGGCCGGACGGCGCCAGTTTGGTCTTTCCGGCGGAACTCCTGCGCGACGCGGATCTGACGCTGCTGGCGAAAGAGACGGGCGCCGACCCGTATCTGATCCTGACTGCCGAGCGCGCGAACGTTTTGCATGTCCTTCCGTCCGGCCATGATGTGCAGCTCGTTCCGGTTAAGGACCGGTTCGACGCCGAAACAATCCGCTCCCTGGCTGATCCGACCCAGGACCTGACCCGACCCTTACGCGGGCCGTTCGATCAGATCAAAGAGCGGCCGCCAGCCTATGCCGCCGCGGCGGTCGCCCTTTGCAAGTTTGCGCATCTGCTGCCCGCCGCCGTCGGCGCTATTATTCCGGGGACGAAACCATCCTCCTGGGCGGCCAAACGTGAGCTGCTGTGCATCGCGGCCGACGACGTCACCGGCTACGAGGCGGAGGCGGTTTCGGGCCTGGAACAAGTAGCGTCCGCGCGTGTTCCGCTTGGCGGCGCGGAAGACACCCGCCTTATCGCCTTCCGGCCACGCGACGGTGGCCGGGAGCATTACGCCATCGTTGTCGGCGACCCGACCCGGGGACAACCCGTTCTGACCCGGCTGCATTCGGAATGCTTCACCGGCGACCTGCTCGGTTCGCTGAAATGCGACTGCGGCGACCAGCTAAGAGGCGCTATTCAGGCAATCGCCAAGGCCGGTGGCGGCGTTCTGCTTTACATGATGCAGGAAGGCCGGGGCATCGGTTTGATCAACAAGCTGCGCGCCTACCGCCTGCAGGACCAGGGGCACGACACGATCGAGGCGAACCTCCGGCTTGGCTTCGGCGCCGACGAGCGGTTGTTCGAGCCGGCCGCGGAAATGCTCCGTCTGCTGGGCATTTCCAAGGTCCGTCTGATGACGAACAATCCCGACAAGGTGGATGGCCTGGCAACATGCGGCATCGAGGTCGTCGACCGGGTTGCCCACGCGTTCCCCCCGAACGCCCACAACGAGCAGTATCTTCAGACCAAAAAGAAACGGAGCGGCCACTTTCTTTGAGGACTGAATGATGCGGGAGTATCGCGCGTGAGCATGGATCTCCTGGTCTATGCGGACAACCTCGCCCGGTTCGGCAACCGGCGCGTCCGTTGCGCCCTGGGCCGCAGCGGCATCGGGACGGACAAATGCGAAGGCGACGGCGCCACGCCGGTCGGCCGGTTCCCGCTACGGCGCGTGCTATACCGGGCGGACCGGCTGGCGCGGCCGGCCACCCAATTGCCCGTCGACGTCATCGAACGACACGATGGATGGTGCGACGATCCCGGCGATCCCGCGTATAATCGCCCTGTCCGCCTGCCGTATTCCGGCCGCCACGAAGTCATGTGGCGGGAAGACTCCCTCTATGACATTGTCGTCGTCATCGGGCATAACGACTCGCCACCGGTTCCAGAGGCCGGCAGCGCCGTGTTCCTGCATCTTGCCACCGCCGACTACTCGGCCACCGAAGGATGTGTCGCGCTGGCCTTGCCCGATATGCTGTCTTTCCTGAAGGACTGCGACGAAGGCAGCGCCGTTGAAATTCTCGTCGCGGCGGCGCCGTAGTTCAGGTCTGGCCGCGCTGCCCGAAGATGGCGGTGCCGACGCGGACATGGGTCGCGCCGAACTGTACGCCGATCTCGAAATCGGCGCTCATCCCCATACTGAGAACGCCTAAGCCGTTTCGGTCTGCGATCTTCTTCAACAACGCGAAGTGCGGCGCCGGCTCTTCGTCGAACGGCGGGATACACATCAGCCCCTCGACAGGAAGGCCGAACTCGCCCCGGCAGGCCGCGATGAAATCGTCGGCGTCGCCCGGCGCAATACCGCCCTTCTGCGGTTCTTCACCCGTATTCACCTGAACGTAGCAGGCGCGCTGGATGCCGGACTTGTCCATTTCCCGGGCCAGCGCCTTCGCCAGTTTGGGACGGTCCAGGGTTTCGATGACATCGAACAACGCCACCGCCTCCTTGGCCTTGTTGGTTTGCAAGTGTCCGATCAAGTGAAGTTTCGCCGCCGGGAAGGCCTGCTTGAGCATCGGCCACTTGCCCTGCGCTTCCTGCACCCGGTTTTCACCGAACAACAGGTGGCCGGCTTCCAGCGCCAACCTGATCCTGTCGGCGTCATGGGTCTTGCTGACCGCGACAAGATACACGTCCGCGGGATCGCGGCCGCAATCGGCGGCCGCCTTCTCGATCCGCACCCGAACCGCGGCGAGGTTTGCCGCGACGTCCAAAGGGTTTGTCATCCGGTCTGGCGAGACGGTTTCGGCCATGGCACTGTCGCGGCTCGATTAGAACATTTGCTTGAGACGATGACTCTAATAAAGCTTGCCCATCACCTCAAAGCAAGCGGCGCACACCGCGGTCGACTACCCGGCCTGTTGCTGATGACGGACAGCAAACGCCTGCCGGACCCACTGCCGGCCGCGCGACGATTGCCGCACGGCGCCGGCGTTGTCCTCAGACACTACGATGCGCCGAACAGAGCGGGCTTGGCAGCCAGATTGGCCGATATTTGCCGTTGTCGGGGACTGAAGCTTCTGGTTGCCGGCGACTGGCGATTGGCGGTGGAGGTCGGCGCGGCCGGCCTGCATCTGCCGGAGGCGATGGTGCGGAACAGAACCGCATGGCGTAGGAATCGCGGCGACTGGCTGATAACGGCGGCGGCGCATTCGGCCAGCGCGATCCACCATGCCGAACTGTGCGGTATCGACGCGGTGCTTTTGTCGCCGGTTTTCCCCACCGCCAGCCATCCGGGCGCGCCGGCGCTTGGCCGTGTCCGCTTCGCCAAAATGGTTCAGGAAAGCGCGTTGCCGGTCTTTGCGCTCGGCGGCATCGGCGACGTCAACGCCGCCGGGCTGAAAAACAGCGGTGCGGCCGGCTTTGCAGCTATTTCCGCGATGGCGGCGGTCCGTCGGCCTTAATCGCCGTTTCGGCCCTGCTGCTTCACGAATTTGGCTTCGATGTACTGCACGACCGATTCGACGCAGCCCTCGATGTCGACGGCGCCCGTATCGACAACCAGCTCCGGCTCCACCGGCGCTTCGTACGGCGCGGAGATACCCGTAAAGTCGCTGATTTTGCCCTCGCGCGCCTTCTTGTAGAGCCCCTTGGGGTCGCGTGATTCGCAAACCTCAAGGTCGGCGCGAACGTATACTTCGTGGAACGCGGTCCCGGCCGCTTGACGCGCGCGGTCGCGGTCGGACCGGTAGGGCGAAATAAACGCGGTCAGAACAATGAAGCCGGCGCGCGACATCAGCGCGGCCACCTCGCCGATGCGGCGGATGTTCTCCGCCCGGTCTTCCGGCGAGAAGCCGAGGTCGGCGTTCAGGCCATGGCGGACATTGTCGCCATCCAGTACGTAGGTCTGGTAGCCTTTCTTGAACAGCAGCTGTTCAACCGCGACCGACAATGTCGATTTGCCGGCGCCGCTCAAACCCGTGAACCAAAGCACGCCGCCCGCGTGGCCGTTGCGCCGCGCGCGATCCTCTTCGGAAATCTCGTGCTCGACCCTCTGCACGTTGGTCGCCCGCACCGTGATAAGACCGCGCTGGTCCGCGTAGCCCTCCATCGAGATGATGCCGCCGCCGGCGATGTCGTATTCATCGACCAGGACGAAACGGCCGGTCCGCGGGAAATCGCCAAATTCGTCGAGCGCGAGCATGCTGCGCGACCGCAGCGTCACTTCGCCGACGGCGTTGCGCTCGACGGCTTCCGCATCGTTCTGGGAAAGATCGGTTGTATCGATAACACGGTCCACCGACTGAACGGTGACCGTGGCATCGCAGGTGTTCAGTTTCAATTTATAGGTCTTGCCGGCCTGCAGCGGTTTGTGGCCCAACCAGAAAACACGGGCCCGAAAGACATCGGTTTCGATCGGCGGCGTCTCGACATGACTGGCAACGTATCCGCGCTCGATGAACAGCTGGTCGTCCAGCGTCACGCCGACGCATTGGCCGGCATGGGCCTCGCCCGGCTGTGCCGGGACGTTCCAGGCTTCGACCGACTTGATCTTGGCGGTTTTGTTCGTCGGCGAGAACATCAGCGTGTCACCGACATTCAGGCTGCCGCTTTCGATACGTCCCGCGATAATGCGGCGATCGTCGAACTTGTAGACATCCTGGACCGGCATCCGGAGCGGCAGGTCCAAAGGCGCCGTTACATTATGGAAAGCGTCCAGCGCTTCGACCACGGTCGGGCCTTTGTACCAGCCCATCGGTTCCGAGCGATTCGCGACATTGTCGCCTTCGCGGCCCGACACCGGGATCACGAAAGTCGGCGTTACACCGATCTCTTCCAAATAGGCGCGGAACTCGCGCTCAATGTTGTCGAAGCGCTGCTGGTCGTAGTCAACCAGGTCCATCTTATTGACCGCGACCGCGACCTGGCGCACGCCCATAAGGTGCAGCAGATAGCCGTGCCGGCGCGACTGTTCGCGCACGCCCTCATGGGCGTCGATCACCAGCAGTGCGGCGTCCGCCGAGGCGGCGCCGGTGACCATGTTCTTCAGGAATTCCTTGTGGCCCGGCGCATCGATGATGACGTAGTCGCGTTTGTCGGTCTTGAACCAGATCTGCGAGGTATCGATGGTGATGCCCTGATCGCGTTCCGCCTGAAGAGCGTCCATCAGGAATGCCCATTCGAACGGCATGCCGCGACGTTCGCACATGGCGCGGATCGACTCGTATTTTCCGTCCGGCAACGATCCGGTGTCGTGGAACAGGCGGCCGACCAGGGTCGACTTGCCGTGATCGACATGACCGACGAAAACGGTCTTCAGCGATTCACGGCCGGGACTGCTCATTCTGGTAACATTGTCGATGTTCGGCCCGGCATCGGGCTTGGCCGCGGCTTTGTTCATTGACTTCATACTCTCACATCGAGGTTACATATAGCCGTCGGCGCGCAGGCGCTCGAACGCATCTTCGGATTCGTGATCCATGGCGCGGCCGGCACGCTCCGGCACCTTGGTCGTCTCCAACTCGTCGATGATCTCGTCGATCGTGGTCGCTTTGCTGTCGACCGGATTGGTAATGTCCTTGTCGCCGAGCGAGCGATAGCGCTTGCCGTCCTTGGCGAAGTACAGATCGATGGTCGGAATTCCTTCCCGCTTGGTGTAGCGCCAGATATCCACCTCGGTCCAGTGCAGCAGCGGATGGATCCTGAGGTGCGTGCCGGGCGGGAAGTCGGTGTTGAACTGGTCCCAGAATTCCGGCGGCTGGTCGCGGAAGTTCCAGGCGCCGCTTTCGCCGCGCGGGCTGAAGACCCGCTCCTTGGCGCGGGTCGCCTGTTCGTCGCGGCGGATGCCGGCGAAAATCCCGGTGAACTTTTCCCGCTCAAGAAACGTTTTCAGCCCGGCCGTCTTACGCGCTGCGGAACGGGCCGCGGGCGGCAGGGACGGATCCATCGACTCGACGGGCGGGCATTCGCCCAGCATCAGATTGACGCCCCACTCCTTCGAGTACCGGTCTCGGAACGCATACATCTCCGGAAATTTCTTTCCGGTGTCGATATGAATTAGCGGAAATGGGACATGGCCGTAGAACGCCTTGCGCGCCAGCCAAACCATGACATTGGAGTCCTTGCCGAGCGACCAAAGCATCCCAAGCTTCTCGACCTTATTAAAGGCCTCACGAAAGATGTAGACACTTTGGCTTTCGAGTGCGTCGAGTTGATCCATTGAGCTACCGCGCAATTCTGGGGGGCATTTTAAGACCGAAAGTCCTGGGCCGGTGGAGGGGACCCTATCGACGAGTGGTAAACAGGGAGCTAATTCTAGGTCACACCGTGCGATCGGAAGGAACCCAATCGGTTGGGAATTGTCAAGCCGATTGTGAGGTCAATCTCCGACAAACGACCGCGCTATCGCACCGATCGCCGTCGAATGCCGGCCCCCTTCAACGGCGTTGTACTGCACCCTTCGGTCGGATACAAAGGCACTCATTGCCGATGGCGTGAAGTCCGGTTCCGAGACGGGGCGGTTTTACGCTTGTGAGGGCGGCGCGCCAATTGGGGCTGAATGTCGCCATTCCATGCGGATCATCATGGGAAAAATGACCTTACCTAGTCACATTCTTCGCGTTGGAAGCGTTGCGGTCGTCGCTTTGTTGCTTGTCGCTTGCGGCGGAAACGCGATCGAAACCATTTATCCGCGCACGACGGCCGGAGCTACGGATGCCGGTGTCGGACAACAGCTTGGCACGCAGGCAGGCACACAAGGGAGCCGCTTCAGTAACAGCGATTCCGGGCGCGACGGTGGTATCGGCGTGAACGCTTATCTATGGCGGGCATCGCTTGACACCACGTCCTTCATGCCGCTGGCCAGTGCCGACCCGTTCGGTGGCGTCATCATCACCGACTGGCACAGCCCGCCCGAGACTCCGAACGAGCGGTTCAAGATAACGGTCTACATCCTCGACCGGCAGCTCAGAGCCGACGGCATTAAGGTTTCGGTGTTCCGCCAGCAACGCAGCCCAAGCAGTGCCTGGGCCGACGCCGCGGTCGGCGTCGACACCGCGGCCAAGCTGGAAAACGCCATCCTCACCCGGGCACGCCAGTTGCGAATGGATTCCTTCGAAGAAGAGTAAGACCCGGCGCCTCCCGGCCGGCTCGGTTCCCGGCGCTGACGCAACGCCGCCCGTACGGTCGGACGCCGGATGGAAGTAAACCCGTGGGGTTGGAATGACGTCGAGTACAGCACGCTACAACGCAAAGGTCGTCGAAGCGAAATGGCAGGCCGAATGGTCGGCCAACAGGTGTTTCGAGGCCGAGGAAGATCCGAAACGCCCGAAATATTACGTGCTGGAGATGTTCCCCTATCCCTCCGGCCGCATCCATATGGGCCACGTGCGCAACTACACCCTCGGCGACGTCATCGCGCGCTACAAACGGGCGCGCGGCTTCAACGTGCTGCATCCGATGGGCTGGGACGCCTTCGGCCTGCCGGCGGAAAACGCCGCCCGCGACCAGAAAATCCACCCGGCCGAGTGGACCTACGCCAACATCGCCAACATGAAGGCCGAGCTGCAGAGCATGGGTCTGTCGCTCGACTGGTCGCGCGAGCTGGCAACCTGCCATCCCGGTTATTACCGCCATCAGCAGAAGCTGTTCGTCGATTTCTATAAGGCCGGGCTGGCCTACCGGAAGGAATCCTGGGTCAATTGGGACCCGGTCGATCACACGGTGCTGGCCAACGAGCAGGTGATTGACGGCCGCGGCTGGCGCTCGGGCGCGCTGGTCGAGAAGCGCAAGCTGACCCAGTGGTTCTTCAAGATCACCGAGTTTTCGGACGACCTGCTGACAGCCCTGAACGGACTGGAGCGGTGGCCCGATCCGGTTCGACTGATGCAGCGCAACTGGATCGGCCGGTCGGAAGGCCTCCGCATGCAGTTCGACTATGTCGGCGAGAAGCGGGAGCCGTTGGAGATCTACACCACACGGCACGACACCATCTTCGGCGCGAGTTTCATGGCCCTGTCGGCGGAACATCCGGCAGCGCTCGCCGTGGCCGAAAACGACCCGAAGGCGGCCGAGTTCATCGCCGAATGCCAGCGCCTCGGGACATCGGAAGAAGTCATCGAGAAGACCGAGAAGAAGGGTTACGACACCGGCCTGAGGGTCAAGCACCCGTTCGTCGACGGGGTCGAGCTGCCGGTCTACATCGCCAACTTCGTGCTGATGGAATACGGCACCGGCGCCATCTTCGGCTGCCCGGCGCACGACCAGCGCGACCTGGATTTCGCCCGCAAGTACGGCCTGCCGGTGGTCCCCGTCGTCTGCCCGAAAGGCGTCGACGCGGCGACGTTCGAGGTCGGCACGGAAGCCTTCACCGACAACGACAGCGGCATCCTGATCAATTCCGACTTCCTGGGCGGCATGTCGGTGCCCGAGGCCAAGGCTGCGATCGCCGAGCGCATGGAAAAGCGCGGCGCGGGCGAGCGCACGATCAACTACCGGCTGCGCGACTGGGGCATCTCGCGACAGCGCTACTGGGGCTGCCCGATCCCGATGATCCACTGCGACAAATGCGGGATCGTGCCGGAGCGCGAAGAGAACCTGCCGGTGCAGCTCCCCGATGACGTGGAATTCGACCAACCCGGCAACCCGCTCGACCGCCATCCGACCTGGAAGCACACCGATTGCCCGGAATGCGGCGCCAAGGCGGTACGCGAAACGGACACCATGGACACCTTCGTGGATTCGTCCTGGTACTTCGCCCGGTTCTGTTCCGCCCGCGACGACGACCCGGTCGCCCGCGATGCGGTCGATTACTGGCTGGCTGTGGATCAGTATATCGGCGGCGTCGAGCACGCCATCCTGCACCTGCTCTATTCGCGCTTCTTCATGCGGGCGATGCGCACCTGCTCTTTCGTCGGCCTGGACGAGCCCTTCGCCGGGCTGTTCACCCAGGGCATGGTGTGCCACGAGACCTACCGCGACCAGAACGGCAACTGGCTCTATCCGGAAGAAGTCGTACAGGGCGACGACGGCCAGGTGCGCCTGGCGTCGACCGGCGAGCCGGCGACGGTCGGCCGGTCAGAGGCGATGAGCAAGTCGAAGAAGAACGTGGTCGATCCCGGCGCCATTATCGACAAATACGGCGCCGACATCGCCCGCTGGTTCATGCTGTCCGACAGCCCGCCGGAGCGCGACATGGAGTGGACCGACGCCGGCGCCAACGGCGCCTGGCGCTATGTCCAGCGGATCTGGCGACTGGTCAACGACCACACCCCCAACCTGGCCGCGGCCGGAAGCGCCATGCCGAACGCGCTGGACGGCACGGCGCTGGAGTTGCGCCGCGCAACTCATAAAGCGATCAAGGGCGTCGGCGACGATATCGAGCGGTTCCGCTTCAATCGCGCTGTCGCTCGCATTCACGAGTTCTCCAACGTGCTGGGCGACTTCAAGCCGCGGGGCGACGGCGACGACTGGGCGTTGCGCGAGGCGCTGGAGACCCTGGTCACGCTGTTCGGGCCGATGATGCCGCATCTGGGCGAGGAGCTTTGGCGGGTGCTCGGCCACGAGACGCTGCTGGTCGACCGGTCCTGGCCGGCGGCCGACGAGACGCTGACCGTCGACGAAACCGTGACCATCGGCGTGCAGGTGAGCGGCAAGATGCGGGGCACCATCGAAATGCCGCGCGACGCCGAGAAAGCCGACGCCGAGGCCGCGGCCCTGGCGCTGGATACCGTGCAGCGCGCCATCGGCGGCAACGCCGTGCGCAAGGTGATCGTCGTGCCGAACCGGATCGTGAATATTGTGGTCTAAGGCGCTAGCGGCAACCCTGCTGCTCGGCACGCTGGCCGCCTGCGGCTTCGAGCCGCTGTACGGCAACCGGGTCGAGACAGGCCCGGCCGGCCCGGCGATGGCGGCGACGTATGTCGCGCCGATCCCCGACCGCATCGGGCAGCAGGTCCGCAACAACCTGCTTGACCGGCTGAACCCGGCGGGCATCCCGGACCAACCGCTGTACACCTTGCAGATCGCGCTGAGCGCCGAGAAGGAAGGCCTGGCGATCCGGCAGGACGAGACGGTCACCCGGTTCAACCTCACGCTGAAGGCCGAATTCGCCCTGGTCGAGCGGGCCGACAACAAGCCTGTGTTCCGCGGCATCACGCGGTCGATCGCCGCCTACAACGTGGTCGAGTCGCCGTTCGCCACACTGATCGCGGAGCAGGACGCGGAGGCCCGCGCTGCCCGGGAGATCTCGGAAGAAATCCGCAACCAGGTCGCGCTTTACTTCGCGAGCCGGGGGTAACCGTAAGGCAGCCGGTCGGATGAAGCTGCAGGAACGACAGGTTCAGGGCTTTCTGGCCAAACCGGACCCAAAGGTCCGCGCCGTGCTGGTCTACGGACCGGACGGCGGGCTGGTCCGCGAACGGGCCCTGCTGCTGTGCAAGACCGTCGTCGCCGACCTTACCGATCCGTTCCGGGTGGCAGTGCTGACCGGCCCGGTGCTCGACAAGGACCCGGCGCGGCTGGCCGACGAGGCGAGCGCGATCGCGCTGACCGGCGGTCGGCGGGTCGTGCGGCTCCGGGACATCGGCAACAAGCACAGCAAGCTGATCGAAAGCGTTCTGGCGAACGACGCCGGCGATGCGCTGCTCGTCGCCGAGGCGGACAGCCTCGGACCGCGCGACTCGTTGCGCGCGCTGTTCGAGAACGCGTCCAACGCCGCCGCCCTGCCCTGCTACGCCGACGCGGGCGACAGCCTGGAGCGGCTGGTCGAGGCGAGCCTCAGGGAGGCAAAGCTGACCGCCGAGCCGGACGCGATGGCGTACCTGATGGATAACCTGGGCAGCGACCGGATGATCACCCGGCGGGAACTGGAGAAGCTGGTCCTGTTCAAGGACGACGAAGGCGGCACGGTCACGCTGGAGGATGCGCGAGCCTGCGTCGGCGACAGTTCGGCGATGGCGCTGGACGACGTGGCGTTCGCCTGCGCCGGCGGCGACCTGGCCAAGCTGGAGCACAGTCTGAGCCGCTGCTTCATGGCGGGCGAGGCGTCGGTGCAGGTGCTGCGGCGGGTCGCGCAGCATTTCCAGAAGCTGCACCTGGCGGCGACGCAGCGCGACCGGGGCGACAACGTGGAGACGGCGGTCAGTCGGATCCGGCCGCCGATCCACTTCTCCCGGAAGGCGGCGTTTACCCGGCAGCTCAGGATCTGGCCGACGTCGAATGTGGTGGCGGCGCTGGATCGTTTGCTGGCGGCCGAGATCGATTGCAAGACGACGGGGATGCCGGATGTGGCGGTTTGCCGCCGGGTGCTGACTAGTATTGCCGGGGCGGCGGCCAGGGGGAGGGGGCGGGGGTAGCTGCCAAAAAACGGTGGAACGACCCCATGCGCCCCGATAGACCTTAGGGAAAACCTAGCCTTTTTCGGCTACGGAATGAATTTCTTGAGGCGTATCGGAAATCGTTTCGGTTTCGATATCGTCCTGTAAGGCGGCCAGATCCTCGGCCACGGCCGCGGCGGCATCGAACGGCGCCGTATCCTCGAATGCGAGCAACCCATCCTCGCCGACGTCTTCGGCCAGACCGCTCGGACGCGACAGGCGGCGGCAGATCTCGTCGAGCTGTTCCAGGGTCTTGTAGCTGATCCGGACATCGCCGCCGCGTTCGCCCCGATGTTTGATCCCGACCCTCAGGCCAAGGGCGGCTTCGAGGCTGTCCTCGAGCGCCTTGGTATCCGCGTCCTTCTCAGGCGCGGGTTTCGGCGTGCTGGCGCGCTGCCGGATCTTCTCGGCATCCCGGACGTTGAGGCCGCGGGAGACGATTTCCCGCGCCAGCTTGACCGGGTCCTCGGCCGTGATCAGCGCCCGGGCCGCGCCCGCGCTGAGGCGGCCGTCGTCCAGCATCTCCTGAACTTCCTCGGGCAACGACAGCAGCCGCACCATGTTGGCGATGTGGCTGCGGCTCTTGCCGATCGACTGGCCGAGCTGCTCCTGGGTATAACTGAATTCATCCAGCAGGCGCTTGTAGCCCTGGCTCTCTTCCAGCGGACTCAAGTCCTGACGCTGGATGTTCTCGACCAGCGCGATTTCCAGGGAATCTTTGTCGGTCAGCTCTTTGATGATGACCGGGACACGATGCAGCTTCGCCAGTTGGGCGGCGCGCCAGCGGCGTTCGCCGGCGACGATCTCATACTCGGCAGCGTCGGTCGGGCTGCGCCGCACAAGGATCGGCTGCAGGATCCCCCGTTCCTTCACGGACTGGACGAGGGAATCCAACTGTTCTTCGTTGAACAGACGGCGCGGCTGGTACGGGCCCGGCCGCAGCTGTTCCACCGGCACGTCCTTGGTGGCGCGGACGCGATCCAGGCTGGCCAGATCTTCGGCCGGGTCGTCGCCCAGCAGAGCCGCGAGACCGCGGCCGAGGCCTTTCTTGCTAGGCCCTTCGTCGCTCATGGCGGGGTTATATGCTCCGTTCAGGCCGCACGCAAGCGACGCTCACGTTTGACCACTTCGCTGGCCAGCTTGATATAGGCCTGACTGCCAGCGCACCGATGATCGTAAAGCAGGGCCGGTTTGCCGTGGGACGGCGCTTCCGAGACCCGCACGTTGCGCGGGATAACGGTCTCGTAGACCTTGCTGCCGAGATACTTCCGGACGTCGCTGGCCACCTGCTCCGAGAGATTGTTGCGCCGGTCGAACATGGTGAGAACGACACCCTGTATCTCGAGCTCCGGGTTCAGGGTGGACCGCACCCGCTGTACCGTATTGAGCAGCTGGCTGAGACCTTCCAGCGCGAAGAACTCGCACTGCAGCGGCACAAAAACCGCGTCCGCCGCAGCCATCGCATTGACGGTCAGAAGGTTGAGCGACGGCGGGCAATCGATCAATACGTAGTCGTAACGATCCGCCAATCCCTTGATCGCATCGCGCAAACGATAGCTGCGCCGCGGCTGGTCGATCAGCTCGATTTCAGCACCGGCCAGGTCAGCCGTCGACGGCACGATATCCAGTCCCGGGATCCGGCTGGGCATGACGGCGTCCGCCAGTTCCGCCGCACCGACCAGGACGTGGTAGGTACCGCTGCCCCGTTCCTCGTGGCCGATGCCCAAGCCGGTGCTGGCGTTGCCCTGGGGATCCAGATCGATAATCAGCGTCTTCTGCGAAATCGCCGCCAGCGCCGTCGCCAGGTTGATGGTGGTCGTCGTTTTGCCGACACCGCCCTTCTGGTTGGCGACCGCCAGTACGCGGGGTTTCACTTGTTCAGGCAGGGAATTCATGACGGCACAAGCCCCTTGATGCGCAGGATTGTGGATTTGTCGTCAGCGCGGCTTGGAATGCGTTCGATCTCAAGTTTCCTATATTTCGTAGGGTCGGTCAACTTCAACTCTATATCTAGAAGCTCTTTATCGACGCCCTCCCCTTTCGGAAAGAGCGCCACCGTCCCCGCCCCAGCGTGCCGCGACGCGAGATCCAGCAGCTTCGGCACCGGCGCCAAAGCCCGGGCGGTGATAACATCCGCGACGAGCGGCTCCAGCGCCTCGATCCGGGCGTTGTGGACCGTCACCCGGGTTTCCGTAATCCGCGCCGCCTCCAGCAGAAAAGCGCATTTCCGCTGATCGCTCTCGACCAGGTGCATCTCCGGCGCTCCGAGAATGGCCAGGACCAATCCGGGGAAGCCGGCCCCACTGCCAAGGTCGACCCAGACCTGGGCGTTATCCGGCGCCAGATCCAGAAGCTGTGCCGAATCCAGCACGTGCCGCCGCCAGAAATCCCTGAGCGAGCCGCCGGCGACCAAATTGATCGCCTTCTGCCATTTGACCAGATGATCGTGAAAGGCCCGAAGTCTGGTTAACGTTTCACGTGAAACGCCGGTGGACGATTGAAACGCTTCAATCGATAGGGGCCGATCCATGCCCTGACGCGGCGTCACGCCAAACGGCGATGATCGCCTCTCCGCACAAAGCCCAACAGAGCCGTCAAAGCCGCCGGCGTCACGCCGTACAGACGGGCCGCCTGTCCCAGCGTTGTGGGGCGCGCTTCCTTCAACCGGTTCCGAACCTCGTTCGACAAACCGCCGATGCGGTCGTAATCCAGGTCGGCGGGAAGCAACAGCGACTCGTCCTTGCGGAAAGCCAGGATGTCGGCCTCCTGCCGTTCCAGATAACCGGCATAGCGCGCATCGATCTCAAGCTGTTCGACGACATCCGGCCTCAGCCCGTCCAACGTCGGCCAAATGACCGCGAGACGGGCCATATCGATTTCCGGATAGCGCAGCAGATCCGCCGCCGACCGGCGCACACCGTCCTGGTTCACATCCAGCCCATGCCGCTGCGCCTCGTTGGGCGTCAGCGTCAAGTCCGCCGCCAGGGCCCGGCCGGCCCGAAGCGCCTTTTCCTTGTCGGCGAAAGCCGCCGACCGCTCCGCGCCGACGCAACCGAGATCCCTGCCCCGCGCGGTCAGCCGTTGGTCCGCATTGTCCGCCCGAAGGGTCAGGCGGTACTCCGCACGGGAGGTGAACATCCGATAGGGCTCCGAGACCCCGCGGGTCACCAGGTCGTCGATCAACACGCCGATATAGGCGTCGGCCCGGTCGAGCACGAAAGGATCGGAGCCGGCTGCCGCCAGGGCCGCGTTCAACCCGGCCATAAGGCCCTGCGCCGCGGCCTCCTCGTAACCGGTCGTCCCATTGATCTGGCCGGCGAGATAGAGGCCGCCGAGCCGCCGCGTCTCCAGGGTCGGGTTCAGTTCCCGGGGATCGACGAAGTCGTACTCGATGGCATAGCCCGGCTGGACCATTTCCACTTGTTCCAGGCCCGGAATCAGCGCCAACATCCGCCGTTGAACGTCTTCCGGCAGGGAGGTCGAGATCCCGTTCGGATAGACCGTATCGTCATCCAGCCCCTCGGGTTCCAGGAAGATCTGGTGCTGGTCCCGTTCGGCGAAGCGAACCACCTTATCTTCGATTGACGGGCAATAGCGCGGGCCGCTGGACTCGATCTGACCGGAATAGATCGGCGCGCGGTGCAGGTTGCCCCGAATGATCTCATGGATTTCCGGCGTCGTTCCGGTAATGAAACAACTGATCTGTGGCGTCGAAATGGTCCGGGTCAGAAAGGAGAAGGGAATCGGGGGGTTGTCGCCGGGCTGCTCCTGCAATCGGGCCCAATCGACCGTCTTCCCGTTCAGGCGGGGCGGCGTTCCCGTCTTCAGGCGTCCGAGGGCGAAACCCGCCCGGTCAAGGGTATGCGCCAGACCGACAGTCGGCGCCTCGTTCACCCGGCCGGCCGGGATACGCCGCTCCCCGATATGGATCATGCCACGCAGGAACGTGCCCGTGGTCAACACCACGCGCCCCGCCGAAATGGTGTCGCCGCTGTCGACGACAAGGCCGGTCACCCTGCCCCGCTCGACCACCAAGTCTTCCGCGGCCGAGGCCCGCACCTCCAGGTTCGGGCAATTCAGGATCCATTCCTGCATGTGGCGGCGGTACAGCTTGCGGTCGGCCTGGGCACGGGGTCCGCGAACGGCCGGCCCCTTGCGGCGGTTGAGCAGGCGGAACTGAATGCCGGCCGCATCCGCGACCCGGCCGATCAAGCCGTCGAGCGCATCGATCTCCCGGACCAGATGGCCCTTGCCCAGGCCGCCGATCGCCGGATTGCAAGACATTTCGCCGATCGTTTCGACCCTGTTCGTAAGCAACAGGGTACGTGCGCCCAGGCGCGCCGAGGCCGCCGCGGCCTCACAGCCGGCATGTCCGCCGCCGATCACAATGACATCGTACCCGTTCATGCCGGCAACCTATGCACGGTTCTTCCAAAAGTCAAAGCTTGCCAAGGGGTTAAAGGGACTCCCACGCGGGACGATGTTCCTTAACAACATGTTTCACGTGAAACATGCGCCTTATTTGCCGATGCAAAAGTCCCGAAACACAATATCTAGTAGATCTTCGACGTCGACTTTGCCGGTAATACGTCCGATATGCCGCATCGCCAGCCGCGTGTCCTCCGCCAGGAGCTCAGCCTCCCCGGCCGCAAGCGCCCGGCGCAGAGCCTCCCCGCATTGCTCCAGAGCCTCCCGATGACGCCGACGGGTCAGGGCCGGACCGCCAGCCCCGTCGAGTTTCGAGGCTACTTTCCGGCGCAGGATTTCCTCCAGCCCGTCCATGCCCTGCCCGGTCTTGACCGACACCGCGCAGACATCGCCCGTACTCTTCGACTCCGGCTCGACAGCTCGCAGATCGGTCTTGTTGATCACCAGGACGCTGTCTTCGTCCAGCCGGGCCGAAACATCGCCCGGAATATCCGGCCAGGCCGCGGCATCCGTCATAGCGATCTTTATGTCGGCGATTGCCGCGCGGGCCTCGGCGCGGCGAATGCCCTCGCCCTCGATGTCGTCCTCCGCCCGGCGCAGACCGGCCGTATCCGCGACGGTCGCGGGATAGCCGCCGAGGTCCAAATGGACCTCGATCACGTCCCGGGTGGTTCCTGCCGTTTCCGAAACGATCGCCGCGTCGCGCCGCGCAAGCGCGTTCAACAGGCTGGATTTGCCGACATTCGGCGCACCGATGATCGCGATGTAAAGCCCGTCCCGCAGTCTTTCGCCCCGGCGCCCGTCCGCCAGGTGCCGGTCCAGTTCCACCAGCAACGCCTGCAATTCCGGGCGAACTGCCGCCATCGCAGTCTCGGAAAGCGCCTCTTCCTCGCCGAAATCGATATCCGCCTCGGCATGGGCCAGCGCCCGGGCCAGCCTGCCCCGCCACCCCTCGTAGAGGTCACCCAGACTGCCGCCCAACTGGCGGAGCGCCTGACGCCGCTGGGCATCGGTCTCGGCATCGACGAGATCGGCAATGGCCTCCGCCGCCGTCAGGTCCATCTTTCCGTTTTCAAAGGCCCGGCGGGTAAATTCGCCCGGTTCGGCGATCCGCGTATCTTTCAGACCGCCAAGCGCATCGAGGACCGCGGCGACCACGCTGATCCCGCCATGAACGTGAAATTCGGCAACATCCTCGCCGGTGTAGCTGTTCGGCGCCGGAAACCGCAAAACCAGGCCATCGTCCAAGGGAGCACCGTCCCGGGGATCGCGTAAAGCCGCCCGCGTGGCGCGGCGGGGTTGCGGCAGGTCGGCGCGGCCCGTCAGTTCAGCAACCGCTGCATCGGCGCCGGGACCGGAAACGCGGATAACGGCGACGCCGGCCCTGCCTCGCGCGCTCGCCAGGGCGTAGATCGTGTCCATTGTGGAGATTTCCTAGGCCGCCCGGCGGCTTGTTGTATGTGGACAGGGAGCCTGTTGCCATCCTTCGACAGGCTCAGGATGAGGTATTGGCTTGTTGCCACTCGGAACAAAAAGGACCTCATCCTGAGCCTGTCGAAGGATGGCCGGAGGCCCTGAATCGCTTCCCAGCAAACCGCTATTCCTTCTTCGCCGGCCCACCGGCGCCCGCAAGCTGCGACCAGAAAGCCTTCTGAATCTGCTCCCACCCCTGTATCCCGGCCGGCAGCCAGGTTTTGACCAGGGTCTCCGGGTCCATGCCGTCCAGATATTGCGTCATCCGTTCCTGGGTCTGCTGCATGATTGCCTGCTGCATCGGTTCCACATCGGGCAAACCAAGGAAAGTTCTTGCTTCCTGCGGCGTACACTCGATATCGATGTTGATCTTCATGGCCGATCTCCCGTCGAACGCGGCCATTTCGCCGCGTGACCGAACCTACTCCCGGTGTTGCGGGACGCCAAGACAAGTCTGGGAAGGACCCCGCCGAATGAAAAATACCCTGGATCAGGAGACCAGCCCCTATCTGCTGCAGCACAAAGACAACCCGGTGCATTGGCAGCCCTGGGGTCCGGAGGCCCTGGAGACCGCGAAACGCGACGGCAAACCGGTTCTGCTGAGCGTCGGCTACGCCGCCTGCCACTGGTGCCACGTGATGGCGCACGAGAGTTTCGAAGATGCGGCGACGGCCGATGTGATGAACGACCTGTTCGTCAACATCAAGGTGGACCGGGAAGAGCGGCCCGACATCGATCAAATCTACCAGGGCGCCCTGGCACTGCTCGGCCAGCAGGGCGGCTGGCCGCTGACCATGTTCCTGACGCCCGACGGCGAACCATTCTGGGGCGGGACCTATTTTCCGCCCGATCATCGCTACGGACGCCCGGCCTTCACCAATGTGCTGAAACGGGTTCGCGAGGTCTACGACACCGACAAGGACGCCGTCGCCAAGAACAGCAGCGCGATCATGGAGGCGCTGACCCAGACGCCGGCCGCGGACGACGGCGGCGTGCCGGTCATCACCAACGGCGTCCTGGACCAGATCGCGGAGCGATTGCTGCGCGAAGTCGACATGGTCAATGGCGGCGTCGGCGACGCGCCCAAATTTCCGCAGAACTACCTGCTGGAGTTGCTGTGGCGCAGCTACCTGAGGACCGGCTCGGCGGCGATGCGCGACGCCGTTCTGCTGTCGCTGAACAAGATGAGTCAAGGCGGCATTTACGACCATCTGGGCGGCGGGTTCGCCCGGTATTCCACCGACGACCGCTGGCTGGTGCCGCATTTCGAGAAGATGCTGTACGACAACGCGCAACTCATCGACCTGCTCACCCTGGCCTGGCAGGAAACGAAATCGCCGCTGTTCGAGCAACGGGTCCGCGAAACCGCCGAGTGGGTGCTGCGCGAAATGATCGCCGAGGGCGGCGGATTCGCGGCAACGCTGGACGCCGATTCGGAGGGTGTGGAAGGCAAGTTCTACGTCTGGGACGAGACCGAGGTCGACGCCCTGCTCGGCCCCGACGCCGCCTTGTTCAAGGAGATCTACGACGTCTCCGCCGAGGGCAACTGGGAAGGCAATACCATTCTGAACCGGACGGATCATGCCGACCTGGGCGCGCCGGAAGAGGAAGCGGAACTGGCCCGGATGCGCATCATCCTGCGGGAGCGCCGGGACAAGAGGATCTGGCCCGGCTGGGACGACAAGGTGCTGGCGGATTGGAACGGCCTGATGATTTCCGCGATGGCCAACGCCGCCGTCGTCTTTTCCGAGCCGGCCTGGATGGACGCCGCGCAATCGGCCTTTCGTTTCGCTTGCGAAAAGATGACGATCGACGGCCGACTGCGGCACGCCGCCCGCAACGGCCAGATCAAGCACGCCGCGCTTCTGGACGACTACGCCAACCTGGCGCGCGCCGCGCTGACACTGCAAGAGGCGACAGGCGACAGCGCCTATCTGGACCAAGCCGAACAGTGGTGCGCCGTGCTGGACCGTCATTACTGGGACAACGACCGCGGCGGGTACTACTACACCGCCGACGATGCCGAGGCGCTGATCACCCGGACCCGGAATGCCAGCGACAACGCGGTGCCGTCCGGCAACGGCGTCATGCTGGGCGTGCTGGCGAAGCTCTGGTACCTGACGGGCAAGGCCGAACACAGGAAACGCGCCGACGAACTGGTCGCCGCCTTCGCCGGCGAACTGAGACGCAATTTCTTCCCGCTGACGACCTTCCTGAATGCGTTCGACCTGTTCGACAACGCGGTGCAGGTGGTCGTCATCGGCGACCGCGCCGACCCGGACACCCGGTCGCTGATCCGGGCCGCCTATTCGGTTTCGGCGCCGAACCGGGTGCTGTCGGTGATCGGCACGGATGCCGAGCTGCCGGACACCCACCCGGCCAGGGGCAAGACCCAGACCGACGGCAAGGCGACGGCCTATATCTGCGTCGGCACGACCTGTTCGCTGCCGCAGACGGAGCCGGATGCTCTGCAGGACGCGATCAGGCGGGGTGGGGCGCCGGAATGATGCCTTTGGCGAAGCCATGCGGAGAAGCCCTCGCCCCCTTGAGGGGGAGACGGTTGGGTGAGGGGGTGGCCGGCCTCGATGCCCTCGGCCAACCAAGAATTGAAGTCGGTATTTCTCGGCCGCTTCACGACGAACCAATGCCGGCAGTCGCTCTGCCCGACGACCCCCCTCACCCTGACCTCTCCCCCCACAAGCGTGGGGAGAGGGGTAATTTGGCGCAGCGGTAATTTCGCGGTGAAACCTATCGCGGCGCAGCTGACGATGCACAGTCCGGTCGGTGAGATCACGCTCTCCGAGGATGAGGGCGCGATTGTTTCGCTGGATTGGGGGCGTACGCCGCCTGGCTTTCAGTCGGAGACGCCGCTGTTGGAACAGGCGCGCGACGTGCTGAACCGGTATTTCGACGGCGATTTCTCCGAACACAATCTCCCACTCGCACCGGCGGGCACGGCGTTCCGGCAAAAAGTCTGGCAGGCGATGCGGCGCATACCGGCCGGCCGGACGCAGAGCTACGGCGAGCTGGCCACGTCCATCGGCAGCGCCCCTCGCGCCGTCGGCGGCGCGTGCGGCGCTAATCCGATTCCCATACTAATCCCCTGCCACCGTGTGCTGGCCGCCGGCGGTGGCATCGGCGGCTATTCCGGCGACGGCGGCGCTGAAACGAAACGCGCCCTGCTCCGCCTGGAGGGTGCGCTTTCCTAACGCGCAGTAGCGCGTTAGGTATTTGGTTTGCGGCCAGGCCGGCCCGGCGTTTCCACTTGCATAGATAATGCACTACTGTTTCCACAAGGCGGGGGCGCAACACATCCAATCGCACACCGTCCGGAATCCACAGCAGGGAGATACCCGACATGAGTGGCAGCGACATTTCGATTAAAACCAGCGACGGCGCGATGGGCGGCTACCTCGCGACGCCGGCAAGCGGCAGCGGGCCGGGCGTGGTGGTGATCCAGGAGATCTTCGGCGTCAACAAGGTGATGCGCGATATCACCGACGAGCTGGCGGCGGCAGGCTACACCGCGCTTTGTCCGGACCTGTTCTGGCGGATCGAGCCGGGCATCCAGATCACCGACCAGACCGAAGCCGAATGGCAGCAGGCGTTCGGGCTGTATCAGAAGTTCGACGTCGACGCCGGCATGGGCGATATCCAGGCGACCGTCGATACGCTGCGCACACACGACGCCTGCACCGGCAAGGTCGGCGCGGTCGGCTTCTGCCTCGGCGGGCTGCTGGCCTACCTGACGGCGACGCGCACCGACGCCGACGCCGCGGTCGGCTATTACGGGGTGGGTATCGAAGGCAAGCTGGACGAAGCGAGCAACATCTCCAAGCCGCTGATGCTGCACATCGCCGAGGAAGACGGCTTCTGCAACAAGGAAGCGCAGGCACAGATCAAAGCCGGGCTGGACGGCAACGCGCACGTGACGATCCATTCCTATGCCGGCATGGATCACGCCTTCGCGCGCCATGGCGGCGAACACTACAACGCCGATGCGGCCGGGCAGGCCAATCAACGCACCCTGGATCTGTTCAAAGCCAGCCTCGGCTGACCGACCGCCCCGTTAGGAGACATTTATGAAAGTCAAAGCAATCCGCTTCGCCAAGCCCGGCGCGGCGTCGGTGATGAAGTGGCAGGACGTCGAGCTTGGCAATCCGCGCGCCGGCGAGGCGCTGGTGCGGCATACGGCGGTCGGCCTGAACTATATCGACACCTATCACCGCACCGGCCTCTATCCCCTGCCCCTGCCGGCCGGCATCGGCCTGGAAGCGGCGGGCGTCGTCGAAAAGGTCGGGCGCGGCGTGAAACACGTCAAGCCGGGCGACCGGGTCGCCTATGCCGGTGGCGGGCCGGGCGCTTATTCGGAAGCACGGGTGATGTCGGCCGATCCGCTGGTCAAGATCCCGCCGAAGGTTTCCGACGAGCAGGCGGCGGCGATGATGTTGAAAGGCATGACCGTCGAATACCTGATCCAGCGGACCTACAAGGTGAAAAAGGGCGAGACGATCCTGTGGCATGCCGCGGCCGGCGGCGTCGGCCTGATCGCCGGGCAATGGGCCAAGGCGATCGGCGCCATCGCCATCGGCACCGCCGGCGGCCCGGCCAAGTGCCGGCTGGCCAAGGCACACGGCTTCGCGCATGTGATCGACTACAACAAGAAGAAGGACTTCGCCAAGGAAGTCCGGCGCATCACCAAGGGCAAAGGCGTGCCGGTGGTGTTCGATCCCGTCGGCAAGTCGACCTTCGCCGGCTCGCTCGACTGCCTGGCGCCGCGCGGCCTGCTGGCCTCGTTCGGCAACGCGTCCGGCCCGGTGCCGCCGTTCGATCCCGGCATGCTGGCCGCCAAGGGCTCGCTCTATTTCACGCGGCCGACGCTGATGTCCTACAACGCCACGCGGAAGGAGCTGGAGGCCTCGGCGCGGGCGCTGTTCCGCCTGGTCGGCAGCGGCAAGATCAAGATCGAGATCAACCAGACTTATCCGCTGAAAGACGCCGTCAAGGCGCATCGCGACCTGGAGGGGCGCAAGACCACGGGATCGACCATCCTGATCCCCTGACTGACGAAAAACCGCCCGGCTTTTCCCAAGCCGGGCGGTTTTGCTTATCCGTTCCGTTGTCGAAACGGTCTCGGATTATTCGTTCCGGGACCGAGACGGCCCCAGTGTTCCTAAGTATTCATTGATTCAAAGAAGTCCGCGTTGGACTTGGTGTGCTTGAGCTTCTCGAGCAGGAATTCCATGGAATCGATGGTGCCCATGGGCATCAGGATGCGGCGCAGCACCCACATCTTAGCCAGGGTGCCCTTGTCGACCAGCAGCTCCTCTTTCCGGGTGCCGGACTTGGTGATGTCGATCGCCGGGAAGGTGCGCTTGTCGGCGAGCTTGCGGTCGAGGATGATTTCCGAGTTACCGGTACCTTTGAACTCTTCGAAGATCACCTCGTCCATCCGGCTGCCGGTGTCGATCAGCGCGGTGGCGATGATGGAGAGCGAGCCGCCCTCCTCGATGTTGCGGGCGGCGCCGAAG
>JANQEE010000036.1 GCA_028278525.1 Minwuiaceae bacterium | reverse complement strand
AACCGCGCACAAAGGCCGGATACATGACCGCTCCCGACCCAACGCCAAAACGGAACATGAGCCCTTGCCAAGGCGGGGCCGTCCATACATGACGGCGCTAACCGAGTCCCAGCACGTCGCGCATGGAGTAGAGGCCCGGGGGGCGGTCTGCGGTCCATTGTGCCGCGCGGACCGCGCCCTGGGCGAAGACGGTTCGCGACGAGGCCTTGTGGGTGATCTCGACGCGTTCGCCGTCGCCGGCGAAGATCACCGTGTGCTCGCCGACCACGTCGCCGCCGCGCAGCGTGGCGAAGCCGATCTCGCCCGCCGGCCGGCCGCCGACGTGGCCGTCCCGGGCGCGCTTGGAGACCGAATCGAGGGGCACGCCGCGTCCCGTCGCCGCGGCGTGGCCCAGGGCCAGCGCCGTGCCCGAGGGGGCGTCCACCTTGTGGCGGTGGTGCATCTCGACGATCTCGATGTCGTAGTCGGCCCCGAGGATCGCCGCCACCTGGGTGGCGAGGCCTAGCAAAAGGTTGACGCCGACGCTCATGTTCGGCGCCTGGACCACCGGCACGAACGCCGCCGCCGCCTCCAGGGCGCCGTGCTGGCCGCCGTCGAGGCCGGTGGTGCCGGCCACCAGCGCCGCGCCGTACTTGGCGGCGAAACCGGCGTGGATCGCCGTCGCCTCCGGCACGGTGAAGTCGATGATGGCGTCGGCGCGCTCGAACAGTGCCGCCGTATCGACGCTCACCGTCAGGCCGCACGGGCCCGCATCGGCGAGGACGCCGATATCGGCACCGATGGCGTCGTGCCCGGCGCGCTCGGTGCCGCCGGCGAGCGCGACGCCCTCGGCCTCCAGCACCGCCTTCGCCAGCATCCGCCCCATGCGGCCGCCGCAGCCGACTATTCCGATGTTCATGGTGTCCAGGCTCCCCGCCGCCGGCCGCCGGCTATTCCCGGAGGTCTTCCCACAGCTCCTTGACCTTGGCGAAGAAGCCATGGGATTCGGGGCTGTGCTTCTCGCCGTTGCCGGCGGATTCGAACTCGCGCAGCAGCTTTTCCTGCTCGCCGGTCAGGTTCACCGGCGTCTCCACCACCGCCTCGATGAACATGTCGCCCCGCGACGGCGAGCGCAGCACGGTCATGCCCTTGCCGCGCAGGCGGAACTGGCGGCCCGTCTGGGTGCCCGCCGGGATGGTGATCTTGGCCCGCGAGCCGTCCACCGCCGGCACCTCGACCACGCCGCCGAGGGCCGCCGTGGTCATCGGAATCGGCACCCGGCAATAGACGTTGGCGCCATCGCGGTGGAAGAAGCGGTGCTGGGCCACCGACAGGAAGATGTAGAGATCGCCCGGCGGCGCGCCGCGCAGGCCGGCCTCGCCCTCGCCGGCGAGGCGGATGCGGGTGCCGTCCTCGACGCCGGCGGGGATGTTGACCTGCAGCGACTTCTCCTTGCGGCTGCGCCCGGTGCCGCCGCAGGACCGGCACGGGTCCTTGATGGTCTGGCCGGTGCCGCCGCAGGTGGGGCAGGTGCGCTCGACGGTGAAGAAGCCGGACTGGGTGCGGACGCGGCCGGTGCCCCGGCAGGTGCCGCACGTCGCCGGCGCCGCGCCGCCCTTGCCGCCCGAGCCGTTGCACGGCTCGCAGGCCACCGACGTGGGCACGCGGATGGTCGCCTTCTTGCCGGCGAAGGCGTCCTCGAGGGTGACGTCCATGTTGTAGCGGAGGTCCGAGCCGCGGCCGTTGGCACGACCGCCCCGGCGGTTGCCGGTCATGAAGTCGCCGAACATCTCGTCGAAGATGTCGGCGAACCCGGACGAGAAGCCGAAGCCGCCGTCGCCGCCGAAGCCGCCGGGCCCGCCCTGCTCGAACGCGGCGTGGCCGAAGCGGTCGTAGGCCGCCCGCTTCTGGTCGTCCTTGAGGACCTCGTAGGCCTCGTTGATCTGCTTGAACTTCTGCTCGGCGTCCTTGTCGCCCGGGTTGCGGTCCGGGTGATACTGCATGGCCGCCTTGCGGTACGCCTTCTTGAGCTCGTCGGCGCCGGCGTCGCGGTCGACCCCGAGGGTGCGGTAGTAGTCTTCCTTGGCCATCGACCGGGTCCCCTACACGCACCCCGCCGGCCGGCACGCGCGGCCGGCCGGCGGCACGGTGATCCTCGATCCTGCCCCCACGGAGCGGACCCGCGTCAGCCGGCTTTCTTGTCCTTGTCGGGGTCGACTTCCTCGAAGTCGGCGTCGACCACCGTATCGTCCGAGGCGCCGCCGCCCGCCGCCCCGCCATCGCCGGCACCGGGACCGGCCGCGCCGGCGGCGTTCTCGGCCTGGCTGGCCTTGTACATGGCCTCGCCCAGCTTCATCGACGCCTGGCCGAGGGCCTCGGTCTTCGCCTTGATGGCATCCACGTCCTCGCCTTCCAGCGCCGTGCGCAGGTCGGCGACGGCGGCCTCGATCGCCTGCTTGTCGGCCTCGGGCACCTGGTCGCCGTATTCCGCCAGGTTCTTCTCGGTGGCGTGGATCATGGCATCGGCCTGGTTGCGGGCCTCCACCGTCTCCTTGCGCTTCTGGTCGTCGGCGGCATGCTCCTCGGCGTCGCGGACCATGCGGTCGATGTCGCCGTCGGAAAGGCCGCCCGAGGCCTGGATGCGGATCTGCTGCTCCTTGCCGGTGGCCTTGTCCTTGGCCGAGACGTTGACGATGCCGTTGGCGTCGATGTCGAAGGTGACCTCCACCTGCGGCATGCCGCGCGGCGCCGGCGGGATGCCCACTAGGTCGAACTGGCCCAGCAGCTTGTTGTCGGCAGCCATCTCGCGCTCGCCCTGGAACACCCGGATGGTGACGGCGGTCTGGTTGTCCTCGGCGGTGGAGAACACCTGGCCCTTGCGCGTCGGGATGGTGGTGTTGCGGTCGATCAGCCGGGTGAACACGCCGCCCAGGGTCTCGATGCCGAGCGACAGCGGGGTGACGTCCAGCAGCAGCACGTCCTTGACGTCGCCCTGCAGAACGCCGGCCTGGATCGCCGCGCCGACCGCCACGACCTCGTCCGGATTGACGCCCTTGTGCGGCTCGCGGCCGAAGAAGTCCTTGACGGTCTCAACCACCTTCGGCATCCGCGTCATGCCGCCGACCATCACGACTTCGTCGATGTCGCCGGGCTGCAGGCCGGCGTCCTTCAACGCGGCGCGGCAGGGCTCGACGGTGCGCTGAATGAGATCGCCGACCAGCGACTCGAGCTTGGCCCGGGTCATCTTCATGGTCAGGTGTTTCGGCCCGCTCTGATCCGCCGTGATGAACGGCAGGTTGACGTCGGTCTGCATGGCGGACGACAGCTCGATCTTGGCCTTCTCGGCCGCTTCCTTGAGCCGCTGCAACGCCAGACGGTCGTTGCGCAGATCGATCTGATTGTCCTTCTTGAATTCGTCGGCGAGGTAATCGACCAGGGTCATGTCGAAGTCTTCGCCGCCCAGATAGGTGTCGCCGTTGGTGGCGCGAACCTCGAACACGCCGTCGCCGATCTCCAGGATCGAGACGTCGAAGGTGCCGCCGCCGAGGTCGTAGACCGCGATGGTCTTGCCGTCCTTCTTGTCCAGCCCGTAGGCGAGCGACGCGGCCGTCGGCTCGTTGATGATGCGTAGGACTTCGAGGCCGGCGATCTTGCCCGCGTCCTTGGTCGCCTGCCGCTGCGCGTCGTTGAAATAGGCGGGGACGGTGATCACCGCCTGCTCGACCGTCTCGCCCAGATAGGCTTCGGCCGTTTCCTTCATCTTCTGTAAGGTAAAGGCGGAAATCTGCGACGGCGCGTAGCGCTCTTTCTGGGCGGTCACCCAGGCGTCGCCGTTGTCGGCCTTGACCAGCTCATAAGGCACCATCGCGGCCATTTTCTTGGTGATCGGGTCGTCGAAGGGGCGGCCGATCAACCGCTTGATGGCGAACAGGGTGTTTTCCGGGTTGGTTACCGCCTGGCGTTTCGCGGCCTGCCCGACCAACCGTTCACCGTCGTCGGTGAACGCCACCATCGACGGCGTGGTTCGCATGCCCTCCGCGTTTTCGATCACCTTGGGCGTGCTGCCATCCATGATGGCGACGCACGAGTTGGTCGTGCCTAAATCGATACCGATAACTTTCGACATTTTTGTCCTCTTCAACAGCGGCAGGCGCGAGTGGCCACATCATGCACCGGTCGCGCCCCCATGGCTATCGCCCTAAGCCTTTCGTCAGGGCGTCGGATTGCTTGGATATATAGGTTCGATATATCAGGCCCGCAACCCGCTGTTGCATCGCACGATTTTGTGCTCCGCAGCATGGATTCGCGGTATTCGGGGCGTGCCTTCCACGGTACCTGACATGATCGGTTTGCATCGGACGGCCGCGCGCTCAGGCGACGGTGTCCACTTTGGCGCCGTGCTGCTTCTCGCCGCCCTTGGCGACGACGACGCGTGCAGGCCGCAACAGGCGGTCGTTGATGACGTAGCCGGTCTGAAATACCTGGATCACGGTGCCCGGTTCGGCGCTCGGATCCTCGATCTCGGTCATCGCCTCATGCAGGTTCGGATCGAACTTCTCGCCCTGGGGATCGATCCGGCGGATGCCGTGCCGTTCGAACGCGCTAAGCATGGTCCGCTCGGTCATTTCGACGCCTTCGACCAGAGTCTTGACGATCGCGTCCTCGGCCTTGTCGGCCGGCACGGCCTCTACCGCCCTTTGCAGGTTGTCGGCCACGTCGCACAGGTCCTTGGCGAAGTTGCTGACGGCGAACTTGTGGGTCTCTTCCTTTTCGCGCGCCGACCGGCGGCGGACGTTCTCCGTTTCGGCCACGGCCCGCAGCAACTTATCCTTGAGGTCGGCGATCTCCGCATCCCTGGGATCGGGCTCTTCCGCGACGGCATCGCCGGATGTCTCCGTGGCCTCGACGGCGGCGGCTGCTTCGCCGGCGTCCGCCGGTACCTTGGCGGCGTCCGCATTGGCGGCGACATTACCGTCTACCGGGCCGTCTTCCGGCACTTGTTTGTTTTCTTCCTGCGGGTTCATCCTGTCACTCGTCAGATTTATAGATGAAAGCGATGCTTAGCCGATCAGCCGGCCTATGACTTGCGCGGTGTAGTCCACCATGGGAACGATCCGCGCATAATTCAACCTCGTCGGTCCGATCACCCCGATCGCGCCGACAATGGCCTGTCTGCTATTCGAGAACGGCGCCACGATCAAGGAAGATCCGGACAGATTGAACAGTTTGTTCTCCGAGCCGATGAAGATCCGCACGCCCTCGCCGCCCTCCGTCAGGTCGATCAGGCGGACGATATCGCGCTTGGCTTCCAACTGGTCGAAGAGCTGCCGGATCCGTTCCAAATCCTCGACGGCGCCGACGTCTTCCAACAGATTGCCGCGGCCCCGGACGATCAGGGTGTTGTGTTTTCCGCCGCCACCCCACTCCGCCATGCCGGCTTCCACCACGCGGGTGGTGAGCTCGTCGAGCTGCGCGTTCTGCTGATCCAACTCCCTTAAGATCTCGCTCCGCGCCTCCAGCATCGTGCGGCCGCGCAGGCGGTCGTTGAGGTAGTTGCTCGCCTCCACCAGGGCGGAAGGCGAGATCCCGGCCTCCAGCTCAACCAGGCGATTTTCGACGACCCCGTCCTCGGTCACGATGACGACCAGGGCCCGGTCGGGGCCAAGCGCCACGAATTCGACATGCTTGAGCGCCGAATCCAGCTTCGGCGCAACCACCAGGCCGGCGCAGCGCGACAGGCCGGAGAGCATGGTGGTCGCCTCGCCCAGCATTTCCTCGACGCTGCGGCCCTGGGCCTGGCAGCGCCCCTCGATGGACGCGCGTTCGTCCTCGGTCAGATCGCCGAGCTCCATCAGCCCGTCGACGAACAGCCGCATCCCCACTTCGGTGGGAACCCGTCCGGCGGAGGTGTGCGGCGACACCAAAAGCCCGGCATCCTCCAGGTCCGCCATAACGTTGCGCACCGAGGCCGGGGACAGCCTGGTCTCCAATCGCCGCGCGACCAGCCGGGACCCCACCGGGGCGCCACTTTCCAAGTAGGACTCGACGATTTCCCGAAATATCTCGCGCGACCGTTCGTTGAGCTCTTGTATCTGCGATACCGACATCTGAGCCTCGACGGCCGAAAGCCATAGGAATGTAGTGTTCGTGTCTGGCCTCGTCAACGCGGGGTGGGGAGAGTCCGCTGTTGCGGCCAAGCCGGCCCGCTCCCCCGTCCCAACCACCCCAAGGGTACCCTGTATGGGTGGTTGGGACGGGGGAGCGGCCCGGCTTGGCAGTTCGACCAAGACCCCGGCAGTTCGACCAAAACCCAGGCGGTTTGACTAGGACGAATAATGCGTTAGAACCTGCGGCAAGCGCGGTCGAGCGAGCCTTGGACCGTCGATCCCAGCCAGGAGAGCTTTCATGCGTCCGTCAGGTCGCCGACCCGATCAGTTGCGTGCCGTCAGTTTGGAACCGGGTTTTGCCAAGTATGCCGAGGGCTCCTGCCTGGTGCGTTTCGGCGATACCCACGTGCTGTGCACGGCCAGCGTCGACGAAAGGGTGCCGCCTTTCTTAAGGAATACCGGCCGCGGCTGGGTGACGGCCGAATACGGCATGCTGCCGCGGTCCACCGGCACCAGGACCGACCGGGAAGCGGCGCGCGGCAAGCAGTCCGGGCGCACCCAGGAAATTCAGCGTCTGATCGGCCGATCGCTGCGTGCGGTGACGGACCTGAAAGGCTTCGGCGAGCGCCAGATCAAGGTGGACTGCGACGTTTTGCAGGCCGACGGCGGCACGCGGACGGCCTCGATAACCGGCGGCTACGTGGCGCTGAACCTGGCGTTCAAGTGGATGGTCGAGAAGGGTATGATCGCCGAGGTGCCGCTGATCGATCAGGTCGCCGCGGTATCCTGCGGTATCTATCAGGGCACGCCGGTACTTGACCTGGATTACATTGAGGATTCCGGCGCCCAGGCAGACACCAATTTCGTGCTGACCGGCGGTGGGGGCATCATCGAAATTCAGGGCACCGCGGAAGAGGAACCGTTCTCCGAAGGCCAGTTCCAGGCACTGTTCGAGTTGGCCAAAAGCGGCATCGGCGAACTGGCCGGCATGCAGCGCCGGACGTTGGAAGAAGGCTCGTAGAGGCGTTGCGCAAACTCGAACATGGCAAACTGGTCGTGGCCACCCACAATGCCGGAAAGCTGCGGGAAATGGCCGATCTGCTGGCGCCGTACGGGCTGGAAACCGTGTCCGCCGGCGAGCTGGGCCTGCCGGAGCCGGAGGAAACCGGTACGACCTTTCACGAAAACGCCCTGCTCAAGGCGCATGCGGCGGCCCGAGGCGCGAACATTGTCGCGTTGGCCGACGATTCCGGGCTGGCGGTCAATGGGCTCGGCGGCGAGCCGGGCATTCACTCGGCCCGCTGGGCCGGGCCGACGCGGGATTTCGACATGGCGATGGAGCTGGTCTGGGACAAACTGGGCGACACCGCGGACCGCGGCGCTCATTTCGTTTCCGTTCTGGCGCTGGCCTGGCCCGACGGCCATAGCGAATGCTTCGAGGGCCGGGTCTATGGCAGTCTGGTCTGGCCGCCGCGCGGCGACCGGGGTTTCGGCTACGACCCGATGTTCGTGCCTGAGGGCGAGACCCTGACCTATGGCGAGATGGATCCTGCCATTAAACATTCGTCCAGCCACCGGGCCGTCGCCTTCCGTAAGTTGACCGATGCCTGCTTCGACCGCTGAGGCGTCCGCCGGCAGCGCTTTCGCCGCGCCGGATCCGGGGTTCGGCCTCTATGTGCATTGGCCATTCTGTCTCTCGAAATGTCCGTATTGCGATTTCAACAGCCATGTCCGGAACAAAGTCGACCTGCCGCGCTGGCAGGCGGCCTTGCTGGCGGAGCTGGACCACTATGCCGATCGGGTCGCGAAGCGGCCGTTGACCAGCATCTTTTTCGGCGGCGGTACGCCGTCGCTGATGCCGCCGGAGGCGGTGGCCGCGATTTTGGACAAGGCAAAGGCGTTCTGGCCGTCGGCGCCGGATCTTGAGGTCACGCTCGAAGCCAATCCCACGACGGTGGAGGCGTCGCGTTTCGCCGAATTCCGGGACGCCGGCGTCAACCGCCTGTCGCTCGGCGTGCAGTCGCTGGACGACAAGGTGCTGAAATTCCTCGGCCGCGGTCACGATGCCGCCGAGGCGCTTGCCGCGCTGGACATCGCGACGGAGCGGTTCGACCGGGTGTCGATCGACCTGATCTACGCAACGCCGGACCAGACCGAGGCGGGGTGGCGTCGTGACCTGAAGCGGGCCTTGGAAGCGGCGGGCGAGCATATTTCGCTCTACCAGCTGACCATCGAGCCGAACACCGGGTTTGCCGGCGCCGTCAAACGCGGCGAATGGGCACCGATGGACGACGATCCGGCGGCGCTGCTTTTCCAGGTGACGCAGGATGTCGCCGGCGAGGCCGGGTTGCCGGCCTACGAGATTTCCAACCATGCCCGGCCGGGTGCGGAATGCCGCCACAATCTGACCTATTGGCGATACGGGACATATATCGGCATCGGCCCGGGCGCCCATGGCCGGATCGGCAAAGACGGCGACCGGCTCGCGGTCAGCCAGATCCGCAAACCGGAGGCCTGGCTGGAAGCCGTCGAACGCGACGGCCACGGTACGGAAAGCCGCGCGCGGATTCCGCTGGCGGAGCGGGCCGAAGAAGCGGTGCTGATGGGATTGCGGCTGACCGAAGGCATCGCCCTGGAAACCTTTGCCGCGGCGGTCGGTTGCCGGATCGAGGACGTCGTCGACGCGACCCGGTTGTCCGACCTGATCGACGGTGGCTTCCTGGAGCTGGACGATCACGCGCTGCGCGCGACCTATTCCGGTCGCCGCGTGCTGAACGCCGTGCTGACCGAGATATTGGCCGAGCGGCGAACGGCGGTTTAGATAATTGATGTTCGGCTCGACCCGTAAGGACCGACGACGTTAGTTGAAGACGTCCTCGAAACTGGTCGGGGCCGGGTCGATTTCCCGGAAATCCCGCTGCCGGACTTCCAGGACGCTTAAACCCCGCTCGGCCACCCCATCGGGCTCGAACCGGAAGATGCCGTCGTAGCCGACGAAGCCGCTGAGATTGGTGAGCGCCTCTTCGGCGAAAATGTCGACCGGCGTTTCCGTCGCTATGAAGCTTGGGTCGGCCGGCCGTTCGGCGGACAGGATCGCGGTCAGCGCGACGGCGTCGTAGGCCAGGCTGGCGATGCGCGGCGGTTTCTTGCCGTAGACCTTGCGGAAGCGATCCTGGAACGCGGAGCGGCCTGTCGGCGGCGGCGCGGCAAACCAGGCGCCCTGTAAGGCCGGTTCCGCGGCGATACCCGGATCGTCCCAAAGCGCCGTGCCGAGCAGGCGGATTTTCGAGGTGTCGATGTCGTAGAACGGCAGCAGCGGCGCGACCGCCGTCAGCCGGGTGCCGCCGTCGGCCAGCAACACCGCGTCGTAGGTCAGTTCGCCATAGGCATCCAAGGATTCCAGGCGCTTGAGGGCGCGGCGGGACAGTTCGTCGTCGCGCTCTTCCAGAGACTTCCGCTGGTCCTCCAGCGCGGCGCGGCGGGCCTCGTAATCGGCCAGGCGGCGGACGCTGGCCAGCAGCGCTTCGTCGCCCGGTCCGGCTTCGGCCGGATAGATCACCACCTGGGTAATCTCCGCGCCGGTCTCTGCCGCTGCCTCCTGTATCGCTTCGATGACCCGGTTGCCGTAAGGCGAATCCGGAGCCAATACGGCGAACCGGCGCAGGCCCTGACGGTCGGCGTAGCCCACCACCCGCGCGACCTGCGCCTCCGGCAACAGGCCCATCAGGTAGACACCTTCGCCCGCGACCGTGCGGTCGTTGGAAAAGGCGATCACATTGACGCCGCGGCCCCGCGCGCGCGGCGCGACGGCGGCGACGGCATCGGCGAATACCGGGCCCAGGACGACCTCCGCGCCTTCGCTGAGAACCTCGTTCATCGCCTGGATGGCGCCGGCCGGCGTGCCCGCGGTGTCGCGCGGCAACAGGGTCAGGCGCGCATCGCCGGCGTCGAACAACGCCAGTTGCGCGGCCGATAGCATCGCCTCTCCGGCCTCTGCGGCGGACCCGGTCAACGGCAACAGCAGGCCGATTTTAATGGGCTGCGGGCCCGACGCCGCCGGTGGCCGCAATTGCGGCGTGCCGCCTTCGGTCGGATCGATGCTGACGCCCGGAAGCTCTGTCGATCCGGTCAAAGGCCCCGACGGCCGGCCGGCCGGACTGTCCGATGTTTCCGGTAGCTGCCCGACAACGCCGCCGGTGGTAAGCTGGCCGTTGTCCGACGACCCACCGCACCCGGCGAGCAAGGCGGTAACCACGGCGATCGAAAGCGATGACGAAAGACGGGACACCAGATACCTCCTCCGCGACCGCGGCAGACCCTAAACTCGCCGACATTCCGCGTAAACCGGAGGCCGGCCTTTATGTTACGGCGACGCCGATCGGCAATATCGGCGACCTGACCTTCCGGGCAGAACGGCTGCTCGCCATGGCGGACGTCATTGCCTGCGAGGATACGCGAGTCACCGCGAAGCTGTTGAGCCGTTACGGCATTACCACACCGACCGTCGCATATCACGACCATAATGCGACGAAAGTGAGACCGAAGTTGCTGCGCCGGTTGGCGGAGGGCCAGGTCGTCGCTCTGGTCAGCGACGCGGGAACGCCGCTGATCTCCGATCCGGGATACCGGCTGGTCGCCGAAGCGGTCGACGCCGGTTTCACCGTCACCACGCTGCCGGGCGCGTCGTCCCTGCTCGCCGCCCTGGCCGTGGCCGGCCTGCCGACCGACCGTTTCATGTTCGCCGGTTTCCTGCCGCCGAAGTCGGCCGCGCGGAAACGGGCGCTGACGGATCTTTGCGATATCGGCGCGACGTTGGTGGTGATGGAATCGGCGCGGCGGCTGGCGGCCAGCCTGGCCGATATGGCGGAAGTACTGGGCGACCGCAACGCGGCGGTAGCGCGGGAACTCACCAAACTGCACGAAGAAGTGCGGCGCGGAACGTTGTCCGAGCTGGCCGAAGCGTACGCCGCTTCCGGCCCGCCCAAAGGCGAGCTGGTGGTGGTGATCGGCCCGCCGCCGGACCGGCCGCCGGCAACCGCGGCGGAGGTTGATGCCGACTTGCGTGCCGCTTTGAAGTCGATGAGTGTGCGGGAGGCCGTCGCGGCGGTCGCCGCCGCCACCGGTATGCCCCGGCGGCAAATCTACCGGCGCGCGCTGGACCTTGCCGGCGACAATGACACCTGAGACCGAGCGGCGGCGCCGTGCCTACCGTCACGGCCGGGCGGCCGAATGGCTATGCGCCCTGCTGCTTGTGTTCAAGGGTTACCGCATCGTCGCCCGCGGCGTCCGCCTGCCGGTCGGCGAGATCGACATCGTCGCGCGCCGCGCCGGGGTGCTGGCCTGTGTCGAGGTCAAACGGCGCAAAAGCCTGCGCGATGCGGCGGAGGCCGTGACGGCGCGCCAACGCCGGCGCATCGGCCGCGCCGCGGAGGGTTTTGTCGCGCGGCGGCCGGATCTTGCCGGGCTGGCGATCCGGTTCGACGTGATGCTGGTTGCGGGTGGATGGCGGCCGCGCCATATAGAGGATGCCTGGCGTCCGGCGTGACAATATGTGGTATGTTTCCGGCCGAATCACGGACGTTATGCGCCGTTTCACGCTGCAATTGAGGATTGGAAGATCATGATCCTTTCATTTCGGGGTTTGCCCGCGGTGTCGATCCGTCCCGTGGGCGTCGTTCTCGGTTTTGTCGGTCTGGCCTGGATACTGTCCGGTTGTGTCGCGGCGGCCGTGCTCGGCACGGGCGCCACGGTCGGGGTGACCGCCGCGCAGGAGCGTTCGGTCGGCAACGCGGTCGACGATGCGGGCGCCGAAATCGCCATCAATACGGGTCTGCTGCAAAAAGATCCGAAGCTGTTTCGCAAGGTCGGCGTCGAAGTGGTCGAGGGCCGCGCGCTGCTGACCGGCAGCGTCGCCGAACCGGACGACCGGGTCGAGGCGGCCCGGGTCGCCTGGGGCGCCAGCGGTATCAGGGAAGTGATCAACGAGATTCAGGTCGACGATAGTTCGGGCCTGCTCAGCGCCACCAAGGATACCTGGATCACCACCCAGCTGCGCGCCAAGATGCTGGGCGACGGCGGCGTCAACGACATCAACTACAATGTCGAGACGGTCAACGGGGTGATCTACCTGCTTGGCATTGCGCAGAACCAGCAGGAACTGGAGGCGGTGACCAATCACGCCCGGACGATTTCCGGCGTGCAAAAGGTGATCAGCCACGTACGATTGAAGGACGATCCGCGCCGCAACAGTTGACAGGTGCCGTGTCCGAACCGCTGACCGAGAGACTCCGAAGGCTGGGGCGGCAGGCCGACTCCGAGGTGGATATCGGCCTGGCCGCCCTGCTCTGCGCGGCTTTGGACAATCCGGACGCGCCGCTCGACCGCTACGTCGCCTATCTCGACCAGATGGCGGAGGACGCCGCCGCGCTGACGGCGGAGCCGGCGCCGCCGATCGAAGACCGGCTGGCCGTGCTGAACGAGGTCATTGCGAGGCGGCACGGCTTCAGCGGCGATACCCGGAACTACGACGATATGCAGAACGCTGACCTGATGCGGGTGATCGACCGCCGCAAGGGGCTGCCGGTGGCGCTGGGCATCTTGTACATCCAGACCGCCCGCACCCTGGGCTGGGATTTGAACGGCCTGAATTTCCCCGGGCACTTCCTGCTGCGGCTGGAAGCCGGCGCTGAGCGCCTGGTGCTGGATCCGTTCAATGGCGGCAGGCAATTGTCGATCGGCGAGATGCGGGCGCTGCTGCAAAGCATGACCGGCGGCGCCGTCGAATTGCAGCCGAACGATATCCAGGCGGTCGGCGCCCGCGACGTGCTGCTGCGGCTGCAGAACAACATCAAGACCCGCGCCGTTCAGGCTGGCGATACCGCGCGGGGGATCGAGGTGCTGCAACGCATGGTCCTGATCGCGCCGGCCTATCTGGCGGTCTGGCGGGAGCTTGCCGGTCTGCAGGCGCAGACCGGCAACCTGCATGCCGCGATGGAGACGCTGCAAACCTTCATCGACGGCAGCGACGATCCGGAGGCCCGGCGCGACGCCGCCGAGAGCCTGCAGCTATTGCGCCGAAAACTGAATTGAGGCGGTTTCGCCGCAGCCGCCGCGCGGTTTATAGTGCGTCGCCATGAGCTTAGCCGTCGCCATCCAAATGGACCCGATCGACAGCATCGACATCGATGCGGACAGCAGCTTCGTATTGGCGCTGGAGGCGCAGAGCCGCGGCCATGCGCTGTTCTTCTATCAGCCCAAGGACCTGTCCTTGCGCGAGCACCGCGTCGTCGCGCGCATGCAACCATTGGAAGTGCGGCGCAAAAAGGGCGACCATTTCAGCGTCGGTGAGGCCGTGGACACGGACCTGTCGATGATGGACGTGGTGCTTTTGCGCCAGGACCCGCCGTTCGACATGTCCTACATCACCACGACGCACCTGCTGGAGCTGGTGCACCCGCAGACCCTGGTGGTGAACGACCCGGTCGCCGTGCGCAACGCGCCGGAGAAGCTGTTCGCCACCCACTTCGAAGGCCTGCTGCCGCCGACGGTGATCACCGCCAATCCGGAGGAGGTGCGGGCGTTCCGGGCGGAATACAAGGACATCATCCTGAAACCGCTGTTCGGCAACGGCGGCGCCGGGGTGTTCCACGTCAAACCCGACGACGAGAACCTGAATTCGCTGATGGAGATGTTTACCCAATTCTACCGCGAGCCGGTGATCGTGCAGCGCTACCTGCCGGAGGTGCGCCAGGGCGACAAGCGGATCATCCTGGTCGACGGCGAGCCGGTCGGCGCGATCAACCGGGTGCCGGCGGCTGGCGAGGCGCGCTCCAACATGCATGTCGGCGGGACGCCGCTGAAAAGCGAACTAACGGGACGCGAGCGCGAGATCTGCGCCGCCATCGGTCCGACCTTGAAGGAAAAGGGCCTGATCTTCGTCGGCATCGACGTGATCGGCGAATACCTGACCGAGATCAACGTGACCTCGCCGACCGGCCTGCAGGAGGTCAACCGCTTCGACAACGTCTGCCTGGAAGCGCTGATCTGGGACGCCATCGAGGCGCGCTGCGCCCACGCTTAGTTTGTCTGTTTGAGGCCTAGCCGGCCCGCTCCCCCGTCCCAACCACCCACACCAGGGTACCCTATGGGTGGTTGGGACGGGGGAGCGGGCCGGCTAGGCGCATCCACCAAAACGAAAACAGCCCCGGCTTGCCGCCGATCCGGCCGGCAGGCACAATTCCCCCCAACGAGCGGACAGTCTAACCGCGCTGTGACGTATGCCGTAGCGGCGTTGAGGGGAGTGATGCGAACATGATGACGGGGGAACAGTACCGGGCGTCGCTGGACGACGGCCGGACGACCTATTTCGAGGGCGAGCGGGTCGACGATCTGCTGGGCCATCCGATCCTGGGGCCGGCGGCGAATGTCGTGGCCGCCGCCTACGACCGGTTCTACGAGCCCGGCGCCGCGCGCAACCCGATGATGGAGATTCCGCGTTCCGCCCAGGACCTGCGCGACCACATCCCGCTGCTGCATCAGGCCGACCTGGTCGCCAACACCACCTACCAGTCGATCATGACCCTGATGACGGTCGCCGGCCGGATCGGCAAGCAGCACCCGGTCTACGCAGAGCGTATCCAAGCCTTCGTCGAGCGGGCGCAGCGCGACGACATCCGGATCGCCGAATGCATCACGGACGCGAAGGGCGACCGCGGCCTACCGCCGGGCAAGCAGGCGGATCCGGATTCCTACACCCGGGTAGTGGAGCGGCGCGACGACGGCGTGGTGATCCGCGGCGCCAAGCTGCACATCTCCGGCGCCTCGCTCGCCCACGAATTGATGACGATCCCGACCAAGGCGATGAAGGAAGGCGAGGACGACTACGCCATCGCCTGCGCCGTGCCGGCCAACGCGCCGGGGGTCAAGGTGGTCAACGCCAGCTACGCGCCGCGGCACGAGGATCTCCGCACTTTCCCGATCTCCGGCACCAAGCACTGCCCGGAAGGTTTCGTCATCTTCGACGACGTGTTCGTGCCGAGCGAGCGTATCTTCCTGGACGGCGAGGTCGAGCACGCGGCGGTGTTCGCCCATTCGCTGGGGCTATGGGAACGGCTCGGCGGGCTCGCCTTCATGGCCGACGAGGCGGACGAACTGGTCGGCTTCGCCCAACTGATCGCCGAGGCCAACGGGCTGGCGCGCACGGCGCATATCCGCGAAAAGATCTCGGAGATGATCATCCACGCCACCCTGGTCCGCGCGACACTGGAGGCGGCGATCGCCAACTGCGATTTCGGGCCCGACGGCGCCGCCTACCCGGACGAGCTCTATACCAACGCCGGCAAGTACCAGGGCGCCGCCAACTACAACCTGATGGTCCGCCACCTGCACGATATTTCCGGCGGCTCGATCCTGACCGCGCCGTCGATCGGCGACATGGAGAACAACGAGGTCGGGCCCCTGGTGCGGAAATACATGGCCGGGGCCGACGGCGTCGACGGCGAATACCGCATGCGGCTGTTCCACGCCATCCGCGACCTGACGGCCGACGCCCACGGCGGCTGGAAGCTGGTGACCAACATCCAGGCCGGCGGCGGCCTCTACGCCCAGCGCATCGTCACCCGCAAGCACTACGACCTGGAAGGCGCCAAGCGGAGGGCGTTGCATACCGCGGGTATGGCCTGAGAAAGCCCCGGAAACCGCCAATTTTCCCGTGCCAACGAGCCATGCATAAAGCGCATGGCTCGGCTGGCGGAATCGCGCTGGTAGACGACGTTTCCTTGCCTATATGTCACTCATCCATTTCATCACCGCATCGCGCGGGCAATTGGGGATGAGTGTTATGAAAATTCGCTGGTTCACTTTCGCCGCCAAGGCCAAGACCTTCCTGCCGCGCTACGCCACCCAGCACCCGGCCGACCCGGCCGTGGGCTTCTCGGCCCTGATGCTCGAGGCGCGCGTCGGCCGTTAAAGCGGTCGGCCGAACGGTCGAACTTAGTCATTATTGAGTGCCCTGCCGGCCCATCGGGCCGGCATTGGCGCTTTCCCATCAAACCCCCTACTATCCCGCTAGGAACAGCATAGGTTTTTCGCGCGGGAGTTTCGGTGGTCGCTCGGGTCAATACGGTGGCGTTTCAGGGCATCGACGTCGTCGATGTCGACGTTCAGGTGCAGATCTCGCCGGGCATGCCGGTCTTTACGGTGGTCGGGCTGCCGGACAAGGCGGTGGCCGAGTCGCGGGAGCGGGTGCGGGCGGCGTTGAACGCCATCGGGCTGGCTTTGCCGCCGAAGCGGATCACCGTCAACCTGTCGCCGGCCGACCTGCCGAAGGAAGGCAGCCACTACGATCTGCCGATCGCGCTGGCGATCCTGGGCGCCATGGGCGTGCTGCCGGCGGACGAGATCGCCGGTTACGCGGCGCTCGGCGAACTGGCGCTGGACGGGGCGCTGACGGCGGTCGCCGGGGTTTTGCCGGCGGCGGACCACGCGGCCAAGGCCGGGCGCGGGGTGATCTGCCCGGCGGCTTCGGGTGGCGAAGCGGCCTGGGCCGGAGACGGCGTGGAGGTGCTGGCGCCGGGCGGCCTGCTGGCATTGGTCAATCATTTCAAGGGCCGACAGGTGCTGACGCCGCCGGAGCCGATGCTGGCGGACGACGACGCGCCGATTCCGGATTTAAGCGACATCAAAGGCCAGGAGACCGCGAAGCGGGCGCTGGAAGTGGCGGCCGCCGGCGGCCATAACCTTTTAATGGTCGGCCCGCCCGGCGCGGGAAAATCGATGTTGGCGGCGCGCCTGCCCGGCCTGCTGCCGCCGCTTCAGCCGGCCGAGGCGCTGGAGGTCTCAAAGATCGCCAGCCTGGCCGGCCAGTTGAAGGACGGCCGGATCGGCCGGCGCCGGCCCTACCGCGACCCGCACCATTCCGCCTCCGTCGCCGCGATGGTCGGCGGCGGGCTGCGCACCCGGCCGGGCGAAGTGTCACTGGCCCACTTCGGCACGCTGTTCCTGGACGAACTGCCTGAATTCCCGCGCGCGGTGCTGGAGGCTTTGCGCCAGCCGCTGGAGACCGGCGGCGTCACGGTCGCCAGGGCCAACGCCCATGTCAGCTACCCGGCGCGGTTCCAGCTGGTGGCGGCGATGAACCCCTGCCGCTGCGGCCATCTGGACGACCCGGCCCGGGCCTGCAGCCGGGCGCCGAAATGCGCGCTGGACTATCAGGCGAAACTGTCCGGGCCGCTGATCGACCGTTTCGACCTGAGGGTTGACGTGCCGGCCGTCTCCGCCGCCGACCTGAGCCTGCCGCCGCCGGCGGAAAGCTCGGCGGATGTGGCCGCGCGGGTCGCCGTCGCACGCGAGATCCAGACCGGGCGCTACCGGGACCTGGAGGCGCCCGACAATGTTCGCACCAACGCCGACGTCGACGGCGAATTGCTGGAGCAGGTCGCCGCGCCGGACGGAGACGGCAGGCGGCTGCTGACCGAGGCGGTCGACGCCATGCGGCTCTCGGCCCGGGGCTATCACCGGGTCTTAAGGGTGGCGCGCACCTTGGCCGATCTGGAGGGCGCGGCCGAGGTGAAACGGGTGCATATCGCGGAAGCCTTGAGTTACCGACGGATTGCGCTGGGCCGGTAAATCCGCCCTTGCAAATTCGGCATTTTGCGCCATTATATCTTTCAGATATATCTAAGAGAGATATGCTTGTAAGGCTATCGGATGGCGCGCGGCAACCGAACCACCCATGCGATCCTCGGCTTTCTGACCTGGGGGCCGATGTCCGGCTACGAGATCCGCAAGCGGGTCGAGGAGAGCATCGGCAATTTCTGGTCGGAGAGTTTCGGCCAGATCTATCCCGAACTGCGCCGGCTGGAGGCCGAGGGGTTGATCGAACCTGCCGGCGAGACCGAGACCGGGGGCCGGCCCCGCCGCGCTTTCGCCATTACCGACGCCGGCCGCGCCGAACTCGGCCGCTGGTTCGAAGCGCCGCCGCAGCCGATGCCGGTGCGCAACGAGATGCTGCTGAAACTGTTCTTCGGCGGGCGCCCGGCGCCCGAAGCGATGATCGGGCATCTGACCGGCTATCTGGTCCGCAAGCGCGAGACCGCGGAACGCTACCGCGCCATCGAGCGATCCCTCAAAGCGGAACATGCCGGCCATCCCGACTTGCCCTACTGGCTGATGACGCTCCGCCTCGGCATGCGCGAAATCGCCGCCGAGGCGGACTGGGCGGAAGAGACGTTGGCCGATTTACAGGCCCTGGCCGGCGACGCACCGCCGCCTAACACGGAACGGAGCAAGGAGATGCAGTCATGAGAGCACCGCTGCTGGGACTCGCCGCCGCTTTGTCGTTCGCGGGCGTCGCGCAGGCCGCCGACCTGACGGTGACGATCCAAGGCGTGCGCAGCGCCGACGGTTATGTGATGGTCGCGCTGTTCGACCGCGAGGATGCGTTTAAGGAACGCAAAAACGAAATCGCGGCGCTTCGGCTGCGCGCCCGGGAGGGGCAGGTGAGCGCGACGCTGCACGACCTTCCCGCCGGCACCTACGGCTTCGCGGTCTACCACGACGAAAACGGCAACAGCGAGCTGGACGCCAACCTGCTCGGCATGCCGACCGAGGGCTACACGTTCTCGAACGACGCGCGCGGCAGTTTCGGGCCGCCGGGTTTCGCCGACGCCAAGTTCGGGCTGGACGCCGAGCCGCTCAAAATGACCGCGACCCTGAGCTACTGACCCTCTCAAACCGGGAGATATCGTCATGAACCGCCGTGACTTCCTGGCGTTGAGTGCAACCACAGCCGCCATGGCCGGCCTGCCCCTTCCGCTGGCGGCGGCGGGCGACGACTGGGCCAAGGCGTTCCGCGCGGCGCTTGCCGAAAAGCCCTGGCTGCTCGGCTGGCTCGGCACCAACGAGGCGCGGCTCGAAACGCCGGCGCTCACCGTCGACGGTACGATCCCGAGCGAGCTTTCCGGCACGCTCTACCGCAACGGGCCGGCCCAGCATGAGGTCGGCGGCCGCCGGTATCAGCACTGGTTCGACGGCGACGGCATGGTGCAGGCGTTCCGCATCGGCGGCGGCAAGGTCGCCCATCTCGGCCGTCTGGTGGAGACGGCAAAGCTCGCCACAGAGGATAAAGCCGACAGGCCGGTGGAGATGACCTTCGGCACCTACCTGCCGGACATGCGCCGGGCGGCCAATGCCGATGCGTTGAACACCGCCAACATCAGCATGCTGCACCACGGCGGCGAGCTGCTGGCGTTGTGGGAAGGGGGCTCGGCCTATCAAATCGAACCGGACACGCTGGATACCATCGGGCCGAAGACCTGGAACCCGTTGACCAAGGGCCTGCCGTTCTCCGCCCATCCCCGCGTCGACTCGCAGGGCACGCTCTGGAGCTTCGGCTACGCCTCCTCGGCCGGCGCCATCGTGCTCTACCGGATCGATCCGGCGGGCACGCTGGTGGAGCAGGGCATCGTGCGGATGGAGCGGGTGCCGATGGTGCACGACTTCGTCGTCACCGAACGGCAGGTGCTGCTGGTGCTGCCGCCGCTCTACTTCGACCGCGAACGTCCCGGCGCGTTTCTCGACCGCCATGTCTGGGACCCGGACGCCGGCACCCGCATCCTGATCTTCGACAAGGACGACCTGACCAAACACCGGACGGTCGAGATGCCGGCCTTCTGGATGTTTCACTTCGGCAATGCCTGGGAGGACAGCGCCGGCAAGATCCACCTGGACCTCGCGCGCTACGACGATCCGTCGCTGATGTTCGAAACGCTGCGCTGGGTAATGCGGGGCGAATACCGGCCGGCCACCACCGCCCGGCCCTATCGCATGACCGTCGATCCCGCCGCCGGCAAGGCGACGTCAGAAGCGATCGCCGAGGACGCCGAGGCCGAGTTCCCGCGCATCGACCCGCGTCTGACCGGCCTTCGCCACCGCCGGCTGATCCTGCTCGGCAGCGACGGCTCGGCGCCGCATCCGCTGTTCAACGCCGTGGTCCGCGTCGACCCGGAAACCGGCGAGCGCTCGTTCTATTCCTACGGCCCGAACGCCATCGCCGAGGAGCACGTCTTTGTGCCTCGCCCCGGCGGCACCGGCGAGGATGACGGCTGGGTGCTCGGCACCGTGCTGAACTACAAGGCCGGCGTCACCCGGCTCAACGTGTTCGACGCCGCCGGCCTAAGCGACGGCCCGCTCGCCACGGCCAGCCTGCCATACGCCCTGCCGCTCGGCCTGCACGGGACGTTCGTCGCGGGCTAAGGGGCTTGTCAGACTGCCCGTGAGACCGATATCGCCAAACTTGCATAACGCGCCGCCAATGTGCGGAAATGTAGATGGCTGTCACAAGGGCGTAAGAGCGCAGTATGACGGAGTCCGTTTGGCTGACGCTGGCCAAGGCCGGCGTTACTCTGATTTTCGATCCGTCCGGAACGAGCGCGAGTGTGACGCTTGGACAAAGCGGGATTGAACGGCTTTGGTCCTTTCTCTCAGACGCCGAACGCTCGAATGCGGATGCACTGGTCGAGCGGATAGCAGACAGCCTTCAGGCGATGGCCGAGGGCGAAGGGCTCGCGCCGGACACTCTGGGACGTGCTTGTCTTACCGCACAGGACGGATTGGTCGAAGCGCGGATTAGCCGTGACGATTTGATCGAACTGAATCTGGAGGGCGATCGCCTTGCGGAGCGGCTGCTCGCCAGGTGCGGGCCGCTTCTGGAAAGGACAGGCGAGCCGGAGGCGTCCTGGGCACGGAACATCCTGCGGACGTTCTGTCTCGAGTTGGTCAAAGACGGTGCAACGATTGACGGTTTGGCGACCACGCTGTGGAGCCGGCTTCTCGGACAGTTGAATGCGTTGCCCGCAAACACGGCCGAGGAAATCAAAGCGCTCTCGGTGGGATCGCTGGTCTCCAGCCCCGGTCTTCTCTGGCAGCCTGATCGCTTCGGCGACTCCGCTTTGCTTCGCCCCGAATACGGCATCGTGCCGTTCCATGGACGCGAACAGGAGATCGCCGACATTCAGGCGTGGTGCGACCAAGATCACCCGATTGCGGTGCGGCTCTATACCGGGGCCGGCGGTATCGGCAAGACGCGCCTGTTTCAGGAAGCGTGCCATCGGGTCCGCCAACGTATGACGGGCAAGTGCCGCATTGGATTCTTCAGCCGCAAAATCGAGACGCCTCCCGACTGGGCCTTGGAGGAGTTGCTGCATCAGGAAACGCCATTGTTCCTGGTGATCGACTACGCTGAAACGCGGCGCGGCGCGGTGTCGGCGCTGCTGGCGCAAGCCGCGCGACTACAACCTCCGCACAAAGCTCGCATCGTCCTGCTTGCCAGAGCCCAAGGCGATTGGTGGGCGGATCTACAGCGGAGCGAAGGCGACGCTCAAGACCTGCTGACGGGTCCCAGAACTGAGCAATGGGAAGTAACGCCCTTGGCCGATGGCCTTGAAAAGAGACAAGAAGCGTTCGAGCGCGCGCGGCAGGCATTCGTTCAAAGAGTTGGTGGTGATTACGAACATGGAACGGTTGCGGACCCTCCCGACCTTTCGCCGGCGCACTTCCGCTTGGCCTTGTTCGTGCACGTGGCGGCACTAGCGGCCGCGCGCGGCGAGCGGATCGAAGCGGCTGACGACCTGTTGGATTGGGTGATCGCACGGGAGCGGCGTCACTGGGATATAGCAGTCCGTGAAGCAGGCCTGCCGGAAACGATGCGACCGGCCATGGGGCAGTCGGCCGCGCTTTTGACCCTCGCCGGTGTTTCGGAAAACGCTCGCGCGATTATCAGCCGCGCGCCGTTGCTCCAAGGCCAACCGGCCACCAGCTTGAATTTCGTCGCCAGTGTGATGGTCCGTCAGTATCCTGACGAAGACGGTGTTGCCGGTGTGCGGCCTGACCTTTTGGGCGAGCATTTGGTCGACCAAGAGCTTTCAAGCGATCCTGAACTCTACGGAGCGGCATTCGGTCCCGATACAACCGAGTCGGAGATCCATTCAGGATTGACTGTCCTCACCCGACTTGCGGCTCGCGCGCCCGCCACGCGACGGCATATCGAGCAGGTGTTAACCGATCGAATAGCGCGACTGGCGATGTCTGCCGTACAAGTTGCGATCGAGACCGGCGATCCGATCGGAATGGTTCTCGCCAAAATTCTCAGGCCCGATCTGCGCACGGATATTGTCGTCAGTTTGGCTGAACAAATCCCGTATCCCACTGTGGCTCTGCGCGAGGTGGGTGTCGTCGTGACGACGCAAGCGCGGGAAGTTCTTCGAGGATCGATCGAAACCGCGGCGTCCGACGAGCAGGCGGAACTTGCTCGAGTGACAAACAACCTGGCCAGCCGCTTAAGTGACCTTGGCCGTTGGGAGGAGGCGCTTGCGGCGGCCGAGGAGGCGGTGACGATCTACCACGATCTCGCTGCGTCGCGCCCGGACGCGTTCCGTCCCGACCTGGCGACGTCGCTGAACAACCTGGCGAACCGCTTGAGCGGCCTCGGGCGCCGGGAGGA
>JANQEE010000061.1 GCA_028278525.1 Minwuiaceae bacterium | reverse complement strand
CGCTCCCCCGTCCCAACCACCCATGAGGGTACCCTGTACGGGTGGTTGGGACGGGGGAGCGGGCTGGCCCGGCTGCACATAAGGAATCAACCCAGCGATAAACCCAATACTTCGCGTAGTTCGGCCAGCGCCGCGTCAGGATCCACGACCTTGATCGTAGTCATGCCCATGGCGCGGGCCGGTTTCAGGTTGATGCCGAGGTCGTCGAGATAGACCACGTCCGACGGATCCACCTTCAGCTTGTCGCAAACGATTCGGTAGATCCGCGGATCCGGCTTGCGGACGCCGACCTTGCTGGATTCGATGACCGTGTGGAACAGGGCCATGGCTTCCCGAACCTGTTCTGTCCGTTCCGGCGAGAATGTCATGCCGGCGCTGTCACCGACCGCGAAGTTGTTGGTGAGACAGGCGGAGATGAAGCGTTCCCGGCAGGCGCGGAGCGCCGCCAGCATCGCGGGCCGGACGTCGCCGGCCAGCAACGCGACCACCTGCTCCCCCGGTATGGCATGGCCGGCAGAGCGCGATTCGGCCTCGAAAGCGGTGTTGAAACCGGCGAGGTCCAGGTCGTTCCGTTCGAACTTCGCCCAGGCGTTGTTATCGGGATTGGTCGAATTGACGCCGCGGATGAAATTCTCCGGCAGGCCGTTCTCCCGCTCGAACCGGTTGAACGCCTCGAACGGACTGGTGGTGATGACACCGCCGAAGTCCCACAACACCGCCCGCACCATCACGCCACTCCCGCTCCGGATTCCTCTGTTGCAGCTTAGCCGGCCCGCTCCCCCGTCCCAACCACCCACACCAGGGTACCCTATGGGTGGTTGGGACGGGGGTGCGGCCCGGCTTGGCCTAAACCATACTCTTAATACAGCGAACCGTCCGGGAGCGAGCGGGTCCGGCAGCGGATCACCCGGCGGCCGACATAGATGGTGCGTTCCAGATTGCAGTTGGTCAGCGTCTCCTGGTCGAAATCGACGAACCAGAGACGCCTGCCGCCCACGACCTGCAGGCCGCCGGTTTCGACAGGGGCAACGATGCCGGTCGACATGACGCCCTCGCCCCGCACCACGGCAACCGACTTATGGCCCGCCTGAGCCTTGGCGCCGGTGTCGGCGATGCCGCGGAACACTTTAGGCGCCGTCGACTGCGCCATTGCCGGCGATGCCGCCGCCAGCGCACCGGCCAGCAGCGCCACCGTCATCACGATGGACTTTCCGATCATGTGCATACCTCCGCAAGCCGCAGCGCTTTCCCGAACCGCGGCGTTCATTGTTTTGCGGGCCTTGAAAGACCGTTCCGGCCCGTTCCAGTCATTATCGCAAGAATCATGCCTCAGACGGGCATCTAGTCAAATCAATAACTTAGCGGGACGGCGGACCGACAGGCCGACGATTCTGTAAGCCGGACCGACAGGGTGGGCGCCGTCTCGACGGCGGCAGGGGCGCCGATTACCATATCGAGGGTAAGAGCCAATGGGAGGACATCCGATGCCGCCAGCCTACATCATCGTCCAGGTCGACGTGCACGACGAAGAGAAGTACGAGGCGTACCGCAAGCTGGTTCCGCCGACCATCGCCAAGTATGGCGGCGAATATCTGGTGCGCGGCGGCCGCTTCGAAAAGCTGGAGGGCAACGACCCCTACCCGCGCATCGTGGTGCTGAAGTTCGAGAGCATGGAACAGGCCAAGGCCTGGTATCACTCCGAAGACTATGCGGGGCCGATGGCGATACGCCACGCCGCATCGGTCGCCAACTCGGTGCTGGTGGAGGGGTTCGAGTGAGCACCGCGACCGACGGCAGCCAGCCGGAGCGCAAGAAACGCACCATCACGGAAATCCGGGAGTCGAAGAAGACCGGCGAGAAGATGGTCTATACGTCGGTGCCCGACTACACCTCGGCCCGGTGGGCGGAGATGGCGGGCGTCGACGTGGCGGTGGTCGGCGACAGCCTGGCCATGGTGGCGCACGGCCACCCCAACACCGTGCCGGCGACCATGGACATGATGGTGATGCACGCCCAGGCGGTGCGCCGCGGCGCCCCGAACACCTTCGTGCTGGGCTGCATGCCATACCAGAGCTACAACACGGTCGACCGGGCGCTGACCAACGCCACCCGCTTCATGCAGGACGCGGGCTCCGACGCCGTCAAACCGCAGGGCGGCAAAAGCCAGGCGCATATCCTGCGGGCGCTGGTCGATGCCGGCATTCCGACCGCGTCGCATATCGGCCTGACGCCGCACACCATCGCGATGTTCGGCGGTTTCAAGATCCAGGGCCGCAGTGCCGAGGCGGCGATGGTCATCCTGGAGGATGCCCTGGCGATCCAGGACGCCGGCTGCTTCATGCTGGAATTCGAGGCGGTGCCTGGGCCGATCGCGCGGGTGATCTCCGAACAATTGGAGATCCCGACGATCGGCATCGGCGCCGGAGTCGGCACCGACGGGCAGATCCTGCTGAGCTACGACCTGCTGGGCGTGTTCACCGACTTCAAACCGAAATTCACCAAGCGCTACGCCAACCTGACGGAGGTCGCGGTCGGCGGCCTGAAGCAGTATGTGGAAGAAGTGAAGTCCGGCGCCTTTCCGGACGACGACCACACCTATTCGGTGAAGGACGAGGTGCTGGACGAGTTCATGACGCTGGTGGAACAGCGGAAGCAGGTTTAGGGCGGCGTTCTGCATTCCGAGATCGCCGCGCTTCGCTCGCGATGACGTGGACGTTTTGGCGTCATCGCGAGGCCCGCAGGGCCGCGGCGATCTCGTGAAGTAAGCCTATTCAGCCGCGGCGACGCGGCCGTCGTCTTCTTCCTGCTGCAGCGCGAAGATCGAGCTGTAGCCCTTCGACCAATCCGGCGGCAGTTGGCAGGGGCGCGGGTCGAATTCGGCCCAGCGGGCCGGTTTGCCGCGCACGATTTCACCGTTGTAGCGGCTGTAGCTTGGATGCGGCGTGATGGTGATGGCGTCGGCCGCGGAATAGGACTGGAGGAACAACGGCCGGCTGTGGGCCGAATTGTTCGGCAGGGAGCCGTGCACAGTGCGGCAATTGTGCACCGTGACCGAGCCGGCCGGGCCTTTCAGGTAGACGGCCTTGTCGAGCGGCACCCGGCCTAGATCCTTCTCGTCGATCGCGCCGACCCACTGATCCTTGTCGTTGTACTGATTGAACAGCTCGCCGTTATGGCTGCCGGGGACGACGCCCATCGGACCCATCTCATCCGTTACGTCCGACATATAGACGCCGATGGCCAGCACGTTGTAGTTGGTGTGCGGATAGAACTGAATGTCCTGGTGCCACTTCACTTCCTCGCCGCCGCCGGACCATTTGAAGTTCAGCTTCGAATGATGGAACTTCACGTTCGGCCCAAGCAGGTCCTCGGCCAGGTCGACGACCGGCCCCTGGCTGACGAATTCCCAGTAGAGGGGGTGATGTTCGACCGGCTGGGTGAGACGACGCAGGCGGGGCGCCTCTGCGCTGTGGGTCGGTTCCAGGTCGAACTTGCTGTCGGACCGGGTGTAGGACCGGCTCTCTTCGATGAACCCGTCGGTGACCGACCAGAGCCGATCCATCCATTCGTCCGAGATGAATTTTTCGAGCAGCAGGTAGCCGTTCTCGAAATAGAACGCCCGCTGATCCTGCGTGAGCACCTTGGGCGGAAAGGAAAGTACCTGCTGCTGCTTCATCCCGGGCCTCGGAGGTTGGTGGGGGCACCGCTTGTTTCTGTGATATATCAGTGGTATTGTAGCAAACACTTCCGGAGAAGGCCAGCCTGGCGGAGGAATGAGCGAATGACACCCGAGCAGATCCTGGACGTGGCGCCGAAAATTCTGACCCAGGCGCAGCGGGAATCCTATTTCGAGAACGGTTACGTGCTGCTGGAGTCGGTCGTGCCGATGGAGTGGATCGAAAAGGTCCGTGCGGTGACCGACGAGATGGTCGAGCGGAGCCGGGAGATCGCCACCTCCGACATGGTGTTCGACCTGGAGCCCGGCCATTCGAAGGACAACCCGCGCCTGCGCCGGCTGTCGAGCCCGGTGGAGCACCACCCGACCTATTGGGACTACGCCTCGCAATCGGTGATCGCCGACATCGCCGCCGACCTGGTCGGGCCGGACGTGAAGTTCCACCATTCGAAACTGAACTTCAAATGGGCCGAGGGCGGCGAGGAAGTGAAGTGGCACCAGGACATCCAGTACTGGCCGCACACCAACTACAGCCCGCTGACCATCGGCACCTATCTGCACGACGTCGGCGAGGAGCAGGGACCGCTTGGCGTGATACCGGGCAGTCACAACGGCGAACTGTTCGACGAATACAACGATAAAGGCCAATGGATCGGCTGTATCGACGATGGCGACCTGCCGCGGGTGCCGCTGGACAAGGCGGAATACCTGATGGGGCCGGCGGGATCGGTGACCGTGCATAACTGCCGAACGGTGCATGGGTCCAAACCGAACCTGTCCGACCTGGGGCGGCCATTGCTGCTGAACGTCTATTCGGCCGCCAATGCCTTCACCTATACGGCGAACCCGCTGCCGAGCCGATACGAAGGCACCATCGTGCGCGGCAAGGCGGCGCGCTGGGCCGAGCACGACCCGCGCCCCTGCCAGATCCCGCCGGACTGGTCGGGCGGCTATACGTCGCTGTTCGCCTTGCAGCAGGGCGAGGAATGGAGCGAGGAGCAGCTGCAGGCGGTGGCCGAGCAGAACCAGGAGATCCGCGGCACGGCGGCTTAGTGTCTGTCCGAAAATGCGTCTTGCGACGCATTTTCGAATGCCTGGCCGGCCCGCTGCCCCGTCCCAACCACCCATAAGGTACCCTGTGCGGGTGGTTGGGACGGGGCAGCGGGCCGGCCAGGCATTCTTGAACAGCCCTTAAGGCGGCGGCACCGCCGGGTCGTTGGGGCCGGCGCGGTAATTGCGGGTCATGAACCACGTCAGGTAATCGCCATAGGCGACCGGCTTGTAGCGCGGCGGGTTGTCCGGGCCCTGACAGGTGGGCAGGCACTCGATCACGTAGTCGGTGCGCGGATCGAAAAAGTACGGGATTGCGTAACGGGCGCGGCCGGTGGCGTTGAGCACGCGATGTTCGGTCGAGAGAAACCGGTCGTTGGTCCAGCGCTTCAGGGTGTCGCCGGCATTGACCAGGAAGGAACCGGGGATCATCGGCGCGTCGATCCAGTCGCCGCCGGCGGGCCGGATGGCGAGACCCGGCAGTTCGTTCTGCGCCAGCATGGTCATGAACCCAGCGTCGGTATGCGGCGCCAGGCCGAACTGATCGGCCTCGTGGTCGACCGGCGGATAGTGCGACAGGCGGAGCGTGATCTGCGGTTCGTCGAAGGCCTCGGCAAAGAAGTCCCGCGGCAGATCGAGGGCGGTGGCGTAGACCGGCAGCAGGCGTTTGCCGAGGGTCTCCAGCGTATCGAAATACTCGACCAGGGTCTCGCGGTAGCCCGGCAGACCGTCCGGCCACTGATTGAGACCGCGGAACGGGATATCCGCCAGCACGTCCGGATGATCGGACGGCCGGTCGCGCTTCATGAAGAAGGCCTCGTTGAGATTGGGCTTGGCCGCATCGGCGATGGCCGAGGCGCGGCTGGCGCCACCGCCGAGCGGGACATAGCCGGTGTTGTGCCTGCTCATCCTGAGCGCGAGCTTTTCCTCCAGCGGCAAGGCGTGGAACCGGGCGGCTTCGGCGAAGACCCGGTCGATCAACGCCTGGGGCACGCCATGATTGAGGATGAAGAAGAAGCCGACCCGTTCCAGCGCGTCGCGCAAGGCCGCCGCGAGGTCTTCAAGCGCGCCGTTTCGGTCGGCCAGATAGGGCGCGAGATCAAGGACCGGGATGGCGGTCATCGCTCACCCGCACCGGCGGCAGCGGATCTTGCCGAAGATTTCGTCCCAGTCGCCATCTGTCGCCGCGTAGTCCAGCAGACAACGCAGCGCCTTGGATGCGTCCGGCAGCTTGTAGCGCTCCGCCACCAGTTGCAGCATCTCATAGGCGTCGGGGTGGATCTCCAACGGCACCTTGACCTTTACGCCGGCCATACGGGTACTCCCAATCGTCATGGTGACAGGAGGTAAAAGGCTACGCCGACGCGGGCCCCGGGGCAATATCGGGCGCGCCCAAGGGTCTGGTAGGATGCCAGTCGGCTAAATCCAGACGGGGAGACACGGACATGAGCGAACGACAGGAAGCCGGGCGGCAGATCATGCGCGAGGTGCTGAACAAAGAGTATTTCGAACGGCGCGAGGCGAGCACCAACGATTTCAACGCGCCGATCCGGAAGTTTTCCGAAGAGAACTGCTTCGGCGAAATCTGGGCCCGGCCCGGGCTGGAGCGCAAGACCCGCAGCATGCTGTGCCTGGCGATGCTGACCGCGCTGAACCGGCCGCACGAAATCCGCATCCACGTCAACACGGCGCTGAACAACGGCTGCACGGTCGAGGAGATCCAGGAAGTGCTGTACCAGACGGTTGCCTATTGCGGCCTGCCCGCCTGTATCGACAGCTTCCGGATCGCCGAGGAGGTGCTTAAAGAGCGGGGGCTGCTGACGTAATGTCGACGCCGCTCCGCGGCGCCTCTCTATCGCATCAAGCGTTCCGAGGCCGACGTCAGTTCGTTTTCGGCCGCAACGTTTGCAAATAAGCGATTACGCCACGCCGCACGCCTTCGTCGGCAAGCGGCGGGAATGGCATTACGTTGCCAGGAGCGAAAGTCTCGGCATCCTTCAAGAACGCATCCAGCGCCGCGTCGTCCCATACGCCCGACTTGCCTTTCAACGCTTCCGAATATCCGGAGAACCTGGAGCGGCCGACAGGCCGCCCATAAACCTCCCAAAGCCGCGGGGCGTTGACATAGGGACCCCGCCGGCGGGCGCTATGGCAGTCGAGGCATTGACGAACCGTCGCGGCAACCGTCTTTTTTTGGGTCTCATCCAAACCCGAAGGCATCCAATCCGCAGTCTCCAAGCCGGCCGGTTCGGCTATTCGGAGTTCCGCGAGTCTGCCGCCGTCGAGCCACAGGACAATCGCGCCGTCGGCGAGCTGGTCCAAATCCCGGATTCGCGAACCGACGAAGACAGGCTCGGAAAACACGATGCGCCCCTCTTCGTAGCGCATGCGAAAGAGCGTTTGCCGCGACAGGGACGACACGAGAAGATCGCCATCCCATTCCGGGGAAAAACCGTCGACAACGACGAGGTTCGAGACCGCGATTGACGGGAGCCATGCGAAGGCCGGCCGTCGGTAGCCCGGGTGACGGCCTTGGGACTTAGAGGGCGGCCAAACCTTGGCACCATAGTGGGTTCCGTACAGCACATCAGGCCAGCCGTAGTTGGCGTCGTCCTGAATGAGATTTAGTTCGTCACCGCCACGGGGACCGTGTTCCGTCGACCAGAGATTGCCGCCGGCGTCCAAAAACAGGCCCTGCGGATTGCGATGCCCGATGGAAACGATTTCAGAAGTACCAAGGTCCGGATCGACCCTGACGATCTTTCCGTAGTCGGAGGCGGGATCCTGAGGATGATTTACGTTCGAATTGAATCCGTCGAACTGAAAATCCCCGATCGACAGGTAGACCGATCCGTCCGGCGCAAGCGTCATCCTGCCGCCGGCCTGATGGGCAGCATAGGGAGCGCCCGTATCCTTGATCGGAAGACATGGTTTGCTGTCGTAGACCGTCGACCAATCGTCGGCGTCCCTGGCAACGGATTCAATGGGCTCGAGCCGGGCGAAAGACAGCTTCGAAAGCCGAAGCGTGAAGCATTCGGCCTCAGGATGCCAATAGATGTGAGAAAGAATAAGCGAGGTGTCCGATGGGCCTTCAATAAAAACGATGTCTATATGTCTGAACCATCTTGTAGCGTTAAAAGTGCCGAACCCCCTCTGCTCCATGTATGAAATGAACGCCTCTCGATTGTGGCGCGTCCTGATGTCCAGGAGCTTTACGGTGGGGTCCCGGCCCACACTTCTATACAGGAAGAACTTGCCGTGATTGGAGACGCCGATCACGTCGTCACCACGGGCGACGATTCCACCGCCCCAGGAGAGCTTCCCATCGCGTTCGCTTGCCGAGTAGGCGCCGATCTTCAACGCCACGTCGACCGGAGTGACAGCCAGCTCGTGGAAAACGCTTTCGATCGTGAAACTTTCCAACGCGCGGGATTTCCGCGCCGGCTGGATGAGTTTGACGATCTTGTTGTAAGGATAAAGTCGTTTGGCGGCGAATACCCCACCCGACAGAAATGACAGGCCGAGAGCGCTGCAAAGCAGTCCGATTAAGATAATCCTGCGCGTCTTGGACCGCATCGCCATATGTAGTCCCGCTCAACCCTATTCGCCGAAGCGGCTGGGTCATAACGCAGCCCGTTGAGCTTGGAGGATCGAAAATTCCTCGATACGACCGAGAGAAAATGGCGCGCGCGCCGGACTTCGGCTTTATGTACGGTCGGTCGTTTGAGCCTGGCGCCTACATCGAGAAGCCCCGAGATTCGAGATCGTCCGGAGAGCAAGCAGCATGCGATCCCGATCCGCCGGCGTGATTCGCGCGGAAGAGCTTTGCCGCAAATAACTGCCTAATTAAAGCCGAGCAGCTTCGACGGCAGCCACAGGGCCAGTTGCGGAAACGCCATGACCAGGCCGAGCGCGATGATCTCCAGCCCGATGAACGGGATGACGCCGCGATACATGTGGCGCAAGGTGATCTCCGGCGGGCTGATGCCGCGCAGGTAGAAGATCGCGGGCGCCATCGGCGGCGTGAGATACGAGGTCTGGATCATGATCAGGAACAGGATGCAGAACCAGACGGGATCGAAACCGAACGCGGTCATTAACGGAATCGCGATCGGGATGATGATCAGGATGATCGAGATCAGGTCGAGCACGAAGCCGGCGACGAAGGTGAGCAGCAGGATCAACAGCAGGGTGGGCCAGCCGGTGAGGTTGGCGGCGTCCAGCAGCGCCTGGGTGCCGACGAGACCGCCGGAGGCGATGAACACGCCGGCGAACATGGTGCCGCCGAGCAGGATCATCAGAATCATCGCGGTGATCAGCAGGGTCTTGACCAGCGCGTCCTGCAGGATGGCGAGGCTGAACGTCCCGTAGACGAAGGTCAGGATAATGGCGCCGAGAGCGCCCATCGCCGCCGCTTCCGTCGGCGTCGCCCAGCCGAGCATGATGGAGCCGAGCACGGCGAAAATCAGGATCAGCGGCGGAATCAGCGCGCGCACCGTGATGAGGAGCTTCTCGGCGAAGGACGGCTCGTCGTCGGACGGCGGCAGTCGCGGCCCGGCCGCCGGCTTCACGATGCAGAGGACAAGGATGTAGAGAATGTACAGCCCGGACAGCATCAGGCCCGGGATCAGCATGCCGACGAACAGGTCGCCGACCGAGACATCGGCGACGGGCCCCAGGATCACCACGACCACCGACGGCGGGATGATGGTGCCGAGCGAACCGCCGGCGCAGATGGTGCCGGAGATCAGGCCCTTGTCGTAGGCGTATTTCAGCATCACGGGGATCGCCAGCAGGCCGACGACGGATTCGGTCGCGCCGATCACGCCGCTGGCGGCGGCGAAGATCACGCACATGATCACCGTGCCGACGGCGAGGCCGGCCGGCAGCCGCCGGGTCCAGAGATGGATCGCTTCGAACAGTTTCACCGCGATGCCGGAGCGTTCCAGCATCGAGCCCATGAAGATGAACAACGGCACGGCGCCGAGCACGTAGGCCGCGGCCACGTCGTTGACCTTGGTGATGTACTGGAAGACGGCGGCGTCGCCGAACCGGATCAACCCGAACACCAGCGCCACGCCCATCAGCGAAAAGGCCACCGGAAAGCCGAGGAAGATAGCGAACATCAGGCTCGGGAACATCCATAGAGCGAGGTAGATGTCCATCAGCTCGGCTCCGGCAATGGGCGGCCGCGGAGCGCGGCAACGCACTTGACGATTTCGACGACGATCTGCAGGGCGAAGAGAACGAAACCGATGAAGAAGGTGAGACGGAACGGCCAGACCACCGGGTTCCAGGCGGATTCGCCGGAAACCTCGCCGATCTTGTAGGCATCGTAGAAATAGATCCACAGCCCCCAAGAGGTCCAAACCACGATCGGCAGCAGGAAGAACACATACCCGATCAGATCGATCGTCGAGCGGCTGCCGACGCTTAAGTTGTCGTAGACGAAATCGACCCGGATGTGACGACGGAGCTGCAAAGCATAGGCGATGCCGAACATGAAACTGGCGCCCATCAGCATGTAGCCGATCTCGTAGGCCCAGAAGGTCGGCGCGTCGAACAGGTAACGCGAGATCACCTCGTAGACCATGGCCACGATCAGCACCGAGATCATCCAGGCGCCGATATAACCGAACAGCTTTACCAGCCGTTCAATGGACCGAACGATCGCCCACATCAACCGCCCTCACCCTGCCTATTGCGTTTGGATTGCAAATGGAATGGGGACGCCGAACGGGGCGCCCCCATCGATACGCATCGCTTAGACGAATACCGCCGTTCAGCGATATTTGGGTGCGTTGGACCAGGCTTCGCGATAAGCCTTCTGGCTTTCCCAGACCTTGGCGAACCACGCGTTGTCCTTGGCGACATTGTCGGCCCAGGCGAGCGAGGCCGTTTCCGCCGTCTTGATCACTTCGTCATCGAGAACGACGATTTCGTTACCCGACTTCACGTAGAACTCGTAGGCCTCGGTATCGTTGTGGCCAAGCTCGGTATAGAACTCGGTCGTGGTCGTCTTGGCGGCCATTTCCAGCAACGCCTTGTTGCGGTCCGACAACCGGTCCCATGCCTTGGTGTTGAACTGGCATTCGAGAATGGCCGACGGCTGATGGATGCCGGGCAGGATGATGTACTTGGCGATCTTGTGGAAGCCGAGCGACTTGTTGATCGAAAGCTGTGCCCATTCGACCGCGTCGATCACGCCGCGTTCCAGCGCCGGATAGACTTCCGCGCCCGGCAGGATAACCGTTGATGCGCCCATCTCCGACGAGATCTCGGCCCAGGCGCCGGAGGTGCGGAGCTTGAGGCCTTTGAAGTCGTCCAGCGTCTGCACTTTCTTGTTCGAGAACAAGCCGCCCTCGCGCGGCATCAGGCCGCACGGCATGGAGACGACGTTGAATTTCTCCATGCGCCAGTCGCGGTACATCTGCAGGCCGCCGCCGTTATACATCCAGTGCAGCATCAGTTCGCCGGACAACCCGCCGGCGAAATTGCCAAACAGCACGCCCGTCTTGTCGACGCCCCAGTCGTAGCCGGCCCACTGATGGCCGGCCTCGGTAACGCCGTTCTTGACGGTGTCCGAAACCTTGAGCGGGCTGCCCATGGTGCCGCCCGGGAACACCTGGATCTTGACTTCGCCGCCGGTCAGGAATTCCGCCTTCTGGGCAAAGCCCTTCGCGGCGCGTTCCAGGATCGGCCCGCCGCCCCAACTGGTCGCCATGCTCCAGTTCTCTTCCGCCTCTGCGGCGGCGCCCGCCATCGTCAAACCAGCGACGGTCGCGAGAATGCCTTTCGATAGACCTTTGGTCATATGCCTTAAACCTCCCATGTATGCCGATCACCCCAAATGAGCGGCGGATTATCTTGTTTTTTGGCTCGCGTTATTTTTTTCGTCCACGCATCGACAGGCTGATTGAGCGCGACACCAAGCCATGCAAAATTGTTGCCGATCCGTCGAAGGGCGTCAATACACAGACGATCTCTTCGAGCCGACTGGGCGGCGAACCGACTCGTTTTGCGCCAACGCTGCGAATTAAACCGGTTGCCGGGTTTTACTGGACGAATATTTCGCGTGGCGGATAAGACCGCGAGTTGAAGAAAGGCTCGCGCTTGGCAGCGGCCATCCTTCGACAAGCTCGTGACGAAGCACAACCACAATGGTCATTCCGGCGAAGGCCGGAATCCAGCACAGCGGTCAGTCTGGATTCCGGCCTTCGCCGGAATGACGACGTCAATGCGACCCGCAATGCCTTAGCGATCCCGGGACCGCAAAGCGCGGCCTTTCGAGATTGCTTCGCTTCGCTCGCAACGACAGTCAGACAGCAGCGGACTTGATCCGGGCTTCTTCCACGCAGCAACGGCTTCGCCCTATGATACGCGACGGCGGAGACACGAAAACAGGGGTATGACGCCATGGCGACAAACCCGACGGCGGACCTGATCTTGAGCGGCGGCAAGATCGTCTGCCTTGATAACAAGGGGCGTATCGCGGACGCCCTTGCGGTAACCGGCGGGCGTGTCGCCGCGGTCGGTTCCAGGGAAGAGATCGAAAGATACGCCGCGCCGGACACCCGGCGGATCGCGTTGAACGGGCGTACGGCAATGCCCGGCCTGATCGACGGGCACGCGCATATGGACCGGGAAGGGTTGAAAGAACGCCTGCCGTCGCTGGCCGGCGCGACAAGCATCGACGACATTCTGCAGCGGATCGAGGCCTTGGCCGCCGCCGCGGAGCCCGGCGACTGGATCGTCACCATGCCGATCGGCGAGCCGCCCGATTATGTCGGGGTGCCGGAAAACCTGCGCGAGGGCCGGGTGCCGAACCGCTGGGAACTGGACCGGGTGGCGCCGGACAATCCGGTTTACATCCGCGCGATCTGGGGCCACTGGCGCAATACCCTGCCGCTGGTTTCGATTGCCAACAGCGCGGCGCTGACGGCCGCGGGGATCGACCGCGACACGATGCCGCCCGCGCCGAGCATCCATATCGACAAGGACCCGTCCAGCGGCGAGCCGACCGGCATCTTTCTGGAAGAAACCTACAAACCGCTGGTCGAACACACGCTGATGGCCGGCATCCCGCGCTTCGACCTGAACGACCGGATCGACGGGCTGGCCAGGTCCATGCAGGTCTACAACTCGTTCGGCACGACCAGCGTGTTCGAAGGCCACGGCATCGCGGCGGAAGTGCTGGCGGCCTATCAGGCGTTGCGGTCCCAGGGCCCGCCGCCGGTGCGGGCGCACCTGATGTTCAGCCCGGCCTGGCCGTCGACAGGGCCGGCCGATGTCGCCGAACTGCTGCGGTCGTGGGGCCGCTGGCTGGCTGGGCACGGCCTGGGAGACGAGTACTTGAGGGTCGGCGGCCTGTATACGGAATCCGACTATTCGGACGAGAACCTGCTGCGCACCCGCACCGCGCCCTATACCGGCTGGGCCGGGTTCAACTACGACGCCTGCCTGCCGGAGGCGACGATGGTCGAGATGATGACGGAGGCGGCGCGGAACGGAATCCGGGTCGGCAGTTTCACACCGAACATCCTCGACCTGTACGAGCAGGTCGACCGGCGGGCGCCGATCGGCGACCAACGCTGGATCATCGAGCATATCGGCGTGTTCGCCGCGGACGAGATCGCGCGCATCCGCGACCTGGGCCTGGTGCTGACCGCCTATACGAACAAATACATCTACCAGGACGGCGCGGCGTTGAAGCGGGAATTGGGCGACGACAAGGCCGGCCGCATCGCGCCGCTCCGGTCGCTGACGGATGCGGGCGTGCATGTGTCGCTGGCCACCGACAACGTGCCGCCGACCATGTTCCACCCGATCTGGCACAGCGTCGCGCGCATCGCGGAAGGGACCGGCGAGGTTCTGGCCCCGGACGAGAAGCTAACGCGGGAGGAAGCGCTGGCAGCCGCCAGCCGGGAGGGCGCGTACCTGACCTTCGAAGAAGACGAGAAAGGCACACTCGAGCCCGGCAAACTGGCGGATATCGCCGTGCTGTCGGCGGACCCGCTTACCGTCGACGAGGCGGCGTTGCCGGACGTGGTGGCCGACATGACGATTGTGGGCGGCGATGTCGTGTACGACCGCGAAACCGAGCTTGTTGGGTGAACGAAGGAGTCAGGTCATGAAGTACGGGATCGCGGTCGCGACGTCCGCAGACTCGTGGAAGGTGGTGCAACGGGCAGAGGAGTTGGGGTTTCACAGCGCCTGGTTCTACGACACGCAACTGCTGAACGCGGACGTGTTCGTCGGCATGGCGGCGGCGGCGATGAAGACATCGAAGGTCCGGCTGGGCACGGGCGTGCTGATCCCGTCCAACCGGATCGCGCCGGTGACGGCGAACGCGCTGGGCTCGCTGAACAAGCTGGCGCCAGGGCGGATCGACTTCGGCATCGGTACGGGCTTCACCGGGCGCCGCACCATGGGCCTTAAAGCCATGACGCTGGCCGAGATGAGGGAGTACATCCGCATCGTCTACGCCCTGCTGGCCGAGGAGACGACGAGTTGGACCTTCGAGGGCAAAGAACGTCGGATCCGTTTCCTCAATCCCGAGATCGATGCGATCAATACGAAAGACCCGATCCCGTTATACGTATCGGCATTCGGGCCGAAGACGCGGCGGCTGGCGGCGGAGCTGGGTGGGGCCTGGATCAATTTCGCCAGCAACACGCGCCGCGCGGTTACGGCGGCGCAGGACATGGCGGCGGCCTGGGCCGAAGCCGGCCGGCCGGCGGAGAAGCTGCACTGCGCGGCGCTGACGCTCGGCTGCGTTCTGGAAGACGGCGAGCCGTTCGACAGCCCGCGCGCCATTGCCCAGGCCGGTCCCCTGCCCGCCGCGGTTCTGCACGACCTGACCGAGCAGGACGCCGAGAAGCCCGGCAGCGCCCGCGTGCCATCGTCGATGCGGGAATCGTTCGAAATTTACCGCGACCTCTACCAGAGCTATCGGCCGGAGGACGCGCGGTATTTGACCCTGCATCGCGGCCACATGATGTTCCTGCGCGACGACGAACGCCACGCGATCACCGCCGACCTGATGCGGGACCTGACCTTCACCGGCACGCCAGCGGCGTTGCGCGAGAAGCTGGAGGCGCTGGAGGCGGCCGGTTACGACCAGTGGGTTGTGCAACTGACCCAGGGCAACGAGGACGCGATCGAGGATTGGGCGCGGCTGTTCGGGCTGGGCGGAAGGTGAATTGAGACAACGGGTCGCCGATGCCTGCCCCTCTGCGTCATTCCGGCCCTTCGACGCCGCCTGACGGCGTCGCTCAGGATAAACTCCGACCGGAATCCAGTCACGACCGCTGTTATGGATTCCGGCCTTCGCCGGAATGACGATGAAGGGAAGGACCTAGCGGAACGTTACATGCTCGTTGGTTACGGTCTGGCCGAACCGGTCGAGCAAGGCCGTGACCGCGGCCAGGCAGACGGAATAGCGGTCGCAATAGGCGGCGGTGACGGCGGCGCGGGCCTGCCAGATCGGGAGGCCGTCTTCTCCTGCCAGCGACAGGGTCAGGGAGTAGTAACTGGCGCCGGTCCGGACATCCGCCGGCGGCTGCAGCGGCACGGTCCAGTGCAGTTCCAAACGGGCACCGCCGCTGCCGATATTGGCTTCGCCGCCGAGTCTTTTGCCGGGGACCGACGCGCGTTCGATCTGGGTGTCGAACACCAGCCTTTGGTCCGCGTCCGGCGCGACGCGGTGGCCGCGGGCGGCGAGTTCGCGGGCGATGGCGTCCGCGAGGCGAAGGTTCAGGTCGCTGTCGGTGAGCGGTTCGACGGCGATCGGCCGGTCGGCGGTCAGGGGCTGCAGCGCACGGGCGTTGAGCACGGCATCGACCGCCGCCGTGGCGACGGCCGGCGCAAGGGCAAACCACAGGGCCGCCAGTGCGATTGCCGTCTGCCGGATCAGGACGCCCTTACCGGCATCTTGATCGGGCCGGTCGTCCGCTTGTTGATGAACTGGTCGACATAGTCGTTGTCGGCGGTGTCGACGTCCGCTGTCGGACCGGTCCAGACCAGGCGGCCTTCGTGCAGCATGGCGATGTGGTCGGAAATGCGCCGGGCGCTGACCAGATCGGAGGTGATCGAGACGGCGGTGGCGCCGAGCTCCTTCACGTTCTCGATGACCAGGTCGTTGATGATGTTGCTCATGATCGGATCGAGGCCGGCGGTCGGCTCGTCCAGAAACACGATCTCCGGGTCGGCGGCGATGGCGCGGGCGAGGCCGACGCGCTTCTGCATGCCGCCGGAGAGTTCCGCCGGGAACAGGTCGGCGACTTCCGGCCCCATACCGACATGGGAGAGCTTGTCGATGGCGATGTCGCGCGCCTGGGCGCGGCTGACCTTGTGGTCCTGAAGCAGCTTGAACGCCACGTTCTGCCAGACCGGCAGGCTGTCGAACAGGGCCGACTGCTGGAACAGCATGCCGAAGCGGTCGAGGAAGCGCATGCGATCGTTACCGGTTAGCTTCGCGGTTTCCTCGCCGTCGAGCAGGACGCTGCCGCGGTCCGGCGGCAGCAGGCCGAGGATGCATTTCAACAGCAGCGTCTTGCCCGAGCCGGAGCCGCCGATCAGCACCAGCGATTCGCCGGCGCCGACCTCCAGGTCGATATCGACCAGCGCGCGGTTGGCGCCGAAGCTCTTGGACAGGCCGGCGATCTTGAGTTTCGGGGTCACGGTTTCCGTCATGCCGAACGCTCGGGCTTGCGATCACCGGATTGCCGGATCAAGTCCACTGCTGTCCGGTTAAGGGTATTGGCTGCCGGATATTTGCAGCCGGGGTCAAAGGCATGCCCTTCGATAGTGTCGGCGAGGCTCGCCTTTGACAGATGCGACGTAGATAAGCCCTCTCCCATTGGTAGAGGGTTGGGTGAGGGGAAGAAATCTCTGTCCGGCGACAGGACGATACGTGACCGTGGCGCGAAATTGGGCTTCGCTGGCCGCTTCGCACGAAAAGAGCAAGGTCTGACTCCCCTCACCCTGTCCCTCTCCCGGCGGGAGAGGGGACCATGCGGCACGGCCGTCGCCTTAACCGGACAACAGCGGGTCAAGCCCCGTACAGACACTAACATATTGATATTATGCATAAAATCGTCATTGCCGGGTTTGACCCGGCAATCCACGGCAATCGAATCTCTCTTTGCGTCGGGGCACAATCGCACACCGCATACCGCGTGAAAAGCGCCAGTCGCCAGAGCCCGACCTATTCCGCCGCGTCGGCGACGGCCGAGCCGTCCAGCAGGCCGGCCTGACGCAGCGCCGCGGCGAGACGGTCGATTTCGGCCTGGGGGAGCTTCATCAGCGGCGGGCGGACCACGGCCTTGGGCAGGCGGCCCAGCAGGACCAGGCATTCCTTCATGCGGTTGTGCATGTCCAGGAACGGCGGCGCATAGAACGCCTGGGCAAGCGGGTAGATACGGTCGTTGATCGCCTGGGCGCGGGCGAGGTCCTTGGCCTGCACCGCCTGGAACAGGGCGACCTGCAGGTCTGCGATGACGCTGCCGGCGCCGGACAAGAGACCGTTCGCGCCCATGGTGAGCGAGGCCATCAGCCAGGAACTGTGGGTCGAAAGCATGTTCACCGGGCGGGGCAGCGACTGCAGCACCCGGGTCTGACGCTCGTGCAGCATGGCGTCGTTGCACCAGTCCTTGATTGCCGCGATGGTCGGCACTTCGTCAACCAGCCGCAGCAGCGTCTCGAACGGATAGCCGAGGCCGCCGGCGGCCGGATACTGGAACAGGATCAACGGCAGGTCGGTGGCGTCGGCAATGGTCTTGAAATGGGCCAGCGCCATTTCCGGCCGAAGCTGGCCACCCATCGCCAAGGTGTTCGGCGGAA
>JANQEE010000039.1 GCA_028278525.1 Minwuiaceae bacterium | reverse complement strand
ACCCCGAGGGTACCCTGTATGGGTGGTTGGGAAGGGGGAGCGGGCCGGCTCGGCTGCTTGAACGAAGACTCAATCATTGACCATGACGGGCTTGCGGTTATGATCCGCCGTCGTTCGGTAACGTACCGTCCCGTGCCCCTGTGGCGGAACTGGTAGACGCGGCAGACTCAAAATCTGTTTTCCTTACGGAAGTGGGAGTTCGAGTCTCCCTGGGGGCACCATTCTCTTCACAATCCGACAGCGGCGGCCTTGCATGCCGGCCCGGCAACGGATCAAATGGGTCTCTGGAACCATCCGTTTCGAAGGGGCGGCACGATGCTGATTGCGATTGTTCAAATCCCGACGGGCAGCAAACGCAGTAAGGAAGAGGCGATCGAAGGCGCGAAGCTGTCGGCGCCGATGTATCTCGGGATGAAAGGGCTGATCCGCAAGGATTACCTGAACGGCGACGAAGGCAGTGGCGGCGTCTATCTGTGGGAGTCGCGGGAGGCCGCAGAGGCCTGGTACAACGAGGATTGGTGGCCGATGATGGAGAAGCGGTTCGGCGTTCGGCCGACGCTGACCTTCTACGACCACTATGTCACGGTCGACAACGCTGCCGGCGAGTTAAGGGTCGACGGCGAGCCGGTCGCTCTGACGGAAGACGCTGCCGAATAGAGCGTTTCTATTGGGCGGTTTTGCCGCGCTTTTGCAGGCGTTCGCTGTACATCGACAACAGGCGGTTATCCTCCGCCCAATTCGGTATCGCGCCTGCGTCCACGACTTCGGCGAACTGTCCGATGCAGTCCTGCAGCGAGCGATCCAGCCGAGCCAGCGCCGGCGGGGACGGATCCGGCGTGTCGCATTCGGCCGCCAGGCCGCGCGCGAGGTCGGCCAGGGAGGCCGCCAGTGACGCATCGGCTCCGGCAAGCCGGCTCAACAGGAAGCCGACGCCCGCCAGCATCACGAATGCCGGTTCATTCCGCCCGAAGCGGCGGATGCGGTCGCCCGAAAACACATGCTCCGGCGCGATCCGGACATTCTCGAACACGGCGTAGCCCTGACTCATGGCACCGAGAAACCGGGGTGCGTCGCGATGGGTGAGGGTGACGCCCGGCTGGTCGCGCCGGACCAATACGCAAGCTGTGGTTTCGGCGCCGTCGCGGGCGGTCACGACCAGATGCTCGACGAGGCGGGATTGGGCGATCCAGGATTTGCGGGCGTTCAGCCGCATCTCCCTGCCGTCCGACGTAAGTTGCAGGCCGGCGTCTACTGAGGGATCGTCCCTGTTCTCGGTCGCGGCGAAAGCGGCCCAGCCTGTCGCCGGCACCTCGGGGAAAACGGTCCGGATCGCCGACTGATAGCCGGCCACGAATACCCAGGGCAGGCGGTCGGCGAGCATGCCACCGGTCAGCGCCGAAACAGTCGGGTCGAGTGAGCCAAGCCGCTCGTCCTGCCAAATGGCGTGCCATGCGGCTTCGTCCGGCGCCTTACGGCTTCGCAACTCGCCAGTCAGCAGACGTTCGATGGTTTCTCCGGTCGACACGCTGTTCCCCCAGAAAATCGCGCTTTGCGGTACAATAATGCGCAATCGGGTCTAGTTCCTACAAATGTCCCGATGTCGAGCCCTGATGCGTCATGAGCCTTAGTCGTTTCTTCGCCGCCCTGCTACGCCGGTTTCCGGGCAGAATCCTGGCCGCGACCGGGCTGCTCACATTTGCCTCCGTCCTGGAGATGGCCGGGCTGGCGGCGGTGATCCCGATCCTGAGCCGGTTCGTCGACGGCGCGGGTTTGATGGACGGCAGTCTCGGCCAGGCGATGTCGGTCCTCGGGATTGACAGCCTGTCCCTGGAAGCTCTGCTGTTGCTGCTGGTCGCGGTGATCGTGGTGCGCAGCGTGTTGCAGTTCGGCGCCGGCACCCTGGTCGGCAAGGTTGCGGTGTCGATCGAGCGGCAGTTCCGGCACGACCTGATGGAGCATTACCTCAGGGCCGACTGGATCTTCCATATCGAGCAGGCGGCGGGGCGTATCACCAGCCTGATCAGTCGTGAGACCTGGCGGGCCCGGAGCGCGGTGATCAACGCCGGTACCTATTATTCGCTGGTGTTGATGGCCGGCGCGTTTCTGGTGGCCGGGCTGCTGGTGTCGTGGCAGGCGCTGGCGGTCAGCCTGCTGATCGGCAGCCTGCTTATTGTCGCCACGATCCAGGTCAATCGGCTGTCGCGCCAGGGCGGCATCAAGCTGATCGGCGCCAACAGCCGGTTCAGCGGCACGGTGATCGAAAGCCTGGGGCTGGCGAAATACATCAAGGGCAGTGCCATCGAAGACCAGACGCTGGCCAAGTTCGACCGGGCCGTTGACGATGTCGCCGGGCTGGCGTTCCGGCAGATCGTCTATCGCGAGTTCGTGCGCAACTATCCGGACGTGATCGGCGTGTCGATCATCGGCATCCTGGTCTATCTGACCTACACATTCTCCGGCAGCGTCGGCGGCAACCTGCTGTTCTTCCTGCTGCTGGCGCTGCGCGCGTCGTCGAAGATCGCGTCGATGCAGAGCGCCAGGCGCATGGCGATGCAGAATATCCCGTCGTACGAGGCCTGTATGGCGCTGCTGGATGAAGCGCACAGCCGGCGGGAATCGCCCGATGGCCAGCGGTTCGAGCGCCTGCGTAAGGGCGTCGAACTACGGGATGTCGGTTTCGCCTATCCAAGGTCGCCATCCACCGTGGTGAGCGGCGTGAACCTTGCGGTCGACAAAACCTCGATGGTCGCGCTGGTCGGCCGATCCGGCGCCGGCAAGACGACGATCGTCGATATCGTGCTGGGCCTGCTCAGGCCCGACACCGGCGCGGTGCTGGTCGACGGCATCGACCTGCGGTCTTACGATATCGGAAGCTGGCGCCGCAAAGTCGGCTTCGTGCCACAGGAGCCGGTGCTTTTCAATGCAGCCATTGTCGACAACATCCTGATCGCCCGGCCCGATGCGTCGCTGGACCAGGTACGCCGCGCGGCGGCGATGGCCCATGCGACCGAGTTCATCGACGCCCTGCCGCAGGGGTACGACACGGTCGTCGGCGACCGCGGCATCAAGCTCTCCGGCGGTCAGAAGCAGCGGATCGCGCTGGCCCGCGCACTCTTACGCGATCCGGAAGTGCTGGTCCTGGACGAGGCGACCAGTTCGCTGGACACCGAATCCGAACGCAGCATTCAGCAGGCGATCCTGTCGCTGAAAGGCCGTATGACGGTGATCGTCATCGCGCACCGGCTGTCGACGGTAGAGAAGGCCGACCGCATCTTCGTCATCAAGGACGGTCGGGTATCGGAGTCCGGCGACTTCGAAGAGCTGACGGCGAAAGGGGGGGAGTTCGCCAGGCTGCACGCGCTGAGCGCGTAGTCGCGTTGAAGCCTCGGTCAGTTGCCGCCGGCTTTGTCGGCCGGAACCGCGATGTGGATCGGTTCCTTTAAGGGCCGCGCCATCCGCAGGTTGAGGATCCGCTCCAACTGGGCCGGCGTGATTTCGATGCCGGCCGCGAGGATCAGCACGCCGTCCTCGGTCTCGATGTTCGAGACCAGGCGGACGCCGGCATAGAGCTTCTCAGCCGGCACCTTGATGACGACGTATTCCGCCATTTCCGTCGGCGCGCCGTCGCCGGTGAAACATGAGCGGACGGTGCGCAGAAGTTTGGGGTCGTACAACTGCTCCTGCTTGTCGAGAACGGCGAAGGCGTCGTCGTCCGGGGTGTCGGTGATGGCCGCCAAATCGGTCAGTATCCGCAATATCCGGCTGCCGAGGGGGATATCCTTACCGGCGACCCAGTCGTCTGGGAAGCCGCTGCCGTCGAAACCCTTGTTCTGGTACAGGATGATCTCGCCGATCTCCTTCATGCGCGGGATATTGGCGATAAGGTTCTTGCCGACTTCGGGAAAGCGGTCGTAGATCTCCTGGTCGGCCTTCTTCAGTTTCGCGCCTTTTCGTACCTGTTTGGTGATGTCGTCGGGAATGGTGATAAGGCCGAGCGGCGAAAGCATGGCCGCAATGTCCAGCTCCCAGACGTTCTCCAACTCCAGATGACGGGCGACGCGGTTGGTCCAGCCGCGTAGCGTCTGGGTTTTCTGGAACGCAATGGGGTCGGCCAGCGACAAAACGTCGACCAGGACTTTCAGGCTGCCCGCCAGGGTACGCTCCAGCAATTCCCGTTCCGACGTCACGAGGTTGTATTGCTTGAGCCCGTATTGGATCGCGTCCGCCATTTCCTCGGGCGGGCAGGGCTTGGTGTAGAGTCTGAACACGCTGCCGCTGTTGACGGCTTTGATCGCCGTATCGAGATCGGTGTTGCCGGTCAGCATGATGCGCACCGTATCGGGCGCCTTTTTTTTGACCTCGCCCAGGAACTGTACACCGTCCATGTTGGGCATGCGCTGATCGCTGATGACGACGGCGATCGGGCCTTCGCTTTTGAGCAATTCCAGCCCCTGCTGGCCACTCAACGCCGTCATGATATTGAAACGCCGGCCGAGACGGCGCTTGAACGAGGACAGGATATGCTGGTCGTCGTCGACGAAAAGCACCTTGTTGTTCGCCGTCATGGCCGTACCCCCCGGTCCGGATTGGCTGTTGGAGCGATCATGGTCAGGCCGCGGCCTGAGAGGCGCCGCTTTCTTTAAGCGGCAATTTGATGATGAACGTCGTTCCCTGTCCGGCCTCCGATTCCACCGAAATCGAGCCGCCGTGCTTCTTGGTGACGATGCTGTGGGAGATGGCGAGGCCCTGCCCGGTGCCCTTGCCCGGTTCCTTGGTGGTGAAGAACGGATCGAAGATTTTGTCTCGGATGTTTTCCGGAATGCCCGGGCCGGTATCGGCGATGCGGATCTCGACCTGGTCTTCCAGGGCTGCCGTTGTGACGGTGATCCTGCCCATTGTGCCGTCTCCCGTTTCTTCGAGCGCGTGCGCGGCATTGACCAGCAAATTCAGGAAGACCTGGTTCAGTTCGCCGGGCATGCAGGGCACCTGAGGGAGTGCGGGGTCCAGTTCCGTCACGACGTCGGCAACGTGCTTGAGCTGATTGCGGGCGACGGTGATCGTGGTTTCGATCTGCCGGTTGATGTCGACGGCACTTTTTTCCTTGGCATCGGGATGGGAGAACTCGCGGATTGCTTTGACGATCTCGCTGATCCGCGCGACGCCTTCCAGCGAGTGCTCGATGGAGGTCGGGATTTCCTCGCGCAGGAATTCCAGGTCGGCGGTCTCCGCCGCGCGGTTGGCCTCGTCGATCAGCTTCTTCATCTCGCCGGTCGGCTCGGCGGTTTCCGCGACCTTGCGGAAGCGCTGGAACACCTGGGCCAGCTCCGTGAACGACTCTTTCAGAAACGCCAGATTCTCACCGACATATTGAACCGGCGTGTTGATTTCGTGAGCCACGCCGCCGGCCAGCACGCCGAGCGATTCCATTTTCTGGATCTGCGCCAACTCGCGCTCCAGGCCCATGCGTTCGTTTTCGGAGCGCGTGCGCTCGGTGATTTCCCGCTCCAGCGCCTCATTGGCGCGGAGCAGTTCCGCCGTCCGCTGGGCGACCGACTGTTCGATGATGCGGGTTCGGTTGGTCGACGACATCAGGTATTGCAGCAGCATCGCTGTCAGCAGCAGGCCGACGGCGACGACAGCCCAGGGCACCAGATTGATGTTGCCGCCGAAATATTCGTCGACCGGCTTGATGACGATCGTCCATTGGCGGCCGGCCACGTCGTAGTCGGTGACCCGCTTCAGCCCCGACATAACCTCCGATTCCGGCAGCGGCTCGGAAAGCTGCCGCTGTAGGGGGGACGGGTGATAGTAGATCAGGCGCTCGCCGTCCGGCGCCGCCTGGTCGTAGATGTAGATGTCCAGCGCATCGGTCGACGACAAATCGCGCAAGGTCGCCTCGATCATGTCGCCGATGCGGACCACGCCGAGGACGAAACCGGCCAGGGCGTCGCGCCGCTCCGCCAGCGTGGCGGGCTCGGTTTCTGCGCGGTAGATCGGCAAAATGCTGAGAACGGCAGCCTGAATGTCGGTGCCGAGCGCCCAGGCGACCTGGCGCGTGGCGATCATCTGGCCGGAGTCGCGCGCCGATTGCAGCGCTTTCAGTCCCTCCGACGTGGAGCCGAGATCGAAGCCGAGGATCGCCTGGTTGTTTTCGAACGGCTCGACGTAATAGACGGGGAAGTACTCGTCGCGGGGCCGGGCGGCGACCCGATTGCCGAGGGTGTCCCGTTCGCTGATGCGGAAACCGTATAGGCCATCTTTTTCGGCGCGCTTTTCGTAGCGCTTACGCTGTTTGGCGGTTACCCGTGGGACCCATTCCAACGCCTGAAGGCCGGGAAAGCGCGGCAGGCTCTTTTCGCCTAGAGCGAAGAATTCCCACCGGTCGATCTCTTTCGCCGCGGCCATGAAGGCGCCGATGGAACTCACCACTTCCAGGTAGCGGTCGATCGATTGGCTGACGACGGCCGTATAGCGCGCCGCCGGGCGGTCGAATTCCTGCTGCGACTGGTCGGCGTAGTAGCCCAGCGTGGTGAAAAAGGCGACGCCTGTGATCAGCAGGCCGAGGCCTAACGCCAATACCGCCGGCAGGTGGCCGCGCAAGGCGCGGTTGGCGCCGCCGACCGTTTTGCTCGCCAGACTGCGGAGATGTCTGAACAGGGCGCGGCAATGCACGGCTGCCCGGCCGGGCAGCCCGGACGCGCCCGGGATTTCCTGTCTGGGGCGCAGGCGGAGAACAAGTTGTGTGATGTGCCGCCAGGCGGTTTGGAGCCTGGTTGTGTCTACCTGCATGGGCTCGGTCGCGCATATCCGGCTGAAGCGCGGATGATGCCGATGCTAACGTTAATATTGGTTTAAGCGGGGCGGACGTACATTTATCAACGGTTGACGGGAGGCCGAGGGTAGTCAGCCGATTGATCTACAACCCGCCTCCCATGCCTCCGTATTCCCGGAAATCAGCGATATTTGGTGTCTACAAAATTTAAACTTTCTGCGGCGTAAAGTGCCGGGAATGCAGGAGGACGCCGTTGCCGGGCAACGCGTCCGGTCCGACACAAGAACCAGGCGGTGGTGAGAGCCATGCACCGAAAACACGCCACCCCGTGTGGCATCGAGGGTAGCCAGGACAAACAGGCCCGTGCCGGGCAAGCGGCACGGACCGCGATGCTGCCGGGCCGTGCGGCCGTGCGGGGATCCGTATGCTGTATGGCGCTGCTGTTGGTCAGCGCCTGCGCGGTGCCGGGTAAACTGGACGAACTGTCTAAGCGCTACCTGCCGGAGCAGTTACAGTCCGCTTTTAAGAATTCGGAAAACGACAAGCGGGTGGGCGCCAACCAGCCGCCGCCGGCGGCCAAGCGGCCGGCCGATTCGGGACCCAAGTCCGAGCGCCAGCAGATTCGCTCCGTGCAAGCGATGCTGAACCAGTTGGGCTATTCCCCCGGCCCCGCGGACGGCGTCTTCGGGCCGAAATCGGCGCGGGCGATCCGGAAGTACCAGCAGGACATGGGTGTCGCGGTCGACGGCAAGGTATCGCCGACATTAATGGCGATGCTCGGGGAATCCGTCCGCGCCCGATCCGGGTCCAACCATGGTCCGCGTCTGAACGGCCGACGCACGCCGCTGTACGAGCGGGGCGACCGGTTCGTCTATTCCGACGGCCTGGTAGAGACCGCCACCGACATCAAGGGCGACAAGGTCCTATGGGAAACCAACCAGCAGACCATCTTCACCAGCTATAGGAATTTCGTGCTGCCACCGATCTTCCAGGAGGCGAAGGGGCGCAGCGACCGGTCCAGGACCGACGCGGTTCCCGGCATTCTGTGGCCGCTGGAAGTCGGCAAGGAAGCCTCTTTCTCCGTGGTGACCGATACCACCCATTCCGGCCGACCCGACAACCGCAGCCGGCGGACCAGCAAGTGGCGCTGCCGTGTCGACGGCACGGAGACTTTGAACGTGACCGCCGGCAGTTTCGATGTGTTCCGGGTGGCGTGCACGACTTCGGCCAAGTTCGACGACATGCCGTCCGAGCGCGTCTGGTACTATGCGCCGACCATCGGCCACTACGTTCGCCGCATCGATTACTACGAGAGCCAGGATAAGACGCATCAGGTCGACCTGGTTGCGGTCAGGCTTGGCGGCGCCGGCTGGCCGCCCGCCGCCCGGGCCGGCCTCGGCTGGGCGTTCCAGCACGCCCTGGAGACCAAAGCGCGCGGCAAGAGCGTCGAATGGAGCAGTTCCGGCGTCGACGCCAAGGTCGTGATCAAGCCGATGGACGATCTGAATGCCGGCGAGGCGTTGTACTGCCGGACCTTCGAGCAGACGGTTCGGCGCGCCAACGGGGAGCGTGTCTATCCCGGCCGAGCCTGCCGCAGCGCGTCCGGCGAATGGCAGATCCCCGGTCTGCGTTCCGAAGACGGCTGAAGGTCTGCCGCCCGAACCGAGCCCTCAGCAGGTTTCCAGAAGCCGCCCGTATCCGGTTACCCGGTCCTCGACACCGGCGAGCCGCTGTGCATGCCAGCCCATGACCTGATTGCTGGAGATGACGGGCTTGCCCAGTCTCCGTTCCAGCCGGTCGATCGTGTCCGCAGCCTGTAGGGCCGTGCAGGAGATAAACAGCGCCTCGGCATCCGGGTGGTCGGCCTCCGCCGCGGCGGCGACGATGGTGTCCGGTGCGATGCCGGCCATATCCACATCGGATTCCAGGTCGAAGCTGGACATGCGCAGGATGTCGATATCCCTTTGCCCCAGGAAACGCCGCACCGGCTGGTTTATCGAGTCCAGGTAGGGGGTCAGCACGGCCAGCCGCCGGATACGCAACGCCTTGCAGGCGGCAACCGCCGCCGCCGCCGGCGTGATGACGGGCACGCCGGGCAGCGCCGCCTGGATGCGGCGTTCGACTTCCTCCTCCCCGATCACGACGGTGCCGGACGTGCAGGCGAAAGCGACCACGTCCATGCGGCTGTCCGGTAGCAGCAGCGCGGCGGCAGCGGTGAGGTCTTCCGCCAGGGTCCGCAGGGTATCGGCCGTCGTGGGATTGGCGAACGCGACCCGGGAGACATAGAAAGCAACGCCGTCCGGCGCCAGCACCTTGGCGACATCGTGCTCGCAGGTCTGGTCGGTCGCGAGAACGATCAACCCGATCCGGGCGCGCCGGCCGGGCCAGCAATCGGGCCGATAAGTCACGCCGACCGATTCGGTTTTCACGGCGTCGTCGCGGATCGTGTCGGCCATCGCTGCCGCCCGGCGGTATGGGGCCAGTCTAGTCAGGTTTTTCGTCGTTGGCAGCACGGGGTTGCAATGGGCATCCGCGTGGTTAGGTTGACGATAGTGATAAACGGGGGTCAGCAGCGATGTTGGTGGTTTACGGGATCGGCAATTGCGATACCTGCCGCAAGGCGAAGAAATGGCTGGATGCGCATTCCATCGAGTATCGGTTTCACGATTTCCGTAAAGATGGCCTGGAGCCGTCGACGATCGCCGCATGGCTGGCGGAAATCGGTGCAGACAGGCTGATAAACCGGCGCGGGACGACCTGGAGGAACCTTTCGGATGCCGATAAACAGGCAGTCGAAGGCACCGGTGCGGCCGGCATTATCGGCAGGGAGCCGACGCTGATCAAACGGCCGGTTTTCGATCTCGGCGACAGCCGGCTGATCGGCTTCGATGACGCGGTGCAATCTGCGCTTGCCGGCCCTGGAGTCTGATCCGCGCTGCCATTGTACGTTGCGCGGTCCGATAATCTCACCTAACGTTTCGACAAACGGCCAATCACCGACGCTTGACGTTGGCCGAAAGACAGGGAGATGAAGCATGAAACTGCTTGGAATTACGGGCATTTTGGCAGGGTTCGCCGTGGCCGCCTCCACGCTGTCGGCGACCGCCGGCGAAGTGATGGACCGGGTGACCAAGAACAAGGTCCTGGTCGTCGCCACCGACGCTGCCTATCCGCCGCAGTCGGCGCAGAAACCGGACGGCTCCTTCGAAGGGTTCGACATCGACGTGGCGACGGAGATCGCCAAGCGCCTGGGCGCCGAGGTGAAGTTTGTCACGCCGGCCTGGGAAGTGATTACCGCCGGCCGCTGGGGTGGCCGCTGGGACCTTTCGGTCGGGTCCATGACGCCGACGCCGGAGCGGGCGAAGGTGCTGGATTTTCCGGCCATCTATTACTTCACGCCGGCCGCTTTCTACGTTCATAAGGATTCCAAGTACCAGACGGTCGAGGATCTGAGCGGCAAGAAGATCGGAACCTGTGGCGCCTGCACCTACGAGGCCTATCTGAAGAAAAACCTGGTAATCGATGCCGAGGGCGCGCCGCCGTTCGAGTATCTGGTGACGCCGGGCGAGATCCGGACCTATGAGACCGATGTCAACGCGATGGACGATCTGCGTATCGGCGACGGCAAGCGGTTGGACGCCGGTATCTCCGCGCTGCCGACGGTGGTGGAAGCGATCAAGAACGGCTATCCGCTGCGCGTGCTGGGCGAGCCCGTCTTCTACGAACCGCTGTCGGTCGCGGCCGACAAGGGCGATGCCGCTTTCAGTGCGAAGCTTGGCGAGGTCGTCGGGGCCATGCGCAACGACGGCAGCCTGACCAAGATCTCGGAGAAATGGTACGGCGTCGACCTGACCAAGGGTGACTGACCGGCCGGGCGAACAATGACGTGCCGCGAATTTTAGGCGGGTTTATAGAGCAGCCACGAACCAAGTGGCTGCTCTTTTTTCTGGCCGTTCTGGCGGCCGCGTTCGCGTTTGACTTCAGCGGCACGGGGCTGTCGGAGCTGATCATGCCGTTGACCGGGCTCGGCCCCGGTGAGGAGGCGAACGGAACAGACCGGCTGCTGCTGGCGATCATGCTGGCGGTGTTGGTGACCGCCGACGTTTTTCTGGTTCTCCGGCTGCCGTTCGTGGTCCAGATCGGCGTGGTCTGGGCGCAGCTGCTGATCCTGTTCCTGGCCTTCTTCTATTCGTTCGACCTGAGCTTTCCGTTCATCGCGGCGCGGTTGCCGATCCTGATTTTTACCGGGGCCTTCACGACCGTTTACGTCTCGCTGATCTCCATCGGGATCGCCTGCGTCATCGCGATGACCGCGGCGCTGGCGCGTCTCTCCAACAACGGCCCGGCCTACGGCATCGCGACCTTCTATATCTCGTTCTTTCGCGGCACGCCGCTGCTGTTGCAGGTCTACCTGATTTATCTCGGGCTGCCGCAACTGGGCGTGACGCTGGAGGCGGTGCCGTCGGGGATTATCGCTCTGTCGCTTTGTTACGGCGCCTATATGGCCGAGATCTTCCGCGCCGGCATTCAGGGCGTGCCGACCGGGCAGGCGGAAGCGGGCACGGCGCTTGGCCTGCGGCCCGTACAGGTGATGGGCAAGATCGTGCTGCCGCAGGCGATGAAGCTGATCGTGCCGCCGACCGGCAACCAGTTCATCGCCATGCTAAAGGACTCCTCGCTGGTGTCGGTGATGGGGGTCTGGGAACTGATGTTCCTGGCGCGCACCCAGGGCCGGTCGGAATTCAAGCATTTCGAAATGCTAATCACGGCGGCGCTGATCTACTGGTTCATCAGCATCGTGTTCGAACTGATCCAGTCCCGGATCGAGGCCTATTACGGCAAAGGCGACCGCCGCTGACCGGTGTCAGGCCATCCGCCTGGCGCTGCCGGGGCGGAGGTCGCGCAGGATCTCGCGGGCGGCGTTATGGCCGGGCGCGCCGCTGACGCCGCCGCCCGGGTGGGTGCCGGAGCCGCACATGTAGAGATGCTTCAGGGGACCGCGGTAGTTGCCGTGACCCAGCACGGGCCGGGCGCTGTAGAGCTGGTCGAGCGTCAAGGTGCCGTGGAAGATATCGCCGCCGACCAGGCCGAACTTGCGCTCCAGGTCCACCGGCGACAAAGCCATGCGGCCGACCACGCTGCGTTTGAAGTTGGGGGCGTAGCGGTCGACGGTGTCGATGATCAGGTCGGCGACGTGGTCGCGGACGTCATCCCAGCTGCGGCCGTCGGGCAGGTCAGGATTGAAGTGCTGGCAAAACAGGCTGGCGACATGCGCGCCCTCAGGCGCCAGGCTGTCGTCCATGGTGCTCGGGATCAGGATTTCGACGATCGGCTGGCTGGACCAGCCGTCGTTCCAGGCGTCCTGGAAGGCCTTGTCCATGTATTTCAGCGACGGCGCGATGACGATGCCGGACATGTGGTGTTCGGCCGCCTGCGTCCCGGGCAGGCAGGAGAAGTCAGGCAGTTCGGACAGGGCCACATTCATACGGAACGTACCGGACCGAGATTTGTAGCCGTCGATGCGATGGCGGAAGTCGGCGTCGAGTGCGTCCGGGTCGATCAGACGCTGGTAGAGCAGTTTGGGATGCAGGTTCGCGACGATAACGCGGGCATCGATTTGGCTGCCGTCCTCCAGCACGACGCCGGTCGCCGCCTTGCCGTCGACCGCGACCTCGCGAACCGACGAGGATAGGCTGATCTCGACGCCGCGGCGTTCCGCCTCCCGGGCCATCGCCTGGGTGATCGCGCCCATGCCGCCGACCGCGTGGCCCCATTTGCCCTTCTTGCCGTTCACCTCGCCGAAGGCGTGATGCAGCATGACGTAGGCGGAGCCCGGCGCGTAGGGGCTCTGGAAGCTGCCGACCACGGCGTCGAAGCCGAACGCCGCCTTGATCGGCTCCGACTCGAACCAGGAATCCAGGATGTCGCCGGCGCTTTTGGTGAACAGGTCCAGCAGATCGCGGCGCTGGGCCTCGGACAGGTGGCGCAGCCGGTTGCCGACCTTCAGGCCGCGGATCATGTCGATCAGGCCGCCGCCGGCATTGGGTGGGGTTTCGAGGACCAGACCGCGCAGCACTTCCGCGATACCGTCCAGCATGTCTTCCAGCGCCGGCAGGCGGTCCGCGTCGCGGTTGGAGAAGCGCGCGATCTCGGCCTGGGTGGCCGTACGCTCGCCCATGAACTTGAAGTAGCGCCCATCGTCCAGCGGCAGGAAGTTAGACATCGGCCGTTCCAACACTCGAAGACCGTGTTCGTGCAGGTTGAGGTCGCGGATGATCTTCGGCTGCAAAAGGCTGACCGTATAGCTGGCCACCGAGTTGCGGAAGCCGGGATGGAATTCTTCCGTGACGGCCGCGCCGCCGACCACGTCGCGGCGTTCCAGCAGCCGCACCTTCAGTCCGGCGCCGGCGAGGTAACAGGCGCAGACCAAGCCGTTGTGGCCGCCGCCAACAATGACGGCGTCATAGGCGGGACGTGCGGCCATCAGTCAGCCGGCGGTCCGGAGCGATGCCCTGATGCCGCCCGGGGGCGGCGGGTCCGGCAGTCGGCAGACGGGCAGGGTCTGGCGCATCTTGCGGGCGAAGGCCGTCAGGCAGATCTCGTCCTCGGAGAACGGACCTTGCTTGAAACTGCGGCTGCGCATGCCCGATTGCACCCGTTCGATCAGGCCGTGATCCTCGGCGTTGACGACGCGGTTGATTCGCCAGTTGAGGTAGCGGGTTAGCCGCATCTCGCGCGTCGAGTCCGGCAGGGCGTACGGGATTTCGCGGATCAGCGTCTCGGTCGGGCTGAGCGGGATCATCTGCATGAAGTCGATCTGGTCCGGATAGACGTCGAAGGCGATGTTCGGCCAGAGCAGGTAATAGCGCCAATGGCGCTTGTGGCTTGCCGGCAGGTACGGCTGGTCCGGCAGCAGGGCCGCGTAGGCCTTCTCCGACCAGCCGGCGCCGGCGGCGATTTCGATCTCGCCGGACATCTGCTGCACGTGCTCCCGGCTCTCCAGGGCGTAGGAGCGTCCGACGATGCCTTTCAGGCCTCTATGGGCGACTGAGATATGCAGGCCGTCCATGTAATTGTCGATGAGATTCTTCCAGTTGACCCGGCGTGGCCTGAGCGTGACGCGGCCGGTCGCCTGCATCTCCTCGAACCGGTAGGGGCGGATTTCGTCCTCGAACGGGGCCATCATGTCGGCGACCGACGGCCCGCCCGGCTCGCAGCGGACGAAGACGAAGCCGAACCAGGTTTCCGTTTCCAGCGGGACCAGCCCGTGTGCTTGCTTGTCAAGGCCCGGGTAGGCAGCTTCGCGCGGTACGTTCGACAAACGGCCCCGCAGATCGTAGGTCCAGGCATGGTAGGGACAGCGGATGCGGCCCGGGCAGGAGCCGGTCGCGCCGCCGCCTTCGCCGTCCAACAGGCGCGCGGCGCGGTGGCGGCAGACATTGTAGAAACCGCGTGCGGCACCGTCGTCGCCGCGCACGACCATCAGCGGTTCATCCAGGAACTCGAAGACGAAGTAGTCGCCCGGCTTGGGGATGTCGTTCAGATGACAGACCACCTGCCAGGAGCGCATGAAAATACGCTCGCGCTCGAGTTCGAAAAACTCGGCGTTGTCGTAGGTCCAGGCGGGCAGGCTCAGTTCGTGTCCTGCCCACCCCGGTGTCGCCTCGGTTTCCGTTGCACCGGTCATGCAGGTCAGACTACAGGACCGCTTCGCGGTCCTCAATCGGCCGGATTAAACACCGGGTGTCCCGGAACCTTGACCCGGATGCGGTAGAGCGACGTCGAGGCCGTGATGAACAGGCTGCGGAGGTCGTCGTCGCCGAAGGCGAAGTTCGCGGTGCCTTCGGGAACCTGGATGACGCCCAGGCATTGGGCGTTACTGTCGAATACGTGAATACCGCCCGGGCCGGTGCAGTAGATGTTGCCTTGGGAGTCGATTTTCATGCCGTCGGGGGCGCCGTCGCCGTCGCCCGTGGTTTCCGCCCAGACGAGGCCGTTGGCGAGTGTGCCGCCGGCCGCGATGTCGAACAGGCGGATATGCTGGCGCATGGTGTCGTTGACGAACAGCCGCTTACCGTCACGGGAGAAACAAAGGCCGTTCGGCTGATCGAAGTCGTCGGCCAGCAATGTCAGCGAGAGGTCGGCTGGATCGATCCGATAGACGCCGCGGAACGAAAGCTCGGCATCGCGGGGCACGCCGTAGTACGGCATGCGTCCGAAGCTCGGATCGGTGAATATGATGGCGCCGTCGTCGCCGACGACAATGTCGTTCGGGCTGTTCAGCTCCTTGCCATCGTAGTGGCTTGCCAGGGTTTCGATCGAACCGTCCGGCGATGTCCGCGTTACCCGGCTGGTAGCGTGCTCGCAGGTGACGATGCGGCCTTCGCGGTCGTAGGCATTGCCGTTCGCCATGTTGGCCGGTTTGCGAAAGGTGGTAATGCCATCCGCTTCGGTCCACCGGCGCATGTGGTCGCCGGGCATGTCACTGAAGATCAGATGCTTTTCGGTTGGGTGCCAGATCGGGCCTTCCGTGAAATCGAAGCCCGAGCCGAGCTGTTCGAACGTGACGTCGTCGCCGACGATGTCGAGGAACCGCGCATTGCGGATTTCAACGAGTGGCATTTTGTTTCTCCCTGTCGGCTGGACGATAGACCACGCTGGCGAGGCCGGTCAAAGCGCTGTGGCAGGAGGCATTGCGGTGAGGGGGCGGGTTGCGCTTTGATGGGTTATGGGAAATTTCGAGAATATTCTTTACGAGGCCGATGGGGCGGTCGGCACGATTACCCTGAACAGGCCGGACAAACTCAACCCGCTGGATTGGGGAACCGTTCGCGAGCTTAAGGCGCTGCTTGGGCAGATCAACGAGGACGGCGCGGTCCGCGTGGTCGTCGTCACCGGGGCGGGGCGGGCGTTTTCCGCCGGCGGCGATCTGGAGGGCTATCTCACTCTGTATCGGCGGCCTGACGACCTGAGCCAGTTCCTGCGCGACTTCTACGACGTCAACCGGCTGATCGAAGAATCGGACAAGATTTTTATTGCATCCGTCAACGGCGTCACGGTCGCAGGTGGGCTGGAGCTGATGCTGGCCTGCGACGTCGTGATCGCGGCGGCGGAGGCGCGGATCGGCGACGGCCATCTCAACTTCGCGCAACTGCCCGGCGCCGGCGGATCGCAGCGTTTGCCGCGGGCGATCGGCGCGCTGAGGGCGAAACGGCTGATGCTGACCGGGGAACTGGTGACCGGCGTTGAGGCGGAGCGGATCGGCCTCGTGACGTTTGCGGTACCTGACGACAGGCTGGCGGTGGAAACGCGGCGGCTGGCCGAAGCGATGCTGGAGAAAAGCCCGTCTGCCCTGAAGGGCGCGAAGTATCTGGTGCATCAGGCCGGGCAGACCGATCTGGAGGCGGGTTTGGCCCTGGAGATCGATTTCGTGCATCGCTACGCCACGACCGACGCGGATGCGATGGAGGGGCTGGAGGCGTTCAAGGAAAAGCGCAAGCCCGAGTACAAGAGAACGCGGTAACGGGTGGAGTAGCGATATGTGGACCTTAGGCGACAAGTATGCGATTGCCGGGGTCGGGTTCACCGACTACTCCAAGCGATCCGGCCGCACGGTGCAGAGCCTGGCGGTGGAGGCCTGCGGTAAGGCGGCGGCGGACGCCGGTCTGGCAATCGCGGATGTCGACGGCATCATCAGTTTTCACTTCAACGACTCGGTGCCGGCGATGTCGGTCGCGACCGGCCTCGGCCTGCCGAACGCGCGCTATGCGATCGACTACCAGTCGGGCGGCAATTCGGCCAACCTGATCATTCAGACCGCGGTGGCGGCAATCGAGGCCGGGATGGCGACGTCGGTGCTGTGCTACCGGGCGATGAACGGCCGGTCCGGATTCCGGCTGGGCGGCGGCCGGGAACTGGCCGCGCACGGCATCACGCAATACACCGCGCCGTTCGGCTGGATTACCTATCCGCAGGCGATGGCGATGTGGTGCCGGCGGCATATGATCGAATACGGCACTACCAGCGAACAGCTTGGCACCGTCGCGGTAACCTGCCGGCGCAACGCCGCGTTGAACGAGCGGGCGATGCAGCGCGAGCCGATCACACTGGAGGACCACCAGAACTCGCGGATGATCGTCGAGCCGTTTCATTTGCTGGATATCTGCCTGGAAAGCGACGGCGCCTGCGCCGTACTGGTGACATCGGCCGAGCGGGCGCGCGACCTGCGGCACAGGCCGGTCTATATCAAAGGCGCGGCCTATGGCGGCGGGCCGGTTCAGGGCGACGACCTGTTCGACGCGATGCGCTGGCCGGACCACAGCCGCAACTATGCCCATTACATCGCCGATGATCTCTGGCGGAGCGCCGGCGTCGGCCCGGCCGATATCGATGTCGCGGAGATTTACGACTGCTTCACCTACAGCGTGGTGATGCAGTTGGAGGGGCTCGGCTTCTGCAAGCCGGGCGAGGGCGGCGACTTCGTGCAGGACGGCCGGATTGACCGAGACGGCGCGTTGCCGATCAACACCCATGGCGGATTGTTGTCGGAAGCCTACATACATGGCCTGAACCACGTGGTCGAGGCGGTCGAACAACTGCGCGGCGATGCGGGCGAACGCCAGATCCCAGGTGCGGAGATCGCGCTGACGACTGCCGGTGCGATGACCTGCGGCGGCGCCATGGTGTTGAGGAACTGACGCGATGACGGCATATCAAAAACCCGTGCCCGCGCCGGATGCGGATAGCGCGCCGTTCTGGCGGGGCTGCCGGGAGCATCGGCTGTTACTTCAACAATGTAAGGGGTGCGGCAAGTTCCGGTTTCCGGCGGCGCAGTTCTGTCCGGCTTGCCGGTCGGACGCCGCCGAGTGGCTGGAAGCGTCGGGGCGCGGCACTGTCTATAGCTGGATCGTCGTCGTCCATCCGGTGCCGGGCGATATCTATCGCGACGACGTGCCTTATGCGGTGGCGCTGGTCGATCTGGAGGAAGGGGTTCGGATGCCGACGAATATCATCGGCTGTGATCCGCGCTATATTCGAGCCGGTATGGCGGTAACCGTTACGTTCGACGATGTCAGCGCTGAGTTGACCCTACCGAAGTTTCGGCCGGCCTAGCGGCCTTTTCAATCGCAGACGGCTTCGTTGCGGTCGAACGTAAAGCCGCCCTGCCTGGCCCGGTAATAGATCGCCTGGTTGACCATCTTCGTGGTCGAGAACTGGCGATAGGCCGGGCAGCCTTCGACCGGCTGGTCGAGCGGCACCATGTAGAGGTCGTCCGCGATCTTCACCGCGTTCGGCGGCACCTCCCGAGTGGGCGCCGCCGGTTTCGAGGGGCCTGGCTCCGTATTCGGAGAGCAGGCCAGGAGCAGGCAAGAAGCCAGCAGCACGAACGGTCGGATCACCGGCTTTTCCCGTGGCTAGTAGGTCACGCGGAACTTGAAACCGGCACCATAACCCGGTTCGGCATCCGCGTCGTGGCCGGGCTGTAGTTGCATCATCAGCCAGGACGATACGTCGATGCCCGGCGCCAGTTGGTGCTGGTAGGCGATCTGGAGGTCGATCTCCCGGCCGCTCGGGGTCAGGTCGACCCGCTCCGACTGCTGGATGATATTGCCGTCCAGGTCGCGTGAGACGGGTAGGGTCAGCGTTGCTTCGGCGCTTTCAACGCGAAGCGGCTGGCCGGCGAGGAAGCCGAGGCGGTCCTGCGGCGCGAACACATCTTGGGCCACGACGCCCAGGCCGAAAGCGCCGGACCACACGTTGTCCCAGTTCTTCAACAGTCCGCCCCCGTCGTCGACCGTCGTGTTGGCGACCGTCACGCTGCCGATCAGGTCGATGCCGTCGCCGACCGGCATGGAGCCGGACAGGCTGTAGAAGCGGCTGTCGGACTCCGTGCCCGCGCCGAACGCGCCGTCGGCTTCGCTGTTCAGAAAGGCGCCGTCTTCGTGCACGGATGCAATGCCGACGCGGAGCGAGCCGCCGGCCGCGAAGTCGTGCTGCAACGCGGCCTGGCCGACGCTGCCGCGGGTGGTGCGGTCGCTGTCGGCCGTATCCAGCCAGGTGAAGGACAGGCGGGTCTCGTCGCCGACACGCTGTTGCAGGCTCATACCATTGCCGGCGCCGATCAGGGAAAGGTGAGGATTGAGGCTGTCGTCGGACATCCAGAACAGGCCCGTGGTGTCCGAGCCCTCGTGCCGGGCGGCGGCGGTTTGTCCGGGCGATAGGTTGTAGGCGAAGCCGAGCCGGGTGCTGTCCGTCAAAGCGGCGCCGGCACTCAGGTTCTCGAACGCAGGACCCTGTGCTGCCTGCTCGGCGAGGCCGGCGGCGTTGGACCTGTAATAGGTCCGATGGTCCACGCCGATGCTGAGCGACAGTCCGTCGGCGGTCGGCACGTCGATGGTTTCCGTGCCCCGGTGGGCCAGCAGGCTGTCGAGGCGGAAGTCGCGCTTGGCGCCTTTTACGTTACGGCCGAGGTCGATCTTATAGGGCCGCTCGAATCCGTCGAGGATGATGGCGTCGCTTAAGAAAGCGTTGCCGCCGAGGGCATCACCGAAAGCCGCGCCGAGACGGATCGTGGTTTGCTCAAGCGCCATCGTCGGGCCGGCGACTGCGTCCGATGTCGGAACCGACAGCGTGCCGAGGGGCTCGCTGGCCGCGTCAAGATCGAGCAGGCCGCGTCCGAAGGTGTTGTCCACGCCGGCGGCGCCGAGGTCGGTCGCGGAGGTTAGCAGGATTTGCACCGCCTGGGCCGGGGTCAGCGACGGGAAAAGCTGCAGCAGCAACGCGACGGCGCCAGAGACATGGGGCGCGGCAAAGGACGTCCCGCTGGCGATGACGTTGCCGCCGCCAGCCCCTGTCGTCCGAACGTTCACGCCGGGGGCGTAGAGGCAGAAATTGGCGTTCGCATTGCCGCAGATGTTCGAGAAGCCGGCCAGGTTGTTGGCGCCGTCTACAGCGCCGACGGCCAGCAGCAGGCCGCCCATACGGACATCGCCGGCATAGGCAGCGGGAAACAGAGGTGTGAAAGCGTTGCCGTCATTGCCCGACGCGGCGACGATCACCACACCGGCCGCCGCGGCGCTGATCAGCGCCTGTTCCAGATTCGGTGTTCCGGCAGCCGGACCACCAAGGCTCAAGTTGATGACGTCGGCGCCGTTCTGAACCGCGTAGGTTATCGCGTTGGCGACATCGCTGTCTGTGAACGTACCGGTGATGTTGCTGGCTCTGACCGCCAGGAGGGTGGCGTTGAAGGCGACGCCGTGGGTGTTGGTGTCGTTCTTCCGCGCGGCAACCACGCCGGCGACGGCGGTGCCGTGGCCGTCGTCGTCGTCGATCGTCGAATTGGTGAGAATATTGACGCTGGCGGGCGAGATGTTGCCGGCCAAGTCGGGATGCGTCGGATCGATCCCAGTATCGACGACCGCAACGGTCACGCCCTGGCCGCTGGTCCCCGTCGCATAGGCTTCCTGGGCGTTGATCTGATCGAGGCTGCCGTTCAAGAAGAATTCGGCTGTTTCGAACGACGCCGGAGCCGCCGGCGGCGCCAGCGGAGCTGGCCCGCCCCCGCCTCCGCTGGCGACGCCACCGCCCGAGCCGCCGCCACAACCGGTGAGTGCGACCGCGAACAGCATGGCCGCAAAACCCGGCGCCGATGTAAGGCGCATCGATTTTGGATTCATCCCTAACCCCGCTAACCCGGACCCTGCGACCGGCACTCGATTGGCGTCTACGGGTAGCGCGAAAGAGTTAATTTTAGATAATTGCCGGTTAATAGATCCGACGGCCGTCTACCGGCAGGCGGTGTCGTGGGCTCATCTGTCAGGAATTTTTACAACCCACGCCGTTCGGATTTGCTTGATAATCCGTAAGTTATTGATTTACAGAGTATCTAGCGCTGCTGGCCCTGATTTTGCTGGGTTATCCAGGATGGCGTAACAAGTCGATGGCCGGCCGGAAGCCTTGGCGAGGAGTTACCGTGTTGATTGGAAACGGTTCCTTGATTGGCGTAAGAAGCGCACATAGATCCACATTGGCGTCCGTCCTGGCAGGCGCGATTGGCGTCGGAATCGGGCGCTGTCTTGGGATAGTGTTGGTTGTGCCGAGTAGCAATGCAGCGTCGGAACAGAGCGGTCGGCTTCACGCATGAGTAAGGGCAACGGCGGCGATAACGCCACACAGGTCGAGCGCTGGAATTACTATTTCGAGCAATGCAAGGCCGTGACCAAATCCGGCTCTATCGTCGACCTGCCCGGCGGCCACGGGATGGCGACGCTTGGCGAGAATGTCGAAAGCGAGCACGTCTTCTTTCCGGCTGAGCAGACGAATTTCGAGCTTTTGCCCGGCGAAGTCGGGCGGCTGGAAAAGAAGGGCCTGACCACCCGGCACGGCAAAGTCCGCTGACCCTATCTATCCTGGGTGCGCCGCTCCGGCCCCTGGTAGACGGCGATTTCCGTTAAGTGATCTCTGACGGCCTGGTGCGATGACGGGCCGTTTTTTGCCAGGAAAACGGCGATAGCGGCGGTTGCGTAGGCGACCGCGATGCTGGCGCCGGCCAGAGCGCCGTCCGGACCGCGGACGCAGGCGCCGAAATCCGCCTGGTCCGACGCAAGGGTGGAGAATTCGTCCGGCGCGCAGCGGGCGTCGCCCGTGATGCGCAGTACGCCGGAATAGGAAGCCGGATAGACCGGCGCTCCCCGGGCCGGCGACGCCGCCAACAGGATCGTGCCGGCCGCGCACGCCGCCTCGCAAGCGGTTCTGAGCACGGACCGATCCTCGCTCAGCCCGAAGCTCATATTGACGATACGGGCCTGCCGGCCAACCAGCCAGTCGAGGCCGGCGGCGGCCTGGGCGGCCGTCGTCACCAGCCGGTCGTTGAAGATCTGGGCGATCAGCAGGCGGGCGGCGGGCGCGCGTTCCGCCACGACGGTGGCAATAGCGGTGCCGTGGGCATGGAAGGCCGACGTGGCCGGGCCGTCCACGACGGCGCCATCCGCTGCAAGCCGGAACGTCCGCGCCGCCTCTATCCGGTGTTCGAAGCCGGGCCCGATGCCGCTATCCAGCAGCCCGACATTCATTTCAGTAGCTTCTCGACGGTCATGCGCCCGGCGTCGACACGAACGAGGATCTCGCTGTTCGCGATGAGGTCTTCGCGGTGACTGATGACGATACGGGTACAGCCGCCGAACAAATGGTCGATCTCATCCATCAGCAGTGCTTCCGCGGGGCGGTCGACGGCGGAGGTCGCCTCGTCCAGGATCAGAACCAGCGGCCTTTGCAGCAGGGCGCGGGCGATGGCGAGGCGCTGTCGCTGGCCGCCGGACAGGCGGGCGCCACGCTCGCCGATCGGGGTGTCGTAGCTCTGCGGCTGCGTTTCGATGAAGCCGGCGATCTGGGCGCGTTCGGCGGCGTCTCGAAGCTCGGCGTCCGTGGCGTCGGGATGGGCGTAGCGGATGTTGTCCGCGATGGTGCCGCGGAACAGCACCACGTCCTGGGCGACCACGGCGACGCGGCGGCGAAGGTCGGTAAGGTCAATGTCGCGAAGGTCCAGGCCGTCCAGGGTGATGCGGCCGGCGGTGGGGTCGTAATGTCGCTGCAACAGGTCGATCAGCGTGGTTTTGCCGGCGCCGGAGGCGCCGCCGACACCGATTTTCGCGCCGCCGGGGAGCACGATGTCGACATCGTTCAAGACCCGCTCTTCGTCGCCGGGGTAATGGAAACTGACGCCTTCGATCCGGATCTCGCCACGGCCGTCGGCCGGCAAGGCCCGGGCCTGGTCGGGCAGATCGATGTCGGGCGCGGCTTCGGTCAGGACCTTGACCCGGGTCAGGCTGACCCGCATGCGCTGTAAGCCGACATAGAGGCCGAGCAGGGTCTGCACCGGACCGACGGCCATGCCAAGATAGGTGGAGAAGGCGATGACGGAGCCGAGCGGCATCTGGCCCTGGATAAACCAGTAGCCGCCGACAAGGAAAACCACGGCGCGGCTGGCCGAGGTCAGCATGCCGGGCACCGCGGCGGCGAAGAACTCGACCACCTGCAGCCGCATCAGGTCGGCGACGAAGGCGTGGCCGAGCGCGCCGAGACGTCGCGCCTCCCGCGTTTCCGCGCCGACGGATTGGATGAACTTCATGGCGCCCAGCGTCTCGACAAGGAAGGAGGAGAGGTCCGCCGACCGCTCCCGCAACGCCCGGGTCCGGTCCGCCACGAGCGGGCGAATGAAGCGCAGGAACAGGAATTCCGCCGGTAGCAGGAGCACCGCAAGGAGAGATAGCTGCCAGCTCAGCCACAACATCAGGGCGACCGCACCACAGAGCGCCAGCACGCCGTTGACAAAGGCGAGCAGGCCGTCGACGGAGAAGCGCTGCAGTTCAGCCACGTCGCCGTCGATCCGAGACAACACGTCGCCGGTCCGCATTTTGCCGAGGAAGGCGGGCGACAGGGTCTGGACGTGACGGTAGACAGCTTCGCGCAAGGCGAACAGCACCAGACCGGAGAGCTTGGTGTGGGTCAGGCGGTTGAGGCCGGATATCGCTGTGCCGAGGAAGCCGGCGCCGAGCAGCAGCAGCGCGTAGAACACCAGGGCCGAGACGTCCTTGGCCAGCAGGCCGTCGTCGATGATGAGCTTGGTCAGGTAGGGCTGCAGCAGGACCAGGCCGCTGGCGGTTGCCGACAGACCGAGCACGGCGGTGAGGCGCGAACCGTGCGGTTTGACGAAGCCGAACAACCACCGGAAGGCGTCAGCTTCACCGGCGGCAAGGCTCATGGGATCATCGGGCCGTGAGGCCCGAAACGGCTAACGGCTGAAGACCTGGATCGTCGCGGTGCCCATATCGCCGCCGCCGGGGATGTCGATGGTGGCGATCCGATCCAGCGTTTCGGAATCGTAGACCGCGATATCGGCATTGGTGCCGCCGACATAGATCTCGCTGCCGTCGGTCGCGATGTTGATGCAGTAGTAGGTGTGATCCAGATCGATGCGTTTGATCAGCTTATCGTTCTTCAGGTCGTGCTTGGAAAGCTGTGAATAGACGCCGTACAGCAGGTCCTTGTTTTTAGGGTGCGTCACCGCGGAGAACATCAACACTTCGACCGAGGCGAAGTCGTCGATTGCCGTCTCGCCGGTGTCGAGGTCAACGCGCGAATAGCCCCAGACGAAATCGGCCAGTTCCTGCTGCGAGGCGTCGGTGAATTTCGGGGCGGTGTACATCAAAAGGAACTCGCGAGAGACGGTGCCGATCGGCCAGAAGGCGAGCACGTCCGGCGCGCCGTAAGTGGGCCGGTCCCAGTTGGCGTTGGCGATGGCGACCTCTATGTCGCCAGTCTTCGGGTTCATGGCCATGATGTCGTGGCCGGCCATGTAGACCGTACCGTCTTTGCCGCTGGACATGACCGAAACCCGGCGTGGCGCTGGATAGCTGCGTACGGGCTGCGCATTCTGTCCGGCGGACGTATCGAACACGACGAACTTCGTGTCCATTACTTCCATGCGGTCGCGCAGCAGCTTGACCGGCGCCTGGATTGTGTAGAGCTCTTTGCCGTCCGGGCTAATTGCCATGGATGCGATGGTCTTGACCCGGACCGTCTCGGTTGACTGGATGGCACTGAACACCACCTCGCAGCTATCCACGGCGATGCCGTAGACGTTCTCCCAGCGGTCGTTGAGGATGTAGGCGATGGTGTTGTCGGGCGACATGACGATCACCGCCGGGCTGAACACGCCGGGGATCTCGCAATTGTTGACGACTTTCCGGGCTTCCAGGTCGATCAGGTAGAGATTGTTGGGGCGGCTTGCCGTGACCATGTAGTCCTTGGCCGTTACGGTGGCCGCGCCGCCGAGCGCCAAGCCGGCGCCGATTGCGGTGGCCTGAAGGGTTGCGAGGAGTTTCTTCACGGCTTCCCCCTTATGAATTGGGTCGTTCAGTCCGGCGGTCAGACGGTGCCGTCGTCCTTTGGGAATACGGTGTCGAGCAGCCGCCAGTCGCGCGGCGCCGACTCGGCCTTGGCGTTCCAGTCCGGGTAAGTGTTCATGGTGTCCGGCACCTGGGCCGGCCACCAGCAGGGATCGGAGCAGCCGTAGAGGTCCGCTTCCATCGGCTGGCAGAGCGCCGCGACGCCGCCGAACGGGTCGACCTCCCAGCCCGGGTCCAGCGTCGCCGAGCAGCCGGCGACAATCGTCTGCATGGCGACGACCTCTTCGACCTGGCCACCTTCGACGGCGCGTTCGACGATTTCCGCTTTCCTGTTGATCGGCTTGAGATGCTTCATTTTCCGTTCGCCCTCCGTGGCGTCACGTAGGTCTCAAAGAATGCCGGGTTGTGTGCCATGATCCGGCTATAGACGCCGACGCCGAAATCGACCCAGTCGCGCATCAGGTCGCAATAGTGATAGGTCGGGTGCATCGGGTCCGAATAGCGCGCGTAGGATTCGTGATAGCAGCCGCCCGAGCAGAGATTGCGGATGCGGCAGGTCCCGCAATCCACGTGGGTGCGGTCGGCGCGGTCTTCGATGAACCGGGACAGGTTGGTACGATCGATGCCGTCCTCGACGGTGCCGAAGGTATCCAGTTCGGAACCGGTAAAGCGGTGGCAGAGGTTTAGGCCGCCGTCCTTGTCGACCGCCAGCATGCCGACGCCGGCGCCGCAGGGCAGCGCCTTGGACGAGCCCTCGTGCAGGTCGGTCATCAACTGGTGCATGTTGGAGAAGCCGATGTTGCGGTTCTCCAGCGCGGCGTCCTGGTAGAGGCGGCCGAGCCGCTTCATGCCGTCGAACACCTCCGCGAGTTCCGCGCCGTTCAGGTTGAACAGTTCGATGTCGCCGGCGGTGACCGGCGAGAAACCGACCTCGTGGAAACCGATGTCGTTGAACAGGTGGTCCCAGATCCGGACCACGTCGGTGACCCCGGCGGTGAGCGTGACGCGGGCGCCGACCGGGCGGGAGCGGTAGCGGTTCAGCAGCATGCGCGCCTTGGCGGCGACGACGTCGTAGCTGCCCTTGCCGCCGACGGTCTTGCGGTTCCTGTCGTGCAGCGCCTTCGGTCCATCCATGCTGACGGTGAGGCCGAAACGGTGGGCGTCGAAATAGTCGACGAGTTCTTCAGTCAGCAGGGTGGCATTGGTGGTCAGGGTGAAGTCGACCTGCTTGCCGCGCGCCGGGAACAACTCTTCCGCGTGGGCCACGACATCGCGGATCAGCGCCATGTTGCTGAGCGGCTCGCCACCGAAGAAGACGATGTTGTAGCGGTCGCGGTCCGGCGATTCAGACAACAGCAGTTCGATCGAGTTCTTCGCCGTCTCGAACGCCATGCGGTCGCCCTCGGCCGGCGTCGCCAGATCTTCCTTGTAGCAATAGCTACAGCTCAGATTGCAGCCGGTATTGACGTTCAGCACGATGGTGGTCAGCGGGAAGTTCTGGATCTTAATCGGCGGCTGTTCCGGTTTCAGCGGCCGGCCGTCGTTGACGATGTCCAGGTCGATCAGGTCCTGGATCGCGTCGACAATATCTTGCGGCGGGAACCGGCCGTCGAAACACCGGCGGACATCCGACGCCGATACCGGTCCAGCGTCGCGGAACAGGTCCAGCACCGCGCCGCTCAGACCGTCCAGTTCGAACAGGCTGGTCGTCGGCACGTGGAACAGCATCCGCCGGTCGTCGACCGCCACTTCGTGGACGTTCCGTTCGATCAGCCTGAGTTCGCCCAACTCCGCTCTCCTACTACCGGATCGGGGGATCGTTCCAGCGTTGTACGGTGACGACCAACTGGCCTTCGCCCGTCAGTGTTTGTCCGTCGTCGTTGACAATGGCGACGACCGCCAGGTTGCCCGCGTTGTTGGTACTGAACGGGCGCGCCTGGTTCGGCCCAGCCATCGCGGGGGTGAAGATTCCCGACCTGGCGTCCATGACGCCGGCGAACTTCGCGTCCTCCATCGCCTGCGCGACCTCGTCGAACGCCTTGACCGACCAGACCGCGGGCATCGCGCCGATACGGATGTCGTCGTCGGTGCCGGGCTGGCCGTCGGCGCCATTGGCGTAGGCCACGGCCTCGAAGGTCGCCTGCACCCGCGGCGTGGAGCCGCCGCCGACACGGGCGATGGCGAAAGGCGGTTCGATCCGGATCGAATCCGCTTTTTCGTAGACCGTGATCGACACTTCGTTTTCGGCGGTGCCGACTTTCACCGCGCGCGGCCCTACCGGCGTGTCCTCCGTGGCGGTCGCCTTGACCTTTATGCGGGTCGGCGTCGCCGACAGTACGGTCTGGATTACAACGCCCTCGCCGAGGCTGACGTCCCCGGAAAGACCGGTGCCGGAAACCGTGACCTCCGCGGTGGAGCCGGCGCGGATGTGCGTCGGCGACACTGCCAGCACTTCGGAAATACCGTCCGTTTCGCGGACGGCAGTCACATGGAAGCCGAGCTCGTCAGCCGTGGTGCGGAACATCCGGCCGGCCATCGCGTCGCCGTCCTCCGACGCGGCAAACACCTGGCTCATCGACACGCCTTCGACGTTGATGCGTGCGCGCCATTCGAAGCCGGTGTAGACGATTGCGCCGCCGGTGCCGATCTCCTTAGCCCCGTCGGCATAGTCGATCATGGTTTCGACGGAGTAGGTATCGGTGCCCGTTTCGTCCACCAGCATGTGGCCGGTGAACACGCCACGGTTCGGCACGGAACCCGCAATCCGCCACGAACCGGCCATGCTTTTCTTCTCGCGCGCCGCCCATTCCGTCCAGGCGGCGGTCTCAAGCGGGTACTCCCTTGCCAGCGTCGGCGCCAGTTCGACCGCCAGCTTGAACCATTCGCGGTCGCGGCCGCCGGCTTGGTACTCGGTGGTCGGCCACTGGCCCAAATGCTGGTGGGCAAGCAGGCGCCATTCCTCTTCCGTCCGCGCCTGCAGGCCGGCCCGGGCCAGCGAATGGCAGCGTGTGCACATGCCGGAGATGTTTTCGTTGGTTGTATTCTCGACGACGTTGGGCGTGCGCTCCAGGATATAGCGGAAGTCGGCGGTCTCCGACGGCGCCATGCCGCGTGTGTCGGAAAGATGCTTGACCAGGGTGCGACGGTCGGCGTTGGAGAGTTTGACGCCCTGCACCACATCCATGCGGAACAGCGTCATCGTCCAGCCTTCGGGCGTCTTACGTTGAGCGTCGATCCGCGTCAGCTGTTTCGAGCCCTCAACGCTGTGACAGCTAGCGCAATTCTCGGCGAGCAGCGCTTCGCCGTCCGCGGCGACGGCAGTTCCAATCAAGCCGAAGCTCAACAATCCGGTCGCAAGGAATACCTGAACGGTGATGCGCACGGCCACCTCCCCATTTCGTGCGTTCACAACTCGCCGCTTTCGTTCCGTTTATTGGACGGCTTGTTCGAAAGGACGCTAGGTAACTTCGTAACTGAAAGCCTACACGAATGTTTGACTGTCGCGGAAGCCCCCAAAATCAACGGGTGGCAATCACCCCCCGAAAGGCGAGCCAGTTGATGACCATGCGAACGGCGTCGGCGTCCGCACCGGTACTCAGGGCGATCCGAGTGGCGAGCGCATTGCCGTTTTTATGTTCCCGTTGCAGGTCGCGGAGGATCGGCGCCAGTTCGATCCCGGCGACTCGCCAGACGCCGAGCGGATGGTCCGGCGTTACGACGACGTCGCGTTCGGCGACGAACCCGTCTTCGATCACGGGTTTTCGGGCCAGCGTCACCTGGCCAGCCTTGGCTGCCGCATGGGAAGCGTAGTCGTCCGGCCACGCCGCCCGGTCGCGCCAGAACGCGCGGTCCGGCCAGCGGGATTCCAGGCGATAGAAGTCGCGGCCGATCCGGGCGAAGCGATAGAACATGTCGGTGACCCGGTCGCGATAGAACCGTTCGGCGAGCGCCGCGTCTCCCGGGCGTTGGAGCAGCGTGTTGATGACCGCCGGCGCGGCGAGAGCGGTCGATAAAGCCTGGAACATGCCGTGGCCGGACAACGGATCGACGGCGAGGGCCGCGTCGCCGACGCGAAGCAGGCCGGCTTCGACCGGTGCGCGGGTCATGGTCGCCGTTGCGTTGCGCGCGGTTACCGGTCCGTCGATGCGGGCATCGGCGAGCCAGTCGCGCGCGCCGGGGACTTCGTCGAGGTGATTGAGAAAATGTTCCTGCAGGGCGGCGCGTTTCGGCAGTGCGCCCGGCTGACTGTCGAGCGCGATCTGCAGGAAGGATTTTCCGTCGCCGGGCGCGGCGAACCAGGCCCAGCCGTCGGGGAAACTTGCGACGGATGTTCGCGGTGGACCGGGCGGTTCCTTCCATTTCTGGACCAAAGCCGTTGTCGGCGGGCCCATGACGCGGCGGCGTCTGCCGGCGGGCGCGGCGCGGCCGCGCGCGTCGACGACGAACGATGCATTCACGACAAGCGCTTCGCCGTTTTCGGTCTTGGCCGCAATGCCTGAATTTTCGATCTTTTCCACGCGGCAGCGAATCGGGTCAATGCCCGCTTGTTTCAGGTCGTCGATCAGGGCGCTGTCGAAGTGCTCCCGCTCAACCAGGTATTCCTGGTTCGCGCTGTTCGTCTTGCCGTTCCAGGTGGCTTTGCGGCGGGCGGGTTCGCCGATTGCGGCGAGCGCGTTCCCGCAGCCGGCGGCGCGTAAGCCATCGCAGACGCGCGCCGGTAGTCCTTCCGCCGCCGGATATCCGCGTGGCTTGTACAGCACGGTCACGCGGTATCCCAGGCGGGACAATCCGATCGCCGTGGCGGTTCCGGCCGGCCCGGCGCCGATGACCGCGATATCCGTCGTGGTTGCCATGGCAGCGCACTATAGCGCCGCCGGGGTATATGGCGCGCGCGGCAAATCCCCTGTTAAATGGCAGCGTCGCCAGGGGAACGGATGAACATGACAGAAGACCAAGCGGCGGATTATGTCGACCAGATGGCCGCGGCGCTGGGCCTCGACCTGGACCCGGCGCACCGCGACGGGGTGATCGCCAACATGGTGCGCACCGCCGAGATCGCAGACCTGGTGATGGACTTCCCACTGCCGGTGGACCTGGAGCCGGCATTCGTGTTCGATCCCGGCGTCGCGGGCGAACGATGATTGAAACGGCCACGGCCACTGAAATTGCCGCGCAGGTTCGCCGCGGCGACGTGTCGGCGGCGGAAGTCGCGCGAGCGGCGCTGGATCGTATCGTGGCCCGCAACGAACAATTCAATTGCCTGACCGAGGTGACGGCGGACCGGGCACTGGCCGAGGCTGCCGCGGTCGACGCGTTACGGGCGCGCGGCGGCGACCTCGGCCCGTTGGCGGGCGTGCCCTATGTGGTCAAGAACCTGTTCGATGTGCGCGGACTGACGACGCTGGCCGGGTCCCGCATCAACGCGGACAACCCGCCGGCGGCATCCGACGCAACGGCCGTGACCAGGCTGCACGATGCCGGCGCCGTGCTGCTGGGTGCGGCGAACATGGACGAATACGCCTATGGATTCACCACGGAGAACTCGCACTACGGGCCGACGCGCAATCCGCATGGCCGGGAGCGCGTGGCCGGCGGGTCGTCGGGCGGCTCGGCCGCCGCCGTCGCGGCCGGACTGACGCCGGTCTCGCTCGGCACCGATACCAACGGCTCGATCCGGGTGCCGGCCTCGTTCTGCGGCATCTTCGGCTTGAAGCCGACTTACGGGCGGCTCAGCCGGGCCGGCGTTTTCCTATTTGCGGCGAGCCTGGATCATATCGGCCCGTTCGCGCGGTCGGTCGGCGATCTTGCCGCGCTCTACGACGTTTTGCAGGGACCCGATCCAAGCGATCCGGTCTGCACGCCGCGCCCGGTCGAGCGTGCGACCGCATCGTTGGACGAGGGAGTCGGAGATCTGCGCCTCGCCGTTGCCGGCGGCTACTTCACCAAAGGCGGCGAGCCGGAGGCTGCCGCCGCGGTCGGACAGATTGCCAAAGCGTTGGGTGTGAGCAAGCAAGTCGAGCTGCCGGAATCGGCGCGTGCCCGTGCCGGCGCCTTTGTTATGACGACGACGGAAAGCGGCAACCTGCATCTCGCCAATCTGCGCAAACGGCCGGGCGATTTCGATCCGCTGATCCGCGACCGATTGCTGGCCGGCGCCATGACGCCGTCCAACTGGTATTTACAGGCGCAGCGGTTCCGGCGCTGGTACCGCGACCGGGTGCTCGCGTTGTTTCGCGAGGTCGACATCATCCTGGCCCCGGCGACGCCCTGCGTCGCGCCGGAGATCGGCAGGGAAACCATCACGCTCGACGGCGTCGAAGTGCCGAAGCGGCCGAGCGTCGGCATCTATACGCAGCCGTTGTCGTTCATCGGCTTACCGATTGTCGTCGTGCCGGTCGCGACAGTCGGCCCGTTGCCGATCGGCGTTCAGGTTATCGCGGCGCCGTGGCGCGAGGCGGATGCGCTGCGCGTTGCGGCGGCGCTGGAAGCGTCAGGTGTCGCATCCGCATCCGTTCCAGAGTTCGAGGAGAGTTCCCATGTATGAGATCAACATCCCGGAAGTCGTGGCGGAAGTAACCGCCGCGTTCGAGCGCTATGAGAAGGGGCTGATGGAAAACGACGGCGCCGTGATGAACGACAGCTTCTGGGACAACCCGCTGACGCTGCGCTACGGGTTGCATGAAAACCTGTACGGCCACAAGGAGATCGCGGCGTTTCGCGCCGCGCCGCGCACGGCTGCGGTCGACCGCGAGTTGATGAAGACGGTGATCACCACCTATGGACGCGATTTTGCCACCGCCAATACCGAGTTCCGCCGCAAGGAAACCGGAAAGGAGGGACGGCAGAGCCAGACCTGGCTCCGGTTGCCGGAAGGCTGGAAGGTGGTTGCCGCTCATGTGAGCTTTTTCGATCCAGGGACTTAAGCGGGCCGTTCGATTCACTTTGCGGTAACCAATTGCCAAATCGCGGGAATGATCGGCTCGTTTACCGCGCCTTAAACATCGAGGTTCCACCATGGCGTCAGTCAACAGAGCTGGCCGCGAAAGGATGGAGCCATGCCGAATTCGGATGAGGATTTTCAGGCGGTCGCCGACGTCTATCACTCGCTTCACGAGCCCGGAAAATCGGACCGGCCTGCCTTTCTGCTGGCGCTTGCCGTGTACCGCAGCCGACATCCGGACCTGCCGGAAGCCGACGCGCAAAAGTCGGTGGAAGAACTGATCGCCCTGGCAGAGCGGCAAAGCGTGTCGACGTCGGGCCGAAGCCTCGAACTCGACTGATCGGGACGTCAGGACGAATTGGCGATATCGTTCAAGGTCCAGTCGTAACCGTCGTCGGCGATGCCGTCGGCGGCTTCCAACGCCGCCGCGCGCTCCGGCGTCGAATATTTTTTCAGATGCGCGATCACGTCGGCGTCGCTGCGGCCGAAATCCGGCTTGAACCAGACATAGATGCTGGAGACGACAATACGGCCGTCCTCCTTCGCATACCAGCCGCGCGGATGATTGACGTAGTCGCGCGCCGCCGTGTCGAGCTTGGCGTCGATGTTCTTCGCCGTGAACGCGGATTGCAGCAGATTGGGACAGCCGATCGACGCGCAATTCACGCCGTAATGGATTCGGGGATCGCGCCAGATCGGGCGCAGGATGCGATGCTCGATATCATTCAGGGAAACGCGCTCCCCTTCGATCTTCAACAAGGACTTGCTCCACGGACCGTCGGCAAACAAGCCCGGCGAAATGTCGATGTCGCGAATGCTGGCGACGGGGTAATGGTCCAGCACGACCTGGACGGTCAGCGCGTTGTACAGGTTGATCCAATAGGCGAATTGCTCCGGCCGGCTGTAGTCGGAGATCGGCAGAGCGGCGAGCCGGTCGATATAGGCATCCAGCGTCTGCCTGTCGGCGGCCGTGACACGGCCGTAGGCGACGCGATTGACGCCGGATCGGTCGGGCACGACGTAGGCGGCGAGGAACCTGTCCCAGTCCGCGTGGTCGATGGTCGCCGTCGACGCCGGGTCATGCGCCGTCCAGCGGTCCCAAAGCTTTGCCTTCGGTGCGAACAGGGCCTCCAGCGCGCCGGCATTGACCGGGGCGGAAAGGATCGCGATGGCTGCCAAGACCATCGGGACCATGGGAATAAATCTGAAGGCGACACTGACGTGAGGCATCGTTCTCATTCCAGATATTGTCATTGATCCGTGAAGCGAATGTCGGCGACGGCGCCCATGCTGCGGCCGGCTGTGTCGTCGGCGTCCGCCGAAAGCGCGATATAAGCGGGTTTGGGCGGCCGATAGCCGAAGGCATTTTCGAAGTCGGCGGCGAAGTCGATTTTCTCGGTCAGCCATGTGCCTTGCGCCGTGCGCCCGGAGCGCAGGACGACAACCATGCCGTCCGATTTCAGGTAGGGGTTCGCCAGTCTGGCGCCGTTCGGCTGTGTGCCGCCCCACACATAGGTGAGCACCTTGCCGGAAAACGGCGCGCCGGCGACCTTGGCGCGCAGACCTTGCGCGAGCTTTTGCCAGACACTCTGGCGGTCCGGGTCTGCCGGGAAGAAAACGTGCAAGGCGAGCGGGCGATCGTCGGCGCCTTTCAATGCCAGGTCGGTCGGCGCCATCGCGGCATCCACGCGCCAACGCCAGGTCAGGAACCGCCGCATCGCGTCGTCTTCCGGGACGGTGCGAAACAGGAAGGCGGCGCTGTTATCCGCCTTGATCGCGATGGAGCCGTCTTCGGCCCTTGTAAACCGCGTCGCGGCTTTGCCGGGCAAGGTCAGCGTAGTCCAGCCCTCGGGCGTTGAAGCCGCCGAAGCATTCGCCATCGCAGCCAGTCCGGCCATGACGAGTCCGGCGAACATGGAAATTCGGGCTGAGCTGAACAAAGTTAATCCCCTTGCCGAAAGGCCGATTGCCTCCGATCAAGAGATGGATTGGCGCGCCCGCCCGGACCAATCAAATGGGACGCACGATTGCGCGAGGTTCGTTACTGCCGCGCGGAATTGTAGAGGCGGGCGAGGGTTTCCGAGCGAACGCCCAGGTAGAATAGGGCATGGATCTTGAGCCAGCCGAACACGATGGCCGCCGGATGACGGCATTGGAAGCGCCGCGACGAGGTGACGAGCGGCGGGTCCGGGATGCAGCAGGTCTTGCCACTCTTTTCCAGGCGGCGGGTGAAGTCGAAGTCCTCCATCAGCGCCAGGGGGCGCATGCCGCCGATCGCCTCATAGACGGCGCGGCGGACGAAGATGCCGGAATCGCCGTAATAGACGCCATGGCTTCTGATCCAGGCGTAGAAGCCGTTGAGCCAGGTGCTGAAGGCCTCACCGCCGTCGAACAACAGCCGGAAGTTGCCGCCGACGATGTCCGGTTCGGATTCGAGGACGGCGTCAATCCGTTCGAGGCCGCCTTTCGGAAACCGGGAGTCGGCGTGGAGGAACAGTAGGACGTCGCCCTTGGCGGCGGCGGCCCCGGCGACCAGCTGTCGGCCACGACCCGCGGCGGACGACAACAGGCGCACGCCATGGTCCATGGCTATGCGCGCCGTTCCATCGCCGCTGCCACCGTCGACGACGATGATTTCCGCAGGTGCGTCCTCGACCCGCAGGTGGGAAAGCAGGCGCGGCAGGTTCTCCGCTTCGTTGAGAGTCGGAATGATGATGGAAATCATGGCTCGGCTTACCTGCCGCCATCATATGGCACGGCCATGCCGGTTTCGGAGCCTCAGGGCCGCCCGCTCGCGACAAGGTGATGCGAGTTGACGGGCGCTATTCCGCCGCCGGCGCCACCGCTCCGGCCAGTTGCCGCGCCACCAGATGGGCATAGAGGCCGTTTCGGGCCAGCAGATCGGCGTGGCGGCCGGTCTCGGCGACGCGGCCCTGGTCCATCACGACGATGAGGTCGGCGTCGCGCACCGTCGACAGGCGGTGGGCGATGACCAGGGTCGTGCGGTCGGCCATCAGGTCGGCGAGCGCCTGGCGTACCGCCTGCTCGCTGATGGCGTCCAGGTGCGATGTCGCCTCGTCCAGGATAAGGACGGGCGAGTCCTTGAGGAAAGCGCGGGCGATGGCGACGCGCTGGCGCTGGCCGCCGGAAAGGCGCATGCCGCGTTCGCCGACCGGGGTGTCGTAGCCCTCGGGCAGGGTGGCCACAAAATCGTCCAGCGCGGCGCGGTGTACGGCGTCTTCGATGTCGGCGTCGGTCGCCGACGGCCGGGCGATCAGGATGTTGGCGCGCAAGGTGTCGTTGAACAGGTAGGTATCCTGGGCGACCAGCGCGATCCGGCCGCGCAGTTCGTCCAGGCGGTAGTCGCGGAGGTCGTGGCCCTGCATCCGAACCAGGCCGGTATCCGGGTCCCAATAGCGCATCAGCATATGCGCCAGCGTGGTTTTGCCGGCGCCGGATGCGCCGACCAGGGCCGCCGTCGCGCCGGCGGGAACCGACAGGGTAACGTGGCTGAGCGCCGGTTGAACGGTACCGGGATAGGTGAAGTCGACGGCCTTCAGGCCCAGCGCCGCGGCGTCGCCGTCGACCGTCACCGATACGCCCGGTCCGTCGGCGACGGGGACCGGTTCGTCATGCACCTGATAGAGCCGCCGGGTGGCGCCGAGGGTGTCGGCAAGCTGCCGGCCAATGGAGGCGATTTCCGAGACCGGCAGGAAGGCCGACATGGCCAGCAAGGTAAGCAACGGCAGCAGGCCGCTATCCAACTGGCCGGCGGTGGCCAGCAACGCGCCGGTCACTACGATGGCCAGACCGCCGAGGCCGGTCGCCACCTCCAGCATCGCCATCTGTGCCGTCAGGTCGCGGAAGAACGGCAGCCGGAGGCGGTGATGGCGCCGGATCAGATCGACGAAAACGCCGCCGCGCCGCTTCGCTTCCTGAAAGGCGACGACCTCGGCCAGGCCCTGCACGGTATCGACGGCGTGGGCGTTAAGTTCGCCGAGCGCTTCGCGGGCGCGGGAGCCGAGACGGTCGATCCGCTTGCGCATGACGATCGGGCTGAGCGCGACGAAGGCGAGGAACGGCAGCAGGGCGAGCGCCATGGGCCAGCCGAACGCCGCGAGGGTGGCCAGTACGACCGCCGGGATCAGCACTGCGACAAAGGCCGGCGCGATGGTGTGGGCGAAGAAGAACTCGACGGTTTCGACATCCTGGGTCGCCATCGCCACCAAGTCGCCGGTGCGCCGCCGCAACAGGTAGGCGGGCGCGAGCCGGTCGAGCTTGTTGAACAGGTCGATCCGCATCTCCGCCAGCAGCCGGAACGCCATGTCGTGGGCCAGCCAGGATTCCAACCAGTGCAGGATGCCGGCCAGAGGCGCAACGATTAGCAGTGCGATCAGCAGGCCGCCGTAAGGGTCGCCGTTCTTTACCGCGGCCACGATCAGGGCGCCGAGCACGCCGACGCCGATCAACGCCACCACGCGGGTGACGCCGAACAGGAAGGTCAGGGTCAGCTTGCCTGTCCACGGCGCGGCGAGGCGGAGCAGCGCGCCGGTCGCGCGGACCCAGCCCATGCCTTCCGCACGCAGGATGGAATCCGACGGTTCTATCTCGTCCACCGTGTGGTCCAGCCGCTCCACGTCCTGGTCGGTGAGCGGGCGGGCGCCGATATCGATCAGCTCTTCCGTCTCGGCTTCCTGAACCTGGCCGGCCATCAGCCGGGCATAGGCGCCCTGCTTGGCCAGCAGTTCCTTGTGGCTGCCGCTTTCGACCACGCGGCCGTCGCCGAGCACCAGGATGCGGTCGCAGTCGATCACGCTGGACAGCCGGTGGGCGAAGATCACGGTGGTGCGGCCCTGCATCAGCCGGTCAAGCGCCTGCTGGATGACCGCCTCGTTCTCGGAATCGACCGCCGAGAGCGCCTCGTCCAAGACCAGGATAGGGGCGTCGCGCAGCAGGGCGCGGGCGATGGCGACACGCTGGCGCTGGCCACCGGAAAGGCGGATGCCGCGCTCTCCGACCACCGTCCGATAGCCCTGCGGCAGGCCGCGGATGAAGTCATGGGCGTTGGCGGCGCGGGCGGCGGCCTCCAGTTCCTGCTCGGTGGCATCGGGTTTGCCGAGACGCAGGTTCTCTTCGACAGTGCCGTGGAACAGATAGGTGTCCTGGTTGACCACCGCGAGTTGGCTGCGGATGTGTTCCAGGCCGAGGTCGCGGAGGTCCTGACCGCCGATCTTTATGCTGCCCTGCTGCGGGTCATACAGCCGAAGCAGCAAGCGGACGATGGAGGACTTGCCGGAACCGCTCGGCCCGACGATGCCGATCCGTTCGCCTGCCGCGGCCCGGAAGGAGAGGCCATCATGCGCCGGCCGGCGGCCGCCGGGATAGGCGAAGACGACATTCTCTACGTCGATGGTCGGCGCAAGCTCGGCCGATGGAGTGTTCCGCGCGGCGGCATCGTCGATGGCAGGCACGGATTCGAGGATCGAAAAGACGCCGATGGCGGCGGACTGGCCGACCATGCCTTCGTGCAGCAGGGCGCGCAGGTCTCGCAGCGGCCGGTAGACCTCGATCCCCATCATCAGGATGACCAGGAGGACCTCCAGGCTCATGCCGCCTGTGGTGACGCGGTAGGCGCCGAGGCCAAGCGTCGCGGCGACGCCGACCGCGATACCCGTATCGGTGATGCCACGGGACAGCGAATTGGTCGCCAGCACCCACATGGTGGTGCGGAACAGGTCGTGTGCCTTGCCCGCCAGCAGCTTGGCGCGTTCGGCGCTCTGGCCGAAGGCTTTCAGGGTGGCGAGGCCCTGGATCGAATCCAGAAACTCGGCGCCGAAGGCGGCGTAGGCTTTCTGCCGGGCGGTGCTGTTCTTGCGGTCCCAATGATGGAAGGCTGAAGGCGCGATCAGCGTGATCAGGGCGAAGGCCAGCAGAACCGCGGCCACGGGCAGGTCGAGGAAAGCGACGAAGACGAAGATCGCGATTGGGGTCAGCCCGGCCACGAAGATCTGCGGCAGGTAGCGGCCGAAGAAAGTCTCCAGTTGTTCGACGCCATCGACCATCGACAGGATGACATCGCCGGTGCGGGTCAGCCCGAAATGAGCGGGGCCAAGGGCGACGACCTTGTCGTATAGCTGCCGCCGGATATGGAGCTGAACCATTGCCGCGGTCTCGTGCGCGACCATGTTGCGCCAATATTCCAGCGCGCCGCGCAGCAGCATGGCCGCCGCGACGATAGCAATAGGCGCCAGCAGGTCGCTTACCGGGGTGCCCTGGAAGATCTTGGCGATCAGCCAGCCGAGCAGAGCAAGCCGCGCGATGCCCGCAGCGGCGGCGAACAGGCCGATCAATACCGCCCAGGCGATGCGGAGGCGCACGCCCTCGGTGAAAGCCCAAAGCCGTCGGTCGAGATACAACGCTAGAACCTATCCATCCAGGGAGACGAAATCGATAGCCTGACGCATGGTGCGCCGCGCATGCCGGCGTTTCAGCGGCGAATTCAGGAACCGGTTGAGGCCCGCCGCGACGGTTCCGCCGTCCGACATTCCCGCGGCCGTTTCCTCGCGCGCCGCCAGCGCCGTTTTGATCAGATGCGCGGACACGATGAACTCATTTTGGCCATGGTCGAACAGCCTGTCGACCGTCGCCGTGAAGAACGCGTCTTCGTCGGCGACCCGCCACTCGTCGCCGTCGAGCGACGCATCGGTGTATGGCGCGTTGCGTCCGGCGAAACAGGCCATTTGCAGCAAACCGGCCGGCCAAAGCTCTGGATACTTGCCGCATTGACGCCTGACGGCGTTGGCGAACGTGATGCCGTGGGTGAAGTCCAGCCAGCCGATATTGTCCTTGAGCGGCAGGTCGACCCGGCTCTGATAGCTGTCGTCGTAATGCAGCATGTTCCAGGCGTTGGCGTTCAGCAGTACGCGATAGAGGTTTTCAGCCGGCGCGCCGGACCAACCGACGACCGTCTCCAGGGCATGGCGGATATTCTGTCCGCGCAGATCTTCCTCTGACGGCGCGGCACCGTTGCACTTGCCGCCCCAGTCTCCCAGGGCCGATGCGTAGTGACGGAACTCCGGGATCTGATCCTCGCGTCTGGCGTAGACCAGCGAGCGGGTCAGGGCGAGGGTGAGCGGCAGTGCCACGGCATCGCCGAGCCGTTCGATCAACTGGCCGGTCTTCAGCACGTAGATCAGCGAATGGCCGAAATCGTTGTAATGGGCGAGCGCCGCGCGGCTGAGGCCGCGTTCGAGGTCCGGGTAGCGCAGGCCGGACTCCATCGCGCCGCGAACCATCGCGGCGGCCGCCGCTTCGTCTTCCCGTTCGACCGTCGCCACGAACGACGCTTCATCGTAGGAAACGGATTCTTCGACGAACGGATAAAGTTGTTCGCGCAGCACGTCGTCGGCCATGTGACCGATCGATTCCACCAGGCAGATCAGTCGGGCTTCCGGATCGTCGGTATGGGTTTCATAGAGCGCCAGCCAGTCGGCGGTCGCCGCGAAGGCGTGGGTGGTACCGAACTCCATTCTATCGGACGACCAGAGAACGGCTTGGCGCACGGTGTCCAGGGGATCGCCGCTCAATCTGGCGAAGCGGGCGAGCTCGCGCGCCATTCTGGCGTAGTCGTTATCCCGGAACGCGTCGCCGAGGCTGTCCATGATCTCGGCGCGGCGCGCCTCTTCCGGCGGGTCGACGATCTGCACCCAGACCGACCCGTCGCGGACTTCGACCGGGTAGGTGCGCAGGCGGTCACCGCCCAACAGATTGCTGCCGTCGGTGAGGTCGAATTTCCAGTTGTGCCAGTTGCAGGTGAGGATGCAGTTGTCCAGGCTGCCTTCGCGCAACGGATAGCCTTCGTGCGGGCAGCGGTTGTTGCAGGCCTTGATGCCGTCCGGCGTGGCGAACAGGGCGATCTGCTTGTCGCCGAGGCGCGCAACCGCACGGCCTTCGGCCTCCAACCGCTCCAGCGGGACTGCTTCATTCCAGCCTGTGGTCATGATCAGTCGATCCCCCGACCCTTGCCCCTTAAGGCAGTAGCTGAAACCCGCCGGCGCGACCTGTCAAGGCCGGGGCGGCGGTTCAGTCGTCAGCGGGCGCAGCGCCGCGGACGAAATCGTAGATCCGAGTGAAATCGCTGCCGGGCAAGGCGTCGTTGCAGCGTTGCCAGACGTCGCCGACTACGGTCCCGACGGTGTCCGCTGTCGTGGCGGCGCGCACGTTTTCCAGGTAAAGCAACACGTCCTTGGTCATCAGCGCCGTGTGGAAACCGGCATCGTAGTTGCCGGGCAAGATGCGGTTCGGAAACTTGTCCGAGGTCGCTTTGTTCTGGCCACTGGAGACATTCAGCACGTCCAGCATCGTCGCCATGTCCAGGCCCTGGGTCAGGCCGAAGGCTATCGCCTCGGACGTTGCCGCCATGGCGGTCGCCGACAGGAAATTGTTGGCCAGCTTCATCGCCTGGCCTTGGCCCGGTCTGTCTCCGACACGAAAGATGTTCTTGGAAAGCGCCTGGCAGACCGGCCGGTGCCGTTCGAGCACATCGGACGGGCCGCCCCACATCAGCGAGATCGTCGCCGTGCGGGCACCAGCGGCGCCGCCGCTGACCGGAGCGTCGATATAGGTAATGTCGGCATCGGCCAGGATTTTCTCGGCCTCCTGCGCCGCCGCGATTCCGATGGTCGAGAGATCGATCACCGTCGTCGTCGCCCGATCGGACAGCGCGGCGATATCGCCGGCGACCGCGACGGATATCTTGCCGTCCGGCAGGCTGAGGAACGTGGTGTCCGCGACGGAGACAACGTCGGCCAGGGATGCGGCCGCCGCCGCGCCGGGCGGCGTGCGCCCTTCCGCGCCGGCTTTGTCGTAGACCGTCAGGTCGTGCCCGGCCTTGGCGATATTGGCCGCCATCGGTCCGCCCATGTTACCAAGGCCGATGAAGCCGAATTTCGCCGGCGTCGTCATTTCGCGGGCTCCGGCGTGATGCCTTCCTCGTTCAGCACCTCGCGGCCGAGCCGGAACGCCTCCACGCCGGCGGGGATGCCGCAATAGACGGCGATCTGCAAAAGCGTGTCCTTGATTTCGTCGAGGCTGCAGCCGTTCTTCAGGGCACCGCGGAAATGGATCTTGAATTCGTGCGGCCGGTTGAGCGCCGCGAGCATGCAGAGGTTGTTCATGCTGCGCTGCTTGTCGGACAGCACGTTGCGGCCCCAGATTTCGCCCCAGCAATATTCCGTGACCATGTCCTGGAACTCGCGGTTGAAGGAGTCGGCCGCGCCGATGGCCCGCTCGACATAAGCGTCGCCCAGTACCTGTTTTCTTTTGCCTAAACCCGTTTCGTAAAGTTCCGACGTCATGTCTGACTGTCTCCCTGAAGGTCGTCGTGTTTCGCCAATTCGGCGTGTCGCGGACCGGTCAGCCTTTTCGGCTGTCGTGCCGCATTCCGAAGCTATAGCGTAGCCCGGTAACGGCGCGGAGGAAATGGAAGGGCCTGCCCCGATTTCCGGCATATCCCGGCCTTCGCCGATGACCGGGCGCGCGGTCCGGTAATCGAGACTTTCAGCCTCCTCCAGCAGGAGGACAAGGCCACCCGGCGCAAGGCCGTCGACGGAAGCGGCCGCGTCGCGCGTTAGCCGGCCCAACGCGTCCGCCACCTGGCTGGGCGTGGCGGTCAGGAAATTCTCTGTTGCCCTACGATGTCTCACACGGCCCCGCCCGTTATAGTCTTCCGACTGTGAAACGAGGATCGAACGGTTGCAAGGAGCAGGCTGTGACGTCGGAAGTACAACAACGGATCGACGACCGCGGCGCGGACGGACGCGTCGTCTGGCTGACAATCGATAACCACGCCAAACTCAACGCGGTGAACAGCGGCCTGATCGAGCAACTGCGCGACCATGCCCTGGCGTTGGCAGGGGACGACGGCTTGCGCGCCGTCGTTTTAACGGGCGCCGGCGATCGTTCGTTTGTCGGCGGTGCCGATATCAACGAGCTGGCGGCGAACACGCCGGAGACGGGACGGCGGTTCATCACCATGTTGCATGAAGCCAATGCTGCGTTGCGGGCGGTTCCGGTGCCGGTAATTTGCCGGGTCAACGGGTTTTGCCTTGGCGCCGGGCTGGAAATCGCCGCGAGCTGCGACATGCGTGTCGCGGCCGACACGGCCAGGTTCGGCATGCCGGAGGTCCGCGTGGGACTGCCGTCGGTCATCGAGGCGGCGCTGCTGCCGCGCCTGATCGGTTGGGGCAAGACGAACGAACTGCTGCTTACCGGCGATATGATCGATGCCGGCGAAGCTAGAGACTGCGGGTTGGTGGAGCGGGTCGTGCCCATGAGCGGCTTGGACGATGCCGTCGAATCCTGGCTCGCGTCGATCCTTGCGTCCGGGTCGCGCGCGGTTCGGTCGCAGAAGGAACTCATCCGTAAATGGGAGGAGCTGCCGCTGGAAGCCGCGGTCGAAGCAGGAATCGACTATCTGGCCGATGCTTACACGACTGACGAACCGAGCCGCCTGATGTCCAAATTCCTGCGTCGGCGCGGCTGAGTTCGCGCTCTGCGGCCCTAGGGTTCGTTGCTGCCGGGCGGCAGACGATCGAAATCGCCGGCCGGACGGTACGCGGTCGCCGCCATCAGGGCGGCCTGCGTCCGGTTGCTCACTTTTAGGGTGCGCAAAATGGCCGACACGTGGATTCGGACCGTATGCTCGGACATACCAAGGTCTTGGGCGATGTCGGCGTTCGATTTACCCTGGCCAAGCAGACCGAAGACATCGTTCTGGCGGCGGGTCAGCATGCCCACCCTTTCGGCCGTTTCCGGCGTCGTCGATTGTTCGATCGGGGTTTCGACCGCACTGGGTTCCTGGACGCGCTGCAGCAGTGCGCGGGGCATATATATGTCGCCGTCCATCACCTGACGGATGGCTTTAAGCATCTCTTCGCCGCTGGCCGACTTGGGGATGTAACCCATGGCGCCCAGCTCAATCGCGCGCAGGACATCGCGCCGGTTTTCAACCGCCGAAATGACGATCACCGGAACGCCCGGCGCCAAATCACGCAACTCCGTCAGGCCGCTGAACATGTCCCGGCCGGGCATCAGCAGGTCCAGCAGAATGAGGTCGATATCGTTGTTTTGGGCCGTGACGTCGAACAGGTCGACATAGCCGCCGGCCTCTAGAACCTCAAGATCGCGATCGAGTTGTTTTACGAGATGCTTCAGTCCGGCCCGAAAGACCCAATGATCGTCTGCGGCTAGTATTTTCATTCCCTGGCGCAGTACTGCGCTTCCCCCATTACTCCGGCAGCCGCATCCCTAATGGATGCACATAGACCTGCCCACCCAGCGAAATCGCCCCATCCGATCTATGTTCGGATAGCTCGAACTTAAGACAAACAGCATAGGAAAAGCAAGCTATCGCACACTTGGCGAAGGGTATGCTTTGTCGAACTATTGTCCCTAGTATTCAGATTACTAGCATGATACTCGACGCTTTGCCGACCGACGTAACCGGTGGTGCCGAAACGGTGTGCCCGTTGGGGCGGTTCCGCTTGTTCGATTTACTATTTTGGCGTGCTGGCTCGGTTTCCGTCGGGGTTCCGATCCGGCAATCGCACGGCTAGCAATACGACAGGCAGCACACCGGCTGCGACGATTGTTAGTGCCGCCAGAGCGGAATCCTCTAGCAATTCGTCGGATGCGAATTGATGTACGAAGGTGGCCAGCGTTTCGAAGTTGAACGGGCGCAACAGAACGGTCATCGGTAGTTCTTTCATCGAGTCCGCGAACACCAGAATTGCTGCGGTGAGCACGCTGCCGCGCATCAACCGAACATACACGCGCCGCAGCACCGCGCCAGGTCGCAGACGTTTTCTTGACCGCTTTGACCTGCGCGCGGTCGTTGCCCTGAGATTTTCGCGCCAGGTTTTCCTTCACGCCGCGTTGGTCTCTTTCCTGAATTAGCTGCAACTCCGGTGGGAGCTGGAATCGCCGTTTCCTGCACGTGAGAATAGTTCTTAGGGTCGAGAGCGAAATTTTCTTATCTCGCAATTAAGAATGAGTTGCAATTGCGATTAAAGAAGCGTACCTTGAAAAAGCGTTGCAGGTCATGGACACCTGTCCTCCTCGTTCCATGGCCTGTTTACCCGGAGACTGACTTTACCCCTGCCCGGTAAACCGGGCAGGGGATTTTCTCCGGCTCTGAAAACGGTGGGGCCGAATGCAGCATTCCGAATATCGCGGCCAGAATCTGGCCTATCTGGCGCCGCAATCGGTGCATGTCGACTTGAGTGATGTCAGCGCTGGCGGGCAGCTCCTCATGTGGGGTGCGCGAACCTGGGTTCTGGGATTCCAGGCGCGGGCCGACGTCACGTGGCGCATCTACAGTGGATTCGATCTGCACCATGTCGCAATCGCGCTGCCGATGCTGGACGCACTGATGAGCAATTTCGCCGCCAACGCGCGGCGCCCCATGGACTACCGATGCCTACAGTGCCCGGAGCTTAGTCCCGACGAACTGGGGTTGCTGAACGTTTGCGCTGCGTGCCAATCGGACAAGCCGCGGTTGGCGCATGCTATTTTGTCCGAAGTTCTACTGCCGGCGGCGGCGTCGATTTCGGTCCGCTATGCGCTGGACCTCGCCGAAGCGTTCGCCGATGCCGCTTTGCTTATTCGACCGCAGGATGTCGGCCGGGCCTGCTGTTGCGCGGACGCCGCCGTGGACAACGCGGCAAAGGTCGCCAGGTTGACCGACGCCGGCAGGTGACCATCGACGCAGCCATTTAGATCGGCCGCGTTTCATTCCAACCGAGCATCGGAAGGCGGCGATATGCGATTGGGTCTGGATATGGTGAAAGGGCTGCCTGGCCGCATTTGGGACGGTCTTTCATGGCCGGCCGGCGGCGGCGCCGTAAAACGCGAGATCAAGTGCCCGTTTGCGATACTGTGGCGGCCGCGTCCCTAGAGCGCCGCTACTTAAGCGCCGCGATCTTCTCCAGGATCGATGTGGTCAGCTCGATGTTCACGGCCGATCCTTTTATGGCCGCTTCGGTGTCCGACTTGATGGTTTCGAGTTCTTTGACGACCGCCTCGAATTCAGTGACCTGGTTGGCCGCCTGATTGGCCGTTCGGTCGGACCTTTCGGCGGCCTGCCCAATCGATTCCGTAATGACCTGGACCTCGTCGCGGGCGTCGGCGCTGGTGCTGGCCGCGTCGGCCAGCGTTCCGGCCAATTGTCCGATGGTCTCGCCGACACTCGACGCCGAGGCCGCCAGTTCGTTGAGCAGGCCTTCGATCTCCGACGCGGACTGCCCGGACGAATGGGCGAGGGCTTTTACCTCGCCGGCAACCACGGCGAAGCCTTTACCCATTTCGCCGGCCCGGGCCGCCTCGATGGTCGCGTTGAGAGCGAGAAGATTGGTCTGCTGGGCAATGCCGAAGATACTTCGCGTGATCTCTTCGATCTTCTTGAAGTCGCTGTTGAAGCGGTCAATCGCGTCGGCCGCCACCTGGCTCAGATTTTGCGAGGCATCGATCTCCGACGCCAGCGATCCGACCTGTTCGGCGATATGCACCGAGCCGGAATGGGCGCCCTTGAGAGCGGTATTGTTTTCGCCTGCCGCCTGCTGAATTGCGACGACTTCCTGGATGACGTTTTGGGACTGTTCGACGATTACCCCGATCAGGGCGTGGCGATCCTTCGACGCGTTGTTGACGCGCTTGGCGTTGGAACGAACCGTCTCCGTGAGTTCGGCAGCCTCCTCTAACGCCTTGCCGACGGCTACCGATTGTGCGTCGGGTAGAGCGTCCTGCGGCTCCGGCGTATCGATTTCCTCTGGGTCGGTGTCCGCCGCTTCGCACGGTTGATCGGGGTCGGCCGCCGTGTCCGGCCGTTCCACCGACTGCGCCGTCGCACCGGCGATTACCGAGGCCAGATAGCACACGACGATGAAGAGGGCGGCGGGCCAAACCTCGAACGCCGCCGCTGACCAGATCGCGTCTCCCTGCGCGAAGAGGATCGCGAGCGGTCCAACGGTCAGACAGACCATTGCGGCGGTCTTCTGCACACGGCTGGAAAGGGCCTCGCCGAGCCAGTTGTTCGATGAGTGCATCCGGATCTGTTTCCGTTTCTTTCGGCGACGTACGCAAGGACGGCTCAGAGCCATACGTGGACGCTACACGGTGTGGCCAAATTCAGTACGTAATGAATTAAAATATGTCTAACGGGCGCCCTGAACTGCGCCATCGACCTTAAAGCCGCATCGTCGTTATCGCCCGGCGGAACCGCATGAGAGCCACACCGAAATACACTACACCTATCCCGGCTACCGCGAGAAGCGGCGGCCATACGATGGTCAGGTCGGCGCCGCGAAACAGGACTGCCTGGGCGAAAGAGACAAAATGCGTAGAAGGAGAAAGCTGCATAAAAAGCTGTATTGAGTGAGGCATATTATCTAGCGGCGTTTGGCCGCCGGATAAAAGATTCATGACGATGAAAACCAGGATCGCCAGCAATCCGAACTGCGGCATCGACCGCGCGAGTGTCGCGAGAAGGATTCCAAGCGATGTTACGGAGAACAGATAGACGGTCGTTCCGGCGACGAATAAAGCAATTGAACCGGCGATCCGTACGTCGAGAACGCCCTGCACGACGACGATCAACGACAGTGTTGCCGCGGTCACGACAACCAGGCCGTTGGCCCACACCTTGGCAGACATGATCTCGAACGGCCTGAGCGGCATAACCAGCAAATGCTCGATCGTTCCGTGTTCCCGTTCGCGGATCAGAGCGGCGCCGGTCAGGATGATCGCCAGCAGCGTGATGTTGTTGATTACTTCCATCACGCTGTCGAACCAGACCGAGACCAGGTTGGCGTTGAACTTCGACCGCACGACGAGTTTCGCCGCGGGATCCTCGGTTTCGGTTGCCAGGAAGGTTGCAACCTCCCGATCCACGATGGTGTTGATGTAGCCTGCACCGATACCGGCCTGACTCATGGCCGTGGCGTCGATGTTGAGCTGCAGGGCCGGCCGTTTTCCGGCGACGACGTCGGCCTGAAAATCAGGCGGGATGTCGAGCACGAACGTATGACGGCCTTCGTCGAGCACTTCGTCGATGTCGCCGATTTCCAGTTCCGCGGCGGGCCGGAAATACGGCGGGAGGAATGCATCGGTGATACGGCGGGATAACTGCGACCTGTCTTCGTCGACCACGGCGATCGCGGCGTTGCGAACTTCAATCCCAGCGCCTGTCGCGACGCCGTAGACAGAATAGCTGAAGGCGTAAACGATCAGGAACACCATCACCGGATCGCGACGCAAGCTGTAAAGCTCCTTGATCCCGAGGCGGAATATGTTGATCAAGTGCCGACGCACTGTACTCAGTCCTCCTGCGTCTTGAGCAGCGACCAAGCAGCCGCCAGGAAAAGGATTGCGAACCCGGCCAGTACGAGGTGGCTCTGATACAGGTCCACAAAACCCAGGTCCTTGGCAAAGGCGCCCAGGCTGATCTGCTGAAAATAGCTGCTGGGAAACACCAGGCTGATCACCTTGGCGCCGCCGGACAGCGTGGAGACGGGACCGAGCAGTCCGGAGAACTGCAGCGCCGGCACCGTGGTGACGATCGCCGTGCCGAAAATCGCGGCGATCTGCGTGCCGACGAAGGTGGAGAAGAGGAGGCCGATGCCTGTCGACGCCGTAACGTACGTCAGGGCCCCGACTATCAGGGCGGGAATGCTGCCGTTGACGGAGACACCGAAAAGGAAATCCGCGAGCAGAACGAGGCTGGCGAAATTGACCATAGCCAGCGCCACATAGGGCAGCTGTTTGCCGACCAGGAACTCGAGACCCGTAACCGGGGTGGCGTACAGGTTGCTGATCGACCCCATTTCCTTCTCGCGCACGACGCCGACCGCAGTCATCATCGCCGGTATCAGCACCAGCAACAGCATGACGATGCCGGGCACCATGCCGACCACGCTTTGGAAGTCCTGGTTGTAGCGGTACCGGCTTTCGATTCTGACCGGCGATTCGCGTATCGGCGTGCCCTGGGCTTCAGCGAGGCTATCCAGGTAGGTTTGATGCAAGCCCTTGACATAGCCGCGGCTGGTTTCCGCCTGGAACGGCATCGCGCCATCCAGCCAGATGCCGATTTCCGGGCTGCGGCCGCTCTTCACATCGGCGCCGAAGTTGGGCGGCACCTCGATGGCAACGCGCAAGGAACCCTCAGCCAGCCGCCTCTCCATATCGACATAGTCCCGGATCGGCGGCTCTTCCTTGAAGTAACGGGAGCCGACGAATTTATCCAGGTAGGCGCGGCTCTCCGCTGTCCGGTCCCGGTCAAGCGCCGCGTAAGCGATGTCTTCAACGTCGAACGACACCCCGTATCCAAGCACGGCCATCAATAGAATTGGCCCGAGCAGGGCGAAGGCCTGGCGGATCGGATCGCGGATCAGTTCCATGGTCTCGCGCCTGGCATAGGCCCACGCCGCACCAAGGCTAAAGGCGGGACTGCGGGACGGCTGGGTTGCGTTGCGCCGCGGGCTGATGGACGAGGATTCGGTTTCCGCCGGTATCACAGGCTGCGTGGCCTCTTCGGCGGCTTCCTCCAGGTACGCGATGAACGCGTCTTCCAGGTTGCGGGTACCGCGCCGCTCGACGAGTTCGCCCGGCTCGCCCCGCGCCAGAACCCGGCCCGCATGCATTAGCGATATGCGGTCGCAGCGCTCGGCCTCGTTCATGAAGTGGGTCGATATGAAGATCGTAACGCCGTCCTGGCGGGACAGGCGCAGCAAAAGGTCCCAGAACCGGTCCCGGGCGACTGGGTCCACGCCGGATGTCGGTTCGTCCAGTATCAGCAGTTCCGGTTCGTGGATGACGGCGACCGCAAGCGACAGCCGCTGCCTGATGCCAAGAGGCAGTTTCTGTGCGCGCTGAGCCCGATAGTCGGCAAGGTCGAAGCGGGCAATCATCGTTTCCACCCGGTCTGCGATCAACTGCTTCGGCAAATGAAACAGCCGGGCGTGCAGCTCCAGGTTCTGGAGCACGGTCAGTTCCCCGTAGAGAGAAAAGGCCTGCGACATGAAACCTACGCGCTTGCGGGTTTCGAGGTCGCGCGGGTCGACGGGATGGCCGAAGATTTCTGCGCGGCCCTCGGTTGCCGGCAGCAGGCCGGTCAGCATTTTCATGGTGGTAGTCTTGCCGCAGCCGTTGGAACCGAGAAAGCCGAAAATCTCGCCCTGCCGAATCCGGAAACTGACGTCGTCGACGGCAGTGAAGTCGCCGAACCGGCGGGTCAGGCCGTGCGCCTCGATGGCTGTCGAGCCCGTGCTGGCGGTGGGGGCCGGCGCGGCCAGCGCTACACCAGAGGGGCGCGACACCCGAGGCAGCAGGTCGACGAACGCGTCCTCCAGACTGTCCCGACCGGTCTGCGCCTTTAGATCCTGCGGGGAACCCGTCGCCAAAATGCGGCCGGCGTGGATGGCGGCCAGCCAGTCGAAACCCTCGGCCTCGTCCATGTAGGCGGTGGCGACGATCACGCTCATGCCGGGACGGCGGGCGCGCATCGTGTCCACAAGCTGCCAGAACTGGCGCCGGGAGAGCGGATCGATCCCGGTCGTCGGCTCATCCAGGATCAGCAATGCAGGCTCGTGGATCAGGGCGCAGCAAAGGCCGAGCTTCTGCTTCATGCCGCCTGAAAGGTTCGCCGCCCGGCGATCGGCGAACGGCGACAGGCCGGTCGCGGCGAGCAACGCGGCGGTCCGACTCTGCCGCTCCGCCCGCGTCAATCCGAACAGGCGGCCGAAGAAGTCGATGTTTTCGAACACCGAGAGGTCGGGATAGAGGTTTGTGCCCAGCCCCTGGGCCATATAGGCGATGTCGGCGCAGGCCCTTGTGCGGTGGGATTTGTCGGCCATGTCGCCGCCCAGCGCTTCCACCTTGCCCGACTGGATTTTCCGGGCGCCGGCGATCAGCCCCAGCAAGGTCGACTTGCCGACGCCGTCCGGGCCGATCAGGCCGACGGTCTGTCCAGCGGGAATGTCGACGGTAACGCTGTCCAGGGCGACAACGTCGCCGTAGCGGTGATCGACGTCGGTCAGGCGGGCCGCGGCCGTCCCTGCGGTCGACTGTTGGGGCGTTATCGAATTCCGTCCGGCCATGGCGTGGCCTCGTCATAACGCAGATAGGCAATGCCGGGCATGCCGGGTTTCAACACAGGGTCGTCGCCGTTGGTCACCCACAGTTTGACGCGAAACACCAGCTTCTGGCGTTCGCTTGTCGTTTCGACTTCCTTCGGCGTGAATTGGGCTTCATCGGCAACGAAAGACACTTTGGCCGGGATCGGACGGTCCGGCAGGGCGTCGAGCAGGATGCGCGCCTCCGCGCCGACCGGTACTTTGCCGGCTTCGAGCGACGGCAGGAACAGCGTCATGTACATATCGCTCAGGTCGATAATCGTCAGGACCTTGCCGCCGACGGGCAACACCTCACCCGGCTCGGCGAGGCGGTACTGCACCCGCCCGGCCCTGGGCGCCGTCAGCGTACTTTCGTCGATCTCCACCTTGATGCGCTCCGCGTCGGCCGCCGCCGCCTCGATCGACTGCTTCGCGTCCGCCGAGCGGGCCTCGGCCGCCTTCAGCGCTGCTTTCGCCGTGTCCGCGGCGTTGCGCCGTTCGTCCAGCAGTTCCACGGAAGCGTGCCCCTTTTGGACGAGGAACTGGGCCCGTCCCAGTTCCTGATCCGCGAACGTCGCCTCGCTCTTGCTTTGATCGACTTCGGCAAGCGCCTCACGATGCTGCTGTTCGGCCTGGCGGGTCACGGCCTCGGCCTGCCGCAATTGGGCGCGTAGATTCCGGGTGTCCATCTCCACCAGGACCTGGCCCTTTTCGACGGTGTCGCCTTCATCGGCCAGGACCGTGACGACCCGGCCCGCATAGCGGGCGGCGATGTCTATTTCTTCGGCTTCCAGTCGGCCGTTGCCGCTGGCTATCCCGGGTGGAAGCCGGTCTCTATGCGCCTGCCACCAAAAGGCGCCGCCGCCGACCACGATCACGGCCGTGGCCAGGGTCAATGCCAGCGCTACTCGAAGCTTGGATTGCATATGCGGCAATCTCCTATCAGCCAAGCTTGCCTGCGGTATGATTTAGATCAAGCGGGCGATTCACATTCGGACGACGGCATGACGGAAGCGTTTTGCCGGATGTTTCATAAGCTATTGACGAGCAATGCCAAGGCTTATCGTTCGAGGCTTAGGAACGGACCCTCGACGGAACGCGGAAGCGTTAACGCTTTATTAAACTTTTCATCGCATTTTAGGTAAACCGCCGCGAGACCGCGTGCGATTGGATGGACCCAGTTCCGGGAAAGAGCTCGTCGATGAGACGTAGCATTTACGGATCGACGGTGTTGTTGACGGCGACCGTCTTGGCTGGAACGCCTGCGATAGCAGGCGACGGCATCCATCAATCGCGCCTGGGCGGCGAATTCCGCAATTTCATGGTCAGTACCGCGGCGGATCGGCCGCGCGATGCGTTCGCCCCGCTCGGGCTCAGCGAAGACCGGCGTTTCTCCGGAAAGATCGCGCTTACCGATTGGCTGAGCGTTGGCCTGGATGGCCGGCTCGAATCCGGCGGTCCGGACGCCAAAGTCCAGGACACCTACGTTTTCTTCGAAGGCGGTTGGGGCCAGATCCGCCTCGGCAACGACTCCCGGCCGATCGATGCCTTCACTGTCGGTGCGCCCAGCGTGTTGCCGGGACGGTCCGGTCATGCACCGCAGGTGCAGGTCGCCGAGCAGACCGACACGCCCATCGAAGTCAGTGTGACGACGACGGCGCTGACCGGCGACAGGGAAAAAATCGTCTACTACTCGCCGCAGGTCGCGGGCTTCCAGGTCGGTCTCTCGTTCACGCCGGAAGACTGCGACAAGAAACAAGGCTCTTGCGCCAAATCGGTCGAGGAACTGGATTTGGCCACGCCGGAAGACGACCGTTCCGACGCGGTCGAGATGGCGGTCAGCTACGGCGGCGAACTGAGCGATGTGGGTTTTTCGGTATTCGCCGGTTACGCCCGTTCCCACCTTCGGATCGACCGCGACGACGATCCGGCCCTGGCAAAGGATCAGTGGGATATCGGCGGCGCGCTCAGCTATCGGGGCTTTTCGGTCGGCGCCGGCTACGGCCAGGACCACCAGGGCGTCGACCGCGTGCTGGGCCGCGAAGACTGGAACGTCGGCGTGGCTTACGAGACCGGCCCCTGGGGCGTGAGTCTTGGTTACGCCCGAGCCCTTTTGGCCGATTCCGAGGGCCTGGAAGAAGATCAGCTTGAGCAGGCGGAACTGGCTTTCGTCTACGACGTCGGCGCCGGCTTCATGCTGGGCGGCGCGCTTCAATGGTGGGACTACAGCGATCTGAGCGAAGAGGAAATGGACGAAACCAGCGCCTTCGGCGTGGTCCTCGGCAGCAAACTCAAGTTCTGATCCTTAACCACCGTTCTTTTCCGACAACCGACTTCCACAGTGTCTACCGCCGTCCGATAGGCTCTGGGCTTTCCTTCGTCTGTCCGAGCGGGCAAACTCCGCCGCCTGAGAACAAGCCGATGCGATCGGCGTCCGGGGAGGGAAGCAGATGGCGGACTTTACGGTCGATCTGGATCGGATCGATTTCATCGGCACCGGCCTCACACGGCCCGAATGCGTGTTGGCGACCGCCGACGGCAGCCTGTATTGCAGCGATTGGAGCGGCGCTGGCGGCGTGATGAAGATCGCCGCCGACGGCACGCAGACGCTCTATGAGGCGAAATCGGACGACGGTTTTCAAGTGCGTCCAAACGGGATCGCTCTGCTGGGCGACGGCTCTTTCCTGTTGGCGCATCTCGGCGATACGGGCGGGGTGTTTCGCCTGGCCCGGGACGGGACGCTGTCGCCGTACTTGACGGAGGTCGATGGAACCGCGTTGCCGCCAACCAACTTCGCGATGGCCGACCACCGGGGGCGCGTCTGGGTCACGGTCAGCACGCGTTTGGAACCTCGCGCGCGGGCCTACCGCGCCGACGTGGCCGACGGCTTCATCGTGCTGGCCGACGGGGGTGGGGCGCGGATCGTGGCCGACGGCATCGGCTACACCAACGAATGCCAGGTCCATCCCTCGGGCGAATGGCTTTATTGCAACGAAACGTTCGCCCGCCGGCTCAGTCGGTTCCCGTTGTCCGAGGACGGGAGCCTAGGTCCGCGCGAAACAGTGACTGAATTCGGCGGCGGCGCGTTTCCCGACGGGATGGTCTTCGACGAGGAGGGCGCCGTCTGGGTAACCGCGGTGGTCGCCAATCAGGTCATTCGCGTCGCGCCGGACGGCAGCCAGCAGATCATCGTATCGGACAGCGACCCGGAGCATGTGGCCGCGGCGGAAGCGGCATTCCAGGCCGGTGAAATGGGCCGGCCGCATCTGGACAAGATTGCCAGCGTCAAGCTGCGCAATATCTCGAGCCTCGCGTTCGGCGGCACGGACCGGCGCACCTGTTACCTGGGTTGTCTGCTCGGCGACCGGATCGCCAGGTTCGAAAGTCCGGTGCGCGGTGTAGAGCCCGCCCACTGGGGCGTGGTCTGACGGATTTTCGGGCGCGGCCCCGCGTGACAGCGGAGCCTGCCCGCCAGACCTTCTAACCTGCGGCTCGCCGCTTGCCGGCCGGCCATTTGGCGATATCCAGAACGCCGCGGATCTCCCGGCAGACATCCAGCACCTGCTCCAGATTGTCCTGGCTTAGTCCCTGATTGACGCAGAGCCGGACCAGCGATTTGTTCTTCGCTGTCGCCGGCGCGCAAAACACGGCGCCGAATACGCCGCGTTCTTCCAGCGCGTCGCGCAGTGCCGCCGTATTGCGCTCCGGCCCGGCGACCAGGGAAATGATCTGGGTTTCGCTGCCGCCCAGGTTGTAGCCGGCATCCTCGAGCCCGTCACGGAGGAACGCCGATGCCTGCCAAAGCCGCTCCCGGCGCCATCCCTCCTGTTGGATGATGTCGAGAGTCTTGGAAAACCGCGCGATTTCCCACGGCATCACCGCCGAACTGAAAATCGCCGGCCACGAGGTGTAACGGAAATATTCAGTGAAGTTCGGCTGCGCGGCAATCACGCCGGCGCGCCCGACGAACGCTTTCGACAGGCTCAGGACGCGGAACGGTACCCTGTCGCAGAGACCGAGGCTCTTGACCAATCCGGCCCCGTCGTCGCCCAGGACGCCGACGGTGTGGGACTCGTCCACCACCAGCAGGCACCCGGTTTCTTCACAAACCTCCAGTATGTCGAGCAGTTTGCACAATTCGCCGGTCGTGCTGTAGACCGCGTCCACGGCAACCACGCCGGGGCCGTGCCGTGCGATCAGCTTCCGCAGGTGACCCGCGTTGTTATGCCGAAACGCATGGGCCGGCGCCCGAGCGACCAGTGCGCCCTGCCACAGGGACGCATGCGCATAGAGGTCCAGATAAACCGGGGTTTCGGGGTCGGCAATTGCCTGGATGAGCCCTTCGTTGGCGGCGAAACCCGACTGGCACAGCACCGCGTCGCCACTGTCGAGGTAGGCGGCCATTTTTCGTTCGAAATCCCGCTGAATGTCGAGATATTGGACATACACACCGGACATGTAGATGTCGGACTTGTCATCCTGCAAAGCCCTAATCTGACTGTCGATAATCCGTTCGTCCTGGGCCAACGACAGATAGTCGTTGGTCGCCATGTGTACGTCATTCGGTCCGGGTGCCTTGCCGAATGTGACGTGCCCTTTGCCGTATTCGGCGAAATACCGATCCATCCGCGCATACAGGCGCGGCATTTCCTCGGTTAGATACTTGTCTGCATGCCGTCCTGTTGTCGCTTCCTTGCCGGTGGCCATCCCTGATCCCCAAAACACACCTCTTAACGCCGGGCGATTGACCACAACTTTCAATTGAACGCAATTGACCCAACTAATGCTAAGAGTTAAGCCCCCGCATCAGAGTATAATGAAAACAAAGCCACGAGAACCCTTCAGGATTACCATTTGTGTATAGAATTAATTGACTACTTCTAAGCGACTGTTAGTCTGTAGTGGTTTACTCAATTCGATGCGTTCGGCTGCTGCGTGGCGGTGTAGGGCAGCCGGCCATCAGTGTGATCTCTACTACACACCGGCAATGTTTTATTTTGTTAACTATAAGGTAGGTTTTATACGTAGAATCGATAATCAGCTAGCTCAGCATAACCGACGAGATCCAGGACATGTTGGCAGGTCTGGGGGGAGCTGCCGGTCGATTCCATAGCGTTCTCGACTGGTTCATCCCGGCTCGGTTGCGTGCAACCGAAGAAGCGAACTTACGCACGCGGACATTTGTGATCAGTCATTTGGTCGGCCCGCCGCTCGGCCTGGTGATCACCGGGTACCTGTTGTACGGGAACCCGGTGGCGGCCGCGTGGATCTCGATGGCCGGCGTGTTCGTACTCGCCGTGCATCCATTCCTGCTGCGCTGGACGGGCGCACTGTCGCTGCTGGAACTCACGTCCATTCTGCAATTTACGCTGCTGATCTTTTTCATCGCTTTCAACTATGGCGGCGCGATATCGCCGGCGCTGCCCTGGGTAATCGCAGCGCCGATCGTCTGCGTCTTCTTTCTCGACGGCTGGCGCCGCAAGATCGGGCTATCGGTGCTGGGCGGCGGCTGTGCGCTGATGGCGGTGCTTTACTTCACGGACTTTTCGTTTCCCCAGCACCTGCCGATCAATGGCGTGCCGGTGGTCACCTTCATTTCGGTCATGTGCGCCGCCGCGTACACGACAGCGATGGCGCTGTCCTATGTCGACTTGTATCAGAGGAGCCTCGACCGGTTGTGGCGCGCCAAGGAAGAGGCGGAAATGGCCAATCGGGCCAAATCCGAATTCCTGGCCACCATGAGCCACGAGCTTCGCACGCCGCTCAACGCCATCATCGGGTTCTCCCAGATGATCGGCAACGAGGTGCTGGGGGCTGTCGGCAACGAACAATACCGTGCATACAGCCGGGATATCGAACATAGCGGTACCCATCTGTTGAACATCATCAGCGACATCCTGGACATTTCGAAGATCGAAGCAGGCAAGCTGGACCTGCAGGAAGCGAGTGTTCGGGTCGGCGTCGTCGTGGAGGATTCGCTTCGCCTGATCCGGCCGATGGCCGAAGAAGCCGGCGTCTCCCTGGTGGTGCAGCACGATGCCGCGGGCGTTCTGTTGCGGGCCGACGAGCGCCTGTTCAAGCAGATGCTGATGAACCTGCTTTCCAATGCCGTCAAGTTCACGCCCGCCGGCGGGCACGCGATCGTACGTTCCGCCGTCGACGCGAACGGCGATGTGATCGTCGTCGTGGCGGACGACGGCATCGGGATGTCGGGCGCGGACCTGGAGCGCGTTCAGAAACCGTTCGAGCAGGTCGAAAGCGCCATTTCGCGGCGTCGCGGCGGGACCGGCCTTGGCTTGCCGCTGACCCGCAAGATCGCGGAACTGCATAGCGGCCGGCTGGTGCTGGAAAGCACCGTTGGCAAGGGCACGACCGTAACCCTGATTCTCCCCGCCACCCGGGTGCAGGCCATCGAGGACGCGGCCGAAACCCGCGCCGTCCCTTGCGCCCCAGCGGCGCGTTCCGCTTCCGCCTGACCGTCACGACGGGACTATCCCGGTCGTCATGTGCGCTTGACGCGCCCATACCGCACGTCTACCAAAGAGCGTCGCCGATTGCGCGGCATGGGAGGACGTGAGGCTTGCCGCCATGACCAGTTCGAATTCATTCCGCATTGCCGTGCTGCCGGGCGACGGCATCGGGACAGAAGTCATGGGGCCGACGCAGGCTGTGCTCGACGCCGCGGCCGAGCGAGTCGGCGGCTTCGCGCTGTCGTACGAAGAACATCCCGGCGGCGCCCTGCACTACCGCGATACCGGCACCGCGTTACCGGACGAGTCGTTCAAAGGTGCAGAACAGGCCGACGCCATTCTGTTCGGCGCCATGGGCTGGCCGGAGATCCGCTATCCCGACGGCACGGAAATCGCGCCGCAGCTCGATTTGCGGTTCAATTTCGAACTCTATGCCGGCGTGCGGCCGATCAGGTTATTTCCCGGTGCGCCGACGCCCCTGAAGGACCCGCGTGCCGCCGATATCGATTTCGTGCTGATCCGCGAATCGACGGAAGGGCTGTTCTCCACCCGGGGCACCGCCAAGATCGAGGGCGACCGGGTCGCGCGCGACGTTATGGAGATAACGCGGCCGACCTGCGAGAAGCTGTTCGATTTCACCTTTCGGCTTGGCGCGAGCCGAAAGGCGGCCGGCCAGCCGGGACAGGTCACCTGCATCGACAAAGCCAATGTGCTGACATCGATGGCCTTCTTTCGCAAGGTCTTCGACGAGCGGGCGACCGCATTCCCGGATCTGGAGGCCCGGCATCATTATGTCGACGCCGCCGCGCTGGACCTGGTGCGCCGGCCGTGGGACTTCGACGTCATGGTTACGGAGAACATGTTCGGCGATATCCTGTCGGATCTGGCGGCTGCCCTGGTCGGTGGCATGGGCATGGCCCCGTCGGCCGATATCGGCGACAAACATGCGGTGTTCCAACCGTCGCACGGCAGCGCGCCGGACATCGCCGGCCAGGGAAAGGCCAACCCGCTTGCGACAATCCTATCCGGCGCAATGATGCTGACATGGCTGGGCGAGCGCCATGGCGCAGAATCCGCCGGGGAAGCTGCGCGGCTTATAGAAGCGGCGGTCGAGAAGCTGTTTGCCGACGGCGCCGCTCTACCCTATGACCTCGGTGGGCGGGACGGTACCAAAACGATCACCGACGCCGTACTGGAACGTCTTTAGAACCCCGGTCGATACGCACCGCGCCGAGACAGCCTTCGGTTTCGCTTGCCGCTTGCCATAATTTCGGGCAAACCCTGACGAATATTCTAGGCGGAGATTCGGTGTCTTGGCGATACGGCTGTCTTGCCCCGGCGTGTCGCCGGGTTGGTATTGTGTATGAGGGAAAAAGAGCTCCGGTTGGCCTTGGTTTGCTACGGGGGCGTCTCCCTTGCCGTCTATATGCACGGCGTTACCAAGGAAATCCAGAAACTGGCGCGTGCGTCCAAGGTATACCATGCCGCGCCGGATCCCGCGGATCGGGCCTCTCTCGACTACGCTTCCGCCGCCGATAGCGCGGACCGCGAAACCGACAGCGAAGTCGCCTACTACGACATGCTTCAGACGATCGGCCGAAAGCTCGATCTGCGGGTGATCGTCGACGTGATCGCCGGGGCGTCGGCCGGCGGGATAAACGGGATCTTTCTTGGCCGTGCGCTGGCGCACGACCTGACTCTGGACGCGCACCGGGACATGTGGCTACGCTTTGCCGACGTGACCAGGCTGATGGAGCCGCGCAACATGCCCGGCCGGTTCAGCAAGTTCTATCTGCTGCCGTTGATTTGGGGCTTCACGAAACGTCGGCTGAAGCGGTTCGCGCCTAATCCGGAAGTCCGCGAAAAAGTGCTGATGATGTTGCGCGCCCGCTGGTTCCGGCCGCCGTTCTCCGGCCGCCGGTTCAGCGCGATGATGCTGGAGGCGTTTGCCGCGATGGGCGGGGGGTCGGGCAGCGGATCGCTGCTGCCGGCGGGGCACAAGCTGGACCTCTATGTCAGCGTGACCGATTTCTTCGGCTACCGGCAGACGATCGCTCTGCACGATCCGCCGGTGATCGAGGAGCGCGAGCATCGCCATATCCTGCGCCTGCAGTATTTGCGCGACAGCGACGGCCGGGCGGTGACCGATTTCGACGATCGCAACCTGCCGGGTTTAGCGTTCGCGGCGCGGGCGACATCGTCGTTCCCCGGTGCGTTCCCCCCGGCCCGGCTGGCGGAGTTCGACAGCCTGCTGCGCGATCAAGGCCACGATTGGCTGGGCCGCGCGGATTTTATTGAGCGCAACTTCATGCCATACGCGGCCGCGGGGGACGACCCGGCAGCGACCTCGTTCATCGATGGCAGCGTTTTGAACAACAAACCGTTCGCCGAGGCGATCCGCGCGTTGCAGGGAAGACACGCGCACCGACAGGTCGACCGGCGCATCGTCTATATCGATCCAAATCCGTACCGTGGTAACCAGCCCGTTTCCATGCGGCCGCCGGGATTCCTTCGCACCCTGCGCGGCGCCCTGTCGGATATTCCCCGCAACGAGCCGATCCGCGACGACCTGGACTGGGCCAATGCGCTAAGCGAGCAGGTGCGGCGGCTGAAACAAGTCGTCGACGCGGTCCGGCCGGAGATTTCGGAACTCGTCTACAGCCTGATCGACGCCGACCTGATGACCGCGCCGAACATTGCGACACTGGCGCAGTGGCGGAACACGCTGAACAACGTGGCCGCCGAACGGGCCGGTTACGCGTACGACAGCTATTTGCAGCTCAAGGTCATGTCCGTGCTGGACGACCTCTGCGCCTTGATCCATGGCATCGACGTGGGGCATTCCGGTGGAACCCAGCCGGCCGACCTGACCCGGCGACTGGAAGCCTGGGCGCACGAGACCGGTGTGTTCCCGGCCCGGCGAGCCGAACCGGGTTCGGAACCGTCGGAAGCTCCGGCCTGGCTGGATTATCTGCGCCGGTTCGATGTCGGCTTTCGGCTGCGCCGGCTGCATTTCGTGATTCGCCGGCTGAACGAGCTTTACCAGTCGCCGCCGGCGGGCGCCGAGGCCGAGGCGGACATCGCCTGCCTGGATGAATTCAAGACGGTGTTATACGGCGTGCGCGACAGGCTGCTGCGCTGCGTCGAGCCGGACAACTACGGGGAGGGGCTGCGGCAACAGGCCAAGGCATTCGGTGCCGGTGGAGAGGCGGGCGCGCTCGGCACCTTTGTCGGAGAACTTGGCGATGCCATGGACCTGGTCGCTTTGGATCAGGCCGCGGACGAGATCTTCAGCGTCATGGCGCTGAACTACCTGCCTGATGCGATGCGGCGGGAGTTGCTGCTGGCCTATCTGGGTTTCCCGTTTTTCGATGTGCTGACGTTGCCGATCACGCGCTGGCGCGACCTGGACGAGTTGGACGAGATAAAGGTCGATCGGATCAGCCCTGACGACTCGCAGGCGATCCGCAAAGGCGGGGCGGAGGCAACCCTGAAAGGGATCGAGCTTGGCCATTTCGGCGCATTTTTCAGCCGTCGGTATCGGGAGAACGATTATCTGTGGGGCCGGCTGCACGGGGCGGACCGGCTGGTCGATATCGTAGCCGGCGCGGCCGGTGCGGCTATGGGAGAGGCAGAGCAAACGTCGATCAAGCAGGCTCTGTTTCGGTCGATTCTACGGGCGGAGGCGAAACACCTCAGGCGTATTCCCGATGTGATCGTCGATGTCGGACGCGAAATTGACGCGATGGCACCGGTCAGACGGTCCGACCTGCCGCCGACAAGGCAATGATCCGTAAGGTCTCGTCCCACAGGTCGTAGCCGTCCAGATCGTCGGCAGCCACGAACGCGGCGGACGCCGCGTCGCCCCCTGGCACCGGCTCCCCCGCCTGCCACTCGGCCGCGAGGTCGATCAGCGTGTAGTGGTATTGGATCTTGCCGTTGCCGTCGGGCACGATGGAATCGACCACATCGATCAGGCCGGTGATCTTCACGTCCAGGCCGGTCTCCTCCCGCACCTCGCGCCGGGCGCCTTCGTACACGGTCTCGCCGATTTTCTGCGCGCCGCCGGGCAGGCTCCACTGGCCGCGCCGCGGCTCCTTGCCGCGCCGGATCAGCAGCACGTCGGCGCCGCGCCAGACGACGACGCCGATGCCGACCAGGGGACGCTCCGGGTATTCACGGGACACGATTTCACTCTCCGCTGCTCTCCGGTAGTCTGGCGGGAGTGGCCCGGATGACGCAAGCGCGCGGTTGGGCACTGTAGGAGAGATGCGATGAGTTTGGCCGATCGCCTGAAGGCCTGCTACACCGGCGCGGTCTACGACGTTATGCGCGATATGGGCCGGCGCGATTGCGTGCTGCCAAACACCATCCGGCCGATCGACCCGACGATCAAGCTGGCCGGCCCGGTTTGGACCGCCGCGGGCCGACAGGCGGACGGCGCCGGCCATGACGAGACGCTGCTGTCCTGGACCGGTCTCCTGTCGGCGGCGCCGGCGGGCCATGTCGTGGTCTGCCAGCCGAACGATTCCACCATCGCCCATATGGGCGAACTGTCGGCCGAGACGCTGAAGCTGCGCGGTATCCTGGGCTATATCTGCGATGGCGGTAGCCGCGACGTCGAATTCCTCGAGCGGATGCGGTTCCCGGTCTTCTGCCGGTATTACACGCCGCTCGACGTCGTCGGGCGCTGGCTGGTCGACAGTATGGGCGAACCGATCGAGATTGGCGGTATCCGGATCGCGACCGGCGACTACGTGCTGGCCGATCGGGATGGCGTGGTGATCGTGCCGGCGGAGATCGTCGAGGACGTGGTGACCGAGACCGAACGGATCATCTCGACGGAAAGCGATCTGCGCCGCGCGATACTGGACGGCATGGACCCGCAGGAGGCCTATAAGAAGTATGGTGTGTTTTAAGGTGGGAGTTTGTTGATGCCCGTTGCGTATGACCTGAGGTCGCCGGCGTTCATCGCCGACCCGTTTCCGACGCTGGCCGAGATGCGCCGCGACGATCCGGTGCATTGGAGCGATAGCCTGGGCGGCTGGGTTCTCACCCGTCACGATGACGTGCGCCAGGGGCTACGTGACAAGCGGCTGTCGTCGGACCGGATCCGGCCGTTCGTCGATCACATGGACGGCGAGGACCGGGCGCTGGTCGACGAACTGGGCGAGAGCCTGGGCCACTGGGCGGTGTTCAACGATCCGCCGGTGCATACCCGGCTGCGCGGTCTGATGAACAAAGCGTTCACGACGCGAGCGATCCAGGGGTTGCGCCCGAATATCCAGGGGATCGTCGACGACCTGCTGGACGACGTCGAGGCGGCGGGCCGGATGGACGTGATCCGCGACTTCGCCTATCCGCTGCCGGCGACGGTGATTGCCGACATGCTGGGCGTACCGCGCCGCGATGTCGACAACCTGAAAAAGTGGTCGGACGACCTCGGCACCTTCGTCCTGACCAGCCGGGTCAATCCGGATAAGTACCGGCTGGCCGCGCACGGCATTCGCGAGATGACGGAGTACTTCCAGGACCTGATCGCGGAACGGGAGCGCAACCCGGGCGGCGACGTCACGTCGGGCCTGATCGAAGCGCATCTGGAGGGCGACCGCCTGACGGCGGACGAGATGGTCTCCAACTGCATTCTGCTGCTGTTCGCCGGGCACGAGACAACGACGCATCTGATCGGCAACGGGCTATACGCCCTGCTGACACACCCCGACCAACTCGCCGATTTGAGGGAGAACTGGCAGGATCAGAAGCTTGTACAGAATGCGGTCGAGGAAATTTTGCGCTGGGACGGGCCGAGCCTGGCCGGGGTACGCGTCGCGGGGGAAGATGTCGAGATCCGCGGCAAACGGATCAAAAAGGGCGAGCGGCTGTTCCTGTTCAATGCCGCCGCCGGCCGCGACCCCGAGCTGTTTCCCGATCCGGACCGCTTCGACATTCGGCGTAAGGAAGCAGGCCGGCACGTCAATTTCGGCTACGGCATCCACTTCTGTATCGGCGCGCCGCTGGCGCGGCTGGAGGGTGAGATCGCGCTGACCACGATGATGCGGCGGTTCGACGACTGGACGATGGAACAGCCCAAGCTGGACTGGTCGGATTCGATCATCGTGCGCGGCGTGCATGCGCTCAACGTATCGTTCCGGCCGGTGAAACAGGCGGCATGACCGTGCAGGATGCGCAGCCGGTGTCGGCCGAGGTGTTGTTGCCGTGCCGGGATTTGGACGAGACGCTAGCGTTCTTCACCGGTGAACTGGGCTTTCGGATCGACACCATCTTTCCGGCCGACGATCCCGCCGTGGCGCAGCTCTCCGGCCACGGCCTGAACATTCGATTGGATCGCAACGCGGATGCCGAGCCCGGTAGCCTTCGCATTCTTTGCCGCGAACCCGTGGCGAACCAGCTTACCGCGCCGAACGGGACGCGGGTCGAGCTGGTGCCGGCCGATCCGCCGCTGGTGCTGCCGCCGGTTCGGCAGAGCTTCGTGGTCACCGAGATGGCGGACGAGGCGGCCTGGGGCGTCGGCCGGGCCGGTATGCGTTATCGCGACCTGATCCCGGACCGCCAGGGCGGGCGGGTCATCGCCTCCCACATCCGTATCCCGGACGGTGGGCCGGTGCCGGACTACGTGCATTTCCACAAGATCCATTTCCAGATGATCTTCTGCTATCGGGGCTGGGTGCGCGTCGTCTACGAGGACCAAGGCCCGCCCTTCGTGATGCAAGCAGGCGACTGCGTGCTGCAACCGCCGGAGATCCGCCACCGGGTGCTGGAGTCCTCGGCGGGTTTGGAAGTGATCGAGATTGGCGTTCCGGCTGAGCATATGACCTGCGTGGATCATGAATTGATGTTGCCGACGGCTGAGCTGCGGCCGACGCGCGATTTCGGCGGGCAGCGATTCGTCCGCCACGAAGCCGCGTCTGCGACGTGGCATCCATGGCGGCTCGACGGGTTTGAAGCGCGTGATACGGGCATCGGTACGGCCACGGACGGTCTTGCCGGTGCGAAGGTCGCGCGCCTTGCCGGGCTGTCGCCGGCGGAGCCGGCAATCTACCGGCACGACGGCGAGTTCGCTTTCCTGTTCGTCCTCGATGGCGGCATGACCCTGCAGGCGGAGGCAAATCACATCCTCAAAGCGGGCGACTCCGTCGTGCTGCCGGCGGGGCCCGGCTATGGGATCTCCGGCTGTACGGACGACGTTGAATTGCTGGAGGTAACGCTGCCGGCCTTTCGCTGAGCTTTTGCGCTTCCTGGCGGCTTCAGGATCTCGATCAAGGCGCCGATCTTCGGCGATTTGGCGCCCTTGCGCCAAATCAGCAGGGTTTCCGCACTGTCTTGTCCCGGCGGCAGGGGATGTACGCTGAGGCGTTTCCGTTCAGGGAACGTGGTCAGCACGCTGCTCGGCAGCAACGAGATGCCCATGCCGGCGACGACGCAGCCGAGTATGGCGTGGTAGGACGACATCTCGATCGTTCGCGTCGGCATCTCGCCGCGGTTTTCGTACCACTTTTCCAGCCGCCGCCGATGCGGGCAGCCGACTTCGAATGCGATGGCTGTCTTCGGCACGGTCTTTGGGTTGTCGACGGGGGGATGGCCCAGGGGGGCGACGATAACCAACTCTTCGTCGAACGCCTTGGCCTTCTCGAACGGCGTGTCGGCCACCGGATCGGCCACCAGAGCGGCTTCGATTTCGCCGGCCAGGATGGCCGTGGCCAGTTGTTGCGGGTTGCCGGTGCGCAGCTCCAACGTGACCTCGGGATAGCGGCGGATGTACTCGCTCAAGGGTCCGGGCAGGCGCACCGCCGCAGCGCTTTCCATGGCGCCCAGTCGGAACAGGCCGCAGGGCTTCGGGTCCTGAACGGCATTGCGGGCCTCGTCGGCAAGGGCGAGTAGCCGGTCCGCGTAGTCGATCAGCGTCTGGCCCGCAGGCGCCAAATGCAGTTTCTTGCCTTCGCGAATGAACAGGTCGACGCCGAGATCCTGTTCCAGCTGTCGTACCCGGGTCGTGACGTTGGACTGCACGCGGTTGAGCCGCTCCGCAGCCCGGGTCACGCCACCTTCCCGGACGACGGCGCTGAATATCCGCAGGTCGGAGAGGTCCATATATCTCCATCCAAGAACGAAATTATCTCGATTATTCATTTTACGTGATCAAATTTTGCCGGTAAAGCGTCGCAGTCTGTATTGGGCGTCAAACCGATCCTGAGAAACGGGAGTGATCAGCAATGAGCCCGGAGCAGAAACAGATCGTACGGAATACCTGGCAAGAGGTGGCGCCGCAGGGCGATATGGCGGCGCAGCTTTTCTATAATCGTCTTTTCGAAATCGACCCGAGCAGCCGGCCGCTGTTCCAGGATGTCGACCTGCGGAAGCAGCGCACGAAACTGTTGCAGGCGCTGTCCGATGCCGTGCAGGGTTTGGATGCGCCGGACGCCTTGGTCCCGGTGCTGGAAGACCTGGGCCGCCGCCATGCGGACTATGGGGTGACCGACGACCACTACGACTCGGTCGGCGCCGCATTGTTGTGGGCGTTGGAACAGGGGCTTGGGCCGGACTGGACGCCGGAAGCGAAGGAGGCCTGGGCAGAGGCCTACGCTTTGATATCCGGCGTCATGCGCCATGCCGGTCACTAGGACGGCGGTCAGCAAACCCGGGGAGGAGATGAGATGGCGTTGATTACTTACCTGACGAAAATCCATTTCGACTTCGGCGCCGTTCGACTTCTCGCCGAAGAACTGACCGCGCTCGGTATCGAGCGGCCGCTGATCGTGACGGATACCGGCATCGTGGCCGCCGGTCTCCTGGACCGAGTCCGGGAGGCGATGCCGTCGGACATGACGGTCGCCGTCTATGACGGCACACCAGCCAACCCGACCGAACCGGCGGTGCGCGACGCCCTGGCCCTGTATAAAGAGGCTGACTGCAATGGTGTGGTTGCGGTCGGCGGCGGTTCCTCGATCGACCTGGCCAAGGGCGTTCGCCTGCTGGCGACGCACGAGCCGCCGCTGGCGCAATATGCCATGATCGAAGGTGGGGCCGCGCGCATTCAGGCGAACGTCGCGCCGATGATCGCCGTTCCCACCACGGCGGGCACAGGCAGCGAAGTCGGGCGCGGCGGCATCATCATCCTGGACGACGGCCGCAAGGTCGGAATCGTCAGTCCTTATATGATCCCGAGCGTCGCCATCTGCGATCCCGATTTGACGCTGGATCTGCCGCCCGGGCTTACCGCGGCGACCGGCATGGATGCGATGGCGCATTGCATAGAGACCTTCATCTCGCCGGTCGAGAACCCACCGGCGGAAGGCATTGCGATCGAGGGCCTGAGACGGGCGAGCGCGAATATCGAGCGGGCCGTCGCCGACGGCCTGGACCGGGACGCACGCTGGAACATGATGATGGCGTCGATGATGGGCGCGATGGCGTTCCAGAAAGGCTTGGGCGCGGTGCACGCCATGTCGCACCCGCTGGGCAGTCTGCAGCATTTAAAGCTGCATCATGGCACGCTCAACGCAGTCGTCATGCCGGCTGTGTTGCGTTTTAACGCGGACCATACGGACGACAAGTATCGGCGTATGGCCGTGGCCATGGGGTTGGCTCCGGATGCCGATCTGCCGGTGCATATCGCGGCGCTGAACCAGCGGCTCGGGTTGCCCGAAAACCTTCGTCAGATGGGGGTGGAAGAAGACATGCTACCGGAGATGGCGCGGCAGGCGACGCTGGACCATTGCAACCCGACCAATCCGCGGCCGGCCACGGAAGAAGACTATCTGGCGCTGTTCCGCGAAGCGATACGCTGATCCGCTAGGCGACGTCCAGGAAGTGGACGCTGAACAGACTGTCGGCGTCGCACCAGACTTCTCGCGGCGTCCAGCCGCCACGTCGGGCCAGTTCGTGGAAGCCTTCGATGGTGTATTTGTGCGAGTCTTCGGTGTGGATAGTCTCGCCGATGGCGAAGTCGAAGGTCTTGCCCGCGATTCGAACCTGCTGGGCGCGGCGGCTCACCAAATGCATCTCGATGCAGCCCCGCGCCGGATTGTAGGGGGCGTAGTGGGCGAAACCGTCGAGGCCGAAGTCGGCATCGAGTTCCCGGTTGATGCGTTCCAGAAGATTGAGGTTGAAGGCGGCGGTCACATCGCTGGCATCGTTGTACGCCGCATGTAGGGTGGCCGGATCCTTGACCAGGTCGACGCCGATCACCATGGCGCCGCCATGCCCGACCGCGCGGGCGGCGTTCTTCAGGAAGGCGGCGGCGTCCGCCGGCCTGAAGTTGCCGATGGTCGAGCCCGGAAAGAAGCCGAGATTGACGCCCGTGCCGGCCAGTTTCGGCAGGTCCAGGGGCTGGACGAAGTCGGCGCAGACGGGTGTCACGGCGACTTCCGGGTAATCCTGGGCGAGGGTTTTGGCGGCGGCAAGCAGGTGGTCTCGGGAAATGTCGATGGGGACGTAGGCTGTAAGCCGATCAAGCGCATCCAGCAGGATGCGTGTCTTGACGCTGGAGCCGCTGCCGAACTCGATCAGGTTGGCGTTGGGCCCCGCCAGTACCGCGATTTCCTTGCCGCAGCTTTCCAGCAAGGCCGTCTCGGTTCGGGTCGGATAGTATTCTTCGAGGGTGCAGATCCGGTCGAACAGGGCCGAGCCCTTGGCATCGTAAAAGAACTTCGATGGTAGCCGTTTCTGGGGCTGGGACAGGCCGTTCAGAACCGCCTTGCGGAAATCTTCGGCCGTGTCACCATCGTCATGGAAGTCTTCGAGTGCGTCGGCAGGCGCGTTCGTCGGCATAAGCGGCTCCGTGGAGTCAGTGTCGCGAACAAGCGTCCCTCAACGGATCGCCCGCCCAACTGAAATCGGAGCGAAGATAATTATCTCAGCAGTGTTGCGCAATATCACTTATGTGACATATATGCGGCAAGATCGCGTCGTTCGGTGGATTATCTACAAAGTTGTTTCGATATATCTACAAACATCCGGTTGATAACTGTCAGCCGCGCCGTTCCTCCAGAACCACGCCATCCGCCACAAGGCCATCGATTTCGGCCTCGGCGAAGCCGAAATCGGCGAGGACCGCCCGGCTATGTTGGCCGAACAGCGGCGGTTTCGCCTTTACCGTGCCCGGCGTGCGGCTCATCTTCACCGGGATGCCGGTGCCTTTGTAGCCGTCCTTTTCGACCACCATCTCTCGATGCAGGGTGTGCGGATGTTCGGCGACGTCGGGCACGGTCAGCGCCGCGCCGGCCGGCACGCCGGCCTTGATCAGACGGGTCGCGATCTCCTCACCGTCATAATCTGCCAGCAGTGCCTGCAATTCGGCGGTCAGTTCGTCGCGGTTGACCACCCGGTCCGGGTTGGTCTTGAACCGCGGGTCCTCGGCAAGTTCAGGCTTGCCGAGCTCGGCACAGAGCCAGCGGAACTGGCGGTCGTTGCCGGAGCCGATGAACAGTTTGCGGCCCTTGGTGTCGTAGAGGTCGTAGGGCGAGATGTTCGGATGGGCGTTGCCGGTGAGTTTCGGCGCCTTGTCCGACATGAAGAAGTTCGGTGCGTGCGGATGCATCAGCGCGAAGCCGCAATCGTAGAGCGTGACGTCGAGGAACTGGCCCTTGCCGGAGCGCGCCCGTTCGGCCACCGCAGCCAGGATGCCGATGGCGGCATAGAGACCGGTGCCGAGATCGACCAGGGGGATGCCGAGCCGCATAGGTCCGGAATCCTGCGAGCCGTTGACGGAGATCAGACCGGCCCAGGCCTGGATTACCGCGTCGTAGCCGGGCAGCCCGCCGAAAGGACCATCGGCGCCGAATCCGGTGATGCGGCAATGGATCAAACGGGGATAGCGTTCTTTCAACACCTCTTCGTAGCCGAGGCCCCATTTCTCCAGGGTGCCGGTCTTGAAGTTCTCGATGACGACATCGGCGCCTTCCAGCATCCGGAACAGCACCGCGCGGCCCTCCTCGCGCGACAGGTCCAGGGCGAGCGAGCGCTTGTTGCGATTTACGCCGGAGAAGTAGGCTGACAGGCCGTCCTTGAACGGCGGGCCCCAGTCGCGGGTCTCGTCGCCCTGCGGCGGCTCCACCTTGATCACCTCGGCGCCGTGGTCGGAGAGGATCTGCGTGCAATAGGGGCCGCCCAGCACGCGCGTTAAGTCGATCACTTTGAGGCCGGTCAGGGCGCTCTCGCTCATGGTCGGTCTTTCCTTGTCGGGTTTAAGTCAGGCGGCTGCGACGGCGCCGGGGAACACACGCTCCGCAAACCGGGGATAGGTTTCGGCTATCTCGGCGGCGACGGGGCCGCGGATCAGGGCGAGGGTTTCCGCGTCCGGACCGACAGTCATCGGCACGTTCTCCGGTTGGTCGTAGTCGAAGCCGGTATTGTCGGCCACTTCCTCAGCCGTGTGGCCGGGATGCACGCTGACGAGGCGGAAGCGCTGCTTCTGCTTGTCGAAATCGAACAGGGCCAGGTTGGTTACCATCGCATGCGGGCCGCCGGGCCGGTAATGGTTGGACGGGCTGGTCCCGGGCGCGCTGATGAAATCGACCTTCGGCACCATCACGCGACGGCTGTGTTCTTCGCGGAACAGGATGACGCGCGGCACCAGGAAATAAAGGTAGGACGAACCGAAACAGCCGGGCCAGCGGACCTGGTTGGTCGGATAGTCGCCGGTGCCGACCAGATTGATGTTGCCCTGGCCGTCGATCTGGCCGCCGCCCAGGAAAAAGGCGTCGATCCGGCCCTGGGCCGCGCAGTCGAACAGTTCGACGCCGCCGTTGGTGAAGAAATTGTTCTTGCGACTGCCCAGCACGCTGACCTTGGTCGCGCCGGCGGAACGTTCGCGCACCAACAGGGCGGCGGAGCCCGGTATTGGCGAGGACGCGCCGACCGCGATATGGCCGCAGCCTTCCAGCAAGCGGGCGACGGTGACGATCAGCAGTTCCTCACGGCCGAAGTCGGTCGATGTTGTCATTTGTCAGGCTACTCCGCTGCGGCAGCGGCCGGTTCGGCCGTCACGTAGCGGGCCACATATTCGGCGAAGCCTTCTTCGGTGCGGGCCATCTGCATGTATTCGGCCATATGCGCCTCGTCGACCGGATATTCGTCCAGGAAACCGACCGGCCAAGCGCCCTGTTTGGCCTCGGCAACGGCTGTGACGTAAAGCGCGGGAATGGTGCCCGCCGCGGTCTCGTCCGTCGCCAGCAGGTTGTCGTCGGTGATCGCTTCAACCGTGACCAGCGTCTGGCGGGCGGCATGGGCCATGGTCATCAATTCGCGCCGGCGCCCAATCCAGACATTGCCGTCGCGGTCCGCGAGGGTCGCGTGGAAGATGGTGACATCCGGCTTGATGGCCGGCAGCAGCACGATCGGGTCCGCCTCGCCGCTGTCGTTGAACGGGTTGTCGATTACCTTCCAGTCGTCGCGGTGATCGATGAGGTCCGCGCCGAGGATGCCTCGCAGCGGCGTGAAGGGCAGGCCTTTTTCGGCCGCCTGGATCGCCGCATGGATAGCCGGGCAGGTCGCATCTTTCAGCTTGATCAAGCCGGCTTTTACCGCCGCCGAAAAGCGCGGCGCCAGGCCGAACTCACCCATGGTCACCGCGGCCACTTCCAGGGTGCCGATGCAGCCGGCGCCGACCAGCATGTCGGCCTGCAGGCCGCTTGCCGGCACCGCGACCAGATGCAGATCGTGCGCGCCACGCCGAACCAGGGCGCGGGTCAAGGCCATGGCCGTGCCGGAATAGTCCGGCGGCACGGCGACGGTGGCGCCATCCGGAATCCGGGCAGCCAAATCGTCGACGGTGGTAAACATACGGTTAGCGGTCATGGCTGGCCCTCCTGACTATTTGATAGCAGGAATCGGGCGACGGCGTAAGGGCAGCCCAGCTATGCAGAGTTGCGGGCCAATGGCCGGCTCAATAGAGCCCGTCCGGCATGATCCGATCCAGGTAGGCGCCGCGATTTGCCGACCCGGTAAGCGCCGTCTCCACCCAGGCGCGCCGCTCGAAATCAATGACGACCAGTTCCCAGACACAGGCCATCAGCGGCCGCGTCACGACCTCGAACCGCTCGGGCGAGGCGGGCTCCGAGCGGGCAAGGATCTGACAGCGGATGTCGGTATGGGCCCACCACTGCATTAGCAGCCAGTTGCCGGCCGTGCCCTGATGCAGCACGACGTATCCCATGCCGTAGTGGTCGCCTTCCGCCGCCTGCGGCAGCAGGCCGTGCACCATTCGTTGGGCGGCCTTGGAAACTGCCGGATCGATCAAAGGCTCGCCCGCCTCCGACTGCCGGTGATGGATGCCATAAGCTTTGAAGGCCCAGTCCCCGTCCTGCCAAAGACCGAGATAGCCGAAAGGACGCGGCCGATAAGATTCCAGCGGCGCCGCGCTCATGGCGCAGCTTCGATCTCGACGCGGTTGTCGTGGTAGACGGCGCCGCCGCCCATGTCGGACCCGCGATCGTCGACAGTGATGTTGATGTTGTTCTCCGCTTCCAACAGTTTCGGCCAATGCCCCTTGTCGCTGGCCGCGATGCCGGGTTGGACGATGTCGCTGACGTGGATCTCGGCGTCGAAACCGCCCCGGTCGTTGAAGACGCGAACGCGGTTGCCGTCAGCCAGCCCACGCGCAGAAGCGTCGTCCGGATGCAGCGATACCGTGATCGGGCCGGCCTGTTTCCGCAGGGTCGGGTTGTTGGCGAAGGACGAATTCAGGAAGTAGTGATTGCCCGGCGACACCAGCGCCAGCGGGTAGCGCTTGGCGAGGTCGGGATCGGCGACTTCCTTCGGCGGCACGTATGTGGGCAACGGATCGTGGCCGGCCTGTTCCGCGGCGTGGGACAGGAACTCGATCTTGCCGGACGGTGTCTTCAGGCCGCGCTCCAGGGGCATGAACGGATCGGCGAGGTTCAGCCGAAGCCAGCCCTCGCGCTTCAACGCTTCCAGGGTCACGCCCTCCAGCGCCGGGTCGTCGGAGTCCAGCAAGGCTTCCGCCAGTTCCTCGTCGCTGTCGTAGAGGCAGGGTTCGTTCAGGCCCATCGTCCGGGCCAGGCGCCGGAAGATTTCCGAATGGGGCAGGCATTCGCCCGGCGGCGCTACGGCCGGCTCGTTCCACATCAGATACAGATGGCCGTAGGCGTTGTGGATGTCGGCATGTTCGGGCTGCATCGTCGATGGAAGCAGGATGTCGGCATAATCGGCTGTGTCGGTCTGGAAGTGTTCGACCACGACGGTGAACAGGTCGTCGCGGGCCAGCCCTTGCCGCACCTTATGCTGATGCGGTGTGCTGGTGACAGGGTTGGCGGCGTAGACGAACAGGGCTTGGATCGGCGGGTCGCCGACACTAAGCAGGCTCTCGCCAAGCTGCGTCATCTTGAGGCCGCGCGTGCCCGGCGGACTGAGATCCGGCCGTACCAGGGCCTGCGTGTTGCCGGGAAAGACACCGCCCGTCGAATAGGTCGCGCCGCCGCCGAGATGCTGCCAGTCGCCGGTGACGCCGGGGATCGCCATGATGGTGCGAACGGCGGTACCACCGCCGGAGTGCCGCTGCATGCCGATGCCGAGGCGGATTGCCGTCGGGCGCGTTGAGGCCAGGCGTTCGCCTAGCGCGACGATCCGGCCTTCGGGGATTCCGGTTATTTCGGCCACGCGGCTCGGCGGATAGTCGAGAATGCGCTGGCGGAATTCCTCCCAGCCGACGGTGTGTTGCTTCAGGAACGCTGTGTCCTCGGCGCCCTGGCCGACGACGACATGGAGCAGGCCAAGCGCCAACGCCGCGTCGGTACCTGGCAGGATAGGCAGGTGTTCATCCACTTGCGCCGCGCTGCGGGTGCGGATCGGGTCGATGGTGATCACATGCGCGCCGTTGCGGCGCGCTTCCGTGATGAAGCGCCAGATGTGGTTGCCGCAGCTCAGCGGGTTGGTGCCCCATAGGATAATCAGCTTGGCGTGGGGCAGGGTTTCCGGGTCCATCGCGAAGCCGGTCCCGACCGAGAATTTGGCGCCGAGCGTACCGGCAATCGAACAGATGTTGGGCAGGTGGCGGGTCGCGCCGATCGCATTCCAAAATCGCTGGCCGCCGCCTTCAATGCCCTGAATGAAGCCGAGGGTCCCTGTGCCGTAGTAGGGAAGGATCGCCTCCGCGCCATGGGTTTTGGAGATCGCGCCCAGTTTTTCCGCGATCTCGGTCAGGGCCTCGTCCCAGGTGATCCGTTCGAACCGCCCTTCGCCCTTGGCGCCAGCGCGGCGCATGGGATAGAGCAGGCGGTCGGGCGCGGCCATCTGCTCCAGGTATCGGTTCACCTTGACGCAAAGATTGCCGCGGGTGAACGGATGGTCGCGGGTGCCGCGCAGATCGGTCGCGCGCCCGTTCTCGACGGTGACTTCCCACGAGCAAGTGTCCGGGCAATCCAGCGGGCAAGCGCCGCGAACAATCTGCGTCTTTTCTTTCGACATGGTGACGACCCTGCTTTCCTGAACCGCGCCGTTGCGTGATGGGCAAGAAAAATTACACTCACTCCGAAAGGCGCGGCAGATATCACACCGAGCCGAAAGTTAAGTGTATCCGCGTTGCAAGGATAATTTCATAATCGAACCGTCGACGACAAATCACAAATCGTCGAGTCATAGGATAGAAAAACTGGCCTGTGGTAATGGATTATCGCCTCCCTCCGTTGAAGGCTTTGCGTGCGTTCGAAGCGGCGGCCCGGCATTTGAGTTTTAAGCAGGCGGCAGCCGAGTTGCACGTGACGCCGGGCGCCGTCGGCCAGCAGATATCGCGCCTGGAGGCCGATCTGGGGACTCCGCTGTTTCGGCGTCTAACGCGATCGGTCGAGCTGACGGCGGCGGGCCGGGTCTATCTGCCGGTCGTCCGCAGTGCCTTCCAGGAGATCTCAGACGCCACGAAGCGGGTGGAAGCCAGTTCCGACTTCGAGACGGTCACGGTCAGCCTACCGCCTTCGTTCGCGATCAAATGGCTGGTGCCGCGCCTTGGCCGGTTTCGCGAGCGCTGGCCGGATATCGACGTGCGGGTCACGACCACCGGCCGCCTGGTCCACTTCGACCGGGAGAATGTCGATGTCGCCATCCGCCATGGGCTGGGCCAGTATCCGGGATTGTGTAGCTGGCGGTTGATGAGCGAGGACCTCAGCCCGGTCTGCAGTCCGACTTTGGCGATAGGCGAGTTGCCTTTGAAACAACCGGGCGACCTGAAGCGTCACACCCTGCTGCACGACCAGGATCACAGAGACTGGACGATGTGGCTGCAGGCCGCCGGGACGGAGGGCGTGAATTCGAAACGGGGCCTCACGTTCAGCGACGAAGCCCTGATGCTGCAGGCGGCGATCGAAGGGCAGGGCGTGGCGCTCGGCCGGACGACGCTGGTGGAGCGGGACATTGCCGAAGGTCGGTTGGTTCGACTGTTCGACGTCGCTATGCCGAGCGCGTTTGCGCATTACCTGGTTTGTCCGGAGGCGACGGCGGCAGTGCCGAAGATCAACGCTTTTCGGGATTGGCTGCTCGCCGAAGTCGCCGATACGTAGAGTCGGCCCGATACTTCAGGGCCGGCGGAAGATGACGCCCGCGGCCCAGCCGGCGAGGAGCGCTAATATCACGGCGGCGATGCCATAGATGATCGGCTGGTTGTGGGCGAAGTCGAAGATCGCCCGTTCGATACCGAATTTCTTGATGAACAAAGGCGTGGTCTGCGCGCCGACCACGCGACCGTCGCGTATCAGGTAGACCTGCACGATGTAGTTTCCGACCGGCACGTTGGCTGGAAACTGGATGCGGGTTCGGAACAGTTTGTCGCCGAGAAAATTGACCTTGGCGATTTCCAGTCTGTACAAGCCTTCACGCAGTTTGGCGCGGACGATCGCGTCGGAGAAAATCTTCCGTTCCGCGTCCGACAGGTCTTCCTTCGGCTCGAAGCGCAGATTATCGAGTCCGATTTGCAAGCGGGCGAGCAGGGTGTCCGAGGCGATATCGCGTAAGACCCGATTGGACCCCATGGCGTAATAGGCCGGCACGCCCTGGAATTCCTCGGATACCCGGTTGACCCAGATGCCGGCCACCCTGTCCTTGCGGCGCATTACCACCGGCAGCTCCGGGCCGCGCACCACCACGACGATATCGCCAGGGCCACCGTCGACCGCACCGAACAGCAGCAGATCGGTGCCCGAGAAGCTGGAGGTGATCGAGATCAGGTGGTCCGACAGGTCGGTGACCAACGCGGCCTGTTGCGCGGAAGCGGTACTACTTGCCAAGCCGGCCGCCAACACGGCGCTGCCGGCAAGGCGGTTGATGCGTTGTCTTGGCAGCGCCCCGACCGTCATCCGCCGACCCTGCCCAGCGTGGTCAGCGTGAACAGATCCTCCGGGGTCGCGACCAGCCCCCAGGCGAGTTTGCCGCAAACGCCGAGGACCATCAGTGCCAGCAGGCCGCGCAGCTGTTCGCCGCGCAGCTTGGTGCCGAAGCGCGTGCCGAACTGTGCGCCGATCACCGCGCCGCTCAACAGCAGCAGGGCGAGCATGGCGTCAACGGTCTGCGTATTGGCCGAATGTAAAACCGTAACCGTGGCGGTAACGAAGATGATCTGGAACAGCGACGTGCCGACTACCACGCTGGTCGGCATGCCCAACAGGTAGATCATCGCCGGGACCATCACGAAGCCGCCGCCGACGCCCATAATGGCGGCCAGGATGCCGACAAGGCAGCCGATCGCCAGCGGCATGATCGCGCTGATGTAGAGCTTCGACTTGCGGAAGCGCATCTTGAACGGCAGGCCGTGCATCCAGTTATGCTGATGCAGCTTGCGGCGGCGGCGCGTGCCGGACCGGCTGCGCAGCATTGCCGACAGACTCTCCAAAAACATCAGGCTGCCGACCAAGCCTAAGAAGACGACATAGGAAAGCGAGATCAGCAAGTCGACCTGACCGATCGCCTTCAATGCCGTAAAGATCCAGGTGCCGATTATCGAGCCGACGATGCCGCCGGCCAGCAATACGCTGCCCATCTTGAAATCGACGTTGCCGCGGCGCCAATGGGCCAGCACGCCTGAGGTGCTGGCGGCGACGATCTGGTTGGCTTCGGAAGCCACGGCGACAGGGGGCGGCACGCCGATGAAGATCAGCAGCGGCGTCATCAGGAAGCCGCCGCCGACACCGAACATGCCGGACAGGAATCCCACCATCCCGCCCATGCCCAGCAGCAGGAAGATGCTGACGGACATCTCGGCGATCGGCAGGTAAATCTGCATCAATTGTTATGTCATGAGGCCGGCGACTCAAAACGCTTCGCGGCGCGACAGTCCTGGCCTCTTTATGAGATTCGCGCCGGCGCGGCGGATTATGGTACGGAGCCGGGTCTTTTTGAAGTCAAGAAACAACCGTGCCGGCAATTAGTTGTCGAATAGATAGAGCCTGATGCAATAAAGATACTCGATCAGCGGTTTTACGGACCGATCAGTCCCGGCAGGAACAATGACAGCCCCGGAACGAACACCAGAAGGGCCAGCCGGACGATATCGGCGCACCAGAACGGCGTGACGCCGCGGAAGATCGTTCCGGTCGATACGTCCGGGAGGACGCCGCTTAGAACGAAGACATTCAGGCCGACCGGCGGCGTGATCAGGCTGATCTCCGTAACGACAACGACGATGATACCGAACCAGATCAGGTCGAAGCCCAGGCTCTCGACCAGGGGAAAGAAGATCGGCACCGTCAGCAGCAGCATCGACAGGCTCTCGAACACGCAGCCGAGGACGATGTAGACAGCAAGGATCAGCAGGATCACCACCATCGGCGGGACATTGAAGCCGGTGACCAGGTCCAGCAGGCCATCGGGCAGGCCGGCGCGGTTGACGAAGTTCGAGAAAATCAGCGCGCCGATCAAAACGGTGAACAGCATCGCCGTGGTCCGGGCGCTGTCGACCAGCACGTCGAACAAGGCGCGCCAAGTGAGGGTGCCTCTGGCAAGCGCGATCACGAAGGCGCCGCCGGCGCCGAAACCGGCCGCCTCGGTCGGCGTAAACACACCGCCATAGATGCCGCCGAGAACGATGACGAACAGCAGGACAGTGCCCCACACGCCACTGAGGGCGCGCATCCGATCCGGCCAGCTCAGGCGTTCGCCTTTGGGGCCGTCGCCGGGCCGGCGCGCGACGACGAACTGCACCGCGCCTAAGTAGAACAGGATGCCGATCAGGCCGGGCAGGATACCGGCGGCGAACAGCTTGCCGATGCTTTGTTCGGTGATCAGGCCGTAGATCACCAGGATCACGCTCGGCGGGATCAGGATGCCGAGCGTGCCGCCGGCGGCGATGGAGGCGGCGGCGAGGCTGTCGCCGTATCCGTATTTGCGCATCGACGGCATCGCCACCTTGGCCATCGTCGCCGCGGTCGCCAGGCTGGACCCGCAGATCGCGCTGAAGCCGCCACAGGCGACAATGGTCGCCATCGCCAGACCGCCGCGCCGATGGCCGAGAAACGCATTCGATGCGGCGAACAGCTCTGCCGACAGGCCGGCGCGGCTGACGAAATTGCCCATCAGAATGAACAGGGGAATGACGGAAAGGCCATAGTCCTGCCCGGTGTCGATCACCAGCCGGGCCGTCATCGCCAGCGACGGCGTCCAGCCGCTGATAATGCCGAAACCGACAAGGCCGACCAGTCCCATCGCGAAGGCGATCGGAATGCGCAGGAAGACCAGCACCAGCAACGCGGCAAATCCGATTAGCGCTTCCGTCACCGCCGAGGTCTCCGAACCGTCAGCGCGGCGTGCGCGGCGACATTGGTCCCGTGCCGCGTATATAGCGGACGGCGTTCAGGACCAGCGCGACGGCCGTGATCGCGCTCATGCAGCTCATGAAATAGCTGAACGGCGCAAGCGGAATTTCGAGGTATTCGGTGAAGTCGCCGTACTCGGCGGCCCGGGCGGCCAGGATCCAGACCCGCCAGGCGACCACCGACAGCGCGACGGCGCCGATCAGGTTGATCAGGATCTGCCTGAGGTTAATCAGGCGGCGAGGAAAGATCAGGTCGATCAGGTCGACGGTGACATGCTCTTCCCGCCAACTGACCAGGGGAAGGACGGAAAAGATCACCATCGCCATCATCAGCCGGGTCAGCTCCGTGGCGCCATCCAGCGGCGCGTTGAACAGATAGCGCCCGCCAACGTCGATGCAGGTCATCGCCATCAGGGAAAAAAGCGTGGCGGCGGCCAGAAACTCAAGCAGCCGGGTGAGCCATCGGCCCACCCGGCTGTCGTTTTCGGCCCCGCCGGCTGTCAGCGGACCGTCCGTCACTTATTTATTCTTGTCGTACTCACGGGCCATGGCTCGGAATTCGGCCAGCACGGCGGCGCCGTCGAGCCCCTTGCCGTTGGCTTTTTCGATCCACGCCTGTTCGATCGGCGCGACCATCTTCATGTACTTGGCCGCCATTGCGTCGCTGGCGGTGGTGATGGTGTTGCCGTAGGCTACCGCATCCTCCAGCCCGATCGCGTCGGCATCGTCCCACATCTTACCGGCCAGCTTCGACAGGACTTCGCCGGACACGCTCATGATCGCGTCCTGATCGGCCTTGTCCAAGCCGTTAAAGCGGTCTGGGTTCATCGCGAAGACGAAGCTGCCGTAGTAGAGGCCGCCGGGCATGATCAGCGAAAAGGGCGCCACTTCCTTCAGCTTGAAGCTTTTCTTGGTCTCCATCGGCATGAACACGCCGTCGGCGACGCCTTGCGCCACGGTCTCATACACCTTGGGCGCCGGCACGCGCACACCGACCACGCCCAACACCTTGCCGACATCCGCCGAGACGCCGCCGCCGATCCGGATCTTCATGCCGTTGAGATCGGACAGGCTCGTGATCTGCTGTTTTGTGTGAATGATGCCCGGGCCGTGCGAGGTGAGCCCGACGACCTTGAGCCCAGGATGAATGCCTTTGTCCTTCAGATACTTTTCGTGAATATGCCAATAGGCGACGGAGGCCGCCTCCGCACTGGTGCCGAGGCCCGGCATCTCGACCAGATGGGTCAGAAAGAAGCGTCCCGGGTTATAGCCGTGGAAGGTCCACATCACGTCGGCGACGCCGTCGCGGATCAGGTCCATCTGGGCGACCGGCGATCCCAAGTTGTATTCGATCTTGGTGGTGACGCGACCCTGGGTCGCCTCTTCGATCATCTTGCCCCAGGTCGGCCAGACAATCGAGTTGATGCCGTGTTTGGGCGAGGCCCAACTGGAAATCCTCAGCACGGTCTCCGACGAAGCCGTCGCGGACCAAGCGACCGACAGCGCCAGAGCGGCGCCCAACACACTCAGCTTTTTCATTGTTTTACCTCCCGTAACCAATCTCTCGGCGGCAAGGCCCGGTTGGCCCGGGCGCGATCCGCGACGATGCTTTTCGGCGGCTTCGTCGTCAGGCTGGACAGCCGCCACGATGTGCTGCACCCTACCAGTGTTTAATTACATATGAAACTAATTTTGCCCGGCTGGCGGGCCGCCGAGACGGTAGGTAGCATCGGACCATGAGCACACCTCCAGCGCTGGAATTCAGCCATATCGGCATCTATGTTACCGACCTGGACGGGATGCGCGACTTCTACACGCGCCTGCTGGGGTTCCAGGTGACCGACGTGGGCGATTTGGGGCCGGTTAAACTGGTGTTCCTCAGTCGCGACCCCCGCGAACACCACCAGATCGTGCTAGCCACCGGCCGTCCGGCCGAACTGTCCTTCAACGTGGTGAACCAGATCTCGCTACGCGCCGGCTCGCTGACGGACCTGCGGTCCATTCATCGGATCCTGTCGGACGAGGACGCCGCCGAGCTCGTCGCGGTGACGCACGGAATCGCGTGGAGCGTCTATTGCAAGGACCCCGAGGGCAACCGGATCGAGATCTTCGTCGACAGCCCCTGGTACATCGCGCAGCCGGTTCGCGAACCGCTGGATCTCAGCCTGCCGGACGACCGGATCCTGGCGGATACGGAAGCGCGGGTAAAAGGTGAGCCGAGTTTCCGGCCGATGGCCGACTGGCGTGCGGAGTTGGCCGACCGGCTCGCGGCCGGAGATTCCAATTCCTGACGGCAGGGTGCGATGACGACGGGACTCAGATCCAAGTTCAGTTCGCTTTACTTTGACTATCCGCATTACCCGTTCGTGCGCCCGCCGGAAATGAGCGGGCAAACGCCCAGGCATCAGGTCGCGATCGTCGGCGGCGGGCCGGTCGGCCTGGCCTGCGCCATGGAACTGGCGCGACACGGGGCGTCCGCCGTTGTGATCGAGGACGACGACACCGTCGCGGACGGCAGCCGCGCGGTCTGTATCGCGCGACGCAGCATGGAAATCCTACAGGGCCTGGGAGTCGCCGACAGGTTTCTGGAGAAAGGGCTGGTCTGGACGGGTGGCCGGTCTTTCTACAAGGACAAGGTAGTGTACGAGTTGGAGATGCCGCATTCGGACGACGAGCGGTTTCATCCGATGACAAACCTGCAGCAATGCTACATCGAGAAATTCCTGGTCGATGCGATCGATGGGAACGAGTGGATCGACGTCCGCTGGCAGAGTCGTGCGACAGGGCTGCAGCAGGACGCCGACGGCGTGACGCTGACAGTGGAAACGCCGGAAGGCGCCTACGATCTGCAGACCGATTATGTGATTGCCGCCGACGGGGCGCGTAGCATGGTCCGGCAGTTGCTTGGGCTGCAACTGAACGGGACGTCTTACGAAGGCCGCTACCTGATCGCCGATATCAAGATGGCTTCGCCGCACCCGATCGAAAGGCGCGCGTTCTTCGATCCGCGTTCGAACCCCGGCTCCACGGTGCTGATGCATAAACAGCCGGACGATATCTGGCGCATCGATTATCAGTTGCACGACGAGGACGACCCGGACGAAGAGCTGCGCGAGGACCGGATCCGCGCGCGGATCCAGGCGCAATTGGATCTGGTTGGCGAGAAGACGCCCTGGCAACTGGAGTGGTACAGCCTGTACAAGGCACATTGCTTGGCGCTGGACGACTACCGGTCCGGCCGCGTGCTGTTCGCCGGCGACGCGGCGCATCTGGTTCCGATTTTCGGCGTGCGCGGCCTGAATTCCGGCTTTGCGGACGCCAACAATCTCGGTTGGAAACTCGCCTACGTGCTGCGGGGGGATGCAGGGGAAGACCTGCTCGACAGTTATACGCCGGAGCGGCGGGAGGCGACGCTCGATATCATTCGGGAGGCGCGGAAGAGCACCATCTTCATGACGCCGCCGAGCCGGGGCTACCGGTTGATGCGGGATGCCGCATTGTCGATCGCGTTGAGCGAAGACTTCACCAAAGGCCTGATCAATCCGAGACAGTCTGCACCGTACGATTACACCGATGGGCCGCTGACCGCATTCAAAGAACGGGAGAGCGGGTTCGACGCCGGTCCGCGTGCCGGCGCGCCGCTGCGGAACGTTCGGCTTTCCGGCTTCGGCGACAACCGGCCGCGGTTCCTGTTGGACCTGCTGCGGCCCGGTTTCAACGGATTGTACTTTCACGGCGACGGCGATCTTCCGCCAACGGTGCGGGACCTTTTTGCGGCGGGTCTGTTCGCGCCCATCGTCGTTACGCAAGAGCGCGTCGACATCGAAGGCGCGACCGTGTTGGCGGATTCGGACGGCCATTTGGCAGCGGTTTATGGCGCCGGCGCAGGGTCATTCTATCTGGTTCGGCCGGACGGCCATGTCGCGGCGCGATGGACCGACGTCATCGCGACGGAGGTTGAACAGGCGATTCGGATCGCACTGGGCCAGCCCGGGGAGGCTTGAGCGTGGCGGAAAGACTGCAATTTGACGACCTGGAGCGGGCGTTCGATGTGATTGCCGATGCAATCGATCAGGTTGGGGAGGAGCACGAGACGCTGTTCCTTTCGAAACTGGTGCTCGCTCTCGCGCATCGGATCAGTGATTTCAACGAAATTGAAGCCGCGGTTGAAACCGCGCGGCGCGATCTGGACACCTGATCCGAAAAATGCACCAACAGTTAGATTAGAATCAGAAATCCACAACAAAATCCGTGGCCTATTGATTTTATTGGGTTATTCTTAAGGACCGGCCGCGGTTGGGGCGGCGTCGGGCCTTGTGGGATATGGACAGGCGATCGGAATCGTCGGACGCGTTGCTTGTTGCAGCAATGCAGTGCATCTCTGAGGGGTTTGCGTTGTGGGACGCAAACGACCGGTTGGTCGTCTGCAATCCGCGCTACCGAGAGATCTTTGCCTCGGTGGCCCCGATCCTGGAGCCGGGCCTGACATTCACCGATATGGTCTACGCAACGGTCGAAGCCGGCGTGTTTCGGCCGGCCGACGACAAGCCCACGCAACGCATCCGCGACCGGTTGGAGGCGCACCGGAATCCTGGCGGTTCGGAGGAACGGCGCCTGACCGACGGCCGCTGGCTGCGGACCACGGAGTGGCGCACGCCCGACGGCTGTACGATTACCATCCATGCGGACGTGACCGAATTGAAACGCCGCGAGGCCGCTTTGCAGGCCAGCGAGAAGCGCCACCGGAACTTCGCCGCACTGGCATCCGACTGGCAGTGGGAAACCGATGAAAACCATCGGTTCATCTACTTTTCAGAGAGCTATGAGCGGTCCACCGGGCAATCCCCGAGCAACGTCATGGGCAAGACACGCTTCGAATTATCGGACGGCCAGGTCGACGGGGCGGCATGGCGGCAACATTTGGACGATTTGGACAACCGCCGGGAGTTTCGCGATTTTGCCTACGCGATCCGCTTTCCTGACGGCGACGTTCGCTGGTTTTCGACCAGCGGCTCGCCGCAGTTCGACGACGCCGGCGGATTCGTCGGCTATCAGGGCACGGCGACCGACATTACCGAACGGAAGATGGCCGAACAGATCCTGCGGGACAGCCACGAATTGCTGGAGCAACGGGTTCGGGAACGGACGGCGGAGCTGGCTGCGAGCAACGACCGCCTGCGGGAGCAGATCGCCGAGCGCGAGCAGGTGGAAGGCCGGTTCCGCGAGAGCCGGCGGCGGTTCCAGGCCATCTTCAACCTGACTTTCCAGTTCATCGGGCTGCTGGAGCCCGACGGCACGGTACTGGAAGTCAACCAGACGGCGTTGGATTTCACCGGACAGCATTTGCAGGACGTGGTCGGCTGCCCGTTTTGGGAAACGGCCTGGTGGTCCGGGTCTTCCGATTCCCGAGAGCGTCTGAAACTTGCCATCGCGTCGGCGGCGGCCGGCGAATTCGTCCGGTACGAGGATACGATGGTCGGAACGTCGGGGCGGTCGATCGAGATCGACTTTTCACTCAAGCCCATATTCGACGATGCCGGCAACGTCATTTTGCTGATCCCGGAAGGCCGCGACGTCAGCGACCGCGTGCGCGCGCAGGAAGCGTTGCGCGAGCGAGACGCGCGATTGAAAGAGCTGCAGGCTGAATTGCTGCATGTATCGCGCGTCAGCACGGTCGGACAATTGTCGTCGGCGCTGGCGCACGAGTTGAACCAGCCGCTCTCCGCGATCATGAACTACGTACAGGCCGCGAAGCGGCTGCTGGAAGCGTCGGACAAGGATTTCGGGCTGAGTCTTGCCGACGTCATGGAAAAAGCGATCGTCCAGGCGGATCGCGCCGGCGAAATCATTCGGCATCTGCGCGCTTTCCTGGAAAAGGGCGAAACGGAGCGTACCCAGGAAGACGTCAATCAGGTGATCGAGGAAGCCTGCACGCTGGCGCTGGCGGGTACCGAAGGCCAGGGCATCGAAGTCTCGCTCGACCAGAATGTGGAGGCGCCGCCGGTTTTGATCGACAGAATTCAGATACAGCAGGTGGTCCTGAATCTCGTCCGCAACGGCATCGAGGCGATGGGCGCTTCTGAGGTGCGGAAGTTATCCGTCAAGACGGCCGAGGTATCGGGCGACGCGATCGAGGTTTCCGTATCGGATACCGGCAGCGGCTTGAGCGACGAGGCCAGGGCCCATCTGTTCCAGCCGTTTTTTACCACCAAGGCGAACGGCATGGGAATCGGGCTGTCGATCTGCCGGTCCATCGTTCAGGCGCATGGCGGACGTTTGTGGGCCGAAGCCAATCCGGGCGGTGGCACGGTGTTTTCGTTCACCGTTCCCATCGCGTCCGTCGAGGACATCGTGATGTTGAATCAGGCGTTGCCGGTCAATAGACGGGCGTGAAGACGATGATCTGCCGGTCGGGGACGTCGGCATCTGTGTCCGATTCACTCTCGGTCTCGACCGTGGCGCCGAGAATCATATGCGCCGAACCATCGTCGTCGGACAGAGGCAGGGCAAGGCGCTCGCCCTGCGTCGGCGCTTTCGAGTCCGAATAGAGCCGACCGCCGATGAAGCCGATGCTGGGTTCATCCAAGACTTTGGAAAAGTAAGCCGTCACGCGGGTGAGAGCCCTGCCGGTCAGCAACTCATCCAGATACTTTCCGACAACGATGTCCCGGTATCGGTTTGCGATGCCGGCGCCGGCCATGCGGTAATGGAAGCGCCGTTCCCGGTGCTCGTAGTCGCAGAGCCAAAGAAAAGAGCCGAGCGCTTCTGCCGCCGCCGGGTCGATATCGTTGCGGGTCGGCATCATCCGGTCGCCGCGCGCCTCCAGCCAGACCGAGAGCAGCGTTCGCAGCCGTGTATCTTTGACATGCGCGAAATCGGCAAGCGTGGTTGCCATGGTTCCATCCACCCTGCGCGGCGGACTCTGATTCAAGCTCCTCGTGGCGTCGGCGGGATTACCCGAGCCATAAAATCAAGCGGCCTGGTTCTCCGCGTCGACCGTTCCGTCCGCGTGAACGCCGGCCAGTCTCAATTCTTTGTCCAGCCGGCCGGAGAGCCACAGGAAATACATTCTAAAATCGCTGATCAGCGACCAGCGGGGATAGGTGAACGTCGCCGGCCGGTTCTTTTCGACAAAGAAGTGGGCGATCCAGGCCGGGCCGTAGCCGGCGACCAGTCCGGCCAGGAAAAACAAAGGATTCAGCGTCACGACAAGACCCGCGAGGGCGACGAGCGCCAGGGTCGAGCCCACATAATGCAGATTTCGCGTCAGCGGCTTGGCATGCTCCCGCAGATAGTAAGGCCAGAAATCACGATAGGTTTGAATTGGCTTGCTCATCCCCAGTTTCCTTCCCCTGGCGCCGGATGCGCCTTGCCACGTCGACATTGCCCTGTCGTTCGCCGGGCCGTTGAGAGAGGTCTTTTTTGCATCTTAAGGAGAATTTGGCGCGAAAGGGATACTTTATCACAGTTGAATTTTTCATCAGATACAGGTTGACGTTTACGTAAACGTCAACTACATTATCGCTATGACAGAAGGTCGGGTTGACGTAGCGTCATGCTGGAAGAAATCGGCGATCGACAGTCTCGTTCCCAAACGCTGAGGACAAAAGCCGTGCCCGAGACCTATAGCATAAGAGATCTTGCCGCCGAGTTCGGCGTCACCTCCCGTACCCTGCGGTTTTACGAGGACAAAGGTCTGATCCAGCCGCTGCGGGAAGGGACCACCCGCATCTACCGCCAAAGGGATCGGGCGCGCCTGCGCTTGATCCTGCGCGGCAAAAGGCTCGGTTTCAGCCTTGCCGAGATCAAGGAAGTGCTCGATCTCTACAACCTCGGCGACGGCCAGGTTACGCAGATGCGGACCCTGCTGGCGCGGTCGCGGGAGCGGATCGAGGCCTTGAAGAGCCAGCGTCAGGATATTGACGACGCGATTGCGGAATTGGCCGAAGGATGCGCGGCGATCGAAGGGTTTTTGAAACAGAAGTCGATGCCGGGTAAGGCGAAAGATTCGGCATCGGATCAGACGGACGAAACAAATCCCAAGGCTCGCGCCGTCGGTTGACCGGAATGCTTGCCTAACCAGCGTTGTACGCCCGGGTTCGCTTCCTTCGCCGGCGCCCCTGGCATCACGAAACCCATAAAACACCGCGGCTGACGAGACAATCCCATAGGCCGCGGGGTGTGCTTAAGGAGCCCGACAGCGATGAAGAACGTTGTGATTTCCGGTTACGCCCGTTCGCCGTTTACCTTTGCCGGCAAAGGGGCTCTTACCAAAGTGCGGCCCGACGAGATGGCTTCCCAAGTCGTCAAAGCGCTGGTCCAAAAGACCGGTGTCAATCCCGAGGATATCGAGGACGTCATCATGGGCTGCGCTTTCCCGGAGGGAGAGCAAGGCCTGAACGTGGCGCGCATCGTCGGGTTCCTTGCCGGTATTCCTCAAGGCTCCGCCGCGACCACCGTCAACCGGTTCTGCGGGTCGTCGATGCAAGGCATTCATATGGCGGCCGGCGCGGTACAGATGAACGCGGGCGACGCCTTTATCTGCGCCGGCATCGAAGCCATGACGCGGGTGCCTATGGGCGGGTTCAACCCGGCGCCGCATCCGGGCCTGTTCAAGGACTATCCGGAAGCCTACGTCTCGATGGGCGTGACGGCCGAAAACCTGGCCAAGAAGTATGATCTCAGCCGCGCCGAGCAGGAAGAGATGGCGGTCGAAAGCCATAAGCGCGCCGCGTCAGCCCAGTCGGCCGGCAAGTTCAATGACGAGATCGTCGCCATCGTTGATGGCAATCTGCGGGTCGAGGAAGACGGCTGCATCCGTCCCGATACGAACGCAGAAGGACTGGCCGGTTTGAAGCCGGCCTTTGACCAGGCCGGGTCGGTGACCGCCGGCACCTCGTCCCCGCTGACCGACGGCGCCTCCGCGGTGCTGGTCTGCTCCGAAGAATACGCCGACGCCAACAACCTCCCGAAGCTCGCCCGGATCAAATCGATCGCTGTGGCCGGCTGCGCGCCGGAAATCATGGGTATCGGTCCGGTGCCGGCGACCGAGAAGGCGCTGAAACGCGCCGGCGTCTCCCTGGACGATATCGAGATCATCGAACTGAACGAAGCCTTCGCCGCCCAGGCCTTGGCTGTCATGCGCGAATCCAAGATGGACTACGCCAAAACCAACATCGACGGCGGCGCCATTGCGCTTGGCCATCCGATGGGCGCCACCGGCGCGCGGATTACCGGCAAGCTCGCCAGTCTGTTGAAGCGGGAGGGCAAGGGCCTTGGCCTCGCCACCCAGTGCATCGGCGGCGGGCAGGGCATCGCCACCGTTCTGGAGGCCTGCTGACCATGACGATCGAGAAGGTCGCCGTTATCGGCTCCGGCGTCATGGGCGCAGCGATTGCCGCTCATGTCGCCAATGCAGGCGTGCCCGTGACCCTACTGGACATCGTGCCGGACGGCGCCAACGACCGTGATACGCTGGCCAAAGGCGCGATCGCCAAGATGCTGAAAACAAAGCCGGCGCCTTTTATGCATAAGCGGAACGCGCGGCTGATAACGCCGGGTAACCTGGAAGACAATCTGGATGCGGTCGGCGATTGCGACTGGATCTGCGAGGCGATCATCGAGAACCCGAAAATCAAGCAGGATCTCTACGGCCGGCTCGAGAAGGTGCGCAAGAAGGGCTCAATCGTCAGCTCCAACACCTCGACCATCCCGCTCGGCGTGCTGCTGGACGGCATGCCGGCGAGTTTCGCTGCCGACTTCGCGATCACCCACTTCTTCAATCCGCCGCGTTACATGCGGTTGTTCGAAGTGGTCGGCGGCCCGGCGACCAAGCCGGAAGCGCTCGATGCTCTCCGGCAGTTCGGCGACGTCAAGCTCGGCAAGGAAGTGGTCGATTGCAAGGACACGCCGGGCTTCATTGCCAATCGTATCGGTATCTATTGGTCGACCGTTGCGACCGGGCTTGCCTACGACATGGGGCTCACCGTCGAAGAGGCGGACTCGATTGTCGGTCGGCCGATGGGCATTCCGAAGACCGGCATCTTCGGCCTCGCCGATCTGACCGGCATCGACCTTGGCCCGCACGTGGTCGGCAGCATGTTGAAGCTGCTGCCGGACAGCGATCCGCTCTGTCTGCAATACGACGCCGATCATGGCCTGACCAAGCTGATGCAGAAGATGATCGCCGACGGCTATACCGGCCGCAAAGGTAAAGGCGGCTTCTACCGGCGCAACAAGACGAATGGCAAAAGCGTCAAGGAAGCGCTGGATCTGCAGACCGGCGAATATCGGCCGGAGCAGAAGGCCAACCTGAAAAGCGCTAAGGCCGCCAAGGCTGGCCTGCGCACGTTGGTCGAATTCGACGACAAGGGCGGCCAATATGCCTGGGGCGTCGCTTCGCGGGTTTTGGCCTATTCCGCTGCCCTGCTCGGCGAGATCGCCGACGACATCGCCGCCATCGATACCGCGATGAAGACCGGCTATGCCTGGAAATGGGGTCCGTTCGAGCAGATCGACATGCTGGGCACCGACTGGTTCGCGGAGCGGCTGGCAGCCGACGGCATCGACGTTCCGCCGGTCATCGCCAAGGCCGCGGGCCGGCCGCTCTACAAGGAGGAAGACGGCAAGCGCTACATGCTCGGCCTGGACGGCGAATACCAGGAGATCGTGGTTGCCGAGGACGCCTGGATGCTGGCCGACAAGAAGCTGGGCCAGGAGCCGATTGCGCGTAATGGCTCCGCGTCGATCTGGGATGTCGGCGACGGCGTCGCCTGCCTGGAGTTCCATTCCAAGATGAACGCCATCGACGACCAGACCATCGCCATGGTCAAGCAGGCCGCCAACCTGCACAAGAAAGGCTTCAAGGCGCTGATCATCGGCAGCGACGCCGACAATTTCTCCGTCGGCGCCAATGTCGGGCTGGTGCTGTTTGCCGCCAATACCGCTATGTGGCCGGTGATCGAGAACGGTATCCAGGAAGGCCAGAACGCGATGATGGCGCTGAAATATGCGCCGTTCCCCGTGGTCGCCGCGCCGGCCGGCATGGCGCTTGGCGGCGGCTGCGAGGTCTGCCTTCATGCCGACGTGATCCAGGCCCACGCCGAAAGCTATATGGGTTTGGTCGAAGTCGGTGTCGGTGTGATCCCGGGCTTCGGCGGCTGCAAGGAACTGGTCATGCGTAACGTGACCAACAAGAAGCGGCCGGGCGGCGCGATGCCGGCGATCGCCCAGGCGTTCGAGGCGATTTCGACGGCGAAGGTCGCGACCTCCGCGGCCGAAGCGCGCGACATGATGATCCTGCGCGACGGCGACGGCATCACCATGAACCGCCGCAGGCTGTTAGCCGACGCCAAAGCGAAGGCGTTGCAACTGGCGGAGAACTATGAGGCGCCGGAGCCGATCGAGATTAATCTGCCGGGCGCGACCGCACAGGCCGCCTTGCATATGGCAGTCGACGGGTTCGTCGCGTCGGGCAAGGCCACGGCCTACGACGCCGTGGTCGGCGGACAGGTCGCCAACGTGCTGACCGGCGGCGATACGGATATCACCGAACCCGTCACCGAGAAGCAACTGCTGAAGCTTGAGAAGGAAGGGTTCCTGTCGCTGATCAAGAACCCGAAAACGCTGGATCGTATCGAGCACATGCTCACCACCGGCCGGCCCCTACGTAACTGACTGGGGCGCAACTGACGAGCCGGGCGAACCCATTCTTGTGACTCTTTGAGAGACCGAGGAGCAACAAATGCCGACCTACGAAGCGCCGATCGAAGATTTCAAGTTCGTGTTGCATGAGCTTTTGCAGATCGAACGCTATTCGAACCTGCCGGGCTTCGAGGAAGCGACCCCCGACCTGGTCGACGCCATCCTGGAAGAGGGTGGCAAGTTCATGTCCGAGGTGGTCGCGCCGCTGAACCAGGTGGGCGATTCGGAAGGCTGCACCTGGAACGACGGCGAGGTGACCACGCCGACCGGCTTCAAGGAAGCCTACCAGGCCTATTGCGAGGCCGGCTGGGGTGGACTGACCGCCGATCCCGACTATGGCGGGCAGGGCCTGCCGCACGTCATCGGCTTTGCCTTCAACGAGATGGGCAGCGCCGCCAACCAGGCGTTCAGCATGTATCCCGGCCTGTCGCACGGCGCCTACGAGGCGATCCTGGCGCACGGCACCGACGAACAGAAACAGACCTATCTACCGAAAATCATCGAAGGTACCTGGACAGGCACGATGAACCTGACGGAGCCCCATTGCGGCACCGACCTCGGCCTGATGCGGACCAAGGCGGAGCCGCAGGACGACGGCAGCTACCACATTACCGGCACCAAGATTTTCATCTCCGCCGGCGAGCACGACATGTCGGAGAACATCATTCATTTGGTGCTGGCCAAGATTCCCGGCGGCCCGGAAGGCATTCGCGGCGTCAGCCTGTTCATCGTGCCGAAGTTCCTGATCAACGACGACGGTTCGCTGGGCGACCGCAACGCAGTCAAGTGCGGCTCGATCGAACACAAGATGGGCATTCACGGCAACTCGACCTGCGTGATGAATTACGACGGCGCGGTCGGTTATCTGATCGGCGATCAGCATCGCGGCATGCGCGCGATGTTCACGATGATGAATGCGGCGCGTCTCGGCGTCGGTATCCAGGGGCTGAGCCAGTCGGTCGTCGCCTACCAGAACGCGGTAACCTATGCCAAGGACCGGGTGCAGGGCCGCTCGATCAGCGGCGTGAAAGCGCCGGAGAAGGCGGCCGATCCGATCATCGTGCATCCGGACGTGCGCCGTATGCTCATGACCATCCGCGCCTTCAACGAGGGCGCGCGGGCGCTGGCGCTTTGGACCGGCCTCAATATCGACTTCGCGCACAAGCATCCGGACCCGCAGGCGCGCAAGGACGCCGAGGACCTGGTCGCGTTGATCACCCCGATGATCAAGTCTTACCTGACCGACATGGGTTACGAATGCGCGACCATGGCGCAGCAATGCTATGGCGGCCACGGTTACATCAAGGAATGGGGCATGGAGCAGTTCGTGCGCGATGCGCGGATCACCCAGATCTACGAGGGCGCGAACGGCATTCAGGCGCTCGACCTGGTCGGCCGCAAGCTGCCGGAAGGCATGGGCCGGACGCTCCGCCAGTTCTTCCATCCGGTCTCGAAGTTCATCGAGGACAACATGGCCAATCCGGACATGAAGGACTACGTGATGCCGCTGGCCAAGGCGTTCGCCAGACTGCAGGGTGCGACCAGCCATGTGGCCCAGGAAGGCATGAAGAACCCGGACGAGGCCGGCGCGGCATCGAGCGACTACCTACGTATGTTCGCGCTGGTCGCGCTGGGCTTCATGTGGGCGCGCATGGCCGAAGTGGCCAAGGAGAAGCTCTCCAACGGTGGCGCCAACGGCAACGCCGGGTTCTACGAGAACAAGCTGATTACCGGCCGGTTCTTCATGGAGCGCATGTTGCCGGACGTCAACGCCTTGGCGGCCAAGGTTTCCGCCGGCGGTGAGAGCATGATGGCGCTGGATGCCGAGGCGTTTTAATCGGCGTGAAACAGTGCACAATTAGAAGCCGAATAGGGAGGGACCGTCGAAAGTATGTTGCAACGGAGTCTGTACGGCGAAGAGCATGAGATTTTTCGCCAATCGGTGCGCCGCTTCATGGAAGAGGAGATCGCGCCGCGCCACGAGGCCTGGGAAGACCAGGGCTATGTCGATCGGGATGCGTGGGCCAAGGCGGGCGAACTGGGCTTCCTTTGCGCGACCATGCCGGAGGCTTACGGCGGCGCAGACGCCGATCGCCGCTACAGCGCCATCCTGATGGAAGAGCAGGCGCGGATCGGCGCGACCGGTCCGGGCTTCAGCCTTCATTCCGATATCGTCGCGCCCTACATCAACCGCTACGGCTCCGAAGATCAGAAGCGGGAATGGCTGCCGAAGATGGCCAGCGGGGAGGCCATCGGCGCCATCGCGATGACGGAACCGGGCACCGGCTCCGACCTGCAGGGCGTCAAGACCAGCGCCGTTAAGGACGGCAACGAGCTGGTAATCAACGGCTCCAAAACCTTCATTACCAACGGCTGGAACGCCGACGTTGTCGTGGTCGTGACCAAGACCGACCCATCGGCCGGCGCCAAGGGCACATCCCTCGTGCTGGTCGAAGCGGGCCGCGAAGGCTTCACCAAAGGCCGACGGCTCAAGAAGCTGGGCATGAAGGCGCAGGACACGTCTGAACTGTTCTTCGACAATGTTCGCGTGCCGATGACCAACATGCTGGGCGAGGAAGGCCAGGGCTTCATCTACCTGATGCAGGAGCTGGCCTGGGAACGGCTGCAGGTCGCGATCACCGCGATCACCGCCGCCGAAGCCGCCATCGAGCAGACGGTTGCCTACACCAAAGAGCGCAAGGCGTTCGGCCGCTCCATCGCCGACTTCCAGAATACCCGCTTCAAGCTTGCCGAGCTGACGACCCAGACACAGATCGGCCGCGTGTTCGTCGACAAATGCATCGAACTGGTCTGCGAGGGCAAGCTAGATGCGGAGACCGGCGCAATGGCCAAATACTGGTGCAGCGACCTGCAGTGCAAGGTGATCGACGAGTGCCTGCAACTGCACGGCGGCTACGGCTATATGTGGGAATACCCGATCGCGCGCGCCTACGCCGACGCGCGGGTGCAGCGCATCTATGCCGGCACAAACGAAATCATGAAAGAGATTATCGGCCGGTCGCTCTGACGCGCGCGCCGATTTCGAGTAGTCCAGGGAGGGATCTTCGACGATGACCGAGGCATATATCTATGACGCCGTCCGCACCCCGCGCGGCAAGGGCAGGAAGGGCGGCGCGCTGAACAGCGTGACGCCGATCGACCTTGCCGTCACGGCACTGAAGGCCGTGCGCGACCGCAACAATCTGGACACGTCGCATGTGGACGATATCGTGCTCGGCTGTGTCGAGCCGATCGGCGAGCAGGGCGCGGACATCGCCCGCGTCGCGGCGTTGCACGCCGACTATGCGGAACCGGTCGCCGGTGTGCAGATCAACCGGTTCTGCGCCTCCGGGCTGGAAGCAACCAACATGGCGGCGGCCCAGGTCATGTCCGGCCAGTCGGACATGGCCATCGGTGGCGGCGTGGAGAGCATGAGCCGGGTGCCCATGGGCGCCTCCGGAGGCGCCTGGGCGTCCGACCCGCAGGTTGCGGCGCACACCTACTTCGTGCCGCAGGGCATTTCGGCCGACCTTGTCGCGACCAAGTACGGCTTCAGCCGTGACGATGTCGACTCATATGCGGTCGAAAGCCAGAAGCGGGCCAAGCAGGCCTGGGACGACGGCCGTTTTGCAGATTCCGTAGTGCCGGTTGCCGACATCAACGGCGTCAATGTGCTCGACCACGACGAGCATATGCGCCCCGAGACGACCATGCAGACACTGGCCGCCCTGGATCCATCCTTCACCGTGCCGGGCGAGGCCTACGGTTTCGACTCCGTGGCGATCCAGAAGTATCCGGAGGTGGAGCGTATCAATCACGTCCACCATGCCGGCAACTCGTCCGGAATTGTCGACGGCGCTGCGGCCATTCTGCTGGGCAATAAGGAGATCGGCGAGAAGCTCGGGCTCAAGCCGCGCGCCAAGATCCGCGCCTTCGCCTCGGTTGGGTCGGAGCCGACGATTATGCTGACCGGGCCGTCGGCTTCGGCCGAGAAGGTGCTCAAACGCGCCGGCATGTCCAAGCAGGACATCGACCTTTGGGAGCTGAACGAAGCGTTCGCCGCCGTGGTGCTGCGCTTCATGCAGGCACTGGACATCGATCACAACGAGATCAACGTCAATGGCGGCGCCATCGCCATGGGCCACCCGCTCGGCGCGACCGGCGCGATGATCCTCGGCACCCTGCTGGACGAGATGGAGCGGTGCGACCTCAATACCGGGCTCGCGACGCTTTGCGTCGGCGCCGGCATGGGCACGGCGACCGTTATCGAACGCGTTTAAGAACAACACTTTTAAGCCCTTCACCCCAACCCTCTCCCGGTGGGAGAGGGAGCGCGGCCGGAATGGAGTGCTCGATAGCCCTCTCCTCGGGGAGAGGGTTGGGTGAGGGGACAAAGGGAGACAACTCATGATCGACTATCAAGTGGACGGCGACGGCATCGCGACCCTTACCTGGAACGTCGCGGACCGGCCGATGAACGTGCTGAACACGGCGAGCCTCGCGGCGTTCGACGAGGCCTTGACCAAGGCTATGGACGACGCGGCGGTGAAAGGCGTGCTGATCGCCTCCAGTCGGCCGGAGTTCATCGTCGGCGCCGATCTCGACTCCATGGGCGGCAAGGCGACCGTCGAACAGCTTTACGAAATGGGCGCGGCTTTGCAGGCGCGCTTCCGGGACATGGAGACCGGCGGCAAGCCGTTTGCCGCGGCGATCAACGGCCATGCGCTGGGCGGTGGGTTCGAGGTCTGCCTCGCCTGCCACTACCGGGTCGCCGCCGACAATCCGAAGATCAAGATCGGCCTGCCGGAATCCAAGGTCGGGCTGCTGCCCGGCGCCGGCGGCACCCAGCGCCTGCCGCGGCTGGTCGGCGTGCAAGCCGCGCTGCCGCTGATCCTGGAAGGCAAGGAGCTCAATCCCGCGGCCGCGCTCAAGCTCGGCATGATTCATAAAGTCGTGCCGGCGGACGAGCTGCTGGCCGAAGCCCGGAGGTGGCTGCTGGAGGAGGGACCGAAAAACGCCGTACAGCCCTGGGACCGAAAGGACTTCCGCATGCCCGGTGGCGCGGTCAGCTCGCCCAAGGTCGGGCCGGTGTTCGTCGCCGGCAACGCGATGCTCCGCGCCAAGACCTACGGCAACTACCCGGCGCAGAGAAACATCATGTCCTGTGTCTACGAGGGCTGTCAGCTCGATATCGACACTGCCCTGAAGGTCGAGACGCGCTATTTCGTCAACACAGCGATGACCAAGGAGGCGCGCAACCTGATCCGCTTCTTCTTCTCGATGAACGAGGCGAAGAAGGGCGCGGGGCGGCCGGAAGACGTGCCGAAGGCCGAGTTCAAGAAGGTCGGCGTCCTGGGCGCCGGCATGATGGGCGCGGGCATCGCCTACGTCACCGCGCTTTCCGGCATAGAAGCCGTACTGCTCGACACCAGCGACGAGGCGGCGGCGAAGGGCAAGGTCTACTCCGAGGGTCTGGTCAAGAAGCGCGTCCAGCGGAAGCGGATGAGCGAGGCGGATGCGGCCGCAATGCTCGGCCGGATACACTGCACGACCGACTTCTCCGATTTGCAGGGCTGCGATCTGGTGATCGAGGCGGTGTTCGAAGACCGGGCGATCAAGGCGGACGTGACCAAGAAGGCCGAAGCGGTGATCGCGGAAGACAAGGTCTTCGCCTCCAACACCTCGACCCTGCCGATCACCGGCTTGGCCGAGGCCAGCGTCAGACCGGCCAACTTCATCGGCCTGCATTTCTTCTCGCCGGTCGACCGCATGCCGCTGGTCGAGATCATCCGCGGCAAGCAGACCTCCGACGAGACCCTTGCCAAGGCGATCGACTTCGTCAAAGCGATCCGCAAGACGCCGATTGTGGTCAACGATTCCCGCGGTTTCTTCACCAGCCGGGTGTTCGCGACCTATGTGCGCGAGGGGCTTGCCCTGCTGGGCGAGGGCGTGAGCCCGGCGCTGATCGAGAACGCCGGGCGTATGGCCGGCATGCCGGTCGGTCCGCTGGCGCTCGCCGACGAGGTATCGATCGAACTGATGCACCGGGTGGGCAAACAGACCCGCGCCGATCTCGGCGACAAGTACGTTCCGACGCCGGGCGATCCGATCATCGAGACGATGGCCGAGAAACTGGGCCGGATCGGCAAGAAGGCCGGCAAGGGCTTCTACGACTATCCGGAGGGCGGGTCCAAGCGGCTCTGGCCAGGGCTCGCCGAGCAGTTCCCGGAGGCTGCGGAACAACCGGACGTCGACGAGGTGATCCGCCGTCTGATGTACGTGCAGTCGGTCGAGACGGCGCGGTGCCTGGAAGAAAAGGTCGTGCTGGCGCCGCGCGACGCCGACGTCGGCTCGGTCATGGGCTGGGGCTTCGCGCCGTATCGCGGCGGGGCGATCAGCCAGATCGACATGGTCGGCGTCGATGCCTTCGTCGCCGAGTGCGACCGGCTGGCCCAGGCCTGCGGCCCGCGCTTCACGCCACCGAAGCTGCTGCGCGACATGGCGGCGAACGGCGAGACGTTCTACGCTGCCTGATCGCCGATAAGGCGCCCGATGTAACGCTCGACCAGCGCATCGGGCGCAAAGCCGAGCATGTTCAGGCGGCCGGCACGGTGCAGCAACAGAATGCCGGTCTGATGGGCGGCGAGGTTTATCGCCTCCAGGTTCGCATCGGGCTCCGATGCCCCGGTCATAGCGCGGACCGCATCGGCGATCAGACTGAGGGCTGCGATCAGACGGCCATTCATCTGGCGCTCGATCTCCGCAGGGAGATCGTCTGTGCCGTGCAGCAAGGCGGCGCCGAGGCTCAGATCGGCGGGGTGCGCGGTGTAGTGGTCGAACGGCGCGCGCAAGACCCCATGTGTATCCGCTGTTGCTGCGCAGTCACGCACCGCGCGATGCAGGCGGGACAGGCTGTCCGCCAGCAGATCGGCGTAAATTTCTTCTTTGCCGGCGTAGTGTAGATAGAGCGTGCCGGGCGCGTAGCCGGCGCGCGACGCGATTGCGCGCATGTTGGCGCCGGCGAATCCCTGTTCATCGAAGGTGGCCCGCGCGGCGTCCAGAATGTTTTGCCGCTTAAAGGCCTTGAGCGTGCCCTTTCGGGCGTCGCGCCGGTGGTTCGTCGCTATATAGCTCGCCATTTGTGTTTTTTGACTTATTGACCAGAAAAATGAACACTGTTCACTAAATAGCCTAAAAGCAAGGTGCAGTCACGTCAATTATGGCCATTCGCACATGGTTTCGACGATGGTTTCGCGGGCGGATTCATGCAAATTCGGCCGGCCGCCGGGCTGGTTCAGGAAATCGACCCAGGCGGCAAGGTCCAGCAGCCGCGCCATCGGTTTCCAGTTTGGCATCAGTTCGTCGCCGTTCTCACGATACCCGTCGATCATGCCGGCCTCGAATTCCGGCCGGTCGCCGGCCGGGCGGCGCAGCAGGTGGCCGATATCGACCAGCGGCGACCCGCTGAAGGCGAACTCCCAGTCCAGCACGGCAGAGACAGTCCAGCGCTCGTCGGCCTTGCGAACCAGGATGTTCGACCCGCCGAAATCCGAATGAACAAGGCAGGGCGGCCCCTTCCACTCGTTCAGGACATCCGCCGACCCATCCAGAAATCGCCAGAACTCGTCGCGCAGGCGCCTGCCAAGTCGTTCTCCCGCCAGTCCATCGAACAGCCAATCGCACATAAGGGAGCGGAAGCCACGGGCATCAGCTTCCAGTTCCTGTACGATGGACAGATCGCCGTCAAAAAATCCGGCTTTCTCGAACCGGAATTGACCAATGTCCGATAGAACTCGGCCGACGGCGGTGCCGAGCTCGCGAATGTCGTTCTGCGTCGCAGCATTCAGCGCTTCGGTCAGATGTATGCCGGGCATCCATGTCATGACCGCGTAGGGATGGCCGGTCACAGGGTTGCCGTCGGCGACATGAAGCAAGTCCGGCACCGGCACCGCACCTGCTACAAGACGATGCAGCGCCGCTTCGATGGCCGCCGATTTCGGCTCCCGGGTGAACAGTCGAATCAGTACCGGATCGGCGATGCCCGCCAGCACCACCCGATAGTTTGTGTTCGCCTTTCCGGCTTTGGTTATGGCGAGGTCAACGATCCGGCGATTGCCAAACACTGGTCGCAACAGACGATCGACCGAAGCCTCGTCAAGACGAACCGCCGCCGACCGGCGCTCCCATTTATCGGGCATTGGCTGTCAGCATCCTGTTCTTGGTCCGAGCCACCATTGAACCGGAATCGTAGCATGCTCATCGAGTTGGCCCGCAGGACCCGCGCCAAAAACCGACAGCCGGCTTTCAACGTCGTCAGTCTCGAGAAGCAATCCATGCGCAGTCCGGTTCGGGCGAAGTTCGGCGGCCGCATGCTATGATAAATGTTTGAACTAGAAAGAAAGCATTAGGTGTGTCGCTTTGATTTAAGTACCCGTATTCATTGAGCTGTGATATTCAAAGGCGAGAATATTTCGTTGTGAAAAAGACCAGGGGTTGGACTGCTCATGCTACGTTTTTGTGGGGTTCTGTTGTTATGTGGCCTGCTGCTGCAGGGATGCTCGGTCGGCATGGCGGTAAGTGGTAGCGAAGAACCCGATCTCAGTACGCTGAGGGTCGGCGCGACGCGCGGCGAAGTTGAACTGCACCTCGGCACACCGATCATGAAGTCGACGACCGAAGATGGTCTGAGCCAAGACATTTACGAGTATGAGTTCGGCAACGAGCCCAGCGCTTGGCGGGCAGTCGGCCACGGTGCGATGGACGTGTTGACCTTGGGTATTTGGGAAATCATTGGAACGCCGATAGAAGCTGTCCAAGGCGAGAAATACCACACAACCATTACGTATGACGCCGACGACAAGGTGAAGCATATAAAAACCGAGAAAAAGACCAGCGAGAAGCCACTTTCCGAGCAACAATCCGGTTTTTGAACGCTGCAAGGCGCAAATGTTAACGGTTGAGTTGATCAGGTTTGCGTCGTGCCTGTGTGTTCATTGTTCGGCGCGAGATCGGCTATTTTGCCTTAGCACTCGACATGTCGTTTGCGTACCCTAACCTGTATGACAGTCCCTTGGCGTGATTGCTGAGGCTATGGGCGACCGCGCCGTCCAGATCCGTATCGAAGCTGCCGTCTGCGCCGAGCGCGGTCAGCGCGCAGACGATGGCGTTCTGGTGGTCGAACACGGGAACGCTGAGCGCGCTCACGCCCAATAGCAGATCGCCGGCCACCCTCGCTATGCGATGCTTGCGCACATCCTTCCACAGGCGCTCGACGTCGGACACCGATGACGGCGCGCCGCTTTTCATTTCCTCCTGAAGGGCCGGGGCGCAGGTCTCCGGCGGCAAGTAGGCGGCGAATACACGACCGGTTGCGGAGTTGAGCAGTGGCAGAACGGAGCCGACGCGGACGTTGACGGTAACCGGGCGGGTCGATTCTTCCCAGCGTACGATGGTCGGGCCGCGGTTGCCCCATACGGCCAGGAACACGGACTCGTCGATTGCATCGCGCAAATCCGCGAGCGTCGACGAGGCGATGCGCACCGCGTCGATGCGGCCGAGCGCGGCGAGGCCGATACCCAGCGCGGCGGGGCCCAGGTCGTAGCGCCCGGTTTCGCGCAGCTGTTCGGCCATGCCCGTGGCGATCAGGCTTTGCAGATACCGGTGGGCCTTGGCAGGCGGCATGTCGGCGGCGACGGCCAGGTCGGTCAGGCCGAGCGCCCGGCCTGCATCGGCCAGCGCCTGAAGCAGCCGCATGCCGACTTCGACGGACTGGACCCGTTGGCGGGCGTCGGTCTGGCGGGTCGGCGCGGCGGTGACTTGACTCATGGTTTTATCATAATTACGATTTCCGTAATTTATTGTTTAAATCGTAATTCGAGGATCGAATATATGCAAACGCCGATTTCCGGAAGCGCCGGCGCGGCGGATATGGCGCGTGTGGAGGCCTTCGACTTACGCGCGCTTGACGCCGCATTTCTGGACGATCCTTACCCGACCTATCATCTGCTGCGGCGGATCGACCCAGTGCATCGTTGTCCCGACGAGTCATATTTTCTGACCCGCTACGCCGATGTATTGGGCGTATACCGGGACCGCCGTATGAGTTCCGACAAGAAGGTCGAGTTCAAGCCGAAGTTCGGCGACGGCCCGCTTTATACCCATCACACCACCAGCCTGGTGTTCAACGACCCGCCGCTGCATACCCGCGTCCGCCGCCTGATTTCAGCGGCTTTTACGCCGCGCTCTCTGGCTGCATCGGAGCCGCGCATCGTCGAGGTGGTCGAAGGCCTGCTCGACCAGGCCGAGGATAACGGACGCATCGACCTGATCGGCGACTTCGCCTTCGCCCTACCTGTCGAGGTGGTCTGCGACATGCTCGGTGTGCCGCGTGGCGACCGCTCTCCGTTCCGCGACTGGTCGCTGGCGATCCTCGGCGCGCTGGAACCGGCGATTTCGGACCAGCAACTCGCGATCGGGAACCAGGCGGTGGCCGACTTCCGCGACTATTTACGCGATCTCGTGGCCGAACGGCGCAAGGAACCCAGGGACGATCTCATCAGCACGTTGTTGCAAGGCGAGCCGGACGGCGAAAAGTTGACTGAAGAAGAGCTGCTTCAAAATTGTATCTTCCTGCTCAATGCCGGCCATGAAACCACCACCAACCTGATCGGCAACGGCATCGGTGCCTTGCTGGCGTATCCGGACCAGATGCAGCTCTTGCGCGCCAATCCGGATCTGATCGACAGCGCCATCGAGGAGTTCCTGCGGTTCGAGAGCTCCAACCAACTCGGCAATCGACGCGTGGCGGAAGATGCGGAAGTCGGTGGCGTTGCGATGCCGGCGGGAACGCTGATCACGCTCTGCATCGGTGCGGCGAATCGGGATCCCGACCAGTTCCTGGATCCTGACCGGCTGGATATCACACGCACGCCCAACAAGCACTTGGCCTTCGCGGCCGGACACCATGTTTGCGCCGGCAACACGCTGGCGCGCATGGAAGGCCGCATCGCGATCGGCACCCTGCTTCGTCGTTTCCCGAACCTGCGGCGCGACGGCGACTTTGTCCGCGGCGGCCGGGCGCGTTTTCGCGGCTTCCGCTCGTTCCCCGTCGCGCTAGACTGAAGGCCCGGCGGCCAGGCCGCCTTGGTTCGGAGAGCATCGTGAACAGCGAAGAATTCCGCCGCCACGCCCATGCGTTCGTCGATTGGATGGCGGACTATATGGACACTGTCGAAGACTATCCTGTCCGCGCCCGGGTTCAGCCGGGCGAAGTCGCGGCGCAGTTGCCCGTGTCGCCGCCGCAGGAAGGCGAGCCGATGGCCGCGATCTTCGAGGATTTCGAAAAGATCGTTATGCCGGGCATCACCCATTGGCAGCACCCGAACTTCTTCGCCTATTTCCCGGCCAACTCCAGCCCGCCGTCGGTGCTGGCGGAAATGCTGACGGCGGCATTGGGCGCGCAGTGCATGCTCTGGCAGACCTCGCCGGCGGCGACGGAAATGGAAACCCGGATGCTCGACTGGCTGCGCCAGATGATCGGGCTGCCGGAGGGCTTCGCCGGCGTGATTCAGGATTCCGCCTCCAGCGCCATTCTCTGCGCCCTGTTGACGGCGCGGGAGAAGGCGACGGGCTGGCGGGCCAATCAGGAAGGGCTCGGTGCGCTGCCCCGGCTCACCGTTTACACGTCGGAAGAAACGCACAGCTCGACAGAAAAGGATGTGAAGGTCGCCGGACTGGGCCGCGACAATCTCAGATCAATTCCGACCGACGATAATTTTTCCCTAAGGCCGGATGCGCTGGCGGCGGCGATTGAGCAGGATATCGCTGGCGGCTTCAAGCCTGCCTGCGTGGTCGCCTCGGTCGGCACCACCGGCGTCGGCTCGGTCGACCCGCTGCGCGCCATCGGCGAGATCTGCGCCAGGCACGATATCTGGCTGCATGTCGATGCCGCCTGGGCTGGCAGCGCCCTGATCCTGCCGGAGCATCGCTGGATGATCGATGGCATCGAACATGCGGACAGCTTCGTGTTCAACCCGCACAAATGGCTGTTCACCAACTTCGATTGTTCGGCGCATTTCGTGCGCGACCCAGATGCATTGGTCCGCACGCTGTCCATCCTGCCGGATTACCTGAAATCGCGCGAAGGCGATCAAGTGATCGACTACCGCGACTGGAGCGTGCCGCTCGGCCGCCGTTTTCGGGCGCTGAAGCTCTGGTTCGTGATCCGGTCCTACGGTGTCGAAGGGTTGAAGCAACGGCTTGCCGCCCATATCGACTGGACCCGGGAACTGGCGGAGCAGGTCGCCGCGGCGGAGGATTTCGAGGTTACCTCACCTGTCAGCCTTGCCTTATTCAGTTTCCGATACCGGCCGGCCGGCGTCGACGATCCGGCCGAACTGGACCGGCTGAACGAAACGCTGCTGCACAAACTGAACGACGGCGGCGCCATCTACCTGACACAAAATCGCGTCAACGGCGCCTATGTCATCCGGTTTTCGGTCGGTCAGACGGCGACCGAGCGGCGCCACGTGCAGGCGGCCTGGGACCTGATCCAGCGTACAGCGCGGACCCTCCCCATCGGCGCATGATTTCCGGCCAGTTTGGTCGCCGGTCGCTCAGACCGTGCGTTTCATCACGGATTTCCGGCGACATTTGCGGATAGAAGACGGCGATTGGGTGCGCTGGCTTTACGTCCGCTCACGTTTCTTTGACGGTTTGGATGCCGGTTTGCTTGTCCATACCGGCTAATATCGCCTGTCGTATTGTCATAGACTTTTAGCGAAAGTGTCCGTCCTGTCCGAAAACCACAATCGGCGTCGTCTCGCCCTGGTCATTCGCTTTGCCGGAATTCTGGCTGTCGTCCTGGCCGTGGTTGTGGCCAGCGGCATGCTTTGGATGGGTCTGTCCGAGGGGTTTTCGCCGGCGTACGTCGAGGAAACCATCGTCTCCTGGGGCGCGTGGGGCGTGGTCGGCTCGATCGGGCTGATGGTTGTCCATTCCTTCGTGCCGTTCCCGGCCGAGTTTGTCGCTTTTGCAAACGGCATGATCTATGGGCCGGTTTGGGGCACGGTGATCACCTGGACCGGCGCGATGCTCGGTGCGTTCGTGGCGTTCGGGCTGTCCCGTCTGCTCGGCCGGCCGTTCGTCGAAGCGATGGTTGCGGGCAGAAACTGGCAGGTGGTCGACCAATGGACCGAGCGACAGGGCTGGCAGGTTCTGCTGGTCAGCCGGTTCCTGCCGGTGATTGCCTTCAACCTGGTCAACTACGCCGCCGGTCTGACGCGCATCTCATGGTGGACCTTCGCCTGGACCACCGGGCTCGGCATCCTGCCGCTGACGACGTTGATGGTGATGATGGGCGACCATCTCGACAGCATCGGCTGGCAGGCCTGGGTATTGATGCTGGCCGGCGGTGTCGCGCTCTGGCTGCTGGTGCGGCTGCGGTTTCGCTTTATCCCGGCGCAGCGGAGCGACGGGAGCGGCTGACTACAAACCCAATTGCCGTGCCGCCAGGTCGCGCATGATTTCTTCGGCGCCGCCGCCGATGGCGTTGACGCGGACTTCGCGGTAGATGCGTTCGACCTTGGTGCCGCGCATGAAGCCGGCGCCGCCGAAGACGTGTAACGCCTCGCGGGCGCAGAACTCCATCGTCGTCGTTGCCTGGTTCTTCAACATGCAGATGTCGGCCACCGGCGACTCGCTTTGCTGGACCCGCCAAGCCAGGGATTCCAGGTAAGCCTGGCTGGCGTTTACCCGCTGCAGCATGTCGACGATCTTGTGGCGGATCACCTGATGATCGATCAGGCGCTGGCCGAACGTCTCGCGTTCGCGGGCGTAGGCGATTGCTTCCTCGACACAGATTCGCGCGAAGGCGATGGCGCCGGCGGCGAGGCCGAGCCTTTCGGGATTGAAGTTCAGCATGATCGCGCGGAAACCCTGGCCTTCCTCGCCGATCAGGTTTTCCGCCGGTACCCGGCAGTCGTCAAAATAGAGCGTCGCGGTATCGGAGGCCCACCAGCCCATTTTCTTAAGCGGCGTCTGCTCGAAACCGGGCGTGCCTTTCTCGATCAGCAGCAGCGAGACGCCGGCCGCGCCCGGACCGCCGGTCCGCACCGCCACGGTGTAATGGTCGGCGCGGACGCCGGAGGTGATGAAGGTCTTGGAGCCGTTGACGACGTAATGATCGCCATCCCGCCGTGCGGTCGTCTTCAGGTTGGCGACGTCTGAGCCGCCGGACGGCTCGGTTATCGCCAGCGCGCTGATCTTCTCGCCGGCCAGGATTTCCGGCAGAACGCGGCGTTTCATCGCTTCGCTGCCGACATTGGCGATCGGCGGCGCGCCGATGGTATGGCTCATCAGGCTGGCGGAAACGCCGCCCGATCCGGCCCGCGCCAGTTCCTGGGTGCGGACGATGTGGAAAAACTCGTCGGCCGGAATGCCGCCGTACTCCTCGGGAAAGCCGATCTGCAGGGCGCCGATCTCCGCCATCTTGCGGTACAGCGCGCGCGGAAATGTTTCGGCCTCGTCCCACTCGTCGACGTTAGGCGCGATCTCGGTTTCGACGAACCGCCGCATAGTCGCGCGAAACGCCTCGTGTTCCTCGGTGTAATAGGGACTGCCGGTCATCGCTGCGGTGATACCTTTATTCGTCGGGGCCGAGCCGCATCATCACGCTGCGCGCGGCCACCTGGTCGCCGACCGCGACGGCGATCTCGTCGACGGTACCGTCAACGCCGGCGGCGATCTCGTGCTCCATCTTCATCGCTTCCAGCACCAGCAGCCGCTGTCCTTTGGCGACGCGTTCGCCCTGCTTGGCGTGCACGGCCAGCACCTTGCCATGCATCGGTGCGCGGATCTGGCCGTCCGCCGCCGTCCCTCTGCCTTGGCCGGCGGTCAGCAACGTGTCGCTGAACGTGGCGGTGACACCCTGCAGGTCGAGCAGCAGGTCACCGCCTTCGGAGAAGGCGAACACGGCGCTTTCCTGAATGCCACCGCAAATGAAGCGCACGTCGTTGTCGCCGCACTCGACGATATCCAGCGAATAGCCTTCCCGGTCGATGGTCACGTTGAACCGGTCGGGGCCGAGCGCGGCAACGGTGACAGGCATCGCCGTCTCGCCCATCGTCAGTAGTAGCGGGGCAAAGGCGTTGCCGGTGCTGTGCCATCCATTGCCAACATTGGCGCTCCCCTGGCGATAGAGGAGGGCGGCGGCCAGGGCATGCATCCGACTGTCGGGCATTGGCCGCTGCAGTTCGGCTTCGGGGAAATGGTCGCCGATGAACTCGGTGGTCGCGCCACCTTCGGCGAACGTCTTGTGTTCCAACGCATCGATCAGGAAGCGGCGGTTGGTGGTAACGCCCAGGATCGCCGTCCGCTCCAGCGCCAGCGCCAGCCGGCGGCGCGCGTCGTCGCGGCTCTCGCCCCAGGCGATCACCTTGGCGACCATCGGGTCGTAATAGGGCGTGATCTCCTGCCCGGGCGCGAGGCCGTGGTCGACCCGTACATGCTCGCCCGTAGCGGGCCGCCACAGGACGGCGCGGCCGGTCTGCGGCAGGAACATGCTGTAAGGGTCTTCGGCGTAGAGGCGGACCTCGATGGCATGGCCGTTCAGCGGCACGCCATCCTGTTCCACCGGCAACGGTTGTCCGGTGGCGACTTTTATTTGCCAGGCGACCAGATCGAAGCCGGTGACCATCTCGGTCACCGGGTGCTCCACCTGCAGGCGGGTGTTCATTTCCAGAAAATAGAAGTCGCCGGACTCCGCCAGCAGGAACTCGACGGTGCCGGCGCCGCGGTAGTCGATGGCGCGCGCGGCCTGCACCGCAGCCTCGCCCATCGCCGCGCGCAGATCTGCGTTCACAGCCGGGCTCGGCGCTTCCTCGATCACCTTCTGATGGCGGCGCTGTACGGAACAATCGCGCTCGCCCAGATGGATCACATTCCCCAGGCTATCGGCGAAAACCTGGATTTCCACGTGGCGCGCCTGGGCTATCGCCTTTTCCAGGATCAACTCGTCCGAGCCGAAGGCGTTCTTTGCCTCCGAGCGTGCGGTGGCAATGGCCTTTGCCAAGTGGCCAGGATCGGTCACCAGCCGCATGCCGCGGCCACCGCCTCCGGCCGCGGCTTTGACCATCAGCGGGAAGCCGATCTTGTCAGCCGCGGCGATCAGCGCCGTATCAGATTGGTCGGGGTCTTCGTAGCCCGGCACACAGGGCACGCCGGCATCGATCATGCGGCGCTTGGCTTCCGCCTTGTTGCCCATCAGACGGATCGCATCCGCGGGCGGGCCGATGAAGACCAGTCCGGTTTTGTCGCAAGCCTCGGCGAACGCCACGTTCTCTGCCAAAAAGCCGTAGCCCGGATGGACGGCGTCGGCGCCGGAGGTTTTCGCCGCTTCGATAATACGGTCGATGTTCAAATAGGACTCCGCCGCAGGGGCGCCGCCGACCGGGACGGCCTGGTCGGCGGTTTGTACGTGCAGGCTATCCGCGTCCGCTTCCGAATAGACGGCGACGGTACGGTAGCCGAGCGCCCGCGCGCTGCGCATGATCCGCACCGCGATCTCGCCGCGGTTGGCCACCAGCACTTTGGAGAAACCGGTCATTCGTCGGGCGTTCCTCACTCCAATTTCTCGACCCAGGCGGCACGCCGTTTCTCCAAGAACGCGGCGACGCCTTCACGGCCTTCCGGCCCGCGCATCTGGCTGGCGAAGTGGTCGGCGGCGCGGTCCAGCACATCCGTCAGCGGCAAGTCGTTCAGCGAGTGCAGGATGTCCTTGGTCGCCGCGTTGGCGCCGGGCGCACAGCGCCCGATGCCGTTCAACACATTGGTCAGGGTCGCGTCCAGCGCCGCGTCGTCGTCGCAGACGAAATGCACCAGGCCGATCTCGTGGGCGTGCCGGCCGTCGAACCGCGCGCCTGTCAGCATCAGCCGGCGCGCGGTGGTGAGGCCCAGCCGCTGCACCACGAACGGCGCGATCTGCGCCGGCGGGATACCAAGCCCGGTCTCGGAGAGCGCGAAGCGGGTATCCGCTTTGGCGATGGCCACGTCGTTGACGCAGGAGAGGCCGAGCCCGCCGCCGAACGCCGCGCCCTCGATCACCGCGACCACGGTCTGCGGCAGCCGGTTCCAACGGATCAGGAAGTCGCCGAAGCGGCGGTTGTTGACGGCGATAGGGTCCTTGTCGGCGCCGGCCGGCTTCGGCGCTTCGAACGATTCCTTGAAGCCGCGGATGTCGCCGCCGGCGCAGAACGTGCCATCGGCGCCGCGCAGGATGACGGTGCGGATCGACCGGTCGCCCTCGATCGCGTCGATCACTGATAGAAGCTCGCCGACCATGTCGCCGCTAAGCGCGTTGCGTGTCTCGGGCCGGTTCAGCGTGACGTAGAGGCGCGAGTCCTCGCGGCGCAGCAGCAGGCTCTCGCAGGCCGGGAGATCCGTCATGTTTCGGTCTCTCCCTGACGACCCCACTCGTCATCGCGAGGTCCGAAGGGCCGCGGCGATCTGGAAAAGCCAGAGCATCGCCCTTCTAGATTGCTTCGCTGCGCTCGCAATGACGGCGAATGGAGGCGGTCCAGCGGCTTGCCAGGCATGCTTTCTCCTCACGCTTTCCCGGGCAGGGTGCCCATGTATTTGCAAATGATCGACAGCATGATCTCGTCGGCGCCGCCGCCGATGGAACCGAGCCGGACGTCGCGGTAGGCGCGGCTGATCCGGCTCTCGGTCATGAAGCCCATGCCGCCCCAGAACTGAAGGCAGGAATCGGAGATCTCGCGGCTCAGCCGCCCCGCCTTCAGTTTGGCCATGGAGGCGAGTTCGGTCACGTCCTCGCCGTTCACATACATTTCGGTGGCGCGGTAGACCATGGACTTCAGTGCCTCGACCTCCGTCTTCAGTTCGGCCAGCCGGAAGTGGACATATTGATTGTCGAGGATCGATTTGCCGAACGCCTTGCGCTCGCGCGTGTACTCGATGGTTTCGTCGATCAGATTGCCGAGCGAGCAGGACCGTGCGCCGGCCCACAGCCGTTCTTCCTGGAACTGAAGCATCTGGTAGGTGAAACCCTTGCCTTCGTCGCCGATGCGGTAGCGTTGCGGCACGCGCACGTCCTCGAAGAAGATCTGCGCCGTGTCGGACGACCACATGCCGAGTTTGTCCAGCTTGCGGGCGATCTCGACGCCTTTGGATTTCATCGGCACGCAGATTAAAGACTTGTTCTGGTGCACCGGCCCGTCGGACGTGTTGGCCAGCGTGCAGATCCAGTCGGCCTGGGTGCCGTTGGTGGTCCACATCTTGCCGCCGTTGATCACGTAGTCGTCGCCGTCCTTGACCGCCGTGGTCTTGATCGATGCGACGTCCGACCCGGCGCCGACTTCGGAGACACCGAGGCTGGCCACATAGTCGCCGGCGATGGAGGGACGCAGGAACTCTTCCTTGACAATATCGGAGCCGAACTTGGCCAGGGCCGGCGTTGCCATGTCCGTCTGCACGCCGATCGCCATCGGCACGCCGCCGCAGCGGATGCGGCCGAGCGTTTCGGCCTGGGCAACACTGTAGGAATAGTCGAGACCGGCGCCGCCGTACGCCTCCGGCTTGGTCAGGCCGAGGAAGCCGAGGTCGCCCATCTTCTTGAACACCTCGTGCGCCGGGAAGATGCCGGCCTTTTCCCAGTCGTCGACGTGGGGATTGATCTCGTCGTCGATGAAACGGGCCAGCGAGCGTTGCAGTTCCCGGTGTTCGTGCGTGAACAACATCGATCCGTCTCCTACATCCGGGCGACGCCGAAGGTGCTGGGATGCACCGTCCGCGCCCCCGCCTCGCGGCAGACGGCCAGGGTCAGCGCCAGCACCTTGCGGCTGTCGCGCGGGTCGATGATGCCGTCGTCCAGCAGCCGCGCGGTGGCGTGCAGCGCGTCCGACTGCGCGGAGAACATGTCGATAATCTGCTTCTCGCGCTTGGCCAGTTCGTCGTAATCGACGTCCTGGCCGCGCCGCTTCAGGCTCGCTTCGGTGACGATCGACATGGTCGTCGCGGCCTGTTCCGGACCCATCACCGCCATGGTCAGGTTGGGCCAACTGAAGCAGAAGCGCGGCTCGTAGGCACGGCCGCACATGCCGTAGTTGCCGGCGCCGAAGCTGGCGCCGATCATCAGCGTGATCTGCGGCACGGTGGCGTTGGCGACCGCCTGAATCATCTTTGAGCCGTGCTTGATCATACCACCGGCTTCGTACTGCTTGCCGACCATATAGCCGGTGGTGTTCTGCAGGTAGACAATGGGCGTATCCGATTGACAACAGAGCTGGATGAACTGCGCCGCCTTGGTCGCGCCTTCATTGTCGATCGGCCCGTTGTTGCCGATCATGCCGACCGCGTGGCCCTCGATCTCGCCGTGGCCGCATACGGTTTGCGTTCCGTATAGCGGCTTGAAGTCCAGGAAGTCGGAGCCGTCGACGATGCGCGCGATCACCTCATGCACGTCGTAGGGTTTGCGGTAGTCCACGGGCACCACGCCGGCGATCTCGTCCGGGTCGTAAACCGGCTCGCGCCCCTGATCCGCCGCCGCCGCTGTTTTCCAATTCAGTTTGGCAACGACCTCGCGCGCCAGCCGCAGGCCGTCTGTGTCGCTCTCGGCCAGATATTCAGCCAATCCGGAGACGGTGGCGTGCATTTCTGCGCCGCCCAGTTCCTCGTCGGTCGCGACTTCGCCGGTTGCGGCCTTCAACAGAGGCGGGCCGGCGAGGAAAGCCTTGGCCCGGCCGCGCACCATGATCACATAGTCCGACAGGCCCGGCATATAGGCGCCGCCCGCGGTCGATGAACCGTGCAGGACTGTGATCACCGGCAGGCCGGCCGCCGAAAGCCGCGCCAGATTGTAGAAGATGCCGCCGCCGGCGACGAAACCTTCGACCTTGTATTTCAGCAGATTGGCGCCGGCGCTTTCGACCAGATGGATGAACGGCAGCTTGTTTTCCAGCGAGATCTCCTGGGCCCGCATCAGCTTCTCGCGGCCCATGGCGCCGATTGCGCCGGCGTCGATGCCGCTGTCGGTCGCGACGATCATCGCGCGCACGCCGGAGACATAGCCGATGCCGGCAATGTGGCTGCCGCCCGGAATGGTCTTATCAGGATCGTCGACGTCGATCCTGTAACCGGCCAGGCTCGAAAGCTCCAGGAACGGCGCGCCGCGGTCCAGCAGCCGGGCGACCCGCTCGCGCGGCAGGATCTGGCCACGCTTCTCGAAGCGGTCGCCGGCCCTGGCCGAAGCGTCGCGCACCCGCTGCTCTAGCGCGCGGAACTGCTCGATCTTCGCCAGCATGCCGACGCGGTTTTCCTTGAACGTCTCCGACGACGGATCGATGAGGGATTCGATTACCGGCATGGAGTCGGTCTCTGGGTATTCGTTGGTTTTTTCCCCTCACCCCGACCCTCTCCCCGGGGGAGAGGGCTTTCAATCTCCCGCTCCCCCGGGGAGAGGGTCGGGGTGAGGGGATGAAACGAGTTCAACCGCATTGCCTCACTCGGCCGCTTCGGCGGTCGGCTTCGGCGCAGGCCGGCTGCCGCTCGTGGGCAGCGTGCCCATGTATTTGCAGATGATGCCCAGCATCACCTCGTCGGCGCCGCCGCCGATGGAGCTCAAACGGCCGTCGCGGTAGAAGCGCGAAATCGGCGTTTCGTTCATGAAGCCCATGCCGCCGAAATACTGCAGGCAGCTATCGGCCACCTCGCGAGTGATGCGGCCGCATTTCAGTTTCGCCATGGATGCGAGCTCGGTGACGTCTTCGCCGCCGATGTAGGCTTCGACGGCACGGTAGGTGAGGGAGCGCAGCGATTCGACTTCTGTCTTCAGTTCGGCCAGCCGGAAATGGACCACTTGGTTATCCAGGATCGATTTGCCGAACGCTTTGCGCTGCCTCGTGTAGTCAATCGTTTCTTCGATGGCCCGGTCCAGGCCGATCAGCGCGGAGCCGGCGGCCCACAGGCGTTCCTCCTGGAACTGACGCATCTGGTAGGTGAAGCCTTCGCCTTCGTCGCCGATGCGGAAGCGCTGCGGCACGCGCACGTCCTCGAAATAGAACTCGGCGGTGTCCGACGACCGCATGCCGAGCTTGTCCAGCTTGCGCGCGACGGTCACGCTCGACGTTTTGGTCGGTACACAAATCAGCGACTTGTTGCGGTGCGCCGGGCCGTCGCCGGTGTTGGCCAGCAGGCAGATCCAATCGGCTTGGGTGCCATTGGTCGTCCACATCTTGCCGCCGTTGATGACGTAATCGTCGCCGTCCTTGACGGCCGTGGTTCGGATCGAAGCGACGTCCGACCCGGCGCCGACTTCCGAGACACCGATGGCCGCGACGTAGTCGCCCGAGATGGATGGTCTGAGAAATTCCTCGCGCACCTCGTCGGAGCCGAATTTGGCCAGTGCCGGCGTCGCCATGTCTGTTTGCACGCCGATCGCCATCGGCACGCTGCCGCAATGGGCGTGGCCAAGCGCTTCGGCCATCGCAAGGCTGTAGGAATAGTCCAGCCCCATGCCGCCGAATTCCGTTGGCTTGCTGACGCCGAGGTATCCCTGGTCGCCGAGCTTTTTGAACAGCTCGTGCGCCGGGAAGATGCCGGCTTCCTCCCATTCGTCGACGTAGGGGTTAATCTCCTGTTCGATGAACTTCTTCAGCGAGCGTTGTAGTTCCAGATGTTCTTGGCCGTAGATCATGGCTTAGGTCTCTTTCAGCGCTTCCGGCAGTGTTGCCAGATGGAAGCCGTTGTAGGGCTCGGTCCCGGACGAACGCGGCAGCGGCCAGTTCGATTTCACATTCGGCGCCGCGCCGTCGACGCGAATGCACGATCCGGAAATGAACGACGCGGCTTCGCTTAGCAGGAAGACGACCGCCGCGCTCAATTCCGATTCGGTGCCGATCCGTTGCAGCGGCACCAAGTTGCGCAGGCTGCGCATCACTTTCTTGGTTTCCTCGTCGTAGGTGTCCATGCCGCTGGAGGCGATCCAGCCGGGCGCCACCGAATTGACCCTGACGCCGGCATGGCCCCATTCCAGGGCCGCGGTTTCGGTGAAGCTCACCATGCCGGCGCGGGCCGCGCCGGAATGACCCATGGTGGGCATGGCCATCCAAAAGTCGGCGACGATGTTGACGATGGCGCCGCCGTTTCCTTCCATCCATTGAGTGTAGCATTCGCGCGAAAACAGGAAGCCGCCGTTCAGGTTGGTGCGGACCACAGCATCCCAGCCTTTCAGCGAGATATCGCGCAACAATGCCGGGAACTGGCCGCCGGCATTGTTGACCAAACCGTCGATCCGACCATGGGCTTCCAAAATCGCACGGACGGTCTCGCGAACCCCGCCCTCATCGCGGATGTCGCAGGAATAATGGTCGGCCCGGCCGCCGGCTTCGGCAATCTCGGCCTCAACTTTTTCGAGCTTTTCTCTGTTGCGCCCGACCAGGGCGACGCGCGCGCCAAGCGCGGCGAATTCATGCGCGGTGCAGCGTCCGATGCCGCTGCCGCCGCCGGTTACAATTATCGACTGGCCGTCGAACAGATCGGGCCGGAAGACCGACCGATAGCCCATATTAATCCTCCCTTTCCCGGCCGCCTGGCATGCCGGAACGCTATTGTGCCATGGGACGATTGCGCCTTGTCGCAAAGTGCGCGATATGACCCACGGGCGTCTTCTGTTGACGGCAGAGTAGTTGACGTTTACGTTAACGTCAAACAACCGCGCCGTGTGATCGTCTGTTAAATGCCGGCCGCCGTCATCGAAGGCGGGGCCCGGTCAAAATGGGAGAGCGAAGGATATGAGTCTTGAGCAAGTGACCGAAGGCCTGCGCGAACGGGTGGGCGACGATTCCGGCCTGGGAGCGACTTTGAAATTCGATTTCGGCGATGACGGCATCGTCTTCATCGACGGCGCCTCCAGCCCGAATACCGTCAGCAATGACGATAACGAGGCGGAGTGCACCATCACGATGAGCATGGAAGACTTCATGAGCATGGTGAACGGCGACCTGGACGCCACCACCGCGTTCATGATGGGCAAGCTTAAGGTATCCGGCAACATGGGCATCGCCATGAAGCTGCAGAGCGTGCTGAACTAAGCAGCCAACGGTTTATCTCGACACGAAAAAGGGCGGCCAAATGGCCGCCCTTTGTTTTTGCTGGAGGTCGATGCTCACGCCGCCGACTGCGCGCGCTTCTGTTCTTCCTCTTCGACCAGTTCCTTCTTCGACAGCTTGCCGACCAGGGTTTTCGGCAGTTCCGGCCGGATGTCCATTTCGCTGATCATCTCATGCTTGCCAAGCTTGTCCTTCAGGAACTCCTTCAACTCGTCGAAGGTGAACGGGTCGGCGCCTTCCTTCAGCTTGATGAACGCCTTCGGCGCCTGACCGCGGTAGTCGTCGGGGATGCCGATCACCGTCACTTCCTCGACTGAGGGGTGCTGGTAGATCGCCTCTTCGACGTTGCGCGGATAGACGTTGAACCCGCCGCAGAGGATCATGTCCTTCAGACGATCGACGATGAATACGTAGCCGTCCTCGTCGATGTAGCCCGTGTCACCCGTGCGGAAGTAGCCCTGCGAATTGAACGCCTCCGCCGTCGCGTCAGGTTTCTGCCAGTAGCCCTTCATCACGTTCGGGCCCTTGATGCAGATTTCGCCGGTCTCGCCGAGCGGCATCTCCTGGGTTGAGGTATCCAGATCGAAGATCTTGATTGTGATGCCGGGCAGGGGAATGCCGCAGGAGCCAGGTTTTGACACGCCGTAGAGCGGCGTCGAGGTCCCCGACGGCGAGGTTTCCGTCATGCCCCAGCCTTCGACCAGCTTGCAGCCGGTGACGTCCTGGAACTTCTGTTGCACTTCCGCCGGCAGCGGTGCGCCGCCGGAGGCGCAGAACTTCAACGACGACAGGTCGTACTTGGCAATATCCGGGTGGTTGATGATCGCCGTGTACATGGTCGGCACGCCGGGGAAGACGGTCGGCTTCTTTTTGTCCAGATCCTTGATCACCGCATCCAGTTCGAAACGCGGATGCAGCACCATCTCAGATCCGCCACCGACGCCGAGCAGCATGTTGATGGTCAGCGCATAGATGTGGAACAGCGGCAGCACGGCCAACACCCGCTCCTTGCCGTCCTCCAGCACCTTCTGATCGCCTTCGCCGAACAGCTTTACCTGGTTGTAGGCGGCCATAAGGTTGGCGTGGGTCAGCATCGCGCCTTTCGGCAGGCCGGTGGTGCCGCCGGTATATTGCAGCACGGCGACCGTGTCGGCGGGGTCGCCGACTTCGACCGGACGGTAGGTTCCGTCGTTGGTAATCAACTGCTTGAAGGTGACATGCTGATCGTCGGCCGGAAACTTGGCGATTTCCTTGCCCTTGACCAGCGGGAACAGCAGGCTTTTCGGGAACGGCAGCATTTCCTGCAGGGACCCGACGACCAGTTTCTTCAGTCGCGTCGACGCCATCAGCTTGGACATCATCGGATAGAGCGCGTTGAGCGACAGCGTCACCACGATGTCGGTTTGGCTATCCTCAATCTTGTGTTTGAGCGTCTGCTCCGCGTCCAGCGGTGAGTAATTCACCACCGTGCCGCCGGCTTTAAGCACGCCGAAGAAAGCGACCACGAAATGCGGCGTGTTCGGCAGGAACATGCCGACATGCACGCCGGGGCCGACGCCGATTTCCTGAAATCCCTTGGCGGCGCGGTCGACCAACTCGGCGACCTCCCGATAGGTCAGCTTCTTGTCCAGGAAGTCGATCGCCACATTGTCCGGCCATTTACGGACCGCTTCGTCCAACAGGCCATAGATCGGGCCTGATGGAATCTCGACGTCCCAACGGGCGCCGGCAGGGTAGGACTTAATCCAAGGATGTTCTGTCATCGGCGTCTCCCAATCACTGCGCTTGAATTGGTTTCGTTATGCGCAACGCAACGAACATTATGAAGTTGCAAATCCGGCTGTTCAACAAACGTCGTGATCCGGCCGGTCGTTCTTCGGTCGTGGCAATCCCGTGGCTTCGCTTCATACACACGTCACGCGGCGGTAAAAATACCGTCTCTTCGACTTCATATAGTGCGGCAGCAGCCAATCAGCCATGGAGTGAAAGATGACCGCGAGTTCGCCGGACGTCGAATCGATTCGGTTTTCCAGGTTGGAACGCGCCAAACTGGTGAACGGCGCCGCCGCGAAATGGGACTGCGGCGATTGGGGATATTTTGTCTTCGACACCGCCGACAACAGCGAATGCCTGATGGCATTCGGCCCGGATGACGACCCGGAAGACGACGACCCGCTTTGGGTCGTTGCCAAGCAGAGCATCGGCGAGATCTGTGTCATGAAACGGAACACCATGATTGTCGAAGAAGGCGTATTGTTCGACGACGTTCTGGAACGCTGGCGGCGGGAAAACCGCCCCTCTTTATTGCCGAGTGGGCGTGCCGGTCCCGGCGGCTAGCGGTCTGCGGCAGTCACGTGCCGGCTCGGGCTGGAACAGTGCCCTCCTGCAACTTGCGAATCAGGCCGGGAAGTCCGGCGCGGCGAATCACAGCCGCGAAATCGTCTCTATGTCGTTTGGTCATGCCGACTCCGTCTACAGTGACGTCGATTATACGCCATGTCCTGTTCTGCCGGACTAATTGCCAATCCACACGCATCGGCGCGGCCGCGGGCAGCCATACCTCGCTGGAGACCAGCGCGCTGTTCTTCGACTGCATGGTCGCATTGCGAACTTTAAGCGCCTCCAACTGTGCGCTTTCGAATCGGGCGGCGTAGTTGGCGACGATGAAACTCGTGAAAACGCGCCTGAAGTGAACCCGCTCGCGCGACGTGGTGCGCTCCCAGGCCGGGCCTAGAACGCGGCGGCTGATAATGCCGAGATCGAAGTACGACGTAACCAAGGTTGTGAACGACCTGTTGCGTTGTTCGACGGTCAACATTCGGTCCCGCAGGATGCCGAGGGCCGCGTTGCCGAAGCGCTGGACCGTAGCGATCGACTGTTCCGCCGCCTCGATACCGGCCCGGACGGTTTCCGGCCGCAGCACGAATACCTGTATCGCCAGTACGAGCATCAACGCGCCCATCCGCATCGCGCTGATATGACTGAATGACATAAGGCGGCACCCCGGTTGGCGGCTATTCGCCCGGTATTGAACGCTTGCCTATTGTCCCGAGGAAGGATGAATCAGAGATGTGCCGGAACGGTTAACCTGCCGATAACCGTGTTATTGCCGGGCGTTGCTCTAGTGGACGGTGTCTTTGCCGGCGGGTTCCGCTCGGGTCAGTTCGTCCAGGGCGTGAAGTATCCGAACCCAGACCGCCGCCTCCCGTTCGTCATCGCTATGATACCGCGCCAAAGCTTGGTCTACCGCATATACGACGGCCTTTTCGCCATGCTGCAGTAAGAGCTGCCGGGCGGTATCGTAAATGTCCGAATCTGATCGGTAGGACGACAAAGCGCTATCTGAAGGTTGTTGGACAATTATGAAAGACTACCTGAGATTACGGCATTGGTAAATCTCAATCGCGCTAAGTGGCTATCGGAACATACGCGGTCGTGATCTCTTTCCCGATCCGTTCATCCCCGGTTCAGGTGCGGTCCGCCATTGTCGGAACCAGCGGTACGATTAGCTCAGGAGACGGCGATGAACGGATGGCTGAAAACCGTCGCAATCGCGGCCGGCTTGATGATTGTCGGTATGGTTGCGGCTGCGTCGGCCGATGCTGGCAACAAGCACCGTCACCATGGTTTCCACGGCGGTTATTACAGCAAGCACTTTGGGCGCCATGGCGGGTACCGGAAGCACTACGGGTACCGCAAGCATCGCCGCTACGGAAAATTCTATCGCCATCATCGCTTTAATCGGTTTGGCCACTATCGGTACGGCTTCCGGAAGCACCACTATGGGTATCACCGGGGATACCGCCGGTCCTATCTGGGATTCAGCTATGTTTTTCGCCACGCACCGTACGCTTATCAGCGTTATCCGGACTACCGACGCCGGACGGTTGTGGTACGCGAACGGACTGTCGTGCGCGACGCCGTTCCGGTAACCCGGCAAGCTCCGGCGACAGCAGCATGCTTACAGGAAAGGGAATACCAAACGACGATCACCGTCGGCGGCAAACAGGTTAATGGCTACGGGACTGCTTGCCTGCAGCCCGACGGCTCCTGGCGTCGAGGGCCGGCGCGGGCAACGCCTACTTTCGATTGATCTCCCGGCTTCGATTAATCGGATGACCGCCTGCGTTACTTGCCTTTCTCCGACCACCAGCCAACAACGGCCAGTGTGACGGCGAACGCGGTACCCGCTACCAGGACCATGATCAAATAGGCGACTTCCGGCGTGCTCATTCTCCCCCCCAATCGGAAATTCAGAGGGCGAGGATAGAGAGCGAAACCAACCACCCGGTTGATCTGGATCAATGCGTCCAACGTTCGCGGTTTACGGGCTATCCGTTTCGATCAGGCCGCCAGGGTTGCCTTGCCATTGTTCAGCGCGATGACTTCGCGTTCCGGAATATTGCTGCGGAACGAAATCTCGTTCCCATCGCGCCACATTTCGGTGCGGATCCACTCACCGGGGAAGACCGGCGCGGTGAACCGCGCTTCGAAGCCCGTGATTGATGCCGCCTGATAGTCGCACATTGATTTCAGAACGGCGCGGCAGGCGCTCCCATAGGTACACAGTCCATGCAGGATCGGCCGCGGAAAACCAGCTGCATCGGCGAAGTCGGGATCGGCGTGCAGCGGGTTGCGGTCGCCGCACAGCCGGTAGATCAATGCTTGGTTCGGCGTGGTTTTCAGGTCGCAGACCGCATCTGGATCCCGGTCTGGCAGTTGATGCGGCGCCGGGCCGGAGCCGGCCGGTCCGCCGAAACCGCCGTCGCCGCGCGCGAACACGGTCGACAGGTTGGTGCAGAGCGGCTCGCCACTGGCCTTTTCCCTGATGGCCGTTTCGACCAGGACCAGCGCGCCGCGGCCCTCGCCTTTATCGAAGGCGTCGACCACGCGCTGTTTGACCAGAATGGTCGCCGCCGACGGCAACGGCCGATGCAGCGTAATCCGCTGTTCGCCATGCACCACCATCACCAGGTTCAGGCCGCTGGCCATCATCAGCGTTTCGTCCCAGGCAAGTACGGTGGCCATTGTTGGCACCGGCGTCAGGTTTTTTTCGAACACAAACGGCAGTTCGTCGCGGTTCATCGGGTCGCAGCCCATGCCGATGCCGACCGCATACAGCATCGTCTCCCGGTCGGTGTAACTGAATTCCTTCTCTTCGCCTTCCAGCGCCATCAACTTGTCGTACTCAACGGCCATTCGGTCCTCCCAGTTGTCTTAGTTTCTGTCCCAAAATGCGTCTCGCGACGCATTTTCGAGTGCCCTGCCGGCCCGCTCCCCCGTCCCAACCACCCGTACAGGGTACCCTATGGGTGGTTGGGACGGGGGAGCGGGCCGGCAGGGCAGTCTTGAACAGACTCCCGTGATGGTATTCTGGCTCGGTCAGTCGGACAAAAGATAGTCGCCCGCGTCCGGCAGCGGTTCTGCGCCCGCAACCTTGGCGATCGGTTGTCCCGGTCGGGCCCAACGATTGTCGCTGCGGCTGAACAGCCGCCCGGCCGTACGGGTGGTGACCGGTGTGCGCGCCTGATCCGGCGCCGCCGTCTGGTCGACAATCTCGGCAATCACGTCGCCGGCCGCCACGATCTCGCCGAGTTCGCGCCGATAAGCGACGATGCCACCGACCGGTGCGCGGACCATGTCGCAGCCGGTGAGCGGCGTGGCCTCGGCGATCAGGTCCGGCATCGGGCCCGGGTCGCCGGCGACCAGGCCGCGGCGTTGCAGAAACCGGAACAGGCCGGCCGCGTCCTGCGCCGCGAGATAGTCGTAGACGTCGGCACTGCCGCGAAGTTCCACCGTGGTCGACAGGCAGCCGGCCGGGATCGGCATGTCGGGAAACCGCTGTTTCAGGTTCCACCAGGGCAGGCTGAACGCTTCGTCGAACGACCCGCCGCCGGAGTCCAGCGCCAACAGCGTCGAGACGGCGCCCAGATCCGCCGAAAGGTCGCGCGCGTCGGGCCACAGGTCCTCGCCCAGATAGATGTAAAGCTCCGCCTCCTGATCGCAGTGCAAATCCAGCACGATGTCGGCGTCGGCGGCGAGGCGCATCAGCGTGAAGCGCAATGTATCCAGTTCGGTTGTCGGTTCCAGGTCCGCCACGGCAGCCGTCATCGCGGCGCGGATCAGATCGGCGTTCGTTGCTTGGTCGGGGCTAATGCGGCCTTCGACCCGTTCGACAACCGCGTCCGTCAGATCCGGATAGCCGCGATTGAAGTTGTCGCCGGTGCCGCCGAAGTGGCGGCCGAAATGATGGCCCAGCACCCGCTGGTCCAGCCCGATCGGGTTGGCGGCGGGCACCAGCACGATCTCGCCGGTGACCTCGGCCTTATCGAGCAGTCCGCCCAGATGATGCGCTACTAGACCGCCGGGCAGTTCGTCGGCATGCAGTGAGCCCTGGATATAGGCTTTCGGCCGCGCGCCGGCCGCGCCGAAGCGATGGACTACCAAATCCCGGGTCGTGCCCGGGCTTGGCGCCATCAAGGGGATGCGTTCAGTTTGTCTGGTCATGGCATCTCTAGTGCCGGGGCGCCGCGGGCGAGTCAAGGTGATCGCCGGACGCCGCCGTGCTAAAACCGCGAGGACCAGCCGCTACCGGAGGAGCGCCGCCATGGCTTACGAGACCCTGACCCTGGAAGTCGCCGACCACGTCGCGCATGTTCGGCTGTCGCGGCCGGACCAGCTCAACACCATGATCCTGCCGATGTGGCAGGAATTCGTCGACGTGTTCGCCGAGATCGGGTCGGAGCCGTCCGCGCGGGCCGTGGTCATCTCCTCGACCGGCAAGCACTTTACCGCCGGGCTGGATCTCAACGCCTTTGCCGAGATCGCCGGCGCCGCCCCGAAAGAAGAAGCCGGCCGTGTACGGGAGCAGCTTCGCACCTCGGTGCTGGAGATGCAGGAGAGCTTTAACGCGATCGAAAACTGCCGTCTGCCGGTGCTGGTGGCGGTGCAGGGCGGCTGCATCGGCGGCGGCGTCGACCTCATCTCCGCCTGCGATATGCGCTATTGCACCGAGGACGCGTTCTTCTGCATCCAGGAAATCAATATCGGCATGACCGCCGATGTCGGCACGCTGCAGCGGCTGCCGCATCTGATCCCCTCGGGCAAGGTGCGCGAACTGGCCTATACCGGCCGCCGCATGTACGCGGACGAGGCGAAGGAAATCGGCCTGGTGAACGACGTCTACGAGTCCGCGGATGCGATGCTAGACGTCGTTATGGCGGTTGCGCGGGAGATCGCGGCGAAGTCGCCGCTCGCCATCGTCGGCACCAAGGAGATGCTGAACTACACCCGGGACCACTCCGTCGCCGACGCGCTCAACTACATGTCGGTCTGGCAGTCGGGCATGTTGCTCACTGACGATCTGATGGTCCAGATGCAGGCCAACAAGGCGAAAGAAAGCGCCGAATTCGCCGACCTGCTACCGCCGCGCAAGCTAGTGCGGAAGCGGGGCTAACCCATAACCTTCCAGACTCCGTCGCCGGTCATCAGTAGACGGTCGCCGCACATTAGTTCGCCGCGCATGAACACGACGGACCGGCCGCGGCGGACTATGGTCGCGGTCGTTTCCAGCCAGTCGCCGATTTGGCCGCTGGCCACGAAGTTGCAGTTCAGGCTGACCGTCGCGCAGCGCTTCTTGCCGATGACCCGGTAAACCGCGATGCCGAGCGTGGCGTCCAGCACGGTCATCATCATGCCGCCATGGATTACACCCTGTGGGTTGGTGTGGCGAGGCGCCGCGCGAAAAGCAAGGCGATATTGGTCGTCCGAATCCTTGCGGCCGTAAATCGGCCCGATCAGTTCCTCGAAGCCGCCGGGCCGAGTCATTAGTTTGAACCCGTCCGGCACCTCCACGTCGGCGGTGTCCGCTCCGCTCACCCGAAGGCCTCCAACGCTTGTTGCGCGACCTGGTCGCCCCATTCTTGAACGAAATGGCCGGCTTCCGCTATTTCCAGCGGCGCCGGACAGCCTTTGATCAGCTTGGCCAGGGCGTGCATCGCTGGCGCACCCAGCACCGGGTCTTGCATGCCGATCGCCATGAAGCTCTGGCCGTTCCATTCCGATCCCCACCAGTCGCGCGCACGCCGCGAGGTGGCAGCGCCGCCCGCGTCCGGGTTGTCCGGCACCAGATTGGGAAAGCGACGGACGCCCGCCTTGTAGCTTTGGTCGGGAAATGGCGCGGCGTAGGCCGCGGCTTCTTCCGGTGTCAAAATCGGCGTGGCGCGCGCCATCAGTGCGGCGATATCCAGGTCCGGGTTGGCGTTGGAGAAGGCGCGCCAGGCCAGAAAGCCCTCGCCGAGCGGGAAGTCGCCCGTGCTGAGCGCCGTGTTCATGACGATCAGGCGCGAGAAACGCTCCGGCATTTCCATCGGCAAGGTGAGGCCAATGACGCCGCCCCAGTCCTGCCCGACCAAAGTGATGTTGCGAAGATCCAACTGTTCGATGAAACGCAGGATCGCGTCGCGATGGAAATCGAAGGTATAGGTCTCGTCCGCCACGGGCTTGTCGGACCGGCCGAAGCCGAAGAAATCCGGCGCCACCGCGCGGTGGCCGGCCGCCGTGAAGACCGGGATCATCTTGCGGTAGAGGTAGCTCCAACTCGGTTGCCCGTGCAGGCATAGGAAGACATGCTCGGCGTCCGCCGGCCCTTCGTCCAGGTAATGCATCCGCATACCGTCGTAGCCGGGCAAGTTTTCGACATAATTGGGTGCGAAGTCGAAGCCGGGAAGATCGGCGAAACGCTCGTCGGGGGTGCGCAATATGTCGGCCATGGCCGTTGTCTCCGTTTCGGGCCCGGCAATATGGCGGATGCCCGCAGTGGCGTCCACCGGTTGACCGGGCCTGTGTCGGTGGGGTTTGGTGCGGCAATGCGCGGGTTGGTGTTGCTGGTGATTCTGTTGGTGGGTGCGGTCGCCGCACGGGCCGATACCCATGGTATCGCCATGCACGGCGAACCGAAATACCCGCCGGGCTTCGCCCATTTCGACTACGTCAATCCCAATGCGCCGAAGGGCGGACGGCTAAGACTGGCGGCGATCGGCGGTTTCGATTCGCTCAACCCCTTCATCATCAAGGGAGAGGCGGCGAAGGGCTTGGGGCTGACGTTCGAATCCCTGATGGCGCGCTCGCAGGACGAGCCGTTTTCGCTGTACGGCCTGCTGGCCGGATCTGTTGATGTCGCGCCGGACCGCAGTTGGATTACCTTCACGCTGCGGCCGGAGGCGCGGTTCTCCGACGGCAAACCCGTCACCGTCGACGACGTGGTGTTCACCTACAAAACGCTGCGGAGCAAAGGGCGGCCCAACCACCGACTGTTCTATCGTCAGGTGACGTCGGTTACGCGGCCCGGCCCGAACAAGGTGAAGTTCGACTTCGGCTCGGGCGAAAACCGGGAACTTGCTCTGATCCTCGGGTTGATGCCGATTCTGCCGAAACACTTCTTTGCCGGGCGGGATTTCGAACGTACCGGCCTGGACGCCATCCCAGGCAGTGGGCCCTACGAGGTGGTCGAGCTGGAGCCCGGGCGCCTGATCTCCTATCGCCGCCGCTCCGACTATTGGGGACTGTCCCTCGCGCCCAATCGCGGCCGCTACAATTTCGACCGGATCGACTACACCTATTACCGCGACGCGGGGGTCGCGTTGATGGCGTTCAAGTCGGGCGATTACGACCTGCGATTCGAGCACGACCCGGCGCGGTGGGCGACCCTTTACGATTTCCCGGCCGTGGCCGCCGGCGATGTCGTCAAGGAGGAGGTGATCCACGGCCTGACCCAGGGTATGCGAGGCTTCGCCTTCAACACCCGGCGGCCGATGTTCGCCGACCCGCGCGTCCGCGCCGCGCTGGCCTACGCCTTCGATTTCGATTGGGCCAACCGCAGCCTGTTTCACGGCGCGTACCGTCAAAGCGCCAGCTATTTCTCGAACTCCGATCTCGCGGCCGTCGGTCCACCTAGCGCTGGCGAACTCGCCTTGTTGGAGCCGTGGCGCGGCCGCGTGCCCGACGAAGTGTTCGGGCCGGCTTACGCCCCACCCTTTGCGGACGGGCCGGCGGGTCTCCGCCGCAACCTGAAGCAGGCCTTCAAACTGCTGACCGAGGCAGGCTGGCTGGTGCGGGACGGTCGGCTCGTCGACGCCAAGTCCGGCCGGCTTATAACGTTCGAAATTTTGCTGGCCGACCCGCGCGACGAACGGATTGCGCTGGCCTTTGCACAGAATCTGGAACGGCTGGGCATCGCCGCGCGGATACGCACGGCCGATGCGGCGCAATACGAGCGCCGCCGCCGCGCGTTCGATTTCGACGTTATCCTGACGGATTGGTACCAATCGCTCTCGCCTGGTAGCGAGCAGCTCTACTACTGGGGCTCGGCCGAAGCGGGTATCGAGGGCAGCCGCAACTATGTCGGGGTTCGCGACCCGGCGGTCGATGCCATGGTCGGCCACCTGACGGCGGCGCGCACGCGCCCCGAGCTGATCGCGGCGACCCGCGCGCTGGATCGCATTCTGTTATGGTCGCATTACGTGGTGCCGCTATATCACGATACGGTGGAGCGGGTCGCCTATTGGCATGGCGTAGCGCACCCGGCCGTCGTGCCGCTGTATGGCCATCAGCTCACGACGTGGTGGTCGATCGCGCCCTAGGATTCAGAAGAACCCGTCCATGATCGGCAGGCTACCCAGGGCCGCAAAGGCGATCAGGCCAAATGCCAGGCGACGAAACAGGCATTCCGAGGCATGCCGGAAACATCGGGCGCCGAGCCAGATCGCAGCGGCGTAGATCGGCACCAAAAGCGCCGATCTGGCGATCTGCTCGGCGACAAACAGGCCGTTCCACCAGTAAGCGGCGCCGGTGATCACCGTCGAGATGCCGAGGAAGACGATCATGTTGGCGCGCACGGTCGGCGCCGCCGATTGTCCGCCCAGCCAGAACAGAACGATCGGCGGACCGGAAAGGCTGGCTGCACCGCCTGTCAGTCCGGCCATGCCGCCGATGCCGACGGTAACCGGCGTCGAAGGAAGCCGACTGTAGCGCCAGCCGGTCGCCATGGCGGCGAGGGCCAAAAGTATGGCGCAGCAGATGATCCAGCGCAGTAATACCGGGTCCATGAGGACCAGCGCTTGTACGCCAAGGGGCACGGTCATTGTCGCGCCGACGATCAATGGCATGATCTCCGACCACCGGCATATCCGCGCTGCCGGCACCAGCAAGGGCGCTGTCGCGATGCCGTCGATCACGAACAGTACGATGACGGCGGCCTTCGGGTCGATCAGAGCGCTGGCGATCGGTATGAAGATCATGGCGGCACCGAACCCCGCAAAGCCGCGGACCAGTCCGGCGCATAACGCGGCTATAGCCAGCCATGGCAGTTGCTGGCCGCCGAGGTCGGCCAAGCTGGAAAACTCGAACGGCATTCAGAACACTCCAAATGTGGTAACACCGTTCTAGTTACCGAAAAAATACAGATCTATCCGCATATCTGCTAATCTATTCTGCAATTTTGCAGAAATGGATATGAACTGGAACGATCTACGCTATCTGCTGGCGGTGGCCCGCGGCGGTACCCTGTCGGCAGCCGCCCGCAGCCTGCATGTCGACCAGACCACGGTAACGCGCCGTGTGGCGGCCATTGAAACCGCGCTTGGCGCACATCTGTTCGACCGGGCCGAAGGGTTGATGCGGCCGACAGCGGCGGGGGAGGAAGCGCTCGACCGGGCGGAGCGTGTCGAAAGCGAAGTCCTAGCCTTGCAAGAGAGCCTCACAGGGGCTGATCGCCAACCGGAGGGCAGCGTTCGGCTGACGGCGGTGCCGACGATCATCAATCGCTTGCTGATCCCAAATCTTGCACGGTTATTCGATACGTACCCTAGGCTTCGGGTCGAGGCGCTGGCGGATTCCGGTAATCTCAGCCTAACGAAACGCGAGGCGGACATCGCGCTTCGCCTAGCGCGGCCGGAGAGTGGGACGGCGCTATGTCGGAGCATCGGCGCACTCGGTTACTCGGTCTACGGACCGGCGGGCGGTAACCCTGCCGACCTGCCCTGGTTGACCTACGAAGACTCTTACCTTGACCTGCCGCAGGCGCGTTGGATCGCCAAACACGGCGATCCGGCGCGGCTTGGCGTCGGGGATGCCGAGTCGCTGTTTCAGGCGGTGCGGGCCGGCCTGGGCCGGACCGTTCTGCCTGATTTCATGGCCGGCCCCGATCCCCGCCTGGTCCGGCTATCGGACGGCAGCGTTCTAACGCGCGAAGTCTGGTTGCTGGTCCATCCGGAGCTGCGTCCCCTGGCGCGGATTTCGGTCACCGTCGACTGGCTGGTCGAGATCGTTGCGACCGCCTCGATTGAGTTGGACTCCGAACCCTCTAAAGCTCCTGGCCATATTCCAGATTGTGCCCCTTGAACGACGGGTCGTCGCCCAGCGCATAGTGCTTGGACATGTCTGCGGAATAGCGGCTCGCCGGTGGGCGGCGGCCCAGTGCTTCCGCCATCGCGCGAATATGATGCGGGCCGGCGCCGCAGCAGACGCCGAGATAGGCCGCCCCGATTTCCGTCGCGCGTTTGGTGAAGTCCGCGATCTCCATGCGCGTGCAGGTCATGGGGTCAAGATGCGTCGGGAACGGGCGTTCGTCGCTCGGATGCGCATGGCATGGATCGGTCAGCGCCTGGAAGTTGGGTTCCGACGGTGTCGTGCGGTACGGCACCGGCAGCGCGGCCAGCGGTACGGTGCAGACGGACGCGATTTCTTCCAGCAGGGGCAGCATGGTGTCCGGCCCACGGGCGCAGTTCAGCCCGACCACGTCGGCGCCGTTCTTCTCCAACATTTTGCAGGCTTCCGCCACGGATAGGCCGTCGCGCAACCGGCCGGTGCGGTGCGCGGCCAGGGTTACCACGGCCGGCATCCCGACCTGCTTGATCACGTCCAGGGCAATCGCCGCCTCGCCGGCGAAAGCGATGGTTTCGGCCACGATGTAATCGGCGCCTTCGTCGACCGCCCACTGTACCTGCTCCGTGAAAATGGCGCGTACGGCGTCGGCCGAGGCGGCGTTGTCCGGCTCGTAGACGTTGGTATTGCAGATATTGCCGGCCAGCAGGCAGCCATACTCCTCGGCAACCTCGCGAGCAATGCGCAAAGCCTGGCGGTTGATGTTTTCAAGCTCTTCCTCACGGCCGATCAGGCGCATTTTTTCGCGATGGGCATAGTAGGTGAAAGCCTCCATGACGTCGGATCCGGCATGGGCGAAATCCCGGTGCAACTGGCGAACGACCTCGGGATGCTCGACCACGACTTCCGGCACGAACGCGCCCGCCTGCAGGTACCCGCGCCGCTCCATTTCGAACAGATACCCCTCGGCGCAAATCACCGGGTCCTCGTTTAGGCGCTGCATCAGTCCCTTGGTTGCCATATCGCGTCCTCCATTGAGCACTTCCCGTAAGGGTGACGCTGTTCGCAACGGAAAATCCCGCCGCTGAGCGACCATATTTGCGGTCATTTCACCGTGCTATAAGACGCCATGCAGCAATCGATGCATCAGATGACGGTCCAAACGCCGGGCCGTGGCTTGACCGAAATCACCGGTTACATCGCGGATTGGGTTGGCGAACAAGGGCTGTGTGACGGACTTCTCACGCTGTTCCTTCGCCACACCTCGGCATCCCTGCTGATCCAGGAAAATGCCGATCCGGATGTCATGCGCGACCTGGATGCCTTCTTTTCGCAGTTGGTGGCCGACGACATGTCGCTCTATCGGCATACGGCCGAGGGGCCGGACGACATGCCGGCGCATATCCGCGCGGCGCTGACGCAGACGCATCTCGCCGTGCCGGTCCAGGCCGGCCGCATGGCGCTGGGGACCTGGCAGGGCATTTACCTGTTCGAACATCGGACAAGCCCGCACCGGCGCCAGGTTTTGCTCCATTTGCTGGGGGTTGCATAATTGCGCCGCACCCCCTTCGCGCGAAGGGGGTGCGGCTGTAAGATGACGGGGCGACAAGGTTCAGTAGGGGAGAACGATCGTGAGCGTGGCCGAAGAACGCGCCAGGGCGGTGGCCGAAACCGTCGAAAAGATACGTCAGGTCGAGCGCGACAAGGGCGTGACGCGGGAGTCGCTGGAGGAAATCAAGGGCCACTTGATGGCACTCGCATCGCGCGAAGAGCTGTTTCCGATGGGCGATTTTCCGATGCCCGGACCGGGGGACAAGCGGAACTCGTGCCTCTATCGTCTGTCCGAGGACGACGACCACCGCTTCGCGCTTTACGCAAACGCGGCGAAGACCGGCGTCGATACGCCGGCGCATAACCACACGACCTGGGCGGCGATCGTCGGCGTGCGGGGGGAAGAGCATAATCGGTTCTACCGTCATACCGACGAGGGCGGGGTCGAGCAGACCGGCGAGCATACGGTCGGCGCCGGCACCGGCGTTGCTTTCATGCCCGAGGATCTGCATTCGATCCATATTCACGGCGACGTGCCGGTGCTGAATTTCCACATGTACGGGGTGGCGCTGGAGCAGCTTCACAAACGCGAATACTACAAGCCGGAAGACAACACCTGGCATGTCTTCCCGGCGCATAGCGATATCCGCGAGGCGCGAGCGGACAGGGTCGGGGCCTGATCGATGAGCCGAAGCGTGACACCCGCGGCGCTGAAGGCGATGCTTCGAGATGGCGATGAACTGGCGCTTATCGACGTGCGCGAGCAAGGCGTCTTTTCCAAGGAACATCTGCTGTTCGCTGTCTGCATTCCGTTGAGTCGCCTGGAACTTGACTTTGCCGATCTGGTGCCGCGTACCGGCACCCGGATCGTGCTGGTGGATGAAGGCGACGACGCCAAACTATCGGAAACGGCGGCGGAGCGCCTGAGCGGTTTCGGCTACACCGATGTATCGGTTCTGACCGACGGGGTTAGCGGCTGGCGGGCCGCCGGCTACGAATTGTTTTCCGGCGTCAACGTACCCAGTAAGGCGTTCGGCGAGTTTGTCGAGCATGCCTACGACACGCCGCGACTGACCGCCGACGAGGTCAAGGCGAAGCTGGATGCCGGCGACAACATGGTGATCCTGGATTCCCGGCCGTACGACGAGTACCACCGGATGAATATCCCCGGCGGCATCGATACGCCGGGCGCGGAATTGGTCTATCGCGTGCACGACATCGCACCCGACCCGGATACCTTCGTTCTGGTCAATTGCGCCGGCCGCACCCGCAGCATCATCGGCGCGCAATCGCTGATCAACGCGGGGATCCCGAACCCGGTCGCCGCGCTGAAAGACGGCACCATGGGCTGGCATCTTGCTGGCCATCAGCTAGAGCATGGCAGCGAGCGCGTTGCTGAGGCGCCCAGTGCGTCCGGCCTGGAGAAAGCAAAAGAGTCCGCGGCGCGGGTGGCGGAACGGTTCGGCGTCCGCTGGGCGGACCGGGCAACGCTCGCCGCCTGGCAGGCGGAGGCAGAGAGCCGCACTTTGTTCCTGCTGGATGTCCGCTCGCCGGCCGAATTCGAAGCCGGGCACCTGCCGGGTTCCCGCAACGCGCCGGGCGGGCAGCTCGTACAGGCGACCGACGAGTATATCGCGACGCGGGGCGCCCGCGTGGTGCTGGCCGACGATGCCGGGGTGCGTGCGACCATGACGGCGTCCTGGCTGATTCAGATGGGCTGGGACGATGTGTTCGTCCTGGACGGCGGTATCGGCGATGACGGGACGGAAACCGGTGCCCGGGCGCCGACATTGCTCGGCCAGGAAAAAGGCGACGTCATCTCGCCGCATGAATTGAAGGCGGTGCTGGATTCCGGTGAACCGGTGGCGGTCGTCGATCTGGCCACCAGCCTGGAGTACCGCGCCGGCCACATTCCCGGCGCCTGGTGGGCGGTGCGGTCGCGCTTCCCAAGCGGCCTGTTCCGCCTGCCGCCGGTCGGCCTGATCGTGCTGACGTCGCCGGACGGCATGCTGGCTCATCTTGCGGTGAAGGACGCGGCCGCGGCCCGTCCGGGCCTGCTGATCCGGGTGCTCGACGGCGGCACCGACGCCTGGGTGGCGGCGGGTCTGCCAACCGCCGAGGGGATGGACTACCTCACCACTGAGACCGACGATGTCTGGTATAAGCCCTACGAACATAAGGACACGATCGAGAAGTTCATGCGGGACTACCTGACCTGGGAAGTCGCGCTGGTCGAGCAGATCGAGCGGGACGGCGACGCCAACTTCCGTAGCTTCGCGTGAACGTGAGTGAGGTGGCTTGAATTGGATGCGGGCGCGACATAGGTTTTCGCGCGCCCGCGAAACCGCTGAATAGTTGGAGATTGAGTTATGGATCTCGCGTTTACGCCTGAGGAATTAGCGTTTCGGGAAGAAGTGCGTGCATTCATCGCGGCGAACCTGCCGTCGGAACTGTCAGAAAAGGTGCGGACCGGCCATCATCTTGAGAAAGAGGATTTGCGGTCCTGGCACCAGACCCTGGCGGCGAAGGGCTGGCTTGCGCCGAACTGGCCGGTGGAGCATGGCGGCATCGATTGGTCGCCTACACAGAAGTACATTTTCGACGAAGAATGCGCCAAGGCCGGGGCGCCGCCGCTGTCGCCTTTCGGCCTGAGCATGGTCGCGCCGGTTATCTTCACCTTCGGCAGCGACGAGCAGAAGGCCTATCACCTGCCAAAGATCTATTCGGGCGAGCATTTCTGGTGCCAGGGTTATTCGGAGCCGGGGTCCGGCTCCGACCTTGCCTCGCTCCGTACCAAAGCGGAACGGGATGGCGACGACTACATCGTCAACGGCCATAAGGTGTGGACCACTCACGCGCATTTTGCCGATTGGATCTTCTGCCTGGTTCGCACCGACCCGGACGCCAAGCAGCAGGAAGGCATCTCCTTCCTTCTGATCGATATGAAGAGCCCGGGCATCACGGTCCGGCCGATCATCACCATCGACGAAGGCCACAGCATCAACGAGGTCTTTCTGGACAATGTGCGTGTGCCGCGGTCCAACTTGATCGGCGAGGAAAACAAGGGCTGGACCTACGCCAAATTCCTGCTCGGGCATGAGCGGACCGGCATTGCCAACGTGGCGGATTCCAAGGTGCGGATCGAGAAGCTGAAAGAGATTGCGCGGGCGGAGTTAACCGACGGTTCTCCGCTTATCACGGACTCGGCTTTCAGCCGGAAAATCGCCGACACGGAAGTCGACCTTACCGCATTGGAGATGACAAACCTGCGGACCCTGGCCGACGAGAGCGAAGGTCGCGCGCCGGGCCCGGAAGCCTCGATGCTGAAGATCCGCGGCGCCGAGCTTACGCAGCGGATCGACGAGTTGCTGGTCGAGGCTGTCGGCTACTATGCCAATCCGTACGAACTGCCGGAACATGGGCGCAACGAACCTGCGGTGGGCCCGGACTATGCCGACGGTATCCTGGCGCATCATCTTTATATGCGGGCGACCACGATCTACGGCGGCTCGAACGAAATTCAGAAGAACATCATCGCCAAGATGGTCCTGGGCTTGTAGCGGACCTATCGGCGATCGACGACATCAGTACAGGGAAGGACAACTAGAAGATGGATTTTTCGTTTTCCACCGAGCAGACTCTGCTCAAGGACAGCGTCGTTCGCTTCGTGCAGGACGAATACGATTTCGACGCGCGGCGTAAGCTGGTCACGTCCGACGACGGCTTCAGCCGTGACAATTGGGCGAAGTTCGCCGAGCTTGGCTGGCTCAGCATGCCGTTACCGGAAGACTACGGCGGGCTTGGCGGCAGCCCGGTTGAAACGATGATCCTGATGGAAGCGTTCGGTGCCGGCTTGGTCGCGGAGCCCTATATGCCGACCGTCATCCTCGGCGCCGGCCTGGTCGAGGCGGCGGGCAGCGAAGCGCAGAAGCAGGAGATTCTGCCGGCGGTCGCCGGCGGCGAGATGATGTTGGCGTTTGGTTTCGCCGAGCCGCAATCGCGCTTCAATCTGGCGGACATCACGACAACGGCGGAAGCGTCGAACGGCGGCTACGTGCTGAACGGCAAAAAGAGCGTCGTGTTCGGGGCGCCCTCGGCGGACAAGATCATCGTCTCCGCCAGGGCCGGCGGCGGCCAGCGGGATGCGGACGGCGTATCGCTTTTCATGCTCGATGCCGATGCGGCCGGCCTTGCCCGGCGCGACTATCGTACGGTCGACGGTCTGCGTGCGGCGGATTTGACGCTGGACGGTGTCAAGGCCGGACCGGAAGCGGTGCTTGGCGATCTCGGCGGTGCGCTTGGCGTTATCGAGAACGTGACGGACCGGGCGATTGCCGCGCTGTGCGCGGAGGCGGTCGGCGCGATGCAGGTGTTGCACGATACGACGAACGAATACCTGAAGACGCGCAAGCAGTTCGGCGTGCCGATCGGTAAATTCCAGGTGTTACAGCACCGCATGGTCGACATGTTCATCGAGCTGGAGCAGTCTCGCTCGATGACCTACATGGTGACGCTCAAGCTCGACGAAGGCGAGGCGGAGCGCAAAAAAGCGGCGTCCGGCGCCAAGGCCCAGATCGGCAAGGCCGGCAAGTTCGTCGGCGCCCAGTCAGTCCAGTTGCATGGCGGCATGGGTATGACCGACGAACTGAAGGTCGGGCATTTCTACAAGCGCCTGATGATGATCGACACCATGTTCGGCAATACGGATCATCACCTAAAGCGGTTTGCCGCCCTGACGCAGTAATCCGGCGGCTTTGAGGCCGCTAACCTTCTGTTCACCATTCCCGCCGATGCTGGGACGGCCATGGCATCGGCGGGAGACGATATCGCTCAACCCGACAGTCTGGACCGGATGACCCGGCCGGAATTGCGGGACCTGTTTGCCTATTGGGAAAGCCGCCGCAAGGGGCATTCCATGCCCTCGCGGGCCGATATCGATCCGCTCGACATTCCCCGCCTGTTGCCGTTCGTCGTTCTGGTCGACGTCCTGGAAAACCCTCGCGACTACCGCTACCGCCTGGTCGGCACCGACGTTGCGCAGAGCACCGGCTTGGATTTCACCGGTACCTTGTTGAGCGAATCGACCCCGGCCAAGGTTTTCGATCGCATTTTCGCCGACTACGACCACGTGGTTGACGAGCGTCGCCCGGTCTATACCGAGGATCGCGTCGCCTGGCAGCAGCGGGATTATCTTCGCTACAAGCGGATCGCCCTGCCTCTTTCGGACGACGGCGAGCAGGTCAACATGCTCCTGCTCGGAATCTGTCACGAGGTTTAGTCGAGCCTCCTTAGCGCGTTATCGTCTCCGGCCCCATCATCGCCGTCGGCACGAAGGTCGAAATCGGCGGGATGTAGGTGACCATGATCAGGAAGATGAACAAAATGCCGAGCCACGGCAGCGCGGCCTTGACTACCCGCATCATGGACATTTCCGCCACGCCCGACGTCACGAACAGGTTGAGCCCAACGGGCGGCGTGATCATGCCGATTTCCATATTGACCACCATGATGATACCCAGATGTATGGGGTCGATCCCCAATTCTATGGCAATCGGGAAGACCAGCGGCGCCACGATCACAATCAGCCCGGAAGGCTCCATGAACTGACCCCCGATCAGCAGGATGACGTTGACGATGATCAGGAACATGATCGGACCGAACCCGGCCTCCAGCATGGTGCCGGCTATCGCCTGCGGAATCTGCTCGTCGGTCAGCACATGCTTCAGGATCAGCGCGTTCGCGATGATGAACAAAAGCATGATGGTCAGCTTGCCGGCTTCGAACAGGGTATTCTTCGTGTCCGGATGGACCAGGGTAAGGAACGTGTTGGCGACTTTCTGTGCCACCGACATGTCCGCGCCGGCGCCGTTGGCGAACGGCCCCATGTCCCGGTAGACGAAGTTGGCGATGACGAAGGAATAGACCGCCGCCACGGCCGCGGCCTCCGTGGGCGTGAAGATTCCGCCGTAGATGCCGCCCAGGATGATGATGATCAGGAACAGGCCCCAGCCGGCGTCCCGGGCCGAGGCGACGATTTCGCGCCAGCCGGCCCAGGGCTGTGCCGGCAGGTTCTTGATTTTCGCAGCCACGTAGATTCCGACCATCAGCATCAAGCCGGCAAGCAGGCCGGGGATGACGCCGGCCAGGAACATCCGGCCGACGGAGACGTCGACGGCGGCGGCGTAGACGACCATCACGATCGACGGCGGGATCAGAATGCCGAGCGTACCGGCGTTGCAGATCACGCCGGCCGCGAAATCCTTGGTGTAGCCGACCTGGACCATGCCGGCGATGACGATTGTGCCGATGGCGACAACGGTGGCCGGCGACGAGCCTGACAGGGCGGCGAACAGCATGCAGGCGAACACGCCGGCGATGGCCAGCCCGCCCTGGAAATGGCCGACGCAGGCGATGGCGAAGCGGATAATGCGGCGCGCCACGCCGCCGGTCGACATGAACGCCGATGCCAGGATGAAGAACGGGATGGCCAATAGCGTGTAGTGGCCGTCGAAGGCGTTGAACAACGTGCCGGCGACGGAGGCCAGCGAGCTGTCCGAAAACATCAGCAGGAAGGCCATGCTGGCGAGGCCGAGCGAGACGGCGATCGGCACGCCGATCAGCAGCAGGCCGATCACCATCGCGAACAGAAGGACGACATCCATCGTCAGGCCTCCCTGTTGTCGGCGGTTGGCCGGTGCACCTCGTCGGCCACTTCATGGCTCGCGATAAGCAGCGTTTGGCGGTCTGTCAGGATGCGCCAGCCGGCCTGCAGGAACCGAAACATCAACAGCGCCATGCCGAGCGGCAACGCGAAGTAAGGGATGAAGCGAGGCAGCTTCTCGTATAGCTCGCCCTCGTTCAACCAGACCGCGAAGAATTGCAGGAAGGCCGGCATCGGCACGTCGTTCACTTCCAGGAACGCGCGCTTATTGGCAAACAGCCACCAATAGTCCCAACTGCCCTTCAACAACAGGCCGGTGAAGACCAGGCAGCAGATGACGGAGAGCAGAGTCATGACCTTGCGCGCGCGCGGCGAGACGATGTTGACCACAACGTCCACCCCGAGGTGCGCCGTGACCTTGACGCAATAGGAGACGCCGATCAGGACGAGCCAGGCGAACAGGAAGACGGTCGCCTCAAGCGCCCAGAGGATGTTGCTGTTCAGAACGTATCGTGCAATGACGTTGGCGAAGGTGATCAGTGTCATCAGACCGAGCAGGATCGCGATCAGCGATTCCTCGATCTGGTCGACCACCCGCCCCAGCCCGGTGCTTGGCCCAGGGGACATGGCTCCCTCCCGCTATGGTCGTCTTGTTCTTTTATTATTATGCGAAATGCGGCGGCCCGGCGAACCGGGCCGCCGATATCGTTTTCGTATTCTAGTTCGTCGCGTTGGCGGCTTGGGCGGCGGCGATCAGGTCGGTCCCGACATCGCCCTCGAACTTGTTCCAAACTGGCTTCATGGCCGCGACCCACATGGCGCGTTGGTCCGGGGTGAGCTGACGCACGGTGGAGCCCGCTTCCATGATCAATTTCTTGTTGGTCTCGTTGACCGCGAAGGACTCGGCGTTGCGGGTCTCGGTAACCTCTTTCACGATCGTGGCGAGCTGGTCGCGAACGTCGTCCGGCAGTCCTTCCCAGAACTCGGTCGAGGTCACCACCAGGTAGTCGATGATGCCGTGGTTGGTCTCGGTGATGCCGTCCTGCACTTCGAAGAACTTCTTGCCGTAGATGTTGGACCAGGTGTTCTCCTGGCCGTCGATGACCTTCGTCTGCAGGCCGCCATAGACTTCCTTGAAGGACATCTTTTGCGGGTTGGCGCCGAGCGCCTCGAACTGTGCGACCAACACGTCGGAGGCTTGCACGCGGAACTTCAAGCCCTTCGCGTCCGAGGGCTCCAGCAACGGTTTGGTGGCCGACAGCTGTTTCATGCCGTTGTGCCAGAAGGCCAGGCCCTGCAGGCCTTTCCGGCGCATCGAGTTTTTCATCTTCTGGCCGGCGTCGGAGTTCTGGAACCGGTCGACCGCGTTGATGTCGTCGAACATGAACGGCAGGTCGAACAGACGGAATTTCTTGGTGTACTTCTCGAACTTTGAAAGCGATGGGGCAGCCATCTGCACGTCGCCGAGCAGCATGGCCTCCAGCACCTTGTTGTCGTCGTAGAGGGTGGAGTTCGGGAACACCTCCATGCAGGCCTTGCCGTTCATCTCCTCATTGACGCGCTTCTCCAGAAGCGAGGCGGCAATGCCCTTCGGGTGTTTGTCGGTGTTGGTCACATGGCTGAATTTGATGACGATTTCGCCCGAATCGCAGGCCGCGTAAGCGGTCGACGCGGACATGGCCAGTACGCCAGCGGCGGCGGCCAGGATGGTACGAATGCGCATGGTCGTTTCTCCCTCGGTTCCAAGCGTCTCAGTGTGAGCAGACCAGTTCAGCCCGCCCGTCCAAGGACTTTCTTACGCTTGTTGAGCCACGGCCGGCCCATGGCGTTCAATAGCAAAAACGCGGATTCGCCGCTCAACCGCCTGTTTTTTTGTTGGATGTTTCGCTCTCTACCCGGTCGTCGCGATTCGATGGGTGGAAATCGTGACGTCTGGTCTACCGGCCCTCGGCCGCGGCGAAATCCTCGCGCCGCAATCCGTGCTTTTGCATCTTTTCGTAGAGCGTTTTTCGCGACAGGCCGAGCGCCTCGTAGGTGGCTTTCAGGTTGCCGCCCTGGGTGGCTAGCATGGCCGCGATGGCGCTTTTCTCGAAGGCGTCGACCTGCTCCGATAGGCTCGCCTCCCGTTCGGCCAGCGGCATGTCTTCCAGACCCAGTCCCAGGACAAAACGGTCGGCGGCGTTCCGCAGTTCCCGCACGTTGCCGGGCCAGTCGCGGGCGGCGACGCGGGTCAGGATGTCCGGAGTCACTTCCGGAACCGCGCGCCTGTGGCGCAACGCCGCCTCGTTTACAAGATGGTGAAACAGGCGGGGCGCATCGTCCATCCGGTCCCGCATCGGCGGCATGACGATGCTCACTACGTTAAGCCGGTAGTAGAGATCGTCGCGGAACAGGCCTTTGCCGACCGCATCGACAAGGTCTTCCTTGGTGGATGCGACAAAGCGTACGTCGAGCGGAACGATTTCGTTCGATCCCAGGCGTTCGATGACCCGGTCTTCGATGACGCGGAGCAGCTTGGCCTGCAGGCCGACGGGGAGGGATCCGATCTCGTCGAGAAACAGGGTGCCGCCGCGCGCATGCTCGAACTTGCCGACACGGGCGCGATGTGCGCCGGAGAACGCACCCGCCTCGTGGCCGAACAGCTCGCTTTCGATGGTATCGGCGGGCAATGCCGCCATGTTGATGGCGACAAAGGGCCTGTCGCGCCGTTCCGACAGCTCATGAATGGCGCGGGCGGCCAGCTCCTTGCCGGTGCCGGTTTCGCCGAGGATCAGAACGTCGGCATCGGTCGTCGCGATGGTGCGAATACGGTGGCGCAGCGAGACCATCGCCTGCGCACGCCCAACCAACATGGACTCCAGCGCGTCCCGCTTCTCGAGCTTGGAGCGCAGTTCGCGGTTCTCCAGGGTGAGGCGCCGTTTATCGGCGGCGCGCGTTACGGCGTCGACCAGCCGGCTCGGCGCAAATGGTTTCTCGACGAAATCGTAGGCGCCGGCCTGCATCGCCTTGACGGCCAGCGGTACATCGCCATGCCCGGTAATCAGGATCACCGGTAGATCGGGATCGATCTCGCGCGTTTCGGCCAGCAGGGACATGCCGTCCATCTTCGGCATCCGGATGTCGCTGACCAATACACCGTCGAAACCCCGGCCGATCCGTTCCAGCGCCCGTTCCGCACGGGCGAAACAGGTGACCTCGAACCCCTCCAGTTCCAGCGATTGCCCGGCCGCCAGGCGGACATCCTCTTCGTCGTCCACCAGGATGACGGATCCGGCGCTCACTCGGCCGCCGCTTCCGCCGGGGCCGCGGCCGTTTGTAGTGTAACCGTGAAGCGCGCGCCGCCCTCCTGGCGGTTTTCGGCCCGTAAGGTGCCACCGAAGTCCTTGACGATGTTGAACGAAATGGACAGGCCAAGCCCCAAGCCCTGGCCGACTTCCTTGGTGGTAAAGAATGGGTCGAAGATCTGTTCCAGGCTCTCGCCGGAAATACCCTGGCCGTTATCTTCGACGACCAGCCGAGTCTCCTGCGGCCCAGCCTGCACGGCGATCGACAACTGCGGCCTGTCCTGTTCTCGAACCGCATCCAGGGCGTTGGTTACCAAGTTCATGATCACATGCTGCAGCCGCACATGCCCACCCAGAACCCAGGCATTGTCGGGGGCGTCGATCAGCGGCTCGATATCGGCCGCTTCCAACCGCCCTCTCAGCAATTCCAGGGTTTCGTGCAGGGCGCCGATCAAAGACACCGCGTCGACCGTATCCCGCGGCTTGCGGGCGAAGTTCGACAGATGCTTCGACAGTTCGGCCATTCTCTCGGTCAGTTTGGAGATCCGGCCGATATTCGTCTGGGCGTCGTCGTCGCGCCCCCGCTCCAGGAACGCGATCGCGTTGTCGGCGTAGGTGCGGATCGCGGTAAGCGGCTGGTTGAATTCGTGGCTGAGCGCCGCCGCCATCTGGCCGAGAGCGGCCAGCTTGCCGGCCTGGATCAATTCGGTCTGCGCGCGGCGCAGTTCCTCCTCCGCGGCCTTGCGTTCGACGACCTCCGCCTCCAGCAACAGGTTGGCGGTGCGCAGGTCCGCCGTGCGCTCGTTGACTGTGCGTTCCAGGGTGATCTGTGCCTGTTCGCGCTCGCTCAGGCGTTCGACAAGTCGGCGGCGGCGCTGCCAGACGAGCGTGCCGACCAGGGCGGCCGCCAGCAGCAGGGAAGCCGCCAGCAGCACCGCGGTCAGGATCTGCGTGCGGGCCACACGCGTGTCCATCAGCAGATGAAGTGTCCAGCCTTCCACCGTCATTGCCTGCGACAGGTACAGGAACTCGCGCGGTGCGGAATCCGAACGGTCCGGGCGCGCGACCACAAGCTTTTCGCCGCTCGGATGTTGCGCGGGGGGGCCGAAATCCACCGGCTTCAAGCGGTCGATCTCGAACTGGCGGTTGGCGCGAATTCGGTCCAGGGCCGTTTCGTCCAGCGGCTGTATCGTCTTCAGGCGCCAATCCGGGTGGCTCGCCAGCAGAATCACGCCGGCCGGGCCGGTGACGTAGATCTCGTGCGGGCTGGCCCGCAATTCCTCTTCGATAGCCGCCACGCCGGCCTTTACCACCGTCACGCCGATGATCTCGTTACCGTCGCGGACGGGATGCGAGAAGTAATAGCCACGCTTACCCGATTGGGTGCCCAATGCGAAGAACCGGCCAAGACGGCCCTGCATCGCCTGGCTGTAGTAAGGGCGGAAGGCATAGTTCCTGCCGACGAACGTCGCCTCTTGGTCCCAGTTGGATGCGGCGATCGCCGTGCCTGTTCGGTCCAGGACGTAGGTATCGGCCGCGCCGGTCGCCATGTTCCAGACCTCGAGCTGGCGGTTGGCAGCCGCGATCAGGGCCGGGTTGGCCGGGTCCCGCAGCAGGGCCTTCATATGCGCGTCCTGGGCGTAGACATGGGGCAACGCCCGGTATCGGCCAAGCCATCCTCTGATGTTCTCGACATGCAGGGTCATGGCGGCGCGGCCAAGGCCCGCCGTATCGCGCAGGACGTAAGCCTCGCTCCATCGGTACGCCACTCCGATCACGCCGACCGCGGCAACGGCCAGTAAGCCGAAACCCAAGGTTCTCCGGATACTCTGCGGCCGCATCCCATTCTCGCGCTTGTTGTCCGCGCCTACGATAGCGATTGTGCCGAATTTCGCGAGTCGGTCCTGGATTACCGGCCCTTATGCCGTGATCCTCTACCTTTGACGCAGGCGGATGTGAACAGGCATGTCTTTCGCTCAACTGGCGCGCGATGCGAATATATGGCGCATCAACGTGGCAAAACTTGCCCGGATCTCCGCACGGGACAGCCGGTCGCCTTGGAGCTGTCGCTGCATGTGGAACTGAAACACGCCATCCAGCGTCGGATACCATAGTTCCTGCGGCAGCTCGGGTGTCAGGCCGGCCCGGCCGACAGCCTGGGCGACGACGTCAATCAGCGTGGCTTCGATATTCGCGACAACAGGCTGAAAAGCGCGGTCGAACTGTGCCTGATTGCGGATGTCGTACCACAGCCTGTGCGTGGCGGCGTCGTCGACAATGGATGCCGTGATCGCGTCCGCGAAATTCTCAACCAGTTCGACGGAAGAGCCGGCGTTCCGGATGGCGCGGAATAACTGTTCGGAAAAGGCCTGTTTGTAGGTCTGTACGCAATAGATGATCAGGTCTGTGCGGTCTTCGAAATAGTAGTGCAGCATGCCCAGCGAGAGGTTCGACTTGCTGGCAATGTCCCGCAACGACGTGTTGGCGTAACCCAGTTCCTGCAAGGCCACCAAGGCGCTTTGCGCAATCTGCTGCTTTTTCTCGGCCCGCTTCATCTGCTTGCGGGCGGAGCGTTCCTTGAGCTTTGCGGGGCTGTCCTCCATATGCGTCTCCTTCCACTATTTCAGGCGTGACGCATTGTCCAACAAGCCCGGCCAAGAGGTGCCGTGCCGGAATAGTGTTCAGGACGATAAGCGGCAATCTCAGCCCAGCTTAGTTTGCGCTGATCCCGCGTCAGCATGTGATGTCTCCTGTTCTGTCTCAGGCCGCGGCGTCAGCCTTAATCATGTCGGCCGCTTTCTCCGCGATCATGATCGTGGGAGCGTTGGTGTTGCCGGACACAAGGGTCGGCATGACCGAGGCGTCGATCACCCGCAATCCTTCGAGCCCGTGCACCTTCAGCGTCGGATCGACCACCGCCATGTCGTCGTTGCCCATTTTGCAGGTGCCTACCGGGTGATAGATCGTGTCGGACCGCGACCGGACCAAAGCCTCCCAATCATCGTCTGTCATGTTGTCATGCACGCCAAACAACTCTTTGTGTCGGTACTTCGCCATGGCGGGCGCCTGGAGGATGGCACGGGTCATCTTGGCGCCCTCGATCATGGTCTCCAGGTCTCGGGGGTCCGAGAGGTATTTGGGGTCGATGCCCGGCGGGGCGGTAGGATCGGCGCTCTGCAGAAAAACCTCGCCGCGGGATTCGGGGCGCAATTTGCAGATATGGCAACTATAGCCATAGCCCAGATGCAGCTTGCGGGCGTGATCGTCGACGACCGAGATCACGAAATGGAGCTGGATGTCCGGACGATCCAGACCGGCGTCGGTTTTCAGGAAGGCGCCCCCTTCGGCAAAGGGGGTGGCGATCATGGATTTGCCGGAGCGGGCCCATTTGACGATGTGTCTGAGTAGATTAACCGTGCCGGTCAGACCGAGGCCGAAATTGTCGGTGTCCTTGGTTTTGTAACCCAGCACAAGATCAAGGTGATCCTGCAGGTTCTGACCCACGCCGGGCAGGTCATGGATCATGTCGATCCCGTGGCGGCGGATGTCATCGGCGCGGCCCACGCCTGACAACTGTAACAACTGCGGCGAGCCGAACGCTCCGCCGCAGACCAGAACCTCGCGCCTGGCTGTGACGGACTTTTCCGCCTTGCCCGCGCGGTAGGCGACGCTCGTGGCTCGTTTGCCGTCAAACAGGATGCGGGTTGCGTGCACCTTGGTCAGGACTGTCAGATTGGGCCGGCCCATCACCGGGAAGAGATAGGCTGCCGCAGCCGAACAGCGTTCGCCATTTTTTTCGGACCCATGGAACTGGGTCACCTGATAGGTGCCGACCCCTTCATTGTCGCCGGTATTGAAGTCTTCCCGGCGGCGGTGTTGTAGCTCTTCGCCCGCCTGAATGAAGGCTTGAGTGATCGGGCGCATTTCTCTCTGGTTGGAGACGTGCAGTGGTCCGTCGTTGCCATGCATGTCATCGCCGCCGCGTTCGTTGTTTTCCGACTTCTTGAAGTACGGCAGAACGCTGTTCCAATCCCAGCCATCGCAACCCTTGTCGGCCCAGCCGTCGTAATCCTGACTCTGGCCGCGCACATAGAGCATCGCATTGATTGCGCTGGACCCACCCAAAGCCTTGCCGCGGGGTTGGTACCCCTTGCGCCCTTTCAGTCCCGGCTGGGGCACGGTCTGGAACGCCCAGTTGTTAATTTTGACCGGTTGGCCCGGCAGCATCGCCACCACCCCGGCAGGCGCGCGCACAAGGATCCCATTCCCATCGCCGCCCGCCTCCAGCAGGCAGACGGAGGCGTCCTTGTCTTCACTCAAACGTGCGGCCAACGTCGAACCCGCTGACCCGCCGCCGACGATCACATAGTCGAATTCCATGACTTCCTCCCAGTATGTGCCCATATTTTTTCGGGCTTGCATGCGGTCTAAGCGCAATCGGCACTGAACGGCAAAAATTGAACGAGATTTCTGGACATTTGTCCAATTTTTTGGCGCGATGGCCTGTATGGATGGCTACTTTGTTGAATACGCGATTGCTGTCTTTCTTCCGCCCTGCTGGCCTTTAACGTCCTTTTGGCGTAGCGTCTGGCCGCCAAACAGATGGCCAGTGCGCTGTTGGTCCAGGAGATACTGTGTTGCGCGAACTTGCTGTCTCATCGGCGCGCCGCCTGTCCGTTGCCCCCATGATGGATTGGACGGACCGGCACGACCGGTTCTTTCTGCGCCTGATTACGCGGCGGACCCCGCTATATACGGAGATGATCACGACCGGCGCGCTGATACATGGCGATGCGGCGCGGTTTCTCCGTTATCACGAAGCCGAACATCCCTTGGCGATCCAACTCGGCGGCAGCGACCCTGTGGATCTCGCCGTGTGCGCGAAAATGGCGGAAGACAGCGGCTATGACGAAGTGAACCTGAATGTCGGCTGCCCAAGCGATCGGGTGCAGTCTGGCCGGTTCGGCGCTTGTCTGATGGCCGAGCCTGACTTGGTTGGGCGGTCGGTGGCTGCGATGATCCGGGCGGTGTCAGTGCCGGTCACGGTGAAGTGCCGCATTGGGATCGACCGACAACCGGAAGACCGCCTGTTCGACTTTGTGCGCCGGGTTTCCGATGCCGGTTGCGAGACCTTCGTCATCCACGCCCGTCAGGCCTGGCTGGAAGGTCTGAGCCCGAAGGAGAACCGGGAAGTGCCGCCGCTCGACTACGACCTCGTCTATCGGATCAAGCAGGCTTTTCCGGATCTCACGATCGTGATCAATGGCGGAATCGGCTCACTGGACGAAGCTGCTATCCATTTGACCCATGTCGACGGGGTGATGCTTGGCCGCGCAGCCTATCAGACGCCTTACTGCCTGGCCGATGCGGATCGCCGGTTCTTCGGCGACCGGCGCCAATCTCGCTCGCGGCGCGAGGTGATCGACGACCTGATTCCCTATGTCGAGGCTGAGACGGCCGGCGGCACGCCGCTTCCGGCGATTACCCGCCACATTCTCGGGCTGACCCAGGGCCTGCCCGGCGCCCGGGCATGGCGGCGGCACCTGAGCGAGCAAGCGCGAAAGCCTGGCGCCGGCCCGGAAGTGATCCTGGAGGCGGCGAAGCTGGTGGCTTTCGAACAGGCGACCGAGGCCGCCTGATACCGATTCTTTACCATTCGGCGGTCACATAACGCTGTGCGGCCCCGCCGGCGCGGCACGCCTTTTCCGCCCGGCACGTCCTCGTTGAATGCCCAAAGCGCCGGCGGACCAGATCCGATGCCCCTATTGTTCGAATCGAACCAGCGAAAAGCACTGATCGTGCTGCTCTGCTGCGGCGCGGTGCCACTGTTCTCCGCATTTTTCGCGGCATCCGGCCAGTTGCTGATCGACGAAGGCATTTACCGTCTGATGGTTCACGAGCTGGCGACGTCCGGCCGACTGACGATCTGGAACGGCTATCAAGAGTTTCCATCGCCGGAGCTTGTGATTCCCCTGGCGCGGCCGCACGGGGGCGAATTAGCGCCGCAGTACCCACATTTGTTCGCCTATGTGGCGACGCCGTTCTACAGGCTGTTCGGCTATCACGGGCTGTTCGTGCTGAACGGGCTCTCCTACCTGGGCGTGGTGGCGCTTTGCTACGGGCTGGCGCGGCGCTTGTTCGACGACGGCACTCTGGCTCTGAATGCCTGCCTGATCTTCATTCTGGCCTCCTATGGCTGGGAGTACTCGCAGGCATCCTGGCCTCATGCACTAACGCTGTTGACGATTGTAGGCGCGGTTTATCTTGCATTTATGGCCCGTGACGCCGACACGCGGCTGCGGACTCTGTCGCTCGCCGCGTTGGCCGGGTTGATCGCCGGGCTGGGCATCGGCTTGCGATTGGATGCGGTCTTCGTCTTCCCGACTCTGCTGTTTCTGTTTCTGTTCAACCATCCATGTCGCCCGCTGCCGGCGTTGGCTGTCGCCGTGGGTGCGTTGCCTGCGATTCTGCTGCTCGCGTACATCAACCAGGCAAAGTTCGGCGTACTGTCTCCGTTCACATACGGTGCGGTTGTTGGAGGAAACACGTCGGGGGTAGCAGCCTATTTACCGCTGGCCATGGCATTGGCGGCCATCGGTCTCGCGGTTTGGGCTCTGACGCGGGAGCCCGTCTATCGGCGGGTATCGGCCCATCCTAAATCGTTGATACTGTTTGTCGCCGGTGTGGCGGCCGTAGCACTTTTTGTTCCACCGGTTCGCGAGGCCGTGGTTCGGCTTGCGTCCGGTCTTTATTTCCTGGTCGTCGACCTTCGGATCCGCGATCCGTTGATGATTGAAGGAGCCCTTAGCCGCGGCCCAACCGGCGGTATGATCTATATCGGGAGCCTCAAGAAATCGCTGCTGCAAAGCTGCCCCTATCTGGTGATCTTGCTCCTGCCTTTGGTGCATCTGCTGCGGCGGCGGGACGCCATGACGCTTGCAGCGCTATTCGTGGTGCCTGCCGCCTTCGTGCTCGTTTACGGCTATTTCCATTGGCATGGCGGTTTGGGGCTCAATCTTCGATATCTGCTTCCCGTTTTGCCGTTCGGCGCGATCCTTTCCGCCTATGCCTGGCGGGAACTCTGTACCGGGTTATCCGTCGGCTGGCGGCAGGCAATACAGTTTTCGGGGATCGGGCTGTTCTTCGCCTACGCGCTGCTGATCGTCGCGGGGCCGATGTCGATCGGCCTACAGGAGCATGTTTATCTGTCGATCCCGATGGTGTTCGCGGCGGTTGGACTCGGTTTAGCCGTCACGGTTTCCGCCGTGCGCATAGGTTCTCAGGCAAATCTGCGGGGCGCCTGCGCGGTTGCCGTCACACTGGGATTCGTGTGGGCTGGGTTGGTTGGTTTCACATACGACTTGCCGCGTGCGGTCGGATGGCGTGCGGTCGGGGTTTCGCTGGCGGAGATGTTCGATCCCGTGATCGAAAGGGACTCGCTGCTGTTCGTGCGAAACCCGGACCCATTCTTCGGCTTGTTGACCGATAAGCACGTTCGTTTGGCGTTGCCTGACAACGACCGGATGGCCGGCGTTCGGGCGTTGGCGGACTTCCATTTGGACGCGGGACGGCCGGTCTATGTCTGGCTCGATCCGGATTTCGAGGAAATAGCAGCCGATCGGGGCCTCTTCGCCGGCTTAACAAAGCTTACGTTGCTCGAAACCCAGTGGGGACCGCTGGTCCGCTTGCTTCGCGCTGGGGACGGTGCGGGTTGATGCGCGGCCGCTTAACGCTTTGTTAACCGTCATCGTTAACCATAATTAAAGCCAACGGTGGCAGCCAGGGCTGCGATTGTCGCGGCTTTGGCATGACGCGCATTCCTGAATGGGAGCAATCGATGCCGTACCGCGTAATTCTCCAAAACACCAAGACCCGCGTGAAATGCGGTGAGCCGGATGGAGAGTTGTCCGGCGACGAAGCGATCGAAAACCTCGAGCTATACCGCGATCGAATCGTGCTCGCCTGCAATCGCGCCATCGAGCAAATCAAATCTCACTCTGATATCGGCGAACCCCAACAGGCCTGACGGTGCCCTCCTAAATCGATTGCCGCCGCCGGCAACGCGCCACCCGGGCGGTTGCGGTCGGACTCCGGTCCCATCTGACGATTCTGTGATATCAGTCACGCCGCAACGGCGGGATCGGTCTTGCGCTGTTTGTCGGTTGCATCCACATGGGCCTGTATCGCTCAACCCTATACGCCATGGAGTGGACCTATGGCCTCGCTAAGGATCTTGTTGGATCGGCGTGTCGGCCCGCGTGTAGTGGTAGCTGCCTATATTGTCGGCGGTGTTGTCTGGAGCGCTTCGGTAGGGTTGATGCTGGTGATGTGAAAGGCTGGCGTCCCTTAACCTAACGGCGGCATTTACCAGTTTTGCCAACGGGTTGTTTACCTCCGAACCGGACAATTGGTGAAAATCAGGCGGACCCAGTCCGTTCTTTGGCGGTCTGTACAACAACACGCCTAGCAGAAAACTCCAATTGATTCGGGTCGGGCCATGCGGTCAGCGTTAAAGTTGCCACGTTTGCGCGCACTAACTTGGCTCGCCCGTTCGATGCCTGGCCCTGCGTTTGTCGTGGGCTTGCTGTCTCTGATCATTCTTTCGGCTCTCGGAACGAACGAGCCGACGGCGACGCGACAGCAAGCCCACGAGACTGGTGCCAGACTCGAGTCCGGTAACGTGGACCTGGCTGAGGCCGTAGGGCCACAGCCGGCGCAGCAGCCGAAACTGTCCGGCCCGTTCGGCCCTTTGCCCACCGTTCTGACGGCAGAGGACGAGGCGCGCTATCGAACCATATTCGCGCTTCAGGAACAGGGATGGTGGCCGGCTGCGGACCGGATGATCGAGCAGCTCGAAGACCCGCTGCTGCTGAGCTATATCCTGCATCAGCGATATCTTCACCCAACCGCCTATCGATCCAAGTATGGGGAACTGCGGGATTGGCTGAAGGCCTATGCGGATCGTCCGGGCGCCGCCGTCATCTACCGGTTGGCCAAGAAACGGCGGCCCAAGGGCGCTAAGCGACCGCTGCGGCCGAAGTCCGTTGCCGACAGTTTGGGCGCCTTGCCGGCTCGCGCCGAACCCTATCGTTCGGAAAAGAACCTGAGTTGGCCGCAGCGCCGGCGCGTCCAGAAGCTGCAGCGGCGGATACGTTATTACCTACGCAAAACGCGTCTGACCGATACCGAGAAACTACTGGCGACCGCCGAAGTACGTCGTCTGTTCGACCGCGTTCAGGTGGACGACGCCTATGCCAGGGTTGCGGCGGGCCGGTTCTATCTTGGCGACGCGGAACAGGCGCTCGATTTGGCGCGCGCGGTGGCCTTCAGGTCCGGGGTCGAGGTTCCTTTGTCCCACTGGACGGCGGGGTTGGCTGCCTGGCGGCTCGGGCGAATGGACTTGGCCGTTCATCATTTCGAAGCGCTCGCACTTTCTGTTGGCGTATCCGGTTGGAACCGGGCGGCCGGGGGATATTGGGCGGCGAGGGCGCATCTCCAGCAGGCCAATACCGCGGAGGCCGATCATTGGCTCATGCTGGCGTCGGAACATCCGCGGACCTTTTACGGATTGCTCGCCCGGCAGCGTCTCGGCATCGAAACCGAGTTTTTCTTCGATCCAAGGGTACCCTCCCCATCCGTCCGCGAGGCCTTGCTCGGAGAACCCGCTATCCGGCGTGCATTGGCGTTGATCCAATTGTCGGAGATCGAGAAGGCGGAACGGGAACTACTGACCGTGCAGGGCTGGTCCGACCCGGCGGTAGCCGACGGCCTGCTCGCCGTGACGCAATTTATGGACATGCCCTCGATCGGCTACAAGCTTGCGGACAAGCTGCGCAAACACGATAAGGGCGACTGGTCGGAGGAGCTGTTGGATGGCGGACTTTATCCGATCCCGCCGTGGCAGCCGAAAAGCGGTTTTAAGCTGGACCGCGCGCTGGTTTTTGCCGTTATGCGCCAGGAATCCTCGTTCGACCGGTTTGCCAAGAGCCCTGACGGCGCGCGCGGCCTGATGCAGTTGATGCCGCGTACGGCGCGTGCCGTGGCGCGCAGCCGGCGGTTTCGCGGCCAGGGGCGGGACGAACTCTATCAGCCAGATCTCAACATCGATCTTGGGCAGCGTTACTTAAGTCAGTTGCTGAAAAGCAGCCGCGTCGACGGCGATCTGTTCCGCCTGGCCGCCGCCTACAACGGTGGGCCCGGCAATCTCGGAAAATGGCAGCGCCGGATGGATTACGGCGACGATCCGCTGCTGTTTATCGAGAGTATCCCGTTGCTGGAGACACGGTTGTTCGTCGAGCGCGTGTTGACCAATCTTTGGATATACCGCAAGCGGCTGGGACAGCCAGCCCCGTCGTTGGTCGCGTTGGCGGCCGGGCAGTGGCCCGTCTATCGGGCGCTGGACGACGGCGATGCGCCGCGCCTTCGCCGCCACGCCGATGCCCGGGAACGGAACCGCCCGGTCCGGCTGAGGCATTAAGCGGCCGGCGTCGACTTTCCGCCGCTGTCATCCTCGGAACCGTCGCGCCAGCCCCATAGTCCGACCGTTCGGTCGCGGCCGCGGATCTGCTGGTTCGTGAGCCAGACGAATCCTTCCGTCGCGTCTTCATCAGCGGTCGCCCGCGCGGCCTCGATCACGGCGTCGGAAGCCAGGATCGTAGCTTTGTGCTCGCGCGTCAGCGCTTCGATCCGGCTGGCGACATTGACAGTGTCGCCGGTCACCGTGAACTGGACCTGCCGTTTGCCGCCCAACTCGCCGACCATCACCGGCCCATGGTGCAGGCCGATGCCGATACGAACCGGCGGATGGCCTGCTGCCGTCAACTCGCCGCGCCAGGCGGCGATGTCTTTCGCCAGGTCGCGGGCGCAGGCGACAGCGTCGCGGCAGTCCGTCGCGCGGGGTTCCGGCACGCCGAAGGTGGCCATAGCACCGTCGCCCATGAACTTGTCCAGCGTGCCGTTATGGGCGGAGACGGCGGCCTCGACCCGGCTGTGGAACGCCCGCAGCAGCGTCATGCCGTCGGCCGGGCTGATGGTCTCCGACAGTCTGGTGAAGCCGATCATGTCGATGAACATGACCGCGGCATCCTGGGTCCTGTCCGACTGGAATGGCTGGTCCCGATCGGCCAGGGTCGTGGCGACCGTACTTGGCACATAGCGCGAGAGATTGCGCCGATGCCGTTCCGCGCGGCGGCGCAGGCCCTGTTCGTGTACCGCGCCGGTCATGGCGAACCAGACGAAGCTGACGACGATGGCGCCGGCGGGGAAGGTGAAGTTCAGCCAGGTATTGCCCCAGACGAAAGCTGCCAGGGCGACAACGCCCCACGCGGCCATCAGTATCGCGGCCATCCCGCCAGCCAGCACCGGGGCCCTCGCCGAGGCCAGAAGAGCGGTCAGCAAGCCGGCGACGACGATGGCGGCAATATCCAACATCGACGTCCAATCCCGCCGGACGAGGAAGTCGTCCTGCAGAATATTGTTGATGACCGTCGCGTGGTACTCGGCGCCGGGCAGTGTGCGGCTGTAGGGTGTGATGAATGTGTCGCCGACGCCGAGTGCCGTGCCGCCGATGATCGCGATCCGGTCCCGGAACGTGCCGTCCGGAACGCGTCCCTCGATCAGGTCCAGGAACGAATAGGTTTCGATGGTGCCGGTCGGCCCATAGTGGTTGACCAGCAGACGCATCTGACTGTCTGTCGGCAAGGTGAGGTCGGCCAACGAGATGCCCTGTCCGAACCGGACAACCACGTCTTCCTTGGTGAGACCTAGGAACAGTCGCGCGGTCTCGATCGGCAGGGACGGGTAGAAGGTCTCGCGATAGCCGATCACCGGATGGTCGTAGCGCAGGCCGCCATCCTGCTCCAGCAGCACGCTGACATGGGCGGTGGCGGCCGCCTCCGCGATCATCGGCCATGGTGCGACAACGCCGTGCGGGACAATGGACAATGCCAGGCCGGTGTCGGATGGCAGGCGATAGACCCGGTAGGCCGCCCGCGCGATGGCGTCGGGCAGCGCGACGACGTTTGCCTGGCTGGGCAAAAATGCGAAGGCGAAGGGCACGACAACATTGCCGGCGTCCGATATCGCCTTGGCCAGAACGCGATCCGGCTCCCGCCCTCGGAACGGGTCTTCCGTGCTGCCCCCCTGATCCGACGGGGCGGCCCGCAGGGCGGCGTCGACTTCTGGCGACGACATTTGCCCCGGTCCGGTAAACAGCAGGTCCAGCGCGATGACCCGCGCCCGATCACGGGCCAGCATTCTGACGGCGCGCGCCAGGTAGGTTCGGGATAGCGGCCACTGGCCGAGCGCGTTGATCGTCCGATCGTCGATCATCAGCAACGCGACCTGTCGGCCGGGCTGGGCCGGGCCGCGCATTTGAAACCGCCAGCTAAGGGTTTGGGCTTCCAGCGACTGAAAGAAAGGCAGATTGCCCGCCAGGGCATAAAGAACCGCGACGCCCAGCGTCAACAACACTGCAGCGGCGATTCGTCCGGCCCGCCCAACCAGCGTATCGATCAGGCCGGACATGCATTAGGGAACGCGGGTTCGCGCGACCACATCCCGCATGCGTTCGTCGCCCCAACGCATGGGTTGCTTCGGCGGCGCGTCGCCGATTACATCCGTGCCTTCGCCCGGCTTTAAGATCACCCCGCCGCCGTCGCGATGAATGACCGAAACTTCGCCTTCCTCAACGAACACCGATGTCCGGTCCGGCGTTACCTCCACGATCCAATCGGTTGAGCGCGCCGATGCAACGGCCGCCCGGGTCTTGATGTCGAAGCCGGCCTGCGCCTTGGCCGGGGTAATCGTCGCGCGCACGATCCCGAGCAGCATGGACAGCACCGCCGAGACGCGGCTGCCGTCTTCGGTCAGAAAAGTATCGACCGTAATGTCGCTGTCGGACCCGATCGCCAACAGGCTGCGGTCGGCGAACTCGATCTTGATCCGCGAATCCGGCCCGGTAACGATCCGGTCGGAGCGGAAGACCGGCGCACCCAGCAGCATCAGGCTCGGCGTCATATCGCGCAGCACGGTCACTGCGCCGCGCTGTTGCACCACCTTGCCGACAGGCTCGTCCTGCGCGGACGCCGACAGCGGTGCCGCGACGAGGAGAACCACGCCGATGAGGATGGCGCCGAGCCCTTGAAATGCCCCCGTGACCATAATGACTGTCTCTATAACAACATTTCTTCAATATGCGCATGAAAATACGCGCTTGCCGAGCCACGGCGAAGGGCGATTTGACGAATTCACGGTCATGTTCGCCCGACTGCGATGGTCGTCACAGAATCGAAACTTTTTTTCAACCGGATCGCTTCGATGCGAAGCCAATCACGGTCACGTCACGGGGGACTGTGTTGAATTGGCTGCGTTGGGCTCGGTATGGACTGTTAGGGGATACGGATGGCCTGGAAACCCAACCGCGGAGAATGCGTGCTATTCGCCGTTTGCGTCCTAACGAATTCGGTGTGGTGGTTTACGGCAGTCCGAAGACCAGCAAACAGAGAGCCGTGGAGTTGGCGTTGCTGCGCGCGGCCCACCTGACGCGGGAACAGGACCGGAGTCATTTTACGGTAGTCGGCCAATTGGCGTGGAAGAGCGACACCAACGCTCTAATCGCCGATCCGGTGCTGCCGCTGCCGGTCTTCGTGCCTGTTGCCGAGAAAGCAACGCAGGACCCGGTCGCGGTTCTGATCATACGGCTCGAACCTCGAGACGGCACGCCGTCCGCCAAGGCGTTGGACACTGCGGCGGTCATAGAATCGCTGAAACAATTGAAACAATATTTTTCCGGGCCGGACATCAAATGGAAACCGGCTCGTCCGATGTAACCCTCGGCAAGGCATGCCGGCCGGTGAGGGACCGGGCGGGAAGGAGACTAAGATGATACAGGCTGAAACGATCTCAGTTGGCGTTGGTTACCCCAATGCGTGGTCGTCCTTGCTGGGCGGCCTGGCGACGAGGGTTTGCAACACGCTTTTGTCCTGGCAGGACAGGGCGGACCAGCGCGCCAGCCTGGCGTCGCTGGACGACCACATGCTGGAGGACATCGGTTTGACCCGCGCGGATGTCTACCGTGAGTACCGTAAGCCTCTCTGGGTTGTGTGAGCGCCGTGCAGGTCTACATCGTCACCAAGGACGACCGGCCCTGTGGCATTACGCTGGACGAGCGCGAGGCCTGCGCGATGTACGACCGTATCCTGAGATACGGCCGGCATAGGCAGGCCGCCGTGCGTGCCATTACGGCCGAAGAGGACCGGCGGCAGGTTCTGCTTGAATTTTGCCGCGGCTATTGATCTGTCGACCGTCGTAGCGTTGCGGCCATTGCCGGTTTTGCCAACCGCAGCCCTATTCGAGTTGTCGTGCCGTGCCGCCCCTGAGCATGTTCATGTGTCGACGAGAAGGCGAAACAAGAGCCGTTCGCGATTCCGGTAATACCTCTCCCGCTGGCCGAAGCTGCCTGGGTGTTAGAGGTTCCGGGGGCGGACCGGATCCTGCGGATTCTAAACCAATAGTCACAATTACATCAGATTTTCGATCTCCGGACAAAAACGTGCCGGTCCTATGTGACCCGTGACAGAAAGTCGGCCGAAGAGGGGCCGAATGTAAAGGAGAGAAAGATGATTCTGAGCAGAAATCCGACAATCGGTGTCGCGTACCCGAATGCCTGGTCGTCCGCGCTTGTGTCGGCAATGGCAGGGATTCTCGACGTTTTGTCGACTTGGCGGGAACGGGCGCATCAGCGCGCGAGCCTGGCGTCGCTCGACGATCACATGCTGGCGGACATTGGTCTGAACCGGACGGACGTCTACCGGGAGTGCCGGAAGCCGTTCTGGATGGTGTGATCGCCATGCAGGCCTGCATCGTCGCCACGGACGACCGGCCTTGTGGCATCGCGCTTGACAAGCGCGATGCCTGTTCGGTGTACGACCGCATCTTTGGGTCCGGTCGGCACCGGCTGGCCGTTATGGCCAGCGAGGATCGGTGGCAGGCTCTGTTTGAATTCTACAGCTAATACTGATCCGGCGGCCATCGTAGCGCCGCCGCCGGCTTCGTCCTGTAACTCGATCTGCTTTCGATGAGTCATCGCGGCTGCGCTGACAAGTCGGCGGGTACTTGCGCTTACGACTTGGCGCTTCACGGAATTTCGCCGTGCTCGGTCAATTGGCGCGTTGCGGACTAAATCATCCAGGCTTCGAAACAAAGATTACAAAGAGTCCAGGTTTTCGCCATTTGGCAGCAACTGTCTAGGCCCATGTAATCCTGGAAAGAAAGATATCGGCCAGCAAGAGAACGGGCGGGAAGGAGACCAAGATGACACAGAATGAATCAACCGCCAGCGGCATTGGACACCCGACCTCTAGGCCGTCTCTGTTCGGCAGGGCGATCAGCAGAGCGTTGGATATCCAGGCGACATGGCGGGAAAGGGCGCACTCACGCGCCATACTGGCATCGTTCGATGACCGCTTGCTGGAAGACATCGGCTGTACCAGGGCGGATGTTCGCCGCGAGTGCCATAAGCCGTTCTGGATTGGGTGAGTGTCATGCATGTCTACATCGTCACCACGGACGACCGGCCCTGCAGCGTTACGCTGGACGAGCGCGAAGCCTGCGCGATGTACGACCGCATACTGAAGTCCGGCCTACATAGACGGGCCGCCGTGCACACGGTCGCAGCCGACGAAGACCACTGTCAGGTGTTGCTCGAATTCTGTCGTTTTCGTCGATCCGACGGCGGGCGTAGCGTTGCCGCCGGGTCAAGCCGCGGTCAGGGCAATCATCCAGACCACACAGCCGATCCGGGCTAGGTCAGCGTGGGATTTCGGCCCGTCGTAGCGATTGGCGCTTCGCCAGACCCCGGCGACGACCAGCAGGTTGTACGGTATTGGCAGCAAGAACGATCCGATCAGCAGCGTGATATGCGCATCGTTCACGAACAGCGCCAGCAGCAGGATCGATGTCACCAGATTGATGAGTAGGCCGCACACCACGGCATACCACCAGAAAACCTGCCCCAGCGGCACCTCGCCCACCCACAACGATTTGATCAGCGTCACCATTGCCCGCGTCTTGGACGGTATTGTCGTGTATCGAGGCCGCTCGGACAACGGTAACACGCTGCCCAGCGATATAGAGATGCAATCCGACCGAGTCGGTGGTGCCGCCGGCGTGAATTGAACACGCGACCCCACCCTTACCAAGGGTGTGCTCTACCCCTGAGCTACGGCGGCCCGGGGAGTTATTCGCGCCTTGAATAACAAGCTTGTCGATTGCACACAAGCGGTCATTCGGCATTGTCTGGGTGGTTACTCCAGGACGAAACCGGCGGCTATACTAGCGCGGCAGGGCAAAAGGGACGATTCGATGGGTGACGGCGACGAACGGACAGGGCCTTCCGGCAAAGGGCCGGCGACGTCCAAAAAGGCCGACCGGGCGGCGCGGCAGGCGGAAGCCCTCCGCGCCAATTTGAGCCGTCGCAAGCAGCAGTCGCGGGACCGCGCGGTGCTGCCGGCCCGGCCGATCAAGAATCCTGAGCGGCAGGCCTGACGGACGGCCCTCGTCGACCGCCACCGGCCCGCCGTGAAATCGCCGCAATCTGCGGTTTTCTTCCCCTCCGTGATGGGGTACAAACCCGCGCTACTGCTGTGGCTTGGGCCGTCCGGCTCTTCCGGGATGAGCTAGCGGTCGATCCGGAAAGGGCTTGTCTCCGATCACGTCCCAGGAGCGCTTAGGCGCAAGCCAACCATCGAGGCACATATGGACAGGATCCGCATACGCGGCGGCGAACCGCTCAAAGGTCAGGTCAGCATTGTCGGCGCCAAGAACGCCGCTTTGCCGCTGATGGCGGCCGGGCTGTTGACCGATGAGACGCTAAGCCTCGGCAATCTGCCACAGTTGATCGACATCGCGACCATGGCCAACATGCTGAACCAGCATGGCGCCGGTGTTACCTTGGACGGCAATGGCGCGGACGGTTATGCCGGGCGCACCATGTCGATCCGGACCGCCGATGTCACCAACACCACGGCGCCCTACGACCTGGTGCGGAAGATGAGGGCCAGTGTCCTGGTGCTGGGGCCGCTGCTGGCACGCTGCGGTCGGGCGGACGTGTCGTTGCCGGGCGGTTGCGCCATCGGCACACGGCCGGTGAACCTGCATATCGACGGCCTGCGCGAACTGGGGGCGGAGGTGGAGATTGAGGGCGGTTACATCCGCGCCACGGCGCCCCGGGGCCTTAAGGGGGCGGAGATCCGTTTCCCCGTTGTTTCGGTCGGCGCGACCGAGAACCTTTTGATGGCCGCCACCCTGGCCAAGGGCGAGACGGTTCTGGACAACGCTGCTCGAGAGCCGGAAGTGGCCGATCTGGCCAACTGCCTGATCGCCATGGGCGCCGACATCGAAGGGGTCGGCACCGAACGGCTGGTTATCCGCGGCACCGATCGTCTGCACGGGGCCGACTACCGGGTTATGCCGGACCGGATCGAAACCGGCACCTATGCCATCGCGGCGGCGGTCACCGGCGGCGATCTGGAACTGGTCGACACCGACATCTCGCTGGTTGGCGCGGTGGCGGAGCCTTTGGCCGAGTCGGGCGTCGAGTTGAGCGAGACGGACAAGGGCTTCCGGGTCAGGCGCAACGGCGCCGGTATCGCCGGCGTCGATGTCATGACCCAGCCTTATCCGGGGTTCCCGACCGACATGCAGGCCCAGATGATGGCCTTGATGACGGTTGCTTCCGGCGCCTCGATGATTACCGAGACGATCTTCGAGAACCGCTTCATGCATGTGCCGGAACTGAGCCGGATGGGCGCCAACATCACCGTGCACGGGTCGTCGGCCCTGGTGCGTGGTGTGCCGGCATTGACCGGCGCGCCGGTGATGGCGACCGATCTCCGCGCTTCCGTATCGCTGGTAATCGCCGGGCTGGCGGCAGAGGGCGAGACGATCATCAATCGCGTCTATCACCTGGACCGCGGCTACGAACGCCTGGAACGGAAACTGGCCGGCTGCGGCGCCGATATCGAACGGCTGGGGGACTAGGATGGCCGACGCGCCGACCAAGCTGAAGCTACGGGCGGAGGAGCCGATCGATTTGCAGGTCATCGCAGCCACCCTGCAGAGCGCCGTGCTGTTGACCGATAACCTATCCTACCAACCGCGTGAGCGGCGTTTGGTCGCCATGTTCAACCGCTATCGTTGGGAGGCGGAGGGCGATGGCGCGCCACGCGGCTCCGGCGGCGAGCGGGTTCGCTCGGCGCTTCGGTTCGACTTCGTCGACAAGGTCCGTACCTCCGGCTTTCGCCCGGGCGTCGCTGGCGGTGTGCTGGAACTGCATACCATTACTTTCGAGGCCCGCGACGACCAGTCGGTGGAGATCACGCTGGTGTTCGCCGGCGGGGCGCGACTTAAGTTCGAGGCCGAATGCGTCGACTGCACACTGGACGATATCGGCGAGCCGTGGCAGACGCCGCACCGGCCCGACTATGGGCTGGACGCCGAAACCTAGAGGCGCGCATGAACGCAACTATTCCAGCGGCCAACGACGACCTGGTCTTGGCCTTGCCCAAGGGGCGCATCCTGAACGAGGCGCTGCCGTTGATCCGTGCGGCCGGCATCGAACCGGAACCGGATTTCAGCGATCCGGCCTCTCGCCGGCTGCAGTTCGCGACCAATCATCCGAACATTTCGATCATCCGGGTGCGCTCGTTCGATGTCGCGACATTCGTGGCGTTCGGCGCCGCGCAACTGGGCGTTGCCGGCAATGACGTGCTGATGGAATTCGACTATCCGGAGATCTATGCGCCGCTTGACCTGGGGATCGGCCATTGCCGCCTGTCGGTTGCCGAGCCGGCGGAGATGGTCAAGACCGACGACCCAGCGCGGTGGAGCCATGTCCGGGTCGCGACCAAATATCCCAACATCACCCAGCGACATTTCGCGGCGCGCGGCGTGCAGGCGGAATGCATCAAGCTCAACGGCGCGATGGAACTCGCGCCGGGTTTGGGCCTTTGCCGGCGCATCGTCGATCTGGTTTCAAGCGGTCAGACATTGAAGGCCAATGGTTTGGTGGAAGTGGAACTGATCGCCAAAATCACCTCCCGTCTGGTGGTGAACCGCGCGGCGTTGAAGACCCGGCCGACGGAGATCGGCGGTTGGATCGACAGATTCCGGGATGTACTCGATGCCGCGTAGACTGAACAGCCTCGACGTGTCGTTTGCGGATGATTTCGCCGCCTTCCTGGCGATCAAGCGAGAGGCCGAGGCTGACGTCGATCAGGTGGTGGCGGATATCCTGGCCGACGTCCGCGCGCGGGGTGATGCCGCCGTGCTGGATTACACGGCGCGGTTCGACCGCGTTGAGGTCGCGCCCGATCGGATTGCCTTCTCGGCGGAGGAGATCGCGGCGGCCGTCGCGGCAAGCCCGCCCGAGACGGTGGCGGCACTACGGCTCGCGGCCGAACGGATCGAAGCGTTTCACCGCGGTCAACTGCCGGAGGATACGCGCTACGTCGATGCCGCCGGCGTCGAACTCGGGTCGCGCTGGACAGCCATCGCGGCGGTCGGTATTTACGTGCCAGGTGGTCTGGCCGCCTATCCGTCGTCGGTCCTGATGAACGCGGTGCCGGCGCGGGTCGCCGGCGTAGACCGGGTCGCCATGACCGTGCCGACCCCCGACGGCGAGATCAATCCCCTGGTCTTGGCCGCCGCCGATATCGCCGGTGTCGACGAGATCTACCGCATCGGCGGCGCCCAGGCGATTGGCGCGTTGGCGTTTGGGACGGATGCGGTCGCGCCGGTCGATAAAATCGTCGGTCCCGGCAACGCCTATGTGGCGGCGGCCAAGCGGCGTGTCTTCGGCACGGTCGGTATCGACATGATCGCCGGGCCGTCGGAAATCCTGGTGGTTGCGGACCGCGACAACGACCCGGCCTGGATCGCCGCCGACCTGCTGTCGCAGGCTGAACACGACGAAGACGCCCAATCGATCCTGATCACCGACGATGCCGGATTCGCCGACGCGGTCGTCGCCGCGGTCGACGCGCATTTGACCACCCTGGACCGCGCGTCGATCGCCGCCGCCAGTTGGAACGACTACGGCGCTGTCGTCACGGTCGACAGCCTGGACCGGGCGCCGGATCTGATCGACCGCATCGCGCCGGAACATCTGGAACTGGCGGTGGACGATCCGGATGCGTTGGCGGCGCGCGTGCGTAATGCCGGGGCTATTTTCCTGGGTCGTCACACACCAGAAGCGATCGGCGACTACGTTGCCGGTACCAACCACGTTTTGCCGACCGCGCGCAGTGCCCGTTTCTCCTCCGGCCTATCGGTGCTCGACTTCGTCAAGCGCACCTCGATCGTGCGCTGCGATACGGCGAGCCTCGGCGCCATCGGTCCCGCCGCGGCGACGCTGGCCGATGCGGAAGGCTTCGGTGCCCACGCCCTATCGATCACCATTCGTTCCAACCGCCCCCGGGACTAGACCGGTGGCCGACCATCGCATCGTCAACATCACCCTCGACGAGGGCAGTGTGGTGCGCTGGAATCCGGACGTCGACCACGAGCGCAAGGTCGCGATCTTCGACCTGCTGGAGGAGAATCATTTCGCGCCGGTGGGCGATTTCAGCGGCCCGTACCACCTGCATCTCGCGATCGAGGAAAACCGGCTGATCTTCGAGATCAAGCAGGACGGCAGTGAGGCCGTCGGCCGTATCGCCCTGGCGACCACGGCGTTCCGCCGCATCGTGCGCGACTATTTCCAGATCTGCGAGACCTATTTCGACGCGATCAAGACTGCCAGCCCGTCGCGGATAGAGGCCATCGACATGGGCCGGCGCAGCGTTCACAACGAAGGGTCGCAACTGCTGGTCGAGCGCCTGGACGGCAAGGTCGACATAGACTTCGACACCGCGCGGCGTCTGTTTACGTTGATTTGCGTTTTGCATCTCAGGGGCTAAGGGCGCATGTCCGACCTGCCGGGTGCGGTACTGTTCGCCTGTACGCAGAACAGCATCCGTTCGGCGATGGCGGAAGGCCTGATGAAGCATCTGTTCGGCCACGCGGTCTATGTCGATTCCGCCGGCGTTCGAACCCGTGAGGTCGACGGGTTCGCCGTCGCGGTGATGGAGGAGATCGGCATCGACATCTCCGGCCACAAGGCGAAAGCGTTCGACGATCTGGAGGACAGCTCTTTTGACCTGATCGTCTCTTTGTCGCCGGAGGCCCAGCACCGCGCCGTCGAAATGACCCGCACCATGGCCTGCGACGTTGAGTTCTGGAACACCTTCGACCCGTCGGTGGTCGAAGGCAGCCGCGAAACCATGCTCGACGCCTATCGGCAGGTGCGGGACACCTTGCAGCGCCGGATCATCGAACGCTTCCGCGATGCCCCGCCGCCCCAGGTGTAGCGGTCATTTTCGTATTGCTTGAAGGTCCATGCCACCCGCTCCCCCGTCCCAACCACCCACACCAGGGTACCCTATGGGTGGTTGGGACGGGGGAGCGGGTGGCATGGACTGAACCAACAAGAAGCCCGGCTTGATTTTCCGGGGCGGTTCAGCGCAGTTTGCGCCATGGCATCCGAAACTCCCCGTCTTGTCCTCGCCTCCGCCTCGCCACGCCGCCTCGACCTGTTACGGCAAATCGGCGTTGAGCCGGACGCCGTCGATTCGGCGGAAATCGACGAGGCGCCGTTGGCGGGCGAGTTGCCCCGACGTATCGCCGAGCGGCTGGCTCTGGCGAAGGGCGAGGCCGTGGCCGGCCGACATCTGGGGAGTTTCGTCCTGGCGGCCGATACCGTCGTTGCCTGCGGCCGGCGCAGCCTGCCCAAACCCGATGACGAAACGGAAGCGCGCGCCTGCCTCGCGCTTCTGTCCGGCCGGCGTCATAAGGTCCATACCGGCGTGGTCGTGCTGGCGCCGGACGGGCGCCGCGCTGCTCGGCTGGTCACCACGACGGTCACCTTCAAGCGGCTGACCGAACAGGAACTGGTAGTCTATCTGACAAGCGGCGAGTGGCGCGGCAAGGCCGGCGGATATGCCATACAGGGCATGGCCGCCGCTTTCGTCCCGGCCGTGCAGGGGTCCTATTCCAATGTCGTCGGCCTGCCGCTCTACGAGACGGCCGCCCTGCTCGGCGGTCTCGGCTATCCGGTCTGGGCTGGAAAGCAGGAGCCGTGATCGAGGAAATCCTGATTGAGCAGGGTATCGGCGAGACTCGTACCGCCCTTATCGAAAACGGCCGCGTGGTCGAACTGCTGATCGAGCGCGAGGAAGCCGGCCCACGTGCCGGCCAACTTTATCTGGGCCGTGTCGTCCGGGTGGAACCGTCGCTGCAGGCCGCGTTCGTTGATTTCGGCGCTGAGGCGCACGGCCTGTTGCCCGAGGCGGAAACCGCCGGCCGGGCTTTGCCGGCCGAAGGGCAGGCGGTGCTGGTGCAGGTGATGCGCCCGCCGATCGCGGATAAGGGCGCCCGTCTGACCGCCCGTCCATCGCTGCCCGGCCGGCTGACGATCTACCGGCCGTTCGGCGAAGGCGTCGCGATCTCCAGCCGCATAGACGATGTCGCCGAGCGCGACCGTCTTTCCGGCATCGTCGGCGGTGGCGATGCAGATGGCGGGACCATTGTCCGCACGGCAGCGTCAAACGCGGATGCGTCGGCGATAACGCAGGAACGGACGGCGCTGCTCAGGCGATGGTCTGATATCCGGGCCCGCGCCGACCGCTCGAAACCGCCCTGTTTGATCGACGATGATGCCGACCCGGTGGAGCGCGCGCTGCGCGACCATGCCGGGCCTGCCGTTCGCCGTGTACTCCTGGATGATGTGGAGACTCTGGCGGCGGCGAGAGGCTATGCGGCGAGGTACGCGCCGGACTTGGTGGACCGTTTGGCACGTCACGACGGGCCCGAAGCTTTGTTCGACGCCTATGAGATCGACCGCGAGATCGAGACGGCGTTGCAGTCGCGCGTCGGTCTGCGCGGCGGCGGCGTCTTGACCATTGAGCAAACGGCGGCACTGACCGCTATCGATGTCGATTCAGCGGGCGATGTCGGCGGTCGCGACCGGACGGAGACGGCGTTTCGCACCAATCTCGCCGCGGCGGACGAGATCGCACGCCAGGTCCGCCTGCGCGGCATCGGCGGCAATATCGTGGTCGATTTCATCCGCATGGGCGGGCGAAGGCAGGCCGGGCGTGTGACCGACGCGCTGACGGCGGCATTCTCGTCCGACCCGGCCAGGGTGCGCGTCGGCAGGTTCAGCGAGCTTGGTCTGGTCGAGATCAGCCGCCAGCGCACGCGGACTCCGCTGGCGGATCTGATGCTGGAACCGGCGGCCGAGGCGCCGCGACGCCTTGGCATTCCCGCCCTCAGGGCGCAGGCGCTCCGCCGCGCGCTGCGGGAGGCTCTGGTCGGGCCGCCGGGCCGCATCGTCATTCGATGTGCGCCACCGGTGGCCGATGCGCTGGACGATGCGTCAATTGGCCGGCTTTCCGGCCGGGCCGGGCGTGTGATAGAGGTATGTCCGGACTCGGCATACGAGCGGGAGCGGATCGAGATTGCCATCGCGTAGCGCCAAACCGACACGGCGAAAGGCCGGCGCGATGTCCGCGTCCGGCAAACGCACCGCCAAGGTGCGCGGTATGAAATGCCCGATCTGCGGCCGTGCGGCGGCGGCCGACTGCCGGCCGTTCTGCGGTGTGCGCTGCCAGGAAACCGACCTCTCCCGCTGGCTGACCGGTTCCTATGCCATACCCGACGATGGGCCGCCGGACGGTTACGAGTAGGCTGCGATATAGCCTTGCTGCCGCTGGACAGGTCCTGCCAAGTCTTCTATAACGCGGCGTCTTTTCGTGGCCGCTTCCGGTCCGACGAAGACCGGCGCCCAGGTAGCTCAGTTGGTAGAGCAGTGGACTGAAAATCCGCGTGTCGGTGGTTCGAATCCGCCCCTGGGCACCATTTCCTTCATTCCCATCTAACGGAGCTCTCGCGGCCGCGCGCGTCATCCGACGAACAGGATGATGAAGGAGATTATGAGCGCGAACAGCGCGATCGCCTCGGTCAGCGCGAAGCCGAGCAGGCCGACGGGCTGGACGGCCTCGCCCGCGCCGGGATTGCGCGCGACCGACGAAATCCAATCGGCGAAGATTTTCCCAAGGGCGAGGGCGACGCCGAAGAGAGGAAGCACGGCGAGCGCCGCCGCCAACAGTCTTATGCCATCATCGGTCATGTGGGGTCTCCTTGTTTCGATGTCAGTAAGGACAGGACGCGTTAGTGGGCATGCAGCGCGTCCCTGATGTAGAGCGAGGTGATCAGGATGAAGATGTACGACTGGACCAGGAAGATCAGGACCTCGAAGCCGTACAGCACGGTCATCATGATGACCGGCAGGATGGACAACGCGATGCCCGTCAAGCCCAGTGCCTCCGTCATCATGACGCTGAAGTCGGCGAACAGCTTGATCATGATGTGTCCGGCCAGGATGTTCGCGAATATACGAACGCCCAGCGTAATCGGCCTGAATAGATATGAGATGACTTCGATAACGACCAGGACGGGCGCCAGGTAAATCGGCGTTCCCGCGGGTAGAAAGAAACGGAAAAAACCGGCGCCTTGCGTCCGAACCGCCAGGGTATTGACGTATGCGAAGACCAAAAGGGACAGCGCCATCGTCACGACCAGATGGCTGGTGAAGGTGAACTTCACCGGCGTCAGGCCGAACAGGCTGCCGAACAGGATGAAGACGAACAGCGAGAATACGAAAGGGATCGCTGATTTCGCTTCCGGCCCCGCCGTCTTGATCACGGTGCGGGCGACGAAGGTATAGACCGCCTCTACGCTTACCTGCAGACGGTTCGGCGTCATCGACCGCCCCCTCATGCCGTACAGCATGAAGGCGCTGACCAGAATGATCGTCGTCACCATCGCCTGCGCCGAGGTCGTGAACGACATGTCGATCCCGAACAACTCGATCGGGATCAGGACGTCGATCTCGAACTGTCTTATCGCGTATGGTGCTTCCGGCTCGTAGGAAGCCATGACAGCTGTCCCCTCAGAAATCGCGCATGGCGACCGTTTCTGATTGGAGATCTGTCGTTAGATATGAACGATTACAATCAATGCAGTGATCGGAATTCCCTATGACAGTTGTACTGTGGGCACACATCGCCTTGCCGCAGCCATGCGTTGAGCGCGTGGGCGGTCCCAGGCAGGCATCGAAGAACCGGCCGCGGATTTGCGTGCCCCTCAATCGATAGACCTGTCACATATCATGTAGCGGCGCCGTCGCCGGCGGCCATTCGAAGTCGTTGTAGGCTTTGATAGATTTACCCGATGCTCATGGAGCGGGATCATTCCATGACGGTAACTTCCTGGACGCTTCCTTTCAGGATGCTGCGGATCAGCCCGGCAAGGGTAAGGAACTCGTCCTGTCTTGCCGAGTGCCGACGCCAGATCATCCCGATCATGCGGAATGGCGCCCGGCCGCGCAGTTCGCGGGCGATCACCTGATCGTCCTGCAGGACCTCCGACCGCACATAAAGAGCCGGCAGGAACGACAGCCCCATGCCCATGCCGACCATCTGGCGCAGAGTGTCGAGGCTGGTGCCCTCGTAATCGAGAGCCAGGTTGGCACCGTATTGCTCGCACAGCTCCCGTACCTGCTCGTGCAGACGGTGCCCGCGCTCCAGCGCCATGATCGTCTCCCCCTTCAGGTCGGATCGCTCGGCTGGGTCCTTGTCTGCTAGAGCGTGATCGTAGGGAGCCACGATCCACAGCGGCTCGCGGAACAGCCGGACGGTGTGCAGGTCCGCGCCGGTGATTGGCAAGGGAAACAGCAGCAGGTCCAGACTGCCGTCGTCGACGCCGTTAAGCAGCGCCTGCGGCATGCCCTCGCGGACGTAAAGCTTCAGGCTGGGATAACTCCTGTGCAACTCCGGTAGGATGTGCGGCAAAAGGTAGGGCCCAAGCGACTGCAGGACGCCGATGCGGATCGTGCCGCCGAGTAGGCTCTGTCCATGCTTGGCAAGTTCGACAATGCCCTGTACGTCACGCAGAACGGTTCTGCCTCGTGCCGCTATTTCCTTGCCGACCGGCGTCAGGATCACTTTTGCGCGGCTGCGCTCGACCAACTGGACGCCGAGCTTTTGCTCCAGTTCGCGAAGCTGACCGCTCAATGTCGGCTGGGTCACGTGGGTAAGCTCTGCGGCCCTGCGGAAGTGCAGAGTTTCGGCAACGGCGACGAGATAGCGGAGCTGCTGCAAAGTCGGCACGTCTTGGTCCTCTCCCTAAAGAGCAGGTGTTCGAAAGGTAAAACCAATCGAACTCGCCCTTAACTTCGATTGGCCCGATAAGTTGTCAAGCCCCACCTCGAGTGGAAACCGCGGTGCGGGCGGCCGTTTCGGCGGCGTCTGACGCGGCGTTTCGGCAACCGCAGGCGGCGAGGCTCGGCGATGAAGAGATTCAAGAACATCCTGTTGATCTGTGACGAAGAGAGCGTCCACGACGGTCTGATAGGCCGGGCCATCTGGCTGGCGAAAGCGAACGGCGCGCGTATCACGCTGGTCGATCTCGTCGACGCGGCGCCCGGCGAGCTCGCTGGCATGTTCAGCGCGTTGGCGGGTGCGGGCGCTCAGGATGTCGAGTACGAGGTGCTTGAGTTCCATCGGGCGCGCCTTGCCCGGATTGGCGCGGCCATCCGGGACGAGGGCATAGGGACGACCGAACTTGTGCTGCAGGGCATCCCTTTCGTCGAAGTCATTCGAAAAGTGCTTCGCGATGGTCACGATCTTGTCATGAAGGGCGCCGGCGGGTCCGACGGCGGGTCGCTGTTCTTTGCGAGTACCGACCTTCATCTGCTGCGCAAATGTCCCTGTCCGGTCTGGGTCATAAAGAAAAGCGGACAGAGCCGTTACGCGCGTATTGTGGCCGCCGTCAATCCAGATCCCGCTGACGCTCAAAGAGACGCACTGAACACGCTGATAATGGATCTGGCGACGTCGCTGTCGAAAATTGACGAGAGTGAACTGCATGTGGTCAATGTGTGGCGACTGATCGAAGAGGACACCCTGCGCCACAGCGCTTTTGCAAAAGTTGCCGAAGCCCAGGTCGATCTGTTGGTCGAGGAGAAGCGCAGGCAGAGCGAGAAAGTGCTGCAAGGACTACTGTCCGGTTATCCGGGCTATTCCGCACGCCGGCACGTTCATTCGCTGAAAGGGGAAGCGCGATACGTAATCCCCGCGTTTGCCGAAACCAAGCAGGTTGATCTGATCGTTATGGGTACTATCGGCCGCACCGGTATTCGGGGATTGTTCATCGGTAATACCGCTGAGGCGATCCTCAATCAGGTGAAATGCTCTGTACTCGCCGTGAAGCCGCCCGGCTTCGAAACACCGGTACGCCTAAGCTAATGAAACCGGCGCTATGCCGTCCGCTCAAAGCCGGCGGCTGCGTATCCGGCGCCACAGCATTTCAGCAACGTGCGCTTCGGCTGAATTGTAGCCGTATCGCGCGATGCACTCGTGATAGTCCAGCTCCGCTTGCGCGACCTGTTGCGAATGCGGCATGGGCGCGGCCCGCACGGTGGTTGAAGCGGTTTGGGTCAGTCTTCTCATCGTATCTCCAACTCCTGCCGGCATTCTGCGCGGCAACGTCGACAGCATGTCCTTTTCGTCACGTAGGGCCTGTCCGGCATGGCGTCCAATTGATGACGAAGCCGGAATTCATAGGAACGCCCGATCACAAGCGGATTTCCGATAGATTCGGTGCGACGAAATGTCCATCCGAGGTCCGGTGCGGTTCAAAACGGTTGATAGGTAAAATCTATCAAAAATCCGATAATATGCGACTGGAACAATCACTGTGACCGCGCGATATCTCAAGGTGAAACAGTCGCAGGGATACGACGCATGCAAATCGGGAACCGTTATCAGGCATTAATCGACTGGCATCGTGCCATCGAGTTGGCGCTCCTCGAAGAGATGAAGCGCCCGTTGCCCGACGCGCTCGTTGTGCAACGGCTCAAACGGAACAAACTCACGATCCGCGACGAGATACAGTCCTGGGAATGGCTACTGAGCGGGCGTCCCGTCCGGCGTGTGTCGACGGCGGGCGTACTGGCGACACCAAACGCCGGCGAGCGGCCGGGTCGGCATGGTCCCTGAAACGGGCAACGCGGTCCCAAAACGGGGCTGCCCACATATTTGAGGAAGCTTAACCGCTGTGAACGACCATGGCTTGGCCCCCGGCCGGGAAATCGCCGGCCGGGGCGGGGGGACGATAAGCCGGGGTGGCGGTTTCGGCTGGCTGCTTGCCATACCGCCGGCCGGCTTGGCTGTCGCCTTTTCGGCCGCCCTGCCAACGGTGATGGGTGGCGGCGCCGTCCGTCTCGCCTATGACTGGGTTCCAAGTCTCGGCGTCGGCCTCTCCTTCCTGATCGATGGACTGAGCCTTACTTTCGCCCTGCTGATCAGCGGTATCGGCGTCCTGGTGGCATTGTACTCGTCCGCCTATCTCGCCGGTCACAACCACTACGCCCGCTTCTCGGTCTACCTGCTTCTGTTCATGGTCGCGATGCTGGGACTGGTGCTTGCCGACAACGTGATTACGCTCTTCATATTCTGGGAGCTGACGACGGTCGCGTCCTACCTGCTGATCGGCTTCGATCACGCTTCGGCCAAGGCGCGGCGCTCGGCCTTGCAGGCGCTGCTACTGACCGGCGCGGGCGGGCTTGCGCTGTTGGCGGGGTTGATCCTGCTCGGCGCCGCCGCGGGCAGTTTCGACCTCTCGACGATCTTGGCCAGCGGCGATGCGGTGCGCGCCCACCAGCTTTACCTTCCGATCCTGATCCTGGTGTTGCTTGGCGCGTTTACGAAGTCGGCCCAGGTGCCGTTCCATTTCTGGCTGCCGAATGCGATGGCTGCGCCGACCCCGGTCAGCGCCTACCTGCATTCCGCGACCATGGTAAAGGCTGGCATCTACCTGCTGGCGCGAATGCATCCGGTCCTGGGCGGCACGGATAGCTGGATCTGGACGCTGACGATTTTCGGCGCCTTTACCGCTGTCGCCGCGTCCGTGCTCGCGTTACGGCAGACCGACCTGAAGCTCGCGCTGGCCTACACAACGGTCATGGCCCTCGGCACACTGACCATGTTTCTGGGCGCAGAGGCGACAGTCGCGGTGGCGGCGGCCATCACGTTCCTAATTGTCCACTCCCTCTACAAAGCGGCCCTGTTCCTGATCATCGGTAACATCGACCATGCAACGGGGACCCGCGACGTGGCTAGGCTCGGCGGCCTCGTTCGCGCGATGCCGGTCACGGCCCTGGCCGCGGCGGCGGCGGCGCTTTCCATGGCCGGTTTCCCGCCGTTCCTCGGTTTCATCGGTAAAGAGCTTAAATACGAAGGCGCGCTGGCTATTGCCTCCGAGCCGTTGTTTGTCGCCAGCGCGGCGGTCGTCGCCAATGCGTTGATGGTCGCGGTGGCCGGCATTGTCGCGTTGCGGCCGTTTTATGGTACACCTTCGACAACGCCGAAACCGCCGCGCGAAGTCCCAATGCGCATGTGGATCAGCCCGGTTCTGTTGGCCGGTCTCGGCCTGACCTTCGGCTTGGCGCCATCGCTGATTGCGGACGCGCTGGTTCAGCCCGCCGTCACGGCGATCCTGGGGCGGCCGGAAACGGTGAAGCTGGCGCTCTGGCACGGCTTCAACCTGCCTTTGCTGTTAAGCGTGCTCACCTTTGTCCTGGGTCTCACCGCCTACGCCGTTCATCCGTGGCTCAGGCGGCATCTGATCGCGGCGAGCGGGCGGTTGCCCATGACCGCGGACCAGGTCTGGGACCGGCTGCTGGATGGGGTGAAAAGTTTGGCCGCGATGCAGACCCGCACGCTGCAGGGCGGCAGACTGCATCGCTATCTGTTCGTGGTCTTCGCGAGTTTCGCGCTGGCGGTTGGGACGGCTCTATTTGCGACCGGCGCGATGCGTGTGCCCGCAGGCTGGCCGGATCTGTTGCTAAAGCACTGGGCCGTGACCGCCCTAATCGCCGCGGGCGCTGTCATGGCCGCTGTGGCCTCGACGCGGCTTACGGCCATCTGTGCCCTTGGCGTCGTCGGGGTTGGCGTGGCGCTGCTGTTCGTTATGTTCGGCGCGCCGGATCTGGCGGTCACACAGCTTCTGGTCGAGATCCTGGTGGTGGTGCTGGTCGCGATGGTAATGCTCCGCTTGCCGGGTTTCGAGCAGGGATCCACGCGACGGATCCGTAAGCTGGACGCTTTGCTCGGGATTGCCGTCGGCGCCGTTGTCACGGCTACGTTGCTGGCCGTTGTTGCCGCGCCTTTCGACAGGTCGATCACGGCGTATTTCGAAACGGCAAGCGTGCCGGAGGCCTTCGGGCGCAATATCGTCAACGTGATCCTGGTCGATTTTCGCGCTCTCGACACCTTCGGCGAAATCGCCGTCGTGGTCGTGGCTGCACTCGGCGCCTACGCGTTGCTCGCCGGCACGCGGCGCGGAAAGCGGCCATGAACTCCCTGATCCTCAATGCGGCAACGCGGTTGCTGGTCGCGCTGATGCTGTTGTTTTCCGTTTACATGCTGTTGCGCGGCCATAACGAGCCCGGCGGCGGCTTCATCGGCGGGCTGATCGCGGCGATCGGCTTCGCGCTCTATGCGATGGCGCATGGCACCGCGGCGGCGCGACGTGCGCTGCGTTTCGACCCTGCGGCGATCTCGGTCGTCGGATTGGGCATCGCGCTGCTCGCCGGTCTCTCGGCGGCGTTGGCCGGCGACGCGCTGTTTACAGGACAGTGGTGGTTCGCCGGTGCGATCGATGGCGAAAAAGGCCTGCCGATCAGCACGGTGCTCCTGTTCGATATCGGTGTCTATCTGGTTGTGGTCGGCGCAGCGCTGACCATAGCGCTCGCTCTGGAAGACGAAACCTGACCATGGAGACCGTGCTCGCACCGCTGGTCGGCATCCTGGTGGCAGCAAGCGTTTACCTCATGCTTGCCCGCAACCTTATCCGGTTCCTGTTCGGTCTGGTGCTGTTGAGCAATGCTGCCAACCTGACGATCTTTATTGCCGGTGGTTTAACCCCGGCCATGCCGCCGCTGGTGCCGGAGGGTTTGGCAAGGCCGGCCGAAGTGGTGGCGAACGCCTTGCCGCAGGCGCTGGTTCTGACCGCCATCGTGATCGGCTTCGGTCTGCTCGCCTTCGCCCTTGTGCTGGTTTACCGCGGCTACCGGGTGCTTGGCACGCTGGACAGTGACGCAATGCGCTTTGCTGAGCCGGATGAGATCGCCCCGGATACGTCGAGGTCGGAAGGGAGAGTGCCGTGAGTTGGCTCCTCTCGCTTCCGATCGTGCTGCCTTTCGCCATGGCAATTTTGGCATTCCTGTTCCGAGCCAACGGACGGTCGGGTCGTTGGCTGAGTATCGGCGGAAGCGTGCTGCTCTTGGCGGCTGCAGTCGGCCTCATGATCGCGGTCTTGCAGAGGGGCGTGATCGCCGCGCAAATGGGTGGCTGGCCAGCGCCCTTCGGCATTACGCTCGTCGCCGATCTGCTGAGCGCCGTTATGGTCGTCATCACGGCGATCATCGGTCTGGCCGTCGCGATCTACGCCTTGGCCGATATTGACGCCCGCCGCGAAGCCCTCGGCTATCATGTACTGTTCCAGGTGCTGCTGGCCGGCGTCAGTGGCGCGTTCCTGACCGGCGATCTCTTCAACCTCTATGTCTGGTTCGAGGTGATGTTGATCGCCTCCTTCGGTTTGCTGGTGCTTGGCGGCGACAAGGAACAACTCGACGGCGGCATCAAGTACGTCGCTCTCAATCTGGTTTCGACCGCGATGTTCCTATCCGGCATCGGCATGCTTTACGGGTTGACCGGCACCCTCAACATGGCCGATCTGCACCTCGCCGTACGCGACGTGGAGAATACGGGCCTGCTGACGGTCATCGCGGTCCTGTTCATCGTCGCGTTCGGCGTCAAGGCCGCCGTCTTCCCGTTGTTCTTCTGGTTGCCGGCCTCGTACCACACGCCGCCGGTCGCCATATCGGCGATTTTTGCCGGCCTGCTTACCAAGGTCGGTGTCTACGCCCTTATCCGCATGTTCACGATGGTTTTCACCCAGGACATCGGCTACACGCACGGCCTGCTGCTGGCCATCGCCGTGTTGACCATGATTACCGGGGTGCTGGGCGCGGCGGCGCAGAACGAATTCCGCAAGATCCTCTCGTTCCACATCGTCAGTCAGATCGGGTACATGGTGCTCGGTCTTGCGCTCTATACGCCGCTCGCTCTTGTCGGCGCCGTGTTTTACCTGGTCCACCACATCATCGTGAAAGCGAACCTTTTCTTGGTCAGCGGAATCGCCAAGCGTCTGACGGGTTCCTTCAACCTTGCCGCCGTTGGCGGGCTTTACAAGTCGAGCCCGCTGCTGGCCGTCCTGTTTCTGGTGCCCGCTTTTTCGTTGGCAGGGTTCCCTCCGTTGTCCGGGTTCTGGGCCAAGTTCCTGCTGGTCAAGGCGAGCCTGGATATCGGCGCGTATCTGGTGGCTGGAACCGCCTTGCTGGTCGGTATTCTCACCGTCTTTTCCATGACCAAGATTTGGGCCGAAGTATTCTGGAAGCCGCATCCCGAAGACGTTGCCCCCGCTCTCCGGCTGGTCGAGCGGGGTAATCTCACGGCGCTGCTTGTTCCGGTGACCGGACTTGCCGTCATGACGGTCATGATTGGCTTCTTCCCAGAACCCTTCATTGGTTTCGCGGAACGGGCGGCCGCACAATTGCTCGATCCAACCGGCTACGTCACTGCCGTATTGGGAGCGTCGCCATGAATATTTTCGTGCTGAACGTTTTTCTCGCGGTTAGCTGGGCGGCGTTGACCGGCAGCTTCACGCTGCCGAGCCTTCTGCTCGGCTACGGCGTCGGCTACCTCGCGCTCTGGGTCGCGCGCCCTTTGTTCGGACAGAGCGGCTATTTCGAAAGGGTCTGGCGCCTTGTCCGATTGGCCGTCTTCTTCGTTTACGAACTTGTCGCCTCCAGCCTGCGCGTGGTTTGGGATGTGGTCACGCCCAGCCATCTCAGCCGCCCGGGCATCGTCGCCCTGCCACTGGACGCCGAAGGCGACGCGGAGATTCTTCTGGTCGCCAATCTGATCTCGCTGACCCCGGGCAGTCTTAGCCTCGATCTCTCGCCGGACAGGAAGACGCTCTACGTGCACGCGATGTTCGTCGACGATCCGGAAGAACTGCGGCAGGACCTTAAATCGGGCATCGAACGTCGAGTGGTGGAGGCTTTGAAATGACGATCGACGACGGATCCGTCCTGACCCTGGCGGTGGACGCCGCCTTCGTTTTCCTTACGGTGGCCATCCTGCTCGCCTTCATTCGCTTGGTCCGCGGGCCGAGCCTGCCCGATCGGGTGGTCGCGCTGGACCTGATCACCATTCTGGCCGTCGCCTTTTGCGCCCTGTTCGCGATCGCGTCCGATCAGCCGGCCTTTCTCGATGTCGCCATCGCCCTCGCGCTGGTGGCGTTTCTTGCCACGATCGCCTTGGCCCGCTTTGCCGAGAGACGCAAAGCGCAGACGGCGCCGGCGGCGGATTCGGCGAGAGCCGAGCCATGACCGAGTTCGTCGCCGCGCTGCTGGTCGTTGCCGGCGGCCTCTTCGCCCTGGCCGCCGCTATCGGCGTGCTGCGCCTGCCGGACGTCTTGATCCGCATGCATGCCTCAACCAAGGCCGGCACGCTCGGAAGCGGTCTAATCCTGGTTGCCGTCGCCGTGCATTTCGGCGAAACCGGCATTGTCGCCAGGGCGATTGCGGCGATTGTCTTCCTTATGCTGACGGCGCCGGTTGCCGCCCACATGATCGGCCGGGCGGCCTACCGGACCGGCGTGCCGCTCTGGAAGGGCATGGTGATCGACGAACTGGCAGACGCGGACCGTCGAGAACCATAGTGCGGTGCCGCCGACCGTTTAGTTCCTGAACGCGTGGCGCAGTTCCTTGATTGGGATCACGTCCTCGACGAAGCCAAAGCGGCCTTCCTTCATATCCCGTGCCGCCCGCAGCATCGATTGCAGCGCCAGGCGGGAAAACGCGCCGCCGATGCTGACGCGCCGGACGCCGATTTCGGCGAGTTGGGCCAGCGTGATCGACGGGTCCGCGAAGCCCATGACGATATTAATCGGCTTGCCGACGGCGGAAATGACCGTCCGCATCTCCTCGATGGTCCTCAGCCCGGGCGCATACAACACGTCGGCGCCGACCGCTTCGAACGCCTGCAGCCGTTTGATCGTATCGTCCAGGTCGTTGATGCCGTAGAGCAGGTTCTCCGCCCTGGCGGTGAGGACGAATGGGATTGGCAGCGACCGGGCGACTTCCACGGCCGCCTGAACCCGTTCGACCGTCAATCCGAAATCGTAGATCGGCTTGGCTCGGTCGCCGGTCGCGTCTTCGATGGATGCGCCGACCGCGCCGGTGTCGTAGGCGTCGCGTATCATCCGGGCGGCCTCTTCGGAACCGTCCGCGTAACAGTTTTCCAGGTCGGCGTTCACCGGCAGATTCGTCGCGTCGACGATCTGTCGGCAATTGTCCAGGATTTCCGCGCGCGAGGCCCGCACCCGGCCGAGATTGTTGGCCACGCCCAGGCTGGTGGTCGCCAGCGCGTCGAACCCCAGGCTCGCGAGCAGCTTGGCGCTGCCGGCATCCCAGGGATTGGGCAGCAAAAGAGGCTCGGGCCGTTCATGCAGCGCTTTGAAGGCGGCGGCCTTGGTTGCTTGGTCGGACATCGGTATCTCCTGAACTTCCTGTGTTGGAGACCAGATTGGCCCGTTCTCGATGATTTGTCGAATGCATAGTATTTCTCTATTTCATCAGTTATTCTGATAATATGAACTTGGACGAAATCGAGACGTTCCTTTGCATCGCCGAACTGGGCGGTTTCACGAAGGCGGCCGAGAGGCTCAACCGGTCGCAACCGGCGATCAGCCGGCGGATCACCATGCTGGAGCAGTCGGTCGGCGCACCGTTGTTCGAGCGGGAAGGCCGCCGCGCAACGCTGACCGATGCCGGCAAGGTGCTGTTGCCGCATGCGGAAACGGCGCTCGCAGCGCTGCGTGACGGTTACAGTGCCGTTCGCGAACGCACCCATAAGGCCGGCGGCTCTCTGACCCTCGCCATTGTCGGCACCCTGGCGGACACTCACATCGTCGGCGCGCTGCGAAAGTTCCGGTCGCGCTTCAAGGATGCGCGGATCGAGCTTCGCACCGCGACGAGTCGGGAAGTAAGCGACCTGGTCAGACGGGGCGATGCGGCTTTGGGCGTGCGGTACTTTCCGGACGTGGATCCCAAACTGAACTGCATCGAACTCGGCACGGAGCGGCTCTACGTCGTCGTGCCGGCCTCCCACCGGATAGTCGCTGACCGGCTGACGGGTATCGAGCCGTTGGCGGAAGAACGGTGGCTCGGCTTTCCGCCGACCCGCTCCCAGCCGGAATCGTTCGGCCGTTTGTTGGAGACTCAGTTGATCGCGGCCGGTCTCAACAACCCGTCGATCACGTCGGTGGACAGCCTGACCGCGCAGAAACGTCTTGTCGAAGCCGGGTTCGGCATTTCGTTGATGCCGAAAGCAAGCGTCAGGGAAGAGCTCAGGATCGGCAGCCTGCGCGTTATCGAGGTCGAAAGCCTCAAGCCCCGGATTCCGGTGGTGGTGGTCCTGCGCCGGAACGGCTATCGCGCCGCGGCGGCCGACGCGCTTGTGGACCTGCTGCGCAACGAGACACCCAAACTGCTGGACGCCTGACCTCGGCCGGCGCCAGCCTTTCCGGACTCAGGCGGTTGCTTGGTAGGCCGTGTCGGGCCGCGGGATCGCCGTGACCGCCCGTTCGGTTGCGTCCTCTGCGGAGTGGGTCGCCGCCGCGTCGTGCCGCCCGGTCATCTGATCCGCGATCTGGTTGACCAATTGGAACAGGGTGGTGGCCACCTCGGTGTCGTCCTGCATGTCGATCCGGCCCGGCTCGGTCGCGTTGTCGCCGATCGTGCGCGTGATCTGCAGGACGGTTGTCATCTCGGGGTTCAGACCATTTTCCACCAGCGCGGCGATATCGCCGTCCATGTGCTGGCCGTCCTGGCCGAGCTGGATACAGAGCCCTTGCAGAGCTAGGCGCAGCAACGCGGCGGCCGCGCTCGGCGATTCCGGCAGTACCGCGGCTGCTTCCCGATAGATCCTTTCGACATCGCGACCGAGGCGCGCATGCGGCACCGGCGCGGCGGCGGTCTTCGGGTACAAGACCTTGTCGGCGCGCCAACAAATCTCGCCGCCGCACTGGGAGCATCTGGAAACGGTTAGGTCTTCGATGGGGTCGCTGACCGACCCGCCGTGCCGTATTTCGACCAGACCCCATTGCTGATGCGCGAAAGCGCTGCAGAAGGGGCAATTGAAGGCTTGGGAACCGAGTTCGGGAAGTCTAAACAGCATATCGAAAACCCGTATTTAGTGGAGGAATTAACTAGGGCATATGAATTAGTCGATTGCTCGCCAAATTGCAACTCTTACGAGAGTTAAGATTCATTAACCTTTACTAACAAGATCTTAAGCCTCTTTTTGACGTGTGGCTTTCCGCACAAGACAGGCATTTGACGTGGTGTTAGCATTGCGAATCAGCGTAGGAGTAGAACCTCCGTCCGAATTCGACCGGACTTGAGGGCTAGATCGAATGGACGGCGCGCGCCGTTGCTCTGTTCGGTCTTAGTTCCGTCGACGACCGAGGCGAGAATCCGATGAAACGCACCTGGGTGATCGTTCTGTTGCTGGCAGTCGCCGTCGCGGCGTTTGTCTATTACCTGCAAAACCGCCCGCTCGAAGGCGTGGAGACAAAGGGGCCGGAAGACATCATGGCCTGGGTTTCGCTCGCCACCTCGATGGTGAGCATGCTGGGCTCGGTTGCCGGATTGATCCTGAAGCTGTTCGATATCCGCCAACGCGCCTCGCAAAGCTAGTCGGCCATGTCGCTCTCTATTCGGTCTTTCGCCGTTTTGCTGGGCGAAGCGATGACGATGAAGGCGAGGCTTGCGGCCGCGATGGCCGGGTTCTGTTGTTGCCTTATCTTGACCGGCTTGGCGCTGACGGTATCGACGGCCGGCGCGCAGGAGCGCAATCTCGACCAAACCTACGAAAAAGCGGAGTCTTTCGCCTGGGGCGATATCTACCGGCAGATCTTTAACCGCACCGGCTTCGGCAAAAGCTACGCGCTGGTCATCGGCATTGGCGACTACGAACATTGGAGCGATCTGAAAGCGTCGCTGGCGGACGCGACCCGCGTGCGCGATCACCTGATCAACGAAGCCGGCTTCGACTACGTCGTCACGCTGACGAATGCCAGGGCGACCAAGTCCCGCGTCGAGAAGCTGATGTTGGAGTACTTCCCGAGCGTTCTCGGCAAGGACGACCGCTTCCTGTTCTATTTCTCAGGCCACGGCACGCAGCGCAAGATCGGCGACGAGAAGATCGGCTATCTGCCGTTGCAGAACGCGACCGAGACCGGCTACGCCGACATGATCAGCATGGAGGACGTGCAGCGTTGGTCGCGCCTGGTCGGGCAGTCGCGCCAGTCCCTGTTCGTGCTGGATTCCTGCTTCAGCGGTTTGGCCGGGGTGCAGCGCAAGTCGCCGCTCCAGACCAAACAGTTGCAGCGCCTGTCGCAGCCCGGCCACCATCTGATCACCGCAGGCACCGAAAACGAGGAATCCTTCGCCAGCATGTCCCGCTGGGGCGGCAGCCTGTTCACCGACGCGTTCCTGAAGGGCATCGCCGGCGAAGCCGACGCCTCCACCGCGGCGTTCGGCGCCGACGGCATCGTGTCGATCAAGGAACTGGTCAAATACATCGAGGACCGGATCGATTCCGAGCCGGACCAGATAAAGATGTCGCCGCAGATTTCCGAACTGCGCAGCGACAATGCGGGCGAGTTCTTCTTCCTGACGAAGAGCTACAAGAACCGCGCCTTCGGCAATACCGAGACCGCCGACCTGAAGCTTGGCATGCCGGAGACCAAGGGCGGCGGCATGCAGGTCGCCGCGCTGCCGCAGTCGGTCCGCCTGCTGACGGACGAACAGATCCGGAAATACAAGATCCAGGTGCCGCCGCCGGTCGAAACGTTCCGGGATTGCCCGGATTGTCCGATCATGGTCAGGGTCCCGCCGGGCGAATTCCAGTTCGGCGCCGTTCGGTACGAGCATTTGGCCTTCAACGTCGACGAGGACGACGGCGCCCGCGAGATGCCACGCCAGAATGTGAACATCGGCTACGGCTTCGCCGTTGGGCAGCGTGAAGTGACGCGCCGGGAGTTTCTGGAATTCGTCGAGGCGACGGGCCGGTCGTCCGACGGCTGCTTTGCCTGGAACGGCACCGGGTGGGTGAAGCAGGCGTCGGTTTCCTGGCGCAATCCCGGCTTCTCCCAGTCGGACCTCGACCCGGCGGTCTGCGTCAGTTGGAAGGACGCCAAAGCCTACGTCGAATGGTTGGCGGGCAAGACCGGCAAGGCCTATCGGCTGCTCAGCGCCACCGAGTGGGAATACGTGGCGCGCGCCAACACCCAGACGGCGCGCTACTGGGGCGACGACCACCGCCTCCGCAACGAATGTTTCTATGCCAACGGCGCCGACGAAATGGCGGCGGACATGCTGAACCTGCCGCCGACACCCGGCCGCATATTCATGTGCCGCGACCGCCATGCCTACACCGCGCCGGTCGCTTCGTTCGTCGCCAACGGATTCGGCCTGCATGACGTGATCGGCAATGCCTCGGAATGGACCGAGGATTGCTTCCGAAAGGGCTACGACGGCGCGCCGCTGGACGGCTCGGCCTGGACCAGAAGCCGTTGTGAGCGCCGCACCTTGCGCGGCGGTTCCTGGTTCTCGCTTCCCAACGAGCTCCGCGCCGCCCGCAACGGCCGCAACGAGATCGCGGTCCGCCGCACCACCAACGGCCTGCGCGTTGCCTGCACCCTGGATCCGCAAGGGACCGGCTGCCTGAAGAGGTAGTCCGGCGGCGATAACCAGCTGTTTCTCCTTGGTTTTTTCGGCATAGCCCCGCGCCCGCGCGGCTAGGTCTTGAATTTTCGCATTACTGTATACATATGTATACATAAGAACACAAATGATGCGGAATGAAATCGACCATGCCGGCAAGAACGATACCTCTGAGCGTACGTATCACGGCGGATGACGCCGAATTCATCGCGGGCCTCCAGTTGGAGGGCGCGGTGACGCCAAGCGACAAGATAAGGGCGCTGATACGTGATGCGCGCCGAAAACAGGAGCACCGGACCGATTACCTGGACGTCCTGGGGCAGGTGGGCGAGACGGTGGCGCCCGCCCTGGCCGCCATCCGTATCGCGGAAAGAAATCAGGACGTTCATTCTGAGTTCATGTTGCTTTTTGTTGAATGGCTTCCGGAGGTGTTGGCAGAGCTGCTGACCCGGACGGCGGTGAACCAGCCGGACGAGCTCGACCTGAAGGAACTGGAGAAATCCATTGCTCGGCGTGTCTTCCGGTTGTTGGAGAGGGCGCTTCGCTTGTCGGTTGCCGCCGAGACGTCCGCCTACGAGGCGGAGAATTTGACCAAATACCTGCCCGCCCTGTTGCGGCTGGCCACGTTGATAGAAACGCAAAACGAAAGGGGATCGGACGATGACTGAGAATATTGCAGGCAGGGTGAAACGGATCATCTCCGGTGGGATCGATGCCCTGGTATCGACCGTCGAAAACGCGGCGCCGGTCGCCGTGATGGAACAGGCGATTGCCGAGGTGGATCAGGCGATCGACGATGTTCGTGCCGATATCGGCCGGCTGATCGCGCAAAAACACCTGATCGGCAAGGAACTCGCGGCCAAGAACGGCGAGCATGAGGACTTGGCCGAACGGACGGAACTGGCGATCCAGCAAAGCCGGGACGACCTCGCGGAAGCCGCCGTATCGCGGCAAATGGATATCGAAGCGCAGATTCCCATCCTCGAGCACGATCTGGCGGAGACCGGCGAAAAGGAGAAGGAACTCGAAGGCTACATCCTGGCGCTTCAGGCAAAGCGGCGGGAGATGGAAGTCGACCTGAAGGCCGCGCTGGCGGCCGAGCGGGACGAGGCATCCATGGGCGCGCCGGTTCCGGCGGCGGCCGTCGCCGACCGAAGCGTCACCAATGCCTCGCGCGCCTTCGAACGCGCGATGAGCGCCAAGAGCGGCGTGTCCCTGGACCGCGATCATGATGTGAAGGCCCAGGCATCGCTAAGGGAACTGGACGAAATGGCCCGCCAGAACCGCGTCAGGGAACGTCTGGAGGCGGTGAAGGCGCGTATCGGCGCGGAGTGACCGGTGTTTGACCTCTTGACCGATAGCGCTAACGCGCCGTTCGCGATCTCGCTTGCCGTGGTTGTCGTCCTGGCGATGGTCGAACTGGCCGGCGCGGCTTTCGGTGCCGGATTGTCGGAACTGCTTGACGGCCTGTTGCCGGATATTGATCTGGATGTCGATATGCCGGATGCGCCGGACGGCGGAATCGTCAGCACGTTGCTTGCCTGGCTGAAAATCGGTCGTGTCCCGGCGATTGTCTCCCTGATCGCCTTCCTCACGGCTTTTGGCCTTTGCGGGCTGATGGTGCAACAGGCTGTCAGCGCTGTCGGCGGGTTCTATTTGCCGGCTACCATCGCCTGGCTGCCCGCCGTCTTTGCGGCGCTTCCGGTTATGTCCGGTTTCAGCGGTCTGCTCGGCAGGATCATGCCGAAGGATGAGACGTCCGCCGTGTCGCGCGACAGCTTTATCGGGCGGGTCGCCGTGATCACGCTGGGGACCGCACGGCGCCGTGCGCCTGCCCAGGCCAAGCTCGCCGACGAACACCGGCTGACCCACTACGTGATGGTGGAGCCCGATGTCGCCGGCGAGGAATTCGGTCAGGGCGACGAAGTCCTCCTGGTGCGCAGGCGCAGGGGAAAATTCTACGCAATTCGAAACACGTCGGCGGTTCTGTCCAACGCGGATGCGGGCCGGCCGGCGGCTGGATAAACAAACAAAAAGGAGAGGAGTGGGCTGATGTCAGGCATTCTCGATATTGGATTTTCTGCAATCGTTATTGTCGTTGCTTTGTTGACGATTGGGTTCATTCTCGCGCGGCTCTACCGGCGGGCTTCGAAGGAAATTTCGTTCGTTAGGACCGGGTTTCGCGGCGAGCGGGTGATCATGAACGGGGGCGCGCTGGTCTTCCCCGTGCTGCACGAAACCATCCCGGTCAACATGAACACCCTTCGTCTGGAAGTCCGGCGCGATCAGGACCAGGGCCTGATCACCCAGGATCGCATGCGGGTCGACGTGGTCGCCGAGTTCTATGTGCGCGTTCAGCCAAACCGCGAGGCGATCGCCAGCGCGGCCCAGACATTGGGCCAGCGGACCATGGTGCCCGAACAGCTGAAAGAACTCGTGGAAGGCAAGTTTGTCGACGCCCTGCGCGCCGTCGCTGCCGAGATGACGATGGAAGAGCTGCACGAAAAGCGTATCGATTTTGTCCAGAAGGTACAGCAGGCCGTTACCGAGGACCTGCTCAAGAACGGGCTCGAACTGGAATCGGTATCTTTGACCGGTCTGGATCAGACCGCGAAGGACTTTTTCAATCCGAACAACGCATTCGATGCCGAGGGTCTGACCAGGCTGACCCAGGCGATCGAGGAACGCCGCAAGATCCGCAACGATATCGAGCAGGACACGAAGGTCCAGATCGAGAACAAGAACCTGGAAGCGGACAAGCTGAGTTTCGAGATCGGCCGGCAGCAGGAATATGCGCGGCTCGAGCAGGAGCGGGAGATCGAATCCCAGCGTGCCGCCCAGGAAGCCGATATCGCCAGGGAACGGGCGGAGCGGAGCCGGGAGTCCCAGGAGGCGGAAATCCAGGCCAAGCGGGAGGTCGAGAGCGCGCAGATCCTGGCCGATAAGGAGGTCGAGCAAAAGCGGATCGAGAAGGAGCGGATGATCCGCCAAACCGAAATCGACAAAGAGCGCGCGGTCGAGACCGACGTCATCGAAAAACGCAAAACGGTCGAACTGGCCGAACAGGTCCGCGCCATCGTGATCGCGGAGAAATCCAGGGAACAATCGGAAGCGCAGGCGGCGGCGGATGCCGCCCGCGCCCTGGCCGTCCGCGCGGAGGAGCAGGTGACGACCGTGCGCGAGACCGAGAAAGCCGAGCGCGACAAGGGGATCGAACTGATCAAAGCGGACGAGGAGGCGCAGCGCGAAGCGATCAAGGTCAAGGTCCATGCCTCTGCCGAGAAAGCAGCAGCGGCCGATCAGGCCGATGCCCTGCGCGAGGAAGCCCAGGGCCAGTCGGACAAGGCCAGGATCGCTGCCGAAGGCGAGGCCTCCGCGGAGCGCGCGCTGGCCGAGGCCCGGGAGGTGACCTACGCTGTCGAGGCGACGGGCACCCGTGCCGTCAACGAAGCCAAGAACGTTCTCTCGGTCGACCTGATCCAGAAAGAGATCAAGGAAAAGTTGATCGATAACCTGGACCAGATCATTCGCGAAGCGGTCAAACCGATCGAAAAGATCGATGGGATCCGTATTGTCCAGGTCGATGGCTTAACCAACGGGTCGGGGCCCGAGAGCAATGGCGAGGCCGGCGGCGGTGGCGGCAGTTTGGTCGATTCCGCCGTTAACAGCGCGCTTCGCTATCGCGCGCAGGCGCCGGTGCTGGATGCGTTGCTGAAAGAGGTCGGCCTCAACGGCGACACGATCAACGGCCTGACGAAGCCGCTCGCTGAAGAGGTTGCAGGACCGTCTCAGGAGTAGACCGACGGACCGCAGCACGTTTGTCCCGGGCGCCGGATCTAAGGTAGATTCGGCGCCCGCATTTTGCGGGTGATCGACGGCAAGGGAAGGGACAAACCATGAGCGGAAACGGCAAGGTTGCCATCGTGACGGGAGCGGGCAGCGGGATCGGCCGGTCGGTCGCTCTGGCGCTGTTGAAGGAAGGCTATTCTGTGGCTCTCGCGGGTCGTCGGCAGGAGGCGTTGGATGAGACCGTGACGCTCGCCGGCGCGGACGGAGAACGGGCCCTGGCCGTGCCGACGGACGTCAGCGACGAAGCGTCGGTCGGCGCCTTGTTCGAGAAGACCTGCGAGAGGTTCGGCCGCCTGGATCTGCTGTTCAACAATGCCGGTCTCAACGCGCCCGGGATTCCACTGGAAGACCTCAAGGTGGAAGACTGGAAGGCGGTGGTCGACGTCAACCTGACCGGGGTGTTCCTATGCACCCAGGCGGCATTCCGTGTGATGAAGGCGCAAACTCCGATGGGCGGCCGGATCATCAACAACGGCTCCATCTCTGCGCATGCGCCGCGCCCCAACTCGTCGCCCTACACCGCGACCAAACACGCCGTTACCGGCCTGACCCGATCGACCTCGCTCGACGGCCGGAAATACGACATCGCCTGCGGCCAGATCGATATCGGCAACGCGGAAACCGAGATGGCCGCGCGTATGAAGGACGGCGTGCCCCAGGCCAATGGCAGGATCGAGCCCGAACCGCTGATGGATGTGTCCAACGTCGCCAGCGCGGTGGTCTATATGGATAGTTTGTCGCTCGACGCCAACGTCCAGTTCCTCACGGTGATGGCCACCAAGATGCCATTCGTCGGGCGCGGCTGAACGGACCTACACTGACAAGGTTGGTCCGTCGACACCGCAAATCACGCTTTGATGTAGCGTTCGGGATCCATTCGCTGATGAAGCACGCGGATGATCTGTAGACGGTTGTCTGCTTCGCGATAGAAGATTAAATGGCGGCCTTCACGATGACTATAAAGCCCGGGTTGAAGGTCGTCGCGCTCTCGCCATAGCGACCGATTGGCCGAAAGCCAAGCGAAACGAGCGGTCAGGGTATCCAGATACGCCTTCGCTTGGCTTTCTCCCCAATTTGTCAGTGTGTAGTTGAATATGCTCGCTAGGTCGGCCTCCGCTGCCGACGAGATGACAATTCTCATTCGGGCTGTTTGGTGCCGGTGCGTTTGATCCGATCCGATAGAGTATTCAGATCGGCAAGCTCATACTCCTGCCCTTCCCCTCGGTCGAGTTGGTCCAGGCCGAGTTGGATTTCGGCAAGCAGGCGGTCACGTGTTGCCGCGACAAGTTCATCGTATTCGGTCGCGGACAGAACGACGGCAACCCGGCGGCCGTGCTTTTCGATAATGACCGGTTCTCGCTGGGCGGTATCGAGCAGCTCTCCGAACCGTGTCTTGGCGTCTTTCGCCGCAAAGATGTTCATTAATCAGCCTATAATGATCATTTTGATCATTATAATCATTTTCCTCGTTAATGGAACTATTTTGGCTTATAGCTTCACGGCTAAAGCTACTCCTCGAATGCGGCGAACAGTTCCTCGAACGCCTTAAGCTGGTTGCCGGCAGCAGACGACGGCACCAGGATCGGCGTGCGGATGCCGCTTTCGTACCAGGCGGCCAGTTCGTCGCGGATGCGGGCGACCGGGCCGAACAGCGTCGTGTCGGCCAGCCAGCGGTCGCTTAGGGCCCTGGGTACCGCGTCGTTGTCACCGGCTTCGACCGCCGCTTCCACCGCCTCCATTTCCTCGATATAGCCGGCCTCCTTCCAGTAGTTGCGGTAGTTCGGCAGCAGGGCGTAGCTGGTCAGGGTGCGGCGGTTGACCGCCTTGGCCGCTTCGATATCGTCGGAGATGCAGGTCGGGATCATGTTGCCGATGAAGAAATCCGAATTGTCGCGCGCCGCCGCCGGCAGGTGCCCAAGCGAATCCGGCATGTGCGACCGGGATCCGTTGGCGAATACCATGCCGTCGCCGATTTCACCGGCCAGGCCGATCATCTTCCGGCGCAGCGTAGCCAGGACGATCGGCGGTTTGTCGCCGGTTCGGGGCACTGCCTTGAAGCGTTCGACGAAGCCGCGGATGTCGGCCAGCGGCTTGCCCGCGGTAACCCCCATCCGCTCCAGCGACGGTCCGTGGCTGACGCCGATGCCGAACCGGAACCGCCCGCCGGACAGCTCGTGAATGAAAGATGCGGATTGCGCGTAGTCCAGCGCGGTTCGCATATAGATCGGCGCGATCGAGGTGCCGAACGGGATGCTCTCCGTCGCCATGGCGATGCCGGAGCAAAGCCCCATATTGTCCGACAGGCTGGGGCAATAGATGCCGGCGAAGCCGCGCTGTTCAATCTCCCGGGCGATCTCCAGCATGGCGTGGCGCCAGCCGGGTACGGCGGACAGGCTGACGGCGGGTTTTTGCGTGGCCATGAGAATTCGCTCCTATTCGATTTCCGGCAAAGCTATGCGCCTCTGTGGGCCGGCTATTCGCGACTGTGATTTGTCTCCGCCCGCCCGGGCCAATTATGGTACGCCGCTGCCGACGATGGAACAGAGCGCAAAGAGGTAGAAAATGGCGGGACCGCTGGACGGCTACAGGATCGTCGATCTGACTAGTATGATCTCCGGTCCGTTCGCGACCATGATCCTAGGGGATCAGGGCGCCGACGTGATCAAGGTCGAGGTGCCGGGCTCCGGCGACCATGTCCGGGCCGGTGGCAACCGCAGCGGCGGCCTGCCCGCAAGCTTCCTCAACAACAACCGCAACAAACGGTCGATTACCATTGATCTGAAGACGGACGCTGGCCGCGACGCTCTGAAACGGGTGGCCGCCGGCGCCGACGTGTTCGTGCAGAATTTCCGCCCGGGCGTCGTCGACCGGCTCGGTATCGGCGAGGCCGATATCCGCGCCGTTGCGCCGAACATCGTCTATGTCTCGATCAGCGGTTTCGGGGAGACCGGACCCTACGCGGCCAAACCGACCTACGATCCGATCATCCAGGCCATCTCGGGTCTGGCATCGGTGCAGGGCGGATCGGACGAGCGCCGGCCGCGCCTGGTGCGAACCATCCTGCCCGATAAGCTGACCGCCGTGACGGCTTCTCAGGCGATCACCGCCGCGCTGCTGTCGCGCGAACGCACCGGCGAGGGCCAGCATGTCCGTCTCTCGATGCTGGATTCGGTCCTGGCGTTCCTCTGGTCGTCGGACATGGGCGGCCAGACGTTCGTCGGCAAAACGGTAAGCCAGCAGCGTGCGGCCAGCTTCATCGACCTGATCTACGAGACAAAGGACGGCTATATGAGCGTGGCGGTCATGTCGAACCGCGAATGGCTTGCCCTGACACGGGCCTTCGACAAACCGGAATGGCTGGAAGACCCGCGTTTCAAGACACCCGCGCTACGCGACCAGAATATCGACGACCGGCTGGAACTGATTCAGGAAGTGCTGGCGACGAAAACCACCGAGGAATGGCTGGAGCGGCTGGAGGCCGAAGGCGTGCCCTGCGCGCCGGTGCTGACCCGTAATGCCCTGTTGGAACACCCGCAGATCGTCGCGAGCGGCACCGCCGTCGAAACCGATCACCCGGACGCGGGCCGCCTGCGCCAGGCCCGGCCGGCCGCGCGGTTCGAAGGTACGCCATCGGAGATCCGCCGCGGCGCCCCGCAACTCGGCGCTCATACCGACGAAGTGCTGGCCGAGGCCGGCTTGACCGACGCGGAGATCGAAAGCCTCCGCACGGCCAACGTGGTCGGCGGCTAGTTTCCTCGCCGCTGTAGGCTGACGCGGCGGTACATGCCTTCGATGTTGAGCGGCAGCCACTCCTCGTAGCGGAACCAGCCCTTGTACTTGTCGAGCGAGATGCTGGCTTTCATTTCCTCCAGGGACTGACCGTCGCGGGCGGCGGTCAGCACCGCGTCGTGTAGGTCTTCCATATAGCCGCGGAAGGCGCTGACGTCGGCCTTGGTGCCGATCGGTCCATGGCCGGGCAGCAGCATGTCGAAATCCATGCCTTCGACTTTTTTCAGCGCATCGATCCAGCCGGGAATGTAGGCGTCGGACATGTCGCGGAAGGCCAGCGCCTTGACCGGGATGAAATCGACGGCGAACAGCGCCTGCTCGTCCGGGAACCGCATCACGATCATATTGTCCGAATGGCTCGGGCCCACGTAGGTGAGCTCAACTTTCTTACCGCCCAGTTCGATTGTCAGTTCGTCGGAAAATACGACGTCGGGCATGGCGGTCGGCCGCTTTTCGCCGATGATCGTGCGCTTGGCGTTCTCGTGTGCGATGACAACCGCGGTGTCGGCGAACACTTTGCCGCCCGCGATGTGGTCGACATGGTCGTGGCTGTAGACTAGGTATTTGATCGGCTGATCGAAGCGCTTGGCGATCTCGGCTTTCAGCCATCCGGCCGCTTGCCGGTTAATCGGGTCGGTCACCAGCACGCCGTCCGGCGTCACCATGAAAACCGAATAGTGGAAGTTGTTCTGGAACCGATAGAGATTGTCGGAAATCTGTGTGATTTCCCGCTTAAGCTGTTGGGCGGATGCCGCCGCGCCGAACCAGCCAATGCCCAGGATCAACAGAACCGCAAAGACCCTCGCGTTCATCGCACTTGCCTCCCTATGATGCCCGGTGTGGTTGATCCCAAAGAGTAAAGGGAATCGGACGTGCCGCCAGACGTAGATCGCGTCGCTCTCGGTGAAGTGAACGGACTGGACAGGCCGGACTTCGTCGCGTTGTTGGGCGGCATTTTCGAGGACTCGCCCTGGGTCGCCGACGGCGCCTGGGCGTCACGCCCGTTCGCCGGTGTGGACGATCTACACGGCGCCATGGTTGCGGTCGTACGGCGCGCCGGAACCGAAGCCCATCTGGACCTGTTGCGTGCGCATCCGGATTTGGCCGGCCGGCTGGCCGAAACTGGGCGATTGACCGCGTCGTCGACGGCGGAGCAGGCCAGTGCGGGGCTCGATCGGTTGACGCCGGCGGAAAAGACGCGCTTCAACGGCCTAAACGAGGCCTACCGCGACAAGTTCGGCTTCCCTTTCATCATCGCCGTCCGCGAGCACACCAAACAGAGCATCCTCGACCGGTTCGAGGCGCGCCTGGCCAACACCGCCGAGCAGGAACGGCAGACAGCGTTGGAAGAGGTGTTCAAGATCGCACGGCTGAGACTGGCGCAGTTGTTCCGCGGCTAATTCAGCTTCTACTGGCCTCTGAAATCTGGCTTCCGTTTCTCTGCGAACGCGGCGACGCCCTCGCGGCCGTCCGGGCCTTGCGCCAGCGCATTGATGGTGCGCGCCTCCATCTCCATCTGGGTTTCCAGGCTCTCGGAGAAGGTGCCGTTCAGCAGCCGTTTGACCGCGCCGTAGGCCCGGGTCGGCCCGGCCGCGAAGCCGAGCGCCATCTTTTCCGCCTGCGCCATCAACTCGTCGTCCGGCACCACCCGGTCGACCATGCCGTAGGCTTCCGCCTCGGCCGCCGTCAGCACCCGGTTGGTCAGCAGCAGTTCCTTGGCGCGGCGCATGCCGACCAGGCGCGGCAGGAAGTAGCTGGAGCTGCCGTCCGGCGACAGCCCCGCCGCGGTGTAGGCCAGGGTGAATTTGGCGCTTTCCGCCGCCAGCACGATGTCGCCGGAGATGCCGAAGCTTAAGCCCCCGCCGGCCGCCGTGCCGTTGATCGCGGTCACCACCGGCGCATCCATCCGGTTCAGCAGCGACACCGCGCCGTGGAAGAAGGTGGTCATCTGGGGCAGCATCGCGCCCAGATTGTCGCCGGCCGATATGAACGATTTCAGGTCGCCGCCGGCGCTGAACATCTTGCCCGCGCCGGTGATCAGCACCGCGCGCACCGCGTCGTCCTGGTCGCAGGCGTTGGCGGCGTGATGCAGCTCCTTCATCATGGCGAGGTCCATGCCGTTGGCCGCGTCCGGCCGGTTCAGGGTAATGCGGCCGACACCGTCGCTCACCTCGAACAGAATGTTTTGGTAGTCCATGACGCTTCGCTCCCGTGTTGCCGCTGTTTCGGACGCTCATTATCGGCCAGGGCTTTCAGCCTGTCACGATGGCGGGGTAAACTCTCGCCTCCAGCGGAGCGGGAGGCAAAAATGGCGAATTTAGTTTCGGACAACGACGGTCGCTATCGCCTGATCGGCTCTAACGGCTCGCCCTATTCGATGAAGCTGCGGGCGATCATGCGCTACCGGCGGCTGGCGTTCGACTGGGTTTTGCGGACCGACCGTAACCGGCACCAGGTGGCGCACATCAAACCGGCCCTGATCCCCATACTGCGCTACCCGGATGGCGGCGAACGCGTCGATAGCACGCCCATCGCCTACGACCTGGAAGAGCGCCATCCCGGCCAGCGGTCGATCGTGCCGGACGATCCGGGACACGCGTTCCTCAGTCACCTGATCGAAGACATGGCCGACGAATGGTGCACCAAGATGATGTTCCATTACCGCTGGGCCTACGCGGCGGACATCGACTATGCCGGGCTTTGGATCGCCGATGATTTTTTTCCCGACCTGACCGGCGCGGCGCGGGCCGAGGCGGCGCGGGAGTTTGCGGACCGGCAGATCGGGCGGATGGCGCTGGTCGGCTGCACGCCGGAGAACGCGCCGGTGATCGAGGAGACCTACCGCCGCCTGCTTAGGCTGTTGGAAGGCCATGTCGGCCTGCATGCGTATCTGTTCGGCTCGCGGCCGGCGCTGGCGGATTTCGGGCTGTTCGGGCAGTTGAAGACGTTGGCGACCGACCCGACGCCGATGGCGATTATGCGGGAGACGGCGCAGCGGACCGAATCGTGGGTGCGGCAGTTGGACGACGCGTCGGGCATCGAGGGTGAATGGCTGCCGGCCGACGCGGCGCTGTCGGACGCGACGGTCGGGCTGCTGCGTATGGCGGGGGAAGTGTATCTGCCGTTCCTGGCGGCCAACGCGGCGGCGATCCGGGGGGGTAGGGAGGGGGTCGAGCTTAAAATTTGGGAACGACCCTATGCACAGGGCGTTTTCCGCTATCAGTTGAAATGCCTGGACGATTTACGACGGCGGCTCGGCGCGCTGGAGGGCGAACCGCTCCGGCGCACGCGGGGGGTGCTGGAAGAGACCGGCTGCTGGGACATCCTTACCGCGACCAATTAGAAACCCTGGAGGCAAGACATGAAGCTTTACAACCTCGGCGCCGGCATGAACCCGCGGCGCGTGCGTATTTTCCTGGCCGAGAAGGGCGTCGAGGTCCCGATGGTGGAGGTCGACATGATGAAGGGCGAGAACCGGACGCCCGAATTCCTGGCGATCAACCCGATGGGCACCCTGCCGGTGCTGGAATTGGACGACGGCACCATCCTGACCGAGTCGGTCGCGATCTGCCGTTACTTCGAGGAACTGCACCCTGAACCGAACCTGTTCGGCAGCACCGCGCTGGAACGGGCCCAGGTCGAGATGTGGAACCGCCGGATGGAATTCGAACTGATGTTCCCGATGGCGATGGCGTTCCGCCACACCCACGAGATGTGGGCCGGCCGCAACCCGCAGGTGCCCGATTTCGGCCAACTCTGCCGCGAGAACGCCGGCGGCCGCATGCGTTGGCTGGATAAGGAACTGGCCGAGCGCGAATTCATCGCCGGAGACCGCTACACCATCGCCGACATCACGGCGCAATGCGGCTTCCTGCTCGGTAAGAACACAGGCACGCCGATCCCGGAGGAATGCGGCAACCTGATCCGCTGGTTCAAGTCGGTGGCGTCGCGCCCGACCGCGCGGGCCTGATGCCTAGCGCCTGAGCAGGCCGCCGAGTAGCAGGTCGGCAACACCGTCCATCAGCTCGTCGAGCTGTTCCGGTGCCGGCCGGCCGTAGGTGGCGGCGACCATATTGCAGGCGCCGATAAAGACGAGGACGGCGTGCCCGCTGTCGAGGCGCGGCGGGAACGCGTCGGCGGTGATGCCGTCCTCGAACATCCAACGCAACAGCGCCTCGTACCGCCGCGACAGGCGCGCCACTTCGCCGCGCTGGTCGCGCGGCAGATGCTGGCGTTCGAACAGGAAGACGCGGACATAGTCGGACTTGTCGAGCAGCGGCGTCAGATGATTGGCGACCGCCGCGCGCAACCGCTCCGTCGAATTCTGTTCCTTATGGAGGATGGCCTCCAGCCCGTCCGCGAATTCGCCGACGCCGACGCGGCAGACCTCCTCCAGGGCGGCTTCCTTCGACTTGAAGTGGTAGTAGAGGCTGCCCTGTTTCATCCCTAAGCGGTCGGCGATGCCGCGCGTACTGCCGCCGTGATAGCCATGCTCGGCGAATTCCGCCGCCGCGGCGTCGATCACGCGCCGCCGGGTAACCTCACGCTTGCCGGCGGGCTTGCGTGCGACTGTCGATTGAACGGATACGCTCATGGCAGGTTCAGGCGGCGCCGCGCCACACCACCGGGAACAGCTCGCTGTCCAACGGGTCGCCTGGCTTCAGGCCCGGGTCGCGCAGCGGTTCCGACATTGCCGGCCGTTCGATGTACACGGCATCGTCTCCCGCCCAGCGGGTCGACAACGCCCGCCGCCGCCGGTCGCTGGCCGCGTTGCCGGGCGCGCCATGCACCGTCAGGGCATGGAACACGATGCAGTCGCCCGGTTCGGTATCCCAGCTGAGAAATTCGTAAGAGTCGCGGTCGGCGTCGATGTCCGGGATTTCTTCCAACGACGGATCGGCGAAGATGGTCTTCATGCGGAAGTCCTGCGCCCGGAACAGCTTGCCCCAGCGGTGGGAGCCGCGCACGAACTCGACCGCGCCGGACGTCTTGTCCACCGGGTCGAGCGCCAGCCAGATCGAACACACCTGGTCACCTTCGACGCACCAGTAGGGCAGGTCGTGGTGCCAGGGCGTCAGGCTTTCGCTGCCCGGTTCCTTCACCAGCAGGTGGTCGTAGAACAGGTTGACCTTTTTTGATCCCATCAGCGCGCCGGCGATTTCGGCGGCCGGCGATTCCAGGGCGAAATCCCGAAAGTCAGGATCGTAGGTCCACATGTACATGTCGCCGAAAAACGTGCCCTCGTCGGTCTTGCGGCCGTAGCGCATGCCCATCGGACCGGGTTTTTCGATATCCCGGTCGATGGCGACGCGCAGCCGGTCCAGCCAGGCGTCGTCGAACAGTCCGCGCAGGCAGACCGCGCCGTCGCGGGCGTAAGCGTCGCGGTCTTCTGCGGTTATCTCGATCGGATGTGTCATAGCGTGTTCCGATTTTCTATCAATTGATAGATAGAATATGGAAGTATGGGTTTGTTGTCAAGGAAATGGGCTTCGGAGTGAGGAGCTTGGTGGGTTCCTGACCGCGCTTTGTGTCCTTGATGACGGTTGTCCTTCGACAATCGCAGTATGAGGCTTCGACAATCTGAACCATCCAGCTCGTCGCTGACTCAGTTTGCGCTGCTGCCGCACTCCCGGCTCAAGCTGCGTAAACCGTCCCATGGATGCTCGGATCAAGTCCGAGCATGACGATTGTGCTTTGATCGAGGCTTCTCCAAAAATCGTCACCCTCGGACTTGATCCGAGGGTCCATGGTACCGCCCGCACTGCCCGTTGAGACCTTCACTGTCATCGCGAGGCGCGGAGCGCCGTGGCGATTTCGGGACGACGGTGCACCGCTTTTCGAGATTGCTTCGCTTTGCTCGCAATGACAGTGGGGCCCCGCTAGCGGTCCCAGTCCTGGGTTTCGAAGCCTTCGGCGTCGGCGATGGCGCGCAGTTTGCGGGTCGGTTCGATGGCCACCGCGGCGTCGGTCCAGCGCAGCAGCGGCGCGTCGGTATGGTGGTCGGAATAGCTGATCAGGCGGAATTCCCGTCTGAGGCGCGGCAGGGCCTGTTGAATAGCCCGCAGCTTGGCGTCGCCGTAGCAGTTCTCGCCGTCGATCAGGCCGCTGAGGCGGCCGTTCTCGTCCCAGACCGATTTGGTCGCGACCACCGCGTCGAAGCCGAGCTTCTGGCCGAACTCTTCGGCGTAGAAGTCCATGCTGGCCGTCGCCAGCACCAGCAGGTGACCGGCGGCCTTATGGTCCGCCAGGGCGCGCCGGGCGCCGGGTCTCAGGCCGCTTCGGCACCAGTCGGCGACAAAAGCGGCCGCGTATGCCGACACTTCCTGCCGGTCGAGACCGCCGAGAACCCGCTTGAGCATGATTTCCTTCAGGCGCTTGCGGCTGATCAGGCCAAGCCGGTAGCGCACCGCCGCGACGGCGATCGGCACGGCATGCAGGGCCTTGGCCGGGTGCTTGCGCACCACCGTCATCAGGAACGGCGTGAAGGTGCCCTGGCGCGTGATGGTCCGGTCGAGATCGAACAGGGCGGCAACGCGGCGCGGGTCACTGTGATCACCGATTGCATGCTCCGTGCCTTGTCGCATGATGTCGATCTGCTGCGGTGCCGTTATTTCCTGAAAAAGCCGCGCCCCGGTCCGGGCGATCAGGGCCGGCGACCGTCGGACGCCGGGATATCATCAATGGAGGCAGGGCGCAAACCGGCCGATGGCCCATCGGCTTTTCGGGCCGAGGCCGTCTCGGTCGGTATAATCGTATAGCGAGTATTTGTGCGGGTTTTGCCGTGCCGATTCGGCCGTCCGGCGGCGCAGATTTCTGCGGACGGCGCTGCAAACGCGTGACCCAAAAATGCCACAGCCGTCAGGGCGAAACCCCAGGTGTTACATAGTGTTACAGGAGTTTAATTGACTGTTTCGCGCTGCAATAAGAGAACTAGCGCGTGGCAGTAGTAGAGATCCCTCTCTTCTGCCCGATGGGGCGCATTGGGGCATTCCGTTTCGTTCAGGCTGCGGGCTAGGGGCAGGTCCGCGAGGGTTGGATTGGTTTTGATGTCTTGTTTTTGGGCAGTCGTTTCGACGTGCGGGCATCGCACGCCGCGGGCCATATCTCCGTATGGCCGCGGTGTCGCTGCATGCCGCGCGTTCGTGAATGGGGCGGCCTGAGCCATGACCTCACCGACTCCTACGACCAGCCCCAAGCTGCCGCTCGTTCCCGGCGACTTCGAGACGTTGATCGACGGCCTCGAGCTGGCCGCGCGTGGCGATACGGGCTTCAACTATTATTCGGTTCGCGGCGAGCTGACGAGCAGCCTGCCTTACCGCGACCTGCGCGATCAGGCGGTATCCCTGGGACGGCGGCTTGCGGGCATGGGCCTGCCTGTCGGCGCGCGCGTGGCGCTGGTCGCCGAGACCACGCCGGATTTCCATCGCTTTTTCTTTGCCTGCCAGTATGCCGGTCTGGTCCCCGTGCCGGTGCCGTTGCCGATCAATCTGGGCGGCAAGGAAGGCTATCTTCGCCACGTGCGGACCATGGTGCAGGCGGCGGGCGCCTCTGCCGCGGTCGCCTCCGACGATCTGGCGGATATGCTGCGGGAAGCGACGGACGGTCTGGCGCTTGCCCTGGTCGGCGCGCCCGGCGATTTCGATGCGCTGCCGGAAAGCGGCGCGCTCCGGCCGTTCGGCAAGGACGATCCTTGCTACATCCAGTATTCGTCCGGCAGCACCAGCGATCCGAAGGGGGTCATGGTCTCCCAGCTTTCCGCAACCAGCAATGCGCGGGCGATCATTACCGACGGGCTGGACGTGCGCGGCGGTGACCGTTGTACCTCATGGTTGCCGCTTTACCACGATATGGGTCTGGTCGGGTTCTGCATCGCGCCGCTGCTGTCTCAACTGTCGGTCGATTATCTGTCGACGCCCGATTTCGCGCGCCGTTCTCTGATCTGGCTGACCCTGATTTCCGAAAACCGGGGCACGCTGGCCTTCAGCCCGACCTTCGGTTACGACCTCTGCGTCCGCCGCGCCTCCGGCGGCGCGGGCGCCAAAGCGTCCTTCGACCTGTCGAGTTGGCGCGTCGCCGGCATCGGCGGCGACATGGTGCGCGCGGACGTGCTGAACCGGTTCGCCGATCAGTTCGGGCAACACGGTTTCAAGCGCAGCGCCTTCACGCCGAGCTATGGGCTGGCGGAATCGACGCTGGCGGTGAGCTTTGCCCCGCTGGACGAGGAATTCGAGACCGACACGATCGACCTGCGGGAATACGAAAGCACCGGGCGCGCCGTACAGGCGTCGCCGGACGCGCGGGAAGATCACACCCGCGCCTTCGTCGTTTGCGGCCATCCCATGTCCGGCCACGACCTGCAGATCCGGGACGAAGCGGGCAATCAACTGCCGCACCGCCGGGTCGGCCGGCTGATGATGAAGGGGCCGAGCGTCACCGAGGGCTACTTCGACAACCCGGAAGCGACGGCGGCCGCGCGCTCGGCCGACGGCTGGTTCGATACCGGCGACCTTGCCTACACCATAGAAAGCGGTGTGGTGCTGACCGGCCGCCTTAAAGACCTGATCATCTGCAACGGCCGCAACATCTGGCCGCAGGATATCGAATGGGCGGTCGAGGAGAGCCTGGAAGGCGTGCGCAGCGGCGATGTCGCGGCGTTCTCCGTCGACGGCGCGGACGGCGACGAAGCCGTGGTCACTGTCGTGCAGTGCCGTCTGCGCGACCCGGACGAGCGCGAGGCGCTGCGTCAGGCGGTCGCCGCCGTGGTGCGGAATTCCGCGGGCGTCGATTGCGCGGTCGTGCTGGCGCCGCACCGCAGCCTGCCGATGACGTCTTCCGGCAAGCTCAGCCGGGCGGCGACGAAGGTCCGTTACCTGGCGGGCGTTTATACGGCGGTTCCCGACAGCGCGCCGGTCACGGCGCAGGCGGGGGCTTAAGCCATGGCGGGCATTGTCGCGGTCACCGGTGCGACCGGATTCGTCGGTCGGCATTTGATCGACCGGCTGGTCGCGGCCGGATGGCAGGTGCGCGCCCTGGTGCGCCGGCCGGACGCCGATTTGCCGTCCGCAGGCGTGACGCCGGTTCCGGGATCGATGGAAGATGCCGACAGCCTGCGCCGTCTGGTCGACGGCGTGGACCACGTCGTGCACAGCGCCGGCCTGATCAAGGCGGCGGGGCGCGACGAATTCGACCGGGTCAACGGTTACGGCACCGGCCTGCTGGCCGAGGCCTGCGCCGCGCAGACGGCACCGCCGCGTCTGATTTATCTGTCGTCGCTGGCGGCGCGCACGCCGGAACTGTCCGACTACGGCGCAAGCAAGCGGCTTGGCGAAACCGAATTGGCCGATCGCGCCGGCGCGCTGCAGTGGACCATCCTGCGCCCGCCGGTGATCTACGGCCCGGGCGACCGGGAGACGCTGAAGCTGTTCCGGTTGATGCGGCACGGCGTGGTGCCCGCGCCGAACCTGGACGGCGCGCGCATGTCGCTGATCTATGTCGGCGATCTTTGCGCCGCGGTCCTGTCGCTTCTTGCCGCGCCGGTTGCCGGCGGCGGCACCTTCGAAATCAGCGACGGCTGCACGCAAGGCTATTCCTGGCGCCGCCTCGCGGCCGCCGGGGCCGAGCAGTTCGGCCGCCGTGTCGTCTGTTTTCCAGTGCCGCGCGCTTTGATGCGGCTGCTGGCAGGACTCAATGTCGGGCTGGCCTACCTGACCGGCGGGGCGCCGATGATCACGCCGGGCAAGGTGCGGGAGATCTTTCACAGCGACTGGGTCTGTCACGACAATCCGCTGACGCGGCTGGTCGACTGGCGGCCGGCGGTGATGATCGACGAGGGCTTCGGCCGGACGGTGAACTGGTACCGTTGTAGCGGTTGGATATAGCGTTATTCGGCTTTGCTTTAACGGGATATAAAGAACTTTGCGTATGTTATTAAAATCCTACATTATTTTGGCCACGACACTGATTCGCGTTTCTGGGTCCGTTGCCTTGGAGCGAGGGTGAAGATGGGTGACGTGGACGAACTGGTATTCCGGAAGACGTGCAAGTTGTTGGAGCCGTTCAACGTCCGGAATCTGGAATTGTCTCTCGACACCAACATTACGACCGATCTTGAGATCGACTCGTTGGCCGTCCTGGATCTGATCATGGAGGTCGAGGAGGAATATGGGATCAGCTTTCCCATGAACCTCATCGCCGAGATCAAGACGGTCGGCGATTTGGTCAACGCCATACACCAACAGACGGGTACACAATAACAATGAGCATCTTCGACAAGTTTACCAGGATTTCGGAACGTTATGCCGACATCATGGAGTTCGGGAAAGATCCGTTGGGTGTGCAGATCGACGAGATCCGCTCGGCGACCATGGCTGTCGTCGGCGATCGCGACATTCTGCTCGCGGGGACCAATAACTACCTCGGTTTGACGTTCGACGCGGAATGTATCAGCGCCGCCGCGAAAGCGATCGAAGAGCAGGGCACCGGCACCACCGGTTCGCGCATCGCCAACGGCACCTACGCCGGACATAAAGCGCTGGAAGCGAAGCTCGCGTCGTTCCTCGGCTACGAAGCGGCCATGGTCTTCCCGACCGGCTATCAGGCGAACCTCGGCACCATCGCGGGCTTGGCCGGCGCGGAGGATTTCATCCTGATCGACGCGGATTGCCATGCCAGCATCTACGATGCCTGCAAGCTGTCCGGCGCCACCGTGATCCGCTTCCGCCACAACTCGGCCGAGGATCTGGACCGGCGCCTGTCGCGGCTGGACCCGAATTCGAACCGTCTGATCTGTGTCGAAGGCCTGTACAGCATGCTCGGCGATACCGCGCCTCTGGCCGCCTTCGCCGCGGTCAAGCGCAAGCACGGCGCCTACCTGCTGGTCGACGAGGCGCATTCCGTCGGCGTGTTCGGCGAGCGTGGACGCGGCGTTGCCGAACAGGACGGCATCTGCGACGACGTCGATTTCATTGTCGGCACCTTCAGCAAAAGCCTCGGGTCGATCGGCGGCTTCTGCGCTTCCAATCATCCGGAATTCAAATATCTGAAGTTTGCCAGCCGGCCGTACATGTTCACCGCGTCTCCGGCCCCATCCAACGTGGCGTCGGTATTGGCGGCGGTCGACCAGATCGAACGGCGGCCGGAACTGATGAAGACGCTGTGGCGCAATTCGCATGCGTTGCACGACGGCCTGTCCGGGCTGGGCTTCGAGCTTGGCGCCCCGGCGAGCCCGATCGTCGCGGTCAAGATGCCGAGCACGGAAATGGCGGTTCTGTTCTGGAACCGGCTGCTGGAAGCCGGCGTCTACGTCAACCTGGCGATTCCGCCGGGCACGCCGAACAGCCTGTCGCTGCTGCGCTGCAGCGTCTCGGCGGCGCACACGCTGGAACAGATCGAACAGCTGCGCGCGGCGTTCGAATTCGTCGCCCGCGATGTTGGCCTGATCGAGGACCGGAAGGCGGCGGCCGGCGGCCGCGGCTGAGGGGGCGAGGGCTACCGCCGTCTGTCGGGTGAAGTGTCGCGTCGCCTGACGACCGCCCAGGCATCGTCACCCTGGCGAAGGCCGGGGTCCAGAACCGACCGTTGTATGGATTCCGGCCTTCGCCGGAATGACGACGTGTGGGCCTGAGTGACACCCGACATCGGTTGCGAGTGGCCGTTACACACTGTTACAGGATGTTTGTTGACGCTTTTGCGCCGCGCCGAGGACACTAAGCGTAGCCTGAAACGAATCCGTACGGGCTACGTAGAAAATTTCCTCGCCCCGGAGTGCATCATGAGCCTGTTCGACAAGTTTGCCCGCGTATCGGACCGTCACGCAGGCATCGAGGCAATCGGGCGCGACCCGCTCAGCGTTCAGTTCGATGATGTGACTTCGCCGACGGAAGCCACGGCGGACGGCCGGCCCATCCTGCTCGCCGGCACCCACAATTATCTTGGCCTGACCTTCGACGAAACCTGCATCAAGGCGGCGACGACGACCATCGAACGCCTGGGAACCGGCACCACCGGATCGCGCATCGCCAACGGTACCTATGCCGGCCATAAGGAACTGGAAGCGCGGTTGGCCGCGTTTCTGGGCCGCAGGCATGTGATGATTTTCCCGACCGGCTATCAGGCCAACCTGGGGTCAATCGCCGGCCTGGCCGGGCCGGACGACACGATCCTGCTGGATGCGGATTGTCATGCCAGCATCTACGACGCCTGCAAGCTGTCCGGCGCTACGGTCATTCGCTTTCGCCACAATTCGGCGGCGGATCTGGACCGCCGGCTGTCGCTGCTCGATCCCGGCGTCAACAAACTGATATGCATCGAGGGCCTGTACAGCATGTTGGGCGACACGGCGCCGATGGCCGAACTTGTCGCCGTCAAGCGCAAGCATGGCGCCTACCTGTTGGTCGACGAAGCTCATTCCCTCGGCGTGTTCGGCGAGCGCGGACGCGGCGTCGCCGAGCGGGACGGCGTGAGTGACGATGTAGATTTCGTGGTCGGCACGTTCAGCAAGAGCCTCGGTTCGGTCGGTGGGTTCTGCGCCTCCGATCACGCCGAATTCAAGTACCTGAAGTTCGCCAGCCGGCCGTACATGTTCACCGCGTCGTCGGCGCCATCCAGTGTCGCGTCGGTGCTTGCCGCCGTGGATCAGATCGAGGCGCGGCCCGAATTGAAGGACACATTGTGGCGCAACGCCCATGCTCTGCACGAAGGGTTAAAAGGACTGGGGCTTGAACTCGGCGCCGGCCCGAGCCCGATCGTCTCGGTCCTGATGCCTAGCGCGGAACTGGCGGTGCTGTTCTGGAACCGGCTGTTCGCGAACGGGGTCTACGTCAATCTGGCGTTGCCGCCGGCGCATAATGTGCCGCTGCTGCGCTGCAGCGTTTCCGCCGCGCACAGCGAGGCTGAGATCGCCCGGCTCTGCGGCGCCTTCGAAACCGCGATGCAGGAGGTGGCCTTGATCGGCCATAATCGTTCTTAGCGAACGATTCCTCTGTTGGGGCCAGGCCGGCCCACTCCCCCTTCCCAACCACCCATAGGGTACCCTCGCGTGGGTGGTTGGGACGGGGGAGTGGGCCGGCCTGGCCTAAGACCACGGAGCCTTAACGAAACGCGCCCTGGCGCCTGAGCCGCCAGGCCAGCAGCGGCGCGGCCATAACCGGATGGCGCCGTTGCCAGTCGGTTGGTTCGGTCTTGATGCCGGAATGTTTCTCGATCTTCCAGAGCACGTAGTCCAGCCCGCCCTGGAAGGTGAAGGCGGATTTAATCAGGCGCAGCGGGTGCAGGATCTTGCCGGTCAGGCGTCTCAGCCACCAGATGGCCCGCGTGGCGACCCGCTGCAACCCGTTCGGCTGTCGGCCGATCAGGCCGCCATCGATGGCTGTGCTGCCGGCAAGCCGGCCGGCGGCCAGCAGGGTTTCCGTCAGCATGTCGTAGCGGTCGGCGTAGGGGTCGATCAACTGGTCCGGCCGGTTGGCGCGTTCCGCTCGGAATTCGGTGCGATAGCTTTCCTGGAACACCCGACGCCACAGGTCGCGTGGGCTGAAACGTTCCGGCATCAGCGGCAGGGCGGCGCCGGCGGTGGTTTCGATCGCGGCAAGCAAGGCGCTCCGCACCTTGTCGGCGCTGCTTTCGTCTCGCCGGTAGATCAGGGCGCAGGGCTGGCTGAATCGGGCCCACAGGGTGGGCATCAGGGCCCGGCGCGACGTCGCATGGCGCAAATGGTCGACCGAAATCACCGCGTATTTGGCCCGTATCGTCCGGTTCTCGTACGCCATCGCCAGATAGTAGACGTTGGGCGGCAGCAGCTTGTTCAGAACCGCCCAATGCAGGCGGCCGTGGTAGTCGCGGTAACGGTCGACGATCACGTAGAAGTCCAGCACCCGGTCGCGGTCTTCCTTGTCGCGCAGGCAGGAACCGTAGAACAGGATGGCGGCGATGGCGTCGCCGTGCCGGCGGCAAAGCTCGTCGGCCGCGGCGCGGACCGGGTCCGCCACCGGCTGGGACAGCTCCCGCCCGATGCGGTCGGCGATCGGCGTCAATGCTTCGTTCAGCATGGCAGGAAACGCATTGTCTGGCCGCCGGTCAGGGTCACCGGAATACCGGGGGTGGGGTCGAACATCTCGCCGTCGATCATGAACCGGCAGGCCATTTCCATCGTGACCGTGTCGGCATTGTGGCTGACATAGTCGTCCGTGGGAAACCGCCGGTCGCGCCCGCCGTACAGGGCCGGATAGACCGCCCGCATCAGTTTGCGCGCCGGATAGGCGATTTCCGTGTAGCGCAGGGGGCCGGATTCCGTGCCCCAATAGGGGCGGGAGCGCAGCATGATACGGTTCAGGGTGGTGGCCAGCGCGATCAGGCGGCTGCCCGGCTTGGGCGCGTCGCCGTCGATGCTGACCGTCATGTCGTCGCCGTGGAGCACGGTATCGTCGTTGCCGCCTTTCAACAGGGTGCGGATCATCATCATGGCCAGGGTCGCGCCGACCGCCGCCGAAGACTGAAGCTTCATGGGATGGATCGCCCGGTGGCAGACTTCGATCGCCCGGGGGATCGCGGCGGTGCCGAACAGCATGCCGAACTCGGGCCCGCCGTCGGCCCGGTAGTCGACGCGGATCACGTTGCGTTCCGTCGTCTCCGGCATGTGGCCGTTGCCGCAGGCCGCGAGCACGCGCGCCAGGGCCTTCGCCCGGTCGTTGGCGTGGCCGATGTCGTTGGCGATGGTGTTGGTCATGCCGCCCGGCAGGATCGTCAGCGCCGGCGTCCGTTCGTCGAACGGCCGGTCGCGGAACAGGGCGGTCAGCGCGGCCTGCACCGAACCGTCGCCGCCGTTGACCGCGATGATGCCGACTTCCCTGGCCGCGAATTCGGCCAGCGCCGCGCTCAACCCCTCGATGCCATCCAGCTCCGCATGCACGGCATTGCCGTCCTTGGCGATCAGGTTGCGCAGGTCGTCCAGCCCGGCGCGGTTGCGCTGGCTTCGCATGTTGCTGATCAGGCCGATCTTGAGCATCGATGGAGCGATTGAGGGTTGTTGATAAAGCGTTCGAATCGGGATTGCGGCCAACCCGGGGTTTTTGCGGGAAATTTGGCCGTAATGCCACAGAAAACCGGGCCGAACAGGGCCTGATTATTGCAGTTTTTTTTACCTTTCTCCCCGATATGTGGTAGGTCTCTTCTCGGCTTTGAATAGCGGATTCTTGGGGGACGCGCGCCGGTTTCGGTTGCGCGCGATTGTCCGCCTCCACCGCATTCTTGACGCGTTACGCCGACGGTCTAGTTGAAGGGCGTCAGGCGGCGGGCGGCACGTTTCGTAGGGTTTCGGAGGGCAGCTTGGTAATCGGCTATAAGCGCTGGCGCGCGCAGAAGTATCTCTTGGACCGCATGACGCTGCGGGATTTGATTCGCGCCTATGTGACCTATCCGGCGATCCAGGTCTACGCGCTGCTGGCGGTTGCCGGCGCCGTCGTGGCCGTGCGCACGACGATCGAGGTCCTGCCGGTGCTGGCGGCGGCCGCCGCGGCGTTTCTGGTCTATCCGCTGATCTGGTACCTGCTGCACCGGTTCGTGCTGCACGGCCGGTGGCTCTACAAGATGCCGTTCACCGCGGCGCTTTGGAAACGCATCCACTACGACCACCACCGCAACCCGAACGATCTTTCCGTGCTGTTCGGCGGGCTGCACACGACGCTGCCGACGATCCTGATCGTGACGTTCCCGATCGGCTGGCTGATCGCCGGAATGGCGGGGGCCGCGGCCGCGGTGTCGGCGGCCTTGGTCACCACCTGCTTCTACGAGTTCTGCCACTGCGTCCAGCATCTGGCGTTCAAACCGAAGCTGAAGTTCCTGATCCGGATCAAGCGGCTGCATCTCGCCCACCATTTCCATAACGAACAGGGCAATTACGGCATTACCAACTATCTGTGGGACAAGATCCTCGGCAGCTATTACCACAAGCCGAGCGACGTGCCGCTGAGCGCCACCGTCCGGAACCTCGGTTATATGGGCGACGAGTGCGAGCGGTATCCCTGGGTCGCCGCGCTGACCGACGAACCGGAGCCGACGGCGTCGCCGCGGACCGGCCAGGGTCTCCGCCAAAGCCATGGCTCAGCCTGAACCGGCATTCGACGCCGCGCCGGTAACCGCAGGCGCCGCCGATCTGGATCTCGTCGAGGTCGACGGCAAGGCGGACCTCGACCGGTTCATCAAGGTGCCCTGGGGGATCTATGCCGGCGATCCCAATTGGGTGCCGCCGCTGGTTATCGAACGGCGCGGGCATCTGGGCCGGAAATCCAACCCCTTCTATCGGCACGCCGACGTCCGGCTCTGGCTGGCGCTGCGCGGCGGCCGGCCGGTCGGACGGATCAGCGCCCAGGTCAACCACGCCTCGCTGAAGCGCTACCGGGACGCGACCGGCCATTTCGGCTTTATCGAGGCGGAAGACGACCCGGCCGTCTTCGCCGCTTTGCTGGGACGGGCGGAAAGCTGGCTGGCGGAACAGGGCATGCGCCGCATCCGCGGCCCGTTCTGCTTCTCGATCAACGACGAGCTCGGCCTGCTGGTCGACGGCTTCGACCGGCCGCCGTCTCTGTTGATGGGCCATGCCCGGCCTTACTACGGGCCACGGATGGAACAGCAAGGCTACGCCAAGGCGAAGGACCTGATCGCCTACGATTTTCCGATGGACAGCAACCCGTTGCCGAAATCGGCCGCGGCGATCGTCAAGCGATTGGGAACGAATTCGTCGGTCGTCGTTCGCGGTTTGAACAGGTCGCAATACCAGCAGGAGGTCGAGGCGGTGTTGGACGTGTTCAACGACGCCTGGTCCGACAACTGGGGCTTCGTGCCGATGGCCGACTACGAAATCGCCCATCTGGCCAAGGAATTGAAGCCGCTGATCCACGAAGATTTCGTCGCCATCGCCGAAGTCGACAGCGAACCTGTGGCGTTCGGCATCGGACTGCCGAATATCAACGAGGCGATCGCCGATCTGAACGGCGCGTTGCTGCCGTTCGGATGGGCCAAGCTGCTGTACCGGTTGAAGGGCGGCAAGATCCGTTCCGCCCGCCTGCCGCTGATGGGCGTCCGCAAGCGATTCCACGGCACGCCGCTGGGCGTCGCCCTGGCGTTCGGCGTCATCGACCGGCTGCACCGGAACCACATGGCGAAGGGCTTTACCCAGGCCGAACTGTCCTGGATCCTGGAGGACAATCACGCAATCCGCACGATTATCGAAGCCTCCGGCGCCCAGCCTTACAAGACCTACCGGATTTACGAGAAGGACCTGTGATGGCGTCGGCGGACGGTTCCGCCGCGCCGCGCCGCTATTCGGCCCTGGTCCTGGCCGGCAGCCGCGGGCCGGACGATCCGATGACCATAAGCCTCGGCGTCGTCCACAAATGCCTGATGGATGTCGCCGGCAAGCCGATGCTGCTGCGTGTGCTGGAGGCGTTGCGGGCGAGCGAGTGTGTCGGCCGGATTGCCGTCTGCATCGACGATGCCGGCGTTCTGCGGTCGGTGCCGGAGATTGCGGCATGGTTGGATGCGGATGAGGTGCGCACCGTCTCCAGCGATGCGACTCCCAGCCTCAGCGTGATCCGTTCGGCCGGTGAGATGGACGAGCCCTATCCGCTGCTGGTCACGACCGCCGACAACCCGCTGCTGACGCCGAATCTGGTTGACCGCTTCTGCCGAACGGCGGCCAACAGCGGCGCAGAGATGGCGGCCGGCCTGGCGCCTGCGTCGGTCATCCTGCGCGACTACCCGGACGCCAGCCGGACTTTCCTGACGTTTCGCGACGAGCGGTATTCCGGCTGCAACCTGTTCGCCATGTCCGGGCCCGCAGCGCTGGAGGTCGCGCGGTTCTGGTCGCGAGTCGAGAAAAACCGAAAACGTCCGTGGAAGCTGATCGGCGCGTTCGGCATCGGCTCTCTGTTGCTGTTCCTGTTCCGACGGCTGACCTTGGAGGAAGCGATGCGCCGCGCGTCGCGGATTCTCGGCGTTTCGGTCGCCGCGGTCCGGATCCCCGTCGCCGAGGCGGCTATCGATGTCGACAAGCCGGCCGATCTCGATCTGGTCGAGAAAATTCTAGCCCGTCGAGCGCTAGGCGCCTGAGCTTCAGCAGGTGGTCTGGCAGGCCCGGATGACGAAGGGCGCGGATTTATCGTCCCGCGACGCGTCGAAAGCGCGGCCGTCTTCGCAATGCGCCCTGGCGATCAGCACTTGCCGGCCGTCGATTGTCCGTTCGACCACACCGGTAAAGTACGCCACCTGACAGCCGTGCTCCGACGCCATCAAGTTCATCAGCGTTTGTTGCCATGCAGGCACCGCCGCGACGCTGTGGCCCGAAGCGATGGCCAGTTTGACGGCCATAAGCCCGCCGCCGATCCGCTTCAGCGTCGCGCCGCCGGTCGGCAGGAGCGGATCGGCGGCGGCCGGTTTAGACATAGGTCGGCAGCGGGCTGAGATGCTGCTCCACCGCTTTGACGCCCGGGGTGTTCTCCGCCGCGATCTGCAGCGCTTTGCGTTCCTTGTCGGATGCCACAAGGCCCCAGAGATGGACCACACCGTCGCTGACCACCACGTTCAGGTAGGACGAAGACACCCATGCCTCGTCTTTGATTGCCGAGAGCAGGTTTTCCCGAATAGCCCGGTCGTCCGTCGCCACGGATTCCGATTTTTCGTTCGCCCTGATCTGCGCCTGTTGCGCCGCCAACCCGCGCAGCAGGTCGGCGCGGCTGACGATACCGACCATCTTGCCGTCGCGGACGACCGGCAGCCGCTTGACCCGCTTGGATTCCAGTGTCTGCGCGATCTCCGGCAATGTCGCGTCCTCGGTAACCGTCAGTACAGGCTGCGTCATGATGTCGTGGGCGTGCATTCCGTGCGATTTCGTGTAGTCGCCGGCGAGATCCGAGGTGTTGGTGAAGAGCGTCAGCCACCAGCTTCGATGCCGCTCGGTACCGGTCTCATGCCGCCGCATCAGGTCGCCTTCGCTGACCATGCCGACAATCCTGTCGTCGGCGTCGACTACCGGTACCGCGCTGATCCGGCGCCTCAGCAGCAGATCGACGATGTCGGGGACCGAGGTATCCGCCGTCACTTTGGCGACGGCCGTGGTCATGATGTCTCTTGCCTGCATGACGGGTCTCCTTCCTACATTCAACATCGCAAAATCCAGCCGAGGTGACGTTGACCTGAATCAAGACCGCGGCCGTTGCCCGTATTGATTTCGGTCAACGCGTTCGGCGGCAGCGGGACTAAGGTCTCCCATGCAATCGATCCGGTTCCCAGATCAACGGAGGAAGACGCGATGAGCGCGGTTGTCCGGCACTTGATGGAACGGTTCCCGCAATTCGAAACCATCATCGACGAATTGATTACGACAAACACCAGCTTCGACGAACTCTGCCGCGAATACGGCGAGATCAATGAGCATCTCGACGGACTTCAAGTCGAAACGGATCCGGCGGACGCCGACAAGGCGGACCAGATGCGGCACCGCCGCGCCGCGCTGGAGGAAGAGATGTTGCTGATTATGGAGGCCAATGCCCGGGTCTGACCCATGGCTATCCGGTTAGCAGCCCTCGCCCTCTTGAGGGAGAGGGGCTTAAGAGGGCGGCAATCGGCCCTACTTCACCGTGATACAGGTGCAGGTCGATAGATAATTGACCTTGTGGGACACGCTGCCCAGCAGCCATCCTTCGATGCGGCCCAAACCCTCGTTGCCGATTACGATCGTGTCGACGCCGTTTGCCTCGGCGTAATCCAGGATTTCCAGCGCGGGGCTGCCCCGGCGCACTTCGGTTTGCGGCTGGGCGACGCCCAGCGTCGCGGCCTGTCGCCGGGCTTCGTCGAGAATCGCCTTGGCGATCACGTCGACATGCATTTTATCTGGTTCGCTTGGCAGGTGCTCCAGCTCGGCGAAACGCTTCAGTTCGTCGGACATGGTCATGTCCTCGACCACGTGGAGCAGGGTGAGCTTGGCTTCGAATTTGCCTGCCAGATTGCTTGCCAGGTCGACAGCCTTCAACGCCGCTTGCGAGCCGTCGACCGGGACCAGTATGTGGTTCATCTTCATCGGTTGCTGTCCGTTCCCTTTCGATCAGGCCGTGCGCCGGCCTTGGGGCGTCGGTCAGGCTGGCCCGCCTGCCGACCATGTTCATTGACCTACCTCAATTCGCGCCGGGTCTTTCTTGCCGACAATCGGCCTAGGTCGCGGCGTGAACAGCGGAGAAGAGACCATGCTTGGAATTGCGGTCGAAAAGGTGAGCGAGGTGATCGACAAGGCGAAAGCCCTGGAGGTGCACCTGGAAATGGCCGAACCGGACGCGGCCGCCGACGCGGCGGAAGGCCCGGTGCATGAAGTCCTGGAGGACTATGCCGACGATATGACGCGTCAGGATCTGCGGGATGTGATCGACGGCCTTAGCGAAGAGGAGCAGATCAACCTGGTCGCGCTCACCTGGCTCGGCCGTGGCACCTACACCGCCGACGACTGGTCCGCGACCTTGGCCGAGGCCGAACGGGCGCACAACAATCACACCGGCGACTATCTGGCCGCCATTCCGCTGCTCGCCAGCCATCTTGAGGAAGGGCTGAGCCAGCTCGGTTATTCCAACGCGGAATAGGGGTAGGGCCACGAACGGCCCTCTCCCCCTTGAGGGGGAGAGGGTTGGGTGAGGGGGTGATTGGCTGCGTTGTCGAAGATGTCCAAGGTAGCCTGGGTCGGGCATCCGGTCCGGCTACGCGTCCTTGGTAGAGCGCGTGCCTTGCATCAACACCCCCCTCACCCTGACCTCTCCCCCCGCAAGCGTGGGGAGGGGGGGTTAAGAGGGCGGCCTGGCCTAGGACCATCAAGCTCTAGAACCAGCGCCTGACGCGTTCCTTGTAACGCCGGTAGTCGTCGCCGAACTTTTCTTCCAGATAGCGTTCCTCGCGCGCGATGACGCCGAAGCGTACGATCAGCAGTACCGGCGCCAGCAGGACCAGCACCCACAGGCTGTCGGCGGCGAGGCCGATGCCGGCATAGAGCAGGCTTAAGGCCACATAGATCGGGTTGCGGGAATAGTTGTAGATGCCGTCGGTGACGATGGCCGTGGTCGGCAGCGGTGTCGGCACGTTGGTGCCGGCTTTTCGAAACTGCCGCATGGCGGCGATGAGGATTGCCAGTCCCGCGCCGATCGCGGCTATGCCGACCAGGTAGTTCAGGGGCGGCGTCACGGTGGCGGTCGGCAGAAAAAACTCCAGCAACAGACCCGCCGCCAGCGCGGTCATGTAAATAAACGGCGGTCGCGCGACGACGCCCGGATTGTCGTGTTTGTCGATGCTGCTATCCGCGGTCATTCGGCCCCTCTGGGTTGGAGCGCGGCGGTCGATCCGCCGCGCTCCTCAGGTTTAGACTGACAGGCTCGTCACGGGCGGCGGCGCTCAGTGATGCCGGCGCCGATCGGTCAGGTCGTCCAGCGCCTTGCGTTGCCGTTCGTTCAGCGTGGCATAGAAGGCATCGAACGCCGGCCGCACGTCCTGCACGATGGAAAGGCCGGTGGTCATCATCGTTTCGACCATCGCCAGTCTTTCCGGCGCCGTCTGCGGCATGCCGTCCGCCTCGAGCTGCTCGCAGGTCCTGCCGACCGACTCGCTGCCGCTTCGTACGGTTTCCGTCAGGCGGTTCCAGGCCTCGGTCTGTTCCGGGGTCAGGTTGACGAAGCCTTCGACGAAATTCGCCATCCGGTCGATATGCCGATCCCGGCGGTCGCTGCAGATCCGCGCCATACCGCGGCCGTGCATGCCGTGGTCGCGACCGCCGAAACGCGTGAACTCGGCGGTCATCGCACTCGTCACGACGTCCGGCGCGTATCGGACCGCGCCGACGGCGGTTGCGCCGACGGCCAATCCGATGGCGGTTACCGCGCCGATAACGATAAGGCTTTTGCGTAGCATGGTTCGATCTCCTCTTTGAAAGAACGGGTGGTTTCGGGGTAAACCGCGTCACCAGCGGCGGCGGGCGAACAGGCCGTCGATGGTCTGTTTCTGCTCGTCGTCCAGGGTGGCGTAGAACTCGTCCAGGCGCGGCCGAACCTGCTGCAAGGCGTCCAGCCCGACGGTGACCATCACCTCGGCGCGGGTCAGCGTTGCCGGGGCGGTTTCGCCGCGGCCGTCGTGGGCCAGGGCGTCGCAGGCGTCGCTGATCGACCGTCCGCCGGCGCGAAGGGAATCGGCCAGTTTTTCCCACGCGGCGGCTTGCGGCGGCGTGAAACGCAGCCGGTTTTCGACGACCGCGATCAAATGCTCCATGCGGGCCGAATACATGCCGTTCCAGGTCTCGTGCGGTTGCCATCCACCCCGACGGCCGCCCGGTCCGTGGCCGGGTTCGTGGTGCCGGTGTCGATGCCGGTGCCGGAACATGGCCCAACCCTGTCCGGCGAAACCGGCGCCGGCCGGCTGCAGGGTCAGGAAAGACGCGAAGGCAAGGACCAGGCCGACGGCGGTCATCGCCGAAATGCCGGCGGCGTAGCTCCAGGCGCTCGACTGCATCGCCTGGATGGTGGCGAAGACCAGGCTCAAAGCGGCGGCGGCCAGCGCGGCGACGATCAGCACGCGGTTCGATCTCATGTCGGTCCCTCCTTGCGCGGGGTTCCGGGTCTGCCGGAACCTTCGATTTTCGGCGGTTGTTTGCCGCCGGTGATCCAGATATGGCGGCCGCCTGTTACGCTCGGATTTCGCGAAAAGCCTGTTTTGTAACGCTTCGTTACAAACGCGGGGCCTGTAACAGTGTGTTACAAAAAAACCCGGAATCGGGCCCGGCCATACCTATAATCCCGCCATGTCCGAGACGTCGCCCAGGCCATCGCAGCCGTCGCCGCATCTGTTGATCGTCGACGATGACCGGGAAATCCGCGACCTGTTGGCGCGCTTCCTGAAGAAGCACGAATACCGTGTCGATACGGCGGCGGACGGTCAGGCGATGGCGCGCCTGCTGGAAAACGGCCGCTACGATCTGGTGGTGCTCGACCTGATGCTGCCGGGGGAGGACGGCTTGACGTTGTGCCGCCGGCTTAGGGCAACGTCCGATCTGCCGATCATCATGCTGACGGCGATTGGCGAGGAGACCGACCGTATCGTCGGCCTGGAGATGGGCGCCGACGACTATCTTGCGAAGCCGTTCAACCCACGCGAACTGCTGGCCCGGATAAAGGCGGTGCTGCGCCGCGCGGGCGGCGCCCCGCGTCCGGGCGGCGACGCCGCCGTCCAGGGCTTTACGTTCGACGGCTGGCGCCTGGATCTCACGAAACGCGAGTTGTATTCGTCGGACGGCGTGCTGATGCCGCTGACCGCCGGCGAGTTCGATCTTCTGGTCGCCTTGGTCGAGCATCCGAACCGGGTCTTAAGCCGCGACCAGTTGCTGGACCTGACGAAAGGCCGATCCGCCGGCCCGTTCGATCGGGCGGTCGACGTTCAGATCAGCCGCCTGCGCCGCAAAATCGAGCCGGACCCGAAGGAGCCTTCGGTGATCAAAACCGTGCGCGGCGGCGGTTATCTGTTCGCCGCATCGGTCGACCGCACATGACTCCGGTCGACCGTTACGGCCCCCGGGGCCATCGAGCCCGCAGAGGCCGGCGGAGCCGTCACCGCGAGCGCATGCGTCAGATGTGGCCGGGCGGTCTCGCCGGCCGTGTCGGCATGCTGCTGGTCGTCTGCCTGCTTGCGCTGCCGGTGGTCGCCGCGGCGCTCTACCTGCATGACCGGACGCGCGAAACGTTCGACCTGTTCACCCAGTCCATCGCCAATCAGGTGGCCGCCATCGTCGTGCTGGTGGAGAAGACGCCGGCGGACCGGCGGGCCGAGGTCCTGCGCGCGGTCAACGGGCCGTTGCTGCGTGTGCGCCTCTCCGCAACGCGCCCACCGGCGCCGCCGCCGGATTCCCGCGCGTCCCGGCGGGCCGAGCGGGCGAAACGCGCAATCGGCGATCATCTGCTGCTGCTTGGCGACCGCCCTGTCCAGATTATCGTTTTCGACAGGGAGAACGGGTCGTCGCGCGGTTCGGAAAAGTGGGGAGATAGGCATCGGGTCGGCCTGTCGGTCGGTCTCGGCGACGGCAGCTGGCTGACCTTCACGCACACGCCGCATCGCAATCCGTTCCGCTGGGGCGCGCGGCTGGTCTGGCTGATCCTGACTGCCGTGGTGGTCGTCGTGTTCGGGATCTGGGCGGTGCACCGGATGACCAGGCCGCTTCGCCGTTTCGCGGAAGCCGCCGACAGGCTGGGCGTGGACGTCCGCGCGCCGCCGCTGCCGGAGACCGGGTCTCGGGAACTGCGCAAGGCGACCGCCGCCTTCAATCGCATGCAGGAACGGCTGCGCCGCTTCGTCGACGATCGCACGCTGATGCTGGCGGCGATTTCGCACGACCTGCGCACCGTGCTGACAAGGCTTCGCCTGCGCGCCGAGTTCATCGAAGATGCCGAACAGCAGCGCAAGGCGGTTGCCGATGTCGACGAGATGCAGACCATGCTCGATTCGACCCTGTCGTTCGCCCGCGACGACACGCGGGAAGAGCCGCGTACCCGGATCGATCTCGCCGGCCTGCTGCAAAGTCTGTGCGACGATATGGCCGATGCCGGGCAGGCCGTCAGCTACGAAGGGCCGGAACGTCTGACCTACCAATGCCGCCCGGTGGCGCTGCGCCGCGCCTTCGGCAACCTGATCGCCAATGCCGTCGCTTACGGCCAGGAAGCAACGGTGACGTTGGCGGAGCGCGCCGACGATCTGGAAATTACAGTCGGAGACCGCGGCCCCGGTATCCCGCCGGACCTGCGGGAGAAGGTTTTCACGCCGTTCTTCCGCGTCGAGGGGTCGCGCAGCCGGGAGACCGGCGGTACGGGCCTCGGCCTGTCGGTGGCCCGTTCCGCGGTTCGGCGCCACGGCGGCGACGTCGTGCTGGAAGACCGGCCCGGCGGCGGCCTGCTCGCCCGGGTCACATTGCCCAGGGTCGGTGTCTGACCGCGGAACTAACGGGTCAGGAACTGTTCGAAAAAGCGGAGCACTCTATTCGGCTCCTCAGCCTTCTTCCCGGCATCCCCGCCGCCGGCCGGTTGAAAATCCAATTCGTAGAGGCTGTCGGAGGACATACTGGGCACCAGGTACGGATCGATATCCGAACTGTGCTCGTCCGTATCGCCATCCTTGGATGATGCCGGCGTGACAGGGCGGCCGGATCCGACGGCGTCGTCGTTGGCGGGGATCGTATCCAACGGGACGGTTTCCGACAAAGCCGCGTCACGGATGTTCGCGCCGCGCAGGTTCGTCATGGCCAGATTGCTGTTGTTCAACTGGGTGCCCGTCAGGATCGCGTCGCGCAAGTCGGCTTCGCGCAGGTTGGCGGAGCTCAGATCGGCATTGCTCAAGTCCGCATTGCGCAGTTTGGCGCCGCGCAGGTTGGCGCGATGCATATAGGCCCCGCGCAGGTTGGCGCCCAGCAGGTTCTGGCCGCTCAGGTCCGCCGCCCGCAGGTCGCAGCCCTCGCAATTACCAGTTTTTCTAAGTTTATCAAGGTCTTGCGCATCAAACGCATGCGCCGGCACCGGGATGGTCTGCATCCCGATCCATAGACCCGTCAGAAGCAGTGCGCCTCTCACCTTTGTCGATCCCTCTGGCAAGGCCGGATCGATTCCGGACGATGTAGTATCGACCGGACGTAGTAAATAAAACGTTAATGCTAGTTCTCTGTAGCAGCCTAGCCGGGGGATTCCTCTGTTTGGGCCAAGCCGGCCCGCTCCCCCGTCCCAACCACCCA
>JANQEE010000028.1 GCA_028278525.1 Minwuiaceae bacterium | reverse complement strand
CGCCGGTGATACGACTGAACTCCTCGGCTCGGGGGAAGTTGGTTTTTAGCTCCGGCCCGAAGATCTTGGGAATGGTCAGCATGCGGATGTTGGGGAAGTTGGCCGACACAACCTCCAGGTTGCCCTCATCGGTCGCGCCGATGGACCACGCCATGTTGCTCTGGCCGCCCAGTACCCAGACGTCTCCGATCAGGATGTTGTCCAACGTAAGCGTGCTGCTGTGCCCGGCAATGGTCATCTTGGCGGGCGTGCTGCTTGCCTCCATGGCCGACAGTTGAACCGTCCATTTTCCGGCTTTGTCGGCCGTGGCGGAGACCGACTTGTCGGCAACAGTTACGGTCACCTGCTCCCCCGGCTTGGACCACCCCCAGACGTCAACGGGCTTGTTGCGCTGAATCACCATGTTGCTCTGAAAGAGGCTGTGGGCATGAAGCCCTGCATCGGAGGGCTTTTCCTGTGCGTAGCCGGGCAGAAGGCTGCCGGCCAGCAGCATTACCATGGCGAGAATCGGGATTCTGCGAAGACGTGTCATGCTTTCTCCTCAGGGATGGCGTCGGTGCGCGAATCAAAGGTATGAACGCATTATCCTTATTGCAGAGAACAATATCAACGAGCAGGATAAGACACTGGACGAGCCCCGTGGTTTTGGGCTCGGCCCGCCGCTAATCCAGCAGCAGACGCGGCAGCCAGAGAGCCACCTCCGGGAAGACGACAACGACCGTCAGGCCGATAACCTGCAGCCCGACGAACGGTATGATGCCCCGATAGATGTTGATCAGTTTCACCTCCGGCGGCGCCACGCCCTTCATATAGAACAGCGCGAAGCCGAACGGTGGGGTCAGGAATGACGTCTGCAGGTTGACCGCGACCAGGATGGCGAACCAGTAGACCTTGTCGATCTGCGCCACGTGGCCGCCGAAGTCCAACGCCTCGACGATCGGCGTGAACACCGGCAGAACGATCAGGGTGATCTCCACCCAATCGAAGAAGAAGCCGAGGAAGAACACGGTCGCCATCAGCACGAACAGGATGCCCCACGAGCCGAAGCCGAGCCCGAAGATCACCTCCTCGATGATGTCGTCGCCGCCGAGCGAGCGGAACACGTAGGAGAAGGCGGTGGCGCCGATGAAGATGCCGAAGATCATGGCGCCGGTCAGCGCCGTGCGCACCGACACCTCCCGCAGCACGTCCCACGACAGTTTCCGGTTGAACACCGCCAGCAGGATGGCGCCGCCGGCGCCGACGCCGGCCGCTTCCGTCGGCGTCGCCCAGCCGGCGAAGATCGACCCCAGCACCAGCACGATCAGGAACACAGGTGGCACGAAGCTGCGCACGACCATCCGGCTGAGTTCGCCGCTCGAACTCGGGCCTTCGTCTTCCGGCAGCGGCGGCGCGAACTCCGGCTTGATGTGGCAGAGCACGTAGATGTAGAAGAAATAAAGCCCGGACAGCACCAGGCCGGGGAAGATCGCGGCGACGAACAGGTTGCCGACCGAGATCGACAGCAGGTCGGCCATGATCACCAGCATGATGCTGGGCGGGATCAGGATGCCCAGCGTGCCGGAGGCCGCGATGGTGCCGGTGGCCAGTTCCTTGTTGTAGGTCTGGCGCATCATTACCGGCAGCGCCATCAGCGTGATCATCACCACGGAGGCGCCGATGATGCCGGTGGTCGCCGCCATGATCGTGCCCATCACCGTGACCGCCAGGGCCAGGCCGCCGGGCACGCGCCGCATCAGCACCTGCAGGCAATGCAGCAGGTCGCTGGCGACGCCGCTGCGTTCCAGCATGGTGCCCATGAACACGAACATCGGTACCGCGGTCAGGATCAGGTTCTCCGCGATCGTGCCCCAGACGCGCGGCACGATGTTGTAGAACTCGATCAGTGCGAAGACGTCGAAGTAATAGCCGATCAGGCCGAAGCCCAGCGCGACGCCGCCGAGCACGAATGCGACCGGATAGCCGGAGAACAGCAGCAGCCCCAGCACCACGAACATGACCAGGGGCAGAAGGTCGACGATGTCATGCATGGTCCGGCGTCCCGCCCTGTTTGGACGCGGCATGGCTGCGCTCTTGCGTCAGCAGGTCGAAATCCAGGTGCGGTGGTCCGAACAGGTAGACGAACTGCCTTAGCCAGATCGAGAAGCCTGCCAGCAACGCCAGGATCAGGCCGGCCACCAGGAAGCTCTTGATGATCCATCGATGCGACAGCCCGACCAGAGATGCGGAGATTTCGCCCTGTATATAGGCTTTCAGGGCGAAGTCGTAAGCGAAGAAGATGACGACGCAGAAATACGGAATCAGGAAGATGGTGCAGCCGAGGAATTCGATCCATCCCTGGACCTTCGGCTTCTGCCGCTCACGGATCAGGTCGACCCGGACGTGGGAGTTTCTTATGTAGCCGAATCCGATACACAGCGCGAACAGGGCCGTGTGCAGGTGCCACTCCATCTCCTGCAGCTTGGTCGAGTTCAGCGCGTCGCCGAAGATGCTGGTGATGAACAGCTGAAACGGAATGAACTTACGGGTGATGACGTCCCATATGGTGATGCCGACCAGCGGGATGATCAGCCATGCCGCCTTACTGCCGATAAAGATGATGAGTTGGTTGAGTCGATCGCTGACTCGCACGAGCGTTTGCATCCGGTACCTCAGCTAAGCAGACAGCTTGGCAATACGCGATTGCCGGGATCCGACTTGTCGGATCCCGGCAACGGGGAATGTGTGGTTCGGCCGCGGGCGGCCGAAACGGTCAGGCTACTGTTTTAAGTAGCCGTGTTCCCTCCACAGCGCGTAATCGGCACGGAACTTGGTGTAATGCTCGTGCACTTCCTTGAAGAGCGGGTCGGCGGCCGACTGCTCGGCAACCACTTCGTCCCACGCCTTCTTGAACACGGCGAGCATTTCCGGCGGCCACTGGTGAATGGTGACGCCCTTGGATTTCAACTCGGCCAGCGCCTTCGCCTGCTTCGCTTCGCCGTCGGCCACGATGTGGCGGACGCTGTCGCCGCAGGTGATTTCGATCATCGCTTTATGCTGATCGGACAGGCCGTCGAAGTTCCCCTTGTTGAGCAGCAGCTCAAGCACCGACGCCTGCTGGTGCCAGCCGGGGAAGTAGTAGTTCTTGGCGATCTGGTAGAAGCCGAGGTTCAGGTCGATCGACGGCATCGAGAATTCCGTCGCGTCGATCACGCCCCGCTCCAGCGCCGGGTAGATGTCGGCCGCGGCCAGCAGCTGCGTGTTGACGCCGATCTTCTGCATCACCTGCGCGCCCAGGCCGAAGAAACGCATCTTCATGCCCTTGAACTGCTCGGGCGAGGTGATCGGCTCGCGGAACCAGCCGGAGGCTTCCGGCGAGATGATGCCGCAGTGGAAGCCCTTCAGGCCCTGTTCGGCATAGATCCGGTCGTAGATCTCATCGGCGCCGCCGATATAGAGCCACGCCATCATTTCGTCTGGCGCCGGTCCGAACGGGACGGCGGTGAACCAGGACAGAGCCGGGATCTTGCCGACGTGGTAGCCGGCGGTGCCCCAAACGGCGTCGACCGCGCCGCTCTGCACCGAATCGAAGCCTTGCAGCGACGGTACCAGGGCGCCGGGCTCGAAGAACTTGATCTGCAGTGAGCCGCCCGAGATGCGCTTGATGTTTTTCGAGAAACGCGGTCCGTTCTCGCCGATCACCGACAGCTTGCTGCCGAAGGTGCTCTGCATTTTCCAACGGACTTTCTTGTCCTGTGCGTAGGCGCCGGCCGTCACGCTCAGCGCGACGGCGCCGGCAATGCCCGCGAACGCCGCGGTCTTGAAAAGTCTTCCCAAACCCATACTTGATTCCTCCCAAGGTCAGGTCATATCCGCGCGGAAACCGGTACAATTCCCGCACGCTCAACCGATTACCCAAGTGTACCGTTATTGTGCCCGATATCACTCGGTATTTGTGGCCTCGCCGTCTTTTAATCTTATCGAGAGGCCGAATTCGACCGATCCCTTGAACATTTTGTGACGGGCACTAGCACGGTTGTAGCCTGCCCATTAGACCCTTTCAAGCGCAAACGCCTGAGAGCGGCCCGTGCCGGGGGGGCGAAAAGTGGCGGAAATCCAGCCTTTGCCTAACTGTTAGGCAATTTATTCAGAGGATACGCCTAGGCGTCAGCTGCAAGGCGGTGCCGGCGATGCCGATCACCAGCAAGAGCTGGCCTGTGTAGGCCGCGGTCCAGGTTACGGCGCCGGCGGCCGGCAATGCGACCAGGAAACGGTCGATGGCGAGCAGGGCGTCGGCCAGCAGAATCAGCAACGGGCCCGCGACAGTCGGCCAAAACGGGAAGCGGCTGTACAGGGCGGCCACGGCCATGGCCGAGATTGCGACGATATAGACGGTAATCAGCACCGCCAGATCGCCCAGCGTCGGCCAAAGCCAGGCGGCGAACGCCGGGCTGATCGCCACTGTCACGGCTGCCAGGGCCTGTCGGCCGACGCTTACGTTGTTCGAAGCGGCCGGGTTGGCCAGGAACAGCAACACCAGAAGCAGGGTCGCGCCCAGGTAGGCGGTGACCGACGCGCCGAACAGGCCCGCCGGATCCAGGGCCATCAGCACTTCGCCGGCCGCGCAAAGGCCCAGCGCCATGCCCAGCACCCGGCCGTTGAAACGTCCGACGCATCTGAATGCAACTGTCGCGAGCAGGCCGCAGGTGAGGCCGCGGACCACTGCATTGCCCGCTTCCGGCAGCGCACCCATGCTGACCAGATAGAGCAGCGCGGCCGCCATCGAGGCTATGGTCAACGCGCGGTCGGGTCCGTACAGGCCCCCGAATGGTGCGCGTCCAATCATCGCAGGATTCATCCGTGCCACCATGCTCACGATTGCGGGCCGGCGGTACGCTGCCGACCTTGGCGCATGCTGGCCGGCAGGCGTCGGACGGTCAACCTGTCAGGAATAAGGGGAAATTTCGATTCGACGGCTATTTCAGGCCGTATGCGCGGCCCCAGCTCAGGCCGTCCGCGGTGGCGCCGGCGGGGGTGTATTCGCAGCCGATCCAGCCGTCGTAGCCGAGCCGGTCGATTAACCCGAACAGATACGGGTAGTTGATCTCGCCGTTGTCCGGTTCGTGCCTGCCGGGTGGGTTGCCGATCTGAAAATGGCCGATCTTGTCGATCGCGTTGGTGATCCGCGTGGCCAGGTCGCCCTCGCTGACCTGGGCGTGGTAAATGTCGAATTGCAATCTAAGGTTTTCACGGCCCACCTGCTCGATTGCCGCCAGCGCCTGTGTCGTATCCCTTAGGTAGAAGCCGGGCACATCGCGCTGGTTGATCGGCTCGATCAGCGCCGTGATCCCATGCGGCGCCAGCCTTTCCGCCGCGTAGCGCAGGTTCTCCAGATAGGCGGCGTCGTAGGCGGCGGGGTCCGCGTCCGCGGGCTTCAGGCCGGCGACCAGGTGCACGCGGCTGCAATCCAGCGTTTGGGCGTAGCGGATCGCCGTGTCTATGCCGGCGCGGAACTCGACCGATCGGTCGGGCAGGCAGGTCAGGCCGCGCTCGCCGCCCGCCCAATCGCCGGCCGGCATGTTGATCAGCGCCTGGGTGAGGCCGCTTTGCTTTAGCCGCGTCGCCAGTTCCTGTTCCGGGTACTCGTAGGGGAACAGGTACTCCACCGCGGTAAAACCCGCCTTCGCGGCCGCCGCGAACCGGTCCAGGAAGGGCACTTCCGTGAACAGGAAGTTCAGGTTGGCTGCGAAGTTGGGCATTGTCGCGATCCTTGAACGCCGTAAGGGACCGTGCGATTCTGGCCGCGCGAGTCGCGAAAAAGCAACATCCGGTTGCGCAGATCCCTGTAACGGTCCTGACGGCGGCGGCATCGAAACCGGCAGGGCGCTTACGGCGAGGGGCGTAGATGGCGAGTGACTCTGGCGTGGCCGACGCGGGTTGGCTCAGACCGATGGATAGCGCGGAAGGGCCGGCCCTTTCGATTGGCGGGCGCTGGGATATCGCCAATGCCGGCCGCCTGGATGCGGAGCTTCACAAGCTGCCTTCGTTCGCGGCCGGCCGGGTTCGTCTCGATATCCGCGAACTGGCGCTGCTCGACACGGCCGGCGCGTGGCTGCTGCACCGAAGCATCGTTTCCTGGCGGGAAGCGGGGGCGGAAGTCGACCTCACCGGCGCCCACCCGGATCATGCGGCGATGCTCAAACAGGTCGCCGACAGCTACAAGCCCTGCGATATCGCGCCGCCGCACATCAACGCGATCGTCCGGCTGCTGACGCGCATCGGCCGCTCCACCGTCGACGTGCTGGAGGAGGCGGGCAGCCTGATGGCGTTCTTAGGCGAGGCGATACTGGCGTTCGGCCGCATCCTCGCCAATCCGCGCCGGCTCAGGCTCACATCCACCGTCTTCCATATGGAGCAGGTCGGCCTCAACGCCGTGCCCATCGTCGCCCTGATCTCGTTCCTGATCGGCGTCGTCCTGGCCTACCAGGGCGCCCAGCAGTTGCAGCGCTTCGGCGCCGAGGTTTTCGTCGTCAACCTGATCGCCGTCTCCATCCTGCGGGAGATCGGCATTCTGTTGACCGCCATCGTCATTGCCGGCCGCTCGGGCAGCGCCTTTACCGCCCAGCTCGGCGCGATGAAGGTCAACGAGGAGGTCGACGCCATGCGCACGCTCGGCCTCGACCCGATGGAAGTCCTCGTCATACCCCGCATGCTGGCGCTGATGATCACCCTGCCGCTGCTCGCCTTCGTCGCCGACGTCATGGGCCTGCTCGGCGGCGGCCTGATGGCCTGGATCGCGCTCGGCATCGGCCCCGGCCTGTTTCTCGAACGGTTGAACGAAGCGGTCGGGCTGTGGAGCTTCTGGGTCGGCATCATCAAAGCGCCGGTTTTCGCGTTCCTGATCGCGCTGATCGGCTGTTACGAAGGCATGCGGGTTGGCGGCAGCGCCGAATCGGTCGGGCGTCAGACCACGCTTGCGGTGGTCGAATCGATCTTCCTGGTCATCGTGTTCGACGCGATCTTCTCAATTTTCTTCAGCATTGTCGGCATCTGAGTATGTGTTCAAGAATGCCCTGCCGGCCCGCTCCCCCGTCCCAACCACCCATAGGGTACCCTGTGCGGGTGGTTGGGACGGGGAAGCGGGCCGGCTAGGCATTCTTGAACAGACTCTGAGGCTTTCGCGCGCTCACTTTACAGAAGGTTGGTCATGTCCCCGCCAGTCGATCCGGTAACCGCCGACGAGAAACTGCCCGAGAACGCCGACGTCGTGGTGATCGGCGGCGGCATCGTCGGCGTCTCCGCCGCCTATTTCCTGGCAAAGCGCGGCCGCAAGGTGGCGCTTTGCGAAAAGGGCCGGATCGGCGGCGAGCAGTCCAGCCGCAACTGGGGCTATTGCCGCCAACAGGGGCGCGACCCGGCCGAGATTCCGCTGATCATGGAAAGCCTGCGTATCTGGCGTGGCATCGAAGCGGAGATCGGCGACAAGGTCGGGTTCCACGAAGGCGGCATCATGTACCTGGCGGAGACCGACAAGCAGGTCGCCCAGTGGGAAGAGTGGCTGGAACATGCCCGCCAGTACCAATTGGGCACGCGGCTCTTATCGCCTGCCGAAGTCGACCAGATGGTGCCCGGCGGAACTAGGCAATGGCGGGCGGGGTTGTGGACGGCAACCGACGGCCGGGCGGAACCGGCCATGGCCGCGCCGGCCATCGCCCGCGCCGCGCAGCGCGCGGGCGCGACGATCCATACCGATTGCGCGGTGCGCGGGCTGGAAACCGAAGCCGGGCGCGTTTCGGCAGTGGTGACCGAACGGGGCACGATCAAGGCCGATGCGGTGCTGTGCGCCGGCGGCGCCTGGTCGAAATTGTTCTGCCGCCGGCATGGCGTCGAGCTGCCCCAACTGGCGGTCCGCTCGTCCGTGCTGCGCACGGGACCGGCGCCGGAAATCACCGACGGCGGCGTCAGCGCGCCCGGTTTTTCGATCCGGCGGCGCGAGGATGGCGGCTATTCGGTCGCGTTCGGCGGCGCCTCCACCTTCGATATCGTGCCGGATGCGTTTCGCTGGATGCGCGCTTACCTGCCGGCGCTCAAGACCGAATATAAGAACATGCGGCTGCGGTTCGGCCGCCGCTTCTTCGAAGAACTGATGGCGCCGAAGGACTGGCCGCTGGACGGCCCGTCGCCGTTCGAAGCGGTAAGGGTGCTGGACCCGGACCCCGACGGCAGCGTGCTGGACAAGGCCTGGTCGAAGCTCACCAAGATCTATCCGGCCATGGCGGACGTTACGATTGAGGAAAGCTGGGCCGGTATGATCGACGTAACGCCGGACGCGGTGCCGGTGATCGGTCCGGCCGATGGGCTGCCGGGGCTTTACCTGGCGACCGGTTTCAGCGGCCATGGCTTCGGCATCGGCCCGGGCGCGGGCAGGCTGGCGGCGGAAATGGTCAGCGGGGCGTCGACATGCGTCGATCCGGCGCCCTTCCGCTACGACCGTCTGGTTGGAAATACGCGGGCCGCGTCGGCGGCTTAGGAAGCGTCGTCGGCGAAATCGATGCGGGCCGCGCCGAGCACCGGGCCGTAGCCCATGCTCTGTACGATGATGGCGCAGCCGTCGCGGCCGTCGGCCTGCATATCGGCGATGTCGATCGCCAGATCGGTCGATTTGCCGTCCCAGACGGCGATCCGTTCGATCGACCGTACGACATTGAAATAGGAAAGCTTGCGGCCGCCGTTCTCGCCGCGGCGGATCTCGACGTCATGGCGCTTGTCGAATCGCACCAGCCAGACCCAGGCTTTGCCGTCCAACTCGGTTTCCGGCAGGTGCACCGTAACGTTGTCGCCGTCTCGCTTGGTCGACACGTCGACGGGGGACGCTTCCATCGCGACGTAATTGATCGCTTTCCGCACGCCGGCCCGATTGGACCCGACTTCGTGCAGCTTGCCGCCGACGACCATCTGCGGGGTGTAGGGATAACGCTGGCCCAGAACCTGCCCGTAGGCGCGCTGCCGCTGCGTGGTCTCCGGCGATGCGAAAGTGTCTTTCCAGCCGATGTAATCCCAGTAATCGACGTGGAAGGTCAGACCGATGATGTCTTTTTGCTTGATCAGTTCGCCCATGAACGCGTCGGCGGGCGGGCAGGAACTGCATCCCTGGCTGGTGTACAACTCGACCACCACCGGACGCGTCGTTTCGGCTGAGGCGACGGCGGCCGGGCCCGCCGTAAACATGGCTGCCGCGGCGATGCCGAACAATGCGCCGCGCGCTGAATGCAAGAGTCGGGAAGCTACATCAGTCATGAGACCAACCTAGTAAGCGGCCATTTGAACTGCGAATCACGTGTCAGTGAAGCAAATTCGCGCTAATTGCCTGATTATCCGGGCTTTGATCGATTGGCTTAATATTGGACGAAAGCTTAATTCCGGGCGTATGGCGCATCAAGCTTGCGTGACGGGGCCGCGATATCGGCGCTTGCCGTGGCCGGCGTGCCTACCCACATGGTCTGGATACAAATCCGGCTGAGGCTGCGGATCACCGTCTTGGACGGCGCGGCGATTTGAGCCGGAAAGCCTTGGGGAATATAAAGAAAATGGGTTAGAGTGCGGTCGCTGAGCTTGGGCGGTCGGCGCTGACTGGATAAATTTCAAGGGGAAGCGGGCGCGGATTTCGAGCCTGCCTTAGTGACATGCCAATCAAGATACCGGACGATCTGCCGGCCCGCCGCACGCTGGAAAACGAAGGCGTCGAGGTTATCGGCGAAGACGACGCCATCCGACAGGATATCCGCCCGCTGAGGCTGGCGGTGCTTAACCTGATGCCGCACAAGATCAGGACCGAGACGCAACTGACCCGGCTGATCGGCGCGACGCCGCTGCAGGTGGAACTGACGCTGTTGACCACGTCGTCCTACACGCCGACGAACACGCCGCAGTCCCACATGCTGGCGTTCTACAAGGAATGGGCCGATGTCAGCCGCGAGAAGTTCGACGGCCTGATCATCACCGGCGCGCCGGTGGAGGAAATGCCGTTCGAGGACGTCGACTACTGGCCGGAGCTTAAGGATATTCTGGACTGGTCGCGCGAGAGCGTGACCAGTGCCTTCAACATCTGCTGGGGTGGCCAGGCGGCTCTGTACCATTATCACGGCGTGCCGAAATACGGCCTCGACCGGAAGATGTTCGGGGTCTTCCCGCACCGGGTGCTGAACCCGAGTTCGGTGCTGATGCGCGGTTTCAACGACCAGTTCATGGTGCCGGTCTCGCGCTACACGGAAAACCACCGCGAGGACGTGGAAGGGATCCAGGGGCTGGAGATCCTGGCCGAATCGGAGGAGTCCGGCATCTGCCTGATCCACGACAAAGGCCTGAACCAGGTCTATATGTTCAATCACCTGGAATACGACGCGGCGACGCTGAACGATGAATATCAGCGCGACATGCAAACGCCGCGAGGCATCCACGTGCCGAAGAACTACTATGTGGACGACGATCCCACCAAGCCGCCGATCAACTCCTGGCGGTCGCACGGCCACCTGCTGTTCGGCAATTGGATCAACGCGCTGTATCAGCGAACGCCGTTCGATATGAAGCTGATCGGCAGGCAGGACGAGAAGCGCGAAGCGGCGGAGTAGGGCTGCCCCCGGAACATTTTCTGAGACGATATGAAGCGCTTTGGCTGAGCCCTCTGCGGTTCAAGCGTCTTGACCCGGCGTGTTACAATGCGAGACAAGTTCTCCCGCTTCCCGGGTCAATGGACAAGAAACGATGTTTCCGGAAACAAGACTAAGGCGCCTGCGCCGGACCGAGGGCCTGCGCAGCCTGGTACGCGAAAATGCGGTCGTCATGGACGACCTGATCTATCCGCTGTTCGTCGAGGAGGGGATCGATACGCCGCTGCCGATTGAGAGCATGCCCGGCGTGTCGCGCGAGCCGGAGGCGGCGGTCGGCGACGCGGTGAAGGCGGCGCACGCCGCCGGCGTCAAGGCGATCATGCTGTTCGGCGTGTCGCACGCCAAGGACGCCGAGGGCGGCGATGCGATGCGGTCGGACGGCCTGCTGGCGCGCATGGTGCGGCGCGCCAAGGACGCCTGCCCGGAGATGACGGTGTTCGCCGACGTCTGTTTTTGCGAATACACCGATCACGGCCATTGCGGCGTGATCGTCCATGGCGATGTGCATAACGACCGGACCATCGCCAATCTCGGTGCTCAGGCCGTCGTAGCCGCGGAGGCAGGCGTCGACGTGGTCGCCCCGTCCGGCATGATGGACGGGCAGGTGGCGGCGATCCGGGCGGCTTTGGACGAAGCCGGCCATCCCAATTTGCCGATCATGGCCTATTCGTCGAAATTCGCGTCCGGCTTCTACGGGCCGTTCCGCGAGGCCTCCGGCACCTCGTTGAAAGGCGATCGCCGCACCTACCAGATGGACCCGGGCAACGGCCGCGAGGCGCTGCGCGAGTCGCTGGACGACGAGGCCGAGGGCGCCGACATCCTGATGGTCAAGCCGGGCATGCCCTATCTGGACGTGCTGGCGCGGCTTCGCGATCACACCCTGCTGCCGCTGGCGGTCTATCAGGTGAGCGGCGAGTACGCGATGATCCGCTTCGCCGCTGAGGCCGGGGCGATCGACGAGGATACGTCGATCATGGAAAGCCTGCTGGCGTTCAAGCGCGCGGGCGCCGACCTGATCCTGACCTATTTCGCAAAACGCGCCGGCGAGCTGATCCGGCAGGCCGGTTAAGGGGAGCAATCGCATGGACCTGTTCGATCTGACGGGCAAGGTGGCGGTGGTCACCGGGGGCAACGGCGGCATCGGTTTGGGCATGGCGCGGGGCATGGCCCGCGCCGGCGCGGCGATTGCCGTTGTCGGCCGCAACAAGGAGAAGTCGGCCAAGGCGGTTTCCGACCTGGAAAGCCTAGGCGCGCACGCCGTCGCGGTCGAGGCGGACGTTTCCGACGAGGCGGCGGTGGCTGCCATGGTGGAAAGCGTGGTCGGCCAGCTCGGTGCGATCCATATCCTGGTCAACAACGCCGGCACCAACATCCGCAAGCGGCCGGAGGATCTGGCCGCGGACGAGTGGCATCAGGTGCTGGACGCCAACCTGACCAGCGCCTTCCTCTGCTCCAAGGCCTGCTATCCGGAAATGAAGAAGACCGGCGGCGGCAAGGTGCTGAACAACGGCTCGATGCTGTCGATCTTCGGCACGCCATGGGGCCCGGCCTACGGCGCCAGCAAGGGCGGCATGGTGCAACTGACCAAGTCTCTGGCCGCGGCCTGGGCGGAGGACAACATCCAGGTCAATTGCTTCCTGCCGGGCTGGATCGACACCGACCTGACCCGCCGCGCCCGCCAGCAGATCGACGGGCTGCACGACCGCGTGCTGGGCCGCACCCCGGCCGGCCGCTGGGGCGACATCGCCGACTTCGAGGGCCTGGCCGTGTTCCTGGCCAGCCGAGCCTCCGACTACATCACCGGCACGGCGATCCCGGTGGACGGCGGATTCTCGATGTCCGGCTGACGGCCTTCCCGATCAACGCTTCGTGCGCGGCGGTTGACCGCCCGAAGGTTTAACAGCGATCATGGTTGCGATTCGGCGTCCCGCGCGACGCGCGGGGCCTCGTTCAGGCCGGCCGCGTGTCCGCGGACGGGCGGCAGACGGCCTTTTCGCCATGGAGGCCATCACATGCATGTCCGTACCATTGTCGCTACCGCCGCGTTTCTCGCGCTTCTGCCGTTCGATTCGGCCAGCGCCGCGCCGCAGATCCTGGCGGTGATCAGCACCGACGGCGCCAAACCGCTCGTCTGCGAGGACGGCGAGTGCTATGCCGAATTCACCGCGTTCTGCATGGAGCCGGGCCGGCCGAGCCCGACCCACCGCACCCAATACACGGCCGCCGCCGGCGCGGATCTGACGCTGGTCGCGACCGGGGTCGACGGCCGCGAGATCAAGCTGCCGATTTCGAAACGGGCGAACTTTTTGAGCCAACGCGGTTTCGCCGCGGTCCGCATCGCCGTGCCCGAAGCGCTGGTGAAGCAACTCGGCGTGGAGAAGGCGGGCATCTCGGTCGGCCGCCGCGTCGCCTTGCTGCCGGTCGAGGCGAAAGACGACCGCTGGCCGCACGAGCCTGACGAGATCGCCCGGGCGCTCGGCCCGAACCGGGAGATCGGCGAGGAAATCGTCGACCGCGGCGGCAAGACGGCGCAGGGCGCACGGTACCTCAGTTATCTGATCAACGCGTTGCCGGCCAAGGGCGCCTACAGCCGCACCGATCCGGAAACCCGCAAGGCGCTTTGGGGCAAGGTTGCCGGCACCGTGCCGGCGGCGGTGGCCGAAACCGGCCGGCGCTATGCCCGGCAAAGCTACGACCGGTGCCTGAAATCCGCGGAGGAGAACCCGAAGGTCGGTATGCGCGCCTGCCTGCAGCAGGCCCACGACAAGAACATCTGGACCCTGAACAAGAAATACTGGTCATCGGTCAGTCCACAGAGCTGACGCGCTGGAATCACGAAACTGTGATCAAGGCGGCCCCGGCTGTTGTCTCCGGGGCCGTTCCTTGTGTAGAGCGATGTTTATCCCAGGTTTTTGCGTCGCCGCAGGGGTAGAGAACGGAGCGGCGGGTTTGTCGCAACGCGTTCAATTGATTACAGTTTTGTTCACGGGGGCGGTGCAGGATCTGTCGCGGTTGGGTTGAGGACAGATAATGGCGGTAGAAGCCGACCTACTGGATGTCGTGGATAAGATCTACGCGGCGTCGCTGGACGAAGGGGGTTGGGCGCCGGCTTTGGACGCCATGGCCGACCTTCTCGGCGCGGTCGGCGTCAGCTTCGAAATCATCGACAAGAAAATCGGCCGGCCGATCATGATCGAGCTGGGCGACCGGCTGGAGCAGGTCGATTCCGCGGAGTATCTCGACTATTACGGCGCGATTTCGCCCCGTGTCATTCGCGCGGACGATCTCTCGGCGCGGGGCGTGTCCTACGACCATCTCATTCTCACTGAGTCCCAGATGGACGCGGACGAGTTCTATCGCGATTGCCTGGCGCCGCAGGGGCTTCGCTACTTCGTCGCCGGGCATGTTTTGAGCAATCAAAACCATGCCGGCGTGTTCGCGGCGCAACGGTCGTTCACGCAGGGCCATGTGGGCGAAATCGAGATCTCGTTGGTTCGCCGCCTTTTGCCGCATATGCGGCAGGCCCTGGATCTGAAATTCAGGCTGCAGGAGGCCCGCCTGCAAAACGAGTCTCTGCTCGACACGCTGGAAGGCCTGGGCGAGGCCGCGATCATCGTCGACCGTGCCGGGGTCGTGCTGCACGCCAATCGCGCCGCGGCCGAAATCTTCTCAATGGCGGATGGCGTTACCGTCGCGCACGGCAGGCTCTACATTCCGAATGGGAACGGCGGCGGCCGGCTCGATTCCGCTCTGAACAACCTGACGATGGCGGAGGGTGATGCGGTCGACCTGGACGCTCGTAATTTCGCGGCGCATCGGCCCAGCGGCAAGCGGCCCTATCTCGTCGCCGTGCGTCCGTTACCCGCGCGAGCCGCCGCCGCGGCTCAAATGCTGCAGCCTGCTGCGATCATCTTCATCCGAGATCCCGATTCTTTCGTCCGGCTGGATGCCGACCTGGTGCGGCAGAGCTATCACTTGACGGTCGCCGAAACCGAAATCGCCTGTGCGCTGGACAACGGACTGAGCCTCCGCGAGGTGGCCGATCAGCGCGGCGTCGCCATTTCGACGGTGCGTGGCCAAGTCTACGGGCTGATGGCCAAGCTCTCGGTGAACCGACAAACCGACCTTATCCGACTGCTCCGACACTATCGCCGTTCGTTCTAGAGCATCGGGGCCGTATTCGACGCCGATCCGTTAGTTCTGGCGGACCCTATAAATGTAGGGTGTGCGTCGACCTTCCCTCTTCCATAGTTCATCTCCGCATCGCGGCGTTTTTGTCGCCTAATCGACCGCCCTGTTGCGGGCCAATATTCGGATTTTCTCGTTCTGTAGGTCCGAGTATTGCGTTCTGAAGAATCTATTTTTACTAGTGTTTGCTGGAGAGTATCGAAAGCTGGGGGCCTCCGGGGGAAGAACAAAAAGCAGACGTAAAAACGAAAGGGAGGCCGAAGCCATGATTGAAAGGTCGCGCCGCGCGACGCGGACAAAAGTCATTCGAACTGCGCGCAGGCGCTTTGTCGGGTTGGCCGTGATGCTGGCCTTCGGCGTTGCCGGCATCGATGTTGCCCAAGCTGCGACGCTCACGACGATCGGCACCACCTCGAATGCCTCCGATCCCTCGGTCTGGCAGCGCAAATTTTTCGGGGTCACGTCATTCATTCCGGACGTCGGCAGCGCGACGATCAGTTTCGGCCTCCGCAACGATGTGCCACCCATTCCCGGCCCTGACGACGATCCCAATCAGTCCAGGTTCAAATCGGAACTGACCAGGACGCGCGTCTCCGTCGCCGACACGGGGGACCAGTTCCTAATTCACTTCGATTACGCCGGCGGGCCCGACACCAGTCATTGGCGCGACGTCCGACTGATCCTCGACGGACAGGTATTCCGCGACCAATTCGGCGCCTTTAACAATCATCTCGGCAATGCGATTTTGGGCACGGCGCGTCAGGGTGCCGGCAATCATTCCAACATTCTGGGCGAGAGCGGCTTCGACGCCGGTACCTATGTGATCGACTTCGGGTTCAGATGGGGCGGCGCCTGCGGCACGACCGACTGGCACGGGACATGCGCCGGCGGCCTGTCCAACTGGAACCGCGCCAGCGGCGGTCCGGCCGGTACCTCGCCCGGCGATATCGCCCGTACGTCGGCGATCATCGCCGGCGCCGACGTGGTGATCAGCGATCGCGCCGTCGACCTTAAGTCGCTGAACGCCGCCGGCTCGCTGACCGTAAATGCGCCGGTCACGCTGGCCCAGAATTCCAGCATCCAGAACCTAACCTTAAATAGCGATCTCACACCGAACGGCGGGCTGACCCTGACCGGCGACGACGTCAACCTGAAGGGCGGGCGGTTGACGGCCGTCGCCGGCACGTCCATCGCACTTGACGCTTCCGGCGTCGCCGGGACCGTTATCGACGGCGGGACCGTCCTCGCCAACGGCGTTGTGCGCAACGGCGGCAATGCCACCTTTAAATCCGGCATCATCGATGGTGCGGCGACCGACCCCGACTCGGCCACCGGGATCTTCGTCAACCCCGGCGGCTCGACCCTGTTCATCTCGCCGGACGGGGCCCGGCGGGAGTTGCGCGGCGTTTTGCAGAACAGCGGCAGCGTGTTGCACCGGCCTGACACCGCGCTCAATATCGAGGGCGGTATCCTGGTCAACCGGACCGGCGGCCAATACCAGATGTTCAATGGCTCCCGGGTGGCCACCGGCACGGACGGCCGGTTTCGGAACGATGGCGGCAGTCTGGTCGTGGCCAACGGCCGCGCGGACCTCGAGTTGCCCTTCGACAACCTGAATGGCGGGAGTGTGGTCGTCGATCCGGGCGCGCGGCTATTCCTGCGAAGGGGCGGCGACCATCGCGGCGCCGGAACGTTCGACGTCGGCGAAGAGGCCGACATGGTCATGTCCGGGACGCACGTCTTCGACGGCGATCAGACCCTCCGGGGCAAGGGCCTGGTGAACGCAACCGCCGGCTCCGAGATCCGAATAGACGGCGGTCGTGTGACAAACCGGATGGATGAAGGGGGAAGGACCGTCGTCTTCGGGCAACTGACTGCAACGGGAGGGACTTTCGTCAACGAGGGAGATTTGGAATTAGCGGGCAGCGCCCAGTTGACCGGCGGCGCGGTCACCGAGACCGGCAGCGACAACGGTTTGCGAAATCACGGCTTGCTCACCGTAAGGGGGATCGGTCCGCAAATTGCCGACGGGGTCCTGCGCAACTCGGTCGGCGGCGTCGTTCGGCAGCTATCCGATCTACGGCTCGACGGCGGCACCATCCTGAACGACAGCGGCGGCGTCTACGATCTTAACGGCCGAAATCTGACCGGCGCCGATGGCAGCTTGAATGCCTTCGACAACCGCGGCGGCACATTCCGTGGTAGCGGCACTGTGACCGCGCCGTTCAATCTCTTATCCGGCAGGGTTCAGGTCGATGCAGGCGATCTCGTTTTCGCCGGCGGCGGCAACAGCAGCGGAACGGGTCAATACAACGTCGCCGCGGGCGCGACCCTCAGTCTCACCAACGGAACGCATCGGTTCGGAGGCGACTACACCGTCTCCGGAGAAGGCATCTTCTTTGTGCGCGACGGTGGCACTTTGGAATCGCGCGACCGGTTCACCACCAACCTCACCGGTCCCGGCAAGGCCGTTTTCGACAGTCAGGCCGGTGGTTTCTCGGTTGCCGGTGCGATTCTGGTAAACCAGGGCAACGCCGAATGGCGATCGGGCGGTTTCGGTGAATTTCTCAATGACGGCGGGATGTTCACCATCACGGATGGCGCCGCCAAGGCGATGCGGACTAATTTCGAGAACACCGGTACTGTCGAGCACAATGCCGACGCCAACCTGTTCATGACCGAGCGCGCGCATCTGACCAACAGCGGCACCTACAACCTGCGTGGCCAGCTGTTGGCGGAGTCCACCGCGCAGAAGATCACCAATGAACTGGCCGGCACCTTCCGCCTGGCCGAGCAAGGCGCAACGCGAGCTTTTGCCGGCACCTTCGACAACAAGGGCACGGTCGAGGTGGGGCGCGGCAGCCGGCTGGAACTGACCGGCGACGTCGTCTCGCTCAGCAGCGAACTCGGATTGGGCGACGTTCTGCGCGGCCAATGGATTGCCGACGGCGGCGCCATCCAGTTCGGCGACGGCACGGCGCGGATCGACACCAACCTCGGCTCGATCACGCTCACCCGCGGCGGCACGCTTTCGGTGCTGCCGCTTTCCAGCGATCTCAACGGGCGGGACTTCGCCAATGGCGGTTCGTTCACGCTGCGCGACGACAAGACTTTCCGCACGGCCGCCGATTTCGTCAACGACGGCATATTGCGCGTGCTCGACACCAGCGAGCTGGTCGTCAACGGCCAGTTCGAGACCAACGCCGGATCGAGGAACCGCATCGACGGCAGCCTGACAACCACCGACCTCGATGTCGACGGCGGGCGGTTCGGCGGTTCGGGGACGATCAACGCCCAGCGCTTCAACGCGAAGGGCGGACTGATCGGCCCCGGTAATTCGCCTGGCATCATGGAGGTCGCCGGCGACTACAATCACTTCGCCCCGGCCGTGCTGGAGATCGAGATCGGCGGCCTGATCGCCGGGCTCGACTACGACCGGCTGGTGGTCGGCGGCGACGCCAATCTGTCCGGCGGCACCCTGCAGGTGCTGCTGCTGGACGACTTCTCGCCGCTGCTCGACCAGACCTTCGACATCCTGACGGCCGAGACGATCACCGGCGCCTTCGACCTGTTCGACGTGCCCACGGTCGACGGCGACCCGCTGTTCGACCTCACCGTGGTCAATCTGTTCGAGACCGGCCGGCAGGCGCTCCGCCTGACCGCGCTGGCGACCGGCCTGCCGGACAAGGAGCCGCCCGGCGGCGGCTCCAACGACGTGCCGGAGCCCGGTTTTCTGGTTCTGCTGCTTGCCGCCAGCCTGGGCCTAATGGCGCTCAGGCCGCCTGGCGCCCCTCCATCAGGTTACGCAACACGTACTGAAGGATACCGCCGTGGCGGAAGTACTCGACCTCGTCCAGCGTGTCGATCCGGCAGAGCAGGTTCAAGCGGGTCCGCTTGCCGTTCTTGCGGGTGATCGTGCAGGTCACGTCCATGCGCGGCCGGATGCCGGCGGCGATGCCGGTCAGGTCGATCATTTCGGTGCCGTCGAGCTTCAGCGTCTTGCGGTTTCTGCCATCCTGGAACTGTAACGGCAGCACGCCCATGCCGATCAGGTTGGAGCGGTGGATCCGTTCGAAGCTCTCGACGATCACCGCCTTGACGCCGAGCAGGCGGGGCCCCTTGGCCGCCCAGTCGCGCGACGAGCCGGTGCCGTATTCCTTGCCGGCGATCACCACGGTCGGCGTGCCCGCTTTCTGGTAGCGCATCGCCGCCTCGTAGATCGACATCTGCTTGCCCGACGGCACGTGCAAGGTCACGCCGCCTTCGGTACCCGGCACCATCTCGTTCCTGATGCGGATGTTGGCGAAGGTGCCGCGCATCATGATCTCGTGGTTGCCGCGCCGGGCGCCGTAGGAGTTGAAGTCTGCCTGGCCGATCTTGCGGCCCGTCAGGTATTTGCCGGCCGGCCCGTCGCGCATGATCGCGCCGGCGGGCGAGATGTGGTCGGTGGTGATCGAGTCGCCCAGCAGCGCCAGGACGGCGGCGCCGTGGATGTCCTCAACCTCGCCGGCGATCGCCTCCATGCCGTCGAAGAACGGCGGATTCTTCACATAGGTCGAGGCCTTGTCCCAATCGTAGGTCAGGCTCGCCTTGGCCTTGATCTTCTTCCAGCCGGCATCGCCCGCGAACACGTCGCCGTAGCGGTCGCGGAACATCTTCGGCTTGACGAACTTGTCGACCGCCGAGCGGATCTCCTTGTTGGTCGGCCAGACGTCGCGCATGTAGACGGGGTTGCCCTGCTTGTCGGTGCCGATCGGGTCGTTGAACAGGTCGATCTTCATCGACCCGGCGATCGCGTAGACGACAACCAGCATCGGGGAGGCCAGATAGTTGCCGCGGGTCTGCGGGTTGACCCGGCCTTCGAAGTTGCGGTTGCCCGACAACACCGAGCAAACCACCAGATCGTTCTTGGCGATGGTGTCCGAGATCGGCCCGGGCAGCGGACCGGAATTGCCGATGCAGGTGGTGCAGCCGTAGCCGACCAGGTTGAAGCCGAGCTTGTCCAATTCCGGCGTCAGGCCCGACTTGTCCAGATACTCGGTCACGACCTGGGAGCCCGGCGCCAGCGACGTCTTGACCCAGGGCTTGACCTTCAGGCCAAGCTTGTTGGCCTTCTGGGCGATCAGCCCGGCGCCCAGCATGACGGACGGGTTGGAGGTGTTGGTGCACGACGTGATCGCGGCGATGACCACGTCGCCATGGCCGAGATCGTGCCTGGCGCCCTTGACCGCGACCCGCTTGCTGGCGTCGGCCACCTTGACGCCGAACATGGATTGTTCCGCTTCGATGTATTCGGCGGCGGCGCGCGACAGCGGCACCCGGTCCTGTGGCCGCTTCGGGCCGGCCAGGCTCGGTTCCACCGTCGCCAGGTCCAGTTCCAGGGTATCGGTGAAGACCGGATCCTCGGTATTGGCGTTGCGCCAAAGGCCCTGCTTCTTCGCGTAGGCCTCGACCAGCGCGCAGACCGTCGGCGCCCGGGCGGTCCTTTGCAGGTAAGCGATCGCTTCCTTATCGATGGGGAAGAAGCCGCAGGTGGCGCCGTATTCCGGGGCCATGTTGGCGATGGTCGCCCGATCCGCCAGGCCCAGGTCGTCCAGGCCGGCGCCGTAGAATTCGACGAACTTGCCGACCACGCCCTTCTCGCGCAGCATCTGCGTGACCGTCAGCACCAGGTCGGTGGCGGTCGCGCCCTCCTTCAGTTTGCCGGACAGCTTGAAGCCGATCACTTCCGGCAGCAGCATCGAGATCGGCTGGCCGAGCATCGCCGCTTCCGCCTCGATGCCGCCCGCGCCCCAGCCGAGCACCGCCAGGCCGTTGACCATGGTGGTGTGGCTGTCGGTGCCGACCAGCGTGTCGGGGTAGGCCAGCGTCGTCTTGCCGTCCTTCCTGGTCCAGACCACCTTGGCCAGGTACTCCAGGTTGACCTGGTGGCAGATACCGGTGCCGGGCGGGACGACGCGGAAATTGTCGAACGCTTCCTGGCCCCAGCGAAGGAACGCGTACCGCTCGCCGTTGCGCTGATACTCCAGTTTGACATTGTCCTTGAACGCGCTCTTCTTGCCGAAATTATCGACCATCACGGAATGGTCGATCACCAGGTCGACCGGGGCGAGCGGGTTAATCTGCTTCGGATCGCCGCCGAGCTTTTCGATGGCGGCGCGCATGGCGGCCAGGTCGACCACCGCCGGCACGCCGGTGAAGTCCTGCATCAGCACGCGGGCCGGACGGAACGCGATCTCCCGCGTCGAGCGCTGTTTTTTTAGCCAACTGGCCACCGCTTTGATATCCGCAACCTTGACCGACCGACCGTCTTCGTTGCGCAGCAGGTTCTCCAGCAGCACCTTCAGGGAGAACGGCAATCGCGAAATGTCGCCGAGTGCCTGTTCCGCCGCCTTGAGACTGTAGTAATCGTATGATTTGGTGCCGACCTTCATGGTCCGGCGCGTCTTGAGACTGTCAAGGGCCACGGCGTTCTCCTGCTGTACGGGCGGTCTTCGCGGGGTCGAGTTTTCGTTCTTCGCGTCGGACGTGCCGCGAAGACTTCACGCCAGTTCTGCCGCAAATAACCGCGTGTTACAAGGGTGTTTAACCATACCGGGCACATGGACGAAATCTTTGCAACAACGAATAGTGACCGCTTAATCGCTTGACCAATTTTAGTTTCATAGACTACATACGCAGTCCTGCTTTCGGGCGGCGACGGTCGAAAACTCGTTCGGCTACAAGAGCGGGAGAGGGCCGGTTGGGAGGTGTTTCGGGTTGTCGCTGTGCATTTTTGTACAGTGACCATCAGCCCGATAAGTGTGTTTCGGATACGAACCGACTCCCGGCGCTGCTTGGACCGATTTTGGGCTCTGGTAGCGATAGAGTAGGCTGATGTCCGATGTTGAAGCGTCCCTGAAACAGCACGATACGCTGCCCAAGCTGCTGCTGCGCAATGCGCGGGAACGCGGCGGTCGGACGGCGTTCCGCGAGAAGGACTTCGGCATCTGGCAATCCTGGACGTGGGCGGAGGTCGCCGACGAGATCCGCGCGTTTGCCTGCGGCCTGGCCGATCTGGGCGTGCGCCGCGGCGACAAGGTCGCGATCATCGGCGCCAACCGGCCGCAACTCTACTGGTCATTCGACGCGATCGAGAGCCTCGGCGGCATCGCCGTGCCGCTCTATGCGGATTCCGTCGCCGAGGAAATGCAGTACGTGCTGGACCATGCGGAGGTCAAATTCGCGATCTGCGAGGACCAGGAACAGGTCGACAAGGTGGTCTCCGTCAAGGATCGCGTGACGGCCCTGGAATCCGTCGTCTACAAAGACCTGCGCGGAATGCGCCACTACACCGATCCGTTCCTGCATTCGCTGGAGGATGTACAGAAGCGGGGCCGCGCCTACGACAAGGAGAACCCCGGCTTCTTCGAGGCGGAAGTGGCGCAGGCCAAAGGCAGCGATATTGCGATCATCGCCTACACGTCGGGCACGACCGGCAATCCCAAAGGCGTGATGCTGACGGCGAACAACCTGATCGAGTCGGCGCAACTTGCCGTCGATATGGAACACCTGACCGAGAAGGAAGAGACCCTGGCCTATCTGCCGCTGGCCTGGGTCGGCGATCATTTCTTTTCCGTGGCGCAGCAGCATGTCACCGGTTACGCGGTGAATTGCCCGGAGAGTTCGGACACCGTGATGACCGACCTTCGGGATATCGGCCCGACATCGTTTATCGCGCCGCCGGCCATCTTCGAGAACTTCCTGACGCAAATTCAGATCCGCATGGCCGACGCCAGTTGGATCAAGCGGAAACTGTTCGACTATTTCATCGGCGTCGCCGACCGCTGCGGCATCGACGTGCTGGAAGGGCGTTCCGTTCCGGTCGTCGACCGGCTGTATTACGCGCTCGGCAATTTCATGGTCTATGGGCCATTGAAGAACAATCTGGGCCTGAGCCGCATGCGCCTGGCCTATACCGGCGGCGCGCCGCTTGGCGACGAGGTGTTCAAGTTCTACCGGTCGATCGGCGTGAACCTGAAGCAGCTTTACGGACAGACCGAGTCTTCGGCCTATGTCTGCATGCAGCGCGACGGCGACGTAAAGGTCGATACCGTCGGCCCGCCCTGCCCGGGCGTGGAGGTCCGCATCACCGACGACGGCGAAGTGCTTTACAAGAGCCCGGGCACGTTCGTCGGCTATTTCAAGAACGCCGAGGCGACCGAGGAGACCCTGGACAAAGAAGGCTGGGTGCATACCGGCGACGCCGGGTTCTTCGACGACGGCGGGCATCTCAAGATCATCGACCGGGCGAAGGATGTCGGGCAATTGCAGGACGGCACCCTGTTCGCGCCGCAATATATCGAGAACAAGCTGAAGTTCTTCAGCTACATCAAGGAAGCGGTGGCGCATGGCGACGGGCGCGACCAGGTGTCGTGTTTCATTTCCATCGACCTGGAAGCCGTCGGCAATTGGGCGGAGCGGCAGGGCATCTCCTATACCAACTACGCCGATATCAGTTCGCGCGACGAAGTCTTTGACCTGATCAAAGACTGTATCGAGCAGGTCAATCAAACGCTGGCCAAGGACTCGGCGCTGTCCGGCTCCCAGATCCGGCGGTTCCTGCTGCTGCACAAGGAACTGGATGCGGACGACGGCGAACTGACCCGGACCCGCAAGGTGCGCCGGCGGATCATTGCCGACCGCTACAAGCCGCTGATCGATGCGCTGTATTCGGATGCGGACCGCGCCGCGATCGAAACCCAGGTGACGTTCGAAGACGGCCGCACCGGCGTGATGAAGGCGGACCTCGCCATTCGATCGGCGAAAACGTTCGCGCCGGCGGCGGGCGCCGCCGCACCGGTAAGCGAGGCGGCATAAGCGACCATGACCGAACAACGCGTAATCGGCGAGACCCTGCTTAGCGTCGAGAACATCAGCCTGTCTTTCGGCGCGGTCAAAGCGCTGACCGATGTCAGCCTGTCGATCCGCAAGGGCGAGATCTTCGCGATCATCGGCCCGAACGGCGCCGGCAAAACGTCGCTGCTGAACGTGTTGAACGGGGTGTATCACCCGCAGCAGGGCCAGATCACGTTCAAGGGCGAGACCCGCAAGCAGATGAAGGCGCACGAATCCGCCTCGCAGGGCATCGCCCGAACCTTCCAGAACGTCGCGCTGTTCCGGGGAATGACGACGCTGGACAACATCATGACCGGCCGCAACCTGAAAATGCGGTCCGGCCTGGTCGCCCAGGCGATCTGGTGGGGGCCGGCCAAGAAGGAGGAAGCGGAGCATCGCGAGGCGGTCGAGAAGGTGATCGACTTCCTGGAGATCGAGGCCATTCGCAAGACGCCGGTCGGCCGCCTGCCCTACGGTCTGCAGAAGCGTGTCGAGCTGGGCCGCGCCCTGGCGGCTGAGCCCGAGCTGCTGCTGCTGGACGAACCGATGGCCGGCATGAACCTGGAAGAAAAAGAAGACATGTGCCGGTTCATCCTCGACACCAACGACGAGTTCGGCACGACGATCTGCCTGATCGAACACGACATGGGCGTCGTGATGGACCTGTCCGACAACGTCGCCGTGCTGGATTACGGGCGCAAGATCGCCGAAGGCACGCCGGACGAGGTGCGCAGCAATCAGGCGGTGATCGACGCCTATCTTGGGGTCAGCCATTGAGCCTGCGTGGATAAAAGCGGAACAGACAAGACGGAGAACCGGTTTAGATGCTGGACGTAGTTATTACCGACCCGTTGTTCGCGGTTGAGGTCATCTTCAGCGGCCTGCTGTCCGGCATCATGTATTCGCTGGTGGCGCTCGGCTTCGCGCTGATCTTCAAGGCGTCGGGCATTTTCAACTTCGGGCAGGGCGCCTTCGTGCTGTTCGCCGCGCTGACCTTCGTCAGCCTGCTGAACATGGGCATCAACTTCTGGCTGGCGGTTCTGATATCGCTGGCCGTGATGATCGCCTACGGGATCGCCGTCGAGCGGGTCGTGCTGCGGCCGCTGGTCAACCAACCGCTGATCATTCTGTTCATGGCCACGATCGGCCTGAACTTTTTCACCGAGGGCCTGGCGCAGACGCTTTGGGGCACCGAGGTTCATGCCCTGGATCTCGGCATCCCGGACGTGCCGTGGAACGCGCTGGGCGACGCGACCGGCCTTTACCTGAGCGTGTTCGAACTGGTGGCCGCGGTGATCGCCGGCGTCATGGTCGTCGCGCTGGCCTTGTTCTTCTCCAAGACCCGGACCGGCCGAGCGCTCCGCGCCGTTTCCGACGACCATCAGGCGGCCATGTCGGTCGGCATCCCTTTGCAGCACATCTGGGCGGTGACATGGGCGGTCGCCGGGATCATCGCCCTGGTGGCGGGCATGCTGTGGGGCGCCAAGCTCGGCGTGCAGTTCAGCTTGGCTTTGCTGGCCCTGAAGGCGCTGCCGGTTCTGATCATCGGCGGGTTCGACTCGATCGAAGGCGCCATTGTCGGCGGCCTGATCGTCGGCGCCAGCGAGAAGTTCGCCGAAGTGTTCATCGGGCCGTATTTCGGCGGCGCCATCGAGAACTGGTTCCCGTACGTCCTGGCAACAATATTCCTGCTGTTCCGGCCGCAAGGCCTGTTCGGCGAGCGGATCATCGAGAGGGTTTGAGCCGTGATCTATCGCGAGGCAGGCCAATTCAAGACGAGCTACGCGGCCGACGAGGCCATCTTCCCGATCATTCAGGACCGCTGGTTCGTCGCGGCGATTCTGGCCATCGGCTTCATCGCCGTGCCGATCCTCGGCAACGACTACTGGCTGGGATCGGTCTTCATTCCCTTCCTGATCTTCTCGCTGGCGGCGATCGGCCTGAACATCCTGGTCGGCTATACGGGGCTGATCTCGCTCGGCACGGCCGGATTCATGGCGGTGGGCGCGTTTGCCGCCTACAAGATCGCGACGGCGTTCCCCTGGATGAACTTCCTTGTCGTGCTGATCCTCGCCGGCATCGTCGCGGCCCTGGTCGGTCTGGTGTTCGGCTTGCCGAGCCTGCGGATCAAAGGGTTTTATCTGGCGGTCACGACACTGGCCGCGCATTTCTTCATCGAATGGGTCTTCACGCATTTCGGCTGGTTCACGAACTACAGCTTCACCGGCGTGATCAGCTCGCCGCCGATCGAAATGCTCGGTTTCGTCGTCGACACACCCGAATCGCGCTACATCATGACATTGAGCATCGTCGTGGTGCTGGCCCTGGTCGCCAAGAATCTGGTGCGAAGCGAGTTGGGGCGCGCCTGGATGGCGATCCGCGACATGGACGTCGCGGCCGAAGTGATCGGCATCCCGATGCTGAAGACCAAGCTGCTCGCCTTCGCCGTCAGCTCGTTCTACTGCGGCATCGCCGGCGCGCTCTGGGCCTTCGTCTATTTGGGCACAGTCGAGCCGCAGGCGTTCGATATCAACCGCGCCTTCGAGGTGCTGTTCATGGTGATCATCGGCGGGCTTGGCAGCATTCTTGGCTCGTTCCTGGGTGCCGGCTTCATCGTGCTGATGCCGATCGCCATTACCAACGGCGCTGCGGTGTTCGGCGCCGCGGTACCGGCGGACGTTCTATCCAACCTGGAATTGATAATCTTCGGCGCATTGATCATCTTTTTCCTGATCGTCGAGCCTTTCGGTCTAGCCAGATTGTGGCAGGTTGCAAAGGAAAAGCTAAGGAATTGGCCGTTCCCGTATTGACGTTTTATTTGCTAAACCGTGAATTGTGCGTGGTTGGCGCTAGTTGCACCGCGTGTTACGCTACGTAACGTTTGGGCGCCGTTTAGTTTGCAGGCGGCAACTGTACTGGGAGAAAACGCAGATGAATTTTAGGACACTTGCACTGCCCGTGATTGCGGCAACCGCTTTCGCCGTGTCGACGGGTGGCCAGGCTTTCGCGCAGGCGAAAGAACAGTTCATGCCGATCAACGCTTACTGGACGGGTCCGTACGCGGCCGGCGGTTCGGCGTTCGGCGGCGGCATGATCGACTACTTCAAGATGCTCAACGAACGCGACGGCGGCATCAACGGCGTGAAGCTGACCTGGGAGAAATGCGAAACCGGCTATAAGACCGACCGCATCGTCGAGTGCTACGAACGTCTGAAGAAGAACGGCCCGACCGGCATGACCCTGTTCCACCCGATGAGCACCGGCGGAACGTATGCCGTGTTCGAACGGGCCGAGAAAGACCAGATTCCGGTGATCACGCTGGGCTACGGCAACACCGCCGGCTCCGACGGCCGCGTATTCCCGTACTTGTTCCCGGCGCTGACCAACTACTGGAGTCAGAACACCGCCAAGATCCGTTTCATCGGGTCGCAGGAAGGCGGCATGGACAAACTTAAAGGCAAGAAGATCGCCAACGTCCATCACGACTCCGCCTACGGCAAAGAAACCATTCCGATCCTGGAGGCCCAGGCCGAGAAGTACGGCTTCGAGGTCAAGCACTATCCGGTGGTGCATCCGGGTCTCGACCAGAAGGCGATCTGGCTGCAGATCGGCCGTCAGTACAAGCCCGACTGGATTATCCTGCGTGGCTGGGGCGTGATGAACCCGACGGCGCTGAAGGAAGCCGCCCGGGTCAACTTCCCGCGCGACAAGATGGTCGGCGTCTGGTGGTCCGGCGCCGAAGAAGACACCGTGCCGGCCGGCCCGGCCGCGGAAGGCTACATCGCCGCCGGCTTCCACGCCTCCGGCACCGAGTTCCCCGTAATCCAGGACATCATCAAGCATGTCTACGACAAGGGGAACGGCGAGCTGCCGCGTGAGCGCCTGGGCTCGATCTACTACAACCGCGCGGTCGTCTGGGGAATGGTCAGCGCCGAGGCGGTTCGCCAGGCGCAGGACATGGTCGGTAAGCGGCCCGTCACCGGCGCCGAGGTGCAGAAGGCACTGGAGACCCTGGACATGAACGCGCAGCGCATCGAAGGGCTTGGCGCGACCGGCCTGATGCCGACGTTCAAACTCACCTGCGCCGATCACGAAGGCGGTGCCGCGGTGAAGTTCCAGCAATGGAAAGGCGGCAAATGGGTGCAGATCTCCGATTGGATCGAGACCGACCAGTCCATGGTTCGTCCGATGGTCGAGGCTGCCGCGGCCAAGTACGCCAAGGAGAAGAACATCACCCCGCGTTCGTGCTCCTAAACGGCGAACGAGGATTGGTTCGTGCGTAACAGCGGACATACGTGATGAGTACACCGAACGAGCCACTGCTTTCGGTCAACAATATCGAGGTCATTTACGACCGGGTGATATTGGTGCTGAAGGGAGTGTCCCTCGACGTTCCCGAGGGGGGCATTGTCGCCCTCCTCGGGGCCAACGGTGCGGGCAAATCGACGACCCTGAAGGCGGTCTCCAACCTGCTGAAGTCGGAACGGGGCGAGGTCACCAAAGGCAGCATTTCCTATCAGGGCAAACGCGTCGATACCCTGACGCCGAACGATCTGGTTAAGCGTGGCGTTATCCAGGTGATGGAGGGCCGGCATTGCTTCGAACACTTGTCGGTCGAAGAGAACCTCATCACCGGCGCCTATACGCGCAAGGACGGGCGGGCCAACGTCGCCGAAGACCTGGAAATGGTCTACAGCTATTTTCCGCGATTGAAGGAACGCCGGCATAGCCAGGCCGGTTATATTTCCGGCGGCGAGCAGCAGATGACGGCAATCGGGCGCGCGCTGATGGCCCGGCCGACATTGATTCTGCTGGACGAGCCGTCGATGGGACTGGCGCCGCAGCTGGTTGAAGAGATCTTCGAGATCGTCTCCAAACTGAATCGCGAAAAAAGCGTCAGCTTCCTGCTGGCGGAGCAGAACGTGGCCGTCGCGCTCCGTTACGCCAAGCACGGTTACGTGCTGGAGAACGGGCGGATCGTGCTGGACGGGGCGGCCGATGCATTGTCCGAGAACGAAGACGTCAAAGAGTTCTATCTCGGGTTTTCCGGTACAGGGCGCAAAAGCTTCCGCGACGTAAAACACTACCGCCGGCGCAAACGCTGGCTCGCCTAAAGCAGCCAACAACGCCGGTCGGAGTACGGGAGGGACGGCGCCATGGCCGCCAACAACGATTTTTACGACGAGCTTGAAACGCGTGATCCCGGGCAGCGGGCGGAGCAGCAATTTGCCGCTCTGGCCGAGCAGGTGGCCCACGCCAAACAGAACTCCGGCTATTTCGCGTCGGTCCTGCAGGATGTCGATCCGGGCGAGATCAACAACCCGGAGGCATTGGCCAAGCTGCCGCTGACCCGCAAGTCGGATCTGGCGGCGCGCCAGCAGGCCGAGCCGCCACTCGGCGGACTTAGCGCGGTGCCGCTGGATCAGGTCGCGCATATCTTCATGTCGCCCGGGCCGATTTTCGAACCGGACGGCGACGGCCGGGACCATTGGCGGTTCGGCCGGGCTTTGTTCGCGGCCGGCGTTCGCGCCGGCGATATCGTGCACAATACCTTCGCCTATCATCTGACGCCCGCCGGCATGCTGGTCGAGAGCGCGGCGCGGGCGCTCGGCTGCCCGGTCATCCCGGCCGGGGTCGGCAATACCGAGTTGCAGGTCCAGGCGATCGCACACTTAAGGCCGGCGGCCTACGGCGGTACGCCGTCCTTCCTGAAGATCCTGCTGGACAAGGCGGAGGAGATGGGCGCCGACGTTTCCAGCCTGAGCAAAGCATCGGTCGGCGCCGAGCCGCTGCCGCCGAGCCTGCGCCAGGAACTGATCGACCGCGGCGTGTTCACCGTCCAGAGCTACGGCACGGCGGATCTGGGACTGGTCGCCTATGAGTCCCCGGCGATGGAAGGGATGATCATCGACGAGGGCGTGATCATGGAGATCGTGCGCCCCGGCACCGGCGATCCGGTGCCCGACGGGGAAGTCGGCGAGATCGTGGTCACGACCTTCAACAAGGTCTATCCGCTGGTCCGCTTCGCCACCGGCGATCTGTCGGCGGTGCTGTCGGGGGCGAGCCCCTGCGGCCGGACCAACACGCGGATCAAGGGCTGGATGGGCCGCGCCGACCAGTCGGCCAAGGTGCGCGGCATGTTCGTGCATCCCAAGCAGGTCAACGACATCGCGGCGCGCCACCAAGAGATCGCGCGGGCCAGGCTGGTGCTGGAGAACCCCGACAACAAGGACCGGATGACGCTGCGCTGCGAAGTGCCGCGCGGCGACGACAGCCTGAAGTCGGCGATCACCACGTCGGTGCAGAACATCCTGAAGCTGCGCGGTGAGGTCGAGCTGGTGCAGCCGGGCAGCCTGCCCAACGACGGTAAAGTGATCGACGATACGCGCACCTACGAGTAATATCCCGCGCCGCACCCACCTTCTGTCGCCAATCCCGGCTGGGCCACGCCCAACGGGACCATTCCGGCGGCGGCGACTGGACTCCGCCAAGCATGGGCTTTAACGGCGAGGCTCTAACCTGTATCCGCGGCGACCGGCTGGTCTTCGAAGACCTCGACTTCGACCTCCAGCCGGGCGGCTGCCTGGTGCTGCGGGGGCCGAACGGTTCCGGTAAGTCGAGTCTGTTGCGGCTTTGCGCCGGTTTTCTGGCGCCGGCCGAAGGACGGCTCCGCTTCGATGGCCTGCCGATCGACGACGACCGGGAGGCGCATCGAGCGCGCCTGACCTATGTGGGGCACCTGGATCCGCTGAAACCGGTTCTCACGGTCGCCGAAAACCTGGCGTTTTGGGCGGGTATGAACGGCGCCTCCGAAGCGGCGGAAGACGCCCTGGCGCGGTTCGGCATGGCGGGGCTGGCCGATCTGCCGGCGCGCTACCTATCGGCTGGCCAGCGGCGCAAGGTGAACCTGGCCCGGCTCGCCACGTCGGCGGCGGTGCTCTGGCTGTTGGACGAACCGACCACCGCGCTGGACGACACCGCGGTCGCCGCCCTGACCGCGCTGATCGCGGCGCACCGCGCGGCCGGCGGCATGGTGATGGCGGCGACCCATATCGACCTGGGCCTGCCGGATGCGGCGACCCTGCGCCTTGAGACGCCCCGTTTGCCGGTTGCGGTGGATTTCCGATGACCGGGTTCTGGCTGGTCTTAAGGCGCGACCTGTCCCTGGCCTTCAAGCAGGGCGGCGCAGCCATGCTGGCGCTCGCCTTCTTCGTGGTCACGGTGACGCTGTTCCCGCTGGGGGTCGGACCCAGCCCCGACATCCTGGCGCGGATCGGGCCGGGCGTGATCTGGGTCGCGGCGCTGCTGTCGGCGCTGCTGTCCCTGGACCGCCTGTTTCAGGCCGATCTGGAGGACGGCAGCCTGGACCTGCTGGTGCTGGCGCCGCTGCCGCTGCAGGCCACGGTGCTGGCCAAATGCGCCGCGCACTGGCTGTCGACCGGCCTGCCGCTGATCGCGGCGGCGCCGGTGCTCGGCCTGCTGATGAACATGCCGGCGGAAGGGATCTGGACGCTGCTGGCGGCGATGGTGCTGGGGACGCCGTCGCTCAGCCTGATCGGCGCGATCGGCGCGGCGCTCACGGTCGCCGTGCGGCGCGGCGGCGTGCTGCTGTCTTTGCTGGTCCTGCCGCTCTATATCCCGGTATTGATCTTCGGCGTCGCGGCGGTTGATGCCGCCACCGTCGGGCTGTCGGTTCGGCCGCATCTGCTGTTGCTGTCCGCCATCTCGCTCGGTTCCGTCGTGCTGGCGCCGGTCGCCGCAGCGCCGGCATTGCGGTTGGCCCTTGAATAGGTGTCAAATCGGGGTGATCTGGGATAGCCGTTGCTTGCGGGTACAGGCGGCCTTCTTTAAAGGTGGGTTATGCACAGATTTGCCAATCCGACCCGGTTCCTGAGGCTGGCCGACGCCATCCTGCCGTGGAGCGCGGCGATCGCGGTGCTGACTATTACGGCGGGCCTGATCTGGGGGCTCGGCTTCGCGCCGCCGGACTATCAGCAGGGCGACACCGTGCGGATCATGTTCGTACATGTGCCGTCGGCCTGGATGGCGTTGTTCATTTATGGCGCGATGGCGGTGTCCAGCGCCGTCGCCCTGATCTGGAAGCACGCGGTCGCCGACCTGGTCGCCAAAGCCAGCGCGCCGATCGGCGCCGGTTTCTGCCTGATCTGCCTGATTTCCGGATCGCTCTGGGGCGAGCCGATGTGGGGCACCTGGTGGCAGTGGGATGCGCGCCTCACATCGATGCTGATCCTGCTGTTCCTCTATATCGGTTATATGGCGTTGTGGCAGGCGTTCGACGATCCGCAGCGCGCGGCGAAGGCGGCGGCCATTCTGGCGCTGGTCGGCAGCGTCAATCTGCCGATCATCAAGTTCTCCGTGGACTGGTGGAACACCCTGCATCAGCCGGCCAGCGTGTTCACCCTGTCGGGGCCGAAAATCCACATATCGATGCTGATGCCGTTGCTGCTGATGGCGGTCGGGTTCAAGGCCTATTATGTGAGCGTGCTGGTCCTGCGCACTCGGGCGGAAATAATGGCGCGGCGAATCCGCGCACTTCGCCTGACCTATGCGCAGGCCGAGGCGGCGGAATAGGCCGTCCGGGCTGAATTCGATGGCGGATCAAAGCGCTAGAAGTCGGAAAAGCCGACCATATATAAGGTCTAGCGCGCGGCCGGGCCGGGCGGCGCACGGAAGCGTGGCCAGGGATTGCGATGGCTGAATTCTTCGCAATGGGCGGGTATGCGGTCTTCGTCTGGCCGTCATTTGCCGTCGCCGCCGTGGTGATGGTCGGGCTGCTGGTGGCAAGCATGCACACGATGCGCGTCAATCGGGCGCAGCTCGCGGCGCTGGAAGCCAACCACCCGCGCCGACGCCGGCGCGGCGAAACCGGTCAGGAGGCGGGCGATGACACGTAAACAGCGGCGCATGACCTTCGTGTTGGGCGGGATGGCGGTGCTGGCCGTCGCCGTCGGTCTCGTACTGACGGCGTTTCAGGACAACCTGATCTTCTTTCACTCGCCAACTGAAGTGCACGAGAAAGGCATTCCGCCGGAACGGCGATTCCGCGTCGGCGGCCTGGTGGTCGAAGACAGTGTGCGACAAAGTGGGCTCTCCACATCCTTCGAGGTAACGGATACCGTGCACTCGGTGCGGATCACCTACGAAGGGATCCTGCCGGCCCTGTTTCGCGAGGGCCAGGGTATCGTTGCCGTCGGCATGCTGAACGGCGACGGGATTTTCGTCGCCCAGGAAGTGCTGGCCAAGCACGACGAGAATTACATGCCGCCGGAAGTCGCCGATTCCCTGAAGGCGGCCGGCGTGTGGAAAGGCGACGAATGATGCCGAAGGGAGCGAACGGATGAGCGCGGAGATCGGTCAGTTCGCTTTGGTGTTGGCGCTTTGCGTCGCGGTCGTCCAGGCAACGCTGCCGCAGATCGGCGCCGCCCGGGGCAACGTGGCGTGGATGGCGCTGGCCAAGCCCGCGGCGGTCATGCAGTTCGCCCTGGTGGCGATTTCGTTCGCCGCCTTGACCGAGGCCTATCTGGTTTCGGATTTTTCCGTGCTCAACGTGGCGCAGAACTCGCACTCGGCGAAGCCGCTGCTCTATAAGATCTCCGGCGTCTGGGGCAATCACGAAGGCTCGCTGCTGCTGTGGATTCTGATCCTCACCCTGTTCGGCGCGGCGGTCGCCCTGTTCGGCGACAACCTGCCGCCGGGACTAAGCGCGCGCGTGCTGGCGGTGCAGGCGTTGATCGGGATCGGCTTCCTGTTGTTCGTCCTGTTGACCTCCAACCCGTTCGCGCGGCTCGACCCGGCGCCGCTGGACGGCAACGGCCTGAACCCGCTGCTGCAGGACCCGGGCCTCGCGATCCATCCGCCGTTCCTTTACCTCGGCTATGTCGGCCTGTCGGTGACGTTCTCGTTCGCGGTGGCGGCGCTGATCGAGGGGCGGATCGATCCGGCCTGGGCGCGCTGGGTCCGGCCATGGACCCTGGCGGCCTGGGCGTTTCTGACCGCCGGTATCGCGCTCGGCTCCTACTGGGCTTACTACGAACTCGGCTGGGGCGGCTGGTGGTTCTGGGACCCGGTCGAAAACGCCTCTTTCATGCCGTGGCTCGCGGCGACCGCTTTGCTGCATTCGGCGATTGTGGTCGAGAAACGCGACGCGCTGAAAAGCTGGACGATATTGCTGGCGATCGTCGCCTTCTCGCTGTCGCTGCTGGGCACCTTCCTGGTCCGCTCCGGCGTGTTGAACTCGGTGCACGCGTTCGCCACCGATCCGACGCGCGGCGTGTTCATCCTCGGATTCCTGCTGCTGGTGATCGGCGGCTCCCTGACGTTGTACGCGGTGCGCGCGCCGGCGTTGAAGCCGGGCGGCCTGTTCGCGCCGATCAGCCGCGAGGGCGGCCTGATCCTGAACAACCTGCTGCTGTCGACCGCCTGCGCGACGGTGCTGCTCGGCACCCTGTATCCGCTGTTCCTGGATGCCCTGACCGGGCAGAAAGTCTCCGTCGGCCCCCCATATTTCAACGGTACGTTCATTCCGTTGATGGTGCCGCTGGTGGCGGCGGTCGCCATCGGGCCGATGCTCGCCTGGAAGCGTGGCGATCTGGCTGGCGCGCTCGGCCGGTTGAAGGCAGCGGCCGTGCTGACGGCCATCGCCGTCGGGTTGGCCTGGTGGCTGCTGGCGGATGGACCGATCCTCGCGCTGCTGGGTGTGGCCCTTGTCGTCTGGCTTGGCGTCGGCGCTTTGGTCGAATTCGCGGGGCGGCTGAAACTCGGCCGCATATCGGCAGCGGACAGCTGGCGGCGCGCCGTCAACCTGCCGCGCGCGGTCTATGGCATGACCCTGGCGCATCTCGGCGTTGCGGCCATGGTCCTCGGCATCACCGTCTCGGAGACCTGGCAGACCGAGGTGCAGCAGATTGTGCGGCCCGGCGACCGCGTGGCGGTTAGCGACTACGAATTTACCTTCGAGGGGGCCGAGAACCTGCCCGGGCCGAACTATATGTCGCTGGTCGGAACATTCACGGTGACCCGCGGCGGAGAGCCGGTGACCGTTCTGCAGCCGGAGACCCGCAGCTATCCGAACCCGCCGATGCAGACCACGGAGGCCGCCATTCGCACCACGCTGGGCGGCGACCTCTACGCGGTGATCGGCGAGCCGGACGGCAACGGCGGCTACGCGGTCCGGCTGTACGACAAGCCGCTGGTCGGATGGATCTGGCTCGGCTCGCTGATGATGATGCTCGGCGGATTCGTCTCGCTGACCGACCGCCGTCACCGGGTTGGCGCACCCGCCCGGGCGCGCGTGCCGGCGGACGGCGCCTTGGCCGGCGCCGGCGACTGACGGAGATTCGGGAATGGCTCAATCGGACAACACCGCGGACGCGCCGGCTAAGGTCAACGCCGCACGACGCCTTGTCTTGGCGACGGTGCCGCTGGCGGTCGCGGCCGTGATCGGGCTGTTCCTGTATCGCGGTCTGTCGCTGGACCCGGGGCAAATCCCGTCGGCGCTGATCAACAAGCCGGCGCCGGACTTTTCGCTTTCGGCGGTGCAGGGCCGCGAGCTTGGCCTTGATACGGAGGACCTGAAGGGAGAGGTCTCGCTGGTCAACGTCTTTGCATCCTGGTGCGTTGCCTGCCGAGCGGAACATCCGCTGTTCACCGAACTGGGCCGCCAGGGCGTGGTGACGATTCATGGTCTGAACTACAAGGACAGGCCGAAGGATGCGGCGGAGTGGCTTGACCGGTATGGCGATCCCTATACCCGCACGGGCGCGGATGTCGACGGCCGTGTCGGCATCGAGTTCGGCGTCTATGGCGTGCCCGAGACCTTCGTTGTCGACAAAAACGGCGTGATTGTCGAGAAGATCATCGGCCCCGTTACGCCGCATATACTGAAGGAAAAGCTGCTGCCGCTGATCGCGGAGCTGAAGCGATGATCCGGGCGGTTCTGGTCGCCGTGATGCTGTGGGCCACCAGCCTGCCGGCGCACGCGATCTACGCGGATCCGCCGCTGCCCGACCCCGCGCAGGAAGAGCGCGCGCAGGAACTGATGCGGATCCTGCGCTGTTTGGTCTGCCAGAATCAGGCGATCCACGATTCCAACGCTCCGCTGGCCAAAGACCTGCGCGTCCTGGTGCGCGAGCGGATCGCCGCCGGCGATACGGACGAACAGGCTGTCGACTACATTGTCGAGCGCTACGGCGATTGGGTCCTGCTCAACCCGCCATTCAAGGCGACGACGCTGGCGCTTTGGTTCGGCCCGGTTCTGGTGTTCCTGTTGGGCGCCGCCAGCATCGTCGTCTACCAGCGGCGGCATCGGGCGGAGGCGGTGGCCGCGGCGCCGCTGACAGCCGACGAGCGGAAACGGCTCGACCGTCTGATGGACGACGGCAGCGGCGCTTAGGCCGGCCCGACCATGACTCTCTGGGTTATTTTCGCGATCATGACACTGGCGGTCGTCGCCGGGTTGGTGCTGCCGATGCTGCGGCAAAAAGCCGCCGCGCCAAGGCGCGCCGAATACGATCTTCAGGTTTACCGCGACCAGCTCGACGATCTGAAAAGGGACCTGGAGCGGGGCGTCATCACGGACGCGGAAGAGCAGGCGGCGCGGCTGGAAATCCAGCGCCGGCTGCTGAAGGCCGGCGAGGAAGAGGGCGGCGGTGCCGCGCCGAGCGGCGGCAGACGGTTCGGTACCGTGCTGGCGCTCGCCGTCGCGATCCCGGTTGCCGGTCTGTGGATTTATTTGCAGCTCGGCAGCCCGGACCTGCCCAGCCAACCGCTGGCGTCGCGCGATCTGACCCAGGGGCGCGTTGCCGACGGCGGGCAGCGGCCGGATATCGCGGCGCTCACCGAGCGACTTGCGGCGCGGCTCGCCGAAGTGCCGGATGATTATCGCGGCTGGACGCTGCTCGGGCGGACCTACATGGTCACCCGGCGCTATGACGACGCCATCGCCGCCTATCGGCGGGCGGCTGCCTTGCCGGAGGCGGAAACCGACTCGACGGCCCATTCCGCGCTGGGCGAAGCGTTGGTGTTCTTGGCCGGCGGGGTCGTCACGCCGGAAGCGATGGAATGGCTGAAGCGTGCCGAAGCGCGCGACCGGCGCGACCCGAGCGCGCGGTTCTACCTGGCCCTGGCCAGGGCTCAGGCCGGCGACATGCAGTCGGCATTCGACGGATGGCTGGCGCTGGCCAAGGACTCGCGGCCGGACGCGCCCTGGATGGCCTCGCTCCGGCAGCGGCTCGCCCAGGCCGCCGAGGAACTGCGGGTGGATCTGGCGACCGTCTGGCCGGAAGGCTTCGAGGTGCCGGCGGCGCCGGGACCGACCAGCGACGATGTGGCCGCCGCCCAGGACATGAGTGCGGAAGACCGCACGGAGATGATCCGCGGCATGGTCGGCCGCCTGGCCGAGCGCCTGGAACAGGAGCCGGACGATGCGGAAGGCTGGACGCGGCTCGGCCGGTCCTACCGGGTGCTGGGCGAAAACGACAAGGCGCGAGACGCCTATGCGCGTGTCGCCGCGCTGCGTCCCGACAGTCTGGACGCGCAACTCAACCTGGCGCATGCGGCGCTGGTCGCCGACGGCAAGCCCGGCGGTCCCGTGCCGCCGGCTGCCTTGCAGGCCTTCACCCGTGTACTGGCGCTGGACGCCGCCAATCCGGACGCGCTCTGGTTCCTCAGTGTCGACGACGCGGCGGAAGGCCGGCGGGACGCGGCGCTGGACAAATTGCAGCGTCTGTTGGTGCAATTGACGCCCGACAGCCAGGAGTACCGCACCGTGCAGCAGCGCATGGAAACGGTGCGGGCCGGCGGCCAATCCGAATAAAGCAGCCTCGTTCGTTTGATTGACGCTACCTCCACCGTACCGATAGTGTCGGTCGCGGTTATCCAGGGAGATGCGTCATGAACAATAAAAAACTGGTGGTCGCGGCATTGGCGGGGTTGATCTGCGTCGCGCTGGCGGGACCGGCGCGGGCGGCGGACAAGATCGTTATCTGCGCCCTGACCTTCGTGTCGTCGTCGCCGCTGTTCATCGCGGCGGACAAGGGCTACTACGCGGACGAAGGGCTGGAGCCCGAGTTCAAGTTCTTCCGCGCGGCCCAGCCGGTGGCGCTTGGCGTGGCGTCGGGCGATTGCGATTTCGGGGTGACCGGGCTGACGGCCGGTTTCTACAATCTGGCGGGCAAGGGCGCGCTGAAGATCATCGGGGCGCAGAGCCGGGTCGAGCCGGGCTTCGATTTCGTCGCCTACATGGCCTCGAACAAGGCCTACGACGCGGGCCTGACGTCGGTGGAGGCCTATCCCGGCAAGTCGGTCGGCATGACGCAGGTGGGTTCGACCTTCCACTACATGATGGGCCGGCTGGCTGAGAAGCGCGGCTTCGCGCTGGCGGACGTCACCCTGAAACCGATGCAGTCGGTGCCGAACATGATCGCCGCCGTCAAAAGCGGCCAGGTGGATTCGATCCTGATGGTCGCGCATATAGCCAAGGCCCTGGACGGGGCCGGGGCGGCCAAGATCATTGGCTGGGTGCATCAGGAGACGCCGTGGCAGCTCGGCGCATTGTTCACGTCGACATGGAACGTGACCGAACGGCGGGAAATGGTGGAGAAATTCATCGCCGCCTACCGTCGCGCCGCAACCGACTATCACGCGGCTTTCAACCAGTTGGACAAGGACGGCAAGCGCACGTTCGGCGAAGCGGCGGATGCGCTGATCCCGATCCTGATGAACTATGTCGGGCCGAAGCCGACGCCGGCCAAGATCAAGGCCGGAGCCCCGTTCATCGATCCCGACGGCCGCCTGCGGGTGCAGGACATCTACGACCAGGTCGCCTGGCACAAGGCGAACGGGCTGGTCGACGATAGCGTCGACCCGTCGGCCTTCATCGACCTTAGCTTCGTCGACGGGCATTACGACGTACCCGGCAACTGACCGGCGATGGATCTGTTCGTCCAGGGCGTGAGCCACCACTACGGCGATCTTCAGGCCCTGGACGCCATCGACCTCCAGGTAAAGGGCGGCCAGATACTCGCGCTGATCGGGCCGTCGGGCTGCGGCAAGTCCACCCTGCTCGGCATCATGGGCGGTATGCTGCAGCCGACCGAGGGAGATGTGGTGGCTGCGGGCGTGCCGCCGGCCGACTCGCTTAACCCATTCACGTACATCTTCCAGGACTTCGCCCTGCTGCCGTGGCGGAGCGTCGCCGGCAACGTTGCTTTGGCGCTGGAGCATCATCGCCTGGACCGCGCGGAGCGGACGGCGCGGATTGAGGCGGCGCTGGTGCTTACGGGCTTGCGCGATTTCGCCGCCGCCCTGCCGCGCCAGCTGTCGGGCGGGATGCGGCAGCGGGTCGGCATCGCCCGGGCCGTGGCGGTGCGGCCGGCGATCCTGTTTCTTGACGAACCGTTGTCGGCACTGGATGCGCAGACGCGCGAACTGCTGCTGGAGGACCTGCTGGCGATCTGGCAACGGGAGGCGACCACCGCCGTCTACGTCACCCATAACCTGGACGAAGCCGTGCGGGTCGCGGACCGGATCGCGGTACTGTCGCGCCGGCCCGGCCGGATCAAGCAGGTGATGCCGGTCGAGATACCGCGCAGCGAACGCGGCGACGCGCGCCATGCTGCCGATCTGGCGGCGCTGCATGCGCAACTATGGGACCTGATTCGCGGCGAAGCGGCGGTGGCGGACCGGGAACTGGCCGATGGCTGAGGAGACCGGTCAAACCCCCGTGCCGTTCCGCGGCGGCGGGTTCCAGCCGGGCGCGCGGCGCTGGGCGCCGTGGGCGGCGTTCGCCGCAATCATCGCCGGCTGGCAGCTTGCGTCATCGACGGGCCTGCTGCCGCCGCTGATCATGCCGAGCCCCTACGAGGTGGTGCTGGCGTTGGGCCATCTGGCGGCCTCCGGCGACCTGACGGAACATGTCGGCGCCAGCCTGTCGCGTATCGCCTGGGGCTGGTCGATCGGCACGCTGGCCGGCCTCGGCGTCGGCTTCGCCATGGGGATCTGGTCGCTGGCGCGGTCGGCGGGCATCCCGGTCGTCGCCGCTTTGTTCCCGATCCCGAAGATCGCGCTGCTGCCGCTGTTGATCCTGTGGCTCGGCATCGACGAGGCGCCGAAGATCGCGACCATCGCACTCGGCGTGTTCTTCCCGACCGTGATCGGCACCTACAGCGCCGTCGACAACGTGCCGCGCAGCCTGATCCGCATGGCCCAGAGCTTCAACCTGCCGAACCCGGCGATCGTCTGGAAGGTGATCCTGCCGGGCGCCATGCCGGGCATTCTGGCGGCCTTCCGCATTACCTCGTCCATCGCGTTGATCCTGCTGGTCGCGGCGGAAATGATCGGCGCGGAGTTCGGCATCGGCTCGTTCATCCTGGCGGCGGGCAACCTGATGCAGACCGATCAACTGGTCGCCGGCGTGGTGCTGCTATCGATTCTGGGGCTGACGATCAGCTTCGTTTTAGGGCGTGTCGAAGCCTGGCTGTTGAACTGGCGTTAGGTGTTCTCAGCGCTGCCTAGCCGGCCCGCTAACCCTCGCCGTCCTTGCGGCCGGTGCCGGCAAGGATCTGCAGGCTGTCGACGAATTCGGCCCGGCGGGCCGGGGGTAGCGGGGCGAGGATGCGCTCCTGGGCCCGCTCGACGGCGGCGGCGCAGGCGCGCAGCGCGGCTTGGCCTTCCTCGGCAACGCTTAGGGCATAGGCCCGCTGGTCGTGCTTGGTGCGCCGCCGCTTCAGCCAGCCGCGCTTGATCAGGCGGCCGACCATTTCCGCCATGGTCGAGCGGTCGATCCCGGTCAGCCGCACCAGGTCCTGCTGGTTCAGGCCCTCGTTCTGGTAGATGGTCAGCATCACGGCGAATTGGCGGGGCGTCGGACCGGCGTCGCCGACCTCCTGCATATAGAGGTCTTCGGCCACCTGGTAAGCGCGCCGCAGCAAGTGGCCCGGCGTGTCGAACAGCACCACGGTGGCGAGCTCGGCGTCGGTGGGATCCGGGGTTTTCTTCGGCGGTACCATGGAAACTCATCACAAAACGGGGCCGGATCGCCGTCTTACCCAGTTCCGCCTGGGCGTGTCCAGAGGCCCGCCGCAAGGGTTTGAAAAATAGGGCTTGCAAAATAGTCCGTATACGGATTAATTGCCGCCATGGAATTCGGCATACAATTTTTTCCGGACGTCGGTCCGGACCAGATGTCGGCCCGCGACTATTGGGCCGATGCTCTGCATCTGACCGAATTGGGCGACGGTCTCGGCTACACCTCGATCCGCACCGTGGAGCACTATTTCCACCCTTACGGCGGCTACAGTCCGAACCCGCTGCTGTTCCTGACGGCGGCGGCGATGGTGACGAAGCAGGCGCGGCTGATTACCGGCGCGGTGCTGCCGGCGTTCAACAATCCGCTGAAGCTGGCCGGCGAGATCGGCATGCTGGACGCGATCTCGAACGGGCGGCTGGAGGTCGGCTTCGCCCGCGCTTTCCTGCCGCACGAGTTCGACCGCTTCGGCGTGGCGCTCGACGAAAGCGTCGCGCGCTTCGAAGAAGGCATGGAGATGGTGCGCCGGCTTTTGGAGGAGCAGGACGTGTCGATGGACGGGCAGTTCCATCGGTTCAAGAACGTGACCTCGCTGCCGCGTCCGACGCAGACGCCGCGCCCGCCGTTCTGGGTGGCGGCATTGTCGACGCCCTCCAGTTTCGAGCGGGCCGGCCGGCTGGGCCATGGCGTGATGGCGATTCCGATGGCCGGCGGCATGATGGCCGACCTGATCGGTACCTATCGGGAGGCCTGGAAGGCGGCTGGCCATCCGGGTATCGGCCGGGTGATGCTGGCGTTCCACATGTTCTGCGACCGGTCGGAAGAACGTGCCGCCGACGTGGCGCGGGAACCGCTCAACGCCTACCTCAAGTCGCTGGTCGACGCGGCGTCCGACTGGACCGGCGGGTCGAGTTCGGCCGACTACCCGAATTACGACAAGATCATCGCCGGGCTGGCCAAGGAGACCTTCGAAAGCCAGCGCGAGAAGGGCGCCGCCTGGGTCGGCGCGCCGGATCGTCTGGTCGAACAGATCAAGGACTACGACAAGTCCATCGGTGGCTTCGAAATCGCGTCCCTGCAGGTCAACTTCAACATGCTGAGCCGGGCCGATGCGGACGCGTCCGTGCGGCTGTTCGCCGAAGCCGTGATGCCGCATTTCTCGTGATCCCGGGACGCTCCTGGAAATAGCGCCGTCGGCTGGACGAGCCGGGGGTCGCGTGCCAGATTATGGTCATGAGCACGGTTCCCGGGATCGACAGTTTTTCCAAGCGCGTACCCGACGGCGACACGCACGAGCGCATGGTCTGCGACAGTTGCGGCTGGATTCATTATGTGAATCCGAAGGTTGTCGTCGGGGCGGTTTGTACCTGGGAAGGCAAGCTGCTGCTCTGCCGACGGGCGATCGAGCCCAGGCTCGGCTATTGGACGATCCCCGCCGGCTACCTGGAAGAGCGCGAGACGACGGAACAGGGAGCGGCGCGCGAAGCCCGGGAAGAGGCCTGCGCCGATATCGAGATCGAGGCGCTGCTCGCCGTCTACAACATTCCGCGCATCAGCCAGGTGCAGATCATCTATCGGGCGCAGTTGCGGTCGCCCGACGTGGCGGCCGGCGTGGAGTCGGAGGAAGTCGGCTTCTACGACTGGAGCGAGATACCCTGGGATGAGTTGGCGTTCCCTAGCGTGCGCTGGGCGCTAAACCACCACCGAGAGGTCGACGGCCAGGCGGTTTTCGCCCCGTTCGGCAATCCGCCGGGCGATATGGGCGACTGGTCTAAGCCGCGTTAGCCCTCAGTTGAAATAGCCATCGCACGGTGGCCCGGATGCTTCGAGACGGCCGTTGGGCCTCCTCAGCATGAGGGTAAACTTGTTGAAAATACGACGACCTCATCCTGAGGAGCGGCCCGAAGGGGCGCGTCTCGAAGGATGGGCAAACGCTCCGACGCCTGCTAGACCAACCCGCTTCGGTTCTCCAGATAGCGTTCGACCGCCGCGCCGAAAACCGGCATCGATTTATAGCCGCGCATGCCGCTGGGCATGGAGCGAAGGGCCGCCAGCATGCGCTCGGCGCGGTCCGGTTCCGCCGCCACTTCGGATAACGGATTGGTGTGGATCCGGATGGTGAACAGGATGCCGCCGGTCTTCGGCAGCCGGCGCAGCGTCTGTCGTTCGACCCGGAGCCACAGTCTCTCGCCGGCATTTTCGGCGGTGATCGTGTCGTCACGCGCGGTCCGTCCGTGGCCTTTCGGCTGAAACAAGGCCGGGTCGTCCATCAGGCTCCAATTGAGCCTTTGCACGGGCTTGGCCTCGTTCAATAGCGAGAAGAAGCGGTCCATCGGACGCTCCAGTTTCTCGGCGTAGCCCGGCACCGGCGCATGGATGTCCGCCAGCGGCCTGCCGATCTTGGCAAGCAGGTTCCAGCGGGTCGGGAAGCAGACCGAGGCGGCGGTCAGATGGTAGACCTCCCCGACCGGTTCCATCAGGCAGAGGTCTTCCTGGACCAGCCGGGAGGCGGTCTCCAGCGGCGGCGCATTCGCACCGGAAAGCTCGAACCACTGATCCAGCGGTTTTACCAGCAGACGGTTGCCGTCTCGGCGGTGGGTCTGCGGATGATGCCGGGGCAGGTGTTCCGCCAGCAGGTGGAGCACTTCCGCCTGGCCGGGGCCCGACGCCGGCAGCGCCTGGAACACTTCATCGTGGCGCGCCGCCAGCAAGCGCCGTTTTTCCCTCAGGTCGTCGGCGAACGCAGCGTCGATTTCGATCCAGTCTTCCAGCCTGAGCTTCTGCAATCCCATGGCGAGACGGTACGGACCGTCCGCGATGGGAAAGTAGCCCGGCACCTACTCGTCTCCGTCTCGCTGGATGGCGTAGCGGGTCAGCAGACGGACCTGCGCGATGCTGAAGATCAGGGTCAGCGGCATGATGCCGAATACCTTGAAGCTGACCCAGAAATCGGTCGAGAAGTTCCGCCAGACGATTTCGTTCAGGATCGCCAGGAAGACGAAGAACAGGGCCCAGCGCAGGGTGAGTTGGCGCCAGCCCTCGTCGGTCAGTTCGAATACCGTGTCGAGCACGCTGCGCAGGAACGATTTGCCGAACGCCAGGCCGCCGAGGAGGATGGCCGCGAACAGGCCATTGACGATGGTCGGTTTGAGCTTGATGAACAAATCATTGTGCAGGATCAGAGTCAGGCCGCCGAACACCAGGACGAAGGCCCCGGTAACCAGCGGCAGCGTCGGCACCCGGCGGAGCAGCGCGTAGTTGATAGCCAGTGCGATGGCGATGGCCACCATGAACGCCGCAGTGGCCTTGTAAATGTCGAACTTCGCATTGGTGAAGAAGAAGATGCCGAGCGGGCCGATCTCTATCGCAAGCTTCAACAGCGGATTGATTTGCCGCTTCGCTACGGTTGTTTCCTGGGTGCTCATGGTCTCTCGAACATAGGGCGTAAGGGGCGGCGATCCAAGCGACCGTTGGCCGCCCTACGGATATTTGACCGGCTCATCCATCCAGGCCGCAGAGGGCGCGGGCGAAATCCCGCGCATCGAAGGGGCGCAGGTCGTCGGCGCCCTCGCCGACCCCGATGGCGTGTACCGGCAGCTTGAACTTGTCGGCGATGGCGACCAGGACGCCGCCGCGGGCGGTGCCGTCCAACTTGGTGACGACCAAGCCGGTGACGTTGCAGACCTCGCGGAAGACTTCGACCTGATTGACGGCGTTCTGGCCGGTGGTCGCGTCCAGCACCAGCAGCACGGAATGCGGCGCGGTCTCGTCCTGTTTCTTCAGCACGCGGCCGATCTTCTCCAGTTCGGCCATCAGGTCGGCCTTGTTCTGCAGCCGGCCGGCGGTGTCGATCAGCAGCAGGTCGGCGCCTTGCTCCCGCGCGGTTTTCAGCGCGTCGAACGCCAGCCCGGCGGCGTCGGCGCCCTGATTGCCGGCGACGACGGTGGAGGACGTGCGTTCGCCCCAGATCTTGAGCTGTTCGATGGCGGCGGCGCGGAAGGTGTCGCCGGCGCAGAGCACGACGCGCCGGCCCTGCTCGCTGAACAGTTTCGCCAGCTTGCCGATGGTGGTGGTCTTGCCGGTGCCGTTGACGCCGACGACCAGCACCACATGCGGCTTCAGGGTGGGGTCCGGCTCCAGCGGCGCGGCGACCGGTTCGAGGATCGCTCTGACTTCCTCCGCCAGGGCTTCGCGGATTTCGTCGGCCTCGATGTCCTTGTTGAAGCGCGATTTGGCGATATTGCCGGCGATTTCGGCCGCCGTGGTAACGCCGAGGTCGGCCCGGATCAGCAGTTCCTCCAGGTCCTCGACCGCGGCATCGTCCAGCTTGCGCTTGGTGAACAGTCCGCCGATGCCCTCAGTCAGCGAGTTGGTGGAACGCTTCAGCCCGGCTTTCAGGCGACCGAACCAGCCGCCAGGCTTTTCTTCCGCCGCCTCGCTCATGCCGCGATGGCGCCGAGCAGGCGGCCGTCGGCCGCGCCAGTGACATGCGCAGTCACCACACTGCCGGGCGCTACGATCCGATCCAGGCCGACCGGCGCGAAATGTTCGCTGCGGCCGAGCCGGTCCTGTTCCACCAGGACCGAGGCGGTGCTGCCGCGGCGGCTTTCCAGGAATCGGGTTACGGCCTTATCGCCGGCTTCGCGGAGCGCCGCCGCGCGCTGCTTGCGCACATCGCCCGGGACCTGGGGCATGCGCGCCGCCGGCGTGCCCGGCCGCTCCGAATAGGGGAAGACATGCAGCCAGGTCAGGCCGCAATCCTCGACCAGGGCGAGGGAATTCCGGAACATCGCATCGGTTTCCGTCGGGAAGCCGGCGATCAGGTCGGCGCCGAAGGCGATGTCCGGCCTGAGGTCGCGCGCGCGGGCGCAGAACGCCACGGCGTCGGCCCGGCTGTGGCGGCGCTTCATGCGCTTGAGCACCATGTCGTCGCCGGCCTGCAGCGACAGATGCAGGTGCGGCATCAGCCTGGGCTCCTCGGCGATCAGCCGCCAGAGGTCGTCGTCGACTTCTACCGGGTCGATAGAGGACAGGCGGATCCGTTCGAGTTCAGGCACCGCGGCGATCAGCCGGCGGAGCATCTGGCCGAGTGTGGGGCTGCCCGGCAGGTCGCCGCCGTAGTCCGTGATGTCGACGCCGGTCAGGACGATTTCCGCGTAGCCGTTGGCGATCAACTGGCGCGCCTGGTCGACGATGGCGCCGATCGGCACCGACCGACTGTTGCCGCGGCCGAACGGGATGATGCAGAAGGTGCAGCGGTGGTTGCAGCCGTTCTGCACCTGCAGGAAGGCGCGCGCGCGGCCCTCCAGCCCCTCGATCAGGTGGCCCGCCGTTTCCGTGACCGACATGATGTCGTTGACGGCGATCCGCTCCGTCCGGTCGATGCCGAAGGCGTTGGGGTCCAGCTTTTCCAGGTTGCCGAGCACGCGGTCGACTTCCGGCATCGCGGCGTAGCGTTCCGGATCGATCTGGGCGGCGCAGCCGGTGACGATGATCCGGGCGTCCGGCCGCTGCCGTCGCGCTCGGCGGATCGCCTGGCGGGCCTGGCGCTCGGCCTCCGCCGTCACAGCGCAGGTGTTGACGATGACCGTGTCGTCCAGCCCCGCCTCGGTGGCGTTGTTCCGCACGACTTCGGACTCGTAAGCATTGAGGCGGCAGCCGAAGGTGATGACTTCCGGCGCGCTCATCGTGCTGTCCCGTTCAGCAAGGCTGGGTCAATGGTGCCGGCGAAGCTGGTCGCGACCGGGCCGGTCATCTGCACCCGGTCGTCGGCGTCCCATTCGATCATCAGCGGGCCACCGTCCAGGGTCACCGTTACCGCCCGGCCCGTCAGCTTGCGGCGGGCGGCCGCGACCGCGGTGGCGCAGGCGGCGGTCCCACAAGCGCGGGTGATGCCGACGCCGCGTTCCCAGACGCGCAGGCGAACCTGGTTCTCGCCGGTGACGGTGGCGATGGACACATTGACGCGGTCGGGAAAAAGCTCGTGATGCTCCAGCATCGGGCCGACAGTCGGCAGATCGATCTCTTCGGCATCGTCGACGAAGAAGACCGCATGGGGGTTGCCGATATTGACGCCGACGGGATTGGCCAGGACCGGCCAACGCTTCGGGCCGAGGATCAGGTCAATCTTCAGCGTGTCCATCTCCCGCGCCAGCGGGATCTCGTCCCACTTCAGGCGCGGTACGCCCATATCGACGCGGACCAGGCCGTCGCCAGCCAGATGGGTACGGAGCAATCCGGCGGAGGTGTCGACGACAACGTCTTCCGTTCCCTTTTCGGCCATCAGCAGCATGCCGATGCAGCGGGTGCCGTTGCCGCAGGCCTCGACCTCGCCGCCGTCGGCGTTGTGGATGCGCATGAAGGCGTCGGCCTTGTCGCTCGGCTCTATGGTGATGACCTGATCGCAGCCGATACCGGTCCGCCGGGACGCGATGGCGCGCAACTGCGCCGCGTCGAAGGCGATGTCGCCGGCACGCGCGTCCAGGACGACGAAGTCGTTGCCGAGGCCGTGCATCTTGATGAACGGAAAGCGCTCCATTCGGCGGGATATAGGCCTTTTTCTTATGTTGGTCCAGCCCGCCGGCGAGGCGCCGGCAACCTTGACAGTCCGCGGCGGCTGTGGCTTATAGCGGCGCAATATCTAGGTTTTTGCAGTGTGTGCGTTGCCTCCCGGAGGCGATGCCCGCCAGTCCGCGAGGGTTCGCGCACTGGCGCCACAGCCATTTGGGCAAGCGGAGACAGGGTTTCGGCGATGTTTGAGTCGTTGAGCAGCCGCCTGGGAAGCGTTTTCGACCGGCTGAAAAAGCGCGGCGCGCTGACGGAATCCGATGTGGCGGAGGCCATGCGCGAGATCCGGGTGGCGCTGCTGGAAGCCGACGTGGCGCTGGACGTGGTTAAGGACTTCGTCGGCCAGGTCCGCGAAAAGGCGGTCGGCTCGGAAGTTCTCCGCTCGGTCACGCCGGGCCAGATGGTGGTCAAGATCGTCAACGACCACCTGGTGGAGATGCTGGGCTCCGAAGGGGTCGAGTTGAACACCGCCGCGGTACCGCCGGTCCCCTACATGATGGTCGGCCTGCAGGGCTCCGGTAAGACCACGACCACCGCCAAGATCGCGCTGCGCCTGAAGGACCGGGACAAGAAGAAGGTCCTGATGGCGTCGCTGGACGTCCGGCGGCCGGCGGCGCAGGAGCAGCTTCGGGTGCTGGGCGAACAGACCGGCATCCCGACCCTGCCGATCGTCGAAGGCCAGATGCCGGTGGAGATCGCCAAGCGGGCGATGCAGTCGGCCAAACTGCAGGGCATCGACATCGTGCTGCTGGATACCGCCGGCCGGCTGCATGTCGACGAAGGCCTGATGGCTGAGATCGCCTCCGTCCGCGACGTCACCGACCCGGCGGAAGTGCTGCTGGTTGCCGACTCGCTGACCGGTCAGGACGCGGTCAACGTCGCCAAGCAGTTCAACGAACGGATCCCGCTTTCCGGCATCGTGCTGACCCGGATCGACGGCGACGGCCGCGGCGGCGCGGCCTTGTCGATGCGGGCGGTGACCGGCTGCCCGATCAAGCTGTTGGGCACCGGCGAGAAGCTCGACGCCCTGGAGACCTTCCATCCGGACCGCATCGCCTCCCGCATCCTCGGCATGGGCGACGTGGTGTCGCTGGTCGAGAAGGCGGCCGAGACGATCGAGCAGGAAGACGCCGAACGGCTCGCGGCGAAGATGGAGAAGGGCTCATTCGACCTGGAAGACCTGCGCGACCAGCTTCGCCAGATGCGCAAGATGGGCGGGCTGGAAGGCATGATGGGCATGCTGCCGGGCGTCAACAAGATGAAGCAGCAGCTAGCCCAGGCCAACGTGGACGAAAAGCTGCTGATGCGCCAGGAAGCGATCATCTGCTCGATGACGCCGAAGGAGCGGCGCAACCCGAAGCTGATCAACGCGTCGCGCAAGCGGCGCATCGCCACCGGCTCCGGCACCGCCGTGCCCGACGTCAACAGGGTGCTGAAGCAGTGGAAGCAGATGTCGGTGATGATGAAGAAGGTCAAGAAACTGGGCCGCAAAGGCGTCATGCGGGCGGGCCTGCCCGGCATCATGCCGCGTATGTAGGCCGGCGATAGAGACTTAACCGGAACGACTGAACGAACCAAACCACTGAACGAACCGAAGAGAGAAGAACCAAGACATGGCACTGAAACTCAGACTGGCACGTGGCGGCGCGAAGAAGCGCCCGTTCTACCGCATCGTGGTCGCCGACTCGCGCAGCCCGCGCGACGGCCGCTTCATTGAGAAGCTCGGCTACTACGATCCGCTGAAGCCGAAGGACTCGGAAGAACGGCTGAAATTCGACACCGAACGGGTGCAGTACTGGCTGGGCCAGGGCGCCCGTCCGACCGACAGGGTCGCCCGCTTCCTGGGCCAGGCGGAGCTGTACAAATTCACGCCGGGCAACAACCCGCAGAAGGCGAAGCCGAAGGCCAAGGCGCAGGAACGGCTGAAGGCGGCTGAAGAGGCCGCAGCCGAGGCTGCTGAAGCCGCGGCGGCGCCGGCGGAAGCCGAAGCCGAGGCGCCGGCCGAAGAAGCGGCCGAGGCTTAAGGCTAGGGGACGGCGACGATGCCCGCATCAGGCAACAACGATCGGATCTGCGTCGGCGTGATCGGCGCGCCGCACGGAGTCCGTGGCCTGGTGCGTGTCAAGAGCTTCACCGAAACGCCGGCGGACGTGGCGGCCTACGGACCGCTCACCGACGGGCAGGGCCGGCAGGTCGTGCTGACGGTGACCGGCCATGCCAAGGGCATGATCGTCTGCCGGGTCGACGGCGTAACCGACCGCGATGGGGCGGCGGCGATCAAGGGCGAACGGCTCTATGTGGCCCGTTCCGCGTTGCCGCCGACCGTGGACGGGGACGAGTTCTACCATGCCGACCTGATCGGCCTGACGGTCGAGACCGCGGACGGTGAGCCGGTCGGTTCGGTGCGGGCGGTGCACGATTTCGGCGCGGGCGACGTGCTGGAAGTGATCGGCGCCGAAGACAGCCGCGCCGTGGTGCTGCCCTTCACGCGCGAGGTGGTGCCGGAGGTCGACATTCCCGGACGGCGAATTGTCGTGGCGCCGCCGGCGGGGTTGCTGGACGAGGCCGAGCCCGAACTGGAGGCCGCGCGATGACCGCCGCTTTCGCATCGCGGGTCCTGACCCTGTTCCCGGAGATGTTCCCCGGGCCGCTGGGGTTGAGCGTTGCGGGCAAGGCGCTGGAGGCCGGCCTCTGGTCCCTGGAAGTGGTGGACATCCGGGATTTCGCGCGCGATAAGCACCGGTCGGTCGACGACACGCCGTTCGGCGGTGGGCCCGGCATGGTGATGCGGGCCGATATCCTGGCCGATGCCGTCGATACGGTCGCCGCCCGGAACGGCGCGAATGATGGCGGGCAGCCGCTGATCTATTTCAGCCCGCGGGGCCGAATGCTGGACCGGTCGCTGGTGCGCGAGGTTCGCGATGCCGGCGGCGCGACACTGATCTGCGGCCGGTTCGAAGGCGTCGACGAGCGCCTGTTGCAGGCGCGGTCGATCGTCGAAGTGAGTTTGGGCGATTTCGTCCTGTCGGGCGGCGAGATTGCGGCCTACGCGCTGCTCGACGCGGCGGTCCGGCTGCTGCCGGGCGTGGCCGGCAACGAGGAGTCGCTGGCCGAAGAGAGTTTCGAGCAGGGCTTGCTGGAATATCCCCAGTACACCCGGCCGAGGAATTGGGAAGGACGCGAGGTTCCGGCGGCGTTGCTGTCGGGAAATCATCAGGAGATCCGGGCCTGGCGGCTGGCCGAGGCGGAACGGATCACCCGGGAACGCCGTCCCGACCTGTGGACGCGCTATATGAACAGAGTAGAGAAAGCAAAGGTGACGTCATGAACGTGATCGAGACACTGGAACGCGAAGAAATGCAGCGCATGACCGACCTGCGCGAACTGCCCGATTTCGCCCCCGGCGATACGGTAAAGGTCAACGTGAAGGTCAAGGAAGGCAACCGGGAGCGGGTTCAGGCGTTCGAAGGCGTCTGCATTGCGCGTAAGAACCGGCAGCTCAATTCCTCCTTCACGGTGCGGAAGATCTCCTACGGCGAAGGCGTGGAGCGCGTGTTCCCGCTCTACTCGCCGGTGATCGACTCGATCGAGGTGGTCCGCCGCGGCGCGGTGCGCCGGGCGAAGCTCTATTACCTGCGCGGCCGGCGCGGCAAATCGGCCCGGATCGCCGAGAAGCGCGACGATCGCCGTAGCCGGGCCGAAAAAGCCTGAATTAGAGCGAAAAAGCGGGCCCATCCGGCGGTGCAACGCCTCAGGCCCGGTTTGCTATAATCGAGAGGCCGGTCCCCTTCGGGTAGGGGGCGCAGGCCCTGGAAGGGAGGCCGCAGGCCATGGCGCAGCCGCGCACATTGTACGACAAGATCTGGCAGAGCCATCTGGTCGAGGAACGCGACGACGGATCGGCGCTGATCTATATCGACCGGCACCTGGTCCACGAAGTCACCAGCCCGCAGGCGTTCGAGGGCCTGCGCAACGCCAGCCGCGAGGTGCGCCGGCCGGACGCCACGCTCGCCGTCGCCGACCACAATGTGCCGACCACCGACCGTTCGGCCGGGATCGAGGACGAAGAGAGCCGTATCCAGGTCGACACGCTGACCCGGAATTGCGCCGATTTCGGCATCGAATACTTCCCGATGGGCGATATCCGCCAGGGCATCGTGCATATCATCGGCCCGGAACAGGGCATGACCCAGCCGGGCATGACCATCGTCTGCGGCGATTCCCACACCGCGACCCACGGCGCCTTCGGGGCGCTGGCCTTCGGCATCGGCACCTCGGAGGTGGAGCATGTGCTGGCCACCCAGACGCTGATCCAGCAGCGCGCCAAGAACATGCGGATCACGGTCGACGGCGCGCTGCCCAACGGGGTTACGGCCAAGGACCTCATCCTGGCGATCATCGGCAAGATCGGTACCGCCGGCGGCACCGGCCATGTCATCGAATATGCCGGTCAGGCGATACGCGCCCTCTCCATGGAAGGCCGCATGACCGTGTGCAACATGTCGATCGAGGGCGGCGCCCGCGCCGGGCTGATCGCGGCGGACGATACGACGTTCGAGTATGTCAAAGGCCGGCCGATGGCGCCGAAGGCGGGTCAGTGGGAGCAGGCGGTTGCCTATTGGCGGACGCTGGCGTCCGATCCCGGCGCGACCTACGACAAGGAAGTCGTCCTCGCCGCCGCCGATATCGTGCCGCACGTGACCTGGGGCACCAGCCCGGAAGAAGTCGCGCCGATCAGCGGTTCCGTACCCGACCCGGCGATGGAGGAAGACCCGATCAAGCGATCGTCGCTGGAACGCTCGCTTGACTATATGGGCCTGACGGCGGGCACCAAGCTGACCGACGTCGCGGTCGACCGGGTGTTCATCGGCTCCTGCACCAACGGCCGGATCGAGGATCTGCGTGCGGTGGCGGACATTGCCAAGGGCCGCAAGGTGGCCGACGGGGTGCAAGCCTTGATCGTGCCCGGCTCCGGCCTGGTAAAGCATCAGGCCGAGGAAGAGGGTCTGGACAAGGTCTTTCAGGAAGCCGGTTTCGATTGGCGCGAGCCCGGTTGTTCCATGTGCCTGGCCATGAACGCCGACAAGCTGGAACCGGGCGAGCGCTGCGCGTCGACGTCGAACCGCAATTTCGAAGGCCGGCAGGGCCGGGGCGGCCGCACCCATCTGGTGAGCCCGGCGATGGCGGCCGCGGCCGCGGTGACCGGCCGTCTGACCGACGTGCGCGAGTTGTCTTAGTTTGCTGGATGTCTAGCCGGCCCGCTCCCCCGTCCCAACCACCCATAGGGGACCCTGCCATGGGTGGTTGGGACGGGGGGGCGGGCCCCGGCGGGAGATCAGGATCTTGTGGCGGTCGTCCACGTTCAGTTGCTCGGCGAAGGGGTTGCTGAGCAGGTTGAAGCGCTCGTCCAGGGCCTGCATGGCTCGATCGAAAGCCGCCAGATC
>JANQEE010000049.1 GCA_028278525.1 Minwuiaceae bacterium | reverse complement strand
TAGCGATCCGCATCAGCTTGACGCCGCCGGCGGTGGAGCCGGTGCAGCCGCCGACCAGCACCAGGATCAACAACAGCATCGACAGGAATGTCGGCCAGGCAAGACCGCCGCCCGCCGCCGTGCCCGCGGCGTCGATCTCCGCCGGCAGGAAACCGCTGGTGGTCACGACCGAGATGGCGACGAACAGGGCGTTACGCACGGCGTCAAACGCGCCGGTCCCGTCGCTGAGGACCAGGGCGCCGGTCACGAGAATCGTTACGACCAGGACAAGACCGATCAGATATTTGAATTCCGGGTCTTCCCGGTAGGCCTGCACACGGCCGTTGACCGCCGCCCAGTGCAACGTGAAGTTTATCGCCCCGATCAACATGAAAATCGCCAGGGTGAATTCCAGAAGCGGGCTGCCGAACGCGCCGACCGATCCGTCGCGGGTGCTGAAACCGCCAGTCGACAAAGCGCTGAACGCATGGCAGACCGCATCGAACGGCGGCATGCCGAACAGCCAGAGCAGCACGGCGCAGACGGCCGTGAGGCAGGCGTAAATCCACCAGATCGACTCGACCGCATGGCGCAACCGGCCCGCCATGGTGTCGCGCTCGCCGCGCGGTATCGCGCTTCGATAAAGCGACAGGCCGCCGATGCCGAGCAGCGACAGGATCGCTACCGCCAGCAGGATCGCGCCGAGACCGCCGATCCATTGCATCAGCGCACGCCAGAACAGGATGCTGCGGGGCAGCTCGTCCAGCCCCTGAAGCACCGTGGCGCCGGTGGTGGTGAGCCCGGACAAAGCTTCGAAATAGGCGTCGACCACGCTGCCCGCCGCGCCGGAAAAATAGATCGGCAGAGCGCCGAAGACCGGCAGCGCGCCCCACGCCAGAGCGGCGAGGAAGAAGCCTTCGCGGCGCGACACGGTCTTCTCGTCGCCGCGCGTCGCCATGATCAGGCCGCCGCCGATGAACAGCGTCACCAGCGCGGAGGCGAAGAAGCTGCCGGCGGCCCGCGTCTCGCCGTAGCCGAGGGCGACCAGCAACGGAAACAGCATGGCGACTGCAAACAGGCTCATGGCCCAGCCGACAACGGCAAGAACGGCGGCGTAAGCCATCAGATCCCCGGCATACGGACGCCGACTAGAAGAACTCTAGCCGGACGGACAGCATCTTCTCGACGGTCCGGACCTTGTCGCGCTGGGCGAAGATGATCACCCGGTCGTGGCGTTGAATGACCGTGTCGCCGCGCGGCATCAGGACGTCGTCGCCGCGCACGATGGCGCCGAGAATAATGCCGTCCGGGATATGGATCTCGCGCAGTTCGGAACCGACCAGGCTGGATGTTTCCAATGCCTCCGCCTCGATCACCTCGGCCGCGCCGTCGCGCAGCGAATGGACCCGGCGGATGCGGCCGCGGCGCACATGCTGCAGGATGCTGGACACCGTGGTGGCACGCGGGTTGACGACCACGTCGATGCCGAGCGAACTGATCAGCGACCCGTAGGCCTGGTTATTGATCAGGGTGATCGCCTTGACGCAGCCCTGCTGCTTGGCCATCAGCGACGCCAGGATGTTGACCTCGTCGTCATTGGTCAGCGCGATCACCGCCTCCGCCGACCGGATGTTGGCTTCGTCCAGGATCTCACTGTCCAGCGCGTCGCCGTGCAGCACCACGGTCTTGGTCAGTTGGTCGGCGATCAGCTCCGCCCGAGCACGGCTGGATTCGATCACCTTGACCTTGATCGAGGCGTGGTCGTGTTCCAACTGGCGGGCGAAGAACAGGCCGATATTGCCGCCGCCGACGATGATCACCCGGCGCGCTTCCTTCTCTTCGTGGCCGAAGACCGGCATGGCGCGGCTGACATGCAGCGTATCGACGACGAAGTACACCTCGTCGCCCGGCAGGATCTGGTCGTCGCCGGACGGCACGATGACCCTGTCGCCGCGCACGATGCCGGTGACGAACAGGCTCAGATCCGGGAACAGCTCGGTCAACTGCCGGAGCGGCGTGTTGATGATCGGACAGTCTTCGTCGATCCGGACGCCGATCAGTCGCACCCGGTCCTCGGCAAAAGGCAACATCTCGATCGCGCCGGGCACGTGCAGCGCCCGGTTGACGGCGCGCGCTACCTCGATCTCCGGCGAAATAATGACGTCGATCGGCATGTGTTCGCGGCTGAACAGGTTGGCCCAGCCGGGTTTCAGGTAGCTCTGGCTGCGCACCCGGGCGATCTTGGTCGGCACGTTGAACAGGGAATGCGCGACCTGGCAGGCGACCATGTTGACTTCGTCGTAGAAGGTCACGGCAATCAGCATGTCGCAATCGGCGGCGCCGGCGCTTTCCAGCATGTCCGGGTGCGAAGCGAAGCCGACCATGCCGCGCACGTCGTACATGTCGCTGATCTTGCGGACGAGATCCGGCGACTGGTCGATCACGGTAACGTCGTTGTTTTCGGCGGCCAGGTGACGCGCGATGTTGGACCCGACCTGGCCGGCGCCGCAAACGATAACCTTCATGAACGGAAGTTCCTCAATCGACCCACGGTGCGACTGTCACCATGCGGCGGACGAATGTACTAGGTGCCGACTTCCTGTACCCGCTCTGTACCGTGCACGCCAAGCGATTTCAATTTCCGATGCAGGGCGGAGCGTTCCATGCCGATGAAATTCGCGGTGCGGGAAATGTTACCGCCGAAGCGCGTGATCTGGGCCAGCAGGTACTCTCGCTCGAAGGTTTCGCGCGCCTCGCGAAGCGACATGGCCATAATCTCGTGGCTGCCCTCGGCGCGCAGGACGGCCGGCGTCGAGGAATGGATTTCCGGCGGCAGCATCTCCGCGGTCACCGAATTGCGCGGATCGCCAGGCGCCATGATCAGCAACTGCTCCACGATGTTGCGCAACTGACGCACGTTGCCCGGCCACTGATAGGCCTGCAGAGCCGCCATCGCGTCTTCGCCGATCCGCCTGGGCGGCAGGCCCGAGCCCTCCGCCGAGCGCTGCATGAAATGGCGCGCGATGATCGGCACGTCCTCGCGCCGCTCGCTCAAGGACGGCACGTTGAGCGGCACGACATTGAGGCGATGGTAGAGATCCTCGCGGAAATTGCCGGCATTCATTTCTTCGACCAGGTTGCGGCTGGATGCGCTGACCAGTCGCACATCGACCTGCACCCGGGTGCTGCCGCCGACCCGCTCGAACGTCTGGTCCAACAGCACGCGCAGGATCTTGCCCTGGGTCTGCAACGGCATGTCGGCCACTTCGTCGAGGAACAGCGTGCCGCCATGCGCCTGTTCGAACAGGCCGACCTTGCGCGACTGGCCGGCGGCGGCCGCCTCCACCCCGAACAACTCCGTCTCCATGCGTTCAGGCTCGATCATCGCCGCGTTGACCACGACAAACGGGCCGACCGCGCGGCGCGACAAGGCATGCAGCCGCCTGGCGACCACCTCCTTGCCGGAACCGGGCGGGCCCAACACAAGCACGCGGCTGCCGGTCGGCGCGACCTTGGCCACGGCGTTGCGGAGCGACGTCATTGCCGCCGACACGCCCAGCAGTTCGGTCTCCGGCCCCGCCTTGACGCGCAGTTCCTCGTTCTCGCGCTTCAGGCGCGCGGCCTCTATGGCGCGTTCGACGATCACCAGCAGACGGTCCGCCTTGAACGGTTTCTCGATGAAATCGTAGGCGCCGCGTTTGATCGCCGATACCGCCGTCTCGATGTTGCCGTGACCGGAAATCATCACCACCGGCAGCATCGGATGATCGCGCTTCACCTGATCGAGGATCTCAAGGCCGTCCATTCGGCTCCCCTCGAGCCAAATGTCCAGTATCAGCAGCGACGGCCGGCGGTTGGCGATCTCCGCCAGTGCCGCGTTGGCGTCGCCGGCAACACGGGTCTCATAACCCTCGTCGCTCAAAATGCCGGAAATCAGTTCGCGGATATCCGCTTCGTCGTCGACAATCAGAATATCAAGCGCCATGTGAAATCAGCTTCTCCGTCTCGCCGGAGCCTCCTTTGTCTCCGCCCGTGTCGTCCGCAACGCCGGCAATCGCGGGGAACACCAGTCGAACGCTAGCCCCGCCGTCTGCCGCGTCATTCAGTTGCAAATCACCACCATGCACTTCCATTACCTTCTTTACGATCGCAAGACCGAGGCCGGTGCCTTTGGCCCGATGGGTGACGTAGGGTTCGGTCAGGCGCTCGCGTTCCTCGGTCGGCAGGCCGACGCCGTTGTCGGCGACCTCGACCGACACCGTTTCTTCATCGCCCACCAGTCTGACCGCGATCCGGCCCGGCGGGTCGGACCGGTCGGCGATACGCGCCTCAATCGATTCAGCCGCGTTCTTCAATAGATTGGTCAAGGCCTGATCGATCTGGCCGCGGTCGATCGTCACCGCACCGGCGTCATCGTCGATCTCGGTCACATAGTCTATGTCAGGATTGGCGATCCGTTGCATAACGACACTTTGCCGCAGCAGTGCCGGCAGACGCTCTTCCTGGAAAACGGGCGCCGGCATGCGCGCGAAGGCCGAGAACTCGTCGACCATCCGGCCGATATCGCCAACCTGGCGAATGATAGTGTCGGTGCACTGAGTGAAGATCTCCGGCTCCGTCTCGATCTCGCCGCGGTATTTCCGCTTCAAACGCTCCGCCGACAACTGGATCGGGGTCAGCGGGTTCTTGATCTCGTGTGCGATGCGGCGCGCGACATCGGCCCAGGCCGCGGTCCGCTGCGCCGACACAAGCTCGGTAATGTCGTCGAAGGTGACGACGAAGCCGAGCGTCTCGTCGGCCTTCCTCTCCGATGCGACCCGCACCATAAGGTCGCGACCGCGGCCGTTGCGCTGGATACTGACCTGACCCTCCGCGATCCGGTTCGGGCGGCGGCTGGCCTCATCAAACAATTCGGCCATCTCCGGCACCGCGGAGGCGAAGAGCTGGCCGACCAGCGTTCCCCGCTCCACCTCCAGCAACTGGACCGCCGAGCGGTTGGGCAATTCGATCCGGCCGTCGCGGTCGAGACCGATGACGCCGGCCGTGACGCCCGACAGCACGGTCTCCATGAACCGCCGCCTCTCCTCAAGCTGCCGGTTCGCCAGCAGCAGGTCGGAGCGCTGGCTCTGCAACTGGTTGGCCATGCGGTTGAAGGCACGGCCGAGCGTGCCGAGATCGTCCTTGCCGCCTTCGGTCAGGCGGACCGCGAGATCGCCGTCGCCGATCCGCTCCGCCGCGCCGATCACCGAGCCAATGCGCTGCGCCAACTGGGTGGCGATCAGCAGGCCGAGCCAGACCGAGACCAACAGCAACAGCACGGCAACCATCGCGAAGATCAGCGCGAAGGTAATCTCGATCCCCGAACGTTCCTGCTGCAACCGCTCATACTCGCTGCGGGCGCGCCGGGCGGCGTTCAAGTGCCCGATGACCTTGGGCTCCACGAAACGGCCGACATAGAGATAGGCATCCGGGAAGTTGTCGAGCCGGACCAGGGCGCGGACGCGGTCATCATGGTCGCCGGTCATCACGACCACGTCGCCGTCGACCGCCCGCGCCATCGCTTCCGCCGGCGCTTTCTCGAACCCCATAACGAAACTGAGCGCGGACCGCGCCAGGACTTCACCTTTGGAATCGAATACCACGGCCTCGCTCAACGACCGGAGCGCGGCCTGGGCGGAAACCAACTGGTTGAAACGGGCCGGGCTGCGCTGGAACTGCGGCGCCGCCCGGTTGAGGTCGATCGCCATGGCCAGCACGTCGGCCCGGATCGTCTGACGATGCTCCGCAATATAGGCTTCCGCCACGGCGACCGAGGCGCTGATCGCGGTTTGCACCCGCTGGCTGAACCAGCCCTGCAAACCGATGTCGAAGAACAGCACGGCGAACGCGGCGACGATGATCGCGGGCGCGACGGCGACGATGCTGAACAGGGTGACAATGCGGGTGTGCAGCCGCGAGCCGGCGGCACCGCGCCGATGTTCCACCCAAATGCCGACCAAGCGGTGCGAGACGATGGCGCCGAGCGACAGCAGCAACATCAGGTCGGCCAGCAACAGGGCGCGCACCAGACTCGGGTCCGGCTGCCACAAGCTCGTGCCGGTCAGAACCACGTAGGTCGCGATGCCGCTGACGACCGACAGGACCGCCAGGACGATCGCCGCCCTGCGGCCCAGTCGGACGCGCCTGCCCCAGCGCATCAACCGCGCCGCCAGAACCGCGTCCCGCCTTTGCACCACACTTGTCATGGAGATCCGCGCCGGGGTCCTCTGCTGCCAAAGCGGAGATGCCACATTATACCCGATTGTGGCAAATCGGCATCACTTGAGGCCGCGAATCACCTTAATGTCAAGCTCGCGTATCTTCTTGCGCAGGGTATTTCGGTTGAGACCGAGCAAATCGGCCGCGCGGATCTGATTGCCGCGCGTCGCGGCAAGGCTTAATTCGATCAGCGGCCGCTCAACTTCCTTTAGCACCCGGTCGTAGAGACCGCGCGGCGGCAGGCCGTCATCGTGGGCCGAGAAGTAGAGCCTTAAGTGCCGCTCCACCGATGCGCCGATATTGTCGTCGCCTTCGTCGCCATCCATGTTGGGTTTCGGCGTCGCAACGGCTATTTCCCGCTCGATCACGTCCTTGCCGATGGTTTCCTCGGCATAGAGCGCGGCCAATCGGCGCACCAGGTTTTCCAACTCGCGCACGTTGCCGGGCCAGCGGTAGTGGCGCAGCAGGTCCATCGCCGGTTCGCCGATGGTCTTTGCCGGCAACCCTTCCGACTGGGCCTCCGCCAGGAAATGCCGAACCAGGTCGGGCACGTCCTCCGCCCGTTCGCGAAGCGGCGGGATGCGGATCGGCACGACGTTCAGGCGGTAGAACAAATCCTCGCGGAACAGACCCTGATGCACCAATTGCCTGAGGTCGCGGTTGGTGGCCGCGATGATTCGCACGTCGGTACGGTACGGCGTGCGTCCGCCGACGGTGGTGTATTCGCCCTGCTGCAGCACGCGCAACAGGCGGGTCTGCGCCTCCAACGGCATGTCGCCGATCTCGTCCAGGAACAGCGTGCCGCCTTCCGCCTGTTCGAACCGTCCGGCGTAGCGGGTGTTGGCACCGGTGAACGCGCCCTTCTCGTGGCCGAACAGCTCGCTCTCAATCAGTTCGCGGGGGATCGCCGCCATGTTGATGGCGACGAACGGTCCCTGACGGCGCTTGCCGTAGTCGTGCAGCGCGCGGGCGACCAGTTCCTTGCCTGTGCCGGATTCGCCGGAGATCATCACGGTGAGGTCTGTCGCCATCAGCCGCGCCATCAGGCGGTAGATCTCCTGCATGGCGGCCGAACGGCCGATCAGCGGAATGGCGTCCTCGCCATCGCCGGCCAACACGTCCGGGGCCTGCGGCGGCGCCGGCGCGGTCAGCGCACGGCCGACCACGGACAACAGCTCCTTCAGGTCGAACGGTTTCGGCAGATACTCGTAGGCGCCCCGCTCCGCCGCCTTGATCGCGGTCAGCAGCGTGTTCTGAGCGCTCATCACCACGATCGGCAGTTCCGGGCGCTGTTTCTTGATGCGCGGCAGCAGGTCCAGACCGTTTTCGTCCGGCATCACCACATCGGTAATCACCAGATCGCCGCCGCCGTCGGATACCCAGCGCCACAAGGTCGCCGCGTTGCCGGTCGAGCGCACCGTATAACCGGCACGGCCGAGCGCCTGATCCAGAACCGTCCGAATGCCCCGGTCGTCGTCCGCAACCAGAATGGTACCGTCCGGCATCAGCTATCCTCCCGGCCGGAGAAGACCGGCAAATGGGCGCGGAACACGGCACCGCGCGCGGCATTGTCCGCTTCGACGATGCCGCCGTGGTCGCCGATGATCTTGGCGACCAGGGCAAGGCCGAGCCCGGTGCCGCCGGCCCTGGTGGTGACGAACGGGTCGAACAGATACGGCCGCAAGTCCTCCGGCACGCCCGGGCCGTTGTCGGCGACGCTCACCTCCAGCGCCAGGCGAACCCGGTCCTTGCTGCCGGGTATCGCCAGCCGGACGCCGTGCCGATAGGCGGTCGACAGGCGGATCTCGCCGCCGCTTTCCGGGGCCGCCTCCGCCGCGTTCTTGACCAGGTTCAGGAACACCTGCACCAGTTGATCGCGGTTGCCGTAAACCGGCGGCAGCGACGGGTCGTAGGCTTCCAGGAACCGGACATGCCCGGCGAAGCCGGCTTCCGCCACCTTGCGCACATGTTCCAGCACCTGGTGGATGTTGACGGCGCCGCGTTCCGTCGGGCGGTGGTCGGAGAACGCCTCCATCCGGTCGACCAGCGCGCAGATGCGGTCCGTCTCGTCGCAGATCAGTCGGGTCAGCTCTCGGTCGCCGCCGTCGGCGCTCTGTTCCAGCAACTGGGCGGCGCCACGAATGCCGGACAACGGGTTCTTGACCTCGTGCGCCAGGATCGCCGCCATGCCGACGACTGAGCGCGCCGCGCCGCGATGGGTCAGTTGCCGGTCCATCTTGGAGGCGATGCTGTTGATTTCCAGCCGGATGACGACCGAGCCGGGCTGCTCGGGCACCGGGGCGACCTGCAGATTGACCGACTGCATGCCGGTGCGCGGCGTTCCGAGATCGACCGCATATTCGGAGACGGCGCTTTGCGTCTCCTGAACCTGGGCGACCAGACTGAGCAGCGGGCTGCCGAACGACACCAGATCGCCCAACGTCTCGCGGCGCAGAACCGGGGCGCCGACGCCGAAGAACGCCTCGGTCGCCGGATTGACGAAACGGATGCGCAGGCGCTCGTCGACCAGCAGAATCGGGTCGGGGATGGCGTTCAGGATGACCGTATCGTCGTGCGCCGCATCGGCCAGTCCGGTGACAGGCATCTTCCGCATCACGCCACCTGCCGTTCCATTGCCAGGTCGAAGTAGCGGTGGATCGCCGCAACGACGCGGCCCGGCTCGGTCTCGGTAATCACCGCCTCGCGGAACGCCGCCGCGTCCGGCAGGGCCTGGCCGTACCAGCCGAGATGCTTGCGCGCGATGCGAAGCCCCGGCTCGGTGCCGTGGTGGGTCAGCATCGCGTCGTAGTGGTCCAGCAGAATGTCGCGCCGGGCAGCGAAATCCGGGTCCGGCAGCCGAGCGCCGGACTTCAGGAACTGGATGATCTGGCGAATGAGCCAAGGCCGGCCGTATGCGCCGCGCCCGATCATGACGCCATCCGCGCCGGACAGGCGCAAAGCCGTGGCCGCATCGTCGACGGTCGCGATATCGCCGTTGGCGATGACGGGAATACCGACCGCATCTTTCACAGCGCCGATGAAGCGCCAATCGGCGGCGCCCTTGAACAGCTGGTTCCGGGTGCGGCCGTGCACCGTAATCATGCGGACACCGAGGTCTTCGGCGATGCGCGCCAGTTCCGGCGCGTTGCGGCTGTCGTCGTCCCAGCCCGTGCGCATCTTCAGCGTCACCGGCACCGGAACGGCGCGGACGGTGGCGTCGATAATGCGCGCGGCCTTGGCAAGGTCGCGCATCAGCGCCGAACCGGCATGGTCGGTCACCACCTTCTTGACCGGGCAGCCCATGTTAATGTCGATAATCTGGGCGCCGCGGTCGACGTTCAGTGTCGCCGCCTCCGCCATCACCGCGGGGTCGCAGCCGGCCAGTTGGACCACGCGGGGGCCGCGCGTGCCCTCGCCTTCCGCCATGCGCAGGGAACGCCGGGTCTTCTGGATCATCGACTTGCTGGCGATCATCTCGGAGACCACCATGCCGCCGCCCAGGCGCTGGACGAGGCGGCGGAAAGGCGGATCGGTGACGCCGGTCATCGGCGCCAGGATCACCGGGTCGGCAAGAGTTACGCTACCGATTTCTATGCCCATTTGTTAGGCAGTGCCTATCGCTGCTCAAATGCTAGGCAGAAGACTACGGGAAGCCGTGTTGCACTGCAACAAAAATTGAAACAATCGATACGGCCGCGATCCGATGGCGGCGGCCGGAAATACCGGCTAGCTTGTCGCCATGAGCGCATTCGCATTGATTGTCGCCGGCGGACGCGGCGAACGGCTGGGGGCGGATCTGCCGAAGCAGTATCTCGCCCTGGGCGGCCGCCCGGTGCTGCGACACACCGTGGAACGGTTCGCAGGGCACCCATCTATCGAAGGGGTTAAAGTCGTCATCCGGCCAGAGGATCGCGACCTGTACGACGCCGCCGTCGACGGGCTGGACCTGTTGCCGCCCTCGCCAGGCGGCGCGACGCGGCAGGAGTCGGTGCTGAACGGCCTGACGGACCTGACGGACCACAAGCCGACGCAGGTGCTGATCCAGGACGCGGCGCGGCCGTTCACGGACGACGCCACCATCGACCGAGCTCTGGCGGCGCTGGACCGCACGCCCGGCGCCGTCACCGCCTTGCCGGTCGTCGACAGTTTGAAACGCGGCAACGAAAGCGTTGTCTCGGGGGATGTCGACCGGACCGGCCTGTGGCGCGCGCAGACGCCCCAGGCGTTTCGCTTCGACGATATCCTGCATGCGCATCGGGCGGCGGCAGGCCAGGGCCTGACCGACGATGCGGCGGTCGCGGCACAAGCCGGCCTCGCCGTCACCCTAGTCGCCGGGTCGGAAGACAACTTCAAGATCACCTCCGCCGACGACATGGCGCGGGCGGAGCGCCTGTACGAAAACCGCCTGGGCGAGACCCGGATCGGCAGCGGTTTCGACGTGCACCGCTTCGGCGGTGCGGGGCCGATCATGCTGTGCGGGATCGAAGTCGAGCACGAACACGGACTGGCCGGCCATTCCGATGCGGATGTCGGCCTGCATGCCCTGGCCGACGCCATTCTGGGCGCCTTCGCCGCCGGCGATATCGGCGACCACTTCCCGCCGAGCGACCCGCAATGGGCGGGCGCGTCGTCCGACCGGTTCCTGCGCCATGCCGCGGATCTGCTGCGCGAACGCGGCGGATCGATCAGCGGCGTGGACCTGACCCTGATCTGCGAGCGCCCGAAGATCGGCCCGCACCGCATCGCGATGCGGATGCGGGTCGCGGAGATCCTGGGCATCGCGGTCGAACGGGTGAGCGTGAAGGCGACGACGACGGAGCGGCTTGGCTTCACCGGGCGCGGCGAAGGCATCGCGGCGCAAGCAACCGCCACAATCCGGCTGCCGTCGTGACGGAAAACCTGCCGGGACCCCGGCTATCCTTCTGGCATCCGGCGCATCTGATCGCGACCTTCGGCGGCGCCGGACTGATCAAGCCCGCGCCCGGCACCTGGGGCTCCCTCGCCGCGTTGCCGTTCGCCTGGTTTCTGCTCGCGGCGGGCGGGCCCGTGGTTCTGGTGTTTGCCGCTGTCCTGTTGTTCGCCGCCGGCTGCTGGGCGACCGCCGTCTATATCGACGCCGTCGGCGGCGACGATCCGCAGACCGTGGTCGTCGACGAAGTCGTCGGACAATGGTTGACGCTCGCCGTCGTCTTACCGGACATCAGATTGTTCGTGGCCGGCTTCGTCCTGTTCCGCCTGTTCGATATCGTCAAACCCTGGCCGATCCGGACGATCGAACGACGCACGCCGGGTGCCTTCGGCGTCATGATCGACGACGTGCTGGCCGCGGTTTACGCTGCCATTATCCTTTTCATCGCAAGCCGTTACCTGGGTTTCTTCTGATGTTTCCTGACGACATGATGCAAGAAGCGGCCGACCTTCTGGACGCCTGCCGCGGCGCGGACCTGAAACTCGCCACCGCGGAATCCTGCACCGGCGGCCTGATCGCCGGTTTGCTGACGGAGATCGCCGGATCGTCGGACGTGGTCGAGCGCGGCTTCGTCACCTATTCGAACGAGGCGAAGCAAGAACTGATCGGCGTGCCCGCCGCAACCATCGAAAGCCACGGCGCGGTTTCCAAGGCCACGGCGTTGGCGATGGCCGAGGGCGCCCTGGATCACGCCCGAGCGGATATCAGCGTTTCGGTCACAGGCGTTGCGGGGCCAGGCGGCGGATCGGCAGCGAAACCGGTCGGGCTGGTGCATCTGGCGGCGGCGCGGCGCGGCCGGCCGGCGATCCACCGGGAATGCCGGTTCGGCGACATTGGGCGCACGGAGGTTCGTATCGCTTCCGTGCGCGCGGCCCTGGAACTGATCCGGCGGCAGTTCTGACGCGTAGCACCCTCATGACCCGACCAAACGGATCGAACCGTCCCGGCAAAACCACGCGCGCGGCGCTGCTGGGACTATGCGCCGTCGCCCTCGCCGCCTGCACCGCGCCGGAACAGAAACCGGGCGCGCCCTACCACCACACCACCAACGGATTCCGCAACCCGCCGGACAGCCCGGAGCGGAACAGTTGGACCGACCGTGCCGGCTGGCTGGTCAGCAGGATCTGGGCGTTCGCCGGCACGGCGGAGGCATCCGCCCTGCCCGCGAACCACGTGATGCCGCGCGACGAGAGCCTGGCGCAGTTCAAGGCCTTGGAGGGCCAGGACACGGTGACGTGGATCGGCCATATGACCGCTTTGCTGAGGCTGGAGGGCAAGACGGTACTGACCGACCCGTGGCTCACCGACTACGCAACGCCGATCCCGCCACTCGGCCCGAAGCGGGTCTTTCCACCGGCGTTCGATTTCGACGACTTGCCGAAAATCGACATCGTGGTGTTGTCGCACAGCCATTTCGAACATCTGGATCTACGCACCATCAGGCGGCTGCCCGGCAAGAAGGACATCATCGCCGTGGTGCCGCTGAAGCTCGGCCATTACTTCACGGCAGCCGGCTACGGGCGCGTCATCGAACTCGACTGGCATGAATCGACCGATATCGACGGCATCGAGATCACGGCACTGCCGGTGATCCACTGGTCGAAGCGGTCGCTGTTCAGGACCAACGATACGCTGTGGGCCGGCTTCGCCCTCGAAACCGCCAGCGGGCGACGGATCTATTTCGGCGGCGACGCCGAATACGGGCCGGTCTACAAGCGCGTCGCCGACCGCGAGCCCGGCTTCGACCTAGCGCTGATGTCGATCGGCGCCTACATGCCGCGGGTCGTGATGAACGGATCGCACTGCGTGCCCGAGGACTGCGTGCAGATCGCGCTGGACCTGAACAGCCACGCCATGGTCGGCATGCATTGGGGAACGGTACGCCTGAGCGACGAGCCGCTGGCCGAGCCGGCGGAACGCTTCGCCGAGGCGGCGCGGGCGGCGGGCCTCGGCGAGGACCGGGCCTGGATCATGCGGATCGGCGAAACGCGAGTCCTGCCGCGAAGGCCCGGCGCTTCGGGTTAGACTATGTCGGAACCATAACCTCAGGGAGGGGACCGACATGGATCTGGGACTGAACGGGCGCAAGGCGATTGTCTGTGCGTCCAGCCGCGGACTTGGCAAAGCCTGCGCGACGTCGCTGGCGCGGGCCGGCGTCGACGTCACGCTGAACGGGCGCGATCCCGCCGCGCTGGAAGCGACGGCCGAGGAGATCCGCAAGGCGACCGGCGTTGCGGTGACGCCGGTGATCGCGGACATCAGTTCGCCGGACGGTCAGGCCGCAGTGCTGGCCGCCTGCCCCGACCCGGACATCCTGGTCAACAACAACGGCGGGCCGCCGTTCCGCGACTTCCGCGAACTGGACCGGGAAAAGATGCTGGACGGCGTCACGATGAACATGGTGACGCCGATCGAACTGATCAAAGCCACCATCGACGGCATGATCGAACGCAGGTTCGGTCGTATCGTCAACATCACCTCGCTGTCGGTGAAGATGCCGGTCGCCGGCCTCGATCTGTCGAGTGGCGCGCGCGCCGGCTTGACGGCCTTCATGGCCGGCGTGGCGCGAACCGTCGCCGAGCACAACGTCACCATCAACTGCCTGCTGCCGGGCTTCTTCGATACCGACCGGCTGCGCGGCGGTTTCACCGCGACCGCGAAGATGTTGGGCATGTCGGAGAACGAACTGGCCGAACAGCGCGCCAACGAAGTGCCGGCCAAGCGGTTCGGCACGCCGGCCGAATTCGGCGAGGCCTGCGCGTTTCTTTGCAGCGCCCAGGCCGGCTACATCACCGGACAAAGCCTGCTGATCGACGGCGGCGTTTACAACAGCGCCTTCTAAGCCAGTCGATACTAAACCGCTGGTAGCAAGTCGACGGTACTCCGGAGCGCAGTCCAGTCGTCACTGGCGGCGCAACGCAGATGCAGGGCGGCACGCTTTTTTCGTCCCTCCCTGCCGACGAAGCCGCAACCGGCATGTCATATGTCGTTTGTAGACTGTTCGGGTTTAACCATATCGGTTCCGATGCGGTAACGGGTGTGTTATCGTACTCGATCCGCAGGTACTGCCTGAACAGGAGGCAACAGATGGTGGAATTCCTGCGTAGCTTAAGGCGAGAAAACGCGAACCTGGCGAAAGTTCTGGACGCGTTCGACCGTCAGGCCACGGCCCTGAAGAATACCGGAATCGCCGACTACGAAGTCCTGGAAGCGATCGTCGATTACTGCCTCTATCGCCGCGAGAAACTGCACAATCTGAAAGAGAATTTGATAATCGGCAAGCTCAGCGAACGCGACGGCGAAACGGCAGAGGAAATCGGCGCTCTCAATCAGATGCAGGCGGACTTCGGTCACTACGCGAAACGGTTCTCGGACGCGTTCGACCGACTGTTGGAAGACGTGGAACTGTCGCGCGACATGTTCACCAACGCCGGACGAAATTTCGCCGAGTTCTGCCGGCGGCATATGGAGATGGAGGAAAAAGTCCTTTACCCGACCGCAGCCGAACGCCTGACCAGCGAAGACTGGCGCGATATCGAGGCCCGGTCGAGCGAAGCGGAAAGCGCCATGGCCACGGTGCAAAAACGGTTCGAGAGGTTGTTCGCCGATATCCTGACGCTGGACAGGGCGCGCGCAGAAGCCTGAACGGCCGGCGCTCCAGCACCACCCAAGACACCGCATTGGAGGTCCGAATGGCACGTGTGATGATCAAATGTCCGGAATCGGACAAGCCGGTCTATACCGGCATGAACTTCAGCTATACGGCGTTCGATTCCGTTCAGATCGACGAGAAGTCAGTTCGATGCGCCGAATGCGGCCACGTCCACTACTGGCGGCGGCCGGACGCCTATTTGGAAGACGACGGCGGCGAGTCCTGAATAGCTAAGACTTTCCTGCGCGCCGCGCCAGGAACCAGGCATCCACCGACCAACGATCCCTGGCCCGCAACAGGTAAAGCGCGGCAAAACCCATCAAGGCTGCGAGAGCCACCGAGGAATTGCGGTTCACCGGGAAGCCGTCCTTGACGACGAACGGCATGAACAGGCTCTGGCTGATGACCACGACCGTGACCGCATGGATCAGGAAACCGACGGCGTAGCTGATCGGCCGCGCCACGCCGAAGACAATGGCGAGCGCCACGATCACCTCGCCGCCGCCGAACAGAAGCGGCAAAGCCTTGTCGATCTCGATACCGTAGAAGTAACCCCAGATCGCGACGGTCTGCTGCGGCACCAGGAACTTCGTGACGCCCCATACCAGCAGGAAATAGCCGAGGCCGAGCCTCAGCAGCAAAAGGCCCAGCGCTTCGCGTTTGGCTACTGTGTTTTCTTCGGAAGACCACAACATGCGCCACCCCCCGCCAGCTTCGCGCCGGTGCATAGTGACGTCATTCGAATGCTGCAGGAAGGTTTGGCGGTTCAAGCTCACGTGAGCCCTCTCCCTCTTGAGGGGGAGAGGGTTGGGTGAGGGGGTGGCCGGCACCAACAACGGCCGTTGCCTTCCCCGAACGCCCCCCTCACCTAACCTCTCCCCCCGCAAGCGTGGGGAGAGGGACAAGACCGGGTCACCAGAGAGCTAGCCGTCCTCCGTGCCGGCCAGGGCGAGCGGGGCGTCGGGTTCGCCGTAGAGGTCGTGGGCGCGGGCTTCGAAGGCCGCGACCATGCGGCGCACCGCTTCGTTGAACAGCACGCTGATCGCTTTCTGCAGCATCGCCGAGCGGAATTCGAAATCGACGTAGAAGTCGATCACGCATGCCTTGCCGCCCTCGGCAGGTTCGAACACCCAGTGATTGTTGAGGTAGCGGAACGGCCCTTCGGCGTAGGCGACGTCGATCCGCATGGCCTTGGGGTCGAGCTCCACCCGCGAGGTAAACCGCTCGCGGAACACTTTGAAGCCGATGATCAAATCGGCGACCAGCAGATTGTCCTTACGCTCCCGGATACGGGCGGCACGGCACCATGGCAGGAATTCAGGGTAGCGCGCTACGTCGGCCACCAGATCGTAAAGCTGCTCCGGCGTGTATGGCAGCTGCCGCCGTTCGGCGTGGGTCGGCACGTCAGTCCGCCTCGGCGGCCAGCTTCTCGGCCCGGGCGGCGCGCAGCCGCGCGAAGTCGTCGCCCGCGTGGTAGGAGGACCGGGTCAGCGGCGAGGCCGAGACCATGAGGAAGCCCTTACCGAAGGCGACCTGCTTGTAGCTTTCGAACTCGTCCGGCGTGACGAAGCGGTCGATGGCGCAGTGTTTCGGCGTCGGCTGCAGGTACTGGCCGATGGTCAGGAAATCGACGTCCGCCGCGCGCAGATCGTCCATCACCTGCATCACTTCTTCGCGGGTCTCGCCAAGGCCGACCATGATGCCGGACTTGGTGAACATCGACGGGTCGCGTTCCTTCACCTTGGCCAGGAGTTGCAGGGAGTTGAAGTAGCGCGCGCCAGGCCGGACGCTGGGGTAGAGCCGCGGCACGGTCTCCAGATTGTGGTTGAAGACGTCCGGTTTGGCGTCGACCACCACCTCGCCCGCGCCGTCCTTGCGCAGGAAGTCGGGGGTCAGCACCTCGACGGTGGTGCCGGGCGCGGCCTCGCGAATGCACTGGATCACGCGGGCGAAGTGTTCGGCGCCGCCGTCGTCCAGATCGTCGCGGTCAACCGAGGTGACGACGACGTGCTCCAGCCCGAGCGTGGCCACTGCGTGGGCGACGTTCTCCGGCTCGAACGGATCGAGCCGGCCGGGCTTGCCGGTCTTGACGTTGCAGAAGCCGCAGGCGCGCGTGCAGGTGTCGCCCATGATCATCATGGTGGCGTGCTTCTTGGCCCAGCATTCACCGATGTTCGGGCAGGCCGCCTCTTCGCAGACCGTGTGCAGGTTGTTGTCGCGAACAACCTTGCGGGTCGCGTGGTATTCGGCCGAAACCGGCGCTTTTACGCGAATCCAGGCGGGTTTGCGGGTCTGCACCGGCTGGTCGGGCCGATGCGCCTTCTCCGGATGGCGCAGCGCCTGGATTTTGGTTGGAGCGGTCATGGTCTAGAAATGGAGGGTCTGGCCATAGGCGTCAAGCACGGACTCGTGCATGGCTTCCGAGATCGTCGGGTGCGGGAAGATGGTGTGCATCAGTTCCGCCTCCGTCGTTTCCATGGTTTTGGCAATGGTATAGCCCTGGATCAGCTCGGTTACCTCGGCGCCAACCATATGCGCGCCCAGCAGCTCGCCGGTCTTGGCGTCGAAAACGGTCTTGATCAGGCCATCCGGCTCGCCCAGCGCGATGGCCTTGCCGTTGCCGATGAACGGGAAGCGGCCGACCTTGACCGCGTGCCCCTGCTCTTTCGCTGCCGCCTCGGTCAGCCCGACCGACGCGACCTGCGGCCAGCAGTAGGTGCAGCCGGGCACGTTGCGGACATCCATCGGATGCACGTCCTTCACACCTGCGATCTTCTCGACGCAGATGACGCCTTCATGCATCGCTTTGTGCGCCAACCAGGGCGGGCCGCAGAGGTCGCCGATGGCGTAAACGCCGGGTTCGCCGGTGCGGCAGTATTCGTCGATCACCACGTGGCTGCGGTCGACCTTCACCTTGGTGCCCTCGAGGCCGATGTTCTCCACATTGCCGACGATGCCGACGGCGAGGATCGCCCTTTCCGTGGTCAGGCTTTCGGTCTTGCCGTCCTTCAGCTTGATCGACGCGGTGACCTTGCCGCCGGACGCCTTCAACTGCTCGACGGTGGCGCCGGTCAGGATGCGCATGCCCTGCTTTTCAAACGCCTTGTGGGCGAAGGCGGAGATCTCCTCGTCCTCGACCGGCAGCACGCGGTCGAGCACCTCGACCACGGTCACCTCGGCGCCCATGGTGCGGTAGAAGCTGGCGAACTCGATGCCGATGGCACCGGAGCCGATCACCAGCAGCGACTTCGGCATCGTATCGGGCACCATCGCTTCCTTGTAGGTCCAGATCAGCTTGCCGTCCGGCTCCAGCCCCGGCAGCGAGCGGGCCCGCGCGCCGGTGGCGAGGATGATGTGCTTGGCGGTCAAGTCGGCGACAGGCTTGCCGTCCTTGGCGACCGCGACCTTGCCGTTGCCGGCCAGCTTGCCGTCGCCGTCGAACACGGTGACCTTGTTCTTCTTCAGCAGGTGCTTGACGCCGGCGCTGAGCTGGCCCGCGACCTGGCGCGAGCGCTTGACCACCTTGGCCACGTCGAAGCCGATGCCGTCGACCTTCAGGCCGAACTCGCCGGCGTTCTGCATCAGGTGATAGATCTCCGACGTGCGCAGCAACGCCTTGGTCGGGATGCAGCCCCAGTTCAGGCAGATGCCGCCGAGATGTTCGCGCTCTACGCAGGCCGTCTTCAGGCCAAGCTGGGCGGCGCGGATTGCCGCGACGTAGCCGCCCGGCCCGCCGCCGATGACGACGAGGTCGAAAGTGGTGTCGGCCATAACGCGCCCCTTACAGCAGCATGGTGATGGGATCTTCGATCAACTGGCGGAAGTCGGCCAGGAAGCGCGCGCCCTCGGCGCCGCCATAGACGCGGTGGTCGCCCGACAGCGTGCAGGTCATGACGGTGGCGACCGCCACCGCGCCGTCCTTGACCACCGGCTTCTGCTTGCCGGTGCCAGTCGCCAGAATGCCGGCCTGGGGCGGGTTGATCACCGCGACGAATTCGTCGATGCCGAACATGCCGAGGTTGGAGATCGAGAACGTACCGCCCTGGAACTCCTCCGGCATCAGCTTGAGGTCGCGGGCGCGGGCCGCGAGGTCCTTCATCTCGTTGGCGATGGTGGCCAAGCCCTTGCGGTCGGCGTCGCGCACGATCGGCGTGATCAGGCCGCCGTCGATGGCGACCGCGACCGAGATGTCGACCCGGTTGTGGCGCAGGATCGACGTCTCGGCGAACTGGCTGTTCACCTCCGGGTGCTTCTGCAGCGCCAGGGCCGCGGCCCGGATGACGAAGTCGTTGACCGAGACCTTGTAGTCGTCGGAGCGGCTGTTCAGGTCCTTGCGCAACGCCAGCAGGTTGTCGATCTCGCAATCGATGGTCAGGTAGAAATGCGGGACCGTCTGCTTGGACTCGGTCATGCGCCGCGCGATGGTCTTGCCCATCGAATTAAGCGGCAGTTCCTCGTAATCGGCGGTAACCGGCGCGGCCGGCCTGGCGGCCGGCGCCGGGGGTGTCGCGGCAGGCGCTGCAGCGGGCGCCGCCGCGGCCCGGGGCGCGGCCAAGGCCGCTTCGATATCGCTTTTAACCACCCGGCCGTTCGGGCCGGACCCGGCGATGGCGGCGATGTCCAACCCGGCCTGCTGGGCCATGCGTTTCGCCAACGGGCTGGCAAACACGCGCGCGCCGTTGGTCGGCTGAGCCGCCGGTGCGGGCGCCGCAGCCGGTGCCGCCGCTGCGGGCTCGGCCGCCGGCGCCGCCGGCTCAGCGGCGGGCGCCGGACCGCCGGCAGGCGTGAAGCTGTCCAATGCGGCGGCGTCCTCGTCTTCTTCCAGCAGCACGGCGATCGGCGCGTTGACGGCGACGTTCTCGGTGCCCTCGTTGACCAGGATCCTGCCGATGACGCCCTCGTCGACCGCCTCGACCTCCATGGTCGCCTTGTCGGTCTCGATCTCGGCCATGATATCGCCGGAGGAGACGGTATCGCCTTCCTTGACCAGCCACTTGGCCAGGGTGCCCTCGGTCATGGTCGGCGACAGCGCCGGCATGGTGATTGTTATCGGCATGTCCCCCTCCGATTACGCGCGATAGCTGACGGCTTTGGCCGCCGCGACAATGTCCTCGACCTGAGGCAATGCCAGTTTTTCCAGGTTGGCGGCATAGGGCATCGGCACGTCGGCGCCGCTGACCCGTTGCACCGGCGCGTCGAGCCAGTCGAACGCCGTTTCCATGATCGACGCGGCGATCTCCGAGCCGACGCCGAACTTCTGCCAGCCCTCTTCCACCGAAACGCAGCGGTTGGTCTTTTGCACCGACGCCATAATCGTCGCGGTGTCGAGCGGCCGGAGCGAGCGGAGATCGATCACCTCCGCATCGATGCCCTGTTCCGCGAGCGCCGCCGCCGCCTCGATCGCGCGGCCGACAGTGATCGAGTAACCGACGATGGTGACGTCGCTGCCCTCGCGCACCACCCGCGCCTTGCCGATGGGCACGGTGAAGTCGTCGAGCAGCGGCACCTCGCCGCTTTGGCCGTAGAGGATCTCGTTCTCCAGGAAGACGACCGGATTCGGATCGCGGATCGCCGATTTCAGCAGGCCTTTGGCGTCCGCCGCGCTGTAGGGCGCGACGACCTTGAGGCCGGGAATATGGCCGTACCAGGCGGCGTAACACTGCGAATGCTGCGCCGCCACGCGCGACGCCGCGCCGTTCGGGCCGCGGAAGACGATGGGGCAACCCATCTGGCCGCCGGACATATAAAGCGTCTTGGCCGCGGAATTGATGATCTGGTCGATCGCCTGCATGGCGAAGTTGAAGGTCATGAACTCGACGATGGGGCGGAGGCCGTAGAAGGCGGCGCCGACGCCGAGGCCGGCAAAGCCATGCTCGGTAATCGGCGTGTCGATGACCCGCTTGGCCCCGAACTCGTCCAGCAGGCCCTGGCTGATCTTGTAGGCGCCCTGATATTCGGCGACCTCCTCGCCCATCAGGAACACGGTGTCGTCGTGGCGCATTTCCTCGGCCATGGCGTCGCGCAACGCCTCGCGGACGGTAATCGTCGCCATCTCGGTGCCCGCCGGGACATCCGGCTCCGCCGCCACGGGAGACGGCGACGGTACAACCGCGGCGGGGGACGGATCCATGCCGTTGCCGCCCGTTGCCGCCGGGGCGGGCTCGGCCGATGCGGCCGGCGCGGGCGTGGCGACCGCATCCAGGGCCGACGCGTCCTCGCCTTCCTCCAACAGCACGGCAATCGGTGTGTTTACGGCGACTTCCTCGACCCCCTCGGCAACCAGGATGCGGCCGACGACACCCTCGTCAATCGACTCCACTTCCATGGTGGCCTTATCGGTTTCGATCTCGGCCAGGATATCGCCGGAAGAGACGGTATCGCCCTCCTTGACCAGCCATTTGGCCAGCGTGCCCTCGGTCATCGTCGGCGAGAGCGCCGGCATCAATACCTGTATCGGCATGGGTTCCCCTCCCCGGCTTCAGGCTTCGACCAGAACGTCGGTATAAAGTTCCGACGGGTCCGGTTCCGGGCTGTTGGTGGCGAATTCCGCCGCTTCCGACACCACGGCCTTCACCTGTTTGTCGATATCTTTAAGCGCGGCTTCGTCAACCGAGCCGCCGTCCAGCAGGCGGCGGCGCACCTGCTCGATCGGGTCGTGCTCCGCGCGCATCTTGTTGACCTCTTCCTTCGAGCGGTATTTGGCCGGATCGGACATGGAATGGCCGCGATACCGGTAGGTCATCATCTCCAGGATCATCGGGCCGTTGCCGTCGCGGACATGCTTGACCGCGACGTCGGCCGCTTCCTTGACCGCCAGAACGTCCATGCCGTCGGTCTGCGAACCGGGCACGCCCATGCTCTCGCCGCGGCGGAACAGTTCGGTCTGGGCGGAATGGCGCTGGATCGACGTACCCATGCCGTACTGGTTGTTTTCGATCACGTAGATCACCGGCAGCTTCCACAACGCCGCCATGTTGAAGGCTTCGTAGACCTGGCCCTGGTTGACCGCGCCGTCGCCGAAATAGCAGAGCGTCAGTTCCCCGGTGTCCAGGTAGCGCTGCGCGAACGCGAGCCCGGTGCCGATGGGTACGCTGGCGCCGACGATGCCGTGGCCGCCGAAGAACTTCTTCTCGCGGCTGAACATGTGCATCGAACCGCCCTTGCCGCGCGAATAGCCGCCGCGCCGGCCGGTCAGCTCGGCCATCACGCCCTTCGGATCCATGCCGCAGGCCAGCATGTGGCCGTGATCGCGATAGGTGGTGATCGAGGCGTCCGCTTCGGTGACCGCTGCCTGCAGGCCGACCACCACGGCCTCCTGCCCGATATAGAGATGGCAGAAGCCGCCGATCAGGCCCATGCCGTACATCTGGCCGGCCTTTTCCTCGAACCGGCGGATCAGCAGCATTTCTTTGTAGTAATGCAGCAACTCTTCAGTCGAAGCCTGCCGGTTTGCGGGAGCGCGCGCGCCCTTCGCTGTGCCGGGCGAGGCTTTGGTGCGCTTCGCGGCTGCTTTGGCCATGGATCCTCCGCTGGAATTCCGCGACCGATTGAGCCGGTCGAGAGGGGCAATTTCGAGCCGAAAACGGCCTGCCGACAAGGCTCGAAACCATGTAGAGATTGGTGCAAAAGTCCTTGTAAAACAAGAAGAAATCGGAAATTAACTTGATTACAGTTAATACGACGATTTCAAGACTCTGCGACACAATGGCGCGGCATGGTTAATGCTTGTTGAATTCCAACGAGATACCGCATCCGCGAAGACGGGTGGCGGATTTCTTGCCTGTTTGGAACGGTGGGACGCCGGACCGCGACGGAGGGGTCAGTCGATCTCGTAGATCACCACTTCGTCCGGATGAGCCAAGCCAAGCACCCGGCGGGCCTGCTCGTCCAGAATGTCGAGATCAAGAGCGCTGAGCTTCAGAAGCGTGACGCGCCGCGACAGCCGCTCCCGTTCGGCCGATGTCGCCTCTACGGCCTGTTCGGCCTTCTCGATCTCGTCGACAAGTTGGAAATAGGCGATCATGCCCCGCTCGCCCTGAATGGCGTAATAGGCGAAGTAACTGGCGACGCAAATCAACAGCGCCGGCAGCAGGACCGCGGTGGCGCGGCGGCGAATTTCGTAGATCAACCCCATGACCGGATCGAATCAGACTCGATTCGCCGGGTCAAGAAGAAATTTCAATTTTGAGTCAGTGGCTTGTCGAGATTCGCTGAGTCATGAGTCGATCAAACCCACGCCCGCACCCGAACGACGAACGGCATCGCCTCAATCGATAAGTTTCGTTTGCCAACCCGCGCTACGGCAAACAGACTGCCGACCAACAGAACAAGCAACGGATCCGTGCCATGAACAACGACGTCATCATTACCTGCGCCGTCACCGGCGCGGGCGATACCGTTGACAAACATCCGGGAATTCCCGTGACCCCGGGACAGATTGCCGACGCCGCCATCGAAGCGGCCCGGTGCGGCGCGGCGGTGGCGCATATTCACGTTCGCGATCCGAAAACCGGCGCCGCCGGGCGCGACCTGGATTGCTACCGCGAGGTGGTGGATCTGATCCGGTCCAGCGACACCGATGTGGTCATCAACCTGACCGCGGGCATGGGGGGCGATTTCTTCCCCGATGAGGAAAACCCGGCAACCGGCGGACCGGGCACCGATATGGTCGGGCCGGACGAGCGGCTGGCCCATGTCGAGGAACTCAGGCCGGAGATCTGCAGCCTGGATTGCGGCACCCTCAATTTCGCGGAGGGTACCTACATCAGCACACCCGCCTACCTCCGGACCATGGCAGAACGGATCAAGGACTGCGGCGTCAAACCGGAACTGGAATGCTTCGACATAGGGCATGTGCGGTTTGCCGCTCAATTGGTCGCCGAAGGGCTGATCGAGGACCCGCCGTTCTTCCAGCTTGCCCTCGGCATCCCCTGGGGCGCGCCCGCCGATACGAATACGATGGCGGCGATGCGGAACATGCTGCCCGCCAACGCGGAATGGGCCGGCTTCGGCATCTCACGGCTGCAGATGCCGATGGTGGCGCAATCCATGCTGCTGGGTGGACATGTCCGCGTCGGCCTGGAGGACAACCTCTACCTCGACAAAGGCGTACCCGCCTCCAATGGCGATCTGGTCGCCCGGGCGGTCGAGATCGTCCGGCTGCTGGGCGGCCGCACCCTGACGCCGGCGGAAGCGCGGCAACGGCTTGGCCTGCGCGGCCGGACCTGAAACGGATCACATAGTCGAATGAACAGAAAGATCGGACGGATCGCGCTGGTCGGCACCGGCGTGATCGGCGCGGGCTGGGCCGCCCGCTACCTGGCACATGGCCACGACGTCGTCGCGACGGACCCCTCGCCCGGCGCCGAGGACCGATTGCGGCAGAGCATCGCCAATGCCTGGCCCGCGGTGTCGAAACTCGGTCTCGCCGACGGCGCCGCCCGGGAACGGCTGGCATTCGAAGCGGATCTGGAAACGGCGATCCGCGATGCGGACTGGATTCAGGAAAGCGCCCCGGAAAACGAGGACCTGAAACGCGACCTGCTGACCCGTATCGACGCCGCCGCCCCGGCGGAGGCGATTGTCGCGTCAAGCTCCTCGGGCCTGTTGCCGAGCCGGATCCAGGCGGACTGCCGGCATCCCGAACGCGTTCTGATCGGCCATCCGTTCAATCCAGTGTATCTGCTGCCGCTGGTCGAGATCGTCGGCGGCGACAAGACGGCGTCCGAGGCGGTCGACCGGGCCACCGCCTTTTACCGGTCCGTCGGCATGCAGCCGTTGCACGTCCGCAAGGAAGTCGAAGGCTATATCTCGGACCGGCTGCAGGAAGCCCTGTGGCGCGAAGCGCTGCATATGGTAGCGGACGGCACCGCCGATACCGGGGAGATCGACGATGCGATCGTCTACGGTCCCGGCCTACGCTGGGCTTTCATGGGCCCCTGCCTGACTTTTCACCTGGCCGGCGGCGCGGATGGAATGGCGCATATGCTGGCGCAGTTCGGCCCTGCGCTGAAGCTGCCGTGGACGCGCCTGGAGGCGCCCGACCTTACCGACGAACTGCGTGCCCGTATGGTCGAGGGCACGCGGGCGCAGGCCGGCGCGCAACCGGTGGCCGAGTTGGAGCGGCTGCGCGACGATTGCCTGATCGACATCATGACCGCGCTGAAGAAATACCGGATCGGCGCCGGCAAAGTACTGGCCGGCGGCGGGGACGCCGAACGCGACGCGTGAGGGTCAGCGACGGCAGGCGACGTCGTGGAAGATCTTTCCGCCGACGGCGTCGCGAACGACGATGTCGCTGCGCGACGGCATCATCGCCCAGACATCGGCATAGGCGCTGGGGCAGACGATGCCGACCACCTGAAGCTGACGCTCCGGCGGCATCTCCCTAAGCGTCGCGGCGTCGTCCCTGGGCACCGTTACATTGACGAAAATGTCGCGTTGACCGCGATCGATGCCGGTGACGCGCCAGCCCGCGCCGATCGGGATTTCGAAGTAGTGCTCGCGCAGCCAATTGGCGGCATCGTCCAGCGGCTCGGCGGCCGCCGCCGGGATGCCGACCGACAGGCAACCCAGCAAGGCGGACAAGACGGTCCATCTGCGCATCATATGCTCCTGATCATCGCCGCACGCTCCGCCACGCCGGCACCTTTCAACGCCAGGTTTCGGAGCGTACAGACAAGCCCACTGCGAGCCGTTTCGAAAGCTGAGATCCGTAGCCGTAAGGAAAACGGCTCACACTTCTAAATATGACACGCGGTTATCTTTTGAGAAGTGTTAGGTGGATGTTTTCACAATTAATTCATCTTCAATGAATTGACCGTGAAACCTCAATCTATTCAAAGGTTGTTTACGAATATGCCAAAGTAACCATCAGAGACGCAGAACATCCCGTCCTGCATACCGGGCTGCCTCACCGAGCTGTTCCTCGATCCGAATCAACTGATTGTATTTGGCAAGGCGGTCGGACCGGGCGAGTGAGCCGGTCTTGATCTGACCGCAGTTGGTCGCCACCGCCAGATCCGCGATGGTCGCGTCCTCGGTCTCGCCGGACCGGTGCGACATCACGGCCGTATAGGCCGCCTTGTGGGCCATGCCGACCGCTTCCAACGTCTCCGACAGGGTGCCGATCTGGTTGACCTTGACCAGGATCGAGTTGGCGACGCCGCCGGCGATGCCGCGCCCCAGGCGCACGGGATTGGTGACGAACAGATCGTCGCCGACCAGTTGCACCTTGTCGCCGATCGCCTCGGTCAGGGCCTTCCAGCCGTCCCAGTCGTCCTCGGCCATGCCGTCCTCGATGGAGATGATCGGGTAGCGGCCGACGAGGTCGCCGTAGTAGGCGACCATGCCGGCGGCATCCAGGGTCTTGCCCTCGCCCGACAGCAGGTACTGGCCATTCTCGAAGAACTCGGTCGAGGCGGCGTCCAGCGCCAGGTAGACGTCGTCGCCGGGTTTGTAGCCGGCGGCCTCGATGGCGCGGAGGATGTAGTCGAGCGCGTCCGTGGTGCTGTTCAGCGACGGCGCGAAGCCGCCCTCGTCGCCGACATTCGTGTTGTGGCCGTCGTCGACCAGGCGGCGCTTCAGCGAATGGAAGATCTCCGCGCCAACCCGAACCGCCTCGGCCAGGCTGTCGGCGCCGACCGGCATGATCATGAATTCCTGGACGTCGATCGGATTGTCGGCATGGGCGCCGCCGTTGATGATGTTCATCATCGGCACCGGCAGGGTGCGGGCCGAGACGCCGCCGACATAGCGGTAGAGCGGCAGGCCGGCGTCCTCGGCCGCGGCCTTGGCCACGGCGAGGCTGACGCCGAGGATCGCATTGGCGCCGAGATTGGCCTTGTTCGGGGTGCCGTCGATCTCGACCATGATGCGGTCGATGTCGTTTTGATCGTCCGCGTCCATGCCGGAGAGCACGTCGAACAGTTCGCCGTTGACCGCGTCCACGGCGCGCATCACGCCCTTGCCGCCGTAGCGCTCGTCGTCGTCGCGGAGCTCCACCGCCTCGTGCGCGCCGGTCGACGCGCCGGACGGCACCGCGGCCCGGCCAAAGGCGCCGGATTCCAGGGTGACGTCGACTTCCACGGTCGGATTGCCGCGACTGTCGAGGATCTCGCGGCCGGTGATGTCGACAATGGCGCTCATTTCTGTCCCTTCCTGCTCTCTACTTTGCGTACTCTGCGTCTACGTCCATGACCCGGCGGCGCACGAAGGCGCGCCAATCGCCGGTCGGCGACATGCATGTATCACGCCCGCGCGCGTCGCGGCCAGCCAGTTCGAAGGCGCCGCGGCGCCAGAAGTCTTCCCAGGCGGCGGCATCGGTCTGAACGGCCTCGACGACCCGCCGCTTGACCCGCTGCCAGTACCAGCGTGCCCAGAAGAACGCAACCAGTCCGATGCCGGCGCCGACGGTGCCCGTATAGCCGGCACCGCCGATCAGCGCCGGCGCCGACACCAGCGCGGCCACCGCAACCAGCAGGACCGCCGCCTCCGGCGCGCTGAACACCGGGGAGCCGGGGCCGGCCAGGACGGCGATGCGGAACTTCAGGCTGAGCCGGCCGGCCTCCAGCGCCCGCATCAGGCCGGCATGCAGAGCCTCGTCGTCGTCGGCCGTCACCCGCCGCCTCCGAGGCCGCCGGTGCCGAGATAGATCAGGAACAGCAGAAAGGCGACCGCGCCGACGACGATCTGCATCCGGCTGAGCCGCTTGCTCCAGCGGGCGTAGGCGTCTTCGGCATAAGGCGCGAGACGACCGTCACGGATGCCCTGCGCGCCGGCGGCGATGGCGCCCTCGATCATCTCGTCGGTCCAACGGCCGAATTCCTCCAGGTTACCCTGGGCCGTCATATCCAGGTGCTGGCGGTGCGGCGTCGGCTCCACATGGTCGGCGTAGAGCAGGTTGGCGATCTCGTTGCGGAAGCCGCCGATTTCCTCCCGGATCGCCGGGCCGAGCGCCGTAAAGCGCGCGCCATCCCCGCCCGTCGCGGCGAACGCGGCGTCGACCGCGGCCGAGAGGCAGCGGCCGAAACTCTCGCGCGCGCGGTCGAATTCCGGCCAGGGATCGGGCCGGGTGCGGACGTGGTGGTGCATCGGCGAGCCGCCGGTCAGCCAGGAGGTGAGCGCCTGCCCGGCCGCCAGATGCTGGCTGCGATGGCGGTTGACGATGGCCTGCAGCGCGGCCCGAAAATCCCGATCCTGCGACATGCCGCCATTATGCCGAGACCGGCGGCGGACGGTAGCGCTCAATCGTCGACGTCGTCGACGTCCGCCTGGCCGGCGATGCGGCGCCGGACGTGGGACCACGAGAGCCCGATCGCCAGGATGGTGGCCAGCACGAACAGCAGCACGTAGGTCATGATCGTCGGCTCGTAGACGTTGAGCAGACCGAAGTCGACGAACACCCAGACCAAAGCGCCGAAGAAGGCGGCGGCGAGCGCGAGGCCGATCGGGCCGATCGAGCGCCAGGTGGCGCGGAGGAAGATGACGTAGAGGATCAGCAGCACCACGCCGGCCAGGAGCTTCAGCGGCCAGTTTCCGCCTTCGACGTCCATCACCCAGCGGAAGTAGGACCATTGCGTCGGGTTGAAGGTCGCGAAGACCAGCACCAGGGCGATGCCCCAGCGGATCAGGAAGTCCTTGAAGTCGAACCGTTCGTACGCCATCCGGCTTTGCCTCCGTTGCTCCGACCCGGCCGCATGACATACAGCCTAGGCGGAAGCTAATACCTAGGCGGGGCGGGGGACAAGGGAAGGTTTCGCGAAGAGATGATTAAACGCAAAGACGTACAATTGATTGCCGTCGTCGCGAGGCCCGGAGGACCGCGGCGATCTCGGCGGCATAGAGCCCTGCCCTTCGAGATTGCTTCGCTGCGCTCGCAATGACCGCGTTATGGCGATGTCAGGCGGCCTTGGCCAAGCGGTCGAACTCCACCAGTTTGGCAAGCAGGCCGGGCATGTCCTTCAGGTGGACCATGTTCGGGCCGTCGGAGGGGGCGTTGTCGGGGTCCTGGTGGGTTTCCATGAAGACGGCGGCGACGCCGACCGCGACGGCGGCGCGGGCCAGGACGGGGACGAACTCGCGCTGGCCGCCGGAGGTGGTCCCCTGCCCGCCCGGCTGCTGCACCGAATGGGTCGCGTCGAAGACGACCGGGTAGCCGGTCTCGGCCATGATCGGCAGGCTCCGCATATCGCTCACCAGGGTGTTGTAGCCGAACGACGCGCCGCGCTCGCAGACCATGACGTTCTCGTTGCCGGTGCTCTCCAGCTTGGCGACCACGTTCTTCATGTCCCAAGGCGCCAGGAACTGGCCTTTCTTCACGTTCACGGCCTTGCCGGTCTCGCCGGCGGCCAGCACCAGGTCGGTCTGGCGGCAGAGGAAGGCCGGAATCTGCAACACATCGACGGCCTGCGCGGCCACGGCGCATTGCTCGGGCGTATGCACGTCGGTCAGGACCGGGCAGCCGACGGTCTCGCGGACCTCGGCGAAGATCGGCAGGCAGGCTTCGAGGCCGAGGCCGCGCTTGGTGTTGGCGCTGGTCCGGTTCGCCTTGTCGAACGAGGACTTGTAGACGAGGCCTATGCCGAGGCCCTGCGTGATCTCCTTCAGGGCCGAGGCCATCTCCAGCGCGTGGTCGCGGCTTTCGAGCTGGCACGGGCCGGCAAGGATGGTGAGCGGCAGGTCGTTGCCGACGCTGAGCGGGCCGATGGTGATGTGGCGGGTGGTGGGCATGGGAGTCCTTTATTTGATTTTCCACTGCCGTGGAAAGGCCCGGCCGGCCCGCTCCCCCGTCCCAACCGCCCCGAGGATACCCTTTATGGGCGGTTGGGACGGGGGAGCGGGCCTGGGATCGTGGACAAGTTTGGCGGGCGTGAGTCTTGTTGAGCTGGATTGCCGGATCAAGTCCGGCAATGACGGTTTGGAAGGTGTTGGGGTCCGGCTATAAGCCCTCGCCCCCTTGAGGGGGAGAGGGTTGGGTGAGGGGGTGGCGGGCGTCAGGGCCGTAGCGACGGGGTGACGGGAAGCGCGCTGTATCCACGCCCCCCTCACCCGGCCTCTCCCCCCGCTTGCGGGGGGAGAGGGGAAGAAACGGTGGGTTTGGCGGGGGGCCATGGCGTCCCTTCTCTACACCAGCCGCGACTGGGCGACGGCGGCGGCGATGAAGGACGCGAACAGGGGGTGGGGATCGAAGGGTTTCGACTTTAGTTCGGGGTGGAATTGCACGCCGATGAACCAGGGGTGGCCGGGCAGTTCGACGATCTCCGGCAGTTCGCCGTCGGGCGAGAGGCCGGAGAAGCGGAGGCCGCTCTCCTCCAGCCGCTTGAGGTAGTTGATATTCACCTCGTAGCGGTGGCGGTGGCGCTCCTCGATGGCGGTGGCGCCGTAGATCTCGGCCACCTGGCTGTCGGGGGCCATCTGGCAGGGATAGGCGCCGAGCCGCATGGTGCCGCCCTTGTCGTCGTCCTCGCCGCGGGTTTCGGTCAGGTTGCCGCGCACCCATTCCGTGAGCAGGCCGACCACAGGCTCCTCGGCCGGGCCGAACTCGGTGCTGTTGGCGTTATCGATGCCGGCCAGGTTGCGCGCCGCCTCGATCACCGCCATCTGCATGCCGAAGCAGATGCCGAAATAGGGAATGTTGTGGGTGCGGGCGAAGGTGGCCGCCTCGATCTTACCCTCGGCGCCGCGCTCGCCGAAGCCGCCGGGCACCAGGATGCCATCCACGCCCTCCAGCCGCTGCACCGCGTCGTCGCCGTTCTCGAACACTTCCGAGTCGACCCATTCCAGGTTGACCTTGACGTTGTTGGCGAAGCCGCCGTGGGTCAGCGCCTCGGCCAGCGACTTGTAGGCGTCCAGCAGGGCCACGTACTTGCCGACCACGGCGATGGTCACCTCGCCCTCCGGCGCGTCGACCTTCTTGGCGATCTCCTGCCAGCGGGTCAGGTCAGGCGGCGTCTCGTGGTCAAGGCCGAAATGGGAGAGCACCTGCCGGTCCAGCCCCTCGCGCCGGTAGGCGAGCGGCACGTGGTAGATGCTGGAAACGTCCTCGGCCGGAATCACCGCCTCGTTGCGGACGTTGCAGAACAGCGCGATCTTGCGCCGCTCCCCGTCGGGGATCGGCCGGTCGCAGCGGCAGAGCAGGATGTCCGGCTGGATGCCGATCGCCAGCAGCTCCTTCACCGAATGCTGGGTCGGCTTGGTCTTGATCTCGCCGGCGGCGCCGAGGAACGGCACCAGGGTGAGATGGATGTAGAGCGCCCGTTCCCGCCCCAGTTCGTTGCCGAGCTGGCGGATCGCCTCCAGGAAGGGCAGGCCTTCGATGTCGCCGACGGTGCCGCCGATCTCGACCAGCACGAAATCGTTGTCGTCGACGTCGGAGCGGACGAAGGCCTTAATCTCGTCTGTGACGTGGGGAATGACCTGCACGGTGGAGCCGAGATAGGCGCCGCGCCGTTCCTTGGCGATGACGTTCTGGTAGATGCGGCCGGTGGTGATGTTGTCCGACTGGCGCGCCGGCACGCCGGTGTAGCGCTCGTAATGGCCGAGGTCGAGGTCGGTCTCCGCGCCGTCGTCGGTGACGTAGACCTCGCCGTGCTGATAGGGGCTCATGGTCCCCGGATCGACATTGATGTAGGGGTCGAGCTTGCGCAGACGCACCTTGTAACCGCGCGCCTGAAGCAGCGACCCGAGCGCCGCGCTGGCGAGACCCTTGCCGAGGGAGGAAACCACGCCGCCGGTGATGAAGATGAACCGCGTCATGGACCTTCCGTTTACAGCATTTCGGGGCGCAACTGAAAGGGGTTTTTGGACGGCCGCAAAAACCCTTGGTTTTTGCGGGCATCAGCAGGCCGGATCGGCCCGCTGCCCCTTTCAGATTCTTTGTTGGCGGGCTGTTCCATCCCGCTCCCCCACCCGACCACCCAGGATTCATAAGGGCTTGGGGGCGATTCGGTGGTTGGCGGGTTAGGGGTGTGCACCTGGGGTTGAACGGTGAGATTCTTAATCCCCTCACCCTGATTCCGTTTGGTGGGCCTTGCCGGCCCACGCCCCCACCCGACCACCCAGGAGTCTTTGTGTGGCGCTACGCGTCGGGGCCCTCCCTCTCCCATGGGGAGCAGGGCTATCGCATTTGGAGATTCCGAGAGCGTTTTGGACTTCATCTGCTCTCGAAACCCTTGGAATTACTGAGTCTAGAAACACTCCAATTCTTCCCAAAGAGCCATATGCGATTCCCCTGCTCCCCGAGGGAGAGGGTTGGGTGAGGGGCAAGTGGGCCGGCTAGGTCCCGAAACCATGGATCAGCGTCACATCACGCCGGGGGCCTGAGGCTCGGCCGGATTTTCGGCGGCCTGCTTCTCAATGCGCGTTTTCACGAGTTCCTCGAACTCCCGCATCAGGGCTTGGCGTTCCTCGGCCGGCAGCGCTTCGAACGACTCCTCGGTCAGGCCCTTCGACTTCAGGAAGCTGTCGAAGTAGCGCTCCTCCGGTGTCTTGGCCATGTAGTCCAGAAAGACCTGCACGGGGTCCGGCCGCTGGACCGCGCCTTCGTCGGGGCCGGCCGCCGCCGCATCGCCGTCGGCGTCGCCTCCTTCCTGGGCTATCTCCTGGGCCAGGACGGCGGTTTCCGCCGGCAGGGCGTTTTGCATGATCTCGCGGGCTTCGGCGGTGTCGTGCTGCGGCCAGAAGTGCAATTGCAGGTCTTCGTGTACGGCTTCGATATAGCGGTCGAACGCCTCATTGGACGTCCGCCGCGCACTCGCGCTGTCGAACGGCGACGCGGCCGCGCCGGCCACCGGCAAGCCGTCGAAAATCGACGTCATCGCAGGGCTCTCCTTGGTCAATCAGGCTTCGCTCTACCCGCGTTTCGGGATGCAACAACCACGCCAAGCCGTTGGTGACAAAGGATTCACGTTGGCGCGCCTTGGTTCGCCGCCGAAACCGGCGACAACCGGAAGCGCACCCGCCGCACTGCACGGTGCCGGCGGCGAAACCTGCCGGCCCGACCCGGGCAGGTTTTGCCGGAAGCGATGCTGCCCGGCAAATCCAGCCGGTGCGGCCGACCCAAATGCGTCATGCCCGGACTTGATCCGGGCATCCAGAAAGGTGCGGTCTCTATTGAGCTGGATTGCCGGATCAAGTCCGGCAATGACGACTAGAGGCAGCGTCGGCGCTACCCGCCTACTCCGACAGCGGCACCGACGGGCCGGCCGGCGGGGCCGGCGCCGCCGGGGCTTCGGTCGCCGGCTGGTCGAGGATCGAGCGGCGCTCGGTATGGCTGCCCGACAGGAAGGCGAGCGCGATCGAGGTGGCGAAGAACGCCACGGCCAGAATCGCGGTGGAGCGGGTCAACAGGTTGGCCGCGCCGCGCCCGGTCATCAGACCTCCGCCGCCACCGCCTCCCCCGCCGCCGATGCCAAGCGCCCCGCCCTCGGACCGCTGCAGCAGGATCACGCCGACCATCGCGACCGCGATCAGCACGTGAATGACGAGAACAATGGTAATCATGACCGAAAACCTTTTCCGGGCGGCGTTAGCCCAAGCCGGGGCGCTTTTAACTCAATATGGGATCAGATACTAGTGCTGTGTAGGGTTGCCCAAAGTGGCGCTTACCTTTCGCTAGATTGGAAGCGTGCCCTATTCTTTCACAGTGGACCATCTGATTGAGTTGAGTTGGCGGGTGAGCCGCAGCAGCACAACATTGCGTTCTTTTAGCGAGTGTAGATGAGCGAAGCAGTCATGTAGAGGTTGAAGTCCGAACGCCCCAAACAGCAGCCGATCAAGGCAGCCCACTGTCCGAATTTCTCCCAACCAGCCCCGAATTCCAAACGCCTCTCATGATTGGGTAACGAGACTTGCTGGTGATGCAGCCGCCTCCTCTTCCAGGAGCTTTTCGGCATCCGCCATCTGCTTTCTATAGGAGTTGGGGAAAATCCATCCGACCCCCAATCCGACCAAGAGTTGCATTCCAGATATGTAAACGACGTACAGCCAAATAGCCGCCGGGATATCGTCCACTAACGGTTGCGGTGGCGTGAATAGGAATGAAGCTATGGCAGCAAAGAGACACGTCAGCAAACCCTGAGAATACTTGCGCCACCAACCGATGTCCGCACCTGCCATGATACGATCTATGTAAAAGCCAACGAAACACCCGGTAATTGCTGGCACGGCCGCCCAGGGAATGCCTAGCCTGAACACGCGTAAGCCGTGATCCGAATAAAAAAGGAGCACGCCCAACAAATATGTCACGCCATAGCAGAGAACCAAGACCAACGCATTTTCGACTATAATTGATCGGCGGTGCGCCGGCTGACCCTGTTCCAATCGCGCACGCCTCCTGGCCAACAGCCGTTTGGTCCACATCGCGACGAAGATGCAGAGCACGTGCAGGATCAGAATGTTCAATGACCAGAGAAGTGTCTGATCCATCGTTTCGGGGACTGTGCCCTCGAAGCCGCCGGGCGTGACGATATCAAGCTGACTTTTGGTGAAAACGTAGACAACACTGGGCACAAAAATGACGATACTAATCGTCAGCAGTGTCTTTATGATCGATTCCCAATCAATGCGTGGAATGGGTATTACTTCCACGTCGTAGCCGATTTCATGAAAGCGGCGTTCAATTCTGGATGTGGTTTTTTCCAAAGCGACAAAAATCATACTATGCAATATACAGATCCGATAATAGAGGACTGAAATCTTAAAACGCAGGTTTTTGCGAATATTGAGAAGGAATTCCGCCTCAAGTGTCCCTAATTCCTCAAGATCCTCCTCCTCTTTTCCAACCCTTATTGGTTTACCGGCTGGCGGTTCAATTTGATTTTCTTTAGCTATCAACTCAACTAACTGCTGCTGGCGTATGCTATACTCTCGATCGATATCCTCAGCATCAGGAGATAGAAAACGGTTGAGGGCGCTAAGTTCGTCCCTCGACAACATTTGTTTCAACTGAGTGCGGACGCAACTCAAACGAAACCATTCCTGTTTCAACGAGTCGCCGGTTTTTTCGAAGTCAACCGAAGGAACAACCCCGCTCAGGTGCTCGATAACTGCTTCCTCGATTTCACGCGGTGGTTTGTAGTCTGATTCTGATATCCGTTCGGCCATTAGTGTTACGACTTCAGGAATGATGGCTTTCCGGTGAAGCTTTTCGCGAATTCTTCTGTCCAAACGGTTCAATCCCGGAAATGTCGCATAGAGGCCCATCAAGCCGAACAAGCCATATATCACACGGTCATTAAGGGCCTCCGGTACGACGATCTCCACCTGCGTCACATCGCCGATGCTGCTGAAGATCTCGGGAAAGACGACGTAGAAGATGAAAATCACTTCAAGCGCGGCGATATATTTGACCTGTGACCGACGATAACGCTCGCGCTGGGTCGTGAAAATTGGCGGAGCTTCAATTTTTGTACGCGCCAGCGCTGCTTGCCTTGGGTTAGACCTTATGCTTTCGCTATCACCACCCGCACGCTTCGAGAGTACGTAATCCGGTGAGTTAAAATGGTGTGCCGCGAACACGGCTAGAACTCCGGCACCGCATGCCGCTAGCCAATAGCGATCCAGAACAAACAAAGACCAATCGACGAAAGATGCCACTGCGAACGGTTCCATGTAAGCCTCCTCATGGAAGTCGCGAAAGCACTTGTCAGACTAAAGAATACCGACTCTCCATACAGTTGCATGTGATAATTCTCACAATATCCAGAGTTGAGCCTGAAATCAATCAAAGATCAACATACATCAGACAATATAAACGTAATTAGTGTTCCCACACATTCTCGATTTTCATGGGTCGGTACGACAATCGGTCCCAGGCGACAGTTGCCCGTCAACGACCCCAATGGTCAGCCGGTCGACTCGGCAGTTAGGGCCGACCGCCGTAGTGCACTCATGGATGATGGAAAGCAGCTAGTCGGAACTCAGTGTTTTGGCTCGAGTGAGGTTTTCATCAAGCCGACGAACAGCTTTATCATTCCCTTGCTTGATCAGCACGTTCCGCGCTTCCAGCAACAATTCTCTGACTCGCCGAATGCCACGAGGATGCGTTCGCTTTCGCTCCGCTTCAAGGGAAGCCCCGCCGAGCGCTGCCAGCAAGTTGAGCATCGGTGCCGCGGCCAAAACCTGGTAGCCAGCCCGAAAAGCCACGTCTATCGCCCACGCATCGGCCTCTGCCTCGGCGCGACGGCTGTAGTTGAGCTCAATGGGCGGATTATCAACGTGTCCGTTCACGTGGTGACCAAGTTCGTGAAGATAGAGAAACATCAAACTCGCTTCTACGAGCGTGGCCAGGTACTCGCTGTTATCAGACTCCTTTATATCCTGTAGTCTCAGGTTCTCGCACGGGCCGCCGAAATGGCGCCCGTACAATTCCGCACCATAAATGAGCTGTGGCTTACGACCTCGTGCGACTCGTTCGGTGTTGTCTGCAATTCTTTGTGCAACATAGAGCGTGTACGCCTCGTCGCACCCGTCGAGCCCAAGCTCGTGATCAGCGAAGTGAGAGACGGCCAACTGTTCCAGGATCGACGCAAAGCCCGCCGAAATGGCGATATTACCGGGGTAAGCTTGCGCGACTACCGCCACAACGGCAGGCACCCACAGTCTCACAGATGACTGAATGCGCCGTTCGTCCGCTGACAGCACGGGGCGCACGAGCTTGGCTGCGTTTTGGAGTACATATTCGGTATTGCGTTGATAGTATCCCATCTGCGCGGTCTCATTCCGCACAGTCGTGGGAAACGCTAGAAACGACATGGTAATTGGAAAAATCAAACCGACAATGCGACCATTGATCATTTCGATTCTCCAATAGATTGCCATAAGCCATCAGCGTTTCGATTTATACGGGCCTCATCCTGCGTACGGGTTCCAAGGCTGTAACGGCAATTACTTGTCCAACCTCGCGCTGTGCTCCGACTGATTGACCGAGGCCAGAAAGTAGAAGGAAATAGTCAGCGAGGAGCGCGATCGGCAAGCACTCGGCAGCACGATTGAGAGTGAGTACACCCAGTCGAACAGGAAGCGGCCCTGGTCCTCGACCCGGACACGCAACCAGTCCCGCTCGGTCGCGGTCTGTCTTACCTACTCTCCTGATCCAAAGGTCACTGCTCGGCGCGCTCTAACTATTTCAATGCAGCCGTTTCGCATAAGCTGAAGAATAATCATCACGTTGCCAGTGCCTTCGCGGAACTCCTCCCACAACTGGGTGCAGAGGTCATCCACGCGAACCGGCTCGATGGGAGGTATTGGCGCTTCACACTCTACATAACACCCGCGTGCCGAACTCTGCCCCCTGGCAAGACAGATTTCAAAACATCGATTTGGAACTCTGGGCCTCGATAACTCAGTTACAGAAAAATTCAGACCGACTTCGACAACATCGTCCTTTACATCTCCTTTTCTAAGCTGGCTTGCCGCGGCTAGCAGAGCGCCGTCCTTAACGCTGCGGCCAAAGATGCCAAGGCTCGATGTCCGCGTAGCCATTGCCTCCAAAGTATCTGCGGTCTCTGCCAAGGGTGAAGTGCTTGTATCTTGGGCGAGAGACGAATGCGCGGTGGCCGTAACTGCCAAGGCTACCAACGCAAAAAACAAGTTCTGGAAAATGCGAGGAACCATAGCCGTTCTCCCTGTGTCGTTTGCAGTCCAACGATCGCGAAACATTCGCGGTCTCTGGCGGACCACTCCGCATGAACTTGGAAACGCGACGACCTGAAAGGGCTGATGGATGCTTACGCGATGGAAAGCGACAAGCTACCGGCTAATCAGCGTTGTTACACCAAACAGATTAGCAGGATTCTGATATACAATCAAAAAGTTGTATTACTGAATCGAAATTCTGAGAAACTACGCGCTAATCGCGTTGCGACGGAAGCCGAACTCGAATGGTTGGAAAAGTAATCAAATGCAGACACCTACTCCCCCTCAACAATCCGAATGCTCAGCCGGTCGATGCGGCGGTTGGGTTGTTGCGAGTGGTGGAATGGACCCTCGGATCAAGTCCGAGGGCGACGGATTGGAGCGGAACGGCGGGCTAGCCGCCCTACCCTCTGGTCAGGTCGTAGGCGAGCTTGGCGGCGGCGGCGTCCATGATGGCGATGCCGACGGAATCGTAGATCACGGTGGCGCCGGTGGGCACTTCTTTTGCGCCGGCGTAGATCTCGCCGATCTCGGCGAAGATGGCGCAGCCGGAGCCTCTGATGTTGCCGGCCTGGTTGTGGGCGGCGTCGACGGACTCGACGATGACGGTGTTGGCCATGGCCGTGTCGTCCAGTTCGCGGCCGTCCAGGGTGTTCCAGCCGACGGCGGTGACGAAGGCGCCGGGTTTCAGCCAGGCGCCTTGCAGCACCGGTTCGGTGGCCGAGGTGGTGCAGGCGACGATGTCGGCGTCGCGGACGGCCTGCTCCGCGTCGGGGTGGAAGACGGCGCCGATCTCCTCAGCGACCGCACGGCCCTTTTCCGCGTTGCGGGCCCAGAGGCGGAGCTCGTCGAATGGGCGGACGGCGGCGAGCGCTTTGGCGTGGGCGCGGGCCTGGACGCCGTTGCCGAGGATCGCGACGACCTTTGGCTCTTCGACGGCGAGCCTGCGCGCGGCGGCGGCCGAGCCGGCGGCCGTGCGCATCTCGGTGATCAGGCGGCCGTCGAGGACGGCGAGCGGCGAGCCGTTGGCCTTGTCGAACAGCAGGATCACCGCCTGGTGGGTGGGGATGTCGGTGCCGGCGTTGCCGTGATAGAGGGTGACGACCTTGACGGCCATGGCCTCGCCCACCGCGGGCATGGCGGCGATGATGGCGTCGTGGCCGGGGACCGGCACCATCTGGCGGACCGGTTGCGCGACCTCGCCGGCGGAAAAGGCGATCATCGCCCGCTCCATCGCGTCGATCAGCGGCAGCGAGTCAAGCGCCGCCGCGATTTCCGCCTCGCCGACGAACGGCAACGTCTCCAGTCCGCGATAGGCCATGGCGCCTTCCCTCCTCTGCCTCGCGATAGCGTAGCGAAAGTGCGCGGGGTTTGGAATTCCGCTCGGCGTTGTACAATTTCCCTACAATCGACACCGGCCTGCCACGCGAGCGCCACAAACGGCGGCGATAAACGGCGGGACCGACAGCGGGAGTAGCGTGGGGGTAGCGTATTGGCCGCCGCGCCGAACCATCCGGCCTGGGGGCATATGCTATGGATGACGGACGAAGCGAAACGCCGTTTCTCGCGCGCCATGCGGCGCTGTTCAAACTCGCGCTGCTCGGCGTGCTGGCGCTAATGATGCTGGTCGCGTTCGAATATGTGCGATCGGTGGTTACCGAGCGGGCCTTTTTGAGCGAGGCGGTGACGAGCGACCTCGGCGCGAGCTGGGGCCGGTCGCAGACCATCGCCGGGCCGATCCTGCTGCTGCCGGTCGAGGAGTCCAAACAGGTCAAGGTGCGGGCGCCGGACTATACGGACGCGAAACCGGTCTATATCGAAGAGACTCGGTGGTTCCGCCACAACCTCTATATCCTGCCGGAACAGCAGAAGATCGCGGCCGGCCTGACCAGCCAGACGCGGCGGCGCGGCATCTACGAGGCGCTGCTGTTCACGGCCGATGCGGAGGCCCGCGGCAGCGTCCGGGTGCCGGCGGCCGATACACTGCCCGTCGAGCCGGACGCGCGCGTGCTGTGGGACCAGGCGACGCTGCTGGTGCATCTTTCCGACCTGCGCGGCAGCGCCAATGCGCCGGTGCTGGACTGGGGCGGCGAGACCATTCCGTTCGACGTGCGGAGCGAGCGCCTACACCAGAGCGTGCCGGGCAGTTCCGGCTGGATCCAGGCACCGCTGCCAAAATTGCAGCCGGGCGCTGGGCCGGTGGACTACGCCTTCGATATCCGGCTGAAGGGCAGCGGGGAATTGCGGTTCGTGCCGCTCGGCCGGGAGAGCGTCTTTTCGCTGACCGGCGACTGGCCGCATCCGAGCTTCAGCGGCTTACAGCTCCCCGTCGCCAACGAGGTGGCGGCGGACGGTTTCGCCGCGGAATGGCAGGTCTCCCACCTGGCGCGCGGACTGCCGCAGGTCTTACGCGACGACAACGGCGGCGCCCAGGTGCTGGCGCAGCAGATCCGCGACAACGTGGTGCGCACCCGGCTGATCAACCCGGTCGACTTCTACCGCATGAGCGAGCGGTCGGTGAAATACGGGATGCTGTTCGTGATCGTCACCTTCGGCACGCTGTTCGTGTTCGAGGCGCTGGGGCGGCGGCGGCTGCACGCGGTGCAGTATCTGTTCGTCGGCGCGGCGGTGACGCTGTTCTTCCTGTTGCAGGTATCGCTCGCGGAGGTGGTCGGCTTCGCGCCCGCCTTCGGGCTGGCGGCGGCGGCCTGCGTGCTGCTGGTCGCGCTCTACGCCGCGACGATCACCGAGAGCCGGGCCAAGGGTCTGCTGCTCGGCGGGCTGCTGGCGGCGGTGTACCTTTATCTGTTCATCACCGTGCAGGCGGAAGACCGGGCCCTGCTGATGGGCAGCCTGCTGCTGCTGGTCCTGCTGGCCGCGGCGATGTACGTGACGCGGAACTTCGACTGGTACGCGCTGGGCGGGCGGCTGACGCCGGCGCGGCGGGAGGCGGAGGTCGCGCCGACAGAGGATTGATTTCCGGCCGGGAAAAGCGGATCGTCGCGGGCGATCCGCTTCTCCGCCGAAGGTGCAACCATGACCGACGACGCGCTCTCCGACCTGACGGTGCCCGGCACGCTCCGCGCCGGCATCAACTTGGGCAACATGCTGCTGGTGACCGGGACCGGCCCGGACGGCGAACCGCAGGGGGTGGCGCCCGACATGGCGGCGGCGCTGGCCGAGCGGCTCGGCGTTACGGTCGACTACGTCACTTTCCCCTCACCCGGCGAGGTCGCGGATGCGGTGACCGGCGACGCCTGGGACATCGCGTTGATCGCGGCCGAGCCGAAGCGGGCCGAGACGGTGGCGTTCTGCGACGCCTACGTGGAGATCGAGACGAGCTACCTGGTGCCGGAGGACTCGCCGTCTCAGTCGGTCGCGGACGTTGATAGGCCGGGGGTGAAGATCGCGGTGTCGGCACGCGCTGCCTACGACCTTTATCTCACCCGCACGCTGAAGCATGCGGAACTCCGCCGCGCCAAGGGGCTGGCCGGGGCGCTGGAACTGTTCAGGACGGAGAAACTGGACGCTCTGGCGGGGCTGGTACCGGCGTTGACGGAGAACGCCGCGACGCTGCCAGGCGCGCGCGTGCTGGCGGGGCGCTACACGACGGTGCAACAGTCGATCGGGACCAAGCCGGAAAGCGCGGCCCTGAACGCCTTCGCCCAGGCGTTCATCGCCGACGCCAAGGCAAGCGGGCTGGTCGCCGGCCTGATCGACAAGCATGGGGTCACGGGCAAGCTGCAAGTCGCGATCGATGGGCCGGTTTAGGGCGGGCATTCGAACAGCCGGAAGAAACCGTGCGAGCCATCGGACGATTTCTTGACCGAGCTATTACCCATCGTCGGGGCGGAACCGCGCCGTACTGATATGATCAGTCGCTGGTCCCGAGAGGGGAAGCGACATGAAATTGAGTTTGTTCATCAGCGCCGAGCATCGCCCGGGCGAGTCGATGCAACAGCGCCTGGCCGAGCATGTCGAGCAGGTGCGGCTTGCGAAACAGGCGGGCTTCGACGGCGTGGCGATCGGCAGCCACCTTTGTTACGGCGAGGCGGCCTGGCTTCCGGCTATGGAAACGCTGATGCACCTCGCGCCGGCGGCGGAAGGCATGTCGCTTGCCACCTGCATGCTGGTCCTACCGCTTTACCATCCACTGCTTGTGGCGCAGCAGGCCGCTCTGGTGGACGCCACCTGCGGCGGACGACTGCGGCTCGGCGTCGCGCCAGGCTGGCAGGAGGACGAATTCAAGCTCCTGGGCCTGGACCACGGCAAACGGATCGGCCGGTTTCTGGAAGGTGCGACACTGATCCGGCGGCTGTTCACCGAAGAGCGGGTAACGTTTTCCGGGAAGCATTTCCAAATCGAGGACGTGACGCTCGCGCTGAAGCCGGCGCAGCAGCCTCGGCCGCCGTTCTGGTTCGGCGGCAGCGTCGCGAAAGCCGTGGAACGGGCAGCCAAACTAGCGGACACCGCCGTCGGCGATAGCTGGGTCGCGTCGTCCCATCTGGTGAAGGACGTGATCGTCGAGCAGGCGCATGTCTTTCGCGAAACCCTGGCGTCGCTGGGCAAGGACATGCCGGCGGAGTTCCCGCTGCTGCGCAACATCGTCGTCGCCCCGGACCGGGAGACCGCGATCCGCGAGGCAGGCCCGTTTGTCGCCGCCAGCTACAAGGTCTTCGGTCAATGGGGCCTGTTCACCGACGTCGTCGGCGCCGGCAAGGCGCAACTCGATTTCGACGAGTTGATCGCCGGCCGGGTCATCATCGGCTCGCCGGAACAATGCGCGGAAGAACTGGCGGGCCTTGCCGAGGCGACCGGCTACAACAGGCTGATAACCCGGATACAGTGGATGGGCATGGATCAGGCGGTCGTGCTCAGAACCATCGAACTGCTCGGCGACAAGGTGTTGCCGATGCTGCGCAAGGCCTCAGGCTGACGAACCGGCCGGCGTACCGCGCCCGGCGGCAGGAACATCCCGAACCTGTGGGCGCCGTTCAGTCCGCCGGGCCGCCTTCCGCAAGCCAGCGGGCACAGGCGGCGCCCAGTTCATGCAGCGCTTTCGTTTCGTAGGCGTCGCAATCCGCCTCGGTCAGCACGTCCCGCCAGCGGCCGTTTTCACCGCGGTGGATGAAGACTTCCGCGCCGGCGTCCCAGAAGGCGCCGCCGAGCGGCACGGACTTCACGGCGTTGGCCTTCATGTACTTGAAGCTGCAATGCTCCAGGATCGCGGGCCAGGCCGCCTCGTCTATCGCGATGTCGAGGAAGGCGGCGATCCGGCGGATCTCGCCCGGCATGTCCTTTTTCAAATCGGCGAAATGCACGAACAGGACGTTGGGCAGATCGCGGATCGCCCACCAGCTTCGCGCGTTCTCCCAGAGCGACCAGAACGGATGGCCGTCCTTCTCCAGCCAGTCGAGGAAATACTGCCGGACGGACTCGGGCGGCTTCTCGATCGGCGAGCCGACGCGGCCGGGCGTGTCGTTCAGCGCTTCGTACCAGAGGTCGTTGGCGTTGGCGTGGTGGTTGTACAGGCTCCAGACCACGTCGCGGCCGTCGCGGCCGATGTAGATGTATTTGGCCTTCGGCGAGAACACCAGCGCGTCGACCGGCAGGTGCGTCTTGACGAAGCGGCGGTGCGTCTGCGCCTCCACCGCCGGCAGCTTGACCTGCTTCGGCGGCACGCGAAGATCCAACCAGGGCGACATCTCGGCCACCTCCAGCCCTTCCGCTCCGTTGAACATCAACTGCGCGATGATCTGCTGCATCCAGGTGGTGCCGGCCTTGGCGTAGGTCGAGATGACGATATCGTCGTCGCGGAACCGGAAATCGTCCCAGATGGTGGAATCGAAATGGTGGTTGTGAAGTTCCCTGGTCTTTGCGGGCCAGGCGCCCGGCTCCGTCGGCATCGTCCCCCCTCCCCATTTTGTTGACGTCGGTCGGCTATTCTACTGGTTGCCTGACAGGCGATGATCTACCGACGAGGCGCAACCGGCAAGCGGTTTATTGGGGAGAGGACGGTTGTTCGCGATACGTGGCCCGAGCCGCTCTCCGACGGCCAGGCCCACCAAAAGGCCGCCCGGCCGTCGGGATCGGAACGCTAACGCCGGCGGCGTCCGGCCGCGGCCAGACCTGCCAGGCCGGCCGCGAACAGCAACAGGGCGGAAGGCGCCGGCACGTCCGCGCCCGGGGTGTCCGGGCCGCCGGGCCCGGCGGCGGCGAACAGCGCGTAGATTTCGCGTTCGGAGGTAGGCGCGAGGGGATCTACGTCTATTTCAAGAATGGCGAAGATAGGTCCCTCCTCCGAAACCGAGACACCGGAGACAGCGACGTTAACGACGTCGGATACCGCAAAAGGAACAAACGCTCGGCAGAGTAAGGCATCCGTGCAGCCGCTGATAAGGGTGGGATCGTCGCCGAAACTGCCTTGCTCGGTGTTCACGAATACCTGTTCCAACAACGCTAAACTCGCGTCGAATGCATCGGCCTTGCTGTTGAAGGCGAAATCTGCGGCCTGATCGCAGCCGTCGAAGAGGCCGACACAGGAGCCGTCGGCAAAGGTTACGTCGTAGAGCGTGCCGTTGACGTCGACGTCCTGGGCGCCAGTGAGCTGGCCGGTATCATCGACGAGCAGCACCGCGGCACGTGCCTCCGCCGCCATGCCGGCGAACGCCGCGACCGTGGCGGCAAGAAAAAGCGGCTTCAGTTTCGTCAAACGCATTTCCAATTATCCCTTCAGTCCAGGTTTCGTTCCCGGCGGTGGCGGCGTCCGGCCGCGGCCAGACCTGCCAGGCCGGCCGCGAACAGCAGCAGAGCGGAAGGCGCCGGCACGTCCGCGCCCGGGGTGTCCGGGCCGCCGGGTCCGGTGGCCGCGAACAGCGCGTAGTTCTGCTGTGGAAAGAGTTCCGTCGGAGTATTTTCGGGGACCATATTTGCCAAAGCGGCGTCATCCGCCTCGATTGGGGCGTTTATCACCATAGCGGTAGGCACATTGGCCTCGAAATCAGCGATCGCAAACGGAATGTGCGTAAAGCAATTTCCGCCGCCCTCGCAGCCGTTGGTAAGGCCGGTGTCGTCGTCGAAGGCACCCGACACGGTGTTGACAAACACCTGATCGAGCAGTGCCTGCGCCGCGGCAAGGACATCTGCCTGGTTGTTGAAGGTGAAGTCGCCGGCGTCGTCGCAGCCGTCGAACAGGCCGGCGCAGGTACCGTCAGCGAAGGTGACGTCGTAGAGCGTGCCGTTGACGTCGACGCCCTGGGCGCCGGTGAGCTGGCCAGTATCATCGATGAGCAGCACTGCGGCGCGGGACTCAGTCATTAGGCCCACGGACGCCACGATGGCCGTAGCAAGGACAAACGGTTTCAGTCTTGGGATAAACACGACGCTACTCCTCTTCGTTCGGATGTTGAGGTTCCTAAGCAGCCGAGCGACCTCTTCCGGTCGCGAGGCCGAGTCCGGCGAGGCCGACGGCAAATAGGGCCAACGCGCCGGGTCCGGGAACGTCGCCGCCGCCGCCGGAATGTTGCGTCACAAGCTCTATCGAAGCGAAAAGACCCGCCTCGAGCTCGACGAGACTGAAGTCGCCCCGTTCCAGCGTCACGCTATCGGCCGTGAATTCAATTTGGCTGTCTACCTCTTGGAACATGATCAGGACTGCATCCGTGATCTCGCCCGCCATGCCGAACCAATCCAGGTCGGTCAGCGCATAAGTAACGCCTGCTGCGAAGGCGGCGTCGGGGTCGACGATCGCGAAATCGATACGGGAGGCACCGACATCGATGGTGATATCGCCGAGATCGAATTCGATGCCGTTCCCCACCGTCGCCGCGAACATTTTGTCGGACGCGCCCTCTAACGAGACGGTCAAATCGATATCGTCGCCGATCAGGGTCGCATTGGCCGGCGCCGCAATCCCAAGGGCGGCCAGGCCAGCCATGGCGAACAGGGTCCGCCGTATGTTTCGATACATGGTTCCGTTCCTTCTCATTTCAGGTTTGAGCTTCTGTCGCACTGATGACCGCTTCGGCCGTTGCGATGGTCGCGCGAGCCCTCCGGTTGGCGATGCCGAGCCCGGCCAGGGCGAAGCCCAGCAGCAATAACGCGCCCGGCGCCGGAACGTCGGCCGGCGGCAGGTCCACGCCGGTGGCGGTGAAAACAGCCCAGGTGAAATTTTCGATCGATCCGAAGTCCAGGTCAGGCGATGCGCCGCCGATGCTCAAGGCGACGTCCAACGCCGGATCATCGTTGTTTTGGGCCGCCGTCGCATCGAGCGAAAACGGACCGGGGTCGGTCGGGTCGTAGGGGATGAAGGCCAGACAGACGAGCGCGCTGCCGCAGCCCGCGATAGTGGACGGATCGGTGTCGAACGCGCCTTCCGGCTTGTCGAGCAAGACCTGATCCAGCAATGCCTGCGCGGCCGCCAGCGCATCGCCCAGCGTGGTGAATGCGAAATCCGAAGCCGCGTTGTCGCAGCCATCGAACAACGCGGCGCAACTGCCGTCCTGGAACGAGACATCGTACAAGGTGCCATTGACGTCGACGTTCTGGGCGCCGACCAACTGGCCGCCAAGAACGTTGTGGACAACGGCGGCCGACGCCTCCGTCGCCATACCGGCGAAGGCGGAAACCGCGGCCGCCAGGAAGAGCGGTTTCAGTTTCGTCAAAAACATTCGCAGTTCCCTTCTCTTTCGCTGTTCGCGCTGCGTCACAGCGACAGGTTCACGCATCAAGTTCTGAAATATTACTTAATACGTATCTGGAATCAGCATGATGTTTTATGCCAAGCAACATCCGTGCCGGACCTGCAAATTCATTTGCCGCCAACGGCTTACCGAGATCCGCGCAAAACGCCCACCGCCAATCTGTAAAAAGCGCCGACAGTGCGCGAGTGAAACCGAAAGCGGCACGTCTCGTATTCGCGTCGCGCGAATCGTCCGCCGCGATACCGACGAACACCGCCACCGCCAAAACGAGCGGCCGTCACCGCCGAGGCGCATGGGCGTAGCCCTCCTCTCGGTTTGGGTCGATGGCCGGCCCGGCCTTACCTGACATGGTTAACGCCGGCCGGCACGTTCCCGATACCCCTCGGTTTACGGCCTGGTCCGCGGGACGAGAACCCGAGAAACCGCATAAGGAAAATGCGCCGCTGCATTAAGGATTGTGTAGAAAATATGAAGGGTATCGGGGAGGCAGGGAGCGGCTATCCGTCCTTCGACAGGCTCAGGATTGAAGCACAACCACAATGGTCATTCCGGCGAAGGCCGGAATAAAGCACAGCGGTCATTCTGGATTCCGGCCTTCGCCGGAATGACGACGTCTATGCGACCAGCGACGCCGTGGCGATCCCGGGACGGCAAAGCCTAGCCCTTCCAGATTGCTTCGCTTCGCTCGCAATGACAACGGAAGCAGGTCGGCCAACCGCATAATGCTCGACCGCCGGAGCGAGAAAACCTAACCTAGGCGCCGCCGCGAGAGCGGCGGGAGATCAACGAAGCGGGGGTTCGGTTGGACGGCGATATCAAGAAGATGCCCGGCGCGCTGCGCGCCTATGTGCGCGTCGTGGACCGGGCGAACCGATTCATCGGGCGGATCGTGATGTACATGATCTTCGCGATGATGGGCGTGCTGCTTTATTCCTCGATCTCCAAGACATTTTTCCTGCCGTCGCTCTGGACGCTGGAAGTGGCGCAGTTCCTGATGGTCGCCTACTACCTGCTGGGCGGCGGCTATTCGATGCAACTGGACAGCCACGTGCGTATGGACCTGCTGTACGGCCAGTGGTCGGATCGGACGCGGACCTGGGTCGATTCGGTCACCGTGCTGTTCCTGATCTTCTATCTGGTGTTCCTGTTCTATGGCGGGTTGTCGAGCACCTCTTACGCGCTGGAATACGGCGAACGGAGCCATTCGGCCTGGCGGCCCTATATGGCGCCGATCAAGATCGTGATGTGCGTCGGCGTGTTCCTGATGCTGCTGCAGGTGATTTCCGTGCTGATCAAGGATATCGCCAAGCTGCGCGGGAGGAGCCTGGCATGAGCCATGAACTGATCGCGCTGGTGATGTTCGCGTCGATGATGGCGATGCTGCTGACCGGGCAGCGGGTGTTCGCGGCCATCGGCTTCGTCGCCGTTTTGTCGGCGCTGCTGCTGTGGGGCGACGGCGGCTCCGAGATGGCATTCAGCCAGACCATCAAGCTGATGAAGTGGTACCCGCTGCTGACGCTGCCGCTGTTCATCTATATGGGCTACATCCTGTCGGAATCCGGCATCGCCGACGACCTCTACCGCATGTTTCATGTCTGGTTCGGGCCGCTGAAAGGCGGCCTGGCCATCGGCACCATCGGCCTGATGGTGGTGATCTCGGCCATGAACGGCTTAAGCGTCGCCGGCATGGCGATCGGCGCCACCATCGCGCTGCCGGAACTACTGCGGCGCGGCTACGACAAGATTATGGTGACCGGCGTGATCCAGGCCGGCAGCTCGCTCGGCATCCTGGTGCCGCCGAGCGTGGTGCTGGTCCTCTACGGCATGATCGCGCGGCAGCCGGTCGGCCAGCTCTGGCTGGCGGGCGCGGTGCCCGGCCTGATGATGGCCGCGCTGTTCATCCTTTACATCGTCGTGCGCTGCCGGCTGCAGCCGAACCTGGGCCCGGCGCTGCCGGAAGAAGAGCGGCAGATCTCCTGGGGCGAGAAGATCAGGCTGCTCCGAGCCGGCATCCTGCCGTTCCTTATCTTCTTTTCGATGACAGGGCTGTTCCTGATGGGCATCACCAGCCTGGTGGAAAGTTCCGCCGTCGGCGCAACAGCGGCGACGCTCGCGGCACTGATCAAGCGGCGGCTGACCTATCAGGTGCTGGAAGACACCGTGCGCAAGACCCTGGCGATCAGCTGCATGTTCATGTGGATCATCCTCACGGCGCTCTGCTTCGGCGCGGTGTTCGACGGGCTGGGCGCGGTGCGGGCGATCGAGGGCTTCTTCGTCGACCGGATGGGGCTCGGCCCCTGGGGCATCCTGATCCTGATGCAGCTTTCCTACCTGCTGATGGGCACGTTCCTGGACGATACGGCGATGCTGGTGATCGTCGCGCCGTTGTACGTGCCGCTGGTCGGCGCGCTCGGCTTCGATTTGGTCTGGTACGGCGTGCTCTACACCATCACCTGCCAGATCGCCTATATGACGCCGCCGTTCGGCTACAACCTGTTCCTGATGCGGGCGATGGCGCCACCGGAGGTGACACTGCTGGACATCTACCGCTCGATCATTCCGTTCGTCGGCGTCATGATCGTCGGGCTGGCGCTGGTGATGGCGTTCCCGCAGATTGCCTTGTGGCTGCCGGACCTCTACTACAGCAGATAAGAGATGGGCTTAACGTTGCGTACCGATAATCACAGTCGACATGGGAGACAGTCGAAATGAAAAAGAACAGACGCGATTTTCTGAAAAAAGCGGGTGCGGCGTCAGTCGCCGGTGGGGCCGCGGTCGGCGCCAGCACCTTGGCCGCGCCCTATGTGAAGGCCCAGAGCAAGATCAAATGGCGCCTGCAAACCTATGCCGGCGCGGCGCTGGCCGAACATGTCATCAAGCCGTCGATCGACTCCTTCAACAAGGTCGCCAATGGCGAGATGGAGATTGAGCTCTACTTCGCCGACCAGCTGGTGCCGACCGGCGAACTGTTCCGGGCGATGCAGCGCGGCACCATCGACGCGGTGCAGAGCGACGACGATTCGATCGCCGCGCCGGTGGATATTTCCGTCTTCGGCGGCTACTTCCCGTTCGCCACGCGCTACAGCCTGGACGTGCCGGTGCTGTTCAACGAATACGGCCTGAAGGAGATCTGGGAGGAGGCCTACGGCGAGGTCGACGGCGTCACCTGGCTGAGCGCCGGCGCCTGGGACCCCTGCCACTTCAACACGGTCGACCCGATCCGCAGCCTGGAAGACCTGAAGGGCAAGCGGGTCTTCACCTTCCCGACCGCAGGCCGCTTCCTGTCGCGCTTCGGCGTGGTGCCGGTGAGCCTGCCGTGGGAGGACATCGAGGTCGCGGTGCAGACCGGCGAACTGGACGGCATCGCCTGGTCCGGCATTACCGAGGACTATACGGTCGGCTGGGCGGACGTGACCAACTACTTCCTGACCAACAACATCTCCGGCGCCTGGTGCGGATCGTACTTCGCCAACACCGAGCGCTGGGAGGCCCTGCCGGCGCATTTGCAAGAGCTGTTCCGGCTCTGCATGGATTCCTCGCATTACTACCGGCAGCACTGGTATTGGGGCGGCGAGGCGAAACTGCGCACCCAGGGCACGAAGCTGAAGCTCACCACCATTCCCGACGAGGAGTGGAAGACGGTCGAGAACGAGGCCTTCAAGTTCTGGGACGAAATCGCCAAGGAGAGCCCGCGCAACGCCCGGGTGATCGAGATCTTCAAGCAGTATGCCGAGACCATGGCCAACGCAGGCAAGCCTTACCGGTATTCGTGAGGTAGACGCCTATCCCACCGCCAGGGCGATCGGCCAGAAGTCGGTCGCCTTCAGGCTGGCGCCGCCGACCAGGGCGCCGTCGACGTTGGCGAGGGCCATGAGTTCGGCGGCGTTCGAGCCTTTGACCGAGCCGCCGTAGAGGATGCGGAAGCCGGCCGCGTCCTTGAACCGGGCGGCCAGGCGCTTGCGGATATGGGCGTGGGCCTTGGCGACGTCGGCGGCGGTGGGGGTAAGGCCGGTGCCGATGGCCCAGACCGGCTCGTAGGCGATGACGGTGTTGCGCGCCGTGGCGGCGGCCGGGACCGAGCCCTTCAACTGGCGGGTCAGGATGCGCAGCGTCTGGCCGGCGTCCCGTTCGGCCCGGGTCTCGCCGATGCAGATAATGGCGATCAGGCCGGCGGCATGGGCCGCCTCGGCCTTGGCATGGACCGCCGCGTCGGACTCGCCGTGGTCGGTGCGACGCTCCGAATGGCCGACGATGGCGTAGGCGCAGCCGGCGTCCTTAAGCATCGGCGCGGCAATGTCGCCGGTATGGGCGCCGCTTGCGGAAGCGTGGCAATCCTGGCCGCCGAGCCGGATACGCCGGGTCAGGCCGAGCTTGGCGATGCCCGCGCGCAAGGGGGCAATCAGCGTCGCGGGCGGGCAGATCAGCAGGTCGAAAGCCTGCTTTCCTGCGGCTTTATCGAGATGCTTGGCAAGCGCCGTGACCTCGCGCATGGCCGGTTTGGCAAGCCCGTTCATCTTCCAATTGCCCGCAATCAGCGGACGCGGTCCCTTCGGCATGATGCCCCCTCGTTTTGTGTTGACGGGTCAGGCTCTTAGCCGAGAGGGTACGGGCCTGTCAAAGTCCGCGAAGATTTGATCGCAATATCTCTGGCGGAATGCCGGTTTCGGCCATATTTTCCTGTTCACGATTGGCCGCAAACAATTCTGGCAGGACGATTATGCTTACCTCGTTGCGCGAAAAGTCCGGTTCATGGATCACCAAGGTGTTTCTGGGCCTGTTGGTCGCGAGTTTCGCGGTCTGGGGCGTCGGCGACTACGTCACCGGCGGCGGCGACGTGACGGTCGCCGAGGTCGGCAACGCCGAGGTTTCCGGCATCGAGTTCCAGAACGAGCTGAGACGCAGCCTGGTGCGGATGCAGCAGCAGTTCGGCCAGGTCATCGACGCCGAACAGGCCGCCCAGCTTGGCCTGGACGAAGCGGCCCTGCAACAGATCGTCGCGCGGCTGGTGGTCGACCAGGGCACCGAGCGGCTGGGCCTGGACGTGCCGGACAGCGTGGTCGCCGACGACATTCGCAGCAACCCGTCGTTCCGCAACAGCTTCGGGCAGTTCGACCAGTTCCAGTTCCAGCAGATCCTGGCGCAGAACGGCTGGACCGAGGAGATCTATGTAGACTTGGCCAAGCGCGACATCGCCCGCAACCAACTGGTCGAAACAATCGGCACGGGGGCGGATGCGGCGCCCGGGCTGCTGGTCGACGAACTGTACAAATACCGGATGGAGCGGCGCTTCGCCGACTACATCGTGCTGCCGAACGAACGAATAACGGAGATCCCGACGCCGACCGACGCGGAACTGGAGGCTTTCCACAAGGACCATGCGAACCGGTTCACCGCGCCGGAATACCGCACGATCAGCTATGCGACGATATCGCCGGAGGACATCCTGGACGAAATCGAAATCAGCGAGGCCGACCTTCGTGACGAATACGACCAGCGGGTCGACGAGTATGTGCAGCGGGAAACCCGCGAGGTCGGACAGCTTGTCTTCGCCGAGGAAGCGGAGGCCGAGAAAGCCTACGAGATGCTGCAAAGCGGCATCGATTTCGCAACGGTTGCCCGCGACCTGCTTGACGAGGACGCCGACGACCTGTCGCTCGGCCGCGTGACCCAGGCCGACCTACCGGGCGACCTGGGCGATGCGGCCTTCGCGCTTAGCGAAGGCGAGGCGTCGCGCCCGGTGCAATCCGATTTCGGCTGGCACGTCCTGCGCGTCACCGGCATTCAGCCGGGCCGCACCCGCAGCTTCGAGGAAGTGAAGGATGCGTTGCGCGAGGAAGTCGGGCTGAACCGGGCAACCGACGCGCTGTTCGAGCTGTCGCAGAGCATCGAGGACGAACTGGCCGGCGGTTCCAGCCTGCAGGAGACAGCGGCGGCCGTCGGGCTGACAGTCAAACGGATCGAGCAAGTGGACTCGGTCGGACAACCCGCCCGCGGCGCCCAAGCGCCCGACCTGCCGCCGCAGCCGGAATTCATGCCGACCGCCTTCTCCACCGAAATGAACGCCGAGCTGGAGCTGATCGAAAGCGACGACGGCAGCTACTTCCTGCTGGAGGTCGACGAGATCATCGACCCGGCGCTCAGGCCGCTGGACGAGGTGCGCGACGCGGTGATCGAATCCTGGCGGGCCGACCAGCGCAACAAGGCGAATGCCGAGGCGGCGGAAGCCATCGTAGCCCGGATCGAGGGCGGCGAGAGCCTGGCGACGATCGCTGTCGAGCTGGGCGTGCCGCTGGTGAAGTCGGAGCCGATCACCCGCGGCAATCCGACCAATACGGACACGGCCCTGCCCGCGACGCTGCTGTCGGACCTGTTCGAACTGGATGCCAACGAAGCGGCGACGGCGGCCAACCCGCTGGACGGCAGCCACGTGGTGGCGGTGCTGACCGCCGTGCAAGGGGCCGACCCGTCGGCGGATACGGAACTGACGGCCTCGCTCAAAGACCAGCTGGCCAACGGCATCGCCGCGGACCTGCTGCGCCAGTACCAAGCCGCGCTGGAACAGCAGATCGGCGTGCGCATCGACCGCAACGCCATGGCCGCGTCCGCCAATCCGCACCGATACCAGTTCCAGTAACCCGATGACCGTAACACCGGCCTTCCCGGACTTCGAAGCCACCTATAACGCCGGACGGGCCCAGGTCGTCTGGACCAGCCTGGTCGCCGATTTGGAAACACCGGTTTCGGCGATGCTAAAGCTGGCCGATACGCGGCCCTATTCCTTCCTGTTGGAATCGGTCGAGGGCGGCGCGGTGCGCGGCCGCTATTCGATCATCGGCATCAAGCCGGACCTGATCTGGCGCTGCGACGGCGACAAAGCGGAGATCAATCGGCGGGCGCGCTATGAACCCGACGCCTTTGAGCCGACCGGACAGCCGACGTTGGAAAGCCTGCGGGCGCTGATCGACGAGTCGCGGATCGACCTGCCCGAAGGCCTGCCGCCAATGGCCGCCGGCCTAGTCGGCTATATGTCCTACGACATGGTGCGGCTGATGGAACGGCTGCCGGACGACAATCCGAAGGCGCTGGACCTGCCGGACGGCCTGTTCGTCCGCCCGACCGTGATGGCGATTTTCGATTCCGTCCTCGACGTGGTCACGGTGATTACGCCGGTCCGGCCCGAGCCGGGCCGCGACGCCCGGTCGGCCTACGCCATCGCCAGCGAGCGGCTCACGGACGTGATCGCCGACTTCGAACGGTCCCTGCCCTACAGCCGCTCCAACCCGCAGGATATCGGCGACCTGCCCGAACCGGGGTCCAACACCACGCGTGCCGAGTACCACGCCATGGTCGAGCGGGCGAAGGAGTACATCCGCGCCGGCGACGTGTTCCAGGTGGTGCCGTCGCAGCGATTCGAGGTGCCGTTCCAACTGCCGCCGTTCGCGCTGTATCGGGCGCTGCGGCGCACCAACCCGTCGCCGTTCATGTTCTTCCTGAACTTCCCGGAATTCGCCGTGGTCGGCTCCAGCCCGGAAATCCTGGTCCGGCTGCGCGACGAGAAGGTCACGATCCGACCAATCGCCGGCACCCGGCCGCGCGGCGCGGACGCGGCCAAGGACAAAGCGCTGGCGGCGGACCTGCTGTCCGATCCGAAGGAGCGCGCGGAACATCTGATGCTGCTGGACCTCGGCCGCAACGACGTCGGCCGGGTCGCCAAGATCGGCAGCGTCGAGGTGACGGAGTATATGCAGATCGAGAACTACTCCCACGTGATGCATATCGTCTCGAATGTGGAGGGCGATATCGCCCCGGACCACGATGCGGTCGATGCCCTGGTCGGCGGCTTTCCCGCCGGAACGGTGTCCGGCGCGCCGAAGGTGCGGGCAATGGAAATCATCGACGAGTTGGAGAAGGACCGGCGCGGCGTCTATGCCGGCGCCATCGGCTATTTCTCCGCCAACGGGTCGATGGACACCTGCATCGCGCTGAGGACAGCGGTGATCAAGGACGGCACCATGTACGTGCAGGCCGGCGGCGGCGTGGTCGCCGACAGCGACCCGGAAGCGGAATATCAGGAAACAGTGAATAAGGCGCGGGCGCTGGTGCGAGCGGCGGAAGAAGCCGTCCGCTTCGCGTCACGGACGGGACGCAACGCCTAAGTCAATGGCGCTGGGACGGATGGCGGCCAGCGCCCTCTCCTCCCGAGCGATGCGCAGTTTGGCGATGGCCGTGATTGGCGCGAGGACGAAGCCGCGGTCTTCCAAAGTGCTTAGCCAACCTTCCAGTGTATCCAGCGTCACGTCGTAGTGATGGCCGATACCGACGGCGTAGCCCTGACGACGGGCGGTGCGTTCGAGTTCGACCAGTTGGCCCGCGACGTCGGAACGCGCGCCATCCGGATCGAGGAACACGTCGCGTTCGACCGACGGCAGGCCGATGGTGCGGGCCAGTTTGTCGCCCACGGTCTTGGCCGAGGTGCGGGAGTCCAGGAACATCAGGCCGCGGCGGTTGAGCTCCGACAATACTACCGCCATGCCCGACGGGTCGGCGGTGAAGCGGCTGCCCATGTGGTTGTTGATGCCGACATAGCCGTCGAGGCGGCCGAGGTTCCACTCAATCCGGCTTAGCAGGTCGCGAACGCCGTATTCGGTGAGGAGCGCATTGGGGCCGGGATCGGTAGCCTTGCTGCCCGGCTCCATAGGCAGGTGAACCAGCAGCTCATGGCCCCCTGCCCGTGCGACCGCCGTCAAATCGGACAGGTCATCGGCATAGGGAAGAAAGGCAAGGGTCAAAGGCCCCCGCAAGGCTGACGTGCGCCGCACCTTTTCCTCGCTGAGGCCCAGGTCGTCAATCACGACGGCAATAAGGGGGCGGCCGGCCGCATCCGGCACCGCCACGGCGTTGCGCAGCCATTGCGGCTGCTCGGCGGGTTCGGGTATCGCCGCCGTGTCCGGTTCCGGCTGTTCCAGTGTCTCGGTCGGCGAGGCACCGAGCGCCGGCAATTGCGGCGGGATCGGCTCCAATTCGACCGGCTCGACGGGATCGGGGGGCACGGATTGCGGCGGTGTCTCAATGCTGGAGACAACCGTTTTCGGCGGCCGGTCCCAACGGTCCGACACGAAAGCGCCGATTGCGACGCCGCCGGCGAAGACCAGCGCCGCCACCGCCAGCATGCGCCAGCGGCGAACCGACCCGATTGCCGCGGCACGCGCCGCCTGCCGGCGTTCCCGTACGCGGTTGCGAACCTGCCTTGCTTTCGACCGACGCGACAGAATTTCAATCCTTGGCAAAGCCCAAAATGAAGGGCCACGAGGTGATTCGGTCCACAATATATAGCCCCTAGAGATTCCAGGGCCAGTGTTATTGTTCGCTCAGGCGCTAACCCGGGCGCCGGCGAGGTCCGCCAGGATGGGGCAGTCGGGCCGGTCGTCGCCGTGGCACCGATCGATCAGGTGCAGCAGAGTTTGGCGCATCGACTGCAATTCGGCGATCTTTTCGTCGATGCGGTCGACATGGCGCGCCGCCACTGCCTTGACGTCGGCGCTGGCTCGCGAACTGTCCCGGTATAGGGCCAGCAGCATTGCCACATCCTTAACGGTGAAGCCGAGTCCACGCGCCCGGCTGATGAAACGCAGTGTGTGCACATCCGTCTCGGAGTAGTCGCGGTAGCCGTTATCCTGGCGCGTCGCGGCTTCGATCAACCCGACGCTTTCGTAATAGCGGATGGTTTTCGCCGGCACCCCCGACTGTTTCGCCGCATCGCCGATTTTCATGGTTTGCTCCCAACGGATGTGCGCCAGCGTCGCAACAGCAACGCGTTGCCGACGACACTGACGCTCGACAGGGCCATGGCCGCGCCCGCGAAGACGGGGTTGAGCAGCCCGAAGGCGGCGAGCGGCAGGCCGACGACATTGTAGATGAACGCCCAGAACAGGTTCTGCCGGATCTTCCAGTAGGTCGCGCGGGAAATCGCGATAGCCTCCGCAATCAGGCGCGGATCGCCCCGCATCAAGGTGATGCCCGCGGTTTCCACGGCGACGTCGGTGCCGCTGGCCACGGCGATGCCGATATCCGCCTCGGCCAGGGCGGGCGCGTCGTTCACGCCATCGCCGACCATGCCGACCCGATGCCCGGCCTGACGCAAGCCCACGACTTCCGCCGCCTTGTCGCCGGGCAGGACCTCGGCCCTCACCTTTTCTATATTAAGCGCGGATGCGACCGCGGCCGCGGCCTGTCGGTTGTCACCGGTCAACAGCATCGGCTCCAGGGACAGGGCCCTCAAGTCGGCGACCGCCTCAGCCGCACCGCCGCGCAACGGATCGGCAACCGCAATCAAACCGAGCAATCCGCCGCCCCTTTCCGCCACCCACATGACGGTGCGCGCCTGTTGCTCCAGCAAATCCGCATGGGACGATAGAGGCGCCGTGTCGATGGCGTGCCCGCCCATCAGCCGCTGATTGCCGATCAGGATTTCCCGGCCGTCGACGGTGGCGAGCAGGCCGCGCCCGGGTTCGGCAACGAAGGTTTCGAGCGGCGGTAGCGGGCTGTCGCCCGCGGCGGCGATCACCGCCCGGGCAAGCGGATGCTCGCTGCCCTGCTGGGCAGCGGCCGCCAGCAGCAACAAGCCCTGCTCGTCGCCCTGAAGCGCGACGACGTCCGTCACGGCAGGCCGGCCTTCGGTCAGCGTACCGGTCTTGTCCAGCAGGATGGTGTCCAGGCGTTGGATATGCTCCAGCGCTTCAGGATCGCGGATCAGGATGCCGGCGCGGGCGGCCGCGCCCGTGCCGGCCATGATCGCCGCAGGCGTCGCCAGCCCGAGGGCGCATGGGCAGGCGATGACCAGGACCGAGACCGCGGCAAGCAATGCCTGCTCGACGCCCGCGCCATAAAGGAGCCAGCCGGCGAAGGTGCCGATCGCCAGCCCGATAACCATGGGCACGAACACGGCGCTGACCCGGTCGACCAGCTGCTGGACGGGGGCTTTACGCGCCTGCGCGCCCTCGACCATGGCGACGATGCGCGACAGCGTGGTATCCCCGCCGACTTCGGTCGCCCGAACGCGCAGCAGGCCGGGACCGTTGATCGACCCGGAAATCACCCGGTCGCCGGGCCCACGCTCCTGCGGCATGCTCTCGCCGGTCAACAGCGACTCGTCGAGCTGGCTTTGGCCCTGTTCGACCACGCCGTCGACGGCGAGCCGCTCGCCCGGGCGGACGACGAGCAGGTCGCCGGGCACCACCTGGTCGACCGCAAGGTCAACCTCTTCGCCCTCGCGCACGACCCGCGCGCGGTCCGGCCGCAGCCGGACCAGGGCGCGGATCGCGCTCGCGGTGGCGCGCTTGGCCCGCGCCTCCAGCCATTTGCCAAGCCTGACCAGGGTGATCACCACCGCCGCCGCCTCGAAATAGAGATGGCCGTCCCCGGCCTCCGGCACGAGCAGCATGTAAAGACTGAAGAAGTAGGCGGCAGACGTGCCGAGCGCGACCAACTGATCCATATTGCCGGACCGCGCCAGCAGCGCCCGCCACGCCGCGCCGTAGAACCGGGCGCCGACAACGAACTGGACCGGGGTGGCAAGCGCCAGTTGCGCCCACCCCGACAGTTGAAGACCAAGCCCGAGCATCGGCAGGAACATCTGCGCGACCAGCGGCAGGGTGAGCAGAACGGACAGGACCAGAACGACGGATTCCCGGCGATCGCCGGTTTCGGCGTAAGCCGCGTCCCGGCCCAGGATGGCGGCTTCGTATCCCGCATCGTGCACGGCCCGCAGCAAGGCGTCGGCGTCAAGACGAACGCCGTTGGCGGTGACATGGGCGCGGTCGGTCGCAAGGTTCACGTCCGCCGCAACGACACCGGCGACGCCGCGGAGCGCGCGTTCCACCCGGCCCGCACAGGCGGCGCAGGTCATGCCGGTAATACGGAGATCCAGGTCTCCGCCCCGACCGGATTGGTGCTCGTCCAACGGTGCGGTGGCGACGGCCATGGTGAACCCCAAAAAGCTTCCAATAACTAGAACTTATATAGGGCTTCCAGTCACTGGAAGATCAAGCCGGGTTTCTGCGCGAGTTCCGCTTGACGGTGGGGCCCCCGCCTGATTACCTCGGGCCATCAACAGGCCGGCGAAAAACCCTCGATAAGAACCGAGAAAAGTACGATAACATATTGATATGATAGTTCTTATCGATAACTACGACAGCTTCACCTACAACTTGGTTCACTATCTGGGCGAACTGGGCGAAGACGTCGTGGTTCACCGCAACGACGTGATTGCGGTGGATCAGGTGATGGCGCTGGGCGCGTCGGCCATCGTGATATCGCCCGGCCCCTGCGATCCGGACAAGGCCGGCATCTGCCTGGACCTGGTCGCCCGCGCCGCCGGCCGGCTGCCGCTTCTGGGTGTCTGCCTGGGCCATCAGGCGATCGGCCAGACGTTCGGCGGCAAAGTCGTGCGGGCGCCGGAAATGATGCACGGCAAGACCAGCACGATCCACCATAACGGCACCGGCGTGTTCGCCGGGCTGCCGCAGGATTTTACCGCCACGCGTTATCACTCGCTGACGGTGGAGCGGGCATCGTTCCCGGACTGCCTGGAGATCACTGCGGAAAGCGCCGACGGCGTGATCATGGGGCTGACCCATCGCCAATACGAACTGCACGGCGTACAGTTTCACCCGGAGAGCATCGCCTCCGAACACGGGCATACGCTGTTGCGGAACTTCCTCGACCGCGTGCGCCGACCCGAGACCGCCGGAGCGCAGCTGGCGTGACGCAGGACTGGGCATGAGTAAGGACATGAACGAATTCAAGCGGCTGATCGGCGAGGTTGCCGGCGGTAAATCCTTGACCGTCGACGAAGCGCGCGCGGCCTTCGATATCATGATGTCCGGCGACGCGACGCCGTCGCAGATGGGCGGCTTTCTGATGGCGTTGAGGGTGCGCGGCGAGACGGTGGACGAGATCACCGGCGGCGCCATGACCATGCGGGACAAGGCGCTACCCATCGAGGCGCCGGCGAACGCGATCGACGTGGTCGGCACCGGCGGCGACGCCAAGGGCACCTGGAATGTCTCCACCGCGACAGCGTTTACCGTCGCCGCCTGCGGCGTGCCGGTCGCCAAGCACGGCAACCGGGCGCTGTCGTCGAAGACCGGTACGGCGGACGTACAGACCGCGCTGGGCGTCAATATCGACTGCGACTTCGCGCTGATCGAACAGTCGATCCGCGAAGCCAATATCGGCTTCATGATGGCGCCACGCCATCACGGCGCGATGCGTCATGTCGGACCGACGCGGGTCGAGTTGGGCACGCGGACGATTTTCAACCTGCTGGGGCCGCTGTCGAACCCGGCCGGTGTCAAACGGCAGCTCACCGGCGTGTTCGCCCGGGAATGGGTGGTGCCGATGGCCGAGGTGATGAACAAGCTGGGCGCCGAGCGGGTCTGGATCGTGCACGGCTCCGACGGCACGGACGAGATGACCACCGCCGGACCCACGTTCGTTGCCGAGTTGAAGGACGGCAAGGTCAGCACCTTCGAAGTGACGCCCGAGGAGGCCGGCATCGCACGCGCCAAGCCGGAGGATCTGCTGGGCGCCGACCCGGCGACCAACGCCGCCGCCTTGAAAGGCGTGCTACAGGGCGAGCCCGGCGCGTTCCGCGACATCGTGCTGTACAATTCGGCCGCCGCGCTGATGATCGCGGACAAGGTCGCGGACCTCAAAGCCGGCGTGGCGATGGCGATGGACGCGCTGGACAGCGGCAAGGCGCTGCAGCACCTGGACAAGCTGATCGCGATCACCAATCAAGCGGCGCCGGACGAGTCATGAGCACCGTCCTGGACAAGATCTGCGACGACAAGCGGGAGCATATCGCGGCCTGCAAGCAGGCACGTTCGGAATCCGACCTGGCCGAGGCGGCAAGAGCGCAGACGCCGACCCGCGGTTTCGTCGACCGGCTGGAGGCTGCAAGCCTGGACGGTTACGGCCTGATCGCCGAGATCAAAAAGGCCTCGCCCTCGAAAGGGCTGATCCGGGCCGACTTCGACCCGCCGTCCCTCGCCCGCGCCTACCGGGACGGCGGCGCAACCTGCCTGTCGGTGCTGACAGACATCCCTTATTTCCAGGGCGCGGACGACTACCTGACCCAAGCGCGGGCGGCGGTCGACCTGCCGGTCCTGCGTAAGGACTTCATGCTCGACACCTATCAGGTGACGGAAGCGCGGGCGCTGGGGGCCGACTGCATCCTGCTGATCATGGCCGCGCTGGAAGACGGCCAGGCGGCGGAGCTGGAAGCGGCGGCCTTCGGCTGGGGCATGGACGTGCTGGTCGAGGTGCACGATGGAACGGAACTGGACCGCGCGCTGAAACTGAAGAGCCGGCTGATCGGCGTGAACAACCGGAACCTCAAGACGCTCAGCGTCGACCTGGCGACGACCGAACAACTGGCGCCGAGCCTGCCGAAAGATCGCGTCGCCGTGGCGGAAAGCGGCCTTGGCGGGCCGGACGATCTGGCGCGGATGGCGCAGGCGGGCTGCCGCTGTTTCCTGGTCGGCGAAAGCCTGATGCGCCAGGACGACGTGGCGGCGGCGACGGTCGCCCTGCTTAAGGCCGGCGCTCCCGCCCATGTCTAAACTGACCCACTTCGACGAGTCCGGCAGCGCCCACATGGTGGATGTCGGCGCGAAGGACGTGACCGAGCGGCGCGCCGTCGCCAAGGCATCGGTCGGCATGGCGCCGGAGACCCTGGCGTTGATCCAGGAAGGCCGCGCCAAGAAAGGCGACGTGCTGGGCGTCGCGCGGCTGGCCGGCATCATGGCGGCCAAGCGGACGTCCGACCTGATCCCGCTCTGCCATCCGCTGCCGCTAACGTCGGTCAGCGTGGACCTGACCTGCGATGCGGCGAACAACCGGGTCGATATCGAGGCCGATTGCCGGGTGACCGGCCGCACCGGGGTGGAGATGGAAGCGCTGACGGCGGCGTCGGTCGCGGCGCTGACCGTCTACGACATGTGCAAGGCCGTCGACCGCGGCATGACCATCCACGAGGTCCGGCTGGTCCACAAATCCGGCGGCAAGAGCGGCACGTTCGAGGCATCATGATTTCGGTGGAGGAAGCCAGGCGGCGCATCGTCGGCGCGCTGGAGCCGCTGCCGGCGGAAAGCGTCGGACTGGAACGTGCGCATGGCCGGGTGCTGGCTGCGGACGTGGCGGCGCGGCGCACCCAACCGCCGAAGGACGTATCCGCGATGGACGGCTGGGCGGTGCGGGCGGCGGACGTCGCCACGGTGCCGGCGACCCTGACCAGGATCGGCGAAGCGCCGGCGGGCGCGGCCTTCGAGGGCCGGGTCGGCGCGGGCCAGACGGTCCGGATCTTCACCGGCGCGCCGGTGCCGGACGGCGCCGACAGCATCGTCATCCAGGAAAACGCGGCGCAGGACGGCGACCGGGTCACCGTGCGCGGGACTGCCACGGAAGGGACCTTCATCCGCAGGGCCGGCCTGGACTTCCAGGATGGCGAGGTGCGGCTGCATGCCGGTCACCGCCTCAACGCGCGGGATGTCGGGCTGGCGGCGGCGATGAACGTGCCGTGGCTGGACGTCCACCGTAAACCGCGCGTCGCGCTGCTGGCGACCGGCGACGAACTGGTCCGGCCGGGCGAGCCGGTCGGGCCTGACCAGATCGTCTCCTCCAACGCAATGGCACTGGCCGCGCTGATCGACAATTGCGGCGGCGAAGCGATCGACCTGGGTATCGCGCAGGACAACGAGGCGTCGCTCAAGGCGCTGGCGGCCGGCGCGCGCGGCGCCGACATGCTGGTGACGCTGGGCGGCGCCTCGGTCGGCGACCACGACCTGGTGCAGAGCGTGCTGGGCGAACAAGGGCTGGACCTGGATTTCTGGCGCATCGCGATGCGGCCCGGCAAGCCGCTGATGTTCGGACAAATCGGCGACACACCGATGCTGGGCCTGCCGGGCAATCCGGTTTCGTCGCTGGTCTGCGGGCTGATATTCCTACGCCCTGCCCTATTCGCGCTGCTCGGCCGGCGGGACGCGGACCAGCAGGAGACCACCGCCGTGCTCGGCCGCGACCTGGAGGAGAACGACCGGCGCGAAGATTACCTGCGCGCCAGCCTAATCTACCGCGACGACGGCCAGGCGGTGGCGACACCGTTCGAGCGTCAGGACTCGTCGATGCTGTCGTTCATGGCCCGCGCCGACTGCCTTGTTGTTAGGCGGCCACACGCGCCGGCGGAAAAGGCGGGCGCGACAATTAAAGTCGTCCGGCTTGACGGTATCTGTTAACGTTTCAGATCGGGGACCGAAGGCGGCTAAAAAAACCGCTTGACAAAAACCAGAACTAAACTAGAACATGTGCAAATGTTGCATGTTTGTTCTATATATTGAGGGTGGCGCCGGTGCTGACGAGAAAACAACATGAACTGTTGTTGTTCATCCACCGTTACCTGGGAGAACACGGAATTTCACCCTCCTTCGACGAGATGAAGGAGGCCCTGGCCCTGAAATCGAAATCGGGGATCCACCGACTGATTACCGGACTGGAGGAACGCGGCTTCATACGCCGCCTGGCACACCGAGCGCGGGCATTGGAAGTAATGAAGATGCCCGACGAGGCGTTGCCGACCGGACGCGCTCAACGCGGTACGCCGGTGGCCGAGACACCGAGTGTGATAACGCCGGACTTCCGGCGGCGGCGCGAGACCCGCGAACTGGCCGCCGATACCGTTAGCCTGCCGCTTTATGGACGGATCGCGGCCGGCACGCCGATCGAGGCCTTGCGCGACAATGCCAACATGTTCGATGTACCGGCCAGCATCCTGACCCGGGGCGAGCACTATGCGCTGGAAGTTTCCGGCGATTCCATGGTCGAGGCCGGCATTCACGACGGCGACACGGTGATCATCGAACGCTGCGACTCGGCCGAGACCGGATCGATCATCGTGGCCTTAGTGGACGGCCAGGAGGTAACCCTGAAACGGCTGCGCCGCAAGGGCAATTCGGTGGCCCTGGAAGCGGCCAATCCGGACTACGAAACGCGGATCTTCCCGCCCAACCGGGTGAAGATCCAGGGCCGGCTGATCGGATTGATCCGGCAGTATTAGGCGTTCACCGCCTATCAGGGCGCGATACCCAGGGACGTGTACCGCGACTCCGGTTGACGCTGTCGACGCGGATGCCGGCTTTGTCGAGCCAGATGGCGTGCGCGCCGTTGCGCCAGAGATCGAAACGGTCGACGACCACACGCGCGGCGGGGCAGCGGCCCCGCACCGGCACGGTGCTAACGACCACATCGGCGCGGGCGCAATCCTCGGCCACGGCGCGGTCGTCCGTCGGCAGCGCAACCATCCATCCCTTCGCCCGGTAGATGCAGCCGATCCCGTCGCAACGGAGCAGGCCGTCTTCGCTGACCCCGTCCCCCGGCCATGGGAACTCGGCCGCCAGCGCATCGCGCCTGAGCCAAGTTTCCCGTGCGATGGTCGAACCGCGCCGTGACGACATGGCTAACCCACCATCGCCGGTCCGCACCGCAGTGAGCTTGGCATCGCCGGTAATCAGGATGTCGGGTGGTGTCGTGACGGCGAACGTCGCACAGCCGAATGCCACACCGGCAAGGCCGAACCAACGCCAGGGCAGCCGCCACAGGCAAAGCCAAAGACCGCCGGCGGCGATCGCCAGCAGCGCCGTGACCGGCACTGCCGGCAGCAGGGTGACGGCACCGGGCCAGGCCGCCACGGTGTGGGCGATGCGGATGACCAGGTCGATGCCGACGCCCATCGGCACCAGCGCCAGGACCTCCAGACCCAATGGCATCAGCGCGAAGGCGGCGACGGCGAAAGGCATGATCCAGAACGCCATCACCGGGACAGCGGCCATGTTGGCGACCAGCCCGTAATCGACGAAGCGGTTGAAGTGGTAGGCGGCGATCAATCCGGTCGCGAGTCCGGCGATGACCGTGGTGATGGCAACGCCGAGCAGATAGACCAGCAGCTTGCGCACCGGCCCGCCGCCGCGGCGCAGGCGGCCGACCGGCTCCGCCAACGCCTCGTAGGCGGCGACCAGTGCAACGACCGCGGCGAACGACATCTGAAAGCCGACATGCAGCAGGCTTTCCGGCGTCACCGCCAGCACTGCCAGCGCAGCCCAGGCGACGAGGCGCATCGAGACGGCGCGCCGGTCCATGATCACCGCGATAAGGACAATGGATGTCATGACGAAGGCGCGTTGCGTCGGGAAGGTGGCGCCGGCCAACAGCAGATAGGCGAAGGCGCCGACGATGGCCGCGGCGGCCGCCCATTTCTTGATCGGATGGCGCAACGCCACCGACGGCCAAAGCGCGAGGCCGCCGCGGACGGCGAAGAACACGCAGCCGGCGAGCAGCCCCATATGCAGGCCCGAGATCGCCAGCAGATGCGCCAGGCCGGAATCGCGCATCGCCTGAACCGTCTCCGCCGGAATCGCGCCACGGTCGCCGGTCATGAGCGCGGCGGCCATCGCGCCGGACGGGCCGGTCACGGCGTCCCTCGCCCGCGCCGCGATGGACTGGCGCAATCGGGCGATAACGACGGCCAGGCCGCCGGCCGCCTCCGCCTGCAACAGGCGCGGCAGAGACAGTGCGAAGCCGACGCCGCCGAGACCGGCGAACCAGGCCTGGCGCTGGAAGTCGAAGGCGCCCGGCGCGGCCGGCGCCGGCGGCGGCAACAGCACCGCGCGCAGGCCAACCCGATCGCCGGGCCCCGGCATCGGGCCGGACTGGCGGACGACGAGGCGGATCCGGCGCGGCGTCTCGGCCGGCGGCAGGCCCACGACCACCAAATCCTGGAGCAGGATGCGGTGGCCGACGTCGCGCATCTCGACTGCGACGACGCGGCCTTCAACGGAAACCGGCGCGGTCCGCTTGGCGATCACCGGCGCATCGACGACGGAAGCTCTGAACTGAATCGCAGCGAAGCCCAAGCCCGTCATCAACAGGGCGACGCCGACGACGACAGCAGCCAACCGAGCACGGGCGACAACCGCCAACAGCCCGCCCGCCAGAACGACAAGTGCCCCGGACCAGGGCGGCGGTTCCGTTGGCAGGCCGAAGTAGACGGCAATGCCGACGCCGAACATGACCGGCAGCCAAAGCAGCCACCGCTCCCGCTCCGCAGCGAACGACGCGCGCGCCGCGAGGACCAGCATCGGCAGCCGGGCGGGTGCCGAATAGACGCCCCACAGCCATCTCGAAACCGATTGCCGGATATGATACACAGTCGCCTCCCTGCGGCGATCTTAGGTCCGATCGCCGGTCACCGTAACAGACGAGACCGTATGCCCGAACAGCAGGTCGTAACCCGCTTCGCCCCGTCGCCGACGGGGTTTCTGCATATCGGCGGCGCCCGGACCGCCCTGTTCAACTGGCTGTTCGCCCGTCACCACGGCGGCAAATTCGTGCTCAGAATAGAAGATACCGACCGCGCCCGCTCAACCGACGCGGCAATCGACGCGATCTTCGACGGCATGACGTGGCTTGGGCTCGATTGGGACGGCGATGCGGTGTTTCAGTTCCCCCGTGCCGACCGGCATGCGGAGGCCGCGCGCCGGCTGGTCGCGGAGGACAAAGCCTATTACTGCTATTGCACGCCGGAGGAATTGGCGGAAATGCGTGAAAAGGCGCGGGCCGAAGGCCGGCAGCCACGCTACGACGGCCGCTGGCGCGACCGCGATCCGTCGGACGCGCCGGCGGGCGTGGAACCCGCGGTGCGACTGAAAGCGCCGCAAGACGGCGACACCGTCAATCGCGACCTGGTGCAGGGCGACGTGGTCATCACCAATCAACAACTGGACGACATGGTGCTGCTGCGCGCCGACGGCACACCGACCTACATGCTGTCGGTGGTGGTCGACGACCACGATATGGGCATTACCCATGTCATCCGCGGCGACGACCATCTGACCAACGCGGCGCGCCAGATCCTGCTGTACGACGCGCTCGGCTGGCCGGCGCCGGCTTTCGCCCACATCCCGCTGATTCATGGGCCCGACGGGGCGAAGTTGTCGAAGCGGCACGGCGCACTAGGTGTGGAAGCGTACCGCGATATGGGAATCCTGCCCGCCGCGATGCGCAACTACCTGCTGCGGCTTGGCTGGTCACACGGCGATGACGAGATTATCTCCACGGAACAAGCAATCGCCTGGTTCGATCTCGACGGCGTCGGCCGGGCACCGGCGCGTTTCGACACCGCCAAACTGGAGAGCGTTAACGCGCATTACATCCGCGAGGCCGAGGACGATGCCCTGGTAGACGAAGTACTCGAGCGCCTGGAGACGGCCGGCGGCGGCGCGCCTGACGAGACGATCCGCCAACGCCTGTCAGCGGCCATGCCAAGCCTAAAACAACGCGCAAAAACAACCGTAGAACTATCTGAAAACGCAGAGTTTTTGGTCAATGAGCGCCCGCTTGCCATGGACCAGAAAGCAGCCAAGCTGTTGGACGAAGAGGCACGGGGCAGGCTGGCGCGTCTACATGCCGCCCTGGAGCCGATCACCGACTGGACTCCGGATGCGACGGAAGCGGCGGTGCGGGCCTTCGCCGATGCCGAAGCAGTCAAGCTCGGCAAGGTCGCGCAGCCGCTGCGCGCCGCATTAACCGGGCGTTCTACTTCACCTGGTATATTCGATGTGATGAATGCATTAGGCCGTGACGAGACACTCGGCCGTATCGCAGACGCGGGAGCACGGTGAGACAAATGATCCGCCGATCACATGATGTTGTGAACGATCCTGGACTATCGGGTATAATACTTATGCAAGCCGGCGTGAGACAAAGGGTGCCGGCGTCCTGCCGCGGATACAGCAATAAATTTTGGAGGGTTTTGTGATGGGCGATGCCTCAACAACCGGTAGTGTCAAGATAACCGATGGCAACAAGGGCTCGACCGACCTTCCATTGCTGGGGGGAACCGTCGGGCCGAATGTGATCGACGTTCGAAAACTCTACGGCGAAACCGGCTATTTCACGTTCGATCCCGGGTTTACCGCGACGGCGAGTTGCGAGTCCCAGATTACCTATATCGACGGCGACGAGGGCGTTCTGCTGCACCGCGGCTACTCCATCGATCACCTGGCCGAGCACAGCGACTTCATGGAAGTCTGTTACCTGCTGCTGTTCGGCGAGCTACCGACCGTCGACGAGAAGGAGAGCTTCGTCAAGACCGTCACCTATCACACGATGGTCCACGAGCAGATGGTCAACTTCTACCGCGGCTTCCGCCGCGACGCGCATCCGATGGCGATCATGGTCGGCGTGGTCGGCGCGCTGAGCGCATTTTACCACGACAGCACGGACATCAACGATCCGCACCAGCGCATGGTGGCGTCCTACCGGCTGATCGCTAAGATGCCGACCATCGCGGCGATGGCCTACAAATACTCCGTTGGTCAGCCGTTCATGTATCCGGACAACAAGTCCTCCTACGCTGGCAACTTCATGCGCATGGTCTATGGCGTGCCGGCCGAGGAGTACGAGCTGAGCCCGACGATCGAGCGGGCGATGGACCGGATTTTCATCCTGCATGCCGATCACGAGCAGAACGCATCGACGTCGACCGTGCGGCTGGCCGGATCGTCGGGCGCCAACCCGTTCGCTTGTATCGCCGCCGGCATCGCCTGCCTGTGGGGCCCCGCCCATGGCGGCGCCAACGAGGCGGTGTTGAAGATGCTGGAGGAAATCGGCTCCGTCGACCGGGTCGGCGAGTACATCAAACGCGCCAAGGACCCGCAGGACTCGTTCAGGGTCATGGGTTTCGGCCACCGGGTCTACAAGAATTACGACCCGCGCGCCCGGGTCATGCAGATGACCTGCCACGAGGTTCTGAACGAGTTGGGGGTCGAGGACGACCCGTTGCTGGAACTGGCGATGAAGCTGGAGAAAATCGCGCTGGAGGACGAGTACTTCGTCGAGAAGAAACTCTATCCCAACGTCGACTTCTATTCCGGCATCGTGCTGCGCGCGATCGGGTTCCCACCGGAAATGTTCACGGTGCTGTTCGCCCTGGCCCGCACGGTCGGCTGGGTCGCGCAATGGAACGAGATGATCGCCGATCCCTCCCAGAAGATCGGCCGGCCGCGCCAGCTTTATACCGGTCCCGCGGAACGGCCCTATGTCCCGATCGAGAAACGCGGCTGAGGGCCGCGTGGCGGTGCGTAAAACAGGTCGGATCGTCGGCAACCAGACCCGCCTGCGCCACCGCCCGAACGACCGCCGCCAGGCGCGCTACTTCCGCCTTGGACAACCGGCCAACGACAACAGGCCGACGGCCGGCCGGCGCTTCAAATCCTGGCTGGCCTGGCTGCTGACCGCGACGACGGTCAGCGCCGTTCTGTTATGGAGTTTCTGGCAGTAACAGGCCCGGCAAGGCTTAGGACCGTTCGATCAGCTCGATCTTATAGCCGTCGGGGTCGTCGACAAAGGCGATGACGCTGCCGCCGTGCTTCATCGGGCCCGGCGGTCGCGGGATCGAGACTCCCTCGCTCGCGAGCTGTTCGCAGGTGCCGTAGATATCGGGCACGCCGATGGCCAGATGGCCAAAACCCGAGCCCAGTTCATAGGGCTCTTCCTGCCCCCAATTGTGAGTGAGCTCGATCACCGCATCACTCTCTTCTTCACCATAGCCGACGAACGCCAGCGTGAACTCGCCGGTCGGGAAATCCTTCTTGCGCATCAGCTTCATGCCGAGAAGGCGGGTGTAGAAATCGAGAGACTTGTCCAGATCGCGCACGCGGAGCATCGTGTGCAGCAATCGGAATTCCTTGTTGGCGTTCGCGTCAGCCATTTTTATCGCCTCCTCGTCTGTTGCGGTCCCGGTTTCGGAACCGATCACGTATCCCGGATCATCGCCGAGAAATCAGCCTCGGCCGCCAGCTTACCTTCGACCATCACCTCGCCGCGGAACTTCCAGATCGCGCCGCGGTTGCGCACCTTCGAGACCTGGACGTGCATCACGTCGCCCGGCACGACCGGCCGCCGGAAGCGGGCATTGTCGACGGTCATGAAATAGACCAGCTTGCCTTCCGATTCGGGACCGAGCGTATAGACCACGAGAACGGCCGCGGTCTGGGCCATGCTCTCGATAATAAAGACCCCGGGCATGACCGCCTGGGACGGGAAATGGCCCTGAAACTGCGGCTCGTTTATCGTTACGTTCTTGATGCCGACGGCGCTTTTGTCGGCAACGATGTCCACCACCTTGTCGACCAGCAACAGCGGATAGCGATGCGGGATCATCTGCATAATGCGTTCCAGATCGACCGATCCGGTCTGCTCGACCGCCGTCTGATCAGACATCGCCACTTCCCCTCATGACTGCCTTCCCAAGATCATCCCCGTCGGCCACGGCAATACCAGGCCCCTTACTGACTGCCAGGCGTGGCCACCTTGAAGCTCGGAATCCGCTGGTTGAGCACGGCGATGACATCGTCCGTAATTTCCATGGTGTCGGGCGTGAAGAACTCCACCTGTGATCGCCGCACGACCATCGTGTAGCCCTTCGACTGGCTCAGTTCGGACACGATCTTGATAATTTCGCGAAATACCTGGGCCCTCGCCGCATCGAAGGACTGCTTCAATCCCCGCTCCCGGTCTACCAGATAGCGCTGCGTGTCCGACGCTTTACGGTCGAACTCCCGACGCTTCTCCGCGAACGCCTCCGGCGACAGGATGGCGCGCTGCCGCTTAAGCTCCTCGCCCTCGGCGCGAAGCTGTTCTTCCGCCTGCCCGGCCTCGGCGATCAACTGCTCTTTGAACTGCTCCGATTGGGCACGTATATCTTTGGTCGCTTCCGAGGCCTGGGCGATCCGCTTCATGTCGATCACGGCAATCACGGTCGGCCGCAACTGCTGCGCCTGCGCGCCGGATTGCACGATGGAAATCCACAGCAGGGCGAAAGCCAGCGCCGCAAGACTTCGGGTTGCCACTTGCATCATGACCTAGAACCTCGTTCCAAAACTGAATCGGAAGATCTCGATCTCATCTTCGTCTTCCTTGAGCCAGGGTTGGGCCAGATCCAGCCGGATCGGCCCGAACGGCGAACGCCAGGACAAGCCCACGCCGCTGGATACGCGGACACTGCCCTCGTCGAACACTTCGGGCCCCTCCTCGTCCACGTCCACCAGGCTGCCGGCTTCCGTAAAAATTCGGCCAAGAATACCAAACTCCTCCGGCAGACCCAGGGGAAATTGGAGTTCCGCCGTGCCGACATAGAACAGATTGCCGCCCAGGGAGTCGTCGGTCGTCACATCGCGCGGACCGACACCGCCGCTTTCGAATCCACGAAAGGAATCGCCGCCGAGAAAGAACCGCTGATTGATCTCAACGTCCTGGCCGAGGCCAAGCACATACCCTTCGTTCAGGGCGATGCTGGCGACCACCTTGTCGAACAGTTCGAAATAATGGGCATATTTCAGCGTCGACCGGATGTTGCGGACGCTGCCGCCGATGCCGGCGAAATCCTGGTTCAGGGTTACGACGAAGCCGCTGGTCGGCTCGATCGGGTCATCGCGGCGGTCGTAGCGCAGGCGGTAGCCAACGGACGAAGAGGTTGTCGAGCCTTCCTGATCGCGAATGAAGCGCGACGCGTCTTCGTCGACGTCGCTGATGTTGTCCCGGCGGAAGGTGTAGTTGAGGGTCTGGCGCAGCCGCTCTGTAATATCGAAACCCATGCGAAGCGACCCGCCGGTGGAGTCACGGTCGAACGACGACCGGTCCTGAAGATCCGTCGACGTGTTGAACACGTCGACACCAGCGGAGATCGGCTTATCCAGGAAATACGGTTCGGTAAAGCTTAAGTCGATCTGGCGGCGCACCGCGGACAGGCTGAAAGCCAGGCGCAGATCCTGGCCGCGGCCAAGCAGGTTGCGTTCGCGGATCGCTACGTCGCCGATGATCGTTTCCGTCGTCGAGAAGCCTGCACCCAGGCTCAACTCGCCGGTCGGCTTTTCCGCGACCTCCACCTTGATGACGGTTTTGTCCGGCGCGCTGCCTTGCTCGTTGGTTATTTCGACCCGTTCGAAGAACGCCAGCCCACGGATCCTCGACCGCGACCGGCGCAGCTTGGCGGTATTGAAGGCATCTCCCTCGACCAACCGGAATTCCCGCCGCACGACCTTGTCGAGGGTGCGCACATTGCCGACGATATCGATCCGTTCGACATAGACGCGCGGCCCCTCGTTAATCTCGAAGGTCAGGTCGATGATGTTGTTATCGCGGTCGCGGTCGACGCGCGGGCGGATATCGACGAAGGCGTAACCGAGACGGCCAAGCTCGAAGGTCAGGTCCTCGATCGTGTTCTCGACCAGATCGGCGTTGTAGGTATCGCCCGTGTTCATCTGGAGCAGACGCCGCAATTGATCGGGGTCGAGGTCCTTTAACTCCGTCTCCAAATCGATCTCGCCGAACGTATAAACCTCGCCCTCGTCCAAAGTGAAAGTGACGAAAAACTCTTCCCGGTTGGGGGTCAGTTCCGCCACCGCCGAGACAACGCGGAAATCGGCGTAGCCGTTCGACAGATAGAACTTCCGCAACAACTCGCGATCCAGTGTCAGGCGGTCGGGATCGTAGGTATCGTCGACGGTGAGGAAACGGTACCAGACGGCTTCCTTGGTCGAGGTCTCGCGCCGCAACCGGCTGTCGGAGAACGCGCGGTTGCCGATGAACCGGATCTTGCGGATCTCCGTCACCTCGCCCTCGTTGATCTCGAACACCAGGTCGACGCGGTTCTGGGGAAGCTGGATCACTTTCGGTTCGACCGTCGCCGCGAACCGCCCGCTGCGGCGGTAAATCTCGATGATCCGCTGCACGTCCGACTGTACCCGCGCGCGGGTGTAGACCACGCGCGGCCGAAGCTGGACTTCCGAGTCCAGGGTATCGTCCGAAATCTTGCGGTTCCCTTCGAACGCCAGGCGGTTGATGATCGGGTTTTCGACCACGCTGACGACCAGGGAGGTGCCCTGGCGCCGAATGGTGACATCGGCGAACAGGCCGGTGGCGAACAGCGCCTTTAACGACTTATCGATCTCCGCGGCGTCGAACGGATCGCCGGCGCGCACCGTCATGTAGGAGCGGACGGTGTCCGCCTCGATCCGTTGATTGCCTTCGACGAGAACCTCAGCGATCGACGCAACGCTCTGGGCGCTGGCTGTTTGGACGCCCAGCCCGACCTGCGGCACTGCGAAGGTCCCAAACGCCATAATCGACGCGACGGCACAAACCGCCCATATTCGGCGTAGCGTCCGAGACACTCCTGACGTCCACCCTGTTTAGATCTTAGCCGGCGCGCCGGCTTTTTATGAAAACAAGCCGATCATGTCAGCGACCATCGGCAGATTCTTAAGATCGTTCCACGTAACAAAAAGCATCAAGGTCACCACCAGCGCGAGACCGATGCGGAAGCCATATTCCTGCGACCGCTCTCCCAACGGTTTTCCGCGCACCGCCTCGAACGCATAAAACAACAAATGACCGCCATCCAGCATGGGAATGGGAAACAGGTTGATAAGCCCGAGACTGATCGACAGGAATGCCGCGAACTGGATGATGGCGTCCACGCCGATGGACGCCGCCTGTCCCGACATCTGCGCAATGCCGAGCGGGCCGCGCAATTCGTCGACCGACCGGTCGCCCGCGAACATCTGGCCGAGCGCATCGAGGGTCGAGGTCGTCACGAACAGGGTCTGCTTGGCGCCCTGCCACAGCGCTTCCACCGGCCCGTGACGCGCAAATGCCCGCTCCGGCACGCCGATGCCGAGCCGGCCGACCCGGTGGATGTTGCCGAACTGGTCCGTGATCTCGACGATCCTGGGAGTCACGGACAGCGGCACGACCGCGCCGTCGCGTTCCACCTTCACTTCCAGACTGCGGCCGAGACCGAGGCGGACCATCGCCTGAATCTCTTCGAACCGCTCGATCGGTTGCTCGTTGATTTCGACGACCCGATCACCGACCACAAAGCCGGCTTCCGCCGCGGCGCTGTCCTCGTCCACGAAACTGATGACCGCCGGGGTGTAAGGCTGGCCGACGATGACGAACATCGCGGCGAAGATCAGGATGGCGAACAGGAAATTGGCAATCGGCCCGGCTGCGACCACGGCGGTCCGATGGCCCAGCGGCTTGAACTGGAAGCAGACGCTTCGTTCTTCCTCGGTCAGTTGCTGTTCCAGTTCCTGATCCGGTGCGCTGGCCGCGTTGGCATCGCCGAAGAACTTGACGTAGCCGCCGAGCGGCATCCAGCCGACTTTCCAGCGCGTCCCGGCACGGTCGTTCCAACCGAAGATTTCCCGCCCGAAACCGATCGAGAAGACGTCGACCCTTACCCCGCACAAGCGCGCCACCAGGTAGTGGCCCATCTCGTGCACGAAGACGAGCACGGTCAGGACCGCCAGGAAGGTCGCGCCGTAAATCGCTACGGTATTAACAAATTCCATGAAAATCCCGCGCCGTCAGTTCAAGTAGGTCTCGGCAACGCGCCGCGCTTCGGCATCCACGCCGCGCATGTCGTCGAGTGTCGTAAACGCCCGGTTCGGGACCCGATCCAAGGTGGCTTCCACGATCCGGGCGATATCCAGAAAGCCGATCCGGCTTTGCAGGAAGCCACCCACGGCGACCTCGTTCGCCGCGTTGAGGATAGTAGGGGTCGAGCCTCCGCTTTGCAAGCTTTGGCGCGCCAGCCGGAGCGCCGGAAATCGTTCGGAATCAGGAGCATAGAAGGTCAACTGGCCAAGCGATGCGAGGTCCAGCCGGGGCGCCGGCGCGGCCACGCGGTCCGGCCAGCCGAGCGAATAGGCGATCGGGGTGCGCATATCCGGACTGCCGAGCTGCGCCAGCACCGATCCGTCGACATAGCCGACCAGGGAATGCACCACCGATTGCGGATGGACCAGGATCTCGATCCGCTCCGCCGGGACGGGGAACAGATGATAGGCCTCGATCAACTCGAGGCCCTTGTTCATCATGGTCGCGGAATCGACCGAGATCTTGGCGCCCATGTCCCAATTGGGGTGGGCTACCGCCTGTTCCCGGGTGACGGTCGCCATCGCCTCCAGGTCGAAGGTACGGAACGGGCCGCCGGACGCCGTCAGAATGATCCGCTCCACGGCGTCAGCGCGGTCGAAATCGAAGACCTGAAAGATCGCGTTGTGCTCGGAATCCACCGGCAGCAGCGTGGCGCCATGGTCGGCGACTTCCTTGGTCATCAGTTCGCCGGCGCAAACCAGGCATTCCTTGTTGGCGAGCGCGACCACCGCGCCCCGGCGCACCGCGGCCAATGTCGGCTCCAGCCCCGCGGCGCCGACGATTGCCGCCACCACGCGGTCGGACGGACGGGCCGCCGCCTCGACCAACGCGCCCGGCCCGGCCGCGGCTTCCACGTCGGAGCCGGCCAGCGCCTCTTTAAGGTCGTCATAGAGCGCCGGATCGCCGATGACCGCAAGCTTGGCCCCGGTCTGGCGGGCCTGCTCGGCAAGCGCCGAGACGTTGCCATAAGCCGTCAACGCCTCCACGGTGAAAGCATCCGGCTGGCGCTGGATCAGGTCTATGGTGTTGCAGCCGACCGAGCCGGTGGAACCCAGAATGGTAACCCGCCGCGGCCCGCCGTCCGACAGGGGAACCAGGGGAACGGAGGCATCAGCCACCGGCTGAGGTGTCGGCATGCTCATGACCATGCAGTGGTTCCTCCCGCGACGAAAACGATCAATGCATAGATTGGAACGGCAAACAGCAACCCGTCGACACGGTCCATCACGCCGCCATGGCCGGGGATCAGGTGGCTCGAATCCTTGACGCCAAAGTGCCGTTTGAAACCGGATTCCGTCAAATCACCAACCTGCGACACGACCGCGAGAATGGCGCCGACCAGGGCGAGCGCGAGGACCCCGCCGAGCCCGGCGACAGAGGCAACCACGGCGGAGGCCAGCCCCGCGGCCATGGCGCCGCCGAGCAGGCCGGACCAGGTCTTGTTGGGACTGAAGCGCGGCGCGAGCTTGGGCCCGCCGATGCCGCGGCCGGCGAAATAGGCGCCGATATCGGTCGCCCAAACCACCGCCAACAACCACAGAATCGTCTCCCGGCCAATCGCCGGGTCCGCGCGCAGCCAGACCAGGGCAATGCAGGGCAGGGTCAGGTAGACGACGCCAAGCGACGGCCAAGCCGGACCGGATCGCGTCACCAGCCCGACGATACCGGCGGCAACGGCGCCGCCGGCAACGGCCAACAGCGACCAGCCGGCCAGCCCCCAATAGATCAGCGCCACGGCCGCCACCGCGGCGATGCCGTGCACCGCCAGGGTCCAGACGCCGCCGCCAGACATGCCGTTCCATTCCCAGGCGAGAAGGACTGCCGCCAAAAGGATGAGTGCCAGAAACGCCAAACCGCCGAACCAGACCGCGGCCAACGCCAGGGGCGCCAAGACCGCCGCGGACAGGACCCGGCGACCAAGAGTGTCGCCGCCGTCAGCCTTCGGTGGCGCCATATCGACGGTCGCGGCGATGAAACTCATCGATTGCGTCTTCAAGGCTCTTTCTACCGAAATCCGGCCAAAGCGTGTTGACGAAAACCAGTTCCGAATAAGCCGATTGCCAGAGCAGGAAGTTGCTCAGCCTCTGTTCTCCGCTGGTCCTGATCAGGAGGTCCGGATCGGGAATATCCGCCGTCTGGAGGTAACTCGCGAAAAGCGTCGCGTCGATCTCCGACGCGCGACGCTTGCCGGCCTCGACCTCCTCGGCCAGCCGGCGACAGGCATCGACGATCTCGTTCTGGCTGCCGTAGTTCAGCGCTACGACAAGGGTCATCGAGGTGTTCTTGCCCGTCGTGATTTCATAGCGGGAAAGCAGATCGATGATGTCGGGGGCCAGACGGCTGCGGTCGCCGATGAACCGAACGCGGATGTCGTTGCGGTGCAACTCGTCCATCTCGCGGCGGAGATAGACCCTGAGCAGGCCCATCAGGTCGTCGACCTCGCTGGCCGGCCGCTTCCAGTTCTCCGACGAGAAGGCATAGAGCGTCAGGTAGGAAACGCCGAGTTCGCGGCAGCTTTGCACGGCTTCGCGGACGGAATCGGCGCCCCGCTGATGGCCGGCGAACCGCGGCAGCCCGCGCGCCTTGGCCCAACGGCCGTTGCCGTCCATGATGATGGCGATATGGCGCGGCGGTGCAGGCCGCTGGTTGTTCGACGGAGCGGGATGCATCATCAGACCTGCATGATTTCCTTTTGCTTACCTTCAAGCACCGAATCGATGGTCTTGATGGTGCCGTCGGTCAGCGTCTGCACCTCTTCGGAATAGAGGTGATGCTCGTCCTTCGACATCTCGTGGTCCCGTTCCAACTGCTTCAGCTCGTCCATCGCGTGCCGCCTGACATTGCGGACGGCGACCCGCGCCTGTTCCGCATACTGCGCTGCCACCTTGCCCAGTTCCTTGCGCCGTTCTTCGGTCAATTCCGGGATCGGCACCCGGACAAGCTGCCCGTCTACCGCCGGATTGAGGCCAAGGTTTGACGAGCGGATCGCTTTTTCGACGGATTGCACGTTGCCCTTGTCCCAGACCTGGACCGTCAACATGCGCGGCTCCGGCACATTGACGCTCGCCACCTGGTTAAGCGGCATTTGGCTGCCGTAGCAGTCGACCACGATAGGGTCCAGCAGGCTGGCGGAGGCGCGGCCGGTCCGGAGACCCGCGAACTCCGACCGCAGCGCCTCGACCGCGCCGCCCATACGTCTTTCGATATCCGCCAGGTCCAGTTCAGCCACGATCAGATCCTCCCAAGCGCTGTTATTCCGCGGCGGCGCCGATAATCGTGCAGGTTCCGTTGCCGGAAATCACATCGGCGAAAGCCCCGGGCGTATGAACGGAGAATACCAGAATTGGGATCTTGTTTTCCCGCGCCAGGGAAATTGCCGACGCGTCCATCACCTTAAGATCGCGGGACAAAACCTCCAGATAATTCAGCCGTTCATACCGTTCCGCGTCGGGATCGGTTTTCGGATCGGCGCTGTAGACGCCGTCCACCTGGGTGCCCTTCAAAAGCGCGTCGCAGCCCATTTCCGCGGCCCGGAGCGCCGCCGCGGTATCCGTGGTGAAAAACGGATTGCCGGTGCCGCCGCCGAAGATCACCACCCTACCCTTGTCGAGGTGCCGGATGGCACGACGACGGATATAGGGTTCGCACACCGTCGACATGGGGATGGCGGAGAGGACGCGGCTTTCGACACCATGGCCTTCCAGCATGTTCTGTAGGGCCAACGCGTTGATGACGGTCGCCAGCATACCCATGTAATCGGCGCTGGCGCGCTGCATGCCGCGGGTCGCCCCGGAGACGCCGCGGAAGATGTTGCCGCCGCCCAGCACCATGCAGACCTGAACGCCGAGTTCGCGGACCGCTTTGACTTCCTTGGCGATGCGGTCGACGGTATCGAAGTCGATGCCGTAATCGCCGCCGCCCATCAACGCCTCGCCGGAACATTTCAACAGCACGCGGTGATATCGGGCGGCAGGCTGCATCATTCGATCCGGCTACTTTTGGCGACAGAGGGCAACGCGACGGCGGCAGTCAGAATACACCGATTCGACGGTGCACATAACACGCTCGGCGGCGACACCCGCATTCGACGGGTCGGGCGCGGCAGACAGGTCAGCTGGCCGCGGTTGCGGCAACTTCAGCCGCGAAATCCGCTTCCTGCTTCTCGATCCCCTCGCCCAACGCGAATCGGACGAACCCGGTAATCTCGACGGGCTTGCCAATCTCCGTCGCGGCGTTTTCAACGGCCTTGCCGACCGTGATATCCGGGTCGATGACGAAGGCCTGCTCCAACAGAACGACTTCCTGATAGAACTTGCGCAGGCGGCCTTCGACCATCTTGTCGATAATGTTGTCGGGCTTGCCGGACGCCTTGGCCTGATCGACCAGGACCGAACGCTCGCGCTCGACCGCCGCCGGATTCAGGTCGTCGACCGTCAAGGACAGCGGATTGGCCGCGGCGACATGCATGGCGATCTGCTTGCCCAGCGCCTCCAGCCTGGCCGTATCGCCTTCCGATTTCACAGCCACCAGCACGCCGATTTTGCCCATGCCGGGGGCCGTCGCGTTATGCACATACGCGACGACCACGCCGGGCGTCGCATCCATCACGGCAACACGGCGGAGATTCATGTTCTCGCCAATCGTCGCAATGGCGTTGGTCAGTTCGTCGGCGACGTTGCGGCCGGTGCCCGGGTAGTCGGCGGCCAGAACCGCGTCGAGCCCACCGTCCTGGGAAAACGCGATCTGGGCGATCGCCTTGACCAGGCCCTGGAACTGCTCGTTGCGGGCGACGAAGTCGGTTTCAGCGTTGAGCTCGACGACGGCGCCCCTGCCGCCCTCGGTCGCGACCGCCACCAGGCCTTCGGCGGCCACACGGCCGGCCTTCTTGGCCGCCGCGGACAGGCCTTTCTTGCGCAGCCAGTCGACGGCCGCGTCGATGTCGCCGTCCGACTCGGTCAGCGCCTTCTTGCAATCCATCATGCCGGCGCCGCTTGCCGTGCGCAGCTCTTTCACCATCGCTGCCGTAATCTCAGCCATTCTTCGTCCTCGACATCAAATACCGGCTACAAAAGCCCTTACGTTGCGGTTTTCTCAAGCAGTCTGCTGGACCGGTTCGGCGGCGTCGGCCGCCTCTTTGGACGGAGCAGCCTCGGGCTCGGCCACTTCCGCGGCGGCTTCCTCTTCGGCCTCCGGCAGCGGCTCGACCGGAACCTCTTCCGCCGCGCCGATATCCTCACCGGACTCGACCATCTCGACCTGGATGCCGTCGAGCACCGACTGAGCGAACAGGTCGCAATAGAGGCTGATGGCGCGCAGCGCGTCGTCGTTGCCGGGGATCGGGAAGTCGATGCCTTCCGGGTCGCAGTTGGTGTCGACCACCGCCGCCACCGGGATACCGAGCTTCTTGGCTTCCATGATGGCGATGTTTTCCTTGTTGGTGTCGATCACCACCAGCATGTCGGGCACGCCGCCCATGTCCTTGATGCCGCCGAGCGAGCGTTCCAGCTTCTCGCGCTCCCGGGTCAGACGCAGCATTTCCTTCTTGGTCAGGCCGGTGTCTTCCGTCGCGAGTTGCTCTTCCAGGGTGCGGAGGCGCTTGATCGAGACCGAGATGGTCTTCCAGTTGGTCAACGTGCCGCCGAGCCAGCGGTGGTTGATATAGAACTGGGCGCAGCGCTGGGCCGTCTCGGCGATCGCTTCCGATGCCTGACGCTTGGTGCCGACGAACAGCACCCGACCGCCCGCCGCGACGACATTGCGAACCTCCTGCATTGCGCGGTGCAGCATAGGCACCGTCTGTTGCAGATCGAGGATATGGATGCCGTTGCGGCTGCCGAAAATGTAGGGACCCATGCGCGGGTTCCAGCGATGGGTCTGGTGGCCGAAATGAACACCGGCTTCCAGCAGTTGCCGCATAGTAAACGTGGGAAGGGCCATGCCTTCTATCTCCTTCTCCGGTTGCACCGCCGCAGGCTGTCATCCGGCCAACGGCCGGACACCGGAACGGCGTCTCGCTATGTGGCGAGTGCCGCAGGCCCGCGTGTGGGATCAATGGGGTCGGGTGATACCCGGACAGGGGCGAAGATGCAAGGATATTCGCCGCTTTTTCGGATCCGAATATCTGTCCAAAATGCGTCTCGGGACGCATTTTCGAGAGCCTAGCCGGCCCGCTCCCCCGGCCCAACCACCCATAGGGTACCCTGGTACGGGTGGTTGGGACGGGGGAGCGGGCCGGCTAGGCTCTCTTGAACAGACTCTCAGATCTCCTGGACGTCGACGACGCCGCGCACACCCTTCAGCGACTGGCGGATCGCCGGGGTTATGGCGAAACGCTCCGGCACCTCGATCTCGACTTCCTTGTCGCGGTCGTCGAGCTTGAGCACCAGCATCACCATACCCTTGCCCGAACCAGTCTTGCCCAACACGCTTTTAAGCCCGCCGAACGGTGCGCCGTCGTCGCAGAACACGCGAACGCCGGCCGCCGCATCAGTTGTATAAATATCGATATCATACACGCTTTGAACAGTGAGACGAGCGCGCTCCCCGTCCATCCGGGCCTCGACCATGAAGACCAGAGACCTGCCGGTTTCCAGCATCTCGCTGTACTGAGCAAGCTGTTCCGAGAACATGGTGACTTCGAAGATACCGCTGGGATCGGACGCCTGGATAAAGGCCAGGGCCGTACCACGAGCCGACCGGTGGTCGCGCCGGCTCATCAGCGTGCCCGCGATCTTGGCGGTGACCGTGTTGCCGTTCAGACTTCCCAGCAGGTCCGCGGCCCGGCGCACCCCCTTTTGCGCCAGCGGCTTGGTATAGACGTCGATCGGGTGGGCCGAGAGGTAGAAGCCAATGGCGTCGTATTCCTGGGCAAGCTGTTCGGTCGGCAGCCAGGGGTCGACGTCCGGCAGGGCCGGCATCTGCATGGCGATGGCGTCGCCGGCGCCGCCGAACAGGCTGGTCTGGCCGCTGCCCCGCTCGGCCGCCGCGCCATTGGCATGGCGCACCAGCAGTTCGACGGACGCGAAGGTCTGGGCACGGTTGGGATTCAGGCTGTCGAAGGCGCCGGCCCGCGCCAGGTTCTCGACCTGACGTTTGTTCAGGACCGACGGGTCCAGCCGCTGCGCGAAATCGAACAGGTCGCGATAGGATCCTTCCGCCGTTCGTTCCGACACCACGGCGCGCATCGCTTCCCGCCCGACATTCTTGACCGCGGCCAGCGCGTAGCGGATCGCTTCCGGGTTGCCGTCCGCATCCGTCTCCACGATGAACTCGTCCGCGGAGGCGTTGACGTCGGGCGACCGGAGATCGATGTCCATCCGCTGCAACTCCTGGCGAAAGACGTTGATCTTGTCGGTGTTGCCGAGGTCGAGGGTCATCGACGCGGCCATGAATTCGTGCGGGTACTTGCACTTCATCCAGGCGGTATGCCAGGCGACCAGGGCGTAGGCGGCGGCGTGCGACTTGTTAAAGCCGTAGCCGGCGAACTTGTCGACCAGTTCGAAGATCGTGGTGGCCCGGTCGGGCGCGACCCCCTTCTCCACCGCGCCGGAGATGAAGCGTTCGCGTTGCGCATCCATCTCGGCCTGGATCTTCTTGCCCATGGCGCGGCGCAGCAGGTCGGCCTCGCCCAGGCTGTAGCCGGCGAGAACCTGGGCGATCTGCATCACCTGCTCCTGATAGACGATCACACCGTAGGTCTCCTCGACGATCGGCTTGATCCATTCGTGCAGGTAGTCCGGCTCCTCGCGGCCATGCTTGGTGTTGCAAAAGCGCGGGATGTTGTCCATCGGGCCCGGCCGGTAGAGCGCGACCAGCGCGATAATGTCCTCGAACGTGTCCGGCTTTAGCTGGCGCAGCACGTCGCGCATGCCCGATCCTTCCAACTGGAACACGCCGACCGACTCGCCGCGGCCCAGCATTTCGAAGGTTTCCGTATCCTCCAGAGGAATGTCGTCCAGCGCGAGGTCGACGCCGCGCCGCTTGAGCAGGCCGCAGGCGCGGTCCAGCACCGTCAGGGTCTTGAGGCCGAGGAAGTCGAACTTGACCAGGCCCGAGGTCTCCGCCCATTTCATCGAGAACTGGGTGACCGGCATGTCGGAGCGCGGGTCGCGGTAGAGCGGCACCAGCTCGTCGAGCGGGCGGTCGCCGAGCACCACCCCGGCGGCGTGGGTCGAGGCGTGACGGTAGAGCCCTTCCAGCTTCAACGCGATCGACATCATGCGGTCGACGCCCTCGTCGGCGCGCCGCTCTTCCTTCAGCTTCGGCACCATGTCGAGCGCCTGCTGCAGGGTCACGGGCTTGGCCGGGTTGTTCGGCACCAGCTTGCAGATGCGGTCGACCTGCTTGAACGGCAGTTGCAGCACGCGGCCGACGTCGCGGAGCGCGGCGCGGGCCTGCAGCTTTCCGAAAGTGATGATCTGCGCGACGTTGCCGTGACCGTACTTGTCCTGCACGTAGCGGATCACCTCGTCGCGGCGGTCCTGGCAGAAGTCGACGTCGAAGTCCGGCATCGACACGCGTTCGGGGTTGAGGAAGCGTTCGAACAGCAGACCGAAGCGCAGCGGATCAAGATCGGTGATGGTAAGCGCCCAGGCGACCACGGAGCCGGCGCCGGAGCCGCGGCCCGGGCCGACCGGGATGCCGCGCGCCTTGGCCCACTGGATGAAGTCGGCGACGATCAGGAAGTAGCCGGGGAAGTCCATCTTGGTGATGACGCCGATTTCGTATTCCAGGCGCTCCCGGTACGGCCGGGCGGTTTCCTCGCGCGCCGCTTCGTCCATGTCCGGCGTGAACACGTGATCCTCGAGCCGCTTTTCCAGCCCTTCCCGCGAGCGGGCCGCCATCTCGTCGGCCTCGCTGCGGCCGCCGTCGGTGGAGAAGCTGGGCAGGATCGGATCGCGAACCGGCGCCATGACGGCGCAGCGCTGCGCCACCACCAGCGTGTTGGCAACGGCCTCCGGCAGGTCGGCGAACAGGACCTTCATTTCCTCCGGCGACTTGAACCGATGGTCCGGCGTGAGACGCAGTCGGTCGGTTTCGGCGACATAGGAGCTGTTGGCGACGCAGAGCAACGCGTCGTGCGCGTCGAACATGTCCTGGTCGGCGAAGAAGCACGCGTTTGTCGCGATCAGCGGCAGATCGTGCTTGTAGGCCAGGTCGATCAGGGCCGGCTCCACCTGGCGCTCCAGCGGCAGATTGTGGCGCTGCAACTCGACATAGAGCCGACCCGGGAACAGGCCGGCAAGTTGCAACAACAAGGCTTCGGCAGCGTCCATCTGGCCGTCGGCCAGGAGTTTGCCGACCGGCCCCGCCGCCGCGCCGGTCAGGCAAATCAGCCCGTCCGAACAACCGGCCAGGGTCGCGAGGCTGACCTGCGGGTCTTCCGAGGGTTCCGTCTCCAGGAAGGCCTTGGAGGTCAGCTTCAACAGGTTCTGATAGCCGGCCTCATTCTGGGCCAACAATGCCAGCGGTTGCGGCTCCGGCGCCCGCCCGGCGCGGCCGTTGCCGCTCATCATCCCTTCGTGTTCCCGCCTTTCCGGGGTAATCGAAAGCTGGCAGCCGATAATCGGCTGCACCCCGGCCTTGCCCATCGCCAGGCTGAACTCCAGCGCGCCGAACAGGTTGTTGGTATCGGCGACGGCGACCGCCGGCATGCCATGGCGTTGGCACATCGACGCCAGTTCCGGCAGCCGGATCGCCCCTTCCGACAGGGAATAGGCGGTATGGACGCGGAGATGGACGAATTCGGCGACGGACATGGGCTGCACGGGAATCGTAGTGAACGGGGCGTCAGTTTCCTTCAGCCGGTCTAACCTGTCCATTTAAGGTTAGCGGCAGGCCGCAATTAGTTGTGGATAACCCTGTTCGCAACCGCTGTATCTAGTGGTTAAGCCGACATACCTGCCATGCGCCGTTTTGCCGCTTTAATGTCAAAATCCAGCCACTATTTAACAGCCATTCTGTCGCCCGAATAATGACACCGGTTACCGGGTCGCACCGTGAAGACGGAGGGGTTATGGGACCGCTCGCAATACGCCGATATCTGCTGCCGACCGCGCTGACGGTGCTTGCCGCTATCGTCGCGCTGCTGTTCGGCATGGGCTGGACGGCGCAGCAGCAAGACAAATTCGCCGCCCTGGCGAAGGTCCCGCTGACCGACCTGCCGGACGCCGATCGCTGCCTGGCGCAGGCGATCTATTTCGAGGCGCGCGGCGAGCCGTTCGAAGGCCGGCTGGCGGTCGCCCTGGTGGTGCTGAATCGGGTCAAGGATGCCGGCTATCCGAACAGCGTCTGCGACGTTGTGTACCAGAACGAGCAGCGCCGCCACGCCTGCCAGTTCTCGTTCGCCTGCGACGGCAAGTCCGACAAGCCGAGGGAGCGGGCCGCCTGGGCTAGCGCGCTGGAGCTCGCCCGCCTGGCCAATACCGGCAACCTGCGCGACCTGACCGGATCCTCGACCCACTACCACGCCGACTACGTTTCGCCGACCTGGGCCGGCGGTCTGAACAAGACCGTCAAGGTCGGCCAGCACCAGTTCTACCGAGTGCACTGACGGCAGCGCTCGGGGGTCACCCGATCAGCGATTGGGCGATCTCAGCCCAAACGAACAGAACCCCCCACAGGCCGATCAGGCCCAACGCGGTGGTCACATCGTGAACAAGCCGTTTCATCACGCCGCCTCCTTTGTTCCGTTTTAATTTTATTAATGTTCTTTTTTTGTTCCATCCGTGTCAAGTGAATAAAGACGGGGAGACCAACCGATGCGAGGTCACACACGTGTCGACCGCGTTTCAGGGAGTGCCTATAGTGTATTCGGAGGTTGAAGGAACCGACGCCGCGCAGAATTTGACCACCCGAGACCGGTATAGGGCCATCCTCGAGAAACTGCGCATCCGTTTCGGAAAGCGCAGCCGGCAACAGCGCGAGGAGGCACGGCAGTTTCTTTTTTGCGGTGTTACCGCTCCCGGCGGGACTAACCTGGCGCTTCTAGCCGAGAAACATTTCGGTGCCAAACAAGGCGTTGATCTGGAATTGCCACCTCGCTCGGGCGACCGCCGGCCACCGGACTTCGGCGAAATTCCGGGGGTATAGAATCGGATTCACATCAAAATCGGTTGGGGCTGCCGCCTAGTCAGTAGTACGTCGACCTGACTCCAAAACGCTATTGCCGCGAAGCACCAGACTTCAGGAACTCGTGATGCTACCCACGCCCAAAGACCAGCACGAAGAAAAGGCGATCGAGGACATAAAACGATATGGCCTTCATATCATCAATGTCCTGGAAGAAAACGAATTGCCGAACTTCAGCTATTCCGCCGGCCTGTGGCATACGTATCAGCGCCCTGAAGTAATAATATTCGGTCTAAAGCGCGAGCTTTCAATCTGGATTCTGAACGAGATCGGCCGACGGATTGGGGAAGAGAAAGAGGATTTCTCGGCCGGGCAATACTACGAAGGTTTTCTCGAAGGGTTCGAATGCACGTTCGTCGAGGTTCCGAAACACAAATACCGTGATCATGTCGGTTGGGATCTTTGGTTATACGGGGCAAGCGATTTCCCTTTGATTCAATGCGTCTGGCCGTCCACTGAAGGCCACTTTCCCTGGGACACGGAAGCGTCCGATTGGTTTCGCGGCTGGCAACCGGTGCTGAGCGGCCCGGCAACCCACTGATCCCGCTCAAACCCGCCAGGTTCGCCGAACACCCCAGCACCAATATGTGAGCAGACACAGGCCGTTAAACGGCGTACCCTATGCGGCGTGGCAGGTACCGGCTCCTCGTGGCCTGCGGCTGACCGGGGTGCCGGGCGTTGCGTGACGCGCAGCCGTTCGATCCACGGATTGTCGAGGAGCGAAGCATGGCCACCATACGGAACCCCATCGAATGGGGCGCGGATCAATTCAAGGAAGCGGCGTCGCACCTGGTATCGGTGGGGCGGTCGCTGGGCGGCACGGAAGCGAGCGTGGAAGCGCCGCGACCGGAGATCCGTCGGATTGAGATTACCGACTTAAAAGAGATCCTGCAAAAAGGCTTCGCCGATTTCGGGGCGTGCCGGACAGACGTAATCTTCCTCTGCCTGGTTTATCCGGTGGCGGGCCTTGTGCTCGCGCGGCTGGCGTTCGGCTACGAGATGCTGCCGCTGCTGTTCCCGATCATGTCCGGCTTCGCGCTGCTCGGCCCGGTCGCGGCGGTCGGGCTGTACGAAATGAGCCGGCGGCGGGAAAAGGGCGAGACGGCGACCTGGGCGGACGCTTTCGGCATGGTGCGCTCACCCTCGTTCGGGGCGATCGCCGCGATGGGCCTGCTGCTGGTCGGACTGTTCCTGCTGTGGCTTGCGGCGGCGCAGATCATCTACGGCCTGACGCTGGGCCCCGAACCGCCGGTTTCGATTATAGCCTTCGCGAGCGACGTGTTCCTGACCGGCGCCGGCTGGGCCATGATCATCGTCGGCATGGGCGCCGGCTTCCTGTTCGCCCTGCTGGTGCTGACGATCAGCGTGGTGTCGTTTCCGATGCTGCTGGACCGCGACGTCGGCGTCGGCCTGGCGATCTGGACGTCGGTCCATGTGGCGATGGCCAACCCGCGCGCCATCGCGGCCTGGGGGCTGATCGTCGCTGGCGGTCTGGTGCTGGGGTCGATACCGGCGTTCCTCGGCCTGATCTTCGTGATGCCCGTGCTGGGGCACGCGACGTGGCATCTCTATCGCAAGACGGTCGAGCGATGAGCTAGCTTCGTCGGTCGGAGGATTCGAACCGTCAGGCCCGCCTGATCGATATGCCGCCGTCCACCAGCATAGCGGTGCCGGTCATGAAACTCGACGCGTCCGACGCAAGGTGAAGCACCGATTGCGCGATCTCTTCGGGTTTGGCCGTGCGTTCGAGGGCGTGCAGGCTTTCGACGTAAGCCCGGGCCTCCGGCGTGTCCGCGACAGCGCTGCCCATCGGGGTATCCGTGCCGCCGGGCAGGATGGCGTTGACGCGGACGCCGCTGACGCCGAGCTCCGCCGCGAGCACCTGGGTCAGTCCGATCAAGCCCGCCTTGGTGGCCGCATAGGCGGCCATGCCGGGCATGCCAGCAGTGTAGCCGACGAAGCTTGAGGTGAAGATCAGCGAGCCGCCGCCCCGTTCGATCATTGCCGGCGCCTGATGTTTGGCGCCGAGAAATGCGCTCGTCAGGTTGGTCTCGAGCGTGTCGCGCCAGCCGGCCAGCGAGACCTCGGCGACCGACGCCATCTCGCCAAGCGTTCCGGCGTTGTTGAACGCGATATCCAGCCCGCCGAACGCGCGCAACGTCGTTTCGACAAGGGCTTCAGCGAAGGCTTCGTCCCTGACGTCGCCGGCGTGCGCAATTGCGGTGCCTCCGTTTGTCGCTATCTCGGTCACGAGATCGTCAAGCTGTTGCCGACGACGTGCGGTGACGACGACTTTCGCACCTTCATGGGCAAACAAGCGGGCCGTCGCACGACCGATTCCGGAACTGGCGCCTGTGACGACGGCGACTTTCCCACTCAGCATGTTCATAGATAACCCCCGGCAAATCCGTCTCCTTGGTCGACGATAGATGCAGGAGCAGAGCGGCCGTATCCATCCGGATCTTGTGACCGCAAATGACCTTTCAGCTCGAAGCCGATGCCGGCTTTACGCTGCCGGCATCGACGCCTCGTCCCAGATATGCACGAGGTAGCCGTCGGGGGCGAAAACGCTTCTCGACCAGCGCGCTGCCGTCTCCCATCCCGGTGTCGACCAGAACGGCATGGCCGCCAGCCAACACCAGATAGCCACAGACGTCGATCTGCTGATCTTCGGCCCGAACGGTGGCGAAATGCAGGCGATGAACGGCGGCGTTCATCCATAAGACGTATCACACAGCCGCCGACTGCACCAATGCCAGCCTCGACGGGTCGATTCAGCCGGTCAGGCGGACGCGCCGCACAGACATTTTCCCGTTGCTTCGGTGTGGTCGGGCATCGCGTCTTCCATAGCAAGGGGCAACATGGGAGCGTCCTGCTCCGTGTTCGTAAAGACAAGTGTTGGAAACGCGCGGCGCGTTCAAGCCTGGACCAGGACGCCGTCACACACGAAAACGGCGGCCCGATTGCCGAGCCGCCGCCTCCAAAGAACTTACTCAGGCGAGATCAGATCAGCCGCTTACGCTGGGCGAAGCCGAGACCTAGCAGGCCAAGGCCGAAGATAGCGAGGGTGGCCGGCTCAGGAACGTTGTCGACGATGCTGAACTGCGCGATCCGATCACCGATGCTGTTTACGCCATCATCATCGAAGGCCACATATAGCTTGTTATTCGCCCGATCGATCGTGACGCCTTCCGGGTCGTCGAAGCCCGTCAAGGCCAGCAGATCCACCACCATCACAAGGTCGCCATCCGTCGTCAGTTCGTAGAGCGAACTGGTGCCGGATTCGTCGTCTACCACGAGCAGATTGCCCGTCTCCGGGTCAACCGTAATGCCCTCCGATTCGTCGAAGGCGGCATCAATCGCAGTGGTCAAGAAGCTTGACAGCGGCGCACCGCCCCCCGTCGCGAACTCGTAGATTGTTTCGTCAGAATCGTCGGCGACGAAGATCGTACCGGTACCCGCGTTGAAAGCTACACCGTCCGCATCGCCGGACGGCGGGTTGATGACGGCGTTGATGCCGCCCGGCACGGCAACACCGGCCTTGGTGAACTCGAGCAACGCCGTGTTCCCGAGGGGGTTGTTGGTGCTCTGGTCCGCGAGCAGCAGGTTGCCGTTCGGCAGAACGTCAAGCCCGTTGATGTCCGCGCCCGCGAATACGGAGAACGAGGATACCGGCACACCGGCCGTCGTGACCTGCGAGATGGTGTTTCCGCCGTCGGTCACGAACAGGTTGCCGCTCGTGGGATCGAAAGCGACACCGCCGGGACTTTCAAAGAAAAAAGAATTGTCGAGCGTAATGCTGATGGCTTTTGCCTGAGGTGCGGCTAAACCAACGGCCGCTAAGGCCAATACCGCCAGGCCGGAATACCGTAATGCTTTCATGATGTTCCCTCCGTTCTGTACCGCCGGCGCTTAGCGCCGTCCGTCCACCACTCACGCAATGGTCATCTACAAAACAACTGGGAATTGTTACTAGAAGCAATTACTGTGCCAAAAGTCAAATTAGTCTATTTTCAATGGCTTAACGACACTCCGATTTACGGATCGCGCGTTAATGTAAATAAACTCGACGATTTGCCGAGCCGGTTCTGACGGAACAAACCAGGAACCATCTGGGATTGGTTAAGAAATATAACGGGTTGAGTTGATTTATCAGTGGATTGATGAAGTGTAAAAAATACCGACACTCATGCTCGAAGACCGCGGTACCGGCTTCCCATACGGGCTGAAACCCACGTTCAAGCCTGGACCAGGACGCCGTCATGCAGTTCCAGAACGCGGTCCATGGATTGGGCGAGATCGCGGTTGTGGGTGGCTATCAGGGCGGCGACGCCGGCGTCGCGGACCAGATGCAGGAGTTCGTCGAAGACCTGGGCGGCGGTGTTTTCGTCGAGATTGCCGGTGGGCTCGTCAGCCAGCAGCACCTTCGGTCGGTTGGCGACGGCGCGGGCGATGGCGACGCGCTGCTGTTCGCCGCCGGAGAGGCGGGCCGGGCGATGGGTCAGGCGTTCGGCGAGGCCGAGGCGGCTTAGAAGCTCCCGCGCCCGCACCTTGGCGTCGGATTTCCCCGTACCGGCAATCAACTGCGGCATCATCACGTTTTCCAGCGCGGAGAATTCCGGCAGCAGGTGGTGATACTGGTAGACGAAGCCGATCACGCGGCGGCGGGTTGCGGTACGGTCCGCGTCGGCCATGCGGGCGCAGGGTTTACCTTCGATCACCACCTCGCCGGCGTCGGGCGCCTCCAGCAGGCCGGCGACGTGCAGCAGGGTCGACTTGCCGCAGCCGGACGGGCCGACCATGGCGACGATCTCGCCAGGCTGAAGGCGCAGGTCGACGCCGCGCAGGACGTGGAGCGGCCTGTCCGCCTGTTGGAACGTCCGCTCGACGCGCTCGAGGACGAGCGCCGGCTCACTCATAGCGGAGCGCTTCCACCGGATCGAGCCGGGCCGCCCGCCAGGACGGATAGAGCGTCGCCAGGAACGACAGGCCGAGGCCCATCAGGATCACCATGACGACCTCGTTCGGGTCGACCTGGGCCGGGATCTGGGAGAGGAAGCGGATCTCCGGCGACCAGAGCGTGGTGCCGGTCAGGCTTTCGAGCCAGAGACGGATGCTGTCGATGTTGGCGCAGAAGGCGATGCCGATGATGAAGCCGACCAGGGTGCCGACGAAGCCGATGCTGGCGCCGGACAGGAAGAAAACACGCATCACGGTGCCGCGGGTCGCGCCCATGGTGCGCAGGATGGCGATGTCGCGGCCTTTGTCCTTCACGAGCATGATCAGACTGGAGATGATGTTGAAGGCGGCAACGATGATGATCAGCGTCAGGATCAGGAACATCACGTTGCGTTCGACCTGAAGCGCGTTGAAGAACTGGGCGTTGGCCTGCTGCCAGTCGAACAGCCGGGTGCCCTGCCCCGCCGCCGAGAGCAACGGCCCGCGCAGTTCGACGGAACGATCAGGGTGGTCGAGGATCACCTCTAGGCCGCTGACGCCCTCGCCGGTGCGGAAATAGACCTGGGCCTGATCCAGCGGCAGATAGACGAAACTGGAATCGTATTCGTACATGCCGACTTCGAAGGTCGCGGCAATCGTGTAAGTGGCGAGCCGGGGCACGAAGCCGAACGCGGTGGCGGTGCCGTTCGGCGAGATCAGCGTGATCTTGCCGCCGACCGGCAGGCCGAGCTTGTTGGCGAGACGCGAACCCACCACCACCTGGTTCGGCTGCCCGAACGTTTCGAGCGATCCGGCGACGATGTTGGTTGCGACGATCTCGGTCGCCCGGAGGTCGTCGGGCCGGACGCCGCGCACCAGAGCGCCGCTGGAGGCGCGGTTGGCGGTGGCCATCACCTGGCCCTCGACCAGCGGGGTTACGCGGACGACGCCGTCTACGCCGCGGATGCGGCCAGCGACGGTATCGAAATCCTCAAGCTGGCGCTGTAGGCCCTGCACCATGACGTGGCCGTTGAGGCCAAGCACCCGGCCGAGCAATTCCTGGCGGAAGCCGTTCATCACCGCCATGACGATGATCAGCGTGGCGACGCCGAGGGTGATGCCGAGGAACGAGAACACGGCAATGACCGAAACGAAGCCTTCCTGACGGCGCGCCCGTAAGTAGCGCGATGCGATCATCCACTCGACGGCGGAGAACACGATGCGGTCAGCCCGCCAGACGTTTGACGGCGGCGTCCGGCGTAAGCTCTTCGCGCTCGCCCGTGGCGCGGTTCTTCAGTTCGACGACGCCGGACTTGAGGCCGCGCGGCCCGACGGTCAATTGCCAGGGCAGGCCGATCAGGTCCATGACCGCGAACTTGGCGCCGGCCCGCTCGTCGGTATCGTCGTAGAGCACGTCGACGCCGGCGCGGCGGAATTTCGCATAAAGGTCCGCGCACATGGCGTCGCAGGCCTCGTCGCCGACTTTCAGGTTGATCAACCCGAGATCGAACGGCGCGACGGATGCCGGCCAGACAATGCCCGCGTCGTCGTGGCTCGCCTCGATGATGCCGCCGACCAGGCGCGACACGCCGATGCCGTAGGAGCCCATATGGACCGGCGTCTCGGCGCCGTCCGGGCCGGTGACCATGCCTTTCAGCGGATCGGAATACTTGGTGCCGAAATAGAAGATGTGACCGACTTCGATACCGCGGTGGGTAACCAGGTCGGCTTCCGGCACGGGGCATTGGGCCGGATCGTGCAGGTCGTCGGCGGCGGCGTAGCGACTGGTCCAGTGATCGACGATCGGCTGGAGATCGCCGTCGTAGTCGACCTCGCCCGTCGGCACGTCGAATTCGAGCAGGTCCTTGTGGCAGAAGACCGCCGACTCGCCGGTATCGGCGAGGATGATGAATTCATGGCTGAGGTCGCCGCCGATCGGGCCGGTCTCCGCCGCCATCGGGATCGCCTTCAGGCCCATGCGGTCGAAGGTGCGTAGGTAAGCCACGAACATCTTGTTGTAAGCCCGCTTGGCGCCGTCGAAATCCAGGTCGAAGGAATAGGCGTCCTTCATCAGGAACTCGCGCCCGCGCATGATGCCGAAACGGGGCCGGACCTCGTCGCGGAACTTCCACTGGATGTGATAGAGGAGCTGCGGCAGCGCGCGGTAGGACGTGACGCCAGCGCGGAAGATCTCGGTAATCACCTCCTCGTTGGTCGGGCCGTACAGCAGCTCGCGGTCGTGTCGGTCGCGGATGCGCAACATCTCCTTGCCGTAATCTTCGTAACGGCCGGACTCGCGCCAGAGCTCGGCCGGCTGGATGGTCGGCATCAGCAGTTCCTGGCAGCCGGCGGCGTCCTGCTCCTCGCGTACGATCTGCTCGATCTTCTTCAGCACGCGGAAGCCGAGCGGCAGCCAGGAATAGATGCCGGCGCTGGACTGCCGGATCATACCGGCGCGCAGCATCAGCCGGTGCGAGACGATCTGCGCCTCGGTGGGGTTCTCCCGCAGGGTCGGCATGAAGAATGTTGTCAGACGCATCGGCGCGGATCCTCGTTCGCCGTCATATCAACTGCCCGGTTTCGGACGATCCGCCTTTGTAGGGAATGGGCCGATGCTTGGCAACGTGGGACGGCGACGTGGAACTTTCAACTACTCTTGAAGGCGAAGCTGACGGGCGCATTCGGCCGCGATGGCGTTGGCGGCCGGATCGCCAAGGGACTGGCCGTTGTAGCTGACCTCGCCGGTGACGGTGTCGACCACGACGCGGCCGGCATTGACCTCGGCGTCCTCCGTAAAGGGCGGGGTGTCGTCTCCGAGGAAGGTACTGAGGGGAATGATCAGATCGATCGAGACCTGCTCCGGCGTGCGAATCGATCCGCTGGAAGGCAGGTCGGCGGGCGCCACGGCCTTGCCCCGCACATCCCTGCCCGGCTGATAGGCGACATCGGGAGCCGCCTGATGGGCGACGATATGGCGGCAATCATCGATATCGATGACGATCAGGGGCTCGGCCCGGAGCGGCCCGGAAAGCCCGAAAAACAGCGCCAAAACCGTGATTGCCGAGGTTCGCATGTTGGGCATGCTCCCACTTTTCGGATGAACAGGCGGTTAATGGCAGCCCTCTTCCGCGACCAGCCGACGCTTGATTCCGTGCTACGCGATCCGTCAAACTGCCGGCCATTGCGCGTAAATATTGAATTTATTGGGGGATACAAGCGCCATGTTGAATTCGATTTTTCAGCTTTCGGGGCATCGAACCAACGTCCGCACCGAGATCCTGGCCGGGGTGACGACGTTCCTGACCATGGCCTACATCATCTTCGTCAACCCGGACATCCTGTCGAAGGCCGGCATGGATTTCGGGGCGGTATTCATGGCGACCTGCCTGGCGGCGGCGGTCGGCTGCCTGATCATGGGGTTGTGGGCCAACTATCCGATCGCCCTGGCGCCGGGCATGGGGCTGAACGCTTATTTCGCGTTCGGCGTGGTCGGCGGTATGGGGATCGGCTGGCAGACGGCGTTGGGCGCGGTGTTCGTCTCCGGCGTGCTGTTCTTCCTCTTAAGCGTGTTCAAGGTGCGGGAATGGATCATCAACGCCATCCCGATGTCGCTGAAGCTGGCGATTTCGGCCGGCATCGGCCTCTTCCTGGGCATCATCGCGCTGAACAATGCCGGAATCGTAGTCGATCATCCGGCGACCCTGGTCACCCTCGGCGACGTGACGCAGCCTTCCGTGATCCTGGCAGCGCTGGGATTCGTGCTGATCGGCGGGCTTTACGCCCGGCGCATCCCGGGCGCCATCGTAATCTCGATCCTGGTGATTACCGTGATCGGCGTCGTGATGGGTCTGACCGAGTTCAAGGGCGTGGCCGCGCCGCCGCCGTCGCTGGCGCCGACGCTGCTGCAAATGGATATCGCCGGGGCGTTGAACGTCGGCCTGATCTCCATCGTGTTCGTGTTCCTGTTCGTCGACCTGTTCGACACCGCGGGTACGCTGGTCGGCGTCTCGCACCGGGCCGGACTGTTGGACCGGCAGGGCAAACTGCCCAGGCTCGGCCGGGCGCTGATGGCCGATTCCGGGGCGACGATGGTCGGCGCGGCGTTGGGCACCTCGACCACCACCAGCTACATCGAAAGCGCGTCCGGCATCAACGCGGGCGGGCGGACCGGGCTTACCGCCGTGACGGTGGCGGTGTTGTTTATCGCCTGCATCTTCCTGGCGCCGCTGGCCGGCACGGTGCCGGCCTTCGCCACCGCCCCGGCGCTGCTGTTCGTGGCCTGCCTTATGGCCCGGGGCATGGCGGAACTGGACTGGGACGACGTTACCGAATATGCGCCGGCCGTGGTCTGCGCGGTGACCATGCCGCTGACCTATTCGATTGCGCACGGAATCGGGATCGGCTTCATTACCTATGCGGCGATCAAGGCACTAAGCGGCAAGGCGACGGAGGTCGGGCCGGCGGTATGGGTGATCGCGGCGGCGTTCCTGGTGAAGTTCACGGTCTTGTAGGGAGTCCTTGTTCCGGCTTTACCGCCCCACTCCCCCACCCGGCCACCCATGCAAGGATACTCCCGTGGGTGGCCGGGTGGGGGAGTGGGACGGTAAAGCACCAGAAAAAAGGGCCGCGGTCGGTCGAATGACCGCGCGGCCCAAGTCTAGGGAAGAAACGCCAACAAGCGCTGCTAGGAGATCCCGGTGTTCGGATAGTCACCGGACGCCGGTAACCCCTAAAGCACGTAAAAGGTCGCATGCTGCGGCGCACAACAGCAAACCGAAACTGATCCGATCCCGGTAAATAGTCGAAATTTCTTGAGAAACGCCCAAAATTTGCGCGTCTGACTACGGCTGTTGGCTATGTCGCGGGCAGCAGCGGAAAGGCGCTGTGGGTGCAGCGCAGCGAATCCCGCCCGCTATTGGAAGTACGCTCGAAAATCGATCAACTCGAACGCGACGACCAACCAAATGAGGCCGTAGATGACGCCGGAAATGGCCGTGGTAATGGCCGCCTTGAGCAGCAGGCGCGGCCGGACCGGGGCGCTGGTCGCCTGCCCCGGTTCCATCTCCACGTCGGCCTCTTCCGCCGTCCGGACCCCGAACGGCAGAACCGTGAACAACACCAGCCACCAGATGATGGCGAAGATCATGATGCCGGTGAAGATTTCCACAGGCGTCAGACCTGTTCGATTTCCACCAGCGTGCCGCAGAAATCCTTCGGATGCAGGAACAGGACCGGCTTGCCGTGGGCGCCGATCCTGGGCTCGCCGTCGCCGAGCACGCGGGCGCCTTCGGCCTTCAGCTTGTCCCGCGCGCCGAGGATGTCGTCGACCTCGTAGCAGATATGGTGCATGCCGCCAGACGGATTGCGCTCCAGGTAGTTGGCGATGGGCGAGTCCTCGCCGAGGGGGTGCAACAGCTCGATCTTGGTGTTCGGCAGTTCCACGAACACGACCGTCACGCCGTGGTCCGGCTGGGCCAGCGGCTCCGACACATCGGCGCCCAGAACATCGCGGTATTGGGCGGCGGCGGCGGCCAGATCCGGCACGGCGATGGCCACGTGATTGAGACGTCCGATCATGGTGTCGTTTCCTCTACATCCTGATACTGCCGAAAACCCGCCTCCGTCATGCGGACGACCTGTACCGCAGTGACCGGCCGGCGGCCGCAGGCCTGACGGACTGTACGCCTTAGAATCTTACGGGCGGCTTCGCCAAGCAAGGCGTCGTCCCGCCGGCCCTTCCGCATGCCTTCGATCTCTTTCCGAATGGCCTCCGCGGCCAGAGCCGCCAATTCGCCATCCTGTTCGCCGTCGACGACGCCGCCGAGCGCGACCTGCGGGTCGGCGAGCAATCGCCCAAGTCTGTCGACCACCAGCGCCACCTGCGCCGCGCCGTTATACATCAGTTTACGGCGGGATTGCAGGACCGCGCTGCCGACCGGCACCAGCAGCCCGCCGTCGACGGCAAGCCGGCCGACGGGCACCTGGTCGACGATTTCGGGGCGGCCGGGCGCCAGGCGCAGCAGATCCCCGTTGGTCACCTGGACCGGATGCGGCACCTGCATTTCCCGGGCGAACTGCGTGTGCCGCCTGAGATGCCGCGCCTCGCCATGCACGGGCACCGCGATCTCTGGCCGGACCCAGTTATACATCTGCGCCAGTTCGTCGCGCGACGGGTGGCCGGAGACATGGACGAAGGCGTCCTTTTCGGTGATCACGTCGACCTCAGCCAGGGCGAGAAGGTTCTGCAAGCGGCCGAGCGAGCGCTCGTTCCCCGGGATGATCTTGGACGAGAAGATCACCAGATCGCCCGCCTCCAGGGTGACCTGCGGGTGCGAGCCTTCGGCGATGCGGGTCATCGCGCCGCGCGGCTCCCCCTGGCAACCGGTACAGAGCAGCAGGACCTTGTCGGGCGGCAGGTAGCCGGCTTCGCGGTCGGAGAGCAGCGGACCGATGTCGGCCAGGTAGCCGCTCTCCCTGGCCGCCTCGATAAACCGCCAGAGCGAGCGGCCGACCACGACCAGATGCCGGTCGTGCGCCGCCGCCACCGCCGCAGCGGTTTCGATCCGCGCGATGTTCGAGGAGAAGGTGGTGACAACCACCCTGCCCGGCCGGCCGGCGGCGAGTTCGATCAGGCTGTCGCGGACCGTGCCCTCGGAGCCCGACTCGCCGGGCCGCAGCACGTTGGTGGAATCGCAGACCAGGGCCAGCACGCCCCGCTCGCCCCAGGCCTGTAGGGCGGCAGCGTCCGTCTCCTCCCCCACCAGCGGCCGGGGGTCGAGCTTCCAGTCGCCGCTATGCAGCACGGTACCGAGCGACGTTTCGATGGCCAGCGCCTTGGCTTCCAGAGTGGAATGGGTGATGCCGACCATGCTGACCCGGAATGGGCCGATATCGAAGGGCTTGTCGTCGTCGACGATATGGACCGGGACCTCGTCCTCGAGGCCGGCCTCCTGTAGCTTGCGATGCAGCACGGCGGCGGCGAAGGGTGTGGCGTAGACCGGGCAGCGAAGCCGATCCCAGAGGTAGTGGACGGCGCCGAGATGGTCTTCGTGCGCGTGGGTCAACACGATCGCCAGCAGATCTTCGCGCCGGGTTTCGATCCAGGTGGCGTCCGGCACGATCAGGTCGACGCCGGGCAGGCTGTCGTCGGCGAAAGTCATGCCGAGGTCGGCCATCAGCCACTTTTCGGCGCCCGGCTCCCCCAACCCGTAAAGATTGAGATTCATGCCGATCTCGCCGGCGCCGCCGAGCGGCAGAAAGTAAAGCGATTCCTTAGACTTACGCGACTGTTTTGTCATTAAGATACTAATCCGTTGCGGCGCCCGATTTCGAGCAGGCCGCGCATTGTTATGTCCCGGTCGACATGCTGGATGGCATCCGTCCCATCGACGAAGAGCGGCGCAAGGCCGCCCGTGGATACCACCGTCATAGGCTTGCCATACTCCGCTTCGATACGTTTCATCAAGCCCTCAATGAGGCTGATGTAACCCCAGTAGACGCCCGACTGCATGGCCGACAGGGTGTCGTCGCCGATGACCTTGGCCGGCCGCTCGACCGCGATATGCGGCAATTGGGCGGATGCCATGTGTAGCGCCTGCAGGCTGAGATTTACGCCGGGGGCGATGATGCCGCCGATATAGTCGCCATCGTCGTTGGCGATATCGAAGGTGGTGGCGGTGCCGAAGTCTATGATTGTAAACGGTTTTTCGTAGGTACCACCGGCACCGACGACGTTGACGAGCCGGTCGGCGCCGACTTCGCGCGTCCGCCGGGCCAAATTCTTGATGCCGAGTTCGACCCCGTCCTCGCCCACCACCAACGGATCGCAGTTGAAATAGCGCCGGCAGAGCGTCCTGAGGTCGAACAGCGCCTTGGGCACGACGGTGGCGATAATCGCGCCGCCGACCATGTCCGGCGTCAGCTTCTTCAAGGCCATAAGCTGGATCAGCCAGACGGCATATTCGTCCGCTGTGCGGGCGGCGTTGGTGTTGGTGCGCCATTCGCCGGTCAGCGATCCGCCGTCGTAGACGCCAAAGGTGACATTGGTGTTGCCGGCATCGATGGCTAGCAGCATGTCGTCGTTCCTTCAGACTGCCGGCCGGAACACGTCGCCCGCGGTGACGCGGCGGCGGTTTCCGTCAGGCTCGGCAAGAACCAGGGCCCCGTCATCGTCCAGGGTTTCGAAGACGCCCTCATAGGTGCGGTCGGCCAAGCGAACGACGATCGGTTTACCCAGGCCATCCGCTCGGTCCAGCCAGGCGGCTCGGATGGCGGCGAACCCCCGATCGCGCCAGACCGACATCCATTCGCCGAGCTTGGAAGTATAGGCCAAAAGCACATCCTCGACCGTGGCGTCCGAACCCTGCGCCCGCAGGGACGTGACCGGCACGTCCAGGTTCTCCGGATAGACCTGGACATTGATCCCGACGCCCAGCACGACCCAGTCGACCAGCCCGTCATGCCGGGAGCGGGACTCCAACGAGATACCCGAAACCTTTTGGCCAAGGATTAACACGTCGTTCGGCCATTTGCAGGTGACGGCGGCCGGGTCCGGCAGGACAGATCGGGCCGCGTCGACCACGGCGATGGCGGCGATGAAGGAAATCTGGGCGGCATCGGCGGGGCCGCACTTCGGGCGCAACACCACCGAACTGTAGGTATTGCCAGGCGGGCTGAAGAACGTGCGTCCGCGGCGGCCGCGGCCGGCATTCTGCGACTTGGCCCAGACCAGCAGACCGTCCGGCGCGCCGGCTTCCGCGCGGCTGACGGCTTCCGTATTGGTGCTGCCGATATCGTCGAAGGCGACGAGGTCGAACCCCGCCGGCAGGCCAGGCAGAACGACGCCTTCCAGGGGCTCTGTCACCCCAGGAGCGCGGCGGCCGCCGCCTGCGCCCAGAGGACGAGCGGCGCCGGATAGACGAAGAAGAACAGGGTGAACAGGCCGGTTCCCGCCATCACCAGAGAGAGCTCCATACCAGCCGGCTTCTCGAAGGCTTCCGCCGGCTCGTCGAAATACATCAGCTTGACGATCCGGAGGTAGTAGAAGGCGCCGACCACGCTGGTCACCACGCCAATCACGGCCAACAGGTACATGCCGGAATCGACCGCCGCCTTAAACACATACAGCTTGCCGAAGAAGCCCGCCATCGGCGGCACGCCGGCCAGCGAGAACATGAAGATGCCGATGGCAGCCGCCATCAACGGGCTGGTCCGGGCGAGGCCGCTTAGGTCGTCGATGGATTCGACCATCCCCTCTTTCTGGCGCATGCAGAGGATGCAGGCAAAGGTGCCGGCCGTCATGGCGAGATAGATCGCCATATAGATCAGCACACCGCGCACGCCGGTTTCGGTGCCCGCGGCAAGGCCGATCAGCGCGTAGCCGACATGGCCGATGGAGGAATAGGCCATCAGCCGTTTGATGTTGCGCTGACCGATGGCGGCGAAGGCGCCGAGGATCATCGAAGCGACGGCGACGAAGACGATGATCTGCTGCCATTCCGACACCAGGTTGGCGAACGGGTCGAGCATGGCGCGAAGGAACAGCGCCATCGCGGCCACCTTCGGCGCGGTGGCGAAGAAGGCGGTGACCGGCGTCGGCGCGCCCTCGTAGACGTCCGGCGTCCACATGTGGAACGGCACGGCGGATACCTTGAACGCCAAGCCGGCGGCCAAGAAGACAACGCCGATCAAAAGGCCGAGCGAGACGTCCTCGCTGCCGCGCAGGCTGTCGGCAAGCGCGGTGAAGTTTGTGGTGCCGGCGAAGCCGTAGATCAGGGAGCAGCCGTAAAGCAGCATGCCGGACGAGAGCGCGCCGAGCACGAAGTATTTGAGGCCCGCCTCCGTCGCCCGCGTCGAGTCCCGCTTGAAGGCCGCCAGGACGTAAAGCGGCAGGCTCTGCAGCTCCAGGCCCATATAGAGCGAGATCAGGTCGTTGGCCGAGATCATCATCATCATGCCGACCGACGCCAGCAGGATGAGGATCGGGTATTCGAACCGTTCGAAGCCTTCCGCACGCACGTAACCGAGCGACAGCACGATGGCCAGCGCCGAGCCGATCAACACCAGGCTCTTCATGAACACGGCGAACGGATCGGTGATGAACATGCCGGCGAAGGTGATGCCGGTGCCGTCGGGCAGCATCTGCACCATGAAGAAGGCGACGATCAGGGACAGAACCGAAAGCCAGCTCACCAGCCTGCTGGACCCGTCGCCGCGGAAGACGCCGAGCATCAGCAGAGCCATGGCGGCGCCGGCGAGGAATATCTCCGGGGCTGCCGGAGCGAAATCGGGAACCGCGTGGTTTGGCATGATCCGGGCTCCCGCTTAGTTGCCGACCTGGGCCGCGGCGGTCATGGTTTGCCGCGCCGCTTCCAGGGCAGCCTCGTGCTGCTCGACCAGATTGGCCACCGATACCTCGACCACCTCGAGGAACGGCGCCGGGTAAATGCCCATCCAGAAGACACCGACGACCAGCGGCGCAAAAATCAGGATTTCGCGGCGATTGCAATCCAGCATGCCTTTGAGGTCTTCCTTGACCAGTTGGCCGAACACCACGCGCCGGTAGAGCCAGAGCGAATAGGCGGCGCCGAGGATGATGCCGGTCGTGGCCAAAGCGGCGACCCAGGTATTCACCTTGAAGGCGCCGACCAGGGTGAGGAACTCGCCGACGAAGCCGGAGGTCCCCGGCAGGCCGACCGAAGCCATGGTGAAGACCATGAAGAAAAAGGCGTAGCGCGGCATGTTGTGAACCAAGCCGCCGTAGCGCGCAATCTCCCGCGTGTGCAGCCGGTCGTAGATGACGCCGACGCAGAGGAACAGGGCGCCGGAGACCAGACCGTGGCTCAGCATCTGGACAATGCTGCCGGTGACGCCCTGGTCGGTGAAGGTGAAGATGCCGACGGTCACGAAGCCCATATGGGCGACGGAGGAATAGGCGATCAGCTTCTTCATATCCTCCTGCATCAGGGCGACCAGCGAGGTGTAGATAATGGCGACGATGCTGAGGGTGAAGACGAGGTTGGCGAACACTTCCGAGCCGACCGGGAACATCGGCAGGGAGAAACGCAGGAAGCCGTAACCGCCCATCTTCAGCAGCACGCCGGCCAGGATGACGGAGCCCGCCGTCGGCGCCTCCACGTGCGCATCCGGCAGCCAGGTGTGCACCGGCCACATCGGCATCTTCACCGCGAATGAGGCGAAGAAAGCGAGCCAGAGCCACTTCTGCACCTCGGGATCGAAGTTGTGGCTCATCAGGGTCGGGATGTCGGTGGTGCCCGCGTCCACGTACATGTAGAGCAGCGCGATCAGCATCAGCACCGAGCCGAGCAGCGTGAACAGGAAGAACTTGAAGCTGGCGTAGATCTTCCGCGCGCCGCCCCAAACGCCGATGATCAGGAACATCGGGATCAGGCCGCCCTCGAAGAACAGGTAGAACAGCACCAGGTCGAGAGCGCAGAACACGCCGATCATCAGGGTTTCCATGACCAGGAAGGCGATCATGTATTCCTTCACCCGGACGGTGATGGATTCCCAACTGGCGAGGATGCAAAGCGGCATCAGCAGAGTTGTGAGGATGACGAACAGCATGGATATGCCGTCGACGCCCATGTGGTAGTTGATGCCGGCGCCGATCCAGGTCCCCTGCTCCACGAACTGGAACTGCGCCGTCGAATTGTCGAAGTTGATCCAGATCAGCAGCGAAATGGCGAAGGTGATCACCGTGGTCCAGAGCGCGACGTTGCGGGCGTTGCGCGCGACCAGTTCTTCCTCGCCGCGGATCAGGAAAATGAAGATCGCGCCGACAAGCGGCAGGAATGTGACGATCGAGAGGAGCGGCCAGTCACCCATGGCTTACTGCCCTCCGACGCTGAGATAGAGGTAATAGGTCACCAGCGCGGCCACGCCGATCAGCATGGCGAAGGCGTAGTGGTATACGTAGCCGGTCTGCAACGTCGTTGCGCGCTTGGCCATCCTTAGCACAACGCCAGAGATGCCGTCCGGCCCGAAGCCGTCGATGATGCGACCGTCGCCGCCCTTCCAGAGGATCCAGCCGAGCCATTTCGCGGGGCGGACGAAGATCAGGTCGTAGAGCTCGTCGAAGTACCACTTGTTCAGCAGAAACTTGTACAGCGGCTCGTGCATGCGGGCGAAGGCGGCCGGCAGGTCGGTGCGCCGGATGTAGAACTGATAGGCGATCAGGATGCCGATGAGACCGGCCGCGATGGGCAACATCTTGACCCAGCCCGGCACGTCGTGGGCCGTGTCCATTGCGATGTTGGTATCGAGGACGAAGATCGAGTCGCCCCAGAAATCGTGCCAGTGGTGGCCGATCATGGCGCCCGAGAACGCTATCCCCGAGAACACGGCGCCGATGGCCAGCAGGACCAGCGGGATCAGCATCACCATGGGCGATTCATGCACGTGGCTCATCACCTGTTCGTCGGCCCGGGGTTCGCCATGGAAGGTCATGAACAGCAGACGCCAGGAGTAGAACGCGGTCATCACCGCCGCCGCGATGCCGAGGTAATAGGCGTACTCGCCAAAGCCGGTGCCGGCGGCCCATGACGCCTCCAGGATCATGTCCTTGGAGTAGTAGCCAGCGAAGAACGGCACGCCGGCCAGGGCCAGCGAACCGATCCACATCAGAACGTAGGTCGCCTTGATGTGGCGCCAGAGGCCGCCCATCTTGCGCATGTCCTGCTCGTCGGAGACGGCGTGGATGACCGAGCCGGAGCCGAGGAACAACAGCGCCTTGAAGAAAGCGTGGGTGAACAGGTGGAAGATCGCCGCCGGATAGGCCGAGACGCCAATGGCGAAGAACATGTAGCCGAGCTGCGAACAGGTCGAATAGGCGATAACCCGCTTGATGTCGTTTTGCACCAGGCCGACAGTCGCGGCGAAGAATGCCGTGGACGCGCCGACGATGGTGACAACGGCGAGCGCAATCGGCGCATACTCGAAAATCGGCGAGCAGCGCGCCAGCATGAACACGCCGGCCGTCACCATGGTGGCGGCGTGGATCAGCGCCGAGACCGGGGTCGGGCCTTCCATGGCGTCCGGCAGCCAAGTGTGCAGGCCAAGCTGCGCCGACTTGCCCATGGCGCCGAGGAACAGCAGCAGGCAGATCGTCGTCAGGATATCGACTTCGTAGCCGAGGAAGTTGAAGGTCTTGCCCGCGAAGTCGGGCGCTGCCGCAAAGACCGGGTCCATCTGCACCGTGCCGAACACCAGGAAGATACCCATGATGCCAAGCGCGAAGCCGAAATCGCCGACCCGGTTGACGACAAAGGCCTTGATCGCGGCGGCGTTGGCGCTAGGTCGATCATACCAGAAGCCGATCAGCAGGTAGGAGGCGAGGCCGACGCCCTCCCAGCCGAAATAGAGCTGCACGAAGTTGTCGGCGGTAACCAGGGCCAGCATGGCGAAGGTGAACAGCGACAGGTACGACATGAATCGCGGGATCGACGGATCGTGCGCCATGTAGCCGACCGAATAGATATGCACGAGCGCCGAGACGTTGGTCACCACGATCAGCATGACCGCGGTCAGTTGGTCAATCCGAAGCGCCCAGGAAACGTCGAAATCGCCGGAGACGATCCAGGAGAACAGCACCACGGTGACAGGGCCGTCGCCGTAGATAACCTCGACGAAGGCGAGCCACGACAGGAGCGCGCTGATCACCAGCAGGCCGCAGGTGACGATCTGCGCGCCGCGGTCCTTCAGCCAAGCGCCGAAGAAGCCGGCCAGAATGGCGCCGAGCAACGGCAACAATACGATCAGCGCGTAAGTCATGAGGCCGGCTCAGCCCTTCATCAGATTGATGTCTTCGACCGCGATGGTGCCGCGGTTACGGAAATAAACGACCAGAATGGCGAGTCCGATGGCCGCCTCCCCGGCGGCGACGGTCAGCACGAACATGGCGAAGACCTGGCCGACCAGGTCCTGCAAATGGGTGGAGAACGCGACGAGGTTGATGTTCACGGCGAGCAGCATCAGTTCGACCGACATCAGAATGATGATGACGTTCTTGCGGTTCAGGAAGATGCCGAAGATGCCGAGCGTGAACAGGATCGCCGCCACGGTCAGGTAATGCGAAAGGCCGATTTCCAACACCGGTTTCGAGCCCCCTTCCCTAAATGCCCTGACCGGGCTGTACTTTTTTGATTTCGACGGACGCGGAGCGCGGCCGGGTGTTCTGCCGAGATATATCCTGCCGGCGGACGCCTTCGCGCTGACGCAAGGTCAGCACGATCGCGCCGATCATGGCAATCAGCAGGATCAGTCCGGCGCCCTGGAACAGGTAGATATACCGGGTGTAGATCAGCGCGCCGAGCGCTTCCGTATTCGTCACGCTTTCGATCGGCGGCGTCGGCGCCGCGGCGACGCCGGCGGCCTCCGGCGCGAAAGCCCAGGCGCCGATCACCATTATCAACTCGACCAGCAGGATCAAGCCGATGATGCCGCCAATGGGCAAGTACTGCAGAAAACCTTCGCGCAGTTCGACAAAGTTGATGTCCAGCATCATCACGACGAACAGGAACAGCACGGCGACTGCGCCGACATAGACGATGACCAGGATCATCGCCAGGAACTCGGCGCCCATCAGCACGAACAGGCCGGCGGAATTGAAGAAGGCCAGGATAAGAAACAGGACGGAATGGACCGGGTTGCGCGCGGAGATCACCATGACGCCGCTGGCGACGGTCATAGCGGCAAACAGATAGAAGGCGAGCGACGCGACGATCATCGCATATCTCCGGGCCGGCAACCTTTACGCATAACGCTTTCGTCCGCTTCGTTCGATGAACCTGCCGCCGGGATCAGCGGTAGGGCGCATCCTGCGCGAGGTTCGCCGCGATCTCCCGTTCCCACCGGTCGCCGTTCGCGAGCAGCTTTTCCTTGTCGTAGAAAAGCTCTTCGCGGGTCTCGGTCGCAAACTCGAAGTTCGGACCTTCGACGATGGCGTCGACGGGACAGGCCTCCTGGCAGAATCCGCAATAGATGCATTTGGTCATATCGATGTCGTAGCGCGTGGTGCGGCGGCTGCCGTCCTCGCGCGGTTCGGCCTCGATGGTAATCGCCAGCGCCGGGCAGATCGCCTCGCACAATTTGCAGGCGATGCAGCGCTCCTCGCCGGTCGGGTAGCGGCGCAGCGCATGCTCGCCACGGAACCGCGGGCTCAGGCGGCCTTTCTCGAACGGGTAGTTCACCGTCGCTTTCTTCTTGAACATGTAGCTGAACGTCAGCGCCATGCCCTGAACCAACTCGGCCAGGAAAATGGTGCGCGCACTGCGGTCCATAAAAGCCATGTTTCAACCTGCCCCGGTCTAGACGCGGCGTACCTTACGGCGTCGCCGGCCAAACACAAGTCCTACACCCGGGTTCCGCCTAATTCGGAACCCAATCGAACATCACAAGGACGCCCGCCGTGGCGGCCACCCAGAACAGCGACAGCGGCAGGAACACCTTCCAGCCGAGCCGCATCAATTGATCGTAGCGGTAGCGCGGGAACGTCGCGCGCACCCAGACAAACACAAACAGTAAGAAGGCGATCTTCAGCGCGAACCAGATCGGTCCCGGAATCCAGTTGAACGGCGCGATGTCGAACGGCGGCAGCCAGCCGCCGAGGAACAGCACCACGGTCATGCCGCTCATCAGGATCATGTTGATGTATTCGCCGAGGAAGAACAGCGCGAACGCCATCGACGAATATTCGACCTGATAGCCGGCGACCAGTTCCGCTTCCGCCTCCGGCAGATCGAACGGATGCCGGTTGGTTTCCGCCAGCGCGGAAATGAAGAAGACCACGAACATCGGAAACAGGGGTATGGCGAACCACACCGTCTTCTGGGCCAGCACGATGTCGGTCAGGTTGAGCGAGCCGACGCAGAGCAGCACGGTGATGATGACGAAGCCGATCGACACTTCGTAGGACACCATCTGCGCCGCCGAGCGCAGCGCGCCGAGAAAGGCATAGCGCGAGTTGGACGCCCAGCCCGCCATGACGATGCCGTAAACGCCGAGCGAGGAGATCGCGAACAGGTAGAGGATGCCGACATTGATATCGGCCAGCACCCAGCCCTCGGCGAAGGGAATGACCGCCCAGGCGACCAGCGCCAGGATGAAGGTGATCATCGGCGCGATCAGGAAGACGACCTTGTTGGCGCCGGTCGGGATGACGGTCTCTTTGAAGAACAGCTTTACGCCGTCCGCGATGGGCTGCAGCAGGCCGAACGGACCGACCACGTTGGGCCCCACGCGAAGCTGCATGCCGGCCATCACCTTACGCTCGAACAAGGTCAGATAAGCCATTGCCAGCAATAGAGGAAGGACGATCGCGAGGATCTGCAGCACGATGATGATCAGCGGCCAGACATAGGCCCAGAAGAACTCAACCATGGGTGCCCGTCGCTTCCGCGCCACTACCGACGAACAACGCGCTGCATTCCGCCATCACCTGACTGGCGCGGGCGATGGGGTTGGTCAGGTAGAAGTCTTCGATCAGATAGTTGAACGGCACCTGATCCATCACGCCCGCGCCGCCGAACTGACCCCATTCGACGGCCGCGGGCTCGTCGATCCGGGCGAAATGCGGCGCGACCTCCAGCATGTGCTTGCGTAGGGCACCGAGGGAGTCGTACGGCAGCGTGCAATCGAGCACGTCGGACAGGGCTCTGATGATCGTCCAGTCTTCCCGAGCGTCGCCCGGCGGGAAGATCGACCGGCGGCCGAGCTGCACCCGGCCTTCGGTGTTGACCCAGGTCGCGTTTTTCTCGGTGTAGGCGGCACCCGGCAGGACGACGTCGGCGCGGTGCGCCGCGGCATCGCCATGGCTGCCCTGGTAGACCACGAAGGCGTCGCCCAACAGATCCATGTCGATTTCGTCGACGCCGAGCAGATATACCATGTCGATATCGCCGCTCGACGCGCCGCCGATGATACCGGCAATGTCGCGGCCGCCCTCGCCCGGCAGGAAGCCGAGGTCCATGCCGGCGACTCGCGCAGCGGCCGTGTGCAGGACGTTGAAACCGTTCCAGCCGTCACCGACCATGCCGGTCGCTTCCGCCACCGACCGGGCGGCGCCCAGCACCGCGGCGCCGTCAGGCCTAGCCAGCGCACCCATGCCGAGGATCAGCATCGGCCGTTCGGCGGCCCTGAGTTTTGCAGTGAACGGATGCGATCCGGAGGCGATTTCGGACAAAGTCTGCGGCCCGGCGCCGAGATGCTCGTAGCGGTAGGTCAGATCGACCTGCGGGCCGATCAAGCCGATATCGATGCCGCCGGCGAGCCAGCGCTTGCGGATGCGGGCGTTGATAATCGCCGCTTCCCAGCGCGGGTTGGCGCCGATCAGCAGCAGCGCGTCCGCATCCTCGATCCCGGCGATGGTGGTGTTGAACAGGTAAGAGGCGCGACAGGACGGGTCCAGCGCCGCGCCGTCCTGACGGCAATCCATATGCGGCGAGCCGATGCGGCCGAACAGATCCTTCAGCGCCAGCATGGATTCGGCGCAGGCCATGTCGCCGGCCAGCGCCGCGATCCGCTGCGGGTCGCTCGCCTTCACCTTTTCGGCAATGGCGGCGAAAGCTTCCTGCCAGGTGGCCGGCTGCAATTTGCCGTCGCGGCGGAGATACGGAGTATCCAGGCGCTGCCGGCGCAACCCGTCATAGGCGAAGCGGGTCTTGTCGGAGATCCATTCCTCGTTCACGTCCTCATGCAGGCGGGGCAGGATGCGCATGACCTCCGGCCCGCGGGCATCGACCCGGACGTTGGAGCCGACGGCGTCCATCGCATCGACCGATTCCGTCTTGGTCAGTTCCCAGGACCGGGCGGTGAAGGCATAGGGCTTCGACGTCAATGCGCCGACCGGGCAAAGGTCGATTACGTTGCCCGACAGCTCCGAGTTGACGGCCTGCTCCAGCGTGGTGATTTCCATGTGTTCGCCGCGGTTGACCGCGCCGATGGCGTCCACGCCCGCGACTTCCTCCGCGAAGCGGATGCAACGGGTGCAATGGATGCAGCGGGTCATGATCGTCTTGATCAACGGGCCCATGTTCTTTTCGGTGACGGCGCGCTTGTTCTCTTCGTAGCGGCTGGAGCCGACGCCGAACGCCATCGCCTGATCCTGCAGATCGCACTCGCCGCCCTGATCGCAGATCGGGCAATCGAGCGGATGGTTGATCAGCAGGAACTCCATCACCCCTTCGCGGGCCTTCTTGACCAGCGGCGTGTTGGTGTGGATCACCATGTTGTCGCCGGCCGGCATGGCGCAGGACGCGATCGGCTTCGGCGACCGCTCCATCTCGACGAGGCACATGCGGCAGTTGCCCGCGATCGACAGCCGTTCGTGATAGCAGAAGCGCGGAATGTCCTTGCCGGCTTCCTCGCACGCCTGCAGCACGGTGGATCCCGGCTCCACCGTTACCTCTATCCCGTCAACCGTCAGCGTGGGCATTTTTTACTCCCGGAAACCTTCTTTTCGCACGGCGTTACCCCTCAAGCCGCATCCGCGTCAAGCGGCGCGTTGCTTATAGTCGAGGATCCGCTGCTCGATCTCCGGCCGGAAATGCCGGATCAAACCCTGGACCGGCCAGGCCGCGGCATCGCCAAGCGCGCAGATGGTGTGGCCTTCGACCTGGTTGGCGACATCCAGCAACGTGTCGATCTCCTCGATATCGGCGCGGCCCTGCACCATCCGAGTCAGCACCCGCCACATCCAGCCGGTGCCTTCGCGGCATGGTGTGCACTGGCCGCACGATTCGTGCATGTAGAAATGCGAGAGGTTGCAGATCGCCTCGACGATATCAGTCGATTTGTCCATCACGATCACCGCCGCGGTACCGAGACCGGACCGCACCTCGCGCAGCGAATCGAAATCCATCAGTACGGTATCGCAGATGGTTTTCGGCAGCACCGGCACGGACGAGCCGCCGGGAATGATCGCCAGCAGATTATCCCAGCCGCCGCGCACGCCGCCGGCATGCTTCTCGATCAGTTCCTTGAGCGGGATGCCCATCTCTTCTTCGACGTTGCACGGCGCGTTGACGTGCCCGGAGATGCAAAACACCTTGGTGCCCGCGTTGTTCTCCCGGCCGAGGCCGGCGAACCAGGGGGCGCCGCGGCGCAGGATTTCCGGCGCGACGGCAATCGTCTCTACGTTGTTGACCGTCGACGGGCAGCCATAGAGCCCGACGGCCGCCGGGAACGGCGGCTTCAGGCGCGGCTGGCCCTTCTTGCCTTCCAGGCTTTCGAGCAGCGCGGTTTCCTCACCGCAGATGTAGGCGCCGGCGCCGCGATGCAGATAGATGTCGTGATCGTAGCCGGTGCCGCAGGCATCGCGGCCGATCAAGCCGGCGGCATAGGCCTCCTTGATCGCTGCTTCCAACACGCGGGCTTCGTTGACGAACTCGCCCCGGATATAAATGTAGGTTGCCTGGGTGCGCATGGCGAAACCGGCGACGAGGCAGCCTTCCAGCAACCGGTGCGGATCGTGGCGCATGATGTCCCGGTCCTTGCAGGTACCGGGCTCCGACTCGTCGGCATTGACCACCAGATAAGAAGGCCGGCCGTCCGATTCCTTCGGCATGAACGACCATTTCAGACCAGTCGGGAAGCCTGCGCCGCCACGGCCGCGTAAGCCCGATTCCTTGACCTGGTCGACGATCCAGTCGGGGCCCTTGGCGATCAGGTCGCGGGTGCCGTTCCAGACGCCGCGCTTACGCGCGCCTTCCAGATTCCACGGATGGATGCCGTAGAGATTGGTGAAGATCCTGTCCTGGTCACGCAACATCAGGAGCCCCCGCACCGTCAGTTAGCGTCGTCAGGCCGGTCGCGGGCGCCGACGTCTGCCGCCCGGTCACCGAGCCATGCGCCGGACGCTCGCCGGCAGCCAACGCATCGAGCACTTTCTCGAAGGACGCACTGTCGAGGTCTTCGTAGAAGTCGTCGTTGATCTGCACGACCGGCGCGTTGACGCAGGCGCCGAGGCATTCGACTTCCAGCATCGAGAATTTGCCGTCGGCCGTGGTCTCGCCGTGGCCGATACCGAGCTTGTCCTTGATGACCTGCCGAAGGTCGCCGCAACCGCGCAGCCAGCAGGGCGTGGTGCGGCAGAGTTGCAGGTGAAACTGGCCGACCGGTTCCAGGTTGATCATGGTGTAGAAGGTCGCGACCTCCATCACCCGGATGTACGGCATGTCCAGCATGTCAGCGATATAGCGGATGGCGGCATCCGGCACCCAGTTGTCGTTCTGCCGCTGGGCCACGTCCAGCAACGGCAGAACGGCGCTCGCCTGCCGGCCCTCCGGATAGCGGGCGATGAGCTGCTTCGCCCGTTCCATGTTTTCCGGCGTAAACGCGAACGCCGCCGCCTGCGTCGTCTCGGTCATCGATCGATCTCGCCAAACACAACGTCAAGACTGCCGATAATCGCCACCGTATCCGCCAGCAGGTGGCCGCGCGACAGGAAGTCGCTGGCCTGCAAATGGCGGAAGCCCGGAGCGCTTATCTTGCAGCGGTAAGGTTTGTTGCCGCCGTCGGAAACCAGGTAGACGCCGAACTCGCCTTTCGGCGCCTCGACGGCCGCGTAGGCTTCACCCTCCGGCACGTGGAACCCTTCGGTGTAGAGTTTGAAATGATGGATCAGCGCTTCCATCGACTGTTTCATTTCGCCGCGCGACGGCGGGACGATCTTGCGGTCGACGGAGGAAACCGGGCCGTCCGGCATCTCCTCGAAGCATTGCTTGACGATGCGCAACGACTGCCGCATCTCCTCGATCCGGCAGAGGTAGCGATCAAAGCAATCGCCGTTCTTGCCGACGGGGATGTCGAAATCCATCTTTTCGTAGGCGACGTAGGGCTGCGATTTGCGCAGGTCCCACGGAACGCCGCATCCGCGCAGCATGACCCCGGTAAAGCCCCAGTCCATCGCATCCTCGGTAGACACGATGCCGATATCCACGTTGCGCTGCCGGAAGATCCGGTTCTCCGTCAGCAGCCCTTCCATGTCGTCGATCACCTGCGGGAACCGCTCGCACCAGGCGAGAATCCGCTCGTCCAAGCCACGCGGCAGATCCTGATGCACGCCGCCGGGACGGTAATAAGCGGCATGCAGCCTAGCGCCCGACGCCGCCTCGTAGAATTCCATCAGGGTCTCGCGCTCTTCGAAGCCCCAGAGCGTCGGAGTGATCGCACCGACGTCCATCGCCTGGGTGGTGACGTTTAGCAGGTGGTTCAGCAGCCGGCCGATCTCGTCGAACAGCACACGGACATATTGGCCGCGTTCCGGCACCTCCAGGCCCAGCAGCTTCTCGACCGCGAGGACGAAAGCATGCTCCTGGTTCATCGGCGCGACGTAGTCGAGCCGGTCGAAATACGGCATCGCCTGAAGGTAGGTCTTGTGTTCGATCAGCTTCTCCGTGCCGCGATGCAGCAGGCCGATATGCGGATCGAGCCGGTCGCAGACCTCGCCGTCCAGTTCCATGACCAGACGCAGCACGCCGTGGGCCGCCGGATGCTGCGGCCCGAAATTCATCGTGTAGTTCTTGATCTGAACTTCGGCCATCAGGATTGCTCCTGGCTCTTCTCGTCGCCCGGCAGGATGTACTCGGCGCTTTCCCAGGGGCTCATGAAATCGAAACGGCGGAAGTCCTGGACCAGACTGACGGGCTCGTAGACCACGCGCTTCTGCTCGTCGTCGTAGCGCACCTCGACATGGCCGGTGAGCGGGAAATCCTTGCGCAGGGGATGCCCTTCGAACCCGTAATCGGTCAACAAACGGCGCAAATCGGGGTGGCCGGAGAACATGATGCCGTACATGTCCCAGGCTTCCCGCTCGAACCAGCCGGCCGACTTGAAGACACCCGTCACCGAAGGCACCGGGGTCTGCTCGTCGGTCAAGACCCGGACCCGGACGCGCTGGTTATGGCGGGGGCTGAGCAGGTGATAGACGACATCGAAGCGTTGCGGCCGGTCGGGGTGATCGACGCCGCAAACATCGACCAACAGCTTGAACTGGCAGTTCTGGTCGTCGCGCAGAAACGTCAGCAATTTCACCAGCGCGTCGCTGCGCGCCTCGATCGTCAGTTCGCCGAGCGCCACGTCGGTGCGAGTGACATCGTTCGGAAACGCCGCCGCGATATGGTCGCCGAGATCGGAAAGCGCCTCGTCCATGGCTAAATCAATCCATTCCTATTCCGAGTTCTCTGACGGACACGCGCGCCGCCGGTCAGCGGGCAATCGTACCCGTACGCCAGATCTTCTTTTGCAGCTGCAGAATGCCGTAGACCAGCGCCTCCGCCGTCGGCGGGCAGCCCGGTACATAAATATCGACGGGAACGATGCGGTCGCAGCCCCGTACGACGGAATAAGAGTAGTGATAATAGCCGCCGCCGTTGGCGCACGACCCCATGGAGATGACATAGCGCGGTTCGGCCATCTGGTCATAGACCTTGCGCAACGCGGGCGCCATCTTGTTGGTCAGCGTGCCGGCGACGATCATCACGTCGGACTGGCGCGGGCTGGCCCGCGGCACCACGCCGAAGCGGTCGAGATCGTATCTCGGCATGTAGGCGTGGATCATTTCGACGGCGCAGCAGGCGAGGCCGAAGGTCATCGGCCAGAGCGAGCCTGTCCGCGCCCAATTGACCAGCTTGTCCACCTGGCTGACGACGAAGCCCTTGTCCTGTAGCTCCTCTCCCACATCCTGCCAGAATGCATCCTGCCCGGCAGCGGGCCCCGGGGTTTCCACTATTCCCATTCCAAGGCCCCTTTCTTCCACTCGTAGATAAAGCCGACCGTCAGGATGCCGAGGAACAGCATCATCGACCAAAACCCGAACACGCCGATTTCGCCGAGCGAGACCGCCCAGGGAAACAAGAATGCGACTTCCAGGTCGAAAATGATGAAAAGAATAGCCACCAGGTAGAAGCGAACGTCGAACTGCTTGCGGGAATCGTCGAACGGTTCGAAGCCGCATTCGTAAGGCGACAGCTTCTCCGGATCCGGCCGCTGCCTGGCAATAATGAACGAAGCGATGACGATCGCGGAGGCCAGACCCACCGCAATCCCGAGGAAGATCAGGATCGGCAGGTATTCGGCAAGGAAGTCATGCATGGGAAAGAGCTCCGCACTCCGCTCGTGCCGCCTTATTGCATTGCAGCGACAATGCCCCGCGCCGAGGCGCGCGCATTATAGGGACCGTCCATTTTGATTCAAACCCAAGTTTACCCGGATACTACTATTCGAAATAGCGGACCCGCGGATCGTTCCTATTGCATCGCGACAATTTGCCCCACACCGCGAATCGTGGAACCGAATAGTCCAAACGTCTCTAGCATAGAGTTTGTTTCGGCGCGACCACAATGACTTACGCGGGTGGGAGTTATGCGGGTGGATTTAGCGCGCCTGCAAGACCACCGGGGGCACGATGCCTCATGTCCCGGTGGACACGGCAGCGCCACCGGCGAAATGGATCAGATTGTCATTGGATGGCGGGAGTGACGGGACTCGAACCCGCGACCTCTGGCGTGACAGGCCAGCGCTCTAACCAACTGAGCTACACCCCCAATCAGGAAGGCTGGATGTACGCGCAAGGCGGCGGTAAGTCAAGCCGCATAAGGCCTGTCGGCCTGTCTTTAGGTCGGCCCGGTGATGCGGGATGGAGTCGGGCTCGCCCGGCTAAAACGAACTGGCGAACGCCACGTAGAGGAACAGCCAGGCGAGCATCGCACCCGCCAGCCAAACTGCCCGCCCCGTCAGGCCAAGACGATGATCGTCGCCGTCGGCGGATGCATGGCGTGCGGCCTCCGACGAGCGATCGACCGAAAGGTCAACTGCCACCATCAACCGCGCTCCATCGCCTTTATTGTCCCGTACGCGCCCTAAAATCGCGTGAACGGCGATGAAATAAATGGCCGAGACGGAAGGCGCTGACCCGAACGGCGCCTGCTGATACAAGAGCGGGATTGCATCGAACCGGCCCGGATTTACGGAGCAGCCGTCATGAGCCGTCTGGACAGTGCCATCCGACGTTTGCAGGCACAGCGCGCCTGCCTGGACCATGCCGCCGAGCTGATCCGGTCCCTGCCCGGCCCCGTCCTGGAGCTCGGCCTCGGCAATGGCCGAACCTTCGACCATCTGCGCGAAACGATGCCGGACCGCGAGATCTTCGTGTTCGACCGTCAGGTGGCATCGCACCCCGACAGCACACCGGACGACGCGCATCTGATCCTCGGCGACTTCCGAGAGACGCTCGATACGGCCATGGCCCGGGTCGGCCGCCCGGCGGTTCTGGCACATTGCGACATCGGCTCGGGCGATACAGGCGCAACCGCCAGTCTGGCGAAGGCGATAGAGGAGCCGCTGGTCGGACTGCTTGGCCCCGGCGCCGTCGTGGTTTCGGACCAACCGCTTACATTGGCCGGCAGCAGCCCTCTGCCTCTGCCGAACGACATCCAGACGGATCGCTATTTCATGTACCGACTGGCCGAGGCCAACCGTTAGAATCGCGCAAAAGCGCGCCAAATTGTTGATAAATTGCAAATAGTTATGAACGATTCCTTAACGAAACTGTTCGATCCTGTAGCTTCGAACCAGTATCAAAGCGCCAGGAAAGGGACCCCATGGCCATTGAATCCGTTGGAGCTTCCACCCCGATCTTGCCCCCGCAAGCGCAGTCGCTTGCCCAGTCGTCGGGCCGTGCCACCTCGTCCGAATCCGTCGGTCAGGCAGGCAATCAAGTCGAGCCGGACGCGGCCGGACCGGTAGAATCGGATCCGGGCGACGGCAAGGGAACCGTGGTGGACGTCAGAACCTGACGGGACCGCTCTGAACAACCACGCATGCAACGGGCCTGGGGAGACCAATTGCACCGCAGAATGATATCGAACCAGGTAAATCCGGGAGGCTGACAATGGATGTAAAACAGGTATCCGTTGCGGTTTCACAGCCGCGGGCGTTGGTGCAACGCCCCCCGGTTTCCGTGCCCAATACCGCCGGCCCGTCCGACTTCGCGGCCGCGCAGAGAAGTCACACGGAAGAAACGCGGCAGACCGCCCGTATCGAGACGCCGAAGGAACCGGCGCCGGACCCGCTGGAGCGGGCGAACGAAATCCTCAACGACACGCTCGGCGCGCAGGAGCCCGCGAACTCACGACTCCGGGTCGAACTGGACGAGGGTTCCGGCCGCTTCATCTATAAGTCCGTCGACGCGGAAACAGGCGAAGTCATCCGCCAATATCCGCCCGAGCAGGTGCTGGAGCGCCTGGCGTTCTATCGGCAGCTGCAGGGTCTGACAGTCAACAAGACAGCCTAAGAGCGCGTCTTGCGCCGACTTCAGGCGGATTTCGTGTCGGCAGCCGTGCCGGGATTGGCGTTCGCGATCGCGCCGGATGTCTTGGCCAAGGCGTCCGTCAGGCCGGCCGCCAACGCCAGCGCATCCTGCGCCGTCAGATTGTCCTGAACCAGGGCCGCGACCTTCGGATCGATACCACCCACGCCGCCGCCGGCAACGACCGCGTCCTCCGGAACCGGAGTGCCGGTATCCGCAGCATCGGCAGCCGTGTCCGCACGCCATTCAGCCCCGGCCTTTGGCCGGTTCAGAGGCGCCGACGGTTTGGATGAGATGCCTTCGACAGACATGGCGCGTTTGTTCCGATGGATGCAAACGCGACTACGATAACCGGTAAAAGCTACTGTCCTGTTAACGTTAATGAGGAATTACGCTTGGCGATCCGAGACAATGCCTCCGGTATCGCAAAACCACGAATTATCCCCTCAGTCCCTCTGTCGAGATCACTGCCCTCCCCGAATTCCGTAAGGATCTCGCCGATCTAAAAGGTGCTTGGGAACTCACCCTCGCGCCACGCCGACGTACTCTTACACTTACGGCAAACCCTGTTGTGTGAGCCTTCCGACAGGAAAATCCGGTCACAACGCAGACAATTGCGATATTCTGGATCGCTTACCGGAGGCTCATAATACTCTTCGCAATCGATGATTTCAGTCATTAACGAATGATGCCACGGTGTTTCAAAATTGAGACTGGCCATTTCCGCATATGAGCTATGCTCGATACGCCCGGCTCTGGCTCAGGAGCGACAATTCACCAATCTGGTGGAATTTTAGGCAAGCGGCGGCAATAGGCATTGTCCTGACCGGTAGCCCCCGGCCAGAATTCGCCAAACCCCACGGAGTAAGAGATTTCGATGGATGAGTCCGGCATATGACCAAGCCCAACCTGCAAGTCGCCTATTTCGAAGCCTGGCAACACCAGGCCGCGGAATCGCATCTGGAACAGTACAGCGAGATAGAGGCGGTGCGGCTGCGCTATGCCGACCCCACGGAAGACAATCTGCGCGCCCTGGCAGCCGCCGACGTCTACCAGGTTCTCTCAAACCGGGATGAGTTGCCGACGCAATACTTCGTGACACGCGAATTGCTGGCGCATTGCCCCGACATGTTGGTGGTTTCAACGCACGGGTCCGGCTACGACACCGTCGACCTGGACGCCTGCACCGCGGCCGGGGTGATCGCGGTCAACCAGGCCGGCGGCAACAAGCAGGCGGTGGCCGAACACGCACTCGGCATGATGCTGTCGTTGGCGAGCCGGCTACACGAGGCCGACAAGGTTGTCCGCCGGGGCGGCTTCACGACACGGGAAGACCTGCTGGGCCGCGACATCCACGGCAAGACAGTCGGCATTGTTGGGCTGGGCCATGTCGGCGGTCAGGTCGCCCGGCTCTGCGGCACACTGTTCGAGATGCGGGTGCTGGCCTACGACCCTTATCTTTCGGAGGCCCAATTCCGCGAGCGCGGGGCCGAACCCGTCGACCTGCACGACCTGATGCGGCAATCGGATTTCGTTACCATTCACTGCCCGCGTACCACCGAGACGACCGGCATGATCGGGCGCACGGAAATCGAATTGATGCGGGCCGGCACCTATTTCATCTCGACCGCGCGCGGCGGTATCCATGACGAGGCGGCGCTGGTCGACGCGCTGGCCGGGTCCAAACTGGCCGGCGCCGGGCTGGATGTGTGGGATACCGAACCGCCGCCGCCCAACCACCCCTTGTTGCAATTCGAAACGGTGATCGCGACACCCCATACGGCTGGCGTAACGCACGAGTCTCGGCGAACGGTTGCACTGGGAACCATTGACCAGCTTGCCGCCATATATTCCGGCAAGCGCCCGTCTCGGCTGCTCAACCCCGCGGTGTGGCCGGCCTACGCAGAACGCTTCGAATCGTTGATGGGAAAGCCGGCCGAGACGTGACCCGAAGGTGCATCCACGGTTCCGGCGGATAAACGGCCACGGTCGGTTTTTTTGGAAATGGTGGGCGGTGACAGGCTCGAACTGCCGACCCTCTCGGTGTAAACGAGATGCTCTTCCAACTGAGCTAACCGCCCCCGTGAGCTTAAGATTCTACCGCACATCACGGGCAAAACGAAAGCGGCGAAATCGTCGGCCCCAAAACGAAACCGGCCGCTGCGAACAGCGGCCGGCATCGGCAAATTTCGTTCGCCAATCAGTTCACGGCAGACTTTAAGCTCTTACCTGCCTTGAACTTCGGCTGCTTGGACGCCGGAATCTGGATCTTTTCGCCGGTCCGCGGATTGCGGCCTTCAGACGCGCGACGTTGCGCCACGCTGAAACTGCCGAACCCGACGAGCCGAACCTCGTCTCCCTTGACCAACGCACCTGTAATTTCGTCAAACACTGAATCAACGGCACCAGAAGCATCGGCTTTAGACAGGCCAGTCGATGCTGCTACAGCCGCGACCAAATCATTTTTGTTCACGTCGGAGCCCCCTCTAAATGGCGGAATATCATTGGAATCACGTGCGACGACGCCAAAGGAGTTTAGGTCGACGTCGAGACGAACGTCAAAGGAAAATCGCACAAAACCTTGGATTTCGATGCCTTTGAGGGCCTCGGTGTGGTTTCTCAGACACGATCCGTCAGTGCGTGATCACACCTTCGAGGTCGCTGTCACGATCCTCGTCGCCCTTCTTAGCAACCTGATCGATCTCGTCTTCCTCGTTCCACTCGATCGCGACAATCTGGTCGGTCAGCGCACGGTGCAGCACCTCGTCGACACTGGACACCGGTACGATTTCCAAATCGCGTTTCACGTTCTCCGGAATCTCGGTCAGGTCCTTCACGTTGTCGTTCGGGATCAACACCGTCTTGATACCGGCGCGATGCGCCGCGTACAGCTTCTCCTTCAGACCGCCAATCGGCAGCACGCGCCCGCGCAGCGTAACCTCACCGGTCATGGCGATGTCGCGCCGAACCGGGTTCTGCGTTAGTACGGACACAATAGAAGTCACCATCGCGACACCCGCGGACGGGCCGTCTTTCGGCGTCGCCCCTTCCGGCACGTGGATGTGAATATCCTTCCGATCATAGAGCGTCGGCTTCACACCGAAGTCTACGGAACGGGCGCGCACGTAGGATTTGGCGGCCTGCACCGACTCCTGCATAACGTCGCCAAGCTTGCCGGTGATCGTCATCCGGCCCTTGCCCGGCAGCATGACGGCTTCGATCGACAGCAGTTCGCCGCCGACTTCCGTCCATGCCAGGCCGGTTGTTACGCCGATCATATCGGTCTCTTCGATCTCGCCGAACCGGAAACGCCGGACACCCGCATACTTGTCCAGGTTGCGCCTGGTGACCTGAATCTTTTCGAGGTTCTTGGTCAGGATTTCCTTGATCGCTTTCCGGGTCAGATTGGCCAGTTCGCGTTCCAGGTTCCGCACACCCGCCTCACGCGTGTAGTAGCGGATGAGGTCGCGCAGCGCCGAGTCGGACATCGACCACTCGCCTTCTTTCAGGCCATGCGCCTTCATCTGCTTCGCGACCAGGTGCCGTTTCGCGATCTCGACCTTTTCGTCCTCCGTATAGCCGGAGATACGGATCACCTCCATCCGGTCCAGCAACGGCTGCGGCAGACGCAGCGTGTTGGCGGTGCAGATGAACATCACGTCCGAAAGATCGTAATCGACCTCCAGGTAATGATCGTTAAAAGTGTTGTTCTGCTCGGGATCCAGGACCTCCAGCAGCGCCGAAGACGGGTCGCCGCGGAAGTCGGCGCCCATCTTGTCCACCTCGTCCAGCAGGAACAGAGGGTTGGCGGTCTTCGCCTTCTTCATCGACTGAATGATCTTGCCGGGCATCGAGCCGATATAGGTGCGGCGATGGCCGCGAATCTCGGCTTCGTCACGTACGCCGCCAAGCGACATCCGAATGAAGTTTCGCCCCGTCGCGCGGGCAATCGACTTGCCGAGCGAGGTTTTACCGACGCCGGGCGGACCGACCAGACAGAGGATCGGACCTTTCAGTTTCCGGGTGCGCTGCTGCACCGCCAAGTATTCCAGGATCCGCTCTTTAACCTTGTCGAGGCCATAGTGATCCTGATCGAGGATCTTCTGAGCGTTCAGAATGTCGGCCTTGACCTTGCTGCGCTTGCCCCACGGGATAGACAGCAGCCAATCCAGGTAGTTCCGCACCACCGTCGCTTCCGCCGACATCGGGCTCATGGAGCGGAGCTTCTTGATCTCCGCGCCGGCCTTCTCCCGGGCTTCCTTGCTCAACTTCGTCTTGGCGATCTTGTCCTCGAGCTCGGCCAACTCGTCGCGGCCGTCGTCTCCCTCGCCGAGTTCCTTCTGGATCGCCTTCAACTGTTCGTTCAGGTAGTACTCGCGCTGGGTCTTCTCCATCTGCCGCTTGACCCGGCCGCGGATCTTCTTCTCGACCTGCAGCACACCGATCTCGCCTTCCATCATGGCGAAGATCCGCTCAAGCCGCTCAGAAACGCTAACGATCTCAAGCAGTTCCTGCTTGTCACTGATGTTCAGCGACAGGTGCTGGGCGATGGTATCCGCCAATTTCGACGCATCGTCGATCTGATTGACGGTAACAAGCACTTCCGGCGGGATCTTGCGGTTGAGCTTCACATATTGCTCGAACTGCGCGACCACCGAGCGGGACAGCGCCTCGAGGTCCTGGTCCTCCGGCGTCTCCTCGTCGACGATTTCGGCCTCTGCCTGGAAGAACGCATCGTTGTCGGTGTAACGCTCGATCCGGGCGCGGTTGCCGCCTTCGACCAGCACCTTGACGGTACCGTCCGGCAGCTTCAGCAATTGCAGCACCGTCGACACCGTGCCGACGGTGTGAATATCCTCGATCGCGGGATTGTCGTCGCTCGCGTCCTTCTGCGCGACAAGCAGGATCTGCTTGTCGTCCTTCATCACGTCCTCGAGCGCCCGGACCGACTTATCGCGGCCGACGAACAGCGGCACGATCATGTGCGGGAACACCACAATGTCGCGCAGGGGCAAAACGGGGAAGGTTTGAACGCGCGGCTTATCGAACATGGAATACGCCTTTAGATGATTAACTGACGCCCACCGCGGGGCTCGGCCTAGGTGTCATCGCGGGACCGGATAGGTCCATCGTCTTGGAGATCGGAGCCGTCGTATCGGAGTGCTCCCTTAATGTGGATCAACCGGCCGCATGTTCAAGTGGAGTGCGCTGGTGCGCCGAGAACACACTTTTGGGTCCGCAAAACCTTACGCGCTGGTGCCTACGTCTTCCCTGACGTCGGTATGGACCTGCAGAGGCTGGGCCCGTCCTTCGGCGACCTCCGCATTGATGACCATCTCCTCGACCCCGTCGAGCGACGGCAGATCGAACATCGGCTCCAGAAGTATGCTTTCCAGGATCGAGCGCAGGCCACGGGCGCCGGTCTTGCGTTTGATCGCCTTCTGGGCGATCGAGCGCAGCGCGTCGTCCGAGAACGTCAGGCGCACATCCTCCATCTCGAACAGGCGCTGGTACTGACGCACCAGAGCGTTCTTCGGCTGGGTGAGGATCTCGATCAGCGCGTCTTCGTCCAGGTCGTTCAGCGTCGCCAGAACCGGCAGGCGGCCGACGAACTCAGGGATCAGGCCGAATTTCAGCAGATCTTCCGGCTCGACCTCGGACAGAATCTCGCCCGTCTTGCGATCATCCGGGGAGCGGACATCGGCGCCGAAGCCAATGGAACTGCCCTGACCGCGCGCGGAGATTATCCGCTCCAGCCCGGCGAACGCGCCGCCGCAGATGAACAGGATGTTGGTGGTGTCGACCTGCAGGAATTCCTGCTGCGGGTGCTTGCGGCCCCCTTGCGGCGGCACGCTGGCCACCGTGCCTTCCATGATCTTCAACAGGGCCTGCTGCACGCCCTCACCCGACACATCGCGGGTGATCGACGGGTTGTCGGATTTGCGGCTGATCTTGTCGACTTCGTCGATGTAGACAATGCCGCGCTGTGCCCGCTCGACATTGTAGTCGGCCGATTGCAGCAGCTTCAAAATGATGTTCTCGACGTCCTCGCCGACATAGCCGGCTTCGGTGAGCGTGGTGGCGTCCGCCATTGTAAACGGCACGTCCAGAATACGCGCGAGCGTCTGCGCCAACAGCGTCTTGCCGCAGCCGGTCGGCCCGACAAGCAGGATGTTGGACTTCGCCAACTCGACGTCGTTGTTCTTGGCGCCGTGATTGAGACGCTTGTAGTGGTTGTGGACGGCGACCGACAGGACGCGCTTCGCATGATCCTGGCCGATCACGTAATCGTCCAGAACGTTGCATATTTCCATCGGGGTCGGAATCCCGTCGCGGGTCTTGACCAGCGCGCTCTTGTTCTCTTCCCGAATTATGTCCATGCACAACTCGACGCATTCATCGCAGATGAACACAGTCGGGCCGGCAATCAGCTTGCGGACCTCATGCTGGCTCTTGCCACAAAAGGAGCAATAAAGGGTGTTCTTAGAATCACCGCCGCTGAGCTTCGTCATGAATACTCCGCTCTGTCAGATGCTTTGGCTATTCTAACCGTCAGCATCGCGCCATCCAACCCAAATATTGGGTCTTTACACAAGGCCACCCCCAGATAATGTAGGCTCTGACCCATCTCTACACCTACATCTAGGTGACAATCTATATTATTCGCCTCAACATTCCGTTAACGACGACCGTTTACCGAGTTTACGCATCTTTACCATTTCCATCATCTTTTGACTCCGAAGAAGAAACACTGGACCCGGAGCCGTTGTTTTCTTCGTTTTCAACCGAACGGTTAGTAACAACTTCATCAATCAACCCGAATTCCTTAGCGGCCTCCGGTGTAAGGAAGTTATCCCGTTCCATCGCCCTTTCGACCGTCTCGATATCCTGGCCGGTATGTTCGACATAAATCTCGTTGAGTCGGGCCCTGAGCGAAAGGATTTCCTTCGCATGGATTTCGATATCGGTCGCCTGGCCCTGAAAGCCGCCGGACGGCTGATGGACCATGATCCGCGCATTCGGCAAGGCGAACCGCATGTCCTTTTCGCCAGCAGCCAGCAGCAGCGAGCCCATCGAGGCCGCCTGCCCGATGCAGAGCGTCGCGACCTTGGGGCGGATATACCGCATCGTATCGTAGATCGCCAAGCCGGACGTCACGATACCGCCCGGCGAATTGATGTAGATCGAGATTTCCTTGTTGGGATTGTCGGCTTCCAGGAACAGTAGCTGCGCCGTCACCAAACTGGCGACTTCGTCCGCAATTCCGCCGACGATGAACACGATCCGCTCTTTCAACAGGCGGGAATAAATATCGTACGCCCGTTCGCCCCGGTTGGTCTGTTCGACCACCATCGGGACGAGGGTATTCATGTAGGTGTCCATCATACTCTTCATGGTCGAAAACCCCAACTGGACCAGCTCATTTCACTCGTTCACGACTGTCGCGCGGCAATGCTTACCAACTTGTTAACGATAACCGCGGGATGGCGAGTTGGCCGCGTTATTCCCGCACAACTCAGCTTGCCGCGTCCGATTGATCCGCTTCCGCAGACTTGTCGGCCGCTTTCTTACCGCCTTTCGCTTTGGTTTTGCGCGCCGGCTTCGCCTTCTTTTCGGACGATTCGGTTTCGTCGTCCGGATCGCGCGCCAACTCTTCCGCCGAAACGGCGCGGTCGGTCAGCTTCGCCATCTCCAATATGTAGTCAACGACCTTGTCTTCGAAAAGTGGCGCGCGGATCTGAGCCATCGCTTCGGGCGTCTTGGTATAGAATTCCATGACCTGCCGTTCCTGGCCCGGGAACCGCCTCGCCTGCTCCATGATCGCACGGTTCACTTCGTCGGCGTTGACATCGATGTTGTTGCGTCGGCCGACCTCCGCCAACAGCAATCCGAGACGAACGCGCCGCTCAGCGATCGGCATGTACTCCGCCTTCTCCTCCTCGGTCGCCTCGACTTTTCCATGATCGTGGTCATCGTCATGGTCGTGATCATGATCATGATCGTGGCCCGTATCGCCCTGCTGCGCCCGCAACTGGCCGACGATCTGATCGAACTCCGACGTCACCATGCCCGGCGGCACTTCGAAATCGTGATTGTCGGCAAGCGCGTCAAGCAGCGTCCGCTTGAGCCGCATGCGGGTCATGCCGGACAATTCCTGCTCCAACTGGCCGCGCACCGCATTCTTCAATGCCTCCAGATCGTCCAGGCCCATCTGCTTCGCGAAGTCGTCATTGATCTCGACCGCCTTGGCTTCGCGGACCTCCTTGACTTCGACGTCGAAGACAGCGGCCTTGCCGGCGAGTTCCTTGGCCTGGTAGTCCTCCGGAAAAGTCACTTCCACCGAAGGCTTCTCGCCCGCCTTGGCGCCGATCAACTGATCCTCGAAGCCCGGGATGAACTGGCCCGATCCCAGCTCCAGCTGAAAATCGCTGCCGGTGCCGCCCTCGAACGGCTCGCCGTCCAGCTTGCCGACGAAGTCGATCAGCAGCGCATCGCCCTTCTTCGATTTGCGGTTGCCCGAAATCGGTTCGAAAGTTTTCTGCTGCTCCGCAATGCCGGAGATGGTCTCGTCGACCCTGCTGTCTTCAACCTCGGCCGTGAACCGGTCCAGCTCCAGCTTGCCGAAGTCCATCGGATCGAACTCCGGCATCACCTCGACCGCCATCGTATATTCCAGCTCCGAGCCTTCCTCGAACTTCTGGACCTCGATCTTCGGTTGGGTAGCCGGGCGCAGTTCGCCGTCCTGAAGTGCCTGCTGCGAGCTGGCGTTAACCGTCTCTTCCAGCACCTCGCCCATGACGGCCTGACCGTACATCTTCTTCAGCAGGTTTACCGGAACCTTGCCGGGGCGGAAGCCCTTCATGTTGACCTGCTGCCGCAGGCTGGCGAGCTTCTCGGTCACCTTCGTCGCAATCTCGTCGGCCGGCACGGTGATGGTAAATTCGCGCTTCAAACCTTCGGCGGCGTTTTGGACTACCTGCATTCCTGTCTCGTTTCGCTTGATCGGCCCGCAACGGCGGCCCCGGATTCAGTTCTCTTTATCCCGTCGCTTTCCGAAATGGTCAACGATGGTGCGGGCGGAGGGACTCGAACCCCCACGACTTGCGTCACCAGGACCTAAACCTGACGCGTCTACCAGTTCCGCCACGCCCGCCCATTTTGGCGCGCAGCCCGATCGCCAACGAAGCGCCCGCGCCCGAACCGGAAAGCGCTCCCGTATAGCACAACGAATTTCTTAAAAGCCAGCGCCTAAAAATCCGGCAGTTTCGTGGGATTCCGGAGGCCGCCGTCAGGCGCGTCCGGCGAGGCAAACGCTGGCGCAGGCATCCAGGATGGCGTCGGCGTCGATCCGGTGCAACCGGTAGAGGTCCGGAATGTTTCCCGATTGGCCGAAATGCTCCACACCCATCGCCTGAACGCGGTGCCCGTAGACCGAACCGAGCCAGGCAAGCGTGGCCGGATGGCCGTCGATCACCGTGACCAGGCCGGCGTCCGGCGCGAGGGGCCGCAGCAGGGTTTCGATCTGCGACTCCGCGCCCGCAGTGCCGGATTCCCGCGCCCGCATCGCGGCGCTCCAGCCGGCATTCAGCCGGTCCGGCGACGTTACCGCCAGCAGCCCCGCGCCCGGAATGTCCTCCGCAATCGCCTCATAGGCAGCCAGCGCTTCGCTGGCGATCACGCCGGTATAAACGATCGCCAATTCCGCGCCGGGTTCCGGTTGCTTGAGCCAGTAGCCACCGTTGATCACACCGGCTTCGAACGCCTCGGTCACCAACCGCTCCGGCTGCTCGATCGCCCGTGTGGTCAGACGGAGGTAAACAGAGCCGCCTTTGACGTCGCGCAGCCAGTCGGTATCGCTGCGGCCGCTGCCGTCGCGCTGCATGTACTCGAAACCCCAGCGCATGATGGTCGCCAGTTCGTCGACGAAGGCCGGCTCGAAGCTGGCGATGCCGTCCTGACCCATGCCGATCAGCGGCTCGTACATCGACTGGTGCGCGCCGCCTTCCGGCGCCAGCGTGATGCCGGACGGCGTGCCGACCAGCATAAAGCGCGCGTCCTGATAGCAAGCGTAGTTGAGCGCATCCAAGCCGCGTTTGACGAACGGATCGTACAAGGTGCCCACCGGTAGCAGCCGCGCGCCGAAAACGGATTCCGACAAGCCCAGCGCCGCCAGCATGATGAACAGGTTGTTTTCGGCGATTCCGAGTTCGATATGCTGGCCGTTGCGGCTCATGGACCAGCGCTGCGCCGAGACGACCTTCTGCTCTTTGAAGATGTCGTCGACCTGACGCCGGGCGAAAATGCCGCGCCGGTTGACCCAGGCCCCGAGGTTGGTGGAGACCGTGACATCGGGCGACGTTGTGACGATGCGGTCCGCAAGCTCACTATCGCCGCCGGCGAGCTCGTTCAGGATTCTGCCGAACGCATCCTGCGTCGACATCGTGGCGCTCTTCTTGTAGTCGAGGGTGGCCGGAACCGGGACAACCGGCGCCTTGTACCGGCGTGGCCCGGACTGGGCGAACGGCACGGTCTCGAGAAACGCCTGTAAATCGCCGGCCGGCATGTCGAGGCCCGCGAAGCGGTCCCATTCAGCACCGTCCTCGATGTTCATCATCCGCTTGAACTCGTCCATCTGGTCCGGGTTCATCAGACCGGCATGATTGTCCTTATGTCCGGCGAACGGCAGGCCATGGCCTTTGACGGTATAGGCGATGAAGCAATGCGGCAGGTCGCTGTCGACCGCTTCGAAAGCCTCCACCAGGGATTCCATGTCATGGCCGGCCAGGTTGGTCATCAATTCGCCAAGGCCGGCATCGTCGTAGTCCTGCAAAAGCCCTTTGATGCCGTGCACGCCCTTCAAGTCGGCGAGCAACTGCTCCCGCCAGCTTGCGCCGCCCTTGAACGTCAGTGCCGAGTAGAGCGAGTTGGGGCAATCGTCGATCCATTGCCTGAGCGCCTCGCCGCCCGGGCGCTCGAACGCCGCCTGCAGCTTCTTGCCGTACTTCAGCGTTACGACATTCCAGCCGGTGGTCCGGAAGACGTCGTCGACGCGGGTGAAAATATGGTCGTTGATCACGGAATCCAGGCTCTGGCGGTTATAGTCGACGACCCACCAGGTGTTGCGAAGATCGTGTTTCCACCCCTCCATTAGCGCTTCGAAGATGTTCCCTTCGTCCAGTTCTGCGTCGCCCATCAGGGCGATCATGCGGCCCGGCTCCCGCTCGGTATCGACCATCCCCTTCATCCGGACATAGTCCTGGACCAGGCTGGCGAACGAGGTCATGGCGACGCCAAGGCCGACCGAACCGGTGGAGAAATCCACATCGTCCTCGTCCTTGGTGCGCGACGGGTAGGACTGCGCGCCGCCCAGAGCACGGAAGTTCTCAAGATTGGCCTGGGTCTGCTGCCCGAACAGATATTGGATGGCGTGGAAAACCGGGCTCGCATGCGGTTTGACCGCAACGCGGTCCTGCGGTTTTAGGATCCGGAAATACAGCGCCGTCATGACGGAGACCAGGGAAGCGCTGGACGCCTGATGACCGCCCACTTTCAGACCATCGGCGGAGGGCCGGATATGGTTGGCGTTGTGGATGGTCCACGCCGACAGCCAAAGCAACTTCCGTTCAAGCTGATTAAGGCAGGCGAGATCGGACGGGTCGATCACCGCGTTGGACGAACGCTCCGCCATGGGAACCAAGGATGGTGATCTAGACTGGGCCATTTCCACGACAATCCCGCGCAAGACACACGACTCTGTGTGAGCGCGACACTATAGATCAGTCGGGGATCAAATGGTACGGATCGGACGGATTAGCGGCCGTCCGCGTCGTTTAGGCCGCGGCGTCGGCAGGCGATGCCTCGTAGCGTTCCGTGAAGCACGAAACCGAGAGAATCCGGGTACCCTGCGGGTCGTTCCCGTCGGAGCGGACATAGCTCATCTTGTAGCGAACGTGGGGAATGCCGGAGGAGTCCTTGCCGACCCAGACGACTTCCGCCAGCTCGACAAGATTGGTCGGGTGGATGCGTTTAAACACCGCCCCTTCAGTGACTTCCGCGTCCCTGTTGCGTCTCTTGAATAGCATTGTCCCAACTCGAGTAACGCTGGCTTGGTTGCCATTTCGAGCGAAATTAACGCGTGAAATGCAAAGATTTCGTTAATGTTCAACCGTCCGAGGCCGCCCTCAGCACAGTCGCCAAACGCCAAAAAGGGCAGCGCCGCTAAACCTTCAGCAACTTCTGCACCGGCTGAGCAACCTTAATCTTGGATGAGCCGGTGTAGGCTTCGTGGTTCTTTTCGATCTCGTCGAGTTTGTATCGGTAATTCACCATCAAACCGGCGGACTGTTGCAATCCGCGTTGCGAGACATCGGCCAGCCAGTTGATTCTCTCGACGCGCGCGCCGTTGGTCAGGTGGAAATGCGCGACTCGGTCATGGGCCCGTTTGCCGCGCCGCTCACGCACCAGATAAGATGCGCCGAGCCGCAGCAGGATCGGCTGAAGCGCCGCGCTGATCTCCTGATCCAGGTGCCAGTCATCGCGGTCGAGCAGAGCCTTCAGCGCCTTACCCGCATCGTCGGCGCGGGCCAGCGCGATCAACAGGCGCGCCTCCGCCGCCGTCAGCAGCTTGTCGAAGCCTTCCGCGTCGACCTGTTTGTCCAGCCAAGAGCGGAAGCCGGGAATCGGCGACAAGGTCGCGAAGGTCTTCAAATGCGGCAGGTCGCGCATCAGGTCGCCGACGACGCGCTTGATCAGGAAGTTGCCGAAATTGACCCCCGCCAAGCCTTCCTGACAGTTGGAGATCGAATAGAAGATCGCGGTATCGGCATTCTGCGGGTCTTCCGCCGGCGCGTGCTCGTCCAACAACGTGTGAACATTGTCGGCCATGCCGGCGACCAGCGCGACCTCGACAAAAATCAACGGTTCGGCCGGCATTCTGGGATGGAAGAACGCGTAACAGCGGCGGTCGGAATCGAGCCGGTTCTTAAGATCGTCCCAGGAACGGATTTCGTGCACCGCTTCATATTCGATCAGCTTTTCGAGCAACGCCGCCGGGGTGTCCCAGGTGATGTTCTCCAGATCCAGAAAGCCGATATCGAACCAGTTTGTGAATAGGGTGCGGAAGTCGTCGTCAAGCGCCTTCAGGGTTGGTTCTTCGGTCAGCTCGCGCAACTCCGCGCGGAGATCGACCAGGAACTTGACCCCCTCCTCCAGGCTGTTGAACTGCGGCAGCAGCCGGAGGCGCGGCGCAACAAGAGCCAGCCGCAGTTCGGCTTCCGCCTGCCGGCGGGCCCGGTCGTCGGCGGCCTGATTGCGCTTCATGATCGCCGCGTCGACCGCAGCGCTGTCGCGGTCGTATTCGGTGGCCAGGATCTCCAGGAAACGGCGGCGGCCGATCGCGTTCAACTCGCAGAGCGCCTTCGCCAGGTCGGCCGCATGGGCACGGGCGGAAACCTCGCCGCCGCGGCCGTCGAGGCAGGCATTTATCCGCCGGCGCAGGCGCTTCGCATCGTCGTCCGGCAGTTCGGGCGCCAGTCCCGAGACATCGTCGCGGCGCGTGCCGGGAACAACGAACGCACGGCGGAACCGTTGGATCGTGCGGTCGAGCAGACTGGTCGATTGATCGTTCATGGGCGCAATGTGGCCGAGCCGTTTCCCAGACGCAAGTGCGTTGGATCAGCCCGGCATTGTGTCAGATTTCAGTCTGCGAAGGACCGCAGGCAACGCACCGGCAAGGTCCTTCGCGATCAGGCCGGGACCGACGGCGTTGGCCGCTTCGCCATGCAGCCAGGCTCCGGCGCACGCGGCTTCGAACGGCGGCATACCGGCCGCCATAAGGCCGAGGATGATGCCCGCGAGCACGTCGCCGGCACCTGCCGTCGCCAGTTCCGGCGGCGCGTTTTCGTTGATCGCGGCCTTGCCATTGGGCGCCGCGATAACCGTGTCGGCGCCTTTGAGCAGGACGACCGCACCACTTTGCTTGGCCGCGGCTCGCACCCGTGAAAGCTTGTCGCCATCCGTGTTGAACAGACGGCCGAACTCGCCGTCGTGCGGCGTCAACACGCATGGCGATTCGATCGCCTTGAACAGTTCGGGTGGATCATCTTGAAAGACGGTCAGGGCATCGGCGTCCAGGACGCAATGCTTTCGGGCGGCCAGCGCGGCCAGAACACGCGCTTTGGTGTCGTCGTGAACCCCGTTACCCGGCCCCAGCAGGATGGCGTTCAGGCGCCGGTCCGCGAGCAATTCGTTCCAGGCATCCAGGTCGGCGACGCGGCGAAGCATAACCGCCGTCAAATGCGCGGCGTTGACCATCAGCGCGTCGGGAGGCGACGCCACCGTCACCAGTCCGGCGCCGGCGCGAAGCGCGGCGTATGCCGCAAGGCGCGCCGCGCCCGTGGCCGACATCGGGCCGCTCATGACCACGGCGTGGCCCCTGCCGTACTTGTGGCCGTCGGCACGCGGCCATGGAAAGGTGCTCCGCCACAGGTCGGAAGAATTCGCAAAGGCCCTGGGCTGGATTTCATCGAGCTCGCTATCCTGAATGCCGATATCCGCAACGATGACATCGCCGCACAACAAACGTCCTGGCAGAAGCAGATGGCCGGTTTTGCGACGGAAGAACGTAACGGTCAGATCGGCTTCGAACGCGCCGCCGCGCACCGTGCCGCTGCTGCCGTCCAAACCGCTGGGCACGTCGACCGCAGCAACCGGGATCTTCCGGTCGGCACAGGCCTTTGCCAGCGCCAAGGGTACGCCGGAAAGATCGCGCGCCAGGCCCGCGCCGAACAACGCGTCGATGACGAGGTCGCAGCCGTCGAGCAGGTCGGCCGTCAACGGCAAGATATCGCCATCCCACCGGGCGGCCATCGCCGCTGCGTCGCCTTTGAGGTTCGACGCCTCGCCCAGCAGGCCCAGCCGGACATCCCATCCGACGTGGGCCAGATGCCGGGCGACGACAAACCCGTCGCCGCCATTGTTTCCAGGACCGCAGAGAACGGCGACACGGCCGGGCAGCCAACGGTCGCGAACGATACGAGCCATCGAGGCGCCCGCATTTTCCATGAGAACAACCCCGGCGGTGCCATGCTGCATGGCCAGTTCATCGGACCGATACATTTCCTGGACCGACAGTAACGCCGTCTTGCGTTCGTCCCGTGTCACGCGCCGTACTTTCAATTCACCAAAGAAGGCCGCAGCCTAGGCAGCCCACCGTCTTACATCAAGCAACACCGGTTGCCGGCACTTCCCGCGTGGGGTATCTGAGGGGGATGCAACACTTCGGAACGGTCTGCGTGTTGACGTTCGCTCTGGCTCTCGCCGCCTGCAGCAGAAGCCCGATCCGCGACGACTACATGGGCAAGGCTCTATTGCAGCCTGACAAGGTACCGCGCCCGGTTCAGTACAACGCCTACGGCGACCCTAACCTGGAGGACAACGGTCTCGAGGTCTTCGACGTGGCAATCCCGCCCTACCATTGGCGCAAGTAACTCTCACTGGATACGGCATGAGCAATCGTTGGAAGCATCGACCGGAAGGGTCGAACTGGGGCGACTTCGGCCCAGACGATCAGTTGGGCCGGGTCAATCTGCTGACGGCAGAGCGCGTTCGCCGTGCAGCCGAGGAAGTGAAACAAGGCCTGAATTTCTGCCTGAGCCTGCCGCTGGACTACCCGGGCGGCGCCGTTCTCAATCCGCGCCGCCATCCGCCGCAATTGAGCCCCACCTACCTGGACGACAATGCCTATATGAACTTCCCGCTGGAGCGGGTCGATCCGAACAACAACGACGTGGTCAGCGACGATCAGGTACGGATCACGCTGCAGTACTCCACGCAGTGGGATTCGCTGGCCCATGTCGGCGCCTGGTTCGATGCGGACGGCGACGGCGAGACGGAGAAGGTCTACTACAACGGTTACCGAGCCGGCGAACATGTGCTGGGCCCGGACGACGGCGTCGGCGAACATGTCGGGGCCCGGGCGTTGAGTGTCGACAACTTCGCAGCCAAACCGCTGCAGGGACGCGGCGTTCTGGTGGATCTAGGCTATCATTTCGGGCGCGAGCGCAAGGTCGTCACCTTGGACGACTTGCAGCGGGTGATGGATGCGGATGGTGTCGAGGTGGAAGCCGGCGACATCCTGGTGCTGAGGACCGGCTTCACCGAGATGATCCTGGAGATGGATAAGCAGCCGGACAAGGACCTGCTGGACCGAAGCTGCGCGGCGCTGGACGGACGCGACGAGCGCCTGCTGCAATGGATTGCCGACAAGGAGATCGTCGCCATCGCCGCCGACAATTACGCGGTCGAGCAGTTTCCGGCCGGGCCGAAGGACGGCCGCCGCCCCGCCCTGCCCTTGCACGAGCTTTGCCTGTTCAAGCTGGGCGTGCCGCTCGGCGAACTCTGGTATCTAAAGGAACTGGCCGAATGGTTGCGCGACAACGGACGCAGCCGGTTCCTGTTGACGGCGCCACCGCTCCGGCTGCCCGGCGCCGTCGGTTCGCCGGTAACGCCGGTCGCGACGGTTTAGCCTGCTTCGGCGCTTGTCGGGTCGATCATCCGCTTGACCTCGGTGACCTTGGTCGCGGGGAAGCCGCTCATTTCAGCGTGCTTGTGAATGATATCCTCGTCCGCGGCGAGGTAGACGCAGAAGGTCTTGTTGCCGGCCACGTAGGAATGCTCCCACTGAATGTCGGGGCCCAGTTCCGCCAGGACCTGATTGGATTTCAGCGACGCCTCGCGCAGCGCCTCCCGCTCCGCGCTACCGATATCCGGGATGTCGCGTTCGATCACAAACCGTTTCACGTTGCCCTCCTTGTTGATTCGATAGACTTTACATGTTCACCGTCATTCCGCCGTCCACCATCAGCAGATGGCCGTTGACGTAGGCGGCGGCATCCGATGCCAGGAACACCGCGGCGCCGACCAGTTCGTCGGGCTTGCCCCAACGGCCGACCGGCGTGCGTTCCTCGACAAGCTGAGTGAAAACTGGGTCGTCGACCAGCGCCTGGTTCAACTCGGTCGCGAAGTAGCCCGGACCGATGGCGTTGATGGTGACGCCCGTGCCCCCGAGTTCCACCGCCAGCGCCTTGGTCATGCCATGCACGGCATGCTTGGTCGCGACATAGGAGATGATACCGGGGCGCGCGACGAGCGACATCACCGAGCCGATATTGATGATGCGGCCCCAGCCGTTCTCGACCATAGGCCGCGCCGCCTCCCGCGCCAACACGTAGAGCGAGGTCAGGTTGGTGTCGACCATCTTCTGCCATCCGGCGGTATCCGACTCCAACGTGGGAACACGGTGCACCATGCCGGCATTGTTGACCAGGATATCCAACCGGCCCCTGTCAGCAACGATCTGTTTGATGGCGGCAACGGCGGCCGGCTCGTCGGTCACATCGAAAGCAATGGCCTCGGCGCTGCCGCCGGCCGCGGCGATCTCTGAGACGCAAGCGTCCAATGCCTCCGGGTTGCGGGCGTTTAGAACCACATGCGCACCAGCCGCGGCCATGCCCTTGGCCATGGCGAGCCCCAACCCGCGCGACGCACCGGTGACCAAGGCGACACGGTCCGCCAATGAAAACAACTGCATCGTCACATCCCTATTCCCCAGAGCATCAACTCACATCGTCGCGCCGATCTGCCAGGGCAGGAATTCGGAATCGCCGAAGCCGAGCGCTTCGCTGCAGGACTGTTTACCGGAAGCGACATCGAGAATCTTGCGAAAGATACGCTCGCCCATTTCCTCGACGGAACAGTCGCCGTCGACCACCAGGCCGCAATTCACGTCCATGTCTTCCGACATGCGGCGGTACATCGCTGAGTTTGTCGCGAGCTTGATCGACGGCGTCGGCTTGCAGCCGAACACCGACCCACGCCCGGTGGTGAAGCAGACGACGTTGGCGCCGCCGGCGACCATGCCGGTCACGGAAACCGGGTCGTAGCCGGGCGTGTCCATAAAGACGAAGCCCTTGGCGGTAATCTTCTCCGCATAGGAATAGACATCGACCAAATTGGTGGTGCCGCCTTTTGCCGCGGCGCCGAGTGACTTCTCCAGAATGGTGGTGAGCCCGCCCGCCTTGTTGCCGGGCGACGGATTGTTGTCCATCGAGCCGTGGTTCTTGGCGACGTAGTCCTCCCACCAGCGGATCTTGGCGATCAGCTTCTCGCCGACCTCCTGGCTGACGGCGCGGCGGGTGAGCAGATGCTCGGCGCCGTAAATCTCCGGCGTCTCGCCAAGGCAGGCGGTGCCGCCGTTGCGCACCAGCAGGTCGGCTGCCGCGCCAAGCGCCGGATTGGCCGAGATGCCCGAGTAAGCGTCTGAGCCGCCGCATTCCAGGCCGAGGATCAGTTCGCTGGCCGGCACCTTCTGTCGGGTTGCCTCATTCGCATGCGGCAGCATACCTTCGACCATCTCGATGCCATGGCGGACCGTGGCGGCGGTGCCGCCGGTTTCCTGGATGGTGAACATCTTGAGCAGCGGGCCGGGCTTGAGGCCTTCGACCTCCATCATCATGCCGATCTGCGCGACCTCGCAGCCGAGGCCGACGAACAGGATGCCGGCGAAGTTCGGGTGGCGCGCGTAGCCGGCGAGCGTGCGCTGCAGGATCGCCATCCCCTCCCCGTCCGCGGCCATGCCGCAGCCGGTGCCGTGGGTTATGGCGACGACGCCGTCGACATTGGGATAGGCCTCCAATGCCGGGCCGCGGAAATGATCGGCGATGTAGCGCGCGACCGTGGCGGAGCAGTTCACCGTGGTCAGCACGCCGATGTAATTGCGGGTGGCGACACGGCCGTTCTCGCGCACGATGCCGTCGAAGGTGGCCCGTTCGGCCTCCGGTACATAATCGATGTTCTTGACCGCCTCGCCGATGCGGTAGTCCCGCTCGAACATCTTGAATTCGATGTTCTGGGTGTGGACGTGATCGCCGGGTCCGATGTCGGTGCTGGCGAAGCCGATGATCTGATCGTACTTGCGGACCGGCTCGCCCTGCGGGATCGCGACTGTCGCCATCTTGTGGCCGGCAGGAATGTGATGGACGGCGTCGACGCCCTCCACCGACGTGCCGGGCAGCAGGTCGGCCCGGGCGACAACCACGTTGTCGTTCTGGTTGAGACGGATCGCCAGATTCTGGGCGTCGGTCATGGCTTTCCTCCCGTCATTCTTTTGCATTGATGTCAGCATACGACGGCGACACGGCGGCGGACAGGCCGAAGTAGGCTCGTTTCTCGCGCAGCAGAAGCGCCACCTCGCGCCAGTTGACCTGCCGGACCAGCGGATGGGCCTGGGCGGCGACAATACGCCGCTCCCCCATCAGGTCGAAATGCTCCTTGTAGGTCCCGGCATTCTGGACCGCCAGCGGGTGGCAGCCGATCACGATGGCGACGGCGACCAGTTCGACGCCGCCGGGTTCGCCGAGCCGGTCGGACAAGAGATGCGCCGTCAGGCGACCATCCAAAAGCAGGCGCGGCTTGTCCATGATGATCGGCATGGTTTCAAGCGATCCGGTCGCCTTTCACGATCTTGACCGAGCGGCTGTCGACGCCGGGTAACATCTTGGCCGGGTCGCGGGTGACGACCACGTCAATCACGGTCGGCAGATCACTGCGTTCGAAACCGGCCTGGAAAGCGGCACCGAGCTCGGCCGGATCTTCGACGCGAATGCCGTGGCAGCCGAACGAGTTGGCCACGTCGGCATAGTTCACTTCCGACAGGTCGCTGGACTGGTAGCGGCCTTCGAACATGGCGTGCTGCAATGCCTTTACGTAACCGGAGGCGGCGTTGTTGACCACTGCGAGCGTGAAGCCGAGGCCGAGCCGGCGCGCCGTTTCCAATTCGCCGATCATCATGTTGAAGCCGCCATCGCCGGTGATACCAACAACCGGGCCACTACCGCCCGCGAGGTCGGCGCCCATGCTGCCCGGCAACCCGTAGCCGATGGAGGCGAAACCGCGGTTGGCGATGTAGTGGCGGCCGGGCTTCCTGGTCTCGTACAGCAGGCCGGTCCAGTGCGCGGCGAAACCGCCGTCCGCGATCAGAATGCCGTCGTCGGGCATGACGCCCTGAAGCTCGTGGATCAGGCGCGCCATGTTGATCGGCCGCTCGTCGGAGGTGAAGCGCGGCTCGGTCTCGGTGCGCCATTTCGCCATCGCGTCTGCAATCTCGACGGCGTAGCCAGCGCGGACGGCAGAGGACGCCGGGTCGATCTCGGCGCGCAGGTCGGCCAGACCGGCGCGGGCGTCGCCCCACATCGGCACCTCGGCCGGCGCCCAGCGGCCAATCTCCTCGGCCTGGATATCCAGGTGGATCATCGGGATGTGTTTCGGCGGCAGGGTGTAGCGCTTGGTCGCGATCTCGCCGAGTTTGCAGCCGACCACCAGGATGCAGTCCGACTTTTCGATTATGGGGTTGGCGATGCGCGAGTAGCGGCCGAACAAGCCCATGCAAAGGGGATGGTCGCAGGCGATGCCGCCCTTGCCGCTGAGGGTATGGGCGACCGGCACGTTCAAAGTCTCGGCAAAGGCGGTGAGTTCCGCCTGGGCGCCGGAGAGATGGATACCGCCGCCGACCAGCAGCACGGGCCGTTTGGCCTTGCTCAATAACGCCGCCCCCTTTTCCACCAGGTCCGCATCGGGCCGGATGCGGCGGGCAGGGATCTCGCTTGCGGTCCGGTCGGCGTAGAGGTCGTCGGCGGGATAGGCGAATTCGCCGTGGCAGACGTCTTCCGGCACGTCGACCAGCACCGGGCCGGGTCGGCCGGACGTAGCCACGGCAAAGGCCCGGCGGATATGTTCGGGGATGCGGAGCCCCTGCTCTATCCGGATCACTTCCTTGACGGCAGGGCCGAGGATGTCGAGCTGCCGGGATTCCTGGGTCATGTTCTTCCAGGAGTGATCGCGGTTGGTGTTGCCAGTGAACACGACGAGCGGCACGCCGGCATTGAACGACTCGACCAGACCGGTGACCAGATTGGTCGCGCCCGGCCCGAGCGTCGCATCGCAGATGCCGGGGCGGCCGGTCACCCGCGCCCAGGCATCGGCAGCGAAGATCCCGCAGCGTTCGTCGTTGATCAGGGTGTGCTGCAGGCCCAGATCGCGCACCGCGTCGTAGAACGGCAGCAACTGGAACCCGCCCATGCCGAACATCGGCGCGGAACCGTAAAGCCGCAGCATTTCCGCCATGGCGCGGCCGCCGGTCATCGGCACGGGATCGTTCGGCAAGGCGGCGGGATCACTCATTCGACTGCTTTCCTGTTGGCTTCGATAATGGTTTCGACAAAAAGACGGCAGGTCATGCCGGGCCGCGCGCCGAGGCCAGCCGCGGTGTCGTTGACATGGCTGATCACGCCGGTTTCCCACATCGAACGCGCATCGCCGATGCGGGCGCTGTCGGCGGCGACGGTGGCGCCGGCAATGCCGCGCTGGTCCATCACCGGCAGTCGAGTGATACCGACACCGTCGGCGCCTACACCAGCATCGTTGAAAACCGCGGCGAGCGGCGACGCTTTCAAGGCGCTGTCCGGTTTGCCGGCAAGCAAAGCGCCGTGCGACGCACCGACGATGATCCGGCCTTCGTCCTCCCGCTTGACCAGGGAAATGGAATCGAGACCCCAGACCTCCGGCTCCCCGGGTTCGTTTCTGAGGACGAAGCGGGCTTCTTCATAGACCGGCGGCGTGCCGACGGCGGGAGGCGCCGCCCGCATCTTTTCGGCGCATTCAGCAACGTGCTGGCCCCAGGCGCAACCGAGCGCGGCGGCGGTCTTGTTCACGTGGCTGATCATGCCGCGTCCCGCCATGTCGGCACCGTCGCCGATCCGCGCCGAGATGTGGGCAACCGTCGCGGCGGGCCGGCCAAGGCCGTCGAAGTAGTCCAGGCTGCCGATACCCGCGTGGTCCTTGCCGACGCCGGCATCGTTGAGGATGACGGCGCGAACGCCCGCCTTGGCGGCGCAGTAGCCGGCATAGACGCCGCCGTGGCTGCCGGCGATCAGCACAGCGTTGCGGTGGCTCTCGTCCAGCTTGGTCACCGTGTCGGCGACCAGGATCGGCACGTCGTCGCTTTCCGTCATGGCCGGCATCCTGTCACGAGCGCCGCGTTCTTGCCAAGCGCCCGACATTGGCCGAGAAATAGCGCTAAGCTGCCGCGAAACCACGGCGAATAAAGAGCAACGGGGACAGTTTTGGAAGAACGACGCAATCAACCGGATGTGGCGCGTATTCTCGGCCACTACCGGACCATGCAGCGCATCCGCGCCTTCGAGGAAGCGGCGGAGGCGGCGCAGAAAGAGGGCCTGGTCACCGGCGCGGTGCATCTGTCGATCGGGCAGGAAGCGGTTGCCGCCGGAGTCTGTGGTAACCTGGAAAAGACCGACCTGATCACCTCCAACCACCGCGGCCACGGCCATACCCTGGCCAAGGGCGCCGACCCGGTGGCGATGATGCGCGAGCTGTTCGGGCGCGAGGGCGGCACTTGCGGCGGCAAAGGCGGGTCGATGCATATCGCCGATTTCTCGATCGGCATGCTGGGCGCCAACGGCGTGGTCGCCGACGGCATCCCGATCGCGGCCGGCGCGGCGCACGGCGCGAAGATTAGAGGCGAGAAACTGGTCACCGTCTGCTTCTTCGGCGACGGCGCGATCAACCGTGGCCCGTTCCTGGAAGGACTGAACTGGGCAGCGGTGTTCGACCTGCCGGTGCTGTTCGTCTGTGAGGACAACGGCTATGCGTCGACGACGGAGACCAGAACGGTGACCGCGGGCCCTGGCCCGAGCGCGCGGGCCGAGTCGCTTGGCGTGCCGGCACACGACGTGGACGGCAACGACATTGTCGCGGTCGACGCACTGGCCGCCGAGTTGATCGGACGGATGCGGAATGGCGGCGGCCCCGCCTTCATTACCGCCAGCACCTATCGGCTGAAGGGCCATACGGCAGCCGATCCTGCGGCTTACCGCCGGCAGGAAGACGTAGACGCGGCCTACGAACGGGAACCGGCGCTGCGCGTGCGTCAGTTGCTGACCGATCTGGGCGTCAGCATTTCGGAGTTGGACCGGATCGCCGACGAGGCGCAGGCCGAGATGGTAGCGGCCGCCGAGACGGCGAAAGCTACACCGCATCCCGATTTGCGCGAAGCCTACACCGATGTCCAGGACGTGGGAGCCGTGGCATGGCCGAACTGACCTACCTGGACGCCGGCAAGGCGGCGCTGGCCGAAGAGATGCGCCGCGACAGTACGGTCTGGGCCTTGGGCGAGGACCTGGGCCGCGGCGGCGTATTCGGCCAATATCGCGGGATGATCGACGAGTTCGGGCCCGACCGGATCGCCGACACGCCGATTTCCGAGGCGACGATCATGGGCGCCGCCGTCGGCGCCGCCTTGGTCGGCACCCGGCCGGTGGTGGAGATGCGGTTCTCCGACTTCGCGCTCTGCGCCGTCGACGAACTGGTCAATCAGGCGGCCAAGAACCGCTACATGTTCGGCGGCCAGGGTCGCGTGCCGATGGTGGTACGGCAGCCGATGGGCATGTGGCGGTCCTCCGCCGCGCAACATTCCCAGAGTCTTGAGAACTGGTACGTGCATGTGCCGGGGCTGGTGGTGATCGCACCGTCGACGCCTGACGACAATTACGGTCTGCTGAAAGCGGCGATCCGCTGCGACGATCCGGTCGTCTACCTGGAGCACAAGGATCTGTGGCCGGCGGCAGACGAAGTGTCGGTCGGCGCCGAGCCGCATGAGATCGGCAAAGCGCGCCTTGCCCGCGCGGGCAGCGACCTGACCATCGTTACCTGGTCGAAGATGACCCAGGTCTGCGTGGTGGCGGCTGAGAAACTGAGCGCAAACGGCATCGATGCAGAAATCGTCGACCTCCGTAGCCTCTGGCCGTGGGACAAGGAGATGGTGCTGGAGAGCGCCGGCCGCACTGGGCGGGTGCTGGTGGTGCACGAGGCGGTGCAGGTCGGCGGGTTCGGTGCGGAGATCGCGGCGACAGTCGCCGAGGAGATCGGCATTCCCGTCCGGCGCCTCGGCGGCCCAAGAATTCCGGTCGCCTATTCGCCGCCGCTTGAGGACATGTTCCGGATCGGCGCGGACGATATTGTCGATGCTATCGAAAAGATGAATGCCTGAAATTCGCTTTTGCGCCAGCGCAACGCCAAGTTTCTTGAGTACTGTCGGCGAATATGGCTAAGAGAGCGGACCTGAGAATGGACCTTTTGGCATGACCATCTATACCTCCGTGCTCGACATGATCGGCAACACGCCGATGATGGAACTGACCAAGCTGGACACCGGCCCCTGCCGGTTGTTCGTCAAGCTGGAAAACCAAAACCCCGGCGGATCGATCAAGGACCGGATCGGCTTGTCGATGATCGAAGCGGCCGAACGCGAGGGCAAGATCAAGCCCGGCGGCACGATCATCGAGGCGACAGCCGGCAATACCGGCCTGGGTCTGGCGCTGGTGGCGGCGCAAAAGGGCTACCGCATGGTCCTGATCATCCCGGACAAGATGAGCGCCGATAAGATCTTTCACCTGAAAGCGCTGGGCGCTGAGATCGTCCTGACCCGATCGGATGTCGGCAAAGGCCATCCGGAATACTACCAGGACATGGCCGAGAAGATGGCGGCCGAGACGCCAAACTCATTCTGGGCCAACCAGTTCGCCAATCCGGCTAATCCAAAGGCTCATGAAGAGACGACGGGGCCCGAGATCTGGGAACAGATGGAACACAACCTGGACGCCGTGGTTGCGGGCGTCGGCTCCGGCGGCACGATCAGCGGGCTTGGCCGGTACTTCCGCAAAGTGGCGCCGAACGTGAAGATGGTGCTGGCCGATCCCGCCGGATCGATCCTGGCGGAAGCCGTGAAGACCGGCGAGGTCAGCGACGATGTCGGATCATGGCTGGTGGAAGGCATCGGTGAGGATTTCGTGCCGCCGAACTGCGACCTGGACGTGATCGCCGATGCGGTGACGGTGAGCGACCAGGAGGCTTTCGCCACGGCGCGGGAACTGCTGCTGAAGGAAGGCATCCTGGGCGGCACGTCGACCGGCACGCTGCTGACCGCGGCGCTGAAGTATTGCCGGCAACAGACCGAGCCGAAACGCGTCGTCAGCTTCGTCTGCGACACCGGCAACAAGTATCTGTCCAAGGCCTACAACGAATCCTGGCTGCTGGATCAGGGCCTTATCGCCCGCGATGTGCATCACGACCTGCGCGACCTGATCAATCGGCGCGCCGACCTGGGCGACGTGGTCGCTGTCGGGGCGGACGATACCATCATGACCGCCTACGGCCGCATGCGGATGTACGACATCTCGCAGGTGCCGGTGATGGACGACGGCCGGATCCTCGGCATCCTGGACGAATCCGACCTGATGCTGGCCGTCTCCGGCGACGCCAGGCATTTCAACGATCTGGTGCGGGATCACATGGTGAGCCGTCTGGAGGTGGTGTCGCCGTCGGCCAGCGTCGACGCCCTGCTCACCCTGTTCCGGGAGGACAAGGTCGCCATCGTCGTCGACAACGATACGTTCCTCGGCCTGATCACCAAGGTCGACCTGATCAACCATACCCGCCGGTCGATGGACTGAGCGCGAGGAGACATCGAACAGATGGCAAAGACAAAGAACCGTCCCGGCTTCGCGACCCGGTCCATCCATGCAGGCCAGCGGCCCGACCCGACCACCGGGGCGATCATGACGCCGATCTACGCGACGTCCACCTATGTGCAGGAGAGTCCGGGCGTCCACAAAGGCTACGAATACTCGCGCAGCCAGAACCCGACGCGGATGGCGTTCGAGGCCTGCGTGGCCGACCTGGAAGGCGGCGATGCCGGTTATGCGTTCGCGTCCGGCCTGGCGGCGATGGGAACGATCTTGGAACTGCTGGACAGCGGCTCGCACATCGTCGCCATGGACGATCTGTATGGAGGCAGTTACCGGCTGTTCGAGAACGTGCGCAAGCGCTCAGCGGGATTGGATTTCAGCTTCGTCGACCTGAGCGATCCGGCCCAGTTCGAAGCGGCGATCCGGCCGGAGACGAAGATGGTCTGGGTCGAGACGCCGACCAATCCGTTGCTAAAGCTGGTCGACCTAGCGGCCATCGCGGAGATCGCCAAGCAGCGCGGCATCATCTGCGTTTGCGACAACACCTTCGCCTCCCCTTATACGCAGCGGCCGCTGGAACATGGGTTCGACATTGCCGTGCATTCGACGACGAAATATCTGAACGGCCATTCGGACATGGTCGGCGGCGTTGCCGTGCTGCGCGAGGGCAGCCCGCTGAAAGACCAAATGGGATTCCTGCAGAACGCCGTCGGCGCCGTGGCAGGACCGTTCGACAGCTTCCTGGCTTTGCGCGGCCTTAAGACCTTGGCGCTCCGCATGCAGCGGCATGCCGAGAACGCGATGGCCATCGCGGAATATCTGGAAGGGCATGCGAAAGTGGAGCGGGTCTACTATCCGGGCCTGCCGAGCCATTCGCAGCACGACCTCGCCAAACGGCAAATGGACTCCTACGGCGGCATGGTGACGGCGGTTCTGTCCGGCGGCCTGGATGTGGCGCGCCGCTTCCTCGAGCGCTGCGAGATCTTCGCGTTGGCGGAAAGCCTGGGCGGGGTTGAAAGCCTGATCGAGCATCCGGCGATCATGACGCACGCGTCCATACCGCCGGAAATTCGGGCCGAGCTTGGTATCTCCGATGGTCTGGTCAGGCTGTCGGTCGGGGTGGAGGACGTCGACGACCTAATTGCCGAACTGGACTATGCCCTTAGCTAAAGGATGAGCGACAGAACCCCGGTGTAGGTATAAAGCCGGGCGTTGGAGATCTCGCCGTTACAGAAGAAGCCAACCAGCGGCACGTCGCCGAGGGCCTCCTGGATCGCCTTCAACTCGCCCGAATCGTCGCCGAACATGTTGGGGCCGCGGCCGAGGCAGCTGAAATAGATCGCGCCGCGCGGCACCGCGTCCCCGGCCCGCTGCTTCAGATCGCCGAGCATGCGGTCAAGGTCGGCATGGGCCGACTGGCGGTCGCGGCGGCAGAACATCACCCGATCACCCGTCTGCAAGAGCTCGCCGACTTCGACCAGACCGATTTGCGGATCGAGACCGGTGATGTTACGCACCAGGTAATCCGGCTTGTCGACGCCGCTGACCGGCAACGCCGCAAAAATGTAGCCGGCGACCTTTTGCAGGTCGCGCGCCAGCACCTCGCCAATGTCCTCGCAAAACACCTCGAACGCCGGACGGCGGTCCAGCTCGATAATCACGTTGCCCTCGCAGGCCGTAACCTCATGCGCGGAGCCGATCGGGGAACAGCCCTGAGAGAGCCCCGTTACCACACCGATGTCGTCGGAGAACAAAATGCCCGAAATGCCGCCGTCCGTGACGCTGTCGCCGAATTGCGGGTAGGCGCCGCGAGAGGCTGTCAGGCCGCCGACCAGATAGCCGCCGGTCGCGTCGGCAATGGCCGTGAGGGTCTCCGGCATGCGCGGGTTGCGGGGGTCGCAATGGACGACGCCGAAGTAACCCTTGGCGCATTTATCGACGCCTTTGTCGTCGGCGGTGAAACTGTAGAACGAGCCTTCCGGGACCGCGCCCACCAGCACGGCGACCGCGGGCTCGTCGAAGTACTCGCGGCCGGTCACGCAAATACCGATCCCCGCCGTCCCGGACCAGGTGCCGATACCGGTGGCTTCGCACAACAGGTCGGCGATGTCGGATGCGTTCGCGGCGAAGTGATCGGTGATGTAGACGAAACCGACATTCGAATCGGGCGGCAATGCGCCAAGCGTGGCAAGACATGCCTCCGTCGCGGCCCGCCAGTCCTGGCCGCCGCCATGGCCCAATCGAAACAACTCTCCATCCGACGTCGGCATTAGAAACCTCACCGCTGTCACTAAACCGCCATATTAGATGCTTCGGCCAAGCCGATATAGGCAAACCATCTTGACCAGCCGACAACTCGCACGAAATTGACCTTTGTATCTTCTTCTCCGGTGGGTAATAACAGTATCGATTGTTCGTGGATCCATTCATTGTGTTTACAGGTTGTTCAACCCTGTGAACCTAGGTTTCCGACCATGCAGACAACGACATCGGCCAATGTCCTGAGACGCGCGGCGCGCCGGCTTGGATCGCGACAGGCGCTCTGGCTGTTCGGCTGGCTGAATGTCGGTCTTGGCCTGATCGGCGTGGTCGTACCGCTGATGCCGACCACCGTGTTTTTGCTGATCGCTCTTTGGGCCTTCTCGCAAAGCTCGCCGCGGTTCCATAACTGGCTGTACAACCATCGCCGTTTCGGCCCTGCTTTGCAGGCTTGGCACCGGGATCGCGCCATCCCCCTGGTCGGGAAGGTTCTCGCGGTGCTGACCATGACGGCGAGCGTGGTCTGGCTGGCCCTGTATTCCGACCTGCCGGGCATCGCGGTCGCCGCCGTCGGCGCCGGACTGGCCTGTCTGGCAACATGGATCGTCACACGCCCGACCGCGGTGCGGCGCGCCTGATGCGGGCGCCGCACCGCCATTTACGAAAGTTCGCAATAGGAACATCGGAGCAGATTGAATGCGCATCGGCGTATTGACCGGCGGCGGCGACGTGCCCGGCCTGAACCCCTGCATCAAGGCAATCGTCAACCGCGCGGCGGAAAACGGCTGGGAGGTGTTCGGCTTTCGGCGCGGCTGGGCCGGACCGCTGAACATCAACCCGGACGACGACAGCGACCGGGACGCGTGGCTGGAACCGCTGACCCCGCAGTCGGTCCGCACCATCGACCGGACCGGCGGGACGGTGCTGCACACCTCGCGGACCAACCCGGTGAAGACGCGGGAAAAGGACCTGCCGGGCTTCCTGACCGGCAAGTACAAGTTCGGCAAGTCCGGGACGGTGGACTGCACCGACCATGTGCTGGCGGTGATGGCGCACCTGGGCATCGACACCCTGATCCCCATCGGCGGCGACGATACCCTGTCCTACGCGGCGCATCTGTCGAAAAGCGGGTTTCCGGTGGTGGCGGTACCGAAGACCATGGATAACGACGTGCATGGCACCGATTACTGCATCGGCTTCAGCACAGCGGTCAGCCGCAGCGTCGAGTTCATCAATGCCCTGCGCACCCCGACCGGCAGCCACGAACGTGTTGCGGTGATCGAACTGTTCGGCCGCAACAGCGGCGAGACGGCGCTGATGGCCGGTTATCTGGCGGATGCGGACCGGGTGCTGATCGCGGAATCGCCGTTCGAGATCGAGCGGCTGGCCAAGCTGGTCGCGGACGACCGGCAGCGGAATCCGAGCCGCTATGCCGTCGTGGTGATTTCCGAAGGCGCGCAGATGCTCGGTGGCGACGTGGTCGAGAGCGGCGAGGCCGATGCCTACGGCCATCGCAAGCTGGGCGGCATCGGCGAGATGACGTCGGAAGCGCTGAAACAGCTTACCGGCATCGACATGATCAGCCAGCGCCTGGCCTATCTGATGCGGGCCGGGCCGCCTGACGCGCTGGACCGACTGGTCGCGTCGTCCTACGGCAACTTGGCCGTCCAGCAGTTGGAACAGGGCGTCAACGGGGTGATGATGGCGCTGTCGGACGGCAAATATACGACCGTGCCCATCGACAGCTGTATCAAGGGCGAGAAGCGAGTCGACGTGGCCGAGTTGTACGACGCCGAAAACTACCGGCCCCGGATCTCCCACGTGATGGGCAAGCCGATGTTCCTGTACTGAGGCAACAATGGTCCGCCGTCGTCATAAATCCCTTCGGACGGTGTCGACGCTGATTGGCCTGCTGGTCGCGACGGCGGTCACCGCCTCATGCGAGAGCCTGCGGCTCAAGGCCGAGGGCACCGAGAAACGCGCAGACTGGGGCGTCGGTATCCTGTTCTAGCCCCTGCCCCCACGACATAGGCGCCAAAATCCGGAATACCCGATTTCCGGCCTTGCCGTAGCCCGATTAGGCTTGCGGGCCGGCTTTGCGGACGGCATGGTTGATGCATAATCAGCGGAAATCGAGCGCCTGTGCCGTTGCCTTGCCATAAGCACAGCGCCACGCAACAGGGAAAAGGAAGCAAATCAATGAAAACCCGTAAACCTGCCCCGAGCCGGCGGCACTTTCTGGCCGGAACGGCGGCCGCAGGCGGCGCCCTGGCGATGGGCCTGCCGTTCGGCGCCCCGGCCGTGCACGCCCAGGAAAGAAGCCTGAAGATCGGCACCTACGGCGGCTATTTCGAGGAATCCTTCACCAAGCATATCTATCCGGATTTCACCAAGGCAACCGGCATCGCAGTCGAGTCCATCCCCGAACCGACCGGCGACCAGTGGCTGCTGCAACTGGAACAGGCGGCGAAGGCCGGCGTGGCGCCTGCCGACGTCAGCATGATGGCGAACACGGTGCGGATCCGCGGCGAGCGAAGCGGCCTGTGGGCGGCGCTCGACGAGAGCAAGGTCGCCAACATCGGCAACCTGAAACCGGAATTCGTGTTCAAATATCCGGACGGACGGCTGTACGGCGCAGGCGCCGTCTCCTGGTACATCACGCTGGTGACCAACACCGAGAGCTATCCGGAGGCGCCAACCTCCTGGGCCGAGTTCTGGGACACCGAGAACAAGGACGCGATCGGCCTGCTGGCGCTGTCCAGCAACTCCTTCCTGCTGGAGATCACCGCCCATACCTTCTTCGGCGGGAACGACGTTCTTAACACCGAGGAAGGCGTGATCAAGGTGCTTGAGAAGCTGGCGGAAGCAAAATCCAACGTGAAGCTATGGTATCGGGACGAAGGTCAGTTCCAGGCGGCCCTGCAGTCCGGCGAAATCCCAATGGGCCAGTATTACCATGACGTCGCCGGCTTGGCGGCGGCGGATGGGTTCCCGGTACGGTCGACCTTCCCCAAAGAAGGGGGCGTGGTCGATTCCGGCGCCTGGGTGCTCACCAAAGCCTCCAAGAAGACCGAGGAGGCCGAGACCTTCATCAACTACATGTGCCAGCCGTCGGTTCAGGCAGCATTGTCGCGCAAGGTCGGCACCGCGCCGGTGGTGCCGCGTGAGAGCACGGATCTGACCGACGACGAATTCAACGCCGTCTCGAGCGAGATCGCACCGATCATTCCGAAATACGACCTCTATATCGACAAGGGCGATTGGGTCGCGGAAAAGTGGATCGAGATGATCACCGGCTAGCCGGGCACGGCACGGGTCGCACCCCGCATGGCTGAACTGAGACTGGACGGCGTCGAGAAGCGTTTCGGGCCGATCGTCGCGGTGGACGGCGTCAACCTGACGGTCCCGCCGGGCACCTTTCTGTGCTTCCTTGGGCCCTCGGGATGCGGCAAGACCACGCTGTTGCGGCTGATCGCCGGTCTGGAAACACCGACCGGCGGACGCATCGACCTGGACGGACGGGACGTCACCGGGCTGCCGACGCATCATCGCAATATCGGCATGGTGTTCCAGTCGCTCGCCCTGTTCCCGCACCTGAATGTCGGTGAGAACATCGCCTATGGCATGCGGGTGCGCGGCCTTGACAAGGCAGCGCAGGCGCGGCGGATCGACGAGCTGCTGGACATGGTGCAGTTGACGGGCCTGGCCGAGCGCAATATGGCCCAGCTTTCCGGCGGCCAGCGCCAGCGCATCGCCATCGCCCGGGCGCTGGCGCTGGAACCGTCACTGTTCCTGCTGGACGAGCCGCTGTCGGCGCTGGACGCCAAACTGCGCGAAACCATGCAGGTGGAACTCCGCATCCTACAGCAACGGCTTGGGGTCACCACCATTCTGGTCACCCACGACCAGCGCGAGGCGATGACCATGTCGGACATGGTCGCCGTGATGGGCGACGGGCGGATCCAGCAGGTGGGTACGCCGCTGGAGATCTACCGGCGGCCGGCCAACGCCTTCGTCGCCGATTTCATCGGCACCACCAACATGCTGGACGGGATCGTCGACGGCAACGAGGTAAAGATTGGCGGTGCCCGGTTCGCCGTCTCGGATCTGCCCGACGAGCTTAGTGACGGCGACCAGGTCCATTTGTCGGTCCGGCCCGAGGAAGTCTTGGTGACCAAGGCCGGCTGCGCGCCGCACCCGCCCGGCGGCCGGCTGGAGGGCACGGTGGCCTTCGTCCGCGATGTCGGTGCGACCATCGAGACGCACATCGATTGCGGCGCGGTCCGCCTGATCGCCGCGGCCTCGCCGAAGGACCGGCCCGAAGTCCGTAGTGGCGACCGCGCCATGGTCAGCCTGCCGCCAGACGCCTGTGTCGTGCTGGCGAAATGAGTTCCATCGACCGAATGCCGGGCCGGACCGGCCACCGTCGCGCCCTGCTGGTGCTGGCTTATCCGAGCGTGATGCTCGGCATCTTCCTGGTGCTGCCGTTCTGCATTCTGGTCGCGCTCAGCTTTTACTACCGGGTTCCCGGCGGGACCTACGAGCCGGCGTTCGTCCTGGACAACTTCGCCAACCTGGCGAAGGCCTTCTTCGTCAACAACACGGTGCACACGCTCAGCGTTGCGGGCATCGTCGCGGTTCTCGCCGTCGCGCTGGCCTTTCCGTTCACCTACCGGCTGACGCGCCTGCCGCGGCGGAAACAGATCCCGTGGCTGATCTTCGTCCTCGTCGTGCTCGCGCTCTCGGAAGTGATCATCGGGTTTTCCTGGTCGGTGCTGCTGTCGCGCACGGCCGGGGTCTCCAATATCCCGGTCTGGCTCGGCCTGATGGACAGGCCAATGAGCTTCACGCCGAGCGGCACCGCCATGCTGCTCGGCCTGACCTACCTCGCTTTCCCCTACACCGTGCTGGTGCTGTACCCGCCGCTGTCGCGGCTGGATCCATCGCTGGCGGAGGCGGCGCGGACCATGGGTGCGTCGCCGGTACGGGCGTTCTTCACGATGATCGTGCCGGTGTCGCGCCCGGCAATCCTGGCGGCGCTGATCATGGTGTTCGTCTTCACCCTCGGCGCCTTCGTGATCCCGCAGGTGCTGGGCCGACCGCAGCACTGGACCCTGGCGGTTCACATTACCGATCAGGCGCTGGCTCGGGCCAACGTACCGATGGCGGCCGCGATGTCGTTGGCCCTGCTGGCGGCCAGCCTGCTGCTGATCGCCGTCACCGTGGCGATCGGCAAAAGCCGGCGGGCCGTACCATGAACCGGGCTCTCAGCCGGCTCTATTTCGGGCTCATCGCGGCGGTGCTGCTGGCGCCGCTGATCGTGGTCGCCGGCGTCTCGCTGAACGAGCGGAAGCGGCTGCTGTTCCCGCCGCAGGGCTTTTCGCTGCAATGGTACGGCGAGCTGTTCCAGGACGCGTCCTGGCAGAACGCCGTGACCAACAGCCTGTCCATCGCGGCCCTGGCGGCGCTGGCCGCCTGCTCCATCGCGTTGCCTATCGCCTATGCGCTGTGGCGCTACCGCCTCTTCTATGCGCGGCTGCTGTACGGCTTCGGCATCGCGCCGTTCATCCTGCCGCCGGTGATCACGGCGCTCGGCTACCTGATATTCTGGACCCAGACCGGCTTTTACGGGCAGTTCTGGGCGGTGGTGGTCAGCCACGGGATTTTCCTGGTCACCCTGCCACTGATCACCATCTCGCTCGGCTTCGAGACCATCGATCCTGCCTACACGGAAGCGGCGGCGACGATGGGCGCGGACGAGCGGACCGTGTTCCGCACCGTGATCCTGCCGATGGTTCTGCCCTATATCGTCTCCGGCTATGCCTTTGCGTTCGTTATCAGCCTGAACGAATACATCATCGCCTACATGGTCGCCGGCTTTACCGTTGAAACCCTGCCGATCAAGGTTTTCAATGCACTGCGCTACGGCTATACGCCGGTTATGGCGGCGGTGTCGGTGGTGTTTATCGGCGTCAGTTTCGCGATCTTCGGCCTGGTGGCGAAATTCGGCGATCTGCCGAAACTGCTCGGCGCCTGGTCGCCGCGGGAGGAATGATGCGTATCGCGCTGCTGCAGACAGAGGGCCATCCCGGCGATGTCGCCGGCAACCTTGCACTATTGGACGACGCGTCGCGCCGGGCAAAAACGGACGGCGCCGACCTGCTGATCGCGCCGGAGATGTTTTTGACCGGATACAACATCGGCGACCGAACGACCGACCTGGCGGAGCCGCAGGACGGCCCCTCAGCGGCCCATATCGCGGGTCTTGCGCGGGGCCGTGGCCTGGCGATTGTCTACGGCTACCCGGAACGGTCGGGCGACAAGATCTACAACGCGGCGCTCGCGATCGGACCCGATGGATCGGCCCTGGTCAACTATCGCAAGACGCACCTGTATGGCGCGGAGGAGAACCGGCTGTTCCGGGCAGGCGACGGGACCATGGCAATCGCCCGGATTGGCGATTTCAGCGTCGGCCTGTTGATCTGCTACGACGTGGAGTTCCCGGAAACCGTTCGGCTTCTGGCGCTGGCCGGCTGCGATCTGATCGTGGTGCCGACCGCCCTGATGCAGCCACCGAACCGGATACCGGACCTGCTGGTGCCGGCCCGTGCCTGCGAGAACCAGGTCTTTGTGGCTTACGCGAACCGCTGCGGCGCGGAAGGCTCGCTGACCTATGTGGGCCAGAGCACGGTCGCCGGGCCGGACGGCGCCGTGGTTGTACAAGCAGGGCGTGAGGCAGCGCTGCTGCTGGTCGAACTGGATAAGGAACGGATTGCCGAGGTGCGTAACAGCTACACCTATATCGAGGACCGCCGGCCGGAAACATACGGCGGGCTGCAAGCCGAAACACCGTTGGCGCAGAGCGCATGAAATACGCCGGCAACCCTCTTGTCGCCGGTGTCGAAACGCCGCCCATCGCGGAGGCGCGAAGCTGGATTGCCGGACGCGACTTTCCGGCGGACAAGCCGCTTATCGACGTGTCGCAGGCGGTGCCGGGATATCTGCCGGATGCCGGATTGACCGGCTACCTGGCCGACGAGGCGCAGGTCGGCGACACATCGCTCTACACGGACATCGAAGGCGTTCCGGCGCTCCGCAATCGCCTCGCCGACCATATGTCAGGCTTCTATGCCGGCACCGTAACGCCCGAACAAATCTGCATTACCGCCGGCTGCAACCAGGCTTTCTATCTGGCCGCCGCCACCCTCGCCCGCGCCGGCGACACCATCGTCCTGCCCTCGCCCTTCTATTTCAATCACCGCATGACGCTGGACATGCTGGGCATCAAGGCAGCGCTGCTGCCGTGCCGGGAGGAAAACGGCTTGCTGCCCGACCCGGCCGAGGCGGCAGCGCTGATCGACGACCGGACGCGCGCGATCGTTCTGGTAACACCCAATAACCCGACGGGCGCCGTCTACCCGCCGGACCTGCTGGACGCATTCATGAATTTGGCCAGAGAGCGCAGCATCGCTATGGTTGTCGACGAAACCTACAAGGACTTCCTGCCCGCCGGCGCGGTCAGGCCGCATGGCCTGCTGCAGAGACCGGATTGGACCGACAACCTGATACAGCTCTACAGCTTCTCCAAGTCTTTCTGCATTCCCGGTTACCGGGTCGGGTCGGTCATCGCCGCGCCGAATTTCATCGTCGATCTGGCCAAGGTGATGGACTGCGTATCGATCTGTGCGCCGCATATCGGCCAAAAAGCCGCGCTGTTCGGGTTGCGGAACCTGGACGCCTGGCGTGACGAAAAACGCGATCTGATGAACCACCGAATGGCGCGCTTCACCGACGCCCTTACCAGCCGGAACACCGGCTGGCACATCGCCAGCATGGGCGCCTACTTCGCCTATCTGAAGCATCCGTTCGAGGGCGACAGCTCCGCCAAGATCGCCGAACGCCTCGCCGTCGAGCAGAACCTGCTATGCCTGCCGGGGACCATGTTCGGACCGGACCAGGAGCGGTTCCTTCGCTTCGCGTTCGCCAACGTGGACGATACGGTGATGCCGGCCATCGCCGACCGTCTGACCGGACTGTAACAAAGCCGACCCGCCCACGCCGTACCCAACATCACTGGCCTACGCTGGAATTCCGGTTCTTACACGGCATATATATGTTCCTATTTTGTTCCAACAATGTTACCATTTGTAGAATAGGGCTGGAAATTTGCTATTCATTATATCCCCTCAGGAGGACGATTCTCATGGCGGATGTCACTGTCGACAAGAAGCGCGGCGCAACGAAAACGAAAGTGCCGGCGATTACGCAGGAGCTTAAAACCCTGGTCTGGACGAATAGTGCGGGCGTTCGCCGGAGCGCATTGCGAGATTTTCTCGCCAGCGGCGCAAACGGGCTGTTGCCGGATGGCGGGGCGAAGCAGGCCGGCGGGACCGCCGGCGAGAAACGGAAGAACACCGTTATCGAACCGATCTACGTGCGCGGCGCGGTTCAGGCGGGCACTTGGCGTGAGGCACTGGAATGGCCGCGCGACGATTGGTACCCCATCGCCATCCCGCCGGGCGACCCCCATGGCGAACTGTCCCGCTTCGGCCTGTCGGTGCGCGGACCCTCGATGAACGCCGTCTATCCGGATGGCGCGACCCTGATCTGCGTCAGGTTCGGCGATCTGGGCCGGGGCCCGGAATCCGGCGACCGGGTGATATGCCAGCGGCACAACCCGAACGGCATGATCGAAGCAACGGTCAAGGAGTTCGTGATCGACGACGGTATCGCCTGGCTATGGCCACGCAGCTATCACCCGGAACACCAGACGCCGATCCGGTTGCCGGACCTGCCGGCACGAAGCGACGAACTCGCCTATCTGTTGGGCGACGATCCGCCGGATCGGGAAGCGGAGGCAATCGAACTGATCGCGCTGGTGGTCGGCAGCTATATCCCCGAGTAAACGCGCCGGCGTGGTTTAAGATGCCAGGGATTCCGGGTCGACCGGTTCCGAAAGCTGGTTTTCGGACTTCAGACGCTCGACGATATCGCCGATCGCGCTGACCGGCGCCGCCACATCGGGGGTTTCTTCGCCCTCTTCTTCCTGCAGATAGCGACCGACCGTATCGGCGACATCGACCGCATTGCTCTGCGCCTCCGCCTCATCCTCGAGCGCCGGCTCGGCGGCCACCTGTTCGAGCTCAGGCTCCGGTGCCTCGGCAACGGGATCGGCGACGGCAAGTTCTTCGGCAACGAGCTCCGGATCGGCACCGGCTTCGACTGCGGCAATCTCTGCGGATTCGCCACCGACTTCGGCGACAATCTCGGTCGGCTCATCCAAGGCGACGTCCAACTCCGGCTCGGGCTGAAGCCCCTGGTCAGCTTCCGGTTCGGGGCCCGCTTCGAGGATGGGGGCAGTCTGGTCGTCAAGTAGTTCTTCCTGCTCACCGGGCTCGTCCTCGCCAAGCTCGACCGTTTCCACGGTATCGTCGGAAGCAGCGATGTCCTGGTCGGCAACGCCTTCTTCCTCGAGCTCCGCAACGGCCTGGGCCGGCACGGCACCCATCGCATCGTCGTCGACCAGCGCGGAAACCTTGGTTTCCAGTTGCACCATTGTTTCGCCAAGGCCGGCCGCGCCTTCGCCTTCAATGGCCAGTAGTAGGGATTTCAGTATCGCCCTGACCTGCTCGTTTTCCTGATTAAGCTGCTGGGCCTGACCTTTGGCCTCTTCGAGTTCGGCATTCAGGCGAGCGATATCCGCCTTATGCTGGTCGATGACGTTCGCCTGCTCCGCGATCTCCGCATCGACCGCCTCGACCAATTCCGCCAGCCGATCGCTCATTTGGCCCGACCGCGCCCCGGGCCGGCCGATCCGCTGCTGCGCCTGCTCGGCACGCCGCCGCAATGACTCGATTTCGTCCATGATCAGGTCCCACTCTCAAAAGACTAGTCAGATTGGGCCAGAAAAAGGTTGGCATTCCTTTAACCAACCAATTGCCGGCGCGAAAACCAGCACCCGAGTATTCGCAAAGAATCGCCTTTTGAAGACAAAGGATAGGTACAAATAAATTGTTGAAGAAAATTTCAGATATAGATTGATAGAGACGAGTCTTTCGCCGTTTTTCGGCATCATAATTAGAATATTTATCGATAACTTCGCTAAACTGATGGCCGATTCGTTGATGAAACGTTAAGAGTAGTCGCTGCATAATTGGCGCTTGGCGAACTGCGAAACGATATCGAGGCGTCTTTTCCGCTGGATGGTCACGATGGAGTGAAAACGATGGTCGACGTAACACAAAGATTTCTCGCCGACGAGTCGGGTGCGACGGCGATCGAATACGGCTTGATCGCCGCGCTGGTGTCGGTTGCCGCTATTCTTGCCCTACTAAGCCTGGGCGACTCGCTGGCGACATTGTTCAATACCGTTGCCGGTGCCGTGCTCAATTCGGTTACTTGACCGCTTAGCCCCACTTATCGGGCGGCGCTGCTTGTCGTAGCGCCGCCCCACGACCGGGGGAATCCAGGCCAGGGACAGGGCCATCGGCGGCGCATTTCAGATAAATGGGGCGAGCGAGGGGACTTGAACCCCCGACCCCCTGAGTCACAGTCAGGTGCTCTAACCAACTGAGCTACGCTCGCCGCAAGGTCGGTCAGCCCTTGTAACGGGGCAAAACTGGCCGGTCAAGCGAGCGGTATGTCGGCCCGAGTGTCCGCCGGCTATCGGAAGAATTTGTCGAGCCGGTCCACCGCCTCTTCCAGCACCGAATCCTGCTTGCTGAAGCAAAACCGTGCCAGGTGGCCGACGCCGCCGCCCTGGTAGAAGGCGCTGACCGGCAGGGCGGTTACCCCGGCATTCTCGGTAATGTGGCGGCAAAACGCCACGTCGTCGCCGTCGAAACCAAGCGGCCGGAAATCGGCATTGATGAAATAGGTGCCGTCGCAGACCGCCACGTCGAACCCGACGCCCAACAGACCCGTCCGGATGAGATCGCGTTTGCGCTGCATTTCCGAAGCAAGTCCACTGAAATAGGCGTCGTCCTTGCCCAGCCCGTAAGCAACCGCCTTCTGCAGGTTCGGCGCCGTTGTGAAAGTCAGGAACTGATGCGCCTTGGCGACCAGACCCAGCAGGTCCGGCGGGGCCGTCGTATAGCCGACTTTCCAGCCGGTCAGGGAAAAGGTCTTGCCCGCCGAGCCGATCCGGAGCGTCCGCTGGCGCATGCCGGGCAGCGTCATGAATGAGGTGAACGCCGCGCCTTCGTAATAGATATGCTCGTAGACCTCATCGCAGAGCGCGTAGGCGTCATGCTGTTCGACCAGCTTCGCGATGGCGGCTAGCTCGTCGGCGGTGAAGACCTTGCCTGTGGGGTTCATCGGGTTATTCAACAGGACCATCTTGGTCTTGTCGGAAAACGCGGCGGCAAGCTGGTCCATCGGCAGACGCCAGTCCGGCGGCTCCAGCCGGACCAGTTTGGGCACCGCGCCGGCGCGGCGGACGATCGGCAGATAGCTGTCGTACAACGGCTCGAACAGCACGACCTCGTCGCCGTGGTCGAGCAGCGCGAACATGCAGGCGGCGAGCGCTTCGGTCGCTCCGGAGGTCACCATGACTTCCGTCTGCCAATCCACATCGACGCCGTAGAACCGTTTGTTGTGGGCCGCCACCGCCTGGCGGAGCTCAGGCACGCCAAGCATCGGCGGATATTGGTTCGGTCCTTCCAGCACAGTCCTCGCCGCCACGTCGCGCACGTCGTCCGGGCCGTTGTCGTCCGGGAACCCCTGCCCCAGATTGATGGTCCCGTGCTCCATCGCCAAGCGCGACATCACCTCGAACACCGTGGTTCCGTAGCCCGATAGAATTTCGTTGCCCGGTTTCATGGTCATCAATCCTGCATTGCCCGTCCGACTCCGCCCGTGGGATACTTAACCCGCCGGGCCAAATCGCGGCAAGCCGCGAAGCAGGAGCCGGAAAACAAGAGGCGGGATCGGCATAGCGCAGGGAAGTCATGAAACTCGCAGACCGTATGAACCATCTGGGCACCGAGAGCGCCTTCGAAGTGCTGGCCCGCGCCAACGCCCTGGCCGCCGAGGGCAGGAGCATCATCAATCTGGGGATCGGCCAGCCGGACTTCTCGACGCCGGAAAACGTGGTGGAGGCCGGACGGAAAGCGCTGGCCGACGGCCATCACGGCTATACGCCGGCAAATGGAATACCCGAATTGCGCGAAGCCGTGGCCGCCGATGTGCACTTGCGCTATGGCGAGAAAATCGATCCGGGCAACGTGGTCTGCGTTCCCGGCGGCAAGGTGACGATGGCCTTCGCCATGCTGATGTTCGGCGAGGCCGGCGCCGAGATCATGTATCCGGATCCGGGCTTCCCGATCTACGAGTCGATGATCCGGTTTTCCGGTGCGACCCCTGTGCCGATCCGGCTGTACGAGGAAAACGGTTTCTCGTTCTCGGCCGACGAATTGCTGGCCAGCATTACCGACCGCACCCGGCTGATCATCCTGAACAGCCCGGCCAACCCGACCGGCGGCGTGGTGCCCAAGACGGAAATAGACAAGCTTGTCGCCGGATTAGAGCACCATCCGGATGTCGCCCTGATGTCCGACGAGATCTATTCTCGGATGACCTACGACAACCTTAAACATGTGACGCTGCTGTCCTACCCGGAAATCCGCGACCGGCTGATCATCCTCGACGGCTGGTCGAAGACCTACGCGATGACCGGCTGGCGGCTCGGCTGGGGCCTGTGGCCCGCCTCCCTTGCCGATGCGGCGACGCGCCTGGCGATAAACACCCATTCCTGCGTCAACGCGGCAACACAGTATGCGGGCATCGAAGCCCTGACCGGGCCGCAGGATGCCGTGGACGTCATGGTCAAGGCGTTCGACGAGCGCCGCCTGATCATCCTGGACGAATTGAACAGCATCCCCGGCTTCAAATGCGTCCGGCCGCTTGGCGCGTTTTACGCGTTTCCGAATATCAGCGGTACGGGAAAGACCGCCAAGGAGATGCAGGACCGCCTACTGAACGAGACCGGCGTGGCCGCAATCGCCGGCACGAGCTTCGGCGCCATGGGCGAAGGTTATCTCCGTTTCTCCTACGCCAATTCCATCGAGAACATCCAGGAAGCGATGCAGCGGATTCGCGACTGGCTCTCCTGATCGGAGGCTCCTCGAATTCCATGCCTATTTTTTAGTCGATTGCCTAATTATTCATCTTCATCTTTGCTCGAATTTTCGGCGAACTCAGAAAACTTTATTTTTATCAATAGATTACGCCGTTCTTCGAATTGGCATGACCTGTGCTAGAAATCCCGTGACGGTCCCGGTGGGACCGTGTCCCGCCCATAACCTCAGGTCAGACCGAAGTGATGAAGAAAATCGAAGCGATCATCAAACCGTTCAAGCTGGATGAGGTGAAGGAAGCTCTGCACGAGATCGGTCTACAAGGCATTACCGTAACCGAGGCCAAGGGCTTCGGACGCCAGAAAGGCCACACGGAACTGTATCGGGGCGCCGAATACGTGGTCGACTTTCTGCCGAAGGTGAAGATCGAAGTAGTGGTCGACGACACGCTTGTCGAAAGGGCGCTGGAAGCTATTCAGCAGGCGGCCCGGACCGGGCGGATCGGCGACGGGAAAATATTCGTGACCGCCGTCGAAGACGTGATCCGGATCAGAACCGGCGAAACCGGTTCGGATGCCGTATGAGACCCCAATTTCACCGTTGAGACCAACGCGGTTTTTTTCTGAATTAGGACCAAGCAAATCCGTCCGGCATCATACAGACAAGGCCGAGGCGGCTAGAACGCAGCCAAAGGAGCGACACAAAACATGTCATTGAACTGCAAATCCTCGGGGGATGTCCTCAAGGCGATCAAGGACAACGACGTCAAGATGGTGGACGTGCGATTTACCGACCCGCGCGGCAAGTGGCAGCATCTGGCGCTGGACGCGGCGGTCGTCGACGACGACACCTTCAGCGAAGGCGTGATGTTCGACGGGTCTTCGATCGCCGGCTGGAAAGCGATCAACGAGTCGGACATGACGCTGATGCCCGACGCCACGACCGCCGTAATGGATCCGTTCTCCGCCGTGCCGTCGCTGATCCTGTTCTGCGATGTGACGGAACCGTCGACAGGCGAAGGCTACACACGCGACCCTCGCTCCTGCGCGAAACGCGCCGAGGCTTATCTGAACTTCTCCGGCACCGGCGACACCGCGGTATTCGGACCGGAGGCCGAGTTCTTCGTGTTCGACGACGTCAAATACGACGTCAGCATGAACCACACCTTCTACAAGCTCGACGAAGGCGAGGGCCCCTACAACACCGGCAAGGACATCGACGGCGGCAATATCGGCCACCGTCCGGCGATCAAAGGCGGCTACTTCCCGGTCCCGCCGGTCGATTCCGCCTCCGACCTGCGGGCCGAGATGGTCCTGACCATGCGGGACATGGGCCTGAACACGGAAAAGCATCACCACGAGGTGGCGCCGAGCCAGCACGAACTGGGTATTGTCTACGACACCCTGGTTCGGACCGCCGACAACATGCAGATCTACAAATACGTTGTGCATAACGTTGCACACGCCTACGGCAAGACGGCGACCTTCATGCCCAAGCCGGTAATGGACGACAACGGCTCCGGCATGCATACGCACCAGTCGATCTGGAAAGAGGGCCAGCCGCTGTTCGCGGGTACCGGCTATGCGGATCTGTCGGATACCGCGCTCTATTACATCGGCGGCATCATCAAGCATGCCAAGGCGATCAACGCATTCTCCAACCCGCTGACCAACAGCTACAAGCGGCTTATCCCCGGATTCGAGGCGCCGGTGCTGCTGGCCTACTCAGCCCGCAACCGCTCGGCATCGTGCCGCATCCCGTTCGCGCCGAGCCCGAAGGGCAAGCGCGTCGAGATCCGGTTCCCGGATGCCGGTGCCAACCCGTACCTCGCCTATGCCGCAATGCTGATGGCCGGCCTGGACGGGATCGAAAATAAGATCCACCCAGGCGACCCGATGGACAAGGACCTGTACGACCTGCCGCCGGAGGAACTGGCCGACGTGCCGACGGTCTGCGGCAGCCTGCGCGAAGCCCTGGAAAGCCTGGACGCGGACCGCGCCTTCCTGAAGAAGGGCGACGTGTTTCCCGACGACCTGATCGACGGTTACCTGGATCTGAAATGGGAAGAGGTCTATGCGTTCGAGCATACCCCGCACCCCATCGAATTCCAGATGTACTACAGCGTCTAAGACCTAAATCCGAGTTGTAGCGTGCCTGCCCCTCGCCGTTCCGCGGCGGGGGGCGTTCTTTTTGGCAGGGCGGCTAGAAGAAGTACATAAAAGCGGCGAATAGCGCGGCCCAGGTGACGGCCGACCCGATCAGCCAGAACGCCATGGACTCGCGGCGCGACATCCGTTCCGGATCCGGCTGATTGCCGCCGATCCCCTCGATGAAAGTCGAATCGCCGTTTAGATCGCGAAGTGTTGCCATCGCATTAACCCCTTAGGATCAGCTTGGCAAACTTGACTTAAAGATCCGTTAAGCCACGGAACAATAAGGTAAATTTCTTTTTACCGTGAGTCTTCGGCAACACCGCGAAGACGGCCGCCGCCCGGATTGGCGCGCTGTCGGCAAGCCGGTATCATTCACCCGGCCACGGTCGCCGCTTGCCGGCCGGCCGCTCCTTCACTCTCAAGCAACGGTGACGTAATGCGTACCCAAACAGACCAGCAAGCACCAAGCGACGATCTCCCCGCCTCGATCGACGAGGCGATCACCAGCCGCCGGTCGATCCGGGCCTTCCAATCCAAGCCGGTGCCGCGAGAGACGATCGAGCATATCCTGGAAGTCGCGAGCCGCGCGCCGAGCGGCACCAACATGCAGCCCTGGCTGGTCTATGTGGTGACCGGCACCGCCAAACAGGCCTTGACCAACGCGATCCTCGATGCCCGGGAGAACGACCCGGAGGCGCAGGTCCGGGAACACAACTACTATCCGAAGGAGTTCTTCGAGCCCTACTTAAGCCGGCGGCGCAAAGTCGGCTGGGATCTCTATGGGCTGCTCGGCATCGAGCGCGGCGAGAAGGAGCGCATGAGCCGACAGCAAGCGCGCAACTTCTCGTTCTTCGATGCGCCGGTCGGACTGATCTTCACCATCGACAGGCGCCTGGAGATCGGCAGTTGGCTGGATTACGGCATGTTTATCCAGAACGTGATGATCGCCGCCCGTGCCCAGGGCCTGCATACCTGTCCCCAGGCGGCGTTCTGCCCCTATCATCGGGTGATCCGGCAGCAGCTGGATATTGCGGAAACGGAGGCGGTCGTCTGCGGCATGTCGGTCGGCTACCAGGACCCGACAGCGGTGGAGAACGGACTGGTGGCGACACGGGTTCCGGTCAGCGAGTTCGCGCGTTTCGTCGATAACCCGGCTTAGCCCTTACCTGCCGCTTAGCCTGGCCAGGTCGCGGTCGATCTGGTCGCGCACCTTCTTCGGCGTGACGGCGGCGGCAAGCGGCGACGCCCGCGGCGGGACCGCGACGAACGGCCCCTGTTCGTCGGCCGGCAGGGACGGCCGTTGCGACATGCGCCAAATGGCAAAGACGCCAATGCCGGCATGGATGCCGCCGACCCACCAGAAGAACCCTTCCGCGCCCAGCAGCGACATGATCATCGCGACGGAGAACGGGCCGAGGCAGGCGCCGATCCCGGTCAGCATGACCAGCGAACTGCTGGCGGCGACCATCTGCCGAGGCTCGAGATAGTCGTTGGTATGCGCCAGGCAGAGCGAATACATCGGCAGCGACAGTCCGCCGAACAGGCAGATCACGGCGAACAGGGCGGCGTGGTGCAGGTCCGGCGCAAACACGGCGGCGACGGCAGCGGCCGCGCCGATCAGCGTGACGGCCGTGATCACCAGGCGGCGGTCGAACCGGTCGGACAGCCGGCCGATCGGCCATTGCAGCGCCATGCCGCCGATCAGGTAAAGCGCCATGAAGACGGATATCTCGGCGACGTTGAGGCCCGCCCGTTCGGCGTAAACCGCACCCATGCCGAACACCGACCCATGCGCCGTGCCGACCGCGAACGAGCCGACGACGCCCAGCGGCGAAATGCGATAGAGGTCCATCAGGCCGACATGGGACGGCTCGTCGAAGCTGGGCGCGGGCGCGACGGTCAACAGGATCGGCACCAGGGCCAGGGAAACGAGAACGGATACGGCGATGAACAGCAGGAAGCCGCCGGGATCTGCGACGTTCAACAGCAACTGTCCCAGAGCCATCGCGCCAAGCTGAATGACCATGTAGACGGACAGCAACTGCCCGCGGGTGCGGTTGGTGCCCTGATCGTTAAGCCAGCTTTCCGCCACGATATAGAGGCCGGCATAGGCGAAACCGGTGACCAGCCGCATGGCGGTCCAGGTGACCGGGTCGATCACCACGGTATGCAGCAGCACGGCAATCGACGCGAGCGATGCCAGGGCGGCGAACACCCGGATATGCCCGACCCGCCGGACCATGCGGGGAACCAGCATCGAACCGGCCAGGAAACCGACATAGTAGCCGGTCATCACCAGGCCGGTGGTTGCGGTTTCAAAGCCTTCCAGGACGGCGCGCAGGCCGAGCAACGAGCCCTGCAGCCCGTTGCCGAGCATCAGCAGGCCCATGCCCAACAGCAGGGCCCAGCACGACACGATTGCCGACAACATCGACCAGTCCACCGAATAAGCGACACGACTAAAAAGACGCCTCGCTTATGCAGCATTCATGCGGGCCGCTCCAACAAATATTATTCGGGGCCGCGACCGGACAAATCGATCAGAGGAAGACCGGTTGGCCAGACCGTCAGCTAGCGGTTCCCCGGATCGGATAGTCGCGTTCCTGGATCAGGCCGATGCCGCGAATAACGCTGGCGATGTCCGGCCGGGAAAACGGGGCGTTCGAGATATCGACGATCTGGACGTCGCCGGCGGGATTGATCACGAACAGGCCCGGCTCCGCGAATTCGCGGTCGGTCTCCTGCGGGCGCGGCGTCGAGACATAGAGGCCGAGATCGCGCATCCGGGCAGTATCCAGGCCGTAGCCGACGGGAATGGAGATCCCCATCTCTTCGACGTCCGGCGCGGCCTTCTCTTCCGGATCGCCGGAGATCGCGACGACCTCGGTATTTACCTTCGCCAATTCGTCGGTCAGGCCGTCGAGGGTCGCGAGGTAGCGTTTACAGAGAGGGCAATGCTTGCCGCGGTAGACGACCACCATCTGCCAACGCCCCTCACCGCCGATCCGCACCGATCCGCCGCCGACCTTTTGCAGATCGAATTCCGGCATCTTCGCGCCGGCCTGAATCTTGTTGCTCATGCTTAAGAAAACTCCCCAATGCTGAAATTGGTGCCGAAATTGGCGCGGACCGTAGCAGAGGCGCCGGCCACACCACTTAACAATTCGGTGAATGGCGGCTATCCGCCCGCGATCCGCTATTGGCGCGACTAAGGGCTGCGCTACCTCTATGATCGAAGACGCACGAGGCACAAAGGAGGACTTCCCCATGGAGGCGGCAACGACAGGCGACAACCGCGCGCCGGGCTTCGCCAAGCATCCGGGACACAAGGTCGAGTTCCAGGTAAGCCCGAAGCGAATTCGCGCGACGTTCGACGGGCGGACCGTCGTGGACAGCACCCGTGCGCTTGTGGTCCGCGAAAGCCGTCACGTGCCGGTTTATTACATTCCGCGCGAAGACGTGGCGATGGACGCGCTGACGCCGACCGACCACAGCACCTATTGCCCGTTCAAAGGCCACGCCTCCTACTTTTCGATAAGTTCCGGCGATCGCCAAGTCGAGAACGCCGTCTGGTCCTATGAAAACCCCTATGTTGAGGTGGAGGGGTTACGGGACTATGTGGCGTTCTACTGGGACCGGATGGACGCCTGGTTCGAAGAGGACGAAGAGGTGTTCGTTCACGCCAGGGACCCGCATGTCCGGGTCGACATTCTGGATAGTTCGCGGCCGGTTCGCGTGGTGCTGGGCGGAGAGACCGTGGCAGAGACCAGCCGTGGTCGATTCCTGTTCGAAACCGGCCTGCCAACGCGCTACTACATTCCGAAGGACGACGTAAGAGCCGACCTTCTGGTGCCGTCGGAAACGGTCACCGCCTGCCCCTACAAAGGCAACGCCCACTATTATTCGGTCCAGGTTGGCGACCGGCTGTACGAGGATATCGTCTGGTTCTACGACAACCCGGTTCACGAAGCGGCCAGGATCAAAGACTACCTCTGCTTCTTCAATGAACAGGTGGACGACATCTTCGTCGAGGGCGAACCGGTCCCGAAAACCAAAACCAAGTGGTCACCGAAATAGGCTCAGACGGTCAAGCGCCAATCGCCCGCGGATCGCCATTGTCGTCGATCGCGACGAACACGAAATCTCCCTCGGTAACCTTGATTTCGCCGGGATCCAGGCGACGCCGGACGATGGTTTCCATATGAACGGTGATCGACGTCCGCCCAACCCGGGTTACGTCGCCGTAGATCGACACCACATCGCCGACCTGGATAGGCTGATCGAAGGTCATCGCCTCGATGGCGCGTGTCACCACCCGGCCCTTGGCACGGCGCGCCGCGACGATGCCGCCGGCGACGTCCATCTGCGACAGCACCCAACCGCCGAAAATGTCGCCGTTCGAGTTGCAGTCGGACGGCATCGGCGCCGCCCGGATGACGGGATCACCCCGGCCGCTTTTTGTCATGGTTAATGCCCCAACCCAAAAGTTAAGAAAAATTTACATTTTCGACCGCCAGATCTTTTCAGGAAAAATCGTTCTCTGTCAAAAGGTTATGAAGATTTCTTCGGATTTGACCGAACCAGACGACGTAGAATCAGAATTTCAGGTGTCGCTAAAATTTACACCTCGGATTTTCGCGATCCACGCCGAAATTGGATAGTGGCAGCAAAAACAAGGCGCTAACGGATACTCGCCAATCCCAGCCCCGCTGGCATGGATCTTGCCAATTAACCGGTAACAACAGGGGCAAGATATGATCGAAAACCGTACTGAAAATAATCTGCCGACCTGGCGCCTGGCCGACGAGCAGATGTACGTATTGCACTGGCACGGCGAAGAATGGGCCGTGCAACTGGTCAGCGGCCGTTGGCTGGTCTGGCATTTCGAACCCGGCATGCCGATCGAGCCGGAATATTTAAGCCGCGCCTGGAAGGACGAATGGCAGGGCATGCCCTGCGTGAGCCACCACGCCACATGCGTCGAGGCGCAGGGCAGCGTAATGGCTCAACTCTATGAGCGGTCCTACGATAACGTGGTCGCTTTCCGGCCGCCGCCGTCGCCCAAATTTGAGGCGGCCAACTGACAATGGCAGAGTAGACGGGCCGCCGCCCCCGGCGGTCCGGCGGTCAAAATCAGGGAATTGAAACGCTTTCTAAAGGTCCCGGCCGGCAATCTAGATGTTGTTGTAGTTTAAGGGCGATACCCTATACTGCCGCCGCCTTAACCCTGATTCAGCCCAAAAAAACATGGATTCGACCAAGGATCTATTCGAGCAGCCGGACCGTCCGTCCAGCGACTATTCCGCCAAGGACATCGAAGTTCTGGAGGGATTGGAGCCGGTCCGGCGGCGGCCCGGCATGTATATCGGCGGCACCGACGAACGTGCCCTGCATCACCTGGCGGCCGAGATCCTCGACAACTCGATGGACGAGGCCGTGGCGGGCCACGCCAGCCGGATCGAGTTCGAACTGGACGCCGACGGCGCGCTTACGGTGCGCGACAACGGGCGCGGCATACCGATCGACAAGCACGCCAAGTTCAAGGACAAGTCGGCGCTGGAAGTGATCCTGACCACGCTGCATTCCGGCGGGAAGTTCAACAACAAGGTCTATCACACATCCGGCGGCTTGCATGGTGTCGGCATATCCGTCGTCAACGCGCTGGCCAAGGACCTGACGATCGAGGTCGCCCGGGACAAGGTGCTGTGGCGGCAGACCTACAGCCAGGGCGCGCCGCGAACCAAGCTGAAGAAGGTCGGCGCAGCGCCGAACCGCCGCGGCACGCAGGTCAGCTTTACGCCGGACCCGGAAATCTTCGGCAAGGATGCCGCGTTCGACCCGTCCAGGCTGTACCGCATGGCACGGTCCAAGGCTTACCTGTTTCGCGGCGTCGAGATCCGTTGGAAATGCGAAGCCAAGAAGCTGAAGGACGACACGCCGGCGGAAGCGGTGTTGCACTTCCCCGGCGGGCTGGAGGACTTTCTCAACGCCAGCCTGGAAGAGCGCCGCTGCATCACGCCGACCCCGTTTGCCGGGCGCATTACCCTGCCCGACGACCGTGGCCGCATCGAATGGGCGATCGCCTGGCCCGAATACGGCGAGTCGTTCCTGAATTCCTACTGCAACACGGTTCCGACGCCGCAAGGCGGCACGCACGAAGCCGGCCTTCGCGCGGCGATGACCAAGGGGCTGAAAACCTACGGCGAAATGACCAACAACCGCCGCGCCAGCACGATCACGCCGGACGACGTGATGGGCGGCACCTGCGCCCTGCTGTCGATCTTTATCCCGGATCCGGAATTCCAGGGACAGACCAAGGAGAAGCTGGCCAACGCGGAAGCGACCCGACTGGTCGAATCCGCGCTAAAAGATCATTTCGACCACTGGCTTTCCGGCGCCCCGGACGCTGCCGGCGCCCTTCTCGCCCGCGTTGTCGAGCGCGCCGAAGACCGGCTGCGCCGGCGCCAGGAACGCGAAGTCAACCGCAAGACCGCGACACGAAAGCTGCGGCTGCCCGGAAAACTCACCGATTGCAGCCAGCAGGCGGCGGACGGCACGGAGTTGTTTCTGGTAGAGGGCGATTCCGCGGGCGGTTCCGCGAAGCAGGCCCGCGACCGCAAGATGCAGGCGGTGCTGCCGTTGCGCGGTAAAATCCTGAACGTCGCCAACGCGACCGCCCAGAAGATGATGGCCAACCAAGAGCTGGCCGACCTGATCCAGGCGCTCGGCTGCGGAACCCGCGACCGCTATCGCGAGTCCGACCTGCGCTACGACAAGATCATCGTCATGACTGACGCCGACGTCGACGGCGCGCATATAGCCGCCCTGCTGATGACGTTCTTCTACCGGGAAATGCCGCAACTGATCGACGGTGGCCATCTCTACCTGGCGATGCCCCCGCTCTACCGTCTGAGCCAGGGCGGCAAGACAGCCTACGCGCGGGACGACGCGCACAAGGACGAACTGCTGGAGACCGAGTTCAGCGGCCGCGGCAAGGTGGAAGTGAGCCGCTTCAAAGGTCTGGGCGAAATGCTGCCCGCGCAATTGCGGGACACCGCGATGCACCCTGAGAAACGCCAACTGCAGCAGGTCCAAGTCGAGCAGGCTGAAAGCGCGACAACCGCCAACCTGGTCGAGCAACTGATGGGACGGAAGCCGGAACTGCGGCTGGCCTACATTCAGGAAAACGCCCGCTTCGTCGAGGATGTGGACGTTTAGACCGAGCGCGTTTGCTGCGGATCACTGCCGCAAGACGATCGAGGCGTCATGACGTCATCCATTGAGGAAAACAAAGCCCTCGTCCGGCTTGGTTACGAGCTGTTCGACAAAGGCGACATCGACGGGATGCTGGCCTTGCATGCAGCCAATTCCGTTTGGATCATCCCCGGTATCTCGCCATGGTCGGGCTGCTTCAAGACCCACCAGGAAATCCGTCAAATGATTGACGTTCTGTCCAAGGACGTCGATCTGGTCGAGCGGCGGAACGACGCGATGATCGCCGAAGGCGATACCGTTGTCGTTATGGGTTTCGTCCATGGTATCGTTAGGGCGACCGGCAAGTCCTATAAATCGGATGTAACGGAAGTCTTCACCATTGCCGGAAAGAAGATGACGTCGTTTACGGAGTTTATCGACACCCTGGCCGTTGCCAACGCGCTGGAACCGTAGAGGCAACCGACGCGCATTCGGATTTCGAAAAGTTGGCCGATCTCATACCTTTGGATTAGCATTGCATCGGTAGAGTTGCCGCCGTCGGGGGAGGATCGCGGGCATGCAGTGTCCTGAATGCCAAACAACGAACTCCTCCCGGAATCTGTTCTGCGAAGGCTGCGGCATCCCGTTGCCGAGGCCGTGCCCGTCCTGCGGACGCGTCAATAGCCCGAAGGCATCGTTCTGCGGCGGTTGTGCCGCCGACCTGTCGGCCACCGATAGCCCGCCGGTAGCGGAGGGCACGCCTTCCCTGGCCACCAATACGGACGCTCGCCGCCAACTGGCCAAGCTGATCCTGGGCGTGCACGGCACGTCGGAAGGCGAACGCAAGGTCGTCACCGTGCTGTTCGCGGACGTGGTCGGGTCCACCCATTTGATCGAGAGTATGGACCCGGAAGAGGCCCTGAAGCGCCTGGAACCCGCTCTCAACGCCATGATCGGCGGCGTGCACAGATACGAAGGCACGGTCAATCGGGTACAGGGCGACGGCATTATGGCGATATTCGGCGCCCCGCTGTCGCACGAGGACCATGCGGTCCGCGCCTGCCTGGCGGCGTTGGCGATGCAGGAAACCATCGCTGCGATGACTGACCTGAATATGCAGATCCGGGTCGGTCTGCATTCCGGCGAGGTTGTCGTCAGGCCGATCGGCAACGACTTCTGGATCGACTACGACGCCGTGGGCCCGGTAGTCCATCTGGCGAAACGGATGGAGACGATGGCCGAACCCGGCGCGGTGCGCTGTTCGGCAGACACCTACGAACTGGCCAAGGGCTTCATCGACGCGCGCTTTCTTGGCGAAACACGAGTCCACGGCATTACCGGACCGATTGCCTCCTACCAGCCGGTCGGCAGCTCACTGGCCAAGACACGCTGGCAGATCCGCGCCGCGGAGGGGCTTGGCGATTTCGTCGGGCGACAGCGCGAGATCGGCGAACTGGCGGGCGCCCTGAACAACGTCCGCGCTGGCCGGGGCCAAGTCGTCGCCGTCACCGGCGAGCCGGGCATCGGCAAGTCCCGACTGATCCACGAATTCATCCAATCCTATCAGGCACGCGGCTGCACGATCTCCGAAACCGGGGCGGTCGCCCACGGCAACAACACAAGCTACCTGCCGATCAACAACCTGCTTCGCACCTGGTTCGGTATTGGCCAAAACGACGATCAAACGGCGATGGCCGAGCGCGTGCGAACGGCCATCGCGTCGCTGTCTCCGCCCATCGAAGACCTCTCCACAGCCGCCCGTGCGGTGCTGAACCTGCGGATCGAAGACCGGGAATGGCAACAACTGGAGCCGCCGCAGCGGCGGGACCGGATCGTTCAGGCGATTGAAGCCCTTACGCAGAGAAAGGCGGAGGACGGTCCGTTGATCCTGGTCGTCGAAGACCTGCATTGGGTCGACAGCGAGACCCAGGCCGTTCTGGACCGCATTGTGGAGAATATCGGTGCGGCGAACCATCTGCTTTTGGTTACCTACCGCCCGGAATATATGTGCCCCTGGACGGACCATGACGACTTCCATCTGGTGCAGGTCGAACCGTTCGACAGGGAGTCGTCGAACGAGTTTCTGCATGACTTGGTCGGCGCCGACTCCAGCTTGGACAGTTTAAAGGACCTGCTGGTCGACAAGACACAGGGCACGCCGCTGTTCCTGGAGGAATCGGTTCGTACCCTGGTGGAAACCGGCGCGTTGAGCGGTGATTGGGGCGACTTGCGCCTGACCAAAAAGATCGACGAAATCGAGATTCCGAACACGGTGCAGGCCGTGCTGGCCGCGCGCATCGACCGCCTGCCGCCGGAGCACAAGAGTTTGCTGCAAACGGCTTCCGTCATCGGCATGGACGTCCCGGTGCCCTTGCTGCAGGCGGTATCGCAACTGCCTGACGATATGTCTGAGCGCGTGCTCGGCGAATTGCAGGAGGCCAATTTCCTGAAGCCCGCCGTCCCCTACCCCGACGCCGATGCCGACGCGGGCTACGTGTTCAATCACGCCTTCACGCACGACGTCGTGTACGAGAGCTTGCTGTCCGATAAACGTAGGGACCTGCATGGCAAAGTGGTCGGCGCGATCGAAGCGCGGTTCGGCAATCGGCTTGAGGCGCAGGTCGAGCGGTTAGCGCACCATGCCCTGCGCGGTCAGCTGTGGGAGAAAGCGGTCGGCTACCTGCGACAATCCGGAAGCAAAGCGATCGAGCACTCGGCGTATTTGGCCGCTATCGGGTTCTTCGAACGCGCCTTGACCGCTTTGCGACACCTGCCGGAGGACCGGGCGGCGTTGCAACAGGCCATCGACACGCGCCTTAGCCTGCGCGTCGCAATCGGCGTCACCGGCGACTACGCGCGGTGGTACGCGTATCTAGGGGAAGCGGAAGAACTGGCGACGAAGATTGCCGACCGGCCCCGTCTGGCCGCCATCAGTATCTCGAAAACCCACGTGCTGAACGTCGTCGGGGATGTAACCGAAGCCATCGAGGTCGGATCCCGGGCCCGCCGTATCGCCGCCGAAACAAAGGATCCCGATCAACTTGTGGCCGCCAGCTACTTCCTGAGCCAAGCACACGAGTTTCACGGCGAGTACCGGCAGGCGACCAAGATCCTGGTCGAGATGTTGCCGTACATCACGGAACGGCACCGCCATCACCGCTTCGGAACCACGGGGACGGGCTCCGTCCTGTATCTGGGGCTGTTGGGCTACAGCCATGCGTTCCTGGGCGAGTTCGACCGGGCCTTCGGCTATTGCCGGCAGGCCTGCGAGATCGCAGGCGAGGTCGATCGACCGTTCGATACCGTACTCGCCTGCTTCGCCGACGGCGTCGCCCGTCTGCTAAAGGGCGATATAGACGACGCCGCGGTCTCGCTGCGCGGCGGGCTGGATGCCTGCGAGGTGGGCGGTATCGACCTGATGTGGCCCGTGCTGGCCAGCCGCCTTGGTTTCGCCCTCACGGTAACCGGCGATGCGGAAGAAGGCCGCAAGCTGGTCGAGGCGGCGCTGCCGCGATCGGAACGCATGGCGCATATGCATGGCTGGTGCCAGGTGTATTGCGGGCTTGCGCATCTGCAAGCCGCGCGCCCTGAGGTGGCGCGCCAGCACGGCCAGGCGGCACTGGAGATCGCCCGCCGCCATAGATACCAAGGGATCGAAGCCTGGGCCCTCTGGCTTGTCGGCACAAGCGGCATGAGCGCCGACACCGAACAAGGCGCGGAAGCCAAGGATTGCTTCATGCAGGCAATCGCCCTGACCGAACGCCTGGAACTTCTGCCGCAGTTGGCTCACTCCCGCGTCGGTCTTGGCCAGTGCTATCTGGAACAAGGCCGGCAGGATCAGGCCAGGGCCGAAATCCAACCCGCGGTAGAACTGTATCGCACCCTGGACATGCCTTTCTGGGCCAAGCGCAGCCAAAGCGCTCTGCATCAGACAATTTAGCCTCTTTCCTGTCTCGCGGCACAACAGTCGCAGAAAATTATGGTTAACAGGCCGATATTTCTCTGGCCTTTCGAAATAAACTCCACGAATATGCGAAAGTAACCGGCTGCAATCAACTTTAGGGGGATTGAAAAACGTGGTCGACAATCAAGAAACTAACATTAAGTTAGTTGAGCGTGTAATCGATTTATGGCTGCAATCTAAGAAGGAGATACTGCAGTATCTCACAGACGATTGTGTCTATGAGATTACTCCAGGTAGTACGGAGCCCATTGTTCCGCACCATGGTACCTATCACGGACCTAAGGGCGTTGCGGACTTCTTCAGCAAGAACGACGACAGCGTCGAAACGAAGAAATGCTCACGCCCGCCGCCAAGCCAGTACGTCGCTGTCGGCGACAAGGTCGTCGTTGCGGGATCGAGCACCTACGAGATCGTTCGGTCGGGCGTCCAGTACGACTCGTATTGGGTGCTGATCTGGAAGATCCGCGATGGCAAGATCGCCGGCCTGAAAATGCTCTTCGACGAGGATGCGGCAAGAGACGCCTGGGAAAAGTCCAAGTAGCGGCATGGACGTGAGTCCGTTTACGCCGGTGTTTTGCCTTCTCCCGTCAGCCAGTCGCGCATAGCGGCGTTGACCTGGTCGGGCCGTTCCAGCGTCGATAGATGGCCGCAGTCCTCCAGGACGACGAGTTCGGAACCGGGAATCCCAGCCGCCATCTCCCGATGGAGATCGAGCGGCGTCAACTGGTCCTGTCGTCCGCAAAGTACCAAAGCCGGACAGGAGATTTGGCCAAGCAGATCCCGGCTGTCCGACCTGGACATGATTGCCCGCTGCTGACGGACGAAGCCGGCCTGACCGACCGTCTGGGCCATTCGGTAGATCGTCGCGACCAGCGCCTCGTCGCCAAGTCGGGCCTCGTGGATCAGGATCGGCAGCAACGTCTCCGTGACGCCATGGAACTTGCCCATCTCCGACAGCTTGATGAAATCGGACCGGCGCTTCACCTGCTCCGGCGTGTCGGCGCGGGCCGAGGTATCGAGCAGGGCCAGACGGGTGACCCGCTCCGGCGCCTGACGCATGATTTCCAACGAGACGTAACCGCCCATCGAGAGCCCGGCCAGCGCGAACCGATCCGGCGCGGTGTTGAGGATATCGGCGGCGGTATCGACCATGGTGTCGTGCGCGGTATGATCCGCGACGCGGATATCGGCGATATCGCCGAGCGCGTCGACCTGCGGTAGCCAGAGTTCCGCGGTGCAGAGCAGTCCGGGAACCAGGACGAGTGGCTCGCTGATACTCATATGAATACTCAGCCTATTTGATTAATTTACTGATTTCTTTGAATTCTTCGCTTCCGGCCCGGCCCAGCCATTCGAACAGAACCATCTCGGCATTGACCACCGAGGCACCCGCCGCGCGCAGTCTGTCGAGCGCCAGGTCGGCGCTGCTCGGCTGGCGCGAGGATACCGCGTCGGCGACGACGAAGACCTCCCGCCCGGCGTCCACCAGTTCCATAGCGGTCATCAGCACGCAGACATGGCTTTCGATGCCCGCCACGACCACCTGATCGCGCCCCGCGGTATCGAGCCGGTCGCGGATGGCCGGATCGGACATGCACGAGAAGTCCAGTTTCGCCAGTACGCGGTTCTCCGGCACCAGTTCGGCCAGCGCCGAAACCGTCGGACCCAGCCCCTTCGGATACTGCTCCGAAACCGTTATCGGAATATCGAGCCGTGTGGCGGCGGTCGCCAACAGCGTGCAGCCATGCAAGACCTGCTCCGACGCCGCCATCGCCGGCAACAGGCGTTCCTGAACATCTACGATCAATAGCTGAGAGCGGGCGCGGTCAACCAGCACAACAGTCCTCCTTGGGTTGTCGGCAGTATTCTATTCGTCTGAAAAGGCAAAGATAACCTACTGACCAACTTTTGTTTTTTTCAATCGCAAACGTTGACAGGGCGGGGCAGATAGCCTAACTCCCTGATTATCCTTCACCGGTACCGACGCTGCGGCGCGGACGGACGTAATAAGCGCATATGAGCTTTGACGATCTTGGCCTGAGCCCTGAGCTTCTAAAGGCCGTTCAGGAAGCGGGTTACACCAACCCCACTCCGATCCAACAGAACGCGATACCCTACGCATTGATGGGTCGCGACGTGCTCGGTACGGCCCAAACGGGGACCGGCAAGACGGCCGCCTTCCTGCTGCCGGCGATCGATATCCTGGACACCAGCAAGGCGAAGGCCAGGATGCCGCGGGCGCTTATTCTGGAGCCAACGCGGGAGCTGGCGATCCAGGTCGAAGAGGCCTTCGACGTCTACACGAAGTATCACCAGAAGCTGTCCACCGTGGTGCTGATGGGCGGCGTGTCTTATGGCGACCAGGACCAGCGCCTTTTACGCGGGGTCGACGTGATTATCGCGACGCCGGGACGGCTGCTCGACAGTTTCGAGCGCGGCCGGGTGATGATGTCGGGCATCAAATACCTGGTGATCGACGAGGCCGACCGGATGATGGATATGGGCTTCATGCCCGATGTCGAACGCATCGTCGGCCTGCTGCCGAAGATCCGCCAGACCCTGTTCTTCTCGGCGACCATGCCGAACGAGATCAAGCGCTTGGCCGATGCGTTCCTGACCAACCCAAAGGAAATCGCCGTCAGCGCGCCCTCTTCCGCAGCGGAGACGGTGACGCAGGGCATGGCTGTCGTCGACGAACGCGATAAGCGGGAAGCGCTGCGCCAGCTGATCAAGACCGAGGAAGTGCGCAACGCGCTGATTTTCTGCAACCGGAAGCGGGACGTCGCCGTCCTGTATCGGTCGATGAAGAAGCACGGTTTCAACGTGGCCCAGCTGCACGGCGATATGGACCAGGGCTCGCGGACCGAAACCATGGAGATGTTCCGCGAAGGCAAGGTCGACATGCTCGTCTGCTCCGACGTCGCGGCGCGCGGCTTGGATATCCAGGGACTGAGCCACGTGTTCAATTTCGACGTGCCGATGAACGCGGAAGACTACGTGCATCGGATCGGACGGACCGGGCGGGCCGGCCTTCCCGGACGTGCGTTCACGCTCGCGACGCCGTCGGACACAAAGTTCGTGCAGGACATCACTAAACTGATCGGCCGCGATATTCCTGAGATCCAAGTCGAAGGCTTCGAGAACTTGGAATTCGACGATTCCGCCCGGCGTGGCGGCCGCCGTCGGAGCCCCCGACGGGATACGGCGAAATCGGATACGCCGCGACGCACGAAATCGAAGCGTACCGCCAACGACGACAAACCGGCCTCCAAAAAGTCGGCCAAGTCCGAGGAAAAACCAGCCAGTGCTTCGAAGAAAGCCGAGTCGTCTCAAAAACGACGGCCGAAAACGTCGAAGAAGAAGAATGAGCCGAGGGAGCCGAGAGAACCGGTCATGGGCATGGGCGATCACACGCCCGCATTCCTCAGCCTGCCGATACGGCGGCGCCAGAAACCGACCCGCAGTTCCGGGAAAGAGCCCTCTTCCGCCGAATAGCGGGGCTGAGGCTGGACGACAGTCCGCACCGATGACAGACTTGCCTGACCTCATCCGTCGAACGGACAACGCTGCAATCCGACGCAATCGATAAAGGCGAACCCATGCAAACGATATTCGTCATGGTGAAATGCGACCTCGGCAAAGCCTACGATGTGGCGGCCTCCGCAGTCGAAGACGTCGAGCAAGTCTCGGAAGTTCATTCAACATCAGGGCAATATGACCTTTTGATGAAGTGCTACCTTAATGAAGGCGACGATATCGGCCGGTTTGTCACGGGCCAGCTTCAGACCCTGCCCGGGGTCAAGGACACCTTTACCCTGATCACGTTCAAGGCGTTTAGCTAACCCATCCGTTCTCCCGCAGCGTGTGCCGACGAAGCGCTTGCTGACACGTCCAAAAATACTTTAAGCTTGAAATAATTCAGGCTTGGGCTGACCGCCGAGAGGCGGACTGATCGACGATGCGTCGTTTGGACACCGGATAGGGACGACATGTCAGACCCGCAAAGCGAGTCCGTTACCGCGCCGCCGAGGGACTTCGAGACGGCCCTGCATATGGGCGACAAACTCGAACTCAGGGTGTGGCTCAGGCTGCTGACCTGCTCGACCCTGCTGGAAAAGCGCATCCGGGCCCGGCTGCGCGACGATTTCGACATCACCCTGCCCCGCTTCGACGTGCTGGCCCAACTGAACCGGTCGCCGGACGGCCTGACCATGGGCGACCTGTCCGGTCGGCTGATGGTGTCGGCCGGCAACATCACCGGCCTGATCGAACGCCTGACCCAGGAAGGCCTGGTGAGCCGCACGCCGGCGCCGCAGGATCGCCGCACCCAGCGAGTGCGACTGACCGCGGTCGGCAAGAAGGTCTTCGACGAAATGGCGTCGGCTCATCAAAGCTGGGTCGAGGACGCGCTGGAAGGCCTGGGCCGTCAGGAGATGCAGAACCTGCTCGACTTGCTCGGCCGGCTGAAAACATCGCTCAACGGAATCGAGGAGTCGGACAATGGCTGACCGCAGCTTTCTGGATTGGCCGTTCTTCGACGACAGCCACCGCCGCTTCGCCGCCGAACTGCGGGTGTTTGCGGAACAAGAGTTGGCCGGGCATCCGCACGACGACCTGGACGGCGCCGCGCGGTCGCTGGTCACACGCCTCGGCGAGGCCGGTTACCTGCGCTACACAGTGCCGGCGCCGCACGGCGGCCTGTTCGAGCGGGTCGACGTGCGCTCGCTCTGCCTGGCGCGAGAGACCCTGGCCTACCAGGACGGCTTGGCCGACTTCGCGTTCGTCATGCAGGGGCTCGGATCGGGCCCGATATCGCAGTTCGGCACCGAGGCGCAGCGCGAGACCTACCTGCCGGGCGTTGCCGCGGGTAAGCGCATCGCGGCGCTGGGCATGTCGGAACCGAACGCCGGGTCCGACGTTGCGGCGATGCAGACACGTGCCGTCGAAGACGGCGATTCATGGGTGTTGAACGGCACGAAAACCTGGATTTCAAACGCCGGCATCGCCGACCAGTATTCGGTGTTCGCCGTGACCGATCCGGAGAAAGGCACCAAGGGCATCAGTGCCTTCATCGTCGAGGCCGGCGACCCGGGCTTCAGCGTGAGCGAGCGGATCGATGTCATCGCGCCACATCCGCTAGGCACGCTGAGCTTCCAGGATTGCCGCATCCCGAAGGACCGGTTGATCGGTCAGCCCGGCGAAGGCTTCAAGATCGCGATGTCCAACCTCGATGTCTTCCGTTCCTCCGTCGGCGCCGCCGCGCTGGGTTTCGCCCGACGGGCGCTCGACGAGGCCTTGCGGCGCACTCAGGATCGCGAGGTATTCGGCCAGAAGCTCTCCGAATTCCAACTGACCCAGGCGAAGCTGGGCGATATGGCAACGGAAATCGACGCCGCGGCGCTTCTGATCTACCGCGCCGCCTGGACCAAGGATTCCGGCCAGGCCCGGGTCACGCGCGAGGCCTCCATGGCCAAGATGTACGCGACCGAGGCCGCACAGCGCGTCGTCGATAAGGCGGTGCAATTGTTCGGCGGAACCGGCGTCGTCTCCGGCATGCCGGTCGAACAGCTCTACCGCGAAGTGCGCGCCCTGCGCATCTACGAGGGCACGACGGAGATCAATCAGATGGTGATCGCCCGGGCGACCCTGGATAACTTCAACCAGGGCCTCGGCAAATGAAGCTGCTGACCCCGTTGGACATCAACGGCATGGTGCTGCCGAACCGGGTGGCCGTGCCGGCCATGGTGACGCGCCTTTCCGGCGAGGACGGACACGTCAACCAGGATATCATCGACCGCTACGTGCGATACGCCGCCGGCCATGTCGGGCTGATCGTGGTTGAGGCGATGGCGGTGCACGGCAACAAGTCCGGCCCGTTGCTCAGGATCTCCGACGATGAGTTCATTCCCGGTCACTGCGAGTTGACGAAACAAGTGCACGACACGTCGGATTCCAAAATCGTGCCGCAGATCATCCATTTCCTGAAGGTGGCGCGGTCCGGCTGGCGGCAGCGGATCGAGGATCTGTCGGCAGAGGATATCGAGACCATCATCGGCCAGTTCGGCGCGGCGGCGGCGCGGGCGCGGGAAGCCGGCTACGACGGGATCGAACTGCACTCAGCCCACGCCTATACGCTGTCTTCCTTCCTGTCCCGCCATAACCGCCGGCGCGATGCGTTTTCGGGCCGCACCCTGGAAGGCCGGCTTGCCATGTTCGGCCGGGTCATGAGCGAAGTTCGGCGGCAGGTCGGCAGCGATTTTCCGGTCGGCGTGCGTTTCCTGGCGGAGGAAGCGGTCAAGGACGGCTATACCCTGGAGGAATCGAAACGCATCGCGCTGCGCATGGCACAGATGGGCGCAGACTACATTTCGCTCTCGGTCGGCGGCAAGTTCGAGGATGCGATCCATCGCGAGGGGCACCCGCTCTACCCCTATACCGGCTATTCCGGGGACCGCTGCATGCCGGGCGACTGGTACCCGCCCCTGCCCCATGCGCATCTGGCGGCGGGCGTTAAGGAATACATAAACGGTAAAGGCTATCACGTCCCGGTGATTTCTATCGGCAAGATAAGCAAACCGGACGACGCAGAAGGCTTGTTGCAAAGCGGCCGGGCCGACATCATCGGTATGGCGCGACAATTGCTGTCCGACCCGGACTGGGTCAAGAAGATCGAGCAGGACCGCCGCGATCAGATCGTGCATTGCATCTATTGCAACGTCTGCAAGCAACTGGACGAGAAGTTCAAGGAAGTCCATTGCTTTCTGTGGCCGAAAGGCGCCCGGCAGGCCCCGCCCGACGACCCGAACGGCAAGAACCCGCAATGGGGTCCGGACGGCGCGGCATTGGCGGCCACTGTCGAGGGCGGGCAGATCAAACTGAGTTGGAACCGGCCGCCGGCCGGCGGGATCATCGGCTTCGACGTCTATAGGGCAGAGGACGACGAGTCCGCCGTGGTCGCCGAAGCCGTGAAATCCAACAAATATGTCGACCGACTGGTGCTCGGCGGCTTGACCTACCGCTACTATGTACGCGCCTTCGACGCGAACGGACGTGCCAGCACGCCATCCAACACCGTCACCGTGGACATGCCCTTGCCGGAAACCGTTATCGCGACACAAAAGGAAACGACACGTGTCTGAGCCCTGGGCACCAACCGGAATATCCGCGCATATCGATACCTTCTCCACCGACCATCTGCCGCCCAAGGACGAATGGGCGCCGATGTCCTACGAAACCCTGCCTGAGCTTACCGCCTATCCGGCACAGATGAACTGCGCGACGGAACTGCTGGACAAGCAGGCCGGCCGACACGGCGACCGCCCGGTGTTCTATTACGGAGACGATATCTGGACCTACGACGACCTGCTGGAGCGTGCCAACCGGATTGCCAACGTGCTGGTCGAGGATTTGGGCGTGCGACCGGGCAACCGGGTCATGCTGCGCGCGCCGAACAACCCGATGTACGTCGCCTGCTGGTTCGCCGTGATGAAGGTCGGCGCCATTGCCGTCGCCACCATGCCGCTGTTGCGCTGGCGCGAGCTGAAGTTCATGTCGGAGAAAGCCGAGATCGAGGTGGCGCTGTGCGACAAGCGCCTGGCGGAGGAAATGGAAACTGCCATCGAGCGGTCAACCAGCCTGAAACAAGCGGTCTATTTCAACGGTGACGGCGATACCGACAGCCTGGAGGGGCGCATGTCCAGTAAGGCGGCAACCTTCGTAAACGCCGACACAGCCGCCGACGACGTCTGCCTGATCGCTTTCACGTCGGGCACCACGGGCGACCCGAAAGGCTGCATGCACTTTCACCGGGACATTCTGGCCATCGGCGACACATTCTCGCGCCATGTGCTGAAGCCCGGGCCGGACGATATTTTCACTGGCAGCCCGCCGATCGCTTTCACCTTCGGGCTCGGCGCCTTGGTGACCTTTCCGATGCAAGTCGGCGCTTCGACCGTTCTGGTCGAGCAATTCACGCCGCAGACCACGCTCGAAACCGTGGCGCGCTACAATGTCAGTATTCTGTTCACGGCACCGGTCGCCTATCGGGCAATGACGCCGTTGGTCTGCGAGCACGATCTTTCCAGCCTGAAGAAATGCGTCTCCGCCGGCGAGACCCTGCCGCTGCCGACATTTAAAGGCTGGGCCGACGCCACCGGTATTCGCATCATCGACGGGCTGGGCGCGACCGAGATGCTGCATATCTTCGTCGCGACGGCCGGCGACGATATCCGCCCGGGCGCGACCGGTAAGGCGATCCCCGGTTACGAGGCGCGGATCGCCGACGATACCGGCGCCGACGTGCCGCCAGGCACCGTCGGCCGTCTAGCGGTGCGCGGCCCGACCGGCTGCCGCTACCTCGACAACGCGGAGCGTCAGGCGACCTACGTCAAAGACGGCTGGAACTATACCGGCGACGCCTACCTGATGGATGAGGACGGATACTTCTGGTACCAGTCCCGCACCGACGACCTGATCGTTTCCGCCGGCTACAACATCTCCGGGCCCGAGGTGGAAGCAATCATGATGGATCATCCCAAGGTGATGGAATGCGCGGTAATCGGCGCACCCAATGCGGAGCGCGGCCAGATCGTCAAGGCCTTCGTCGTGCTGAACGACAAATCGGATGCGGGCGACGCCGCCGTCAAAGAGTTGCAAGACTTCGTAAAGGCAGAAATCGCACCATACAAATATCCCCGCGAGATCGAATTCATCGACGCCCTGCCCCGCACGCAAACAGGCAAGGTTCAGCGCTTCGTGCTGCGCGAGCAAGAAGCGGCGGGCTGAACGATGGAAGCAGCGGAAGTCAAACAACTGGCGCTTGATCTGGGCGCGGATCTGGTCGGTATCGCCAGCGCGAAGACGTTGAACGCCTTTCCGCCCGACCCGCGGTTTCCGCAAACGCCGGAACGTATTTCGCCACATGTGAAAAGCGTCATCGTCCTGGTGCAGCGAATCCCGGTCGGCGCTTTCCGTTGCAAATCGAACGTACCGGTCCAGTACCTGGATATGATGGTGCTGCGCAAAATGGACAAGGTTTCCTACCGCCTGGCCGAACGGCTGGAACAGGCCGGCTTCCCGTCCTTCGTGACGGCGGCGCAGGAAACCGACTGGAACTACAAACGCGCCAGCTACGGCCGCTTAAGCACACGGCATCTGGGCATCGAAGCGGGCCTCGGCACGTTTGGCCTGGAGGTCAATATCCTGACACCGGAATTCGGGCCGCGCATCTATCTGACCGGCGTCTTGACCGAGCTGGAGCTGGAGGCGGATGCACCGATTACGGAACAGGTCTGCATCGGCGAATCCTGCAGCCGCTGCCTATATTCCTGCCCGACCGACGCGGTGCGCCATTTCGGCATCGACAAGCGCGCCTGCGCACAGGAAGCGCAGGAGTTCGGTTTCACCACCATCTTGAAATATTGGGAGAAGTTCATCGACGCCGACGCGGAAGAGCAGCGCCAGATGATCGTCGACCGGGAACTTTTCGGTTTCTGGCAGGGTCTGTTGCGAGTCGTCGGATCGTTCGGTGATTGCCCCCGTTGCCTGGCCGTCTGTCCCGTCGGCAACGACTATCACGCCCATCTCGCCGACATTCAGAAAAAGATACCGGAGAAAACCGACGAGAAAGTCGCGAAGGCCAAAGGGTTCAAGGAAGCGCGGCGCAATGGCGATCCGGTCGACGGATTGAACGACTGGAACGTCCGGTGGGTCGGGCCCGAGGGCTACCAAGGCATGGTCGCCCGGCAATTGCAGGACTTCAAAAAGAAGCAGCGGGCGATGGCCGAACAGGCGGAGAAAGATGCGGAACAGTAATCGGTTGGAGTGTTGTCCACGATGGTAGCGGTATTTCAGGCGCCGCTAACAGCGGATGCCGTCAAGGAAAAGGCGCGGCAACTGGGTGCCGACCTGGTCGGTATCGCCGACGGCAAGGTGATGGACGAAAACCCGCCGGACCCCGACAATCCGCGGCGGCCGTCCGACATCACGGATTACGACGCCGACCGGGTTATCGTTTTGGCCAAACGCTATTCTGCCGGCACATCACGCATCATGGCGTGGAACGACCGGCATAAATATTACAACGACGAGCTTGCCCTGACGCGGCTGGAGGAAGCGTCTCTTGAGCTCGTCTACTGGCTGGAAGATCACGGCTATCCGGCGATCATCGTGCCGCCGACGCATGTCGATCCGTGGCGCTACCGCAACGATCCGGACGAGCATATGTCGACCCTGATCTCCCTCAACCACGCGGCGGTCGAGGCAGGCCTCGGAACGCTGGGCCTGAACCTGCAACTGTTGACGCCGGAATTCGGGCCGCGCGTCATTATCGGCGCGGTTCTCAGTTCCGTCCCCATCGAGCCCGACCGACGCATGGAGACATCGCTCTGCCTGGGCCCGGAATGCGGCCGCTGTCTGAAAACCTGCCCCGGCGATACCGTCGGGCATTGGAACCGGGACTGGCCGGCCTGCGACAGATACCGGTCGCCGCACGGATTCGCGCAGCTTACCGAACATCTAGGCGGCATCTTGGACGAGACCGACGCGGAAAAGCAGAAAGAACTGATACGGTCGGAGGACAGCTTTAATCTCTGGCAATCCATCCTGCGCGGTTCCGGCGTCGTTACCGGCTGCCGGCGCTGTCAGGACGTCTGCCCGGTTGGCAAGGATTACGCGGCGCTGTCGGATGTGCTGGACGACATTCCGGAGACCACGCCAGAGAAAGAAAAGCGCCTGGGCAAGATGGTCGAAGCGGAAAAAGCGGGCGCCCTGCCGGCCAGCTACGAGGCGCAGCGACGATGGATCGGCGCACTGCAGACGCAGCGAAAACAGCCGGAGACCTGACGCAATGTCGGAAGTCAGCCCCCTCCCCATTCCCAAGTCCCGCGATGAAATCGCCGCCCTGCAACGGGAACGAAAAGTCGTGGCCGTCGAACGGGCCAAGCAATCGACCTTCTGGAAGGACCGATTAAGCCACGTCGACACCACCAAGCTGGAAGACCCGGAGGAATGGGCGAAGATCCCGATACTCGACAAAGAGATGCTGCGGGGCCTTTCGAACGACACCTTCTACAACGACTTCTGCAGCGCGCCGAAATCCGAGATCGCCGAGTATTGGCGGTCCGGCGGCTCGACCGGCCGGCCGTTGTTCTATCCGCGCACCTATGAAGACATTCGTTACGCCATGCTGGGATTCACCCGAACCTTCGCTTGCATGGGCGTCGGCGCGGGCGAAACGGCCCATCTGTCCTTCCCGCTCGGCATCCATCCGGCCGGCCATATGTGGGCGCGGGCCGGAGAGCAGATGGGCATCGGCATGGTCTGGGCCGGCTCCGGCGCGGCCGCCCCATCGCGCATGCAGCTTGAGCTGATCGCCTCGCTGCAACCGTCCCTGTGGATGGGGATGTCTAGCTACGGACTGCATCTTGCCAATCTGGCTGAAGCCTCCGGCATCGACCTGACGCAGGGCTCGGTCGACAGAATCCTGTGCACCGCGGAACCGCTGTCCATGGCGAAACGGGAAAAAATGGAACGTATGTGGGGGGCGACCGTCTTCGACGCGTTCGGGATGACGGAAATTTCGATGATGGGCGCGGAATCGGAAGCTCACGACGGATTTCATATCTGGACCGACCTCGCCCACATTGAAGTCGTGGACCCGGACACGCACGAGCCCGTTGCGGAAGGCGAACCCGGCGCGCTGATCGTGACCTCGCTGTTCACCAACAACTGCACGCCTTTTCTGAGATGGTTCTCCGGCGACATTGTCGTCTACCGGGATCACGGGGCCGGCACTGGCCCGCTGTCGGTGTTTCCGATCCTACAGCATGCACAGCGTACGGCCGGGTTCTTCAAGGTCAGAGGCGTAAATATCAATCATTCCGAATTCGAAGACTTCATGTTCGCCAACCGGGAGGTCAGCGACTTCAAGGCCGAGATCGTCACGGACCGGGACCTGGATCTGCTGCGTCTCTCCATCGAGGTGGCGCCAGGCACCGATCGGGTCTCCGCCAGCGAACGGGTATCGAATGACGTAAAAGCAACCTTTGAGGTTAGCCCGGAAATCGTCGTGCTGGATTCCGGAACCCTGGCGGCGGAATTCGAATCCAGCGTCAAAGCGCCCAGATTCGCCGACCGCCGCGCTTAAGGACGAAAAGGCTTCATCTGCATCAATTTCTCGCGAGCGGGTCAGCCGAATTGCCCCTGATTTCGGCGGGTTTCGACGGCTTGCAATGCAGCAGGAAGTATTCGGCTTGCGGATCGCCAAGTAGATATTTTAGACTTAAAATATTGGGTTACCCTACTAATTCACAATCGCGTCGGGTATGGAACTTGTCGGTTTCGATGGTAGCCGGAATACCATACTATGCGGCGCCAGGGATGCGTTTGTGCGTACATATGGGAGACATCGAGGCATGAAAAGAAAAGTGATTGGGCTTGTGTCAGCACTTGCTCTGATGGCCGCACCGGCTGTGGCCGCAGACAAGGTCAAGATCGGTTTCGTGACCACCTTGACCACGGGTGCTGGGGTGTTCGGCAAGGGCATGAAACAGGCCGTCGAACTGGCGGTCGAGGAACTTGGCGGCAAAATGGGCGGCGTCGAAGTCGAAGTGATTTTCGAGGACGACGGTTTCAAGCCGGAGATCGGCAAGCAAAAAGCGGAAAAGCTGGTCAAGAAGGACAAGGTGAACTTCCTTGCCGGCTTCATCTGGAGCCACGTGTTATTGGCATCGTACAAGACGGCGGTGCAGAACGATGTCTTCCTGATCAGCTCCAATGCCGGACCGGCGCCGCTTGCCGGCAAACTGTGCAACCCGAACTTTTTCTCCACGTCATGGCAGAACGACCAGACTCCGATGGCGATGGGCGAAGTGCTGAATCAAAAAGGCATCAAGCGCCTGTACATCATGGCGCCCAACTATGCGGCCGGCAAAAACATGGTCACCGGTGTGGAACGCACCTACAAGGGCGAGATCGTCGGCAAAGATATGACCAAGTTCCCGGCTCAGCTCGACTTCTCGGCCGAACTGGCCAAGGCGCGGGCGGCGAAGCCGGACGCGGTGTTCGTGTTCTATCCGGGTAAGCACGGCGCGCAGTTCTTCAATCAGTATTCCCAGGCCGGCCTTAAAGACAATATCCCGCTGTATTCGGTTTTCACCGTCGACGCGGTAACGGTCAATCTGCTGAAGGATCTTGCCGTCGGCAGCCTGGCCACGATGTTCTGGGCGCCCGATCTGGACGTTCCGGCGAACAAGAAGTTCGTCGCGGCGTACCGCGCCAAGTACGGCGAGTACCCGACTTTCTACGCCGCCCAGTCGTACGACACGGTGATGCTGATCAACAGCGCCGTGACGGCTGTCAACGGCGACCTGAGCAACCGTGACGGCATGCGGGACGCGATGCGCAAGGCGAACTTCGATTCCGTCCGCGGACCGTTCAAATACGGCAACAACCACTTCCCGATCCAGAACTTCTACCTTCGCGAAGCGGTGAAGGATGCGGACGGTAATTACACCACCAGCATCCGCAGTGTCGTACTGGAAAACCATCAGGACACCTACGCCAAAGACTGCAAGATGTCCTGGTAGGACAATCGTCCATTCAACGGCGGGGCTGCGCTGGCCGCAGCCCCGCCGTTTGCCGTTCCGTATTCGAAGTCAAAAGCATTTCGGCGCCTCATGAATTGGATTCTGCTGCTGGAACAGGTTTTGAACGGCGTCCAGCTCGGCGTTCTGCTGTTCCTCCTCGCTGCTGGCCTGACGCTCGTCTTCGGCATCATGGATTTGGTCAACCTGGCGCACGGGTCGCTCTATATGGTCGGCGCCTATTTTGCCGCCACCTTCACCAGTTGGACCGGATCGTTTGTTCTGGCGATTTTTCTGGCGGTGCCGGCCACGCTGCTGGTCGGTGTCGTCGTCGAGGTCATCTGCCTGCGAACGCTCTATCAGAGGAACCACCTGGATCAGGTACTCGCCACCTTCGGCCTGATCCTGTTCTTCAACGAAGCGGTGCGCCTGGTATGGGGTCCGGCGGGCCTTGACGTGCCTCTGCCGGACTTCCTCAACAGCAATTTTGAGATCCTGCCGGGCGTCCCCTACCCGACCTATCGGGTGATGATCATCGCGACCGGCATCGCCGTGGCCCTGGGACTCTATTTCCTGGTGGCCAAGACGCGTATCGGCATGTTGATACGGGCCGGCGCGACCAACCGGGAAATGGTCGGTGCCCTCGGCGTCGACATCAAACTGCTCTACACCCTGATTTTCGGGCTCGGCGCCGCGCTAGCCGGTCTTGCCGGCGTTATGGCCGGACCGATTTTCACGGTCGAGACGGGTATGGGTGAAGGCATCCTGATCCTCGCCTTCGTCGTGATCGTGATCGGCGGCATCGGGTCGGTGCGGGGCGCCTTTGTCGCCGCGCTGATCGTCGGCCTGATCGACACGGTCGGACGTTCTTTTTTGCCAGATATCCTGGGGCTGGTGCTGTCCAACCAGTATGCCGATACCGCCGCGCCGGCCCTGTCGTCGATGCTGATTTATCTGCTGATGGCGACGATCCTCGCTTTCCGCCCGGCGGGTCTGTTCCCGCCCAGTAACGGCTGACCACATGGCGCGCCTTCGTATCGTTCTGCTTATCGGCCTGCTGGCCAGCCTGGCGCTGGTTCCGCCAATCGCGACCTGGCTGGATGAGCCTTTCTACATCGTCCTGTTCTCCCGGATGCTGATTCTGGCGATCGGGGCGATCGGCCTCAATCTGGTGATGGGTTATGGCGGCATGGTCAGTTTCGGCCACGCCGCTTTTGTCGGGATCGGCGCCTATATGGTCGGGATCGGCTCATTCCATTCGATCGAAGACGGGATCGATTGGATGGCGAGCGGATTTTTCCAACTGCCCGCCGCAATTTTCGTGTCGGCGTTCTTCGCGCTGATCATCGGCGCCATATCGCTGCGCACCAAAGGCGTCTATTTCATCATGATTACCCTCGCCTTTTCGCAGATGCTGTATTTCGTCGCTGTCGGCGTCGAGATCTACGGCGCGGACGACGGCCTGAGCCTCTACGGCCGAAGCGAATTCGCGGGGTTGCTGGATCTGAACAGCGACTCAGCCATGTATTACGTCAATTTCGTGACGCTGGGGATTTGCCTGTACGCCGTGCATCGCATCATCAATTCCCGCTTCGGGCTGGCGATACAGGGCGCCCGGTCCAACGAACGGCGGATGCAGGCGATCGGCTTTCCGACCTTTCCCTACCGCCTGGCCGGATTCGTGATCTCCGGCGTGATCTGCGGCATCGCTGGCTTTTTGCTGGCCAACCAGACCGACTTCGTCAGTCCCGACATGATGCATTGGACCCGGTCCGGCGACCTGATCATCATGGTGGTGCTGGGCGGCATGGGAACCCTATTCGGGCCGCTGGTCGGCGCCGTCGCCTTCCTGCTGGTCGAGGAGATCCTGTCCAGCATCACCATTTCCTGGCAGCTTTATTTCGGGCCGCTCCTGATCCTGGTCGTATTGTTCGCGCGCGGCGGCATCGACGGGCTGCTGCGGCCGAGGCAACGCGCCGATGGCTAATCTGCATCTCCAGACCGTCGACCTGATCAAACGCTTCGGCGGGCTGACGGCGACCGACAAACTTAGCCTGGAGATCGAGAGAGGCGAACTGCACGCGATCATCGGCCCGAACGGGGCGGGCAAGACCACGTTGATCGCCCAATTGACGGGCGAGTTGGCGCCGGATTCCGGCCGCATCCACTTCGACGGCGAAGACATCACTGACCTGCCGGTGCATACACGCTCCGGCCGCGGGTTGGCGCGGTCATTCCAGATCACCAACATCATGCCGGACTTCACCTCCTTGGAGAACGTCGCGCTGGCGATCCAGGCCCATGCCGGCCATTCCTACCGGTTCTGGAAGAACGCCCGGAAGGACACCCGCCTGACGGAACCGGCGCAAGGTTTCATCGACATGGTGGGAATCGGCGACCGCGCGCATGTGCAGGCGACCAATCTCTCCCACGGCGAACAGCGACAGCTTGAGATCGCCATGGCGTTGGCGACGAAGCCCAGCATGCTGTTGCTGGACGAACCGATGGCGGGCACCGGCCCCGACGAGTCGGCCAGGATGGTGGACCTGCTTCGGCGGTTGAAGGAGTCGCATACCATCCTGCTGATCGAGCACGACATGGATGTAGTGTTCGCGTTGGCCGACCGGATTACCGTACTGGTCTACGGTCGAGCCATCGCGTCCGGCAAGCCGGAGGAGATTCGCGTCAATCCGGAAGTCAAGGCCGCCTATCTCGGCGACCAGGACGGCGGCCATGCTTGAGGTCCGCGCGCTGGAAACCGCCTACGGGCAGAGCCAGGTTCTGTTCGGCATGGAATTCGAGGTCCGCCAGGGCGAGGTGGTCACCCTGATGGGCCGCAACGGGATGGGCAAAACCACGACGGTCCGGTCGATCATGGGCCTGACGCAGGCCCGCGCCGGCACCGTTACGTTCCACGGGCGGGAGATACAGAAGCTGCCATCCTACAAGGTGGCGCAGGCCGGCATCGGCCTGGTGCCGGAAGGCCGGCAGATCTTCCCCAATCTGACAGTGCGGGAGAACCTTGTCGCCACCGCCGGCAATCGATCGGCAATCGACGATCCGTGGACGCTGGAGCGGGTGTTCGATCTGTTCCCGGTCATGGCCGAGCGGGCCGATAACATGGGCAACCAGCTATCCGGCGGCGAGCAGCAGATGCTGGCGGTCGGGCGGGCGCTGATGACCAACCCACGCCTGTTGATCCTGGACGAAGCCACCGAAGGCCTGGCGCCGATGATCCGGGCGGAAATCTGGCGCTGCCTCGGCGCATTGAAGTCCGAGGGCCAGTCGATCCTGGTCATCGACAAGAACGTCGACGCGCTGACACGCATCGCGGACCGTCATTTTATCGTCGAGAAAGGCCAGGTGGTCTGGACCGGCTCTTCGCCCGAGCTTGTCGCCAGCCGCGACGTTCAGCACCGCTACCTCGGCATTTGAACAGCAGGTAGCGGCTCAAAACCAGCTATTTGGCTACAATTCATAATCCCCACAGCCTACGAATTAACCGATTCCTAAGGGATTTTCGCGATAGTCCACTAGTCGATATCGGTTGGCAGATTGCTCGCCACACGGAATTTGTTCCAGCGATATGAACATTAGAAGTAACCCGATGGTCACGGGGAGCGAGATGGAATCCGGCGACAATTACAATCAGGCGAAAGAAATCGCGACCGCCGCTGTCGCCCAATTGAACTATTTGAGAATTCCAGCCACGCCGGAAAATTACGCGCTCTGGTTCACCTACTTTTCCAAGGGCCATGCCGATCTTACAAGCACGGTCGACGGTCACCTGGCGAAACCCGGCAGCTTCACGCCGGAGCTCTGCGACAAGCTGTACAAGCAGTTCGTGTCCAGCGACAACGAGCGTGAGGCCGTCCAGCAGGCCAGCGCCTCGATGCAGGACCAGTTGCAGAACGTGATGAGGTATCTCGGCGATGCCGGAGACGAGACGGCGCAATACAGCGACGCCCTGGAGGAATTCTCCGGCCAGGTCGCGGAGGCCGACGGGCCTGAGGGTTTGCGCGCCCTGGTCGCCGGCATGGTCGCCCAAACGCAGAACATGCAACAGCGCACACAGGAGCTGGAATCCGAGTTAAAGTCGTCCGCGTCCCAGATCGAGAGCCTGAAGCAGGATCTGGAACAAACGCGGATGGAAGCCGGCACCGACGAATTGACCGGCATCCCGAACCGCAAGCATTTCGAGAACCAGTTGCGCCTTATGACAGAAGAGGCGATGGAAACCGGTGACGAACTCTGCCTTGTCATCGGAGACGTCGACTTCTTCAAGAAATTCAACGACAACTGGGGTCACCAGCTTGGCGACCAGGTGCTCAAACTCGTTGGAATGACATTGAAAAACGGGGTCAGCAAACGCGATTGCGTCGCGCGCTACGGCGGAGAAGAATTCGCCATCCTGTTGCCGAACACCTCACTTCATGACGCCGTCAGCCTTTCCAACCAGATCCGGTTGGCGGTGCAGTCCAAAAAGCTCGTCAAAAAGAGCACAGGTGAAGATGTCGGCCAGATCAGCATGTCGTTCGGTGTCGCCCTTTATAAAAGGAACGAATCCCGCGACGATCTGGTGCGGCGTGCCGACGAGGCTCTGTATACCGCCAAGCGGACCGGCCGCAACAAGGTCGTCTCGCAGCAGGAAGCAGCCCTCGCCGCCACCGGGTAGTCCTGACGGGACGGTTCTCCACCGCCAAACGCCCGCATCGACGCATCGACTTATTTGCGCTAACGCGTTACAAAATGCCGCGCCAATACGGATTATCCGTATCGAAAGCAGGTTGTAGCAACGCGTTAGGGTGGATACCTGAGAATGGAATTCGACACGATCAGGCTGCGGAAGGCTGGCGGCATTGCCTTTCTGACGCTTAACAGGCCTGAGGTACTGAATGTCTTCAACGCACGGATGCGGGCCGATATCAGTACGGCATTGGACGATATAGCCGGCGATCCCGACTGCCGATGCCTGCTCATCACCGGGGCCGGGCGCGGCTTTTGCGCCGGGGCTGACCTTACGGAAACCGGCAGTCCGGGAGCCGACGGCGACCGGGGCGCCGCCATCGCGCGCGCCATGGAGGACGAATACCATCCGATGGTGCGGCGACTGCATTCGCTGCGGATACCCGTCGTCGCGGCGGTGAACGGCCCGGCGGCCGGCGGCGGCATGAGCCTGGCCCTGACGGCGGACATCGTCGTGGCGGGGCGTTCCGCTTACTTCATGCAGGTCTTCGGCCCGCAACTCGGCATCGTGCCGGACCTCGGCAGTTCGTGGCTGGTTCCGCACAATGTCGGCCCGTCGCGGGCGCACGGCATGACGTTCTTCGGCGATCGCATCTCGGCCGAGCAGGCCGTCGAATGGGGCATGATCTGGAAATGCGTGGACGACGACCGATTGTCGGCGGAAGCCGAGGCGATTGCCGGGCGGCTCGCAACGGGGCCGACGGCGGGCCTGAGCCTGATCAAACAGGCCCTCGCCCACTCCCCCGACAACACCCTGGAACAGCAGCTCGATCTGGAGCGGGATTTTCAACGTAAGGCCGGCATTACTCACGATTTTGCCGAGGGCGTGGCGGCATTTCTGCAAAAGCGCGAAGCCAATTTCAAAGGACGATGAAATATGAGTTACGAAACAATCCTTTATGAGACCGTCGACCAAGTCGGCGTGATCACCTTGAACCGGCCGGACAGGCTGAACGCGTTCACCCGGCAGATGCACGAAGACCTGCGTGACGCCATCGCGACCGCGTCGAACAACGACAACGTTCGGTGTCTGATGTTCACCGGCGCGGGGCGCGGCTTTTGCGCCGGCGCCGACTTGGCGGATGGGGCCAGTTCCCGCGGCGACGGTCCGCCGGATCTCGGCTTATCTTTGGAAGAGCAATACAATCCGCTGATCAAGTCGCTGCGCGACCTGAATATGCCGATTGTTGCGGCCGTAAACGGCCCCTGCGCCGGTGCCGGGATGAGCCTGGCCATGGCCTGCGACATCATTCTGGCCGCCCGGTCGGCCAGCTTCCTGCAGGCATTCTGCAATATCGGCCTGGTGCCGGATGCCGGCAGTACTTGGATGCTCCCCCGGATGATCGGCCGCGCCCGCGCCGCCGGCATGGCCCTGCTGGGCGAGAAACTGCCGGCGGAGACCGCCGCCGAATGGGGCCTGGTGTGGAAATGCGTCGACGACGACGCCCTCTCCCAAGAAGCGATGGCGGTGGCGAGCAAACTCGCCGCCGGACCGACCAAGGGCCTGGGGCTGATCAGGCATGCGCTACACAAAGCCTGGGACAACAGCCTGGACAGCCAGCTTGACCTGGAGCGGGATTCCCAGCGCGAGTTGGGCCGAAGCCACGACTTCGGTGAAGGCGTGGCCGCCTTTCTCGAGAAGCGGGCGCCCAACTTCAAGGGACGCTGAGGTGAGCGCCAAGGCATCGGCGAACGATGTTGCCGAGGCGGTTGGCGAGGCGATGTACGAACGCGACATCGCCGCCCAATCCCTGGGCATCACACTGAAGGAAATCCGCCCCGGCTATGCACGAATGACCATGCCGGTGCGTCCGGGCATGATAAACGGGCACGATCTCGGCCATGGCGGGTTTACGTTCGCGCTGGCCGACACGGCCTTTGCCTACGCCTGCAATTCCTACAACCAGGTAAGTGTCGCCCATATCGCCGAAATCACCTTCATCGCCGGTGCGCGGAACGGCGACCTGTTGACCGCCGAAGCGGAAGAACGCGCCTTCGCCGGACGGTCTGGGACCTTCGACGTAACGGTCACAAATGAACAGGGCGAAAAGATCGCCCTGTTCCGGGGCCATTCCCGCAGCATTAAAGGCGCTGTCGTGCCGGAACTGCCGATCACGCGCTGAGCCGCGGACGATGTCCTGTTACACCAAGCGGGGGAGTTGAGAACACCATGAGCAGACGCACGCCCGAACCGGGTGAATTGGAGCCGATCGAAACAGCCAGCCGCGACGAGATCGCGGCGCTTCAACTTGAACGATTGACGTGGTCGTTGGGTCACGCCTACCGCAACGTGCCGCATTACAAGCAAGCGTTCGACGCGATCGGCGCCCATCCCGACGACCTGACCTCGCTTGAGGATCTGGCCAAATTCCCATTCACGAGCAAAGCGGACCTGCGGCAGAATTATCCGTTCGGCATGTTCGCGGTCCCGCGCGAGAAGCTGCTGCGGATCCACGCCTCATCCGGGACGACGGGCAAGCCGACGGTGGTCGGGTATACCGAAAAAGACCTGAATACCTGGTCCGACCTGATGGCCCGGTCGATCCGCGCCGGCGGTGGACGGCCTGGCGATATCGTGCACGTCGCTTATGGATACGGCTTGTTTACCGGCGGGCTTGGCGCCCACTATGGCGCGGAGCGGCTGGGCTGCACCGTGGTGCCGATGTCCGGCGGCCAGACCGAGAAGCAGGTTCAGCTGATCGAGGACTTCAGGCCGGACATCATCATGGTGACGCCGAGCTACATGCTGGCGATCGGCGACGAGTACGAGCGGCTTGGCCTGGACCCGAAAGCCTGCCCGATTAAGGTCGGCATCCACGGCGCCGAACCCTGGACCGAGGCAATGCGCGGCGAGATCGAGCGGCGTTTCGACATGCACGCCGTCGACATCTACGGCCTGTCCGAAATCATGGGGCCGGGCGTCGCCAACGAATGCTTGGAAACCAAGGACGGGCTGCACATCTGGGAGGACCATTTTTATCCGGAAGTGGTCGATCCGGCGACGGGAGAGGTGCTGCCGGACGGCGAATTGGGCGAGTTGGTGATCACGACGCTGACCAAAGAAGGCCTGCCGATGGTTCGCTACCGCACCCGCGACCTGACCAGACTGATGCCCGGCACCGCGCGAACCCATCGGCGCTTCCAAAAGGTGACGGGCCGGTCGGACGACATGATGATCGTGCGCGGCGTGAACGTTTTCCCGACTCAGATCGAGGAAATCCTGCTGAAAGACAAACGCCTTTCGCCACACTACCTGTTGGAACTGCGCCGGCCGAAGAACCTGGACGAACTGACGGTCGTCGTCGAGGCCGACTCCGCTTTCGCCGACGCTGGCGAAGCAGAAACCGCCAAAGCATGCGGCGAAATTCGCCATGAAATCAAGGCTTTGGTGGGCGTCAGCGCCGACATTCGGATCCTACCGCCTGAAGGCGTCGAGCGTTCGTTAGGAAAGGCAAAACGCATAGTCGACCTGCGGCCGAAAACCTAGTTACATAACGGGAAAGATAGGAATCGGTTTATCCATGACGACCTATACCTACCCGCGCTTCGACTATGTAAAGCCCGCCGAGCTATCCGGCGGCACGGCCTCGCGACACCCCGTCGCGGTGGTCGGCGCCGGGCTGGTCGGCCTCACGATGGCTCTGGATTTGGCGCAAAGAGGCATCGCCTGCGTCGTTCTGGACGACGACGAGACGGTCAGCCACGGCAGCCGTTCGATCTGTCAGGCGAAGAGAACGCTCGAGATATGGGACCGCCTGGGCGTCGCCGGCAAGATGATGGACCAAGGCGTCACCTGGAATGACGGTCGCGTGTTCTACCGCGACAGCGAGCTTTACCAGTTCAATCTGCAGGACATACCGGATTCCAAGTTCCCGGCGTTCATCAATCTCCAGCAATATTACGTCGAGCAGTACCTCGTCGAGGCCGCGCAGGTCAACGATCTGATCGAGCTGCGCTGGCGGAATCAGGTCACCGGTATCGATACGGCCGCAGCCGACGGGGTAACTGTCCATGTCGATACGCCGGATGGCAAATACAGTCTCTCCTGCGATTGGTTGATCGCGGCCGACGGCGCGCGCTCCACCATTCGCCGCGAAATGGGCCTGGACTTCATCGGCGAGGTTTTTCAGGATCACTTCCTGATCGCCGACATCGAAATGCAGGTCGACTTTCCGGTCGAACGCCGCTTCTGGTTCGATCCGCCCTGGGGCCCCGAGCAATCGGCGTTGCTGCATATGCAGTCGGACAACAAATGGCGCCTCGACTTTCAGCTCGGTTGGGATATCGACAAAGAGCGGGAGGTGAAGCCGGAGAACGTCATCCCACGGGTAAAGCGGATGATTGGCGACGATATCGAGTTCGAGTTCGAGTGGATCAGCATCTACACCTTCCAATGCCGCCGGCTGGAGAAGTTCAAGCACGGGCGTGTTTTCTTCATCGGCGACGCGGCCCACCAAGTCAGTCCGTTCGGCGCCAGAGGCGGCAACACAGGCGTTCAGGATGCCGACAACCTCGGCTGGAAACTGGGCCTCGTTCTCAACGGCCGCGCGCCAGAAGCTCTGTTGGAAAGCTACGACCAGGAACGAGTGCCGGCGTCTGCCGAGAGCATCATGCATTCGACCCGCGCGACCGACTTCATCACCCCGAAAGGGCCAGTCAGCCGGGCCTTTCGCGACGCGGTTCTGGAACTGGCGCGGGACTATCCGTTCGCCCGGGCCTTAGTGAATTCGGGCCGCCTGTCGACGCCGACGCTGTTACGGGACTCGCCACTGAACTCCTACAATGTCGGTTTCAACGGCACCGGCGTAACGCTGGGCACGCCCTGCCCCAGCGTGCCGGTGGAGGCCCAGTACGAAGGCGGCGACGCGGTAAGCCACCTGCCCGATGCCTTGGGCGGCGGCTTTTGCGGCCTTTACTTCGCGGAAACGGAAGGCGATATCCCCGGCGATATCCTGTCCGGTCTGCTGGACCTCGCCGGCGCAGACCTTCCGGTCAGCACCTTCTTGGTAAGCCCTTTGCAGAACGCCGCCTCGAAACTGCGCGGCCTGTTCGACAGACTGGGCGCAGTGACGCAGGCTCTGGCGGCGGAACCGGGAACCTTTTACCTGGTGCGGCCAGACCAACATGTCTGCGCCAGATGGCGGTCGCTGGATATCGGTCAATTGGAAACCGCTCTGCACACCGCCGTCGCCCAAAGGCAGAGCGGAGCCGAGCAAGCGGCTTCAGGAGGATAGGATGAGCGATGCCCAGGCAGGCGGCAGGCTTGCAACCGAACTCAGGCTGGACGATGCCGACGGTTTCTACGAACGGCTGATCGATATGAACAAGGGCCTGACCGAGCAGGAAGCCCTGCATGTGAATGCAAAACTCGTTCTGCTGCTGGCCAACCACATCGGGGAGTCCGACGTGCTGGAAGAGGCAATGGCCGCCGCGCGCGCCGGCGTTGAAGGCAGCGCCTAGTCCTACTTTTTCTTCTTCCGCGGCCGCTTGGGTTTCTTCGTGTTCGCCCGGATCGCGACATCGACGGACTTTCTGGCCCAGTCGAGCAGTTCGTCCGGTTCATCCAGCAATTCCTCCGGCAGTTGGAAATACCCGTTCATGGCGCGCGAGCCTTTGCTGGTCTCGTAAATGAACGGCCCCAACCCCGCCGCCTCGTAGTCGGGCCGGTTGGTGTCGTCGACCTTCATATACAGAGTCTCGTCCGCGATCAGGGCGAACATAAGGTCCCGGTAGAACACGCCGCCGCCGCCGAACATACGCCGAATGGATATCGGCCCTAGCGGGTGCAGTAGCTCCTCGACAAGTTCCTTGTATTCAGGGCTAACCGACATGCCGCGATTTTAACGCGATCCGGCTCGGCCTGCGCCCCAATAGTCGAATACCCGGATAACTTCCGCTTGATGAAAAGCCTGCGCGGTAGCGCCGCGGTCGTCGCCGTCATAGAGGCCAAGCGATGCCGCCAACTGAAAGAAGCCCGGGCCAGGAATGCCTTCCGGCCCACGGCCAACCGCCAGCGCCGCCAACAGCGGCAGGCTGTCGGCGTGATCGCTGCGGACCATCTCTTCCAGCGCCAGCGTTAGTTTATGGATGGTCTTTGGCGGCGGGATGTTTGCCGCCTGTGCCAAATCCCGGTAGGTCATAGTCCGGCCCTGTTCCGCCAGACCGGTCAGAATGCCCCGCAACTCGGCCTGAAAGTGGGCCATGCAGAGACGTAAGCGGCGCTAAACGCGAAAGCTCTCGCCGCAGCCGCAGCGGTCTTTTTCGTTCGGGTTTTTGAAAACGAAGCCGGATTGCAGCTTGTCGCCCTCGAAATCCATCTCGGTGCCCAGCAGGTAAATCATCGCCTTTGGATCGATGAAAATCTTGACGCCCTTGTCCTCGACCACTTCCTCGAAATCGTTCTGACCCTCAGCATATTCGATGAAGTAGGTCATGCCGGAACAGCCGCCAGCCTTAACGCCGACGCGGAGCCCCTGCATGGTCGAATCAGCCTTGGCCATCAACGCCTTGACGCGGTCGGCGGCCGCATCGCTCAATGTCATCGCCTTCGGTCGTTCAATCGTTTCCATCGTCCAACTATCCGTTCTCGGTGACGCCGGTTCAGGCGCCGTCAAAACATATCCAGCAGCAGCCGCGCCTCATCGGACATTCGGTCCTTGGTCCATGGTGGATCCCAAACCAGTTCCACCTCGACCTCGCCGATACCGTCCACCGCGGCGACGGCGTCTGCCACCTGCTTCGGCAGAAGGCCCGCCACCGGACAGGCCGGCGCGGTCAATGTCATGGTCACCGATGTGGTGCCATCGGGCCGGATGTCCAGACCATAAATCAGTCCTAGGTCGTAAAGGTTAACGGGAATTTCCGGGTCGTGAACGCTCTTCAGCGCTTCGACTACGCTCTCCCGAGAGGCGACGGCCGCGCCGGGGACGAGCGGTACACCGGCCTTAGCGGTATCGCCCTCGGCGACCGCCGCGCCCGGCATGAAATCCTGTAACGACAGACCGTCGTCCTGCATGGCTCTGTCCTCTTCGCCCGTCACTCGGTCGTCACCGTTTCCGGCTCGGCTTCATCGGCGCTGGTCGTCGCCGCGTTCAGCGTATGCCAGGCAAGCGTGGCGCATTTGACCCGAACCGGAAACTGGCGCACGCCCGACAGCACCGTCAGCCGCTCCACTGCATCCGGATCGCTTTCCTCGTGCGCACTCATATCGCAATGATCCTTGGTGCACATATTGTGGAAGCTCTGGAACAGTTCCTTCGCATCGTCGACCGTCTTTCCCTTGACGATTTCCGTCATCATCGACGCCGAGGCCGTCGAGATGGCGCAGCCCTGGCCGCTGAACGTTGCCTCCCGGATCACACCCTCGTCGTCAACGCTCAGGTAAACGGTGATACGGTCACCGCACATCGGGTTGTCGCCGCGCGCCGCGCGGTTGGCATCATCCATCGCGCCAAAATTGCGCGGATTCTTGCCGTGATCGAGGATCACTTCCTGATATAGCTCTCTTAAATCGTCAAACATCACCCGAAAATCTCCGTCACGGCATTAAGCGACTCGGCCAACGCATCGACCTCGCCAAAAGTATTATACAGTCCGAACGATGCCCGCGCGGAGGCGGCGATGTCAAACCGGTCCATCAGCGGCTGTGCGCAGTGGTGCCCGGCGCGGACCGCTACCCCGGCCCGGTCGACAATGGTGCCGATATCGTGCGCATGCGCGCCTTCCATCGTGAACGACACGATGCTCGCCTTGTTCTCCGTGCTGCCAAGAATGCGTAAGCCCTTGATCTCCGCCAGGCGCTGATGCGCGTATTCCATCAGTCCAGCCTCGTGCGCGGCGATGTTCTCGATACCCAGGTCATTGACGTACTGCAGTGCGGCGCCAAGCCCGATCACCTGGACAATCGCCGGCGTGCCGGCTTCGAACCGGTGCGGCACGGGCTTGAAGGTGCTCTCCTCGAACGTCACCGACGAGATCATCTCGCCGCCGCCCTGGTAAGGCGGCATTTTGTCCAGCAGGTCCATCTTGCCGTACAGGACGCCGACCCCGGTCGGGCCATAAAGCTTGTGTCCGGAGAAGACATAGAAATCGACGTCCAGCTCCTGCACGTCGATCGCCTGGTGCGACACCGCCTGGCACCCGTCCAACAGCACTGGGATATCCCGCTGGTGCGCCAGCCGGATCACCTCCTTGGCCGGGATAACTTTGCCGAGCGCGTTGGACATATGGGTGATCGCGACGAACCGCGTTTTCGGCCCAAGCAGTTCGGCATAGGCGTCGAGCAGGAAATTGCCGTCGTCGTCGACCGGCACCACCTTCAGCTTCAGGCCCTTCTCGTCGCGCAGCATCTGCCACGGCACGATGTTCGAATGATGCTCCAGATGCGAGATGACGATCTCGTCGCCCTCGCGCAGGAACTTCCGGCCGTAGGTGGCCGCAATCAGGTTGATCGATTCCGTGCCGCCGCGGGTGAAGACAATCTCGTCCGAGCTGGCGGCGTTGACGAACCGCGCCGCGGCCTCGCGCGAGGCCTCGAACCGGTCGGTCGCGCGCTGGCTCAGGAAGTGCACGCCGCGATGGACGTTGCTGTAATCCTCCTGATAGGCGCTCTCGACCGCTTCGATCACCTGGCGCGGTTTCTGCGCGCTGGCGGCGCTGTCCAGATAGACCAGCGGCTGCCCATAGACCTCCCGCTGCAGGATCGGGAAGTCCTGGCGGATCCGTTCCACATCGTACGGCTCCGGGCGATTGTGGCCGACGGCGGCCTCCGCCAATGTCGCGGCGTCGTTCATTACCTGTCCTCCTCATGGCGTGCGGCCAGCCATGCCGAGACTTTGTCCCGGAAGGCGTCACGCACTGTCGGATGCGTGATTTCGTCGATCACGTCATCCAGAAACGCTTCAATCAGCATCCGCCGTGCCTGCTGCTCCGGAATGCCGCGGGCGCGCAAATAGAATAGCGCGTCGTCGTCCAGTTCGCCGGCTGTCGCGCCGTGGCTGCACTTCACGTCGTCGGCGTAGATCTCCAACGCCGGCTTGGCATCGATCTCCGCCTTATCGGACAGCAGCAACGCCCGATTGAGCTGGTGCCCGTTTATCTTCTGCGCATCGGGCCGAACCATGATCGTGCCCTGAAACACGGCGCGCGCCTTGTCGTCCAGCACGCCCTTGTAGACTTCGCGGCTGTCGGTATGCGGCGTCGCATGGTCGATGAAGGTGGTGTTGTCGACATGCTGCTCGTCGGCCACCACATAGGCGCCGTTGAGGAAGCATTCCGAACCGGTCCCGTTTAGCACCGTGCGGATCTCGTTTCTGGAAAGCCGCGCGCCGAGCGACAGCACGAAGCTCTCGTACGCGCTGTCGCGGTCCAGCCGGACGAACGCGCCGTGCAGATGGAAGGCGGCGCGGGCCTCGTCCTGCAGCTTATAGTGTTTCAGGCGCGCGCCGGGCCCGGCGAAAACCTCCGTCGCGCCGTTCGAGAAATAGGCGCCCTCGCCGTGGCCGATATGGTCCTCGACGATGACGGCGGCGCTGCCTTCCTCGGCGACGATCAAGTTCCGGAGATGATAGGCAACCGACTTGTCCGACGCCGCGCCGATGAACAGCATCTCGATCGGATCTTCCACCACGACGCCGCGGCCGATCCGCAGCACGTAGCCGTCCGCCATCAACGCCGTATTGAGCGCCAGGAACGACTCGCCGTCATCTTCCGCAGCCGCGCCCAGATGGTCTTTCAGCGACTCCGGGTCTTCGGCCAGGACGGTGGCCAAACTGGTCAGTACGACCCCGGCCGGCAGGTCGCCGACATTCGACAAGTCCGGCCGGAACCGGCCGTTGACGAAACTCAGACGATGCGCGGCGCCGTGGTCGACGGCGATCTGCACGCCCTCCGCCGGCTCGGCCGGTGCGAAGGCGACCTTCTGCAACGGCCTGACGTTGGTGTAGCGCCACGCCTCCATATTGCGGGTCGGAAAGCCGAGCGCGGCGAAGCGCTCGATACCCTGCTCGCGCAGGCTCGCGAGCCACGGCAGGCCGGCGCCGGGCAGCACCGCTTTCGCAGCGCCATACTGATCAACGAAGGTCTGGACCTCGGTCATCGACAACTCATCCGCTATCTTGGGTTACCGGGGGCCGGCCTAGGCCGCCTCGTTGGCGCCGAACTCGGCGTAGCCCTTGGCCTCGAGCTCGTGGGCCAGTTCCTTGCCGCCGGAGCGTGCGATCCGGCCGTGCGCCAGCACGTGCACCCGGTCCGGCACGATGTAGTCCAGCAGCCGCTGATAGTGGGTGATGACCAGCATCGACCGGTCCGGCCCGCGCAGCGCGTTGACGCCGTCCGCGACGACTTTCAGGGCGTCGATGTCCAGGCCGCTATCGGTTTCGTCCAGCACCGCGAGGGTCGGGTTGAGGACCGCCATCTGCAGCACTTCGTTGCGCTTTTTCTCGCCGCCGGAGAAGCCGACATTGACCGCCCGCTTCAGCATATCGTCGGTGACGTTCAGCAGCTTCGCTTTCTCACGCACCAGCTTCAGGAACTGCATCGCGTCCAACTCGCTCTCGCCGCGCTGCTTGCGCACGGCGTTCAGAGCCGTCTTCAGGAACGTCATGCTGGCGACGCCCGGAATCTCGATCGGGTACTGGAAGGCCAGGAACACGCCGGCGGCTGCCCGTTCCTCCGGCGCCATCTCCAACAGATCCTCGCCCTTGTACAGGATCGATCCGCCGGTGACCTCATAACCGTCGCGCCCGGCCAGCACGTAGGACAAGGTGCTCTTGCCCGACCCGTTCGGCCCCATGATCGCATGCACCTCGCCCGGCGCGATCGCCAGATCGATGCCCTTCAGAATCTCTGCGCCGTCGACGGTCACGTGCAGGTCTTTGATTTCTAGCATTTCTACTTCTCTCACTCGTGGCCTTAACCGACACTGCCCTCAAGGCTGATGCCGACCAGCTTCTGCGCCTCGACGGCGAACTCCATCGGCAGTTCCTGCAAAACTTCCTTGCAGAAGCCGTTGACGATCAGCGCCACCGCCTCCTCTTCCGAGAGGCCGCGCTGCTGGCAATAGAACATCTGGTCTTCACCGATCTTCGCCGTCGTCGCCTCATGCTCGACTCGGCCCGAGCGGTTGCGGCTCTCGATGTAGGGCACCGTATGGGCGCCGCACTTGTCGCCGATCAAGAGCGAGTCGCACTGGGTGTAGTTGCGCGCGCCCTTGGCTCCCGGCTGGATCTTCACCAGGCCGCGGTATGTGCTGTTCGATTTACCGGCGGCTATGCCCTTGGCGATGATCGTCGAGCTGGTGTTCTTGCCGATATGGATCATCTTGGTGCCGGTATCGGCCTGCTGGTAATTGTTGGTGATCGCGACCGAATAGAACTCGCCGACAGAATTGTCGCCCTGCAGGATGCAACTCGGATATTTCCAGGTGATCGCCGAGCCGGTCTCGACCTGGGTCCAGGAGATCTTCGAGTTGCGGCCACGGCAGGCGCCCCGCTTGGTAACGAAGTTGTAGATGCCGCCGACGCCGTTCTCGTCGCCGGGATACCAGTTCTGCACCGTCGAGTACTTGATCTCCGCGTCGTCCAGCGCGACCAGTTCGACTACTGCGGCATGCAACTGGTTCTCATCGCGCATCGGCGCGGTGCAGCCTTCCAGATAGCTGACGTAGGAGCCTTCGTCGGCGATAATCAGCGTGCGCTCGAACTGGCCGGTATTCGCCGCGTTGATACGGAAATAGGTCGAGAGTTCCATCGGGCAGCGAACGCCCTTCGGCACATAGACGAAGGAGCCGTCGGTGAACGCCGCCGAGTTCAGGGTCGCGTGCTTGTTGTCCGAGTACGGCACGACCGAGCCCAGGTATTCGCGGACGAGGTCAGGGTGGTTCTCCACCGCCTCCGACATCGAGCAGAAGATGACGCCGACCTCTTCCAGCTTTTTCTTGTAGGTCGTGGCGACCGAAACACTGTCGAACACCGCGTCGACAGCGACGCCGGCCAGCCGCTCCTGCTCCTGCAGGGGGATACCAAGCTTTTCGTAGGTGCGCAGCAGTTCCGGATCGACCTCGTCCAGGCTCTTCGGCCCGTCCGTGTCGCTTTTCGGCGCGGAATAGTAATAAGCGTCCTGGTAGTCGATCGGCGGGAAGTCGACCATCGCCCATTCCGGCTCCGGCATCTTCAGCCAATGCCGATAGGCCTTGAGCCGCCAGTCGAGCAGCCATTCCGGCTCGTTCTTCTTGGCCGAGATGAAGCGGATGATGTCTTCGTTCAGGCCCTTCGGCGCGGTATCGGCTTCAATGTCCGTGACAAAACCGTACTTGTACTTGCCGTCCGCAACCGCCTGAACCTGCTCGACCGTCTCCGTTACTGCTGCCATCTTTATCCCCTTACTACGACGCGGCGCCGGCGCGCTCGGCCGGCGCTGGTATCCCGAACTCGAAAGCCGACACCATCATGTCGGCCAAAGTGACCTGTTCCAAAGCGCCGCGAACGGCCCTGTTCACCTTGTCCCAATTTCCGCGCATGGCGCAGATCGTCTCCACTCCGCACTGGTCGGGCGATCCATCGACGCAGGCGGTCAGCGCGATCGGCCCTTCCACGGCGGCGATAATCTCGGCAACGCTGATATCCTCCGGCGCGCGGCTCAGGCTATAGCCGCCCGAGGCCCCGCGCTGCGACTGCATAAGCCCGGCATTGGCCAGGTTCTTTAGCAACTTGGAGACCGTCGGCAACGGCACGCCGGTGGCTTCGGCCAATTGCGGCGCGGTCCGCATGTCGTCGGTCATCCGCGCCATATCGGCCATCATCACTACCGCGTAATCGGTCATCTTGTTCAGCTTGAACATGGTCCCGCCGCAATCAGTACTAATCTGGTACCTTTTGATTTAAACGAATCCGGAGGGAAATCAAGCAAATCTTGAGCGTGGCAGCCATGCGCCGACGGCCGGCCCGGCCGTCGGCGTTAACCATGTTTTACAATGAGTTAGAAAAAGCGGCTCAGCCGCCTTCTAAGGCCTTCCACATCTCGATGTCGCGCTTGGCGGTCCAAATGCGAGGATCTTCGATGCCGCTGGCCTCGTCGAAGCAGCGGGAAATGTCGAACGGCATGCAGTGGTCGAATATCTCCCAATGGCCGAACTTCTTCTCCAGCGTCCGGGTGGAGCGGTCGTAAACCTTCTTCAGGTCATCACCCTTTTTCACCCCGCCGCTGACGGTCCGGTACAGGCTTTTCAGGAAATCCTCTGTCCCGGCAATCGCCTTCTCCGACTTCGCCGGTGTCTTGGTCGCCGGTCCGCGGCCCGGCACCAGCATCCGGGGTTTCAGCGCGCGCAACTTCTTCAGCGTGTTCGGCCATTCGGCGATGTAGGCGTCTCCGGTGTAAGGGGTCGCCCCGTTCTCGACCAGGTCACCGGAGAACAGCACCCGCTGTTTCGGCAGCCAGACGATGGTGTCGCCCTTGGTGTGGCCGCGGCCGATCTGGATGATCTGCACTTCCAGGTCGCCCATCATCAGGGTCATGCGGTCGTCGAAAGTGAGCGTCGGCCAAGTCAGGCCCGGCACCGACTCGACACCCTCGAAGAGACGCGGGAACCGCTCCACCTCCGACTTATAGTCCTGCGCGCCACGCTCCTTGATCAGGTCGTGCGTCGGCTGGCTGCAGATGATGTGCTCCGCGCCGTAGGCCGAAGCGCCGAGAACGCGCACCGCATGATAGTGCGTCAGCACCACATACTTGATCGGCTTCTTGGTGACGCGGCGGATCTTCTTGATCAGATCCTGCGCCGCGACCGGCGTCGACCGCGTGTCGATCACCATCACCCCGTCGTCGCCGATGATGACGCCGGATGTCGGATCGCCCTCCGCGCTGTAAGCATAAGCGTTCGGTGTCAGTTTCTCGAACACGATCTTCTTCGGTCCGAGGTCTGCCTTGGAGGCGAAAGAGCGGGCCATCGTTGTCTCCCCGTTTTTTTTCGGCCTGGCGGCCGATTGCGTTACACGAGCCAAGAATTAGCCCGGATGCTCGCGCGACTCAAGATGGTATCATTTGAAACTGTTTTTGCGGCCACCACGCAAGCCCACCTAAAGCAGCGTGACCCACTCCTTCATCCAGTCGAGTGCGTCGTCGTCCGGCAGGGGCTGCGTGCAGGCGTCGACCTCCAATCGCTCGCCAACTCGCGCCGCGCCGAGGCGCGCGAATAGCGCGTCGAAATCGCGTCCGGCTTTGCAGAAGGTGTCGTCGAAGGTCTGGTCGCCGAGCGCGATAACGCCGTAGCGCAGGTGCGACAGATCCGGAGTCCGCTCGGCCAGTTCCTGATAGAACGGATCGATGTTGTCCGGCATCTCTCCCAAACCATGCGTGGAGGTACAGATCAGCACCAGATCCCGGTCGCCGAGAGCGGCATCGTCCATCGCACCGTCCTCAAACAGGTCGACGTCGTATCCCGCCTCCTTGAACTCGTCGCTCAAGACATCGGACACCAGTTGCGCGTTCCCGGACGTGCTTCCCACGACAATAAGCAGACCGGCCATCCGATCCTCGCCATTGCATCGATGAGTTTATGATACAAAATTTATGGCTCTATGTCGATATTTGTAGTATAAATTTACGGTCGAATTGAGAGGATGCGCCATGGCGAACGACGATGCCGAATTGATCGCCCATATCGCCTCCGGCGGCAAGCTGGACGCCGAAAGTGAGCTGCCGCGCGGCTACCGCGGCGAGTTGCTGCGGCTGATGACGATATTCGTCGATTCCGAACTCGCCGGCGCCGCGGGCTTCGCCGACCTGATCAACCGCGCGCCGGGTATGCGGGAACGTGCGCTGGCTGCCCACATCGTCGCCGAAAAGCTGGACCACGCGGAGACCGTACTGACCCTGATGGAACGGTTCGGCGTCAACACCACGCTGTATGTCCGGGAACATGCCTGGCACGCCCGGCTCAATCGCGACATCGATCTCGGCAACCGCCGCGTCGGCGGCGACAAGCGGCTGAACGTCCTGCACTACCCGCTTGAAGGCTGGATCGATGCCGTGGCGATGAACCTGCTGATGGGCACCGCCACGTCGTTTCAGATCGCCGAATTCCTCGGCTGCTCCTACCAGCCCCTGGCCGACGCCATGGTCGGGATCGTCGAGACCGAACGCCACCATGCCCAATACGGCGAATCCGGCACCGCGCAATCGATCGAGCGCGGCGGCAAGGCCCAGGCGCAGGCCTCCATCGACTACTGGTATCCCAGGGTCGCGGCCACGTTCGGACGGCTCGACTCCGACCGCTTCGATATGTACCGGCAATACGGTCTGCGCAAGCACGACAATGCCGCGCTGCGCAGGATGTGGGACGACGACATCGCCGCAAGACTGAAGCGGCTGGGCCTGACGGTGCCTAAAGCGACTTAAAGCAGCGCTTCGAGACGCTCGCGCGCGTCGCCGAAGGCTTCGACGCTTTCCTCATAGGCTTCTCGGACGGCCGAATAGAGTTCGACCAGATCGTTGTTGATCCCCTCGGCCAACATCTCCCTATGCGCCTTCTCGCAGGCAACCAGACGGCGGTCGGCCGTCAGACGGCGCGCCATATAGTCCTCGGCGGCGGCCCGTTGGCTTTCCGACAGGTCGGCATAGGCCGGCACGTCAGGCCTGGCATCGGTCGCGAAATCCCCGCGCAGCAAATCCCACATCTCCGACCAGTCTTCGAACCAGTCTCCCGCTCCGGCGTAGCGATAGCCGAAGCGGGCCAGAACGTCCCGGCCGTCGTCGAACAGCCGGTTGGGGAAGGCCTCTTCCCCAACCGGCGCAAGATTGGCGATCCTGTTCATCGAATTCAGCTCGCGGCCTTGATCGGCTCGTCGCCGGCCTCGTAGCCCATGCGCATGTCGTAGTCGGCCTCGACATCCGTCGGCATTTCCAGGCCGCATTCCTTCAGCCGGTCTTCCAGCAGCGCCAGATACTCGGCCTGCAGCTCCTCCGGCTTGCTCACCTTGATGCCGAACTTGTAGTAGATGTCGAACATCTCCGACTTCTTGTCGCCGGACGACGGTCGCCCGTAGAAACCGAGCCCGACCCGCATGAACTTCGGGATCTTGCTCTGGATGATCTCGCGCGCCTCCGGCCCGCCGAACTCCAGATTGCGCTTGGTGGCCCAGACGCCGAAGGCGAGATGGCCCTGTTCTTCCTTATGAATGCGGACGCTGACCCGAGCCCACGGCTTGTAGGAGCATTCGCGGTACTGGCCGAGAAACGCCACGGCGGCCGGTGTCACCACGGTCGAGAACAGGCCGACGTCGTACCAGTCGTCGAACCATGTCGACCAGTTCTCCTTGCGGAAACCGTTGATCACCTTGACCTTTGACGGATCCGGATTGTCGGGATGCGTCACCAGTTCCTGTAAGCGCGCGTCAACATCCACGCCCAGGTCCTGCATCAGGTTCCAGATGTAGTAAGCGTGACCCATCTCCTCCATCACCTTTTTCGAAAGGCGATAGGCTTCTTCGGGCCGCGGCGCGAAGCGCATGTTTTCGGCGACACGCTGCGCGCCGGCATATTCGGAATCGGCCTGAAAGGCCATCAGATGCAAAAGCGCGCGCTTGTAGTCCTCGGGCAGCGCGTCGCCCTTGTCGTAGGTCTTGAAGGTCGCCATCGGTGGAACTCCCTTGCCGACGGGCCTGGGAAATGGCCCGTGCTTCATCTCTGAGAAACCGGATGTTTAAATGATACATTTTGATTCTCTATATGTCAAATAGTGTATCATAATTGAGTTTTGCCAATTGGCCGCCAGGGATGTATCCCAGTGGCTCCGATAACGATGCACGCGGTCGCGGCCGTCATGTTGCTCCATTTCGCAGGCAACTCGGGATGCAACGGTATCAGGTACGTTTCGACGTCGATGGATTGATATGGCCGGAAAGAACCAGATTGAGGATGCGGTATCGGATTTGCGCGCGGCGCTTCGGCCGCGCGCGAAGTCGATCATCGTGACCGTGTGGGGCGATTCCATCGCGCCGCATGGCGGCGATATCTGGCTCGGCAGTTTGATCGACCTGATGCGCCCCTTCGGCCTGACCGAGCGGGCCGTGCGAACGTCCGTATTCCGATTGCAGAAAGAGGGCTGGCTAACCTCGCGCCAGATCGGCCGGCGCAGTTACTACGCGTTCAGCCAGACGGGACGGCGGCGGACGGAGCCGGCGGATCGGCGAATCTACGCCAACGGCCTACCGCCATGGGATGGCCGCTGGCACCTGATCATCACCAACGCACGCGATATCGAGGCCGACACGCGGGATACCCTGCGCCGCGAGCTTTCCTGGCAGGGCTTCGGTGTCGTATCGCCGGGATGCTTCGCCCATCCCGCCGCCGATGTCGACGCGCTGAACGGACTGCTGGACGATCTTGGCGTGACCGACCAGGTTGTCGTGATGCGTGGCGACGGGCTGCAGGCGGCGACGTCCAAACCCATGCGACGTATGATCGACAGCTCTTGGGACATTGCGGGTCTAAGTGAATCCTGGCGAGAAATACTCGACCACTTTCAGCCGGTCGCGCGGCTGCTGGAAACAGGCGACGACGTGCCGCGCCAGACCTGCTTCATACTCCGCAGCCTGCTGATCCACGAATACCGCCGGGTTCTCTTACGCGATCCCGACCTGCCGGAAGAGTTGTTGCCGACGGATTGGGCGGGCACCGCGGCGCGCGAACTCTGCCACACGATCTATCGCCGCGTCTGGCGGCCCGCCGAGGCGCACTTGATGTCGGTGCTGGAAACCGCCGATGGCCGACTGCCGGCCGCTTCGCAGAGCTTCTACCGCCGCTTCGGCGGGCTGAAATCCGGCGACAAGGTCGCCGCAGAATAGATCCGGCTGACACCGTCAATTACCGGCCGGGCCGCCCATGACAGACGCGGCCTACCCTATTAGTCTTCACCCATGATCATCGCCCAGATAAGCGACATGCATGTCGCTGAGCCGGACACGCCGCACGATTCTGTCTTTGCCGGCGCCGCCAGCCTCAGTCAGGCTGTAAGCCATTTGAACCGGCTTGACCCCAGGCCGGATGTCCTCGTCGCCACCGGCGACCTGGTCGCGTGCGGCACGGAAGCGGAATACCGGCTTTTGCGGGCGCTGCTGGCTCCGCTTGAGATGCCGGTCTACCTGTTACCCGGCAACCACGATGATCGCGATGCCTTGCGGTCGGTTTTTCCCGATCATGACTACTTACCGGGGGGAGGGTTCCTGCACTACACGGTGGAAGCCGGTCCGTTCCGCCTGATCATGCTCGACACACTCGTGCCGGGCGAAGAACATGGCGAGCTTTGTGCCGAGCGGCTGGCCTGGTTGGATGCGCGTCTGGCGGAGGCGCCGGACCGCGCCACGGTGGTCTGTCTGCATCATCCGCCGTTCCGAACCGGGATGCGCACGATGGACGGCATGGCGCTGATCGGCGCCGATGGGTTCGGCGACGTGGTCGACCGCCACAACCAGGTGGAACGTATCCTGTCCGGCCACCTGCACCGACCGGTCACCAGGCGGTTCCGCCACACCGTTGCCCAGACCTGCCCAAGCATAGCGGTCCAGCTTGAGCTGGATTTGCGGCCGCAAGAGGGGGTCGGGCTGACGAAAGAGCCCATCTTGTGCCTGCTGCATTATTGGGACGGCGACGACGGGCTGGTCACCCATACGAGCTACATCGAAGATTACGAGACCCGAACGGTCTTCGACGGCAAAGAATGGAAAATTGCGGATAATTTATGGGAAGCAACGTCATGACACTGAACGGAAAAGTGGCGATCGTAACCGGCGCGGCTCAGGGCCTGGGTCAGGCCTACGCCGTCGCCATGGCGGAAGCGGGCGCCGCAATCACAGCCCTGGACCTGACGGATTGCGCCGACACCGTCGCCGCCGTCGAGGCCAAGGGCGGCAAATGCATCGGCCGCAGCGTCGACATCACCGACATGGACGCGCTGACCACGGCAGCCGCGGAGACTAAGGACATGTTCGGTGGGATCGATATCCTGGTCAACAACGCGGCGCTTTACGGCACCCTTTCCGGCGGCCGCTTTAACGACCTGGACCCGGCCGAGTGGGACGCCTGCATGAACGTGAACGTCAAGGGTATGTGGCAATGCTGCAAGGCGGCCGTTCCGCACATGTTGGAACGGGGCGGCGGATCGGTGATCAATATCGCCTCGCTCGCCGCGACCTACGGCCTGCCTTATGCGTTGCACTACACCACGTCGAAAGCTGCGGTGATCGGCATGACCAGGGGCCTGGCTCGGGAACTCGGCAAGGCCAAGATCCGCGTCAACGCGGTCGCCCCGTCGGCGGTGACGACGGAAGGCACCCGGCAGTTCATGGGCGACAAATACGACAAAGCGCTGGAGGTCATCGCCTCCGGCCAGTCGATCCCGGAAAATCTGGATACGTCGGATCTGGTCGGCACGGTGATTTATTTGGCGTCGGACGCCAGCAAGTTCGTGACAGGCCAGACGATTTCTGTCGACGGCGGAACGGTGTTCCTCTGATACGAAGGTTGCCTGCCTAGTTCGCCAGGGTCAGGCCCATTTCCCAGAAGTCAGCCTCCAGCAGGGTCGCCTGGCGGAAGGTCTTCGCCAAGCTGTCGAAGCGGGCCTCCGTCATGCGGCTGTCTGCCAAGCGGTCGAGATGCGAGATCGCCTTCTGCATGATCTCCTGGTACTCGGCACCGGCATACATATCGATCCAGGTGACATAGGGATTGCCGTCCCTCACCGTCCCCGGGTCGCCGGCAAGCCGCTGCCCGATTTCGCCGTAGCCGATGACGCAGGGGGCCAGCGCTACCTGAAGGTCGAGGATGTCGCCCGCCATCCCTTTCTCCAGAACGTACCGCGTGTAGGCCATCGTGGATTTTGCTTCCGGCAGGGCTTCCATGTCGGATTCGGTCAGGCCCCAGCCGGCGCAATAGTCGACATGCAGTCCCATCTCGACATTCAACAGCCCGGTTATGGTTTCGGCGGCGGCGCGCATGTCCGCCAGATTATCGGATTTGTAGACGGCCAGCGCATAGGCCCGGGCGAAGTGGATCAGGAACATATAGTCCTGGCCCAAGTAGTGACGGAAGGATTCCTCCGGCAAAGCACCGACCGCCAGTTGGCGAACGAATGCGTGCTCGGTATAAGCGCGCCAATCGTCGACACAGGCGCCCTTCAGCCGGTCGTACAATCTGTTGCCCATCGTCGGTCGGCCCCTCGCTACAGCATCATGTTGTGGGTCTGGTCAGGCAGACGGACGACCAGCCCGTCCAGTTCCTCGGTCATGACCAACTGGCAGCCAAGCCGCGACGTCTGGGTCAAGCCAAACGCCAGGTCGAGCATGTCCTCCTCCTCCTCGCTCGGGTCATCCAGGCGGTCGAACCAGGCGGGGTCCACGACAACGTGGCAGGTCGAGCAGGCCATCGATCCCTCGCAGGCGCCTTCGATATCCACATCGTTGCGGTGGGCGATCTGCAGCACTGAGAATCCGACCGGTGCATCCACCTCGATCCTCGTTCCGTCCGGATTGACAAAAGTCATTTTCGGCATCGAACCTCACTCTCGGCATGCCCGCCGGCGCTTTTCCTGTTGCTGGAGAGAACCGCCCTGCAGGTCAGCTTGCCGCCGCCTGCCCGGTCGTTTTCTGGCGGAGTTTCCGGGTCTGGTCAACGACGGCCTCAATTGCGTAGTCGATCTCCGCTTCCGTCGTGAACCGACCCAACCCGAACCGGATCGACGCGTAGGTCGCCGCGTCGTCCAGACCGATCCCACGCAGCACATGGGATGGCTCCATCGCCGTCGACGTGCACGCGGAACCGGACGATACCGCCAGATCCTTCAGCGCCATGAGCAGCGCATCGCCGTCTATCCCGGCGAAACTGAGATTGAGATTGCCCGCCACGCGCCGGTCCGCATCGCCGTTTAACGTCACGCCGTCGAGCGCACCGGTCACACCGGCCTGCAGCCTATCACGCAGTGACCGGAGACGATCCGCCTCTTCCGCCAGTTCGGCGGCCGCGATCTCGCAGGCCGTCCCAAACCCAACGCAAAGCGGTGGCGGCAAGGTACCGGCGCGTAAGCCCTGCTCCTGCCCGCCGCCGGAAAACAGCGGCCGCATTGGAACCGGCGGCCGGCTTCGCACGTAAAGCGCGCCGATGCCTTTCGGGCCGTACATCTTGTGCGCGGTCAGGCTCATCAGGTCGATGTTCATCGCCTGGACGTCCAGTGGAATCTTACCGAGCGCCTGGGCGGCATCGGTATGCAACAGCGCGCCGGCTTCCCGGCAGATGGCGCCGATCTCCGTCAGCGGCTGGATCACGCCGATTTCGTTGTTTACCGCCATGACGGAAACCAAGGCGGTCTCGGGGCCAACCGCCTCACGCAGCCGGTCCAGGTCGACCAGGCCGGTCTTCTCCACCGGCAGCATCGTCACCCGCGTGCCTTCGCGTTCCAACGCCCGCGCACTCTCCAACACGCATTTGTGCTCGGTCTCCAGCGTGACAACGTGATCGCGTTCGCCACGTAAGGCGCGCGCAACGCCCTTCAGCGCCAGGTTGTTGGACTCCGTTGCACCGGAGGTGAAGACGATTTCCTTCGTCCGCGCCCCGACCACGGCGGCGATCTGGGCGCGCGCCGTCTCCGCGGCGTTCTCCGCGATCCACCCGAATTCGTGCGTGACCGAATGAGGATTGCCGAAAGCTTCCTTAAAGTACGGCAGCATGGCGTCAAGCACGCGCGGATCGACCGGCGTGGTGGCGTGGTAGTCCAGATAGATCGGCAGCTTGATGTTGCGTTGCGAAGTCGTGTTCATGGCCTGATTGCCTATACCGCGTGCTTGCGTTGATATAGCGCACTCCAGGCCTCAACCAACCGGTCGATATCCGCCGGGGTCGTTGCCCAGCCGGTGCTGACGCGGATCGCCGACGTGGCCGCCTCTTCGTCCGCGCCCATGGCGCGCAGCACATGCGACGCCTGTACTTTGCCGGACGAACAGGCCGCGCCGGCGCTGACGGCCACACCCGCCAGGTCCAGCGCCATCACCTGCAGCTCGGCGGCAACGCCGGGCATGGTAATGCAGGTGGTGTTCGGCAGGCGCGGCGCATCGGCCCCGAAGACGCGGCTGGCGGGCGAAATATCAAGCAGCCGGGCTTCCAGGGAATCGCGCAAAGCGCGCAATCGATCCTTCTCCGCCAGCGCCGCGGCAATTGTCGCCGCCATACCCATCCCGACGATGCCCGCGACGTTTTCCGTTCCGGCGCGGCGCCCGAGTTCCTGTCCGCCACCGGTCTGCCGCGGCGAAAACGCGACCGCCTCGCCGACGACCAGGGCGCCGACACCGGCCGGCGCCGCCAGTTTATGGCCCGACAGCGTAAGCAAATCGACACCCAGCTCGTTGACATCCAGCGGCAGCTTGCCGGCTGCCTGAACGCCATCGCAGTGAACCATCGCGTTGTGCTTATGCGCCATGGCGGCGACATCGGCAACCGGCTGTATGACGCCGGTTTCGTTGTTGGCCAGCATGACGGACACCAGCGTCCGTTTCGCGTCCTGGGCCAGCAATCGATCCAGCGCGGCCGTATCGACCTGTCCATCCGGATGGACAGGCAGAATGTCAACCTGGACGTTCATGGCGCGCGCGGGCGCCAGCACCGAATCATGCTCGACGGCCGATACGATCAGGCGCTCGGCGCCGGTTGCGGAGAGCGCGGTATGGTTGGCTTCCGTGCCGCCGGAGGTGAACGCCACCTGACGTGACTCCGCGCCGACCAAGTTGGCCACAGTCGCGCGTGCCTGTTCTATTCGCTGGCGAGCCGCACGGCCCGATGCGTGAACCGACGACGGGTTGCCACCGGCGGCCAGGGCCTCCGCAACCGCGTCGGCCACGTCTGGCCGCAACGGTGCCGTCGCGTTGTAATCGAGGTAAGCGACGGCGCCGGTCATTCCACGCCCTCTGTCGCCGCCTGCCCATCGATGCTCACATTCCTTTCCAGGACATGGGCCAGCGACACGGCATTGAGATAGCGCTGCACATGATCGTTCAACGCAACCCACAAGTCAGCGGTCACCAGATGCACGCGGTCGCCGGCGTCAGACCGCGCCACCAAGGCGTCGCTGGCAATGGGATCGTCGACGGCGCGCACGATATCGGCGATCCGCGTTTCCGTCGCCGCGCGCACCAATCTATATCCGCCGCCCGGTCCGCGCACCGAACCAACCAGCCCGGCGCGGCGCATTTTCGCGAACAACTGCTCCAGGTAAGACAGCGAGATATTCTGGCGGTTGGCGATTTCGGCCAGCGTCACCGGCTTCCCGTTGCTATGGGCCGCCAGATCGACCATCGCGGTCACCGCGTAACGCCCTTTGGTGGTCAGCTTCACCCTTAACTCCAAATCGTCGCGCCTGGGCGCCGGTATTTAAAGCGGCCCGGCTAATTTCGAAGCCGCGCCGACCGGAATAAACGTAAGATATTCCGCCAAACATCAATTCCAAATGGACGGAATCCGCAACGGACAGTGGCAATAAAGTGCAAACCGGACTATTGTGCGGGCAGTATAAGAAACCAAGTGTTTCAGTCAACAATTGGACATGGAGCACCGCGGCGCCGGGTAGCCGCGGGGAGATCCTGTTTCTGGGAAAGTTAAGACAGCAAACATGCCAGAAGTCGTATTCAACGGTCCGGAAGGCCGCCTGGAAGGCCGTTATCACCATTTCAAAGAGCCGAACGCGCCGATCGCGCTGATCTTGCACCCTCACCCGCAATATGGCGGGACCATGAACAACAAGGTGGTGTTCCAGATCTTCCAGATCTTCAAGGCGCGCGGCTTCTCGGTGCTGCGCTTCAATTTCCGGGGGGTCGGGCGAAGCCAGGGCGAATACGATCAGGGGGTCGGCGAGTTGTCGGACGCGGCGTCGGCGCTGGATTGGATGCAGAACATCAACCCGGACGCGTCGAAATGCTGGATCGCGGGCTTCTCCTTCGGCGCCTGGATCGGGATGCAGTTGCTGATGCGCCGGCCGGAAATCTCCGGTTTCATATCCATCGCGCCGCCGGCCAATATGTTCGACTTCAGTTTCCTGGCGCCCTGCCCGTCGTCCGGCCTGATCCTGCACGGCAACAAGGACGACCTGGTGCCGGAAGCGGATGTCGCCAAGCTTGTGGAACGGCTGCGCAGTCAGCGGGGCATCACCATCGACTACAAAACCGTCGACGGTGCCGGGCATCTGTTCGAGAATCAATTGGCCGAGTTGACGACGGAAGTCGAGACCTACCTCGACAAGGCGTTGAACCCGGCAGTCCCCGCCGACTGAGTATCCCGCGCGGACCTAGTGGTCGCCGCCTAAGGCAGGCGCGTGAAACCGCCCGCCCTGCATCGGATGCGGCACGCCCGTCGTCGTCGGCAGACTGAGCGGCAATCCCTTTTGGCTGCGTACCGCGAGATAAGCGAAAGCCTCCGCTTCCAGCGCGTCGCCGCGCCATCCGACCGCCTCAACCGGATCGACCGGAGCTTGCACCAGCCGACGCAGCGATGCCATCAGGACCGGGTTGTGGCGGCCGCCACCCGTCACCAGCCAGCGCCGGGGCTGCGACGGAAAATGGATGCGCGCCGCGGCAACCGCGCGGGCGGTGAATTCCGTCAGGGTGGCGGTACCCGCCTCCAGTCCCAGCCCGCGCATGGCATTGACGACGAAGTCGTTTCGGTCAAGCGACTTCGGCGGCCGTTCGTCGAAGAACGGGCTCGCCATCATGGTGTCGACAACGTCTTCATGCACCGTCCCCGCCGCCGCCAGCGCGCCGTCCTCGTCCATCGACCGACCGGTATGACGCCGCACCCAGTCGTCGACCAGGGCATTGCCGGGCCCCGTGTCGAACGCGATCAACTCGCGGTCCGGGCCGACCCAGGTGACATTGGCGACGCCCCCGATGTTCAACACGGCGACCGGCTTGGAAAGGTCGTGAGCCAAAGCCTGATGATAGATCGGCGCAAACGGCGCGCCCTGCCCGCCGGCTGCCACGTCGGCGCTGCGGAAATCGTTGACCACAGGCACGCCGGTCAATTGCGCCAGCAGCTCTCCGTTGCCGATCTGCCAGGTTCGTTTTTCGTGCGGCTCATGCAGGATGGTTTGGCCATGGAAGCCGATAATATTTATGTCATTGATGTTTAAAGAATTTTTTGAAAGTAACTTCTGAACGACCTCGGCATGAGCGACCGTCAACTCGCGTTCCACTTCGTCGACATCCGCGTCGCCTTCCAGCGTCGCATGCAGAAGCTGTTTGAATTCGGCATCGTAGGGTTCGCTGAGCCACGGCCCCGGCTCCGTGACGGTCAATCCGTCGGTCCGCAGAATGGCCGCGTCGATACCGTCCAGCGACGTACCGCTCATCAAACCCAATGCCGTCACGATCTCCGCCATCACACCCCTTATACCCCTATTCTTCACTCAGGCTGGGGAATGTGGTACACGGCCCGGCCCTGTTGGCAAACACCATAACACCGCTTCGCAAAGGCAGTACGATCTCGATGTCAGAACCTCGCTCCGATTTCCTGCGCGCGATCGTGGAACGCGGTTACATGCACCAGTGCACAGACCTGGACGGGTTGGATGGGCTGGCGCAGGACGGCCGGGTCGTCGCGTATGTCGGTTACGACTGCACAGGTCCCAGCCTGCATGTCGGCCACCTGCTCTCGATCATGATCCTGCGCTGGTTCCAGCAGACCGGCCACAAGCCGATCGTACTGATGGGTGGCGGTACGACCAAGGTTGGCGACCCGTCGGGCCGGGACACCACCCGCCAGCTTCTGACCGATGCCCAGATTGCCGAGAACATGGCGAGCATCAAGCAGAAGTTCACCAACTTCATTACCTTCGGCGACGGACCGACGGATGCGGTGATGGTCAACAACGCCGATTGGCTGGAAGACCTGCAATACATTCCGTTCCTGCGCGACTTTGGCCGGCATTTTTCGATCAACCGCATGCTCGGGTTCGACAGCGTTAAGCTGCGGCTGGAGCGCGAGCAACCGCTCAGCTTCCTCGAATTCAACTACATGATCCTGCAGGCCTACGACTTCCTGGAACTGAGCCGGCGACACGGCTGCGTCCTGCAGATGGGTGGCTCCGACCAGTGGGGCAACATCGTCAATGGCGTCGAGCTGGCGCGGCGGGTTGATAATCGCGCGTTGTTCGGGCTGACCTCGCCGCTGCTGACCACGGCGTCCGGCGCGAAAATGGGCAAGACCGCCCAGGGCGCGGTCTGGCTGAATGCCGAGCAGTTGTCACCGTACGATTACTGGCAGTACTGGCGCAACGTGGACGACGCCGATGTTGGCCGCTTCCTCAGGCTGTTCACCGAACTTCCGCTGGACGAGATCGCCAGGCTGGAAGCACTCCAGGGCCAGGAGTTGAACGAGGCGAAGAAGGTCCTGGCCGACGCAACCACCGGCCTTTGCCACGGCGAGGCGGCTGCCGAGGAAGCGGCGGAAACCGCGCGGCGGACGTTCGAAGCGGGCACGGCGGGCAGTGCCCTGCCGTCGATCGACGTACCGCAAGCGGAGTTGGAAGCCGGCGTGCTGGCCTACGAACTCTTTAATAGGGCGGGGCTTTGCAAGTCGAACGGCGAAGCGCGGCGCCTGATCAAGGGCGGCGGCGGCCGCGTCAACGACATCGCGATCGGCGAGGAACTGCACAAGGTCACCGCCGACGATATCGACGGAGAGGGCCTGATCAAACTGTCCGCCGGCAAGAAGCGCCACGCACTGGTCAAGCCGGTCTAACGGTCCGTACTCTCCCAATCGCTGGTGTCTAACTCGGTATCGCCGTCGGCATTTCCCGCGGCCGGAAAGAACATGCTGCGCAGGATGCCGGGCGTCAGCGCCGAGAGCGGGTTCACGCTGACGCTGGGGTCTTCGGTCGGGCCGGAGACCTTGTAGGCCAAACCGAAAATGCCTTCGCCTTCCGGCACCAACAGCTTGCCCAGCAAAGGTATGTAGCCGAGCACCGAGTTCAGCGTGTAGGCCGGTATCAGGTTGCCTGCAAAATCCGACTCCGATGTCGCCCGGTCGATTACACCCTCGCCGGTAATGCCGAGGGCGGGGCCATGCGCGCGCGCCTTTTCGATGAGGATCTTGCTGCCCTCGGTCCGCACCGGAATACGCGCCCGGGTGAAACCGATCCCCTCGCCGCCCAGCACGTCGCCGATCCCGGTCAACGACCCGACGCTGAGCATCTTTGCGAGAACTGGCGCGCGCACCAGCTTGAACTTGTCGATCTTGATGCGGCCCTCGAACGGCGCGCCGGGCTCTTCGTCCAGGATCGCCCCTTCCAGTCGAAATTCGCCGCCGACGATGTTGTCGTAGATGCCGAGCGCGCGCGCGATGGTGCCGGCATCGTCGGACAAAACCTGCAATTGCCGTTTGTTGCCGCGGGTTACCAGTCTGGCGCTGACCGGCGAGCCGTTCGCGAACACGCCATCCGCCTCCAGGCTGACCGGGCGGTCGCCGACCCGGTCCATTTTCATGCCGAAATCCCGAAGCGTCAGGCCGTCGCGCAGCAGTACGCGGTCGACCTCCAGATTGATGGAATCCAAACGCGGGCCTGTGCCCCCCTCCACATCGGGCTCCGACGCCAGGAACGCTTCGATCTGCGGCCGGATGTCCAACGTACTGCCGACAATGGTCGCAAAGGTCCCACCCGGCTGGGAGACCCATGTCAGCGCCAGCCGTGTCGCACCGTAGTCCAGTTGGCTGAGGGACAGGCGGTCCAGAGCACCGCCGGCCGCAACGTCCGCTTCTCCCGCCAAGGTCAGGCCGCCGCCCTCGAAACGCATGTCGTTCAGCCTGGTCGGCTCTCCGGGCGCGATCGCCAGTCCGAATGTCAGCAGACCGTCGGTTCCGGAAGCCTTACGCCAGGCGATCGGCTCGATATCCACATCGGCTTCGCCGAAATCCAGGGCGACCTGCCCTACCGCCGTGCCGTTCCGACTTGAATTGACTTCCAGGTCGACGGCGACGGGGCCACGCAGCCAGGGATCGAGAGTGAGGTTGAAAGCTTTGCGGCCGGTATCGTCGATCTGCCCGGTGATCTTGTAGCGGCTGCTGTAGGCGCCTTTCGGCTGGAACTCCTCGACCCATTCCAGGTCGATCGGCACGCCGTTCAGGCGCGCCTGCCCTTCCATCTCCAGGCCGGTTTTGTCCGCCCTCAGGGTCAATGCCCCTTCGTCGAGCGACCAGTTGCCGAGCAGGTTGTCGAGCGAGGCGCCGCTCATGTTCGTCGCCGCGGCGACACCGATCATGTCCAGCTTAAGTCCACGCTTGAGCGGCACCAGGAGACGCGCGCGCGTCGCCGCGATGCCGCCGATATCGGTCGTCGACACGCCCAGTTTCTGGGTCAGCTGCAACGGCGGCATGTCGATCAGCGCAAGCTGATCCGCCAGGTCACCTGAGACGACGAAACTGATATCCGCGGTCAGATCTTCTTTGTCGAGATTGGGGATTGAAACCGTGCCTTCGCTTAGACGGAGCGGCCCGACCGCGCCATCCTGCACGGTCAGCTCGAAGTTCTTCGCCGTAAGCCGCGCGCTACCGACCCCCTCCGTGATCTTCGTCATCGTCTTCAGGTATTCGGCGGTTACATCCTGCAGATTGAACGTCAGCAGGACCGCCTCTTCCGGGATGGTCGACGACGCAAGCATCTCCGGAGTGACGTGGATTCTGACGTCGCCTTTTTCGATTGCCCCGTCATGAACGTGTTCTTTGACCCACTTGCGCGCGCCGGCAGCCATTTTCGGCGGCCAGTACCGCACAACCCGGTCCACCGGGATGTTGTTCAGCCCGCCCTGCAAACTCACGCCGATGCCGTCGGGCGCAAAGTCGACGTTGCCGTCCAGGGTGACCGTCGAATCCCCATCGGCGATACGAAACCGCTCGAGAACCATCGATCCGGCCGCCGTGTCCATCGTGCCGCGCGCCGTCATCCGATCGATGGGCAGAAGCTCCGGAAAGAATTCAGGTAAATCGATATCGCCCGGACCGGCCGCCAGATCGAACGCAATCTGTTGCAACGTCCACTGTTCGTCGATCGACAGGTCGATCGAGCCGGAGACGGGCATTCGCAATGGCGCCAGACGCGAGAAAAGCCCGCCCTGCACGGCCAGAGCCGCCGGTTCCAACTGCGCGAAATTGGCAGTCAATCCGGTCTTGCCGCTCGTCTGATCGTAGTAGCCGACCATCGACAGTCGGGCCACGTGTTCGCCTATCTCGACCGCGAAATCCAGATTGCCGCGGATCCCGCCGAGATCGCGCCACATCACCAGATCGGCGGCGTGGGCCAGCACGCTGGTCAGCGATTTCTGATCGTCGAAAACGACCTGGGCATCCAGCACGCTGACCCGCCGGAGTCCGGTTCTGTCTTCCCCTTCGCGAACCAACTCGCGCAGGATTGCGGCCATCGCCCGTTTGCCGCCCTCCTCGCCCGAGTCGTCTGCAATTCCCAGGTCCACCCGACCGTCGACCCGGCGGACGATACGGAGTTTCAATCCGATCAGGTCGATGCTGTTCGGCGCCAGGCTGCCGCGCACGATCTCGCGCGCGCCGAGGCCAAGAGACACTTCCGGGACCACCGCCACGGTGCTGCCGGTCGAATCCCCGATCCGCACATTGACCGCCCTGATATCCAGGGTGCGTTCCCAACCGGCCCAGGTCAGAACCGTGTCGTCCAAGGACACCCGAAGATCGGTGTCGCTGAGCTGCATGGCCTCTTCGACATAAGGCGTCATGAACCCCAGCGAGACCGGGCCCTGGGACAGACGCCACGCGGCGGCCGCGCACAGCACGGCACCGGCACCAACCGCTGCCGCGATAAGTCTAAGACAAAAATGTCCGGCCGATCGGGCTACGCCTTTGCGTCGGGACGCGACGCTCTTTGCCCCCGGATCAGCATCCTCTTGACCGCTCATGTGCCTTCCAGCACTGTGCCGCAATCCTCGATAATTAGAAACGCTGATATTGGCCCTCTCCGATATGATCGCAACCTGGCCGCGCGCGTACGACCAAGTCCGCGTCGCCGTCGGGTTCGAGCACTGGTCCGAACAGGCCGCCAAACTCGAAGACGCAGAGAAACGTCAAGAAATTGTTGATTTTGCGGCAGATTCCGACGGTTCGGCCCTTCTGACCTGCATTTTCGGCAACAGCCCCTACCTTGCGCGGACGGCGCTGCGCGAGCAGATCTTCACCGCGCGCCTGTTGAGCGCCACGCCGGACGAGATCCATGCGGAAATCGGCGCCGACCTGCGCAAAGCGACGGAGAACGCGACGGACAAAACCGGCCTGATGCGCGATTTGCGAATCGCCAAAGGCCGGATCGCGCTGCTGACGGCCGTGGCCGACATTGCCGGTTGGTGGCCGCTGCCGAAGGTAACCGGCGCTCTAACGGAACTGGCCGACACCGCGTTGCGCGCCGGCGTGGATTTCTTGCTCCGCGACGGCGCGGCGCGGGGCGAACTCGGCTCGATCGACCCGGCGGAACCGTCGAAGAGCAGCGGCCTCGCCGTTTTCGCCCTGGGGAAACACGGCGCCGGCGAACTCAACTATTCCAGCGACATCGACATCATGGTCCTGTTCGACCAGGAAGTGATCGACTATCGGGGATCGAAAGATCCAACGGCCTTCTACGTCCGCCTGACCCGGACCCTGGTTGAGATCATGCAGGAACGGACCCGGGACGGTTATGTCTTTCGCACCGACCTGCGGCTGCGCCCGGACCCCGGCAGTTCCCCGCTGGCGCTGTCGATGGCCGCGGCCGAAGCCTACTACGAAAGCCTCGGCCAGAACTGGGAACGGGCGGCGATGATCAAGGCCCGGGCAGCGGCCGGCGACCGGGAGGCGGGCGACGGCTTCCTATCGCGACTCGCGCCATTTATCTGGCGGAAATATCTCGATTACGCGGCGATCGAGGACATTCATTCCATCAAGCGCCAGATTCATACCCATCGCGGACATGCGTCGGTCGTCGTCCCCGGCCACAACATCAAAGTCGGGCGTGGCGGCATCCGCGAGATCGAGTTCTTCGCTCAGACCCAGCAACTGATCGCCGGCGGCCGCGACACCAGCCTTCGGGTGCCGGCGACGTGTCAGGCGATCAGGGCCCTGTCGGAAACCGAACGCCTGTCGCCGGACGTGGCGGACAGCCTGATCGACTCCTACGAATTTCTGCGCCGGCTGGAACATCGCCTGCAAATGATCGACGACGAACAAACCCATTCCCTGCCCAAGACCGACGAGGGACTGGATTGGGTTGCCGCCTTCATGGGGTTCGAGGACCGGCCAACCTTCGAGAAGCACGTCCTCGCGGTTCTCAATTCGGTCCAGGCCCATTATGGGGCGCTGTTCGAAACCGCGCCGTCGCTCGGCGACAGTACGGGCAACCTGGTTTTCACGGGAACCGACGACGACCCCGAAACGCTGCAAACGCTTTCGGACCTCGGGTTTCGCGAACCCTCGCGGGTTGCGGCGGCGGTGCGGCGCTGGCATCACGGGCGGTATCGGGCGGTGCGGTCTGAACGGGCCCGCGAAAAACTGACTTCTCTGATGCCCATGCTGATGGAGCAATTCGGCGCCACCGCCGATCCTGACGCCGCGCTACTGCGCTTCGACGAATTTCTTGGCAAGCTGCCGGCCGGCATTCAGCTTTTTTCCCTGTTTTATGCCAATCCTTGGCTGCTTAAGCTGGTCGCCAGGATTATGGGCACGGCGCCGAACCTGGCGGAGACGCTCAGCCGCAATGCGAACCTGCTGGACGGCGTGCTCGGGGCGGACTTTTACGAGCCGCTGCCGGACAGGGCGGCGCTGCGCGCCGACCTGACAGCCGCGCTTGGGCAGAAACAAGACTATCAGGACGTCCTGGAGATAACCCGGCGTTGGGCGGCGGATCGGCAATTCCAAGTCGGCTTGCAGGTCCTCGACAAACCCGCGGAGACCGCATCCGCCAGCGCCGCCTTGTCGCGGATAGCAGAAACCGCGGTCAGTTGCCTGCTCCCTCATGTCAGTCACGAATTCTCGCTTACCCACGGCAACGTGGACGGCGGCGACATGGCCGTCATCGCCCTCGGCAAGCTTGGCGCCGGTGAAATGACTTTCGGCTCCGATCTGGATCTGATCTTCGTCTACGATCATGCCGCCGACGTGCAGGCGTCCGACGGACCGAAGCCACTGTCGCCCGCCCTGTATTACGCCCGGCTATGCCAGCGCGTGATCGGCGCCATCACAGCCCTGACCGCAGAGGGTCGCCTCTACGACGTGGATATGCGCCTCCGGCCGTCCGGCAATGCCGGGCCGATTGCGGTGGCGTTGCAGGGATTTCGCGACTACCACCGGGAAAACGCCTGGACATGGGAGCATATGGCTCTGAGCCGCGCCCGGGTGATCACCGGTTCGACCGACCTTGCCGACGCGATCGAGGCTACGATCAAGGATGCGCTGACGGCCCGTCGCGATGCGGAACAGTTACGCAAGGATGTCGCCGACATGTATCGGCGGGTGCGGCAGGAACACGGCACCGACGACTCGTGGAACATCAAGTATGCCGAAGGCGGGCTGATGGAAGCCGAGTTCCTCGGACAATATCTCCTGCTCCGCCATGCCCACGCGCACCCCGAAATCCTGGCCGGTCAGGCCATCAAGGTTTTCGAAAAGGCCGGCGCCGAAGGTCTTATCGATCCGGCTACCGGCACCAGGTTGGTCCGAGCCATTGGTATGCTGAATGCCGTTCAGGGCCTGCTTCGGCTCTGTACAGTCGGGGCATACGAGCCTGGCGTCACGTCCACCGACCTCAACGTCGCCCTTGCCGCAGCCGCTGGCGCCGATGATTTCGACAGCGCCCAGGCTGCTCTAATCGCGGCGGAAACCGCCGTACACGACGCGTTCGTTTCGCTGGTCTCCGATCCGCAGTCGGACGCCTGAACCAGACGACCGTCATCAATCTGCAATAAACGCGGACTAGCTGAGCGTCACCCGACAAAACGCCGCAACGCCATGCCCGAATATTTGAAACCCCTGGTCCCGATCGCCGCGCTGGCATTCGCCACCTTGTCCGCGCCCTCGGGCGTCCAGGCGCGGGACATTTATGGCCTTTGGACGGAACCGGACTGGAATGCGGTGGTCAGGCTTTTCGACTGCGGCGGCAACCTGTGCGGCGAGATCGTCAAATTGCCTGAAGATGTTCCGAACAGAGATCTGAAGAACCCGGATCCGGCATTGCGGGACCGCCCGCTTATTGGCCTGCGCATACTGGAAGGGTATCGGCGCACGTCTAAAGACACCTGGGTGGGCGGCGGAGACGGCGGCCGCCTTCCGGGCCGAATCTATGTGCCGGCCAACGGCGATACCCTGGGCGACGATAAGAACAGCTATGTGGTCCGACACACTTCTCGCGACACGCTGTCCATCGGCATCAAAGGCTGCACGCTGACCTGCCTGCTCAATCGGGTCTGGAGCCGCGCCAACTGAGGGCTCGTCGGCCCGGCATGCTATCTACTCATCGTGGAAGTAGAGTCGTGTGAGAACAAGGCGATCGCCGCGAATGGGCAGGAGCGAGATATCGACCACCTGCTCTGTCGACCGAACGACGTTGCACCCAGCCACATTGTCCAACATCCCATAAGACTGAGATTTAGGGAAAAATGTTGCGACGTGAAATGGCGGGCGCCAGTGCTCGACAGCGGCGCACAAGTCTTTCCGATTTGGCATCCACGCTGCTTCTACAGCCAAAATGCGATCGCTGAAGAATGAGATCGTGGCTGCCATACTCCCGATTACCGGAACCTGGTTCCTCGGATCGGCGTTGTCGATGATCCCGGCAACCGTTCGGCTTCCTTCGAACAGGGCATTATTTGGGGATCGCGTCCACCACTGGGCATACAGGGGTGCTTGTACGGCGATATGGCCGACAACGAGCAGCATGACCGCGGGCAGTGTAAGACGCTCCGGAACCAGACGTACCAAGGCCGACGCCCCGAGGAAACAAATCGGAAATATCAGAAAAAAGAAGTAGTGCTCTTTCTGCAGCTTAAGCAGGCTGAGAAATGCCAATCCGGCGCACAACCAAACGACATAGGCCAATTCAGCCCGGGAGAGCTGCCGCCAATCATTCACAATCGCGGAAAGCTTGCCTGGGCGTAATCGTGAGAAAAGGTAAAAGACAACCGCGACAGCGATCGCCAGTAGAAAAACGTGAGTCTTTGTCGTGAACGGCAGGGCCTTGAGCGCGCGTAGCTCGTAAATAAAAATCGTTATGGGATGCATATGGCCCAATTTGTTGTCGAGTGTCGACGAACTCCACTCGGCGACAATCTCTGAAAACAGTATGTGGTAAGATACGTAGACCGCGCCGATCGAAAGCATAGAAAAGAAGAACGTGAATATACGTCTATATGAAATCTCTGCCCTATCCAGAATTGGCCGAACGAGAATATCAATAGTCCACAGCGCGATGATCGCTAGAAATGCCGTAACGAAGTACGACTTGGCAAAGAAAGCGAGAAAGCCAAATAGAAGGCTTGTCGGAACAGCCCACTTTTGACCGCTGAAGCGCACGTAGATCAACAACGCCACGAGGGCCAAGGCGGTCGCAGTCGGATCCGCCAACGCAGACCTCGCGTAGGTCGCGAAACTGAACGTAACGGCGCCTGCGATCGTCAATGCGGCGGCGATGACTGGCCGCAAGTGTGTACGAACGGTTGCGTAAAATGCCAGGCAGCCAATGAAACCGAACGCCATCGACGTAATCCTGGCGGTTTCCAGGCTGACACCGAATAGCGCGAAAGCCGGAATTCGGATCGCGGTGAGTAATGGAGCTGCCGGCCAGTGCGCATAGTCGTACGGAAAAGACCACTGTCCGAAGATCAGAAAGTTCCGCGCGCCATCCGAATAGAACGCCTCGTCCGAATAGAGCGCCCTGCTGAATGTCGCAAGAGTAAAAGGGTGATCGAGTTCTATGAAAGCAACGCCTAACGCCACGAAGCAGGAAATCACCAAAATTGTTATAGGAAAAGCAAATTTGTCGACTGCATAAGTCTGCCCCGGACTTTTCATGTTACCGGGGCTATTTCTTTCCACATGATCCATAATTTTTTCCGATCGACCGGATCCTATGAATCTGGATTCCATTCGGCATTGAAATGCGACGCTAACTTAGCATGCGGATCTTGTTCGTATCGTATCCTGTCTATACGAAATCAGTACAATCGTTATGTCGCGAGTTCAAAGCCTACCGATCTCACATCCTGGGGCGAAAAACCGCATTGGCCCTGGCCAGATTGCGCCCACCGATCTATGTCTTCGAAGAACCGAACAATGGAGGATCGGACAGAATGAGTGCAACACCGAATGTGGGCGACAAAGCTCCGGATTTCTCGATGCCGGCAGATGGCGGCGGCGACGTGAAACTAAGCGACCTGAAAGGTAAGACGGTCGTGCTCTATTTTTACCCGAAGGACGACACGCCGGGCTGCACGAAAGAAGCAATCGCCTTCACAGCCAACGCCGCCAAATTCGATGAAGCCGGCGCCGTGATCGTCGGTGTCTCGAAAGACAGCGTTGCCAAACACGAGAAATTCAAGAAGAAACACGACCTCAGTGTCACGCTCGGCGCCGACGAGGACGGCGAAGTGTGCGAAGCCTACGGCGTTTGGGTCGAGAAAAGCATGTATGGCCGGAAATACATGGGGATCGAACGGTCCACCTTCGTCATCGACGGTAAGGGCGTGATCCGGGAGGCCTGGCGCAAGGTCAAAGTCCCAGGTCACGCAGAAGACGTGCTCAAGGCAGTCGAAGCACTGTGACGGAGACCGACCGCCGTTTCGGCGACCTGACCTCATCGGCGGTCGCGGTTCTCAACACATCCGATCCATCGGCAAAGGCGGATCTGTCGCGCGAAGCGGCCGCCGGCTGGCGAGAGGGATTGGTCACCAAGGTCGGACAAGCGGATCCGCCCGACCGGCCGGCCAGGCCCGACAAGCCGCGTCTGCTGGCGCCGCGCGAGATGCCGAAGCGTCGCGCCGGCGGCAGCCTCTCGGGGCGGATCGCCTTGTTGCATGCCCTCGCCCACATAGAGCTGAATGCGATCGACCTCGCCTGGGACCTGATCGCCCGTTTCGCCAATTCCGGCCTTCCCGGACCGTTCTTCGACGATTGGGTCGGCGTCGCGGACGAGGAGGCCAAGCACTTCCTGCTGCTGCGCAATCGTCTCGCCGCACTGGGCGCCGCCTACGGCGACCTGCCGGCCCATGACGGCCTGTGGGAAGCGGCGACCGAAACGGCGGGCGACCTGCTCGCCCGCCTGGCGGTGGTGCCATTGGTCCTGGAAGCCCGCGGCCTGGACGTGACGCCGGCGATGATCGACCGACTGGAAAGTCAGGATGACGCAGCCAGCGTCGCCGTTCTCAAGATCATCTATCAGGAAGAGATCGGCCACGTTTCGATTGGCCGGCACTGGTTCGAGTATCTGTGCGCCGAGCGCAGCCTGCCGCCGGAAGACACCTATCACCGTCTGGTCCGACAACATTTTCGGGGTCAATTGAAGCGCCCATTCAACCGGTCTGCACGCGATTTGGCGGGGCTCACCGCGGGGTTTTACGAGCCGTTAGCCATTGGCAGCCGATAACCTGACCGCGTCTTTAACAGTTCGTTAATTCATAGACCGTTAAGTCGGGAATGGTTGAATCAGACTTCGCCCGATTCCCGATTCCTGCTCCCCAGAAATGCGGTGCGGGCCGGTGCCGGACGGACACTAATTGGACCTTGTGAGCTTCCGGCATTTCGTATGTTGACCGACCTCAATAAACGTATGACGGCCCTGGCCGACCGGCTATTCCCGGAACGGCAGCTGTTCGTCCGCTCGGAAGGCCGGGTCCATTACCTGGCGCTGACCCGCCGGCTGCAGCTCGCAATGGTCGTACTGTGCGTCGTTGCCGTGGCCGGCATCGCCTGGTCGACATACCGGGCCCTTTTGTCCGACCACATCATCGTTGCCAAGAACGATCGTATCGATCGGCTGGAAGAAGCCAACGATACCGTCAGCGACCAGCTTGAGAAGACGACCGATCAGCTGGCGCGGATATCCCGCGAGATTGAAGAGAAGTCCCTTCAAATGGCGGCGATGCTGGAACAGCAATCCGTGCTCGACCGGCGCATTACCGAAACCACCACCCAGCTTCGCGACGCCGCGGCAGAGCGCGATGCGGCGCATCAGCTTAACCGAGGTCTGGAGAAGCGCGTCGGCAGTCTGGAAACCGACCTCCGGACGGAGGTCGAACGGACCGCCTCGCTGGAAGCCAAGCTTTCGGATGCGGCCGATCAGCTGACCGCACTCAGCGAAGAGAACGACAACTGGCGCAAGACCAGCGAAGAGATCCAGCAGCAGGCGAACGCGCTGAGCGACAGCCTGACCGCTGAGCGCGAAACGAGGGCCTCGGTCGAGGCGCGTTTGGCCGAGACCGAACAGACTCTTACGCTGACCACGGAAGAACGAAATTCGGCGCTGCAAACCGGCGAGCAGCTCAGCCAACGGGTGGCGGAACTGACCGGCGACCTGGAAAACACCCGGTCCCGGCACGACCGCGTCGCCCGCGCCCTGACAACCACGCAACAGAGACTGGACGCGACGGCCGCCAACCGTGACACCGTTCAATTGCAGCTCAAGACACTGCGAAAGCAGGTCGCGAGCCTGTCCAGCACGCTCGCCGATGCCGACAAGAACCGCGTCGCAAAGGAAACCCGCATGTCCGCGACCGGTCAGCGTTTCGCCCGGTTGGCTGCCGCCCGGGAACAGGCGGAACGGCGCGCCGAGTTGTTGGCCAATCAATTGGTCCACTTGCAGTCCCAGCTAAGCGGCGTGAAGTATCACCAACGCGAATTATTCGGGTGGCTGCAGGGGCAGATTGCGCGCGACACCGACCGGGCCGAGCGCTCGCTGGCAATGACCGGCCTGGACATCGCCGAATTGACCAGTGCCGCGACCGGCCTGCCCTACGGGCAAGGCGGTCCGCTGGTCATTGCCGACGCGCCGAACGTCGAGAACAGCGACTGGACTCTCGCCGGCTCCGGATTCCAGGATCACGTGACCGAGTTGGAGCTGCAGCTCGTCCGATGGAACGGTTTACAAAACCTGATCAAGCAGATGCCGCTCGGCAAGCCGACCGACCGGGGCTGGGTCTCCAGCCGCTACGGTAAGCGCCGCGACCCGTTCAACAATCGCTGGGCCATGCATGCGGGCCTGGACATCTCCGCGCCGCGCAAGACATCGGTGCATTCGACCGCGCCCGGCACGGTGACCTTCGCCCGGCGCAACGGGCCGTTCGGCAACATGGTCGAGATCGACCATGGCCTCGGGTTCAAGACACGCTACGCCCATTTGCACAAGATACTTGTGAAAAAGGGACAAAAAGTAAGTTTCCGACATAAAATCGGATTGATGGGCTCGACCGGCCGCAGTTCGGGCTCGCACGTGCACTACGAAGTCAGCTATCGCGGCAAGACCCAGGATCCACTGAAGTTTTTTGAGGCGGGGACCTATGTTTTCCAAGAACGAAAAGACTGAGGAGCAACGGCCGACTGTGGTTTCGTCGGCGCCGTCGTTGATCAGCGCCAGCCTGGAGATCGACGGCAACCTGAAAACCGACGGCGAGCTCCAGATCGACGGTGTCGTGCATGGCGACGTGTTCGCCGGTGTTCTGACCGTCGGCGAGAAGGCCAGGATCGACGGCGAAATACTGGCCGACGAAGTGCTGGTCCGGGGCCAGGTCGACGGGCGCATCCGAGCCGGCAAGGTGGCTCTTGCCAAGACCGCGCGGGTGATCGGCGACATCCTGCACAATGCGCTGGCGATCGACGCCGGGGCGTTCCTGACCGGCAATTGCCGGCATGTGGAAAACCCACGCAAGCTGCCGGCCGACGACCGCAAGATGGGCTCCGCCGCTTAAGGCAGGCCACGGCTCCTTACTCGGCCGCGGCCTGTTTACCGGCCCGCGGCAACAGATGGGCTATGGCGTTGGCGTAATAGTGCAGTAGCGGTAGGTTGTCGGCGCTGACCTTGAAGAGCCCGTCTTCTTCCGTCACGACATGGCGCAGCGCGAGCATCCGCAGGCCGACGGTGACGGCATAGTCCTGATCGGTGCGCGGGATGTAGAGCCGCGCGCCCGCCGCTTCCAACCGCTCGATCAGGTTGAGCACCGCGCCTTTCAGTTCGAGCTCGCTGAAGCGCCGGTCCGGCTCCGCCGCCAGAACAGTGGCGACCAAGGATACCGGCAGCACCGGCACAACGGCGCCGATGGCGGCCATCAGCTCTTCGCCCAGCCGGCGCACGGCGGCGAACCATTCGTCCTGTGACAGGGCAGTGGGATCGATGCCGGTTCGTCCCAGCCAGTCCTTGTACGAGACCGGCGTGCCGAAATTGACGCAGGCATAACCGAAGCGGTGCCAACGCCGCCGCAACATCAGCAGCAGGTTGCGGCCGAGGAAGCCGGCCGCCGTCCGCAGCGCGAAGCCGGCGCCGCGGCGCTTCCGGCCGGGATCCAGCGACAGCAGCAGGCTGCGGTCCTCCAGCACCCGGTCGTAGTTGATGCCCACCGGCACGAACACGATGTCGCGCGGGCCGGCGGGATCGAAAGCGCGGGTGATGTAGCCGAGGATGCCGAGCTTCGGCGGCCGGAGCCGACCGTCGCGGCTGAGCCCGCCTTCCGGATAGACCGCCTGCGGCACGCCGCCTTCGGTCGCCATCTCAACATATCGCGCCAGCACCCGGCGGTAGAGGGTGTCGCCGGAATCGCGGCGCACGAAGTAGGCGCCGAGCGCCCGGATCAACTGCTGCAACGGCCAGACGCGCGCCCATTCGCCGACCGCATAGGATAGCGTGGTTCGATCGGCGGCGAGGTAGGCAGCCAGCACGTAGTCCATGTTGGAGCGGTGGTTCATCACGAAGACGACGCTGTCGGTCGGTCCGATATCGGCAAGGCCGCGGTCGTCGACATAGCCGACGCGCACCCGGTATAGGAAGCGCGCGACCCGCCGGGCCAGCCAGTAGCCGACGCGGAAATAGAGGAAGGCGTTGAAGGCGGGCACGATCTCCCGCGCGTAGCGGCTGACCTCCACCATCACCGCGTCGCGCGGCTCTCCCCTCTGCTCCGCCGCCTCTTCCACCGCCGCGATGACGACCGGGTCGTAGGTCAGGCGGTCGATCAGCACCTCGCGCCGGGTCAGTTTGAAGGACGGCAGCCGGAGCGCCAGACGCTGGTTCATCTCGTCGATCACCCGGTTGAGGCGGCGACGCAGGAACCAGCGGGCGGACGGGATCAGGAAGTGGTTGAGCAGCGACAGGGCCGCCAGAAGCCCGGCGATCAGAACCAGCCAGAGCGGCAGTTCCAGCGTCTCCCACATGGCCGCCTACCTCCCCGGGGGTCAGGATATCAGGCGGGGGGGCTGGTATCAAAATCGGGGAACGAACCCTTGCACCCCGGTCAACGGCGCCAAATTGCGCGCTTGACATACCGTTGGCACTGTACTGGTATACCAACACTATGCCAGAAACCAAGAGCCTGGAAAAAGAGAAGGCGTACGGTCGTCTGCTGGATGCGATCCTTCGCGGGGACATCTCGCCGGATGCACCTCTTTCGGAGCGCAAACTGGCCGATTCCCTGGGGATTGGCCGCACGCCGGTGCGGGAAGCGGTCAAGGACCTGGTCCGCGAAGGCGTGCTGGAGGCGCATCCGACACGGGGCACGTTCGTCCGGCGGCTGTCGTTGCAGGACGTGCAGGAGATCTACCAGGTCCGCTACGCCATCGAGGGGCTTGCCGCGTTCCTGGCGGCCGAGCGCGGACCCAGCCAGGCGCTGTCCGATTTCGGCCCGGGCTTTCGGACCGCCATCGCGGCGCCGGACAAATGCAATGTAGCCGACCTCTACGATCACGGCGCGGCATTCCATCTGGAGATCTTTCGCTGCGCCGGCAACCGCAATCTTCTGGAAATCTATCGACCTATCCGGCTGCGCTTCCGGATCGCGCTCGGCCTGCCCCGACATCACGACCCGGACCGGGTTTTCGATTCGGCGCGGGAGCACCTGGAGATCCTGGACGCCATCGAGGCGCGCAACGGCGAGTTGGCGCAAAAGCTTATCTGCAGACATCTTCAGAAAGGCCTGGAGGTACGCACGCAACTTTTCCAGGGCGTAAGCCGCGACATTCCAGCGGCGATAACCATGCCAGCCGGCGAGGCCTGACGCATGGACGAGCCGGCCTGATTTCGACCCATAACGACTGCGACGAAACAACGACAGGGATCAAAACAATGAAACGAACAGTGATTGCGACCGGACTGGCCTTCGCCGTATCGACCGGCGCGCCCATCGCCGCCCATGCAGGCCCGACAGTCGATGCCGTAAAGGCACGCGGCGCCGTCGTCTGCGGCGTCAACGGCAACCGGGCCGGCTTCTCCGCCCTTAACAGCAAAGGCGAGTGGGCCGGCATGGACGTCGATACCTGCAAGGCGATCGCCGCCGCCGTCCTGGGCGACAAGGACAAGGTCCAGTTCGTGAAAACCACAAGCCAAACCCGGTTCACGGCGCTGCAAACCAGCGAGATCGACGTGCTGACCAGGAACGTCACCTGGACGCTAAGCCGCGACGCGAAGCTCGGCATCGACTTCGTCGCCCCGACCTTCTACGACGGCCAGGGCTTCATGGTGAACAAGAATACCGGCGCCGAGAGTGTCAAGGACCTGAACGGCGCGACGGTTTGCATCCTGCCGGGTTCGACGTCCGAGAAGGTCGCATCCGACGTGTTCAGGGCCAACGGCATGAGCTACACGCCGGTGGTGATCGAAAACAAGAAAGAGCTGAATACGGCGTTTTTCGGCGGCCGTTGCGACGTTCATGTGCAGTCGACCTCGGGTTTGAGCTCAGCGCGCGCCACGGTCGCATCGAACCCCGAGGACTATGTCATCCTTCCCGGCGTGCACGGCAAGGACCCTATGGGGCCGGCCGTGCGTCAGGGCGATGCTCAATGGCGTGACATTGTTGCCTGGTCCGTCTACGCCATGATGACGGCGGAAGAACTGGGCGTGACATCGGACAATGTCGACAAGATGAAATCGTCCGACGACGCCGAGACAGCCCGCCTGCTGGGCACCAAGGGCAAGCTGGGCGAAACGCTTGGTCTGGATCAGGACTGGGCCTACCGCATCGTCAAGCAGGTCGGAAACTACGGCGAGGTTTTCGAACGCAATGTCGGAAGCGGATCGCCGCTAAAACTGGCTCGCGGGATCAACAGCCTTTGGACCCAAGGCGGCCTGCTGTACGCGCCGCCGTTCAAATAGGCCGAATGGGCGGCGCCATCGGCTCCATAGCCGCGGGCGCCGCCTTGGCCCGCCCCTTACCGGCGACACAGAATGACCGAGCAAGCAACCGATGCTCCACACCGGCGGCCACCGCCGGTTAGCCGGACCGTGACCCTGGCAGGAATCTGGCACAATGTGGGATTTCGCAACTGGGCATACCAGTTGCTGGTCGTGTCGGCGATCATCGGCGTTGCCGCATACATGGTCGGCAATGCCCAGGACGCGATGGAGAAGCGCGGCATCTCCACCGGCTTCGGGTTTCTGCTGGAAGAAGCCGGGTTCGACATTGGCGAAACGCCGATCGCCTTCCAGTCGACGGATACGTTTCTGCGCGCCTACGGCGCCGCGATCATGAACACCCTGAAGGTGTCGATCTTCAGCATCGTCTTCGCGACGATCCTCGGCGTCGTTCTGGGCATCGCCCGTCTTTCCAGCAACATGCTGATCGCAAAACTGTCGTCCGCTTATGTGGAGCTGTTTCGCAACACGCCGCAACTGGTGCAGATCATCTTCTGGTACACCATCATCACGCAACTGCCCGTGCCGAAACAGGCGGTCAGTCTCTTCGACATGGCCTTTCTGACCAACCGCGGGCTGGTAGTGCCTTGGCCGGAACCCAATCCCGCCTATCTCTGGACGCTGCTGGCCTTTGTCGGCGCATGCGTCACCGCCGTCCTCGTCGTGCGGTGGGCGGATGCCTCGCGCCGGCGGAGCGGGCGCCGGGTTTCCGTGCTGTGGTGGAATGTCGCGCTGATCGCCGGGGCGCCGCTGGCGGTTTGGATGTTCTCGGGCGCTCCCACGACCGTGTCGATACCGAAGCTGCAAGGTTTCAACTTCGTCGGCGGCGCAGCCATGTCGCCGGAATTCCTCGCCCTGCTGCTCGGGCTGTCGCTCTATATCGCAGCGTTTATCGCGGAAATCGTGCGCGCTGGCATTCAGTCGATCACCAAGGGGCAGATCGAAGCCTCCCGCGCCATCAACCTGAGTCCGTCCGATACCTACCGCAAAGTCATCCTTCCCCAGGCTTTGCGTGTCATGGTGCCGCCGGCGGCCGCGCAATATGTCAGCCTGGTGAAAAACAGCTCGCTTGGCGTCGCCATCGGCTACCCGGAACTGTTCAACGTGAACAACACGATCGTCACGCTGAGCGGCCACACCATCGAGGCCATCGGCATGATGATGGCGACCTACCTGACCATCGCCCTGGTCATCGCATCGATCATGAACCTCTATAACAAATCCGTTCAGATCAAGGAGCGCTGAGCGGTGACCGTGGCGAACACCATATCGCGCGCGGAAGTCGGCGCATCGCCCCGCCGCCCCCCGCCGGCGCAGGAATCGGGCGCGGTTCATTGGCTGAAAAAGAACCTGTTCAGCAGTCCGTTCAACACGGCGATGACACTGCTGGCCCTATGGGCCCTGTTCGTCACCCTGCCCGACGTTATCGCATGGGCCTTTCTCGATGCCATCTGGCGGACCGACGACCCGGCGGCCTGCCGCGCCGCCGCCGGCGCCTGTTGGGCGGTGATCACGGAGAAACACCGCGTGATCCTGTTCGGCACCTTTCCCTACGAGGAACACTGGCGCGGCACGCTGGCCATCGTCGCGATCGTCGGCATGGCGATCATCTCCGCCTTCAAACGGTTCTGGTCGGCCTGGCTGTTCGGCGCCTGGCTGGCCGCGATCGGGATCGTCCTGGTGCTTCTTCTGGGCGGCGTGTTCGGCCTGACGCCAACCGGCACCCATCAATGGGGCGGCCTGCCGCTTACGCTGCTGATGTTCGTCGGCACGGTGGTCGGCGGCATGCCCGCGGCGGTATTGCTGGCACTGGGCCGCCGGTCGTCGCTGCCGGCCATCAAGGCATTGTGCGTCGGCTTCATCGAGGTCGTCCGCGGCGTGCCGTTGATCACCGTCCTGTTCATGGCATCGCTGATGTTCCCGCTTTTCATGCCGGAAGGGATGACCATCGACAAATTCCTGCGCGCGCAAATCGGGATGATTCTGTTCTTCGCCGCCTATGCCGCCGAGATCGTACGCGGCGGCCTGCAGGCTATTCCGCGCGGCCAATACGAAGCCGCCGACGCCCTCGGCCTGAGCTATCGGCAGAAGACAGGCCGGATCATCCTGCCGCAGGCCTTGAAGATCGTGTTGCCCGCCCTGATGAACGACATCATCCGCGCTTTCAAGAACACCACCTTCGTTTCGATCATCGGCCTGTTCGACGTGCTGGGCGCCACCGCGACGGCATTGGAGGACCCGCGCTGGGTGCTGTATGCGCAGGAGGCCTACATCTTCATTTTCGTTCTCTATTTCGCGTTCTGCTACTCGATGTCGAAATACAGCGAGCATATCGAACGAGACTTGAGCAAGGGCCGCAACCTATGACGACACCGCCGGCACAAATCCAGGAAGCGATCGTCGAACTGCGCGGCGTGAACAAGTGGTTCGACGCGTTCCACGTGCTGCGGGACATCGATCTTACCGTCGGCCGGGGCGAGAAAGTCGTGGTTTGCGGGCCATCCGGTTCCGGCAAGTCGACCATGATCCGCTGCATCAACCGGCTGGAGGAACATCAGGAAGGCGACATCATCGTCGACGGAACGGCGCTGGTCGCCGACATGCGCGCGATCGAGGAGATACGCCGCCGGGTCGGCATGGTGTTCCAGAGCTTCAACCTGTTCCCTCACCTTTCGGTCATCGAGAACCTGACTTTGGGGCCGATCCTGGTGAACGAGATGCCGCAGGACGAGGCCGAAGCCGAGGCCATGAGCCTGTTGAAGAGAGTCAGGATTCCCGATCAGGCATGGAAATATCCCGGCCAACTCTCCGGCGGCCAGCAGCAACGGGTGGCGATCGCCAGGGCCCTGATGCTGAAGCCCAAGGTGATGCTGTTCGACGAGCCGACCTCGGCGCTCGACCCGGAAATGATCAACGAGGTGCTGGACGTCATGATCGAACTGGCGGACGACGGCATGACCATGATCTGCGTTACCCATGAGATGGGGTTCGCCCGCAAGGTGGCGGACCTGGTCGTGTTCATGGATGACGGCGAGATCGTCGAGGCCGCGGCACCGGAGCCGTTCTTCGATCAACCGGAGAACGAGCGGACCAAGCTGTTCTTAAGCCAGATCCTTCACTGATTGTCGATTTAGGAGGGAAGCAGCGCGACCGATGAATATTGACGCCGCAGCACAAAGCCAACAAAGCCAGCGTTTCGACCGGTTCCGCGCGGGGTTTCCCGCGCTGAAGCAACAGACGTATCTGTCTATCTGCGAAAAGACGATCCTGCACGACGACGTGCGGGCCGGCATCGACGCGTTTCTCGATCATCTGGCGCTGGCGTCGACCGGCAGGTCCGGGCATGAGCGGAAGGTGTCCGATGCCCGCGGCAAGTTCGCGCGCATGATGAATGTCGAGGCACCGACGGTGGCGGCGGTTCGAAACGTTTCCGACGGCATCAATGCGGTGGCCTGGGCGATGCCCATGGACGAAGGCGATAACGTGGTGGTCAGCGCGGGGGCCGAGCATCCCAACAACCTCTATCCGTGGCTGAGACTGAGGCGGCGCGGCAACGAAATCCGGTTCGTTCAGCCGAGACGGAATGGCGCGCTGGACATCGACGCAATGATCGACGCGATCGACGGACGCACCCGGATCGTGAGTTGTGCGTCGGTCACCTTCGCTCCCGGCCATCGCACCGACGTCGCACGATTGGCGGAGGCATGCCGGAAGCGCGACGTGTTCCTGCTTGTCGACGGCGTTCAGTCGGCCGGCATTCTGGCGCACGATCTGGCGGCGGAACAAGTGGATGGTTTCGCCACCTCCACATCGAAAGGCCTGCTCGGCCTTTACGGCTTCGGGTTCCTGTACGTCTCGCCGAACTGGATCGACCGATTGGAGCCCGCTTACCTGTCGAGGCCAGCCGTTGCCATGCAGACGGACGACCATTCCGCCATGGGTGGCTACGACTACCGGCTGCAGCCGGACAGCCGGCGGTTCGAACTGGGCAGCTACAATCTTGCCGGGGCCTATGCCGCCGACGCCGCCCTCGACCTGCTGCTGGACCTCGGGATCGAGGCAATCGAGCAGCGGGTCCTCTCGCTCGCCGGCGCCCTGACCGAAGCAATCGCCGGCCTGGGCCTTGCCGCAGGCGTGCCGAGCAGGGGGCCGGGCCGATCGCCCATCGTGACCTTCGGCACGCTGGACGCCGGCGGGCACGATTTCTCGACCGACCTGAAGATCTGCGCGGTGTCCGCCGCGCTTACCGAGGCCAAGGTCGCGCATACCATCCGGCGGGGGCAGCTCCGCTTCTCCGTCCATGGCTTCAACAACGAAGGCGACATCCGGCGAGCGGCCGACTGCGTGGCCGACGCGATGAAGGCGCAGTGACGGTCACCGATCATTAACCATAACGGTCGGTTATCGCGGCCGGCCGGCGGCTTTAAATCTCCGAAACCTTGTCGGCGTATACCGATGGGACGACCCCGAGTGGGCCGGTTTGGAGGCTTTGCCCAGCATGACCACCACGACCCCTGCCCTTCTTCTCAAGGGCCTGACCAAGACCTTCGACCGGCCCGCGGTCGACGGGCTGGACCTGACGGTCCGGGCCGGCGAGTTCTATGGGCTGCTGGGGCCGAACGGGGCCGGCAAGACGACGACGTTGAGGATTGTCGCCGGGCTGCTGAGGCCCGACGCCGGCTCGGTCTCGGTGTTCGGGACCGATGCCTTGGCCGACCCGGTCGCGGCCAAGCGGGTGGTCGCCTGGGTCTCCGACGAGCCGATGATCTACGATCGCCTGAGCCCGTTCGAATACCTGGAATTCGTCGCCGGGCTGTGGAACATCGACGCGGCCGCCGCCGAAACCAAGGCGCGCCACCTGATCGACTGGCTGGGCCTGGGCCCGCACGCGCACGAGCGCTGCCAGGGCTTTTCCAAGGGCATGCGCCAGAAGGTGGCGCTGGCCGGCGCGCTGGTACATGATCCCCGGCTGATCATCCTGGACGAACCGCTCACCGGACTGGACGCAGGCTCGGCCCGGCAGGTCAAGGACGTGCTGGCCGAGCGGGTGCGAGCCGGCGGCACGGTGATCATGACCACCCATATCCTGGAGGTCGCCGAGCGCATGGCCGAGCGGATCGGCGTGATCGCCGACGGCCGGTTGATCGCCGAGGGCACGCTGGAGGAGCTGCGCCGCGAAGCCGGCCGCGACGGCACCAGCCTGGAGGACGTGTTCCTGGACCTGGTCGCGGCCAGGAGCGCCGCGGCGTGAGCCAGCCGGCGACGATCGCCTGGTTCGCCCGGCATGAGATCGGGCTCGTCTGGCGCGACTGGCTGGCCATGGTAACGGCCGGCAAGCGCGGCCGGGAGCCGCTGGTGCTGCTGGTCGTCCTGGTCCTGCTGGGAGGCGTGCAACTGTTGGCCTACTACATGGTGCGGCCGTTCGCGGAGGCCGGCATCGCGCCGGACAAGACCACGCTCGCCGTGGTGACCGGCAGCGCCTTCCTGTCCTGGACCCTGATGCTGTCGCAGGCGATGGAATCCGTGACCCGCGCGTTCTACGCCCGCGCCGACCTGGACCTGATCCTGTCGTCGCCGGCCTCGGCCAGGCGGGTGTTTGCGGTCAGGATCGGCGCGATCGCGCTCTCCACCACCCTGCTGGCGATGCTGCTGGCCGGGCCGTTCGTCAACGCGCTCGCGGCGATGGACGGCGCCCGGTGGCTCGCCGCCTACGGGGTGCTGGCGGCGATGGGCGCGCTGGCGGCGGCGGTTGCCGTCGCCGCGACGGTGGCTCTGTTCCGCAGCCTGGGGCCGAAACGGACGCGGCTGATCGCCCAGATCGTCGCGGCCGTGGTCGGCGCCGCCTTCGTGATCGGCGTGCAGGCGGCGGCGATCCTCTCCTACGGCAGCTATTCGCGCCTTGCCCTGTTGAGCTCCGACGGTTTCATCGATGCCGTCCCGGACGTTTCCAGCGCGGTCTGGTGGCCGGCCCAGGCGGCGATGGGCGATCTGCCGGCGCTGGCCGTCGTGATGGCGGTCGGCCTCGGCCTGCTGCTTCTTGTCATCGCCGTTTTCTCCGCCGGTTTCGGCGATCACGTGATCGCGGCGTCGGGCGTCGCCTTCGACACTGGGCGGCAACAGCGGCAGCGGCACGCCTTTCGACGGGCTTCGACCGGCCAGGCGCTACGGCGCAAGGAGTGGGTGCTGATCCGGCGCGACCCCTGGCTGGTCTCGCAGACCCTGATGCAGATCCTCTACCTGCTGCCGCCGGCGCTGCTGCTCTGGCGCAATTACGGGGACGACGTCGGCGCGCTGCTGATCCTGGTGCCGGTGCTGGTGATGGCGTCGGGGCAATTGGCCGGCGGTCTCGCCTGGCTGGCCGTCTCCGGCGAGGACGCGCCGGACCTGGTGGCGACCGCGCCGATCGCACCCGGCGCGGTCCTGCGCGCCAAGGTCGAAGCGGTGCTGGGTGCCATCGCGATCATCGCCGCGCCGTTGGTGCTGGCGCTCGGCATCGTTCAGCCGGGCCTGGCGCTGTGGGCCGTGGCCGGCATCGCCGCCGCCGCGGTGTCGGCGACAACAATCCAGATCTGGTTCCGAGCCCAGGCCAAGCGGAGCAACTTCCGCCGCCGTCAGACTTCGTCCCGGGTGGCGACCCTGGCCGAGGCGTTCTCGTCCATCCTCTGGGCCGGCGCAGCGGGCTTTGCCGCCGCCGGCTCCTGGCTGGCGGTCGGCCCCGCCCTGCTGGCTCTGCTGGTGATTGGCGTCGCCTGGGCTATCCGGCCTCGCGCGGACCAGTGATTCAACCGCGCATCGTTGAGAGTACAATTGTGTAGGCTTGCCACAGAGCCTACAGTTCATTGTCCCAGTACGTAGCTCCCAATTCGAGTGGTGACACGCCAGTGGTTAGACGCCCGGCGGGCGTTTTAGCGTCGCTGCGTTGTCGAACGGCTGCCCGCCGTTCGCGATCCATCATCCACAGGGAGGAAATACGATGCCAACGTGGACACCCGATCCCACCTTCTATCCCTCGCCGCGCATGGCCTCCAGAGCGCCGGCGGAGCACCTTGCCTACGTGGCGATGTTCGATCCTGCGCGCGAGAAGCCGGACGCGATTGCCGTGGTCGACGTCGACCCGGACTCGTCCGACTATTCGAAAATCGTCGGTCAGGTGGACATGCCGAATACAGGCGACGAGCTGCATCACTTCGGCTGGAATGCCTGCAGCTCCTGCCTCTGCCCGAACGCCCCGCACCCGCATGCGGAGCGCCGCTATCTAATCGTGCCGGGCCTGCGGTCGTCGCGGATTCACATCCTCGACACCCGGCCCGATCCCAGGAATCCGAAGATCGTCAAGGTGATCGAGCCCGAGGAAGTGGCCGACAGGACCGGCTACACCCGACCGCATACCATCCACTGCGGCCCGGAGGGGATTTACGTCAACGCGCTCGGCAATCCCGACGGCGACGCGCCGGGCGGCATCTTTCTGATGGACCACGAGACGTTCGACGTGCGCGGCCGTTGGGAAGTCGAGCGCGGGCCGCAGCAGCTTGCCTACGATTTCTGGTGGCACCTGGGTTACGACACCATGGTGACAAGCGAATGGGGCACGCCGAAGACCTTCGAAGACGGCCTGATCCCCGAAGTGCTGCTAGGCAGCCAGTACGGCCGGCGGCTGCATTTCTGGGATCTGCACAAGCGCTGTCATCTGCAGGAAATCGACCTCGGCGAAGAACAACAACTGGTGTTCGAACTGCGGCCGGCGCACGACCCGACCAAGGCATACGGTTTCGTCGGCGTGGTGATCAGCCTGAAGGACCTGTCGTCGTCAATCTGGACCTGGTACCGGGACGGCGACAAGTGGGCGGCGAAGAAGGTGATCGAGATTCCGGCCGAGCCGGCAGACCCTGATCTTCTGCCACCGGTGCTCAAGGACTTCAAGGCGGTGCCGCCCCTGGTCACCGATATCGATCTGTCGATGGACGACCGCTTTCTCTACGTGTCCTGCTGGGGCACCGGCGACATGCACCAATACGACGTCTCCAATCCGTTCAAACCGGAACTGACCGGCAAAGTTCGGATCGGCGGCATCGTGTCCCGCGCCACCCATCCCGGAGCGGGTAACGGCGCACTGAGCGGCGGCCCGCAGATGGTCGAGGTGAGCCGCGATGGGCAACGGGTCTATTTCACCAATTCGCTCTACGGCGCTATCGATCCGCAGTTCTATCCGGACGGCATCGACGGCTGGATGGTGAAGCTGGACGCAAAGCCGCAGGGCGGCATCGCGTTCGATCCGGACTTCTTCATCGAGTGGCCGAAAGGCCACCGGCCGCATCAGGTGCGTCTGGAGGGCGGGGATTGCTCGTCCGACTCCTATTGCTATCCGTGACCGTCTGACGTGGCAGCGCTGTGGCCGTGGCTGACGCTCGCCGGACTGGGCGCGTTTCATGGCGTCAACCCGGCCATGGGGTGGCTGTTTGCCGTGGCGTTCGGTCTGCATCGGGGAAACCACCGAGTGGTGCTGCTGTCCCTGTTGCCGATCGCAATCGGCCATGCGATTGCCGTGGCAATCGTCGCCGGCGCGATCATCTCTCTCGGCGTGCTGATCGATCAGCAGACGGTCAGGCATGTGGCCGGCGCAGTGCTGATCGGCTGGGCGGCTTATCACGCCGTCTACGGCCATCGCCACAGGGTACGGTTCGGCATGCAGGCCGGCATGATGGGGCTCGGTATTTGGTCGTTCCTGATGGCGACCGCGCATGGCGCCGGGTTGATGCTGGTACCCGTGTTGATCCCGCTCTGCCTGGCGGCGACGCCGGCCAGGGAAATCACCGCGGCCGGTTCGCTGCCGGTGTCGCTGGCCGCCATCGGCGTGCACACGCTCGCCATGCTCGCGGTCACGGGATCCATCGCCATCGCGGTTTACCAATGGCTCGGCCTCGATTTTCTACGCCGCGGCTGGATCAACTTCGACTGGCTATGGACCGCCGCGCTGGTCGCCGCCGGCGGCTGGTTGATCCTGGGATGACCCGGAGGGATCGGAACTGCCTGAAGAGGCGCTCAGTGCGGCGATGTCTTGTCTTAGTCGGCCGACCTCGTCGGCCAGGGTCTTGAGCGCGGCGTCATGGGCGACGGCCTGTTGCTCCGCGTCCGCGGCGGCGGCGTCCTGCATCGAGTTGACGATGATGGCGATGAACAGGTTCAGCACCGCGAAGGTCACGATCAGGATAAACGGCACGAAGAACGCCCAGGCGTAAGGGTGGACCTCCATCACCGGGCGCACGATGCCCATCGACCAGGATTCCAGGGTCATGATCTGGAACAGCGAGTAGGCCGAGCGGCCGACGGTGCCGAACCAGGCGTCGAAGTCGGCCCCGAACAGCTTGGTGGCCATGACCGACGCCACGTAGAACACCAGGCAGAGCAGCGCCAGCACCGCGCCCATGCTGGGGATCGCCTGCAGCAGCGCTTGGATGACGATGCGCATGCTGGGTACCACCGAGACCAGCCGGAGCGCGCGCAGGACGCGCAAGGCGCGCAAGACCGAGACGCCCTCCCCGGCCGGCACGAGTGACACTGCAACAATCGTAAAGTCGAACAGGTTCCAGGGGTCGCGGAAGAACGACAGGCGATAGACGAAAAGCTTGATCGCGATCTCCAGCGTGAAGATCGTCAGCGCCGCCGTGTCGATCGCCTTCAACACGCTGCCGGCGGCGGCCATCGCCGTGGCCGACGTCTCCAGGCCGATGACAATGGCATTGACGACGATAACGCCGACGATGGCCTGGCGGGTCAGGTCCGCTTCGATAAACGCGCGAAGGCGTTCGGTCACGGCCGAAAGAAGACTTGATTCGGCCCGCATGGCCGGCTTACCGGCCATCAGTCCAACGGGGCGAACTGGCCGGTATCGGGGTCGAGCGCGAGCAGCTTGCCGTCGGCGATGTCGAAGTAGGCGCCGCGCAGTTTAAGCCGACCGTCGGCCAACCGTTCCCGGATGAACGGAAAGGTCCGCAGGTTCTCGATCGAGTGCCGGACGGAGGCATGCTCCAATGCCCGCTGCTGTTCTTCGATCGAACCGCCCGACGCCTCCCGCATGGCATCCACCCGCGCCGCCTTCAACAGGGACATCCAGCGGTCGATGAAACCGGTCTTCTCGGACGGCTCTTCGTGGAGGCCGTCGAGATAGGCGCGAACCCCGCCGCAACGGGCATGACCCATGACAAGGATGGTCTCGACCTCAAGGCCGGTAACGGCGAATTCAAGCGCCGCGCTGGTGCCGTGGTAGTCGCCCTGCGGTTCGAACGGCGGCACCAGATTGGCCACATTGCGCACGATGAACAGTTGGCCCGGGCCGGCGTTGAAAATCGCCGCCGGGTCGACGCGGCTGTCGCAACAGGCGATGACCATCGTCTTGGGCGCCTGTCCCACTTCGGCGAGCGACCGGTACAAGGCCGCTTCCTGCGGGTAACGACCGTCGAGAAAGCGATGATAGCCGTCGAGCAACTCGGGTACGTCACGCATGCAGCCCTTCCCCTGTCAGACCGGCGTTTTCGCGAATCGCGGCGCCTCCTCCGGTACATTATCAGCAGGCCGGACGGAAAGCCGCAAAACGGCATAGCCGAAAATCGCCGACAGGGTCGACCCGGTCAACACGCCAATTCGGACGGCGGAGGCGTGTTCGGGGTCGGAGAACGCCAGGGCGCCGATGAACAGACTCATGGTGAAGCCGATGCCGGCCAGCAACGCCGCGCCGTAGATCTGCACCCAGGAAACCCCGTCCGGCAGGCGGCAGATACCGACGCGCGTCGCCACCCAGGTAAAGCCGAGGACGCCGACCTGCTTGCCGGCGAACAGGCCGAGCGCGATGCCGAGCGGGATCGGGGCGAGAAGATCGGCCAGCGACAGGCCGCCGAGGTGAACGCCGGCATTGGCGAACGCGAAGGCCGGCATCACGAAGAACGCGACCCAGGGATGCAGCCCATGCTCCAGGCGGTGCAGCGGCGATTCTCCGGCCGTCGGCGGCACGCGTAGCGGGACGGTCAATGCGATGACGACACCGGCGAGCGTGGCGTGAACCCCGGATTTGAGGACGCAGACCCACATGACGATCCCGACCAGGATGTACGGCGCGATGCGTCTGACCCCGGCGAAGTTGAAGCCGAGCAGCACGGCGGTGCAGATGGCCGCGATGGCCAGCGAGGCCAGCGACAGGTCGGCGGTGTAGAAAACGGCGATGATAATGATGGCGCCGAGATCGTCGATGATCGCCAAAGCAAGCAAAAAGACCTTGAGCGCGGTCGGCACGCGGCTGCCGAGCAGCGCCAGCACGCCGAGCGTGAAGGCGATATCGGTCGCAGCCGGAATGGCCCAGCCGTTCAGCGCCATCGGATCGTCGTAGTTGAAGGCGGCGTAGATCAGGGCCGGCACCACCATACCGCCGACCGCGGCCGCCGCGGGCAAAGCCGCCTGGTTCCAACTGGACAACCGGCCGTCGAGGAGCTCGCGCTTGATCTCCAACCCGACCAGGAAGAAGAACACCGCCATCAGGCCGTCGTTGATCCAGAGCAGCAATGGCTTGTCGATGGAGAGCGCGCCGACCTGCACTGCAACGGGGGTCGACAGAATGGCGTCGTAGAGCCAGGCAAGCGGTGAATTGTCGAGTAACAGAGCGACGGCGGCGGCTAACATCAGCAGTACGCCGGCGGCGGCGTCGTGATGCAGCAACACCAAAATCCGCCGGCCGAGGGCGGCGATACGCGGTCCCATATTTTACCGATCTTCTAGGTGACAGACTGCCTTAAACATTCTTAAATGTAGGAAAACGGAGAAAAACTTCAATAAACAGAACAAAAAACATATATAGGAAGGAAGGAATTCGGAGGACGAGGCATGCTCAGCCGTCCCATGCTTACGTTGCACGAGGTCTCCGACCTGCTGAAGGTCAAGGAGAGCACCGTCCGGTCATGGATTCACGACGAGAGCCTGCGCGCCGTCAAGTTCGGCCGCGACTGGCGCGTGAGCCAGAAAGACCTGGAAGCGTTCGTCAACGCCCGCGCAAACCGCTCGCCTGACCCGACCGGCGGCGCCTGACGCGGCAGCGCCGCGCTAACGCATCACGTTTCGCGGATGCTCCGCACGAAGCTGTCGACCTCGCCGCGCAGGATGTCGGATTGTTTCGCCAATTCCGCCGCCGCGCTCAACACGTCGCCCGCGGATTGCCCGGTCTTCTGGGCATCCTGGGTAACCTTCGCAATGCTTTGCGAGACGCGGCTGGAGCCGTCGGAAGCCTCCTGCACGCCGCGCGTGATCTCCTGCGTCGCCTGGCTCTGTTCCTCGACCGCGGCGGCCACGGACGAGGCGATCTTGTTGATCTCCTGAATCGTGGCGCCGATCTGCTGAATGGCCGCGGCGGCATCGGCCGTCGCGGTCTGAATGCCGGAAATCTGCTGCGCGATCTCGCTGGTCGCCTTGGCTGTTTGGCTGGCCAGCGTCTTGACTTCGCTGGCCACCACCGCGAAGCCCTTGCCGGCGTCGCCGGCGCGGGCGGCCTCTATAGTGGCATTGAGCGCGAGGAGATTGGTCTGCTCGGCGATGTCGTTGATCAACTCGATGACCTCGCCGATGCGTTGGGAGGCTGCGACCAGGCCGCTGACCTGCTCGTTGGTCCGAACGGCCTGATCGGCAGCAGCGCCGGCGATCTTGGACGATTGCGTGACCTGACGGCCGATTTCGCCGCTGGAGGCGGTTAGCTTTTCCGTCACCTCGACCAGCGCCTTGACGTTAGCGGAGGTCTCCTGCGAGACGCTGTCGACCTCGCCTGCCTGGGCGCTGGTTCGTCCCGCGGTGACGGACATCGTCTCCGCAGTCTCCCGGGTTTCGCCGGCTTCCGAGGATACGGCGTCGACAACGGCCATAACGCTGGCCTCGAAGTTGTCCGCCAGTTCCAGCATGGCGCGCCGTTTTTCTTCCTGCGTACGCCGCTCTTCTTCGGCCTGCTGGGCGCGCATGTGCTCCATCTCGATCGCATTGTCCTTGAAGACCTGAACCGTGCGCGCCATTGCACCGATATCGTCCGACCGATCAGTAGCCGGGACTTCCACGCCATTGTCGCCCTTGGCCAACAGCGTCATCGCCTCGCTCATCTGGGCCAACGGCGCACCAACCAAACGGTTCGCGACAAAGCCGAGGAGCACGACAAGGAACAGCAGGCCGCCGACGGCGACACCAACCTGGATCAACATGGTGCCGCGAACACTGTTCTGCAGGTCGGCGAGACTCCAGGCGATCGCCAGCGTGCCGTTGCGCCGGCCGTCCGCCGCAAGGCCGGCGGGCACGATGGTGACGATGTGATCGCCGGTCCGCGCCAAGTGGATGCCGTCCGCCGCCTCGGCGCTCAACGCGACAGCGTCGTCGAGGTTGCGGCCCGGCAGGGTGGCGGAATCGAACGCGGTGACCACCTCCCCCTTGGCGTTGAATGTGCGGATGCTGGCTATGGCCGAGCCGTCGGCGTTGGCCAGGGCGGCGTAGGCTTCCTCGACCGCCTGGGCCTTATTCCACTTCAGGCCGCCCGAAACGTTGGCGGCGAGGACCTGCGTGATGGTCAGATAGGCCTGCTCGCCCTGGGCGATCAGCTTACTGCGATTGTTGCCGACGGAAATGCTGACAATCGCGATGAAACAGAGCGTCACGGCCAAGATCGTAATCAAGGCCATCTTCCGTGCCACGGTCAGGCGCGACATGCCGATACCGATCCCCCTTGGTTCCATCGGCGCAGAACCGTCGGCCGAGCCGCCGGACTGCACCCGCCGTCCGGCGACGGATAACGCTACGCCCCCGCGCGATCCGCCGCCCCGATGCCCGCCGGCAATCGGTTAGGTCACAACTGTTCGACGTTGATGCCGACGGTAATGGCCCCGATCACTTCGCCGGTCGCATCATCGACAATCGACATGCTGAGTTGGCTTTGGAAGGTCTGGGTCGACTCATCCTTCTCCACCTCGTCGATGAATAGCGCATTGGGACCGGCGCCGAAGGACTTCTTAAATTTGGCTTCATCGCCCTGCCAGTAGTCGGAGGTCATGTCGCTTTGGCCGACATTGAGGCCCTGGTTGTCCATGACAAAGACCTCGGTCACCAAGCCCTGCGCATCGTTCTTGCGCGCAGCCAGAAACGCGGAGAGTTGGTTGGCGAGCACCTTATCGATCATCGGTTTGCTGGACGCGCCGGTCTCGGCTCGCCACGTCTTGTCCAGCCTGTCGATTTCAGACTGCGACAGGCCGGCATGTTTGGCATTCTGCGCTTTGATTGCGTTTACAACGACGGGATCGGCGATCCAGTTCTTTACGGTGCTGTTGGCGAAATCGCGCATCGGCGCCTCGTGGAGATCGGCCGCAACAGCGGCGGTCGCGACAAGCACGGCACCAAGACCACCTATGACGCACCTGCAGATACAACTCGGAAGCTTCATGGCCAGAACCTTTCGATCTATCTGGTTCCAAAAAAGGAAAACGGCATCAGATAATCACTATCAAATGCCATATCCGTCCTGCACATCTGTTATAAATGTACAGAACGGTTAATACTTTCCTAACATTGAAGAATTGCTCTACTTTATTAGCGATACAATATTAAGTATTCGAAAATAGAATTTTTCTACTAATCTTTTTCTCTTTCCGGCAGCAAGATGCCGACAGAAGCGGGTATTCAAATGCCGGCCCATTCGGACGAGGCACGCAAGGAGATCCCCGCAGTTCGCGGAAAGGCTGCCGGTCTCACGCCATACGTCCTGTTGCCGAGGCGAGGCACTAGCCGACACGAAACGAAAATGCTCGCACCCCGAAAAATATGGCCTGACGATCACCGACGGGATGCAGGAGGAACGGCGACGGGAAACAATGCTGCCGCCCTCCCTAAATCGGGAAGGCGGCAGCGTCGCATTGTCAGATGCCGGCCCTTTTGGGCAGGACGACAAAGAGTTGCACGTGGGTGTTCGTGGAGAACTCGCCGGGTTCGTGGCCGTGCGTCTTACCGTCGCTGTGCCACGCGATCGCCAGCTCCGACAGGAGGTGCTCGCCGCTTAGCTGCAGGCATGGTTTGAAGCTGCGTTCGAAAACAGCGTTGCCCTTGGCGTCGGCCTTGAAGGTGTTCTCCGAACCGTCGCGCGCACCGAAGGGCAGGTCGTAGGTACCGACGAACGGCTTGGTCGGCGGCCAGACGAAGAAGTCGTGCCACATGGTGTAGACCCCGTTCGGCACAAGGTTCTGGAACGTCGTTTTCAGGTACCCCTCGCCGTTCTTGCAGGTGTATTTGCCGCTGCCCTTGGCCGCGAACCATTCACCGAGCGTGATGCCGAGCGGTTTTCCTTTTTTCCACGGGCCGATGTTGTCGACCTGAAGCGGCGTATGCGGAACCGCCTTGGCCGGCGCGAACAGAGGCGCCTTCATGTCGCGCGTTGCCAGGGTCGGCCGGAAGACCTTGCCGGAACCGGCTTGCTTTTCCATAAAAACGTCCTGCTCCGTCATCCCGTCGTCGATGTGAAAGATGAAGGTCAGGTCCATTTCGACCGGGGCGTCATGCTTGCTCATGCCCGGCGGCAGCCCGGATGCCGACGCAACCGCCGCACTCGACACCAAGTTCGAGGCCAACAAGCCCGCCACAAACAGATAAGAATACTTCTTCATAGCCATTGCTCCTTATGGATTTGATGCTCAACTCAATCGGCGACCGGCAAACCACTTGGGACGTGGGCCGGCACAAGGTTTCGCTGATCCCTGCTTCGGGGATCAGTCAGGGTTTTTAGGAAGGCGACGAGATCGGCAATCTCCGACTCCGAGAGGGAAACCGGCGCCAACTTGTTCGATCCGGCGATGCGAGCGCGCAGAGCCGAAGCCTCGTGCACCCAGATGTCGCGCCGCATGAAGTCCCCCATTCGCCTCGGATTGACGGACGCGAAAACCAGGGAAGAGCCCTCGCCGCCCTTTTCGATCACAGCACCGAGCGGCGGCAGGGCGGCGGACACGGGATCGTAGCCTTCCAACGCCGCTACCGGATCGAGGTGATGACGCACCACGTCTTCGAGCGTGCTGTAGGTTCCCGCATGGCCCCATGGACCCGTCAGTTCGACGTTGCGGAGCGACGGCGTGCGGAAGGCGAAGCGGTCGGCGGGATCGAAGGTCACCCGGTGGCGGCCTTCGTCCTCCAGCCGGTCGGTAAAGCCGCTGGCCCGCCAGTAGCCGGTGTCGTCGCCATGGCCCTTGCCCGGGCCGATCTGCGGCATGGCGATGGCATGGAACTTCTGATCGGTTTGCAGCGGGCCGGCATGACAGTCCGAACATCCCGCTTTGCCGTAGAACAGCGTCAGGCCGCGTTGGCCGGCCGGCGACAGCGCCGAGGGATCGCCGGTTCGCAAATATCGATCGAACGGGCTGCCGTCGGCACGAAAGGCCACGGCCTCGAAGGCCGCAATGGCGTTCGCCGCATGTACGAAGGTGATGTCCTCGCGCCGCTCCACATCGGCGAACGCGGCCTTGAAGCGGTCGATATAGCCGGGGATGACGCGGAGCCGGCGCGCCAGCAGTTCCCAAGCGCCGTCCGGTCCGTCCAGCTTGTCGAGAGCGACTGCCGTGGCGATTTCGTTCTCGCCCTTGTGGCCCGCCATCTCCAGTTCCGACAAGACAGGAAACATAGCCTGCGCCGCCAGGACGTTATCGAGACCCGCGGGCAGTTGCTCGCGCGCCGGGGTCCAAAAGCCGCTCTTGAAAGTGCGTTCGGAATCAGCTTCGACCCGGCCGTCATGGAACATGCTGATGTAACTCTTGGCGCCGACGAAATAGAGCGGCTGCGCGTTGCGCGGCACGCGGCCGAGCACCGGGCTTTGCGCCCGAACCATCCGCTCACGGCCGAGCCCCTTACCGCCCTCGCCGATCGAAAGCGGCAGCGCATCGCCGGTGCCGAGCGCCGGATGGTGGCAGGTCGCACAGGAGATGTTGCGGTTGCCGCTGAGCACTTTGTCGAAGAACAGCAGGCGGCCGAGTTCGACCTTTGCCGGGTCCGGCTTACCGTCGTTGTAAAAGTCTTCATCGACGACCGGGGCAACGGGCGGCCGGTCCAGAGCGGCGCGTGTCGACGGGCTGACAAACGAAAGCACCAGCAACAACACGACCGTGCCGAACAGAAACGTGTAACAGAGACGGGCAGCGACCAGATCGTCGCCCGACCGTCCGAATGGATAGCGTCTACGCATCATGTCTTGGATCGTCCCCCTATGTTGCGGCCGTCAAACCCGTTCGACATGCCGATTGCCGGGGATATCGTGTCTGCCGCCGTGCGGCGCCAGAAGGCTTCCGGTACAGCCAGACGGACTCCCGGTCTCGTATCAATATCAATGCCTTACGGCGGGCCACGGGTTGACGGGTGGCGTTCGCTGGACAAAAACCGGACTGGTGGTACAGTTTTCCGCGGCGTAGAAATTCCAGGCATTCACGGGCATGAGCAAAGGGCAGCAGACGCGCGACCGCGTGCTTGAGATCGCGGAACAGACGGTGTTGGAAAAAGGCTTCGGCGCCACGTCCATCGAGGAGCTGGTGGCGGAAGCCGGGATTACCAGAAGCGGCTTTTTCTACCACTTCAAGGACAAGAACGCGCTCGCCCTTGCCCTGCTGCATCGCTACATAGAGCGGGACCGTCAGCTTCAGGACCAGATGCTTTCCCGAGCCTTCGAACTGACCGACGACCCGCTGCAGGCGGTCCTGGTCGGCTTGAAGATGTTCTCCGAATATGTCGCCGACATGCCGAAGGGGCACCCGGGTTGTCTGGTCGCCACCCTTTGTTATCAGGAACGCCTGTTCGACCGGGAGGTGCGCGACCTGTATCGCGACACCGTGCTGGCCTGGCGGACGCGCTACCACGCGCTGCTGAGCGAGGTTGCGTCGAAGTATCCACCCCGCGAGGCGGTCGACCTGGAGCAGCTGGCCGACGCGTTCTCGGCGATCACCGAGGGTGGGATCGTTCTGTCCCGGGCCCTCGGCAATCCGGCAGTCCTGCCACAACAGATCCTGGTCTTCAGAGACTATCTGAAGCTGCTGTTTTCGCCGCGGCCCAATTAAGCACGCGGTCGGCGGCCTACCCCAATCGGTCATGTTCCGCTCCGGCGACTAGTCGACGAGCACGGATGCGATCTGCGTTACATGCCGCAGATCGGACCCGCAGCAGCCGCCGAAGACATTGAGCCAGGGGAGTTTGCCGACAAGGTCCCGATACTGTCCGGCCAATTCCCGCGGGTTGCCGTCATCAAGAGTTTCGGATTCGTCGAGTTCCGCATGGCTCATGCGCGATGCGTTGCAGCGCAAACCGCGGATGCGGCGCGCCCAGCGTGCGTCTTCGAGGACATCGGAGAAGTGATCCGGGTGAGCGCAGTTGACCATGAAGTAGGCCGGCCCGTTGTCGGTGGCATGGTCGACCACGTCGATGGCGGCGGCGAGAGACTGGCCCGTCGGCAGCTTGCCGTCGGTCTCGACGGTGAATGACACGACGATGGGCAGGCCGGCCGACCGGGCGGCCCGCACCGCGCCGATGGCTTCATCCGATTGGGTGAAGGTCAGGGCGGTGACCATGTCGATATCTGTTTCGGCCAGCCAGCCGATCTGCCGCGCGTGATACTCCTCCGCCTCGCGCGCGGCGACGGTCACCTCCGGCGCGTAGGCGTCGCCCCGGGGACCGATCAGCCCGTTGAGGACGATCGGCCTGCCGTTGCCCGCGAACTCGTCGCGCAAACCGGCGATGAAGGCGACGGCATCCCGGTTCGCCTTTCGCAGGTCGGTTTCCGACGCCTTGAGATCCTCGGCCCAGTGCATGTGGGCTTTCCAGGTCTGGCTATCGAGAATGAAGCCTGTGCCCATATCGCGCGCCAATGAGAGAAACCCGCGCAGATAGTCGGCGACGGCGTCCCGGCCTTTCGCGTCGGGCAGCAGCGTATGGGCCGCGAACTCCGGGATTTCTACACCGTGATTGAAGATCAGGTCGGTTTCGATCCCGGCGTCGGTCAGGAAAACGTCGCCGGAAAGCTGGGGAAGTGAGTGCCGGAAATTGGCCATTTTGTGCGCCTCGTCATGTCTGCGGTTGTTGAAACAGCCCGCCAGGCCCCTCAGGTGCCGTAGCGTTCCGCAGCGTTTTGGACGATCGCCCGTAACAGGAAGGTCACGAGTTTTGTGACGCTTTTGGAACGCCCGCGTTACAGAATCGGTTTCGCGTTTGAAAACGATGGAAAACGCGGGAAATCCATGGATTTGCGAGAATGAGAAGCCCGGCGCCATGACCTTGCAGCTAAACGTCCTCGGGCCGTTCGAAGCCAAAGCGGGCGCCGACGGCCCGCTCAAATTCTCCACCAACAAAACCCGTGCGCTGCTGGCGTACCTGGCGCTGAATAGCGACCGGCCCCATTCCCGCGAAAAGCTGGCCTGCCTGCTGTGGGGCGAGGCCGAGGATTCCCGGGCCCGCGCCAACTTGCGACAGACGCTAATGCGCGTGCGCCAAACCCTGCCGCCACCGCTGGCCGGCAGCATTGCCGGCGACCAACGCGCCATCCGGCTGGACGGCGGCGCGCTCAGGGTCGACGCGGACGATTTCCGCCGCGCCATCGCCGAGGGCACCATCGAGGGTTTGGAGCGCGCAGCCGCCCTCTATAGCGGCGATCTGCTTGACGACATGCTGATCGACGAAGCGGAGTTCGAAAGCTGGCTGCGACGGGAGCGTCAGCAATACCGCGAGCAGGCGATCGCCTGTTTCGAAGCACTGCTGGATCACTATAAGACGATCGGCGCTTCGACGCGCGGCATCGAAATCTGCCGCCGCCTGTTGCAACTGGACCCCTATCGCGAATCGATCCACCGCCTGCTGATGGCCTTCTACGCCGATCAGGGCCGGCGCGGCGCGGCAATCGCCCAGTACAAGGAATGCAAAATCCTGTTGGACAGCGAGCTGGGAGTCGAACCCGAAGAGGAAACCCAAAGCCTGCATCGGGCAATACTCGGCCAGTCCGCGGCGGCGACGTCCGCCGACACGCGGACGCCGTCGGGCACCGTTGCCGAGCAAGGCCGCATCCGATCCAGCCGCGCCGTCACGGACCTGGTCAGCCGCTCGCCCTGGCGCGGCGCAAGCTGGAGCAAGCCGTCCATCGCCGTGCTGCCGTTCGACTGGCTGGACGGCGACGATGGCAAGGCTTACCTCTGCGACGGCATTGTCGAAGACATCATCACCAACCTGGCCCGGTTTCAGGACCTGCACGTCATCGCCCGTAATTCGTCCTTCGCCTACCGCGGCAAGGCGCTGGACGTCGGCAAGATCGGCGCCGAACTTGGCGTGCGGTACCTGGTGGAAGGCAGCCTGGCACGGATCGGCGACAGCGTCCGGGTGACGGCACAGCTTATCGAAGCCGAAACCGGCTATCACCTGTGGGCGGAGCGCTGCGACGAAAGCCTGGCGGGCCTGTCCGGATTGCGCGACGAAATCACCGGCCGCATCGCGAGCGTGGTGGTCGGCCGGGTCGAGCAGCACCGGCTGGACTGCATGAAGACGCGCGAGACGGAGAACTGGGAGGCCTATGAGTGCTGGTTGCGCGGCATGGATTATCTCCGCCGCGTCAACTGGGAAAAATTCCACGCCGCGACCGGACAGTTCGAACGCGCGCTGGAGATCGACCCGGCCTACGCCCGCGCCTATGCCGGCCTGGCCATGGCGCAGTACGAAGCCTTCTGCCTGAACTGGACGTCATGGTGGAAACTGCACGATAAGGCGCTCGGCTATGCCAGGAAGGCCCTGGAGCTGGACGACCAGGACCATCACGTGCATTGCATCCTGGGGATCGTCTCGCTCTACACGCGGGACTACGGGCCGTCCCGCCATCATCTGAACAAGGCCGAGCAGATCAACCCGAACAATGCCCGCACGCTGGCCAACGCCGCCATCGCCTGGGCGCTGATGGGCGAAAAGGAACGGGCGGTGCGCATGGCCGAACTGGCGATCCGGCTGGACCCGTTCCATCCGGACTGGTACCTCACCGCGCTGGGCATCGCCTATTACGCCGCCCGCGATTACGAACGGGCAATCGCCAGCATGGAGATCGCGCCGGACGGCCTGTGCGACACCCGCGCCTACCTGGCCGCCGCCTACGGGCAGCTCGGCGACGCGGGCACGGCCGAACGGCACGCCAAGCAGTTCATCCAGACCAGCGCCGAGCGCCTCGGCGGCGACCCTGCGACGGATGTGCCTCACTTTGTGGAAGCAGTGATCGAGTCGAGCCCGTACGCCGACGAAGAAGACACGGCCCATTTCGCGGAGGGCCTGAGCCGAGCCGGACTGTCGGCCCTTCCAACCAAATAGCGGGCCTTTGAAGTGAGCCAGTTCCCGTTCGATTACGTAGTGAGGTGACATCCAACGATCTTGAGCGCACGGCACCATGGCGGACCGTCACCTCATTCTCATCCTCGGCGATCAGCTGACCCCGACGGTTTCGTCGCTGAAGGCGGCAGACAAAGCGCGCGACCGGCTGCTGATGGCGGAGGTCCAGGAGGAAGCGACCTACGTTCGGCACCACAAAAAGAAAATCGCGTTTGTTTTCACGGCCATGCGTCATTTCGCGCAAGCGTTACGCGAAGACGGTTGGACGGTGGACTATGTCCGGCTCGACGACCCGGACAATACCGGCACTTTCACCGGCGAGGTCGGGCGCGCGGTGGCGCGCCACGGGCCGGGCCGTATCGTCGTGACCGAGCCCGGCGAATGGCGCATACGAGCGACCATGGCGGCCTGGCAGGACGACTTCGGCCTGCCGGTAGACATGCCGGACGACGACCGATTCATCTGCACGCGCGCCGACTTCGCCGGTTGGGCGGCGGAGCGGAAGCAGCTTCGCATGGAATTCTTCTATCGCGAAATGCGGCGCAAGACCGGCCTGCTGATGGACGGCGACAAGCCCGAGGGCGGCCGCTGGAATTTCGATGCGGAGAACCGCAAGCCGGCCAAGGCGGACCTGTTCGTGCCGACGCCGAAACGGTTCGCGCCGGACGAGACGACCCATGCGGTTCTGGCGCTGGTGGGCGACCGGTTCGCCGACCACTTCGGCGACCTGGAACCGTTCTGGTTCGGTGCGACAGCCGAACAGGCAGAAGCGGCCCTTGCGCAGTTCGTCGACGAGGCGCTGCCGTCGTTCGGCGACTACCAGGACGCCATGCTGAAGGACGAGCGGTTCCTGTACCATTCGATTCTGTCGCTTTACATCAATGTCGGACTGCTGGATCCGCTCGCGGTATGCCGGCGTGTGGAAAACGAATATCGCGCCGGGCGCGTTCCGCTGAACGCGGCCGAAGGATTCATCCGGCAGATCATCGGCTGGCGTGAGTATGTACGCGGCATCTACTGGCTGAAGATGCCGGACTATTTGGAGGAGAACTTTTTCGGGGCCGACCGTCCCCTGCCCGATTTCTATTGGACCGGCGAGACCAATATGGCCTGCCTTCGGGCGGCGATCGGGCAGACCAAGGAAGAGGCCTACGCCCATCATATCCAGCGGCTGATGGTGACGGGCAATTTCGCGATGTTGCTGGGCGTGGACCCGAAGGCCGTGCATGATTGGTATTTGAGCGTCTACGCCGACGCCTTCGAGTGGGTGGAACTGCCCAACACGCTTGGCATGAGCCAGTTTGCCGACGGCGGCCTGCTCGGTTCCAAGCCCTACGCCGCCAGCGGCAATTACATCAACAGGATGTCCGACTATTGCGCCGACTGCCGGTTCGACCCGAAGCGGAAAAGCGGTGAGGACGCCTGCCCCTTCAACCCGTTGTACTGGGACTTCCTGGTTCGCAACAGGGAACGACTTGGCGCCAATCCCCGCCTTGGCCAAGTTTACCGCACCTGGGACAGGATGGACGACGATAAGCAGGACGCCTACCGGCGGAGCGCAGAAGCAATTCTGAAGAACTTCGGCTGAAGCCTAGCCGTCAATCGCCGCCGGTGCGTCGGAAGTTCGGCGGGCGTTTCTCGACGAACGCCCGGACGGCTTCTTTGTGGTCGTCGGTGCGCGCGGCACGGACCATCAGCTCGGCCTCCCGGTCCAGCGACGACAGGAAGTCGTGGGTCAGCGCGTAGTCGAGATTGTCCTTCATATAGGCCAAGGCCTGGCGCGGGCCCGACGCCAGGCGGTGCGCGAAGGCCAATGCCTCGGCTTCCAAGGCGTCGTCGGCAACGACACGGTTGACCAGGCCAAGCCGTTCGCAGGCGGCGGCGTCGACACGCTCTGCCGTGAACATCAGTTCGCGCGCCCGGGCGGTGCCGACCAACCGGGTGAGCAGCCAACTCATGCCGTAGTCGCCACTGAGACCGACCCGCGCATAGCCGGTGCTGACGAAAGCGGATTGCGCGGCGAACCGGATGTCGCAAGCCAGCGCCAGAGCCAGGCCGGCGCCTGCGGCCGGACCGGGCAGCGCCGCGACCGTCGGGATGCGGAGTCCGACCAGAACGCCGGTCAAGGTACGCTGCCGCTCCTGCAACTGGGCCACCGCGTCTTCGAGGCTGCGTTCGGCCTTGCGACCGCCGCCCATGCCCTTGACATCGCCGCCCGCGCAAAAGGCACCGCCCGCACCGGTGATCAACAGCGCGCCGACCATAGGGTCTTCGCCGAGCGCTTTGATCATCCGGCGCAAGGCCGGGGTCAGGGTATCCGACAAAGCGTTGCGGGCTTCCGGCCGGTTGAGGGTCAGGACGGCAACCGCGCCGTCGCGGCGGCACAGCAGTTCCCCGGTGCCGGTATCGATCGCCTGATCGTCGGACATTGTGTCTCCTCCCCGTCTCCGCCAGCAGGACTTCAGCGGATCGCCGAAACGTAGTTTATCGGCGAGTGGTCGGCAAACGACCGGGGCAGCCGGTCGCGGCCGAGACCGGCCAGCGCCCGCTGCACGGTCTCCAGACTGACGTCGAAGCCTGAGTATCCGCGGCGGTCGTTCGGCTCGCCGACATCGCCGGATGCGTCGATGAACCGCAGATCGCCGACATGCGCGTAAACGTCGAGCATCGGCAGGACTCCGAGCGGCAGGCGGCAGACGACATCCATGTTGTTGACGTAACGGGTCGCCGGACCGACCGACGCGCAGAACGCGGCGTCGCCGACTTTCGGGCAGCCGAACGTGACAAGTCGCACGCCGGACAAACGCGCCGCCGCCAGGGCCGCGAGGGCACCGCCCTGGCTGTGTCCGGTGATCAGCAACGGCAGGTCGAGCGCGCGAACCGCCGTCTCGATTTTCGGCCAGACCGCCTGCAGCGCGCCGGCGAACCCTTCATGCACCCTACCCCGGCCGACCCAGGCGACCGGCCTGACGCTGAGGTTCACGGCCCAGGCCCGGACATCGTCGGAGCCGCGGAAAGCCAGCACAGCGTAGTCGGGGCCGGCGGCCAGGAAGGCCTGGGTGCCGGTCCGGTCGAACGGCTCGGCCGCCAGATCGAAGCCGGCCCGGGCAAGCGCCGGCCGCAGGACCGACCCGAAATCGCCGTAGGCGAGCCGCGCCATTTCGGCGCAGACCGCATCCCTTGTGCGCGGCCGATGAAGCTGGAAGAAATTGTCGATCCCGCCCGGTTCGACCAATGCCTGACGGGACCAGTTGTAGGGGATGCCTGTGGCTTCTTCTCTGGTCATCCGGCGGCCTGTCGGTCGGATTGCGCACGAACGTTCATTGAAGTGCGTTTTGCAGCCGCTGCCAAGCCTGCCGGCTCGATTACGGTTGAGATCGGCCGCCGCCTTTGACAGGGTGCGTACGGAGCGAAACTGGGGCTGACCGGCGTGAGAGCTGAAACATCGAAGGCGCAAGCCGCGAACGACGAGGCCGGCAACGGCTCGCTGACCGACCGCGCCTATCGCGAGATCGAGGAACTGATCGTGACGCTGCAGCTGGCGCCCGGCGCGGTGCTGACCGAGGCGGTTCTGGCCGAGCGCCTCGGCATCGGCCGCACCCCGGTCCGCGAGGCGTTGCAACGGCTCGGCCGGGAGGGCCTGGTGGTGATTCTGCCGCGGCGCGGGATCCTGGTCTCCGAGATCAACGTCGGCGACCAACTGCGGCTGCTGGAGGTGCGGCGCGAACTGGAACGGCTGATGGCCCGGTCGGCGGCGGACCGGGCATCGGATGCGGAGCGGGCCGAATTCACCGAAATCGCCGAGGGCATGAGAGCGGCGGCGGAGACGGACGACGGCATCGCCTTCATGCGGCTGGACCGGGCGCTCAACCTGCTGGTGGCCGAGGCGGCCCGCAACTCCTACGCAAGCCGGGCGATGGGCCTGATGCACGGGCTGTCGCGGCGCTTCTGGTTTCAGCACTACCAGGAGGTGGCCGACCTGCCCCACTGCGCGCAATTGCATGCCGACCTGGCCATGTCGATCGCGACGCGGGACCGGGGCGGCGCCGCGGCCGCGAGCGACAGGCTTCTGGACTATATCGAGCACTTCACCCGGGCTACCCTCGATGCCGGCTCGGCTTAGGCCAATTCTACCTTTGGCTGCCGATATTTACGCGTTATTCATCCCTTAAGCCTAGGTTCCGGGTGTCAGCCACCGCCCATACAACGCTTGCACCCGGACCAGGAACCATGATCGGAAGAACCGCCGCAGTCACGGCAGCCCTGCTGGCCGCCACATCCGCAGCCGAGGCCAAGGACGGCTTCTATCTGGATGCTAAAGGCGGCGCCACCTTTCTGCAAAACGTCGAAGGCGCCGCAGGCGGCTTTATCGGCGACGCCGACACCGAAATCGGCTTTCTGGGTTCGGCCGCCGCGGGCTACGCCGTGGACATCCCGCAGACCGGCGGCACCTTTAGGGGCGAGATCGAGGTCGCCTACCGGGAGAACGATGTCGAGGAGCTGGATCTAAGCGGCTTTATCCTGGACGTCGACGGCGACATCACGTCGAAGGCGATCATGTTCAACGCCTTCTACGATTTCGATCTCGGCAGCGGCTGGCGCCCTTACTTTGGCGCCGGCCTGGGCGCGACGGAAGTCGAAATGGATTTCGAGACCAATGTCGCGCAAGTGGTCGGCGACAAGGAGACGGTCGTCGCCTATCAGGTTTCGGTCGGTTTCGGTTATCAGATCGTCGAGAGCGTTACGATCAGCCTGGGGTATCGGTTCTTCGGCACCGACGAGATCGAGTTGGAGGACAGCCTCGGCAATCGGTTCGAGACCGATTACAACGCCCACACCATCGAAGGCGGCATCAGGATCGTCTTCTAAACAGCCCGGCCTACCCGCCGTCCGCCTCGGCGCCGACCCGCTGGGCAAGCGCCGCTTCCATGAAGCGGTCCAGGTCGCCGTCCAGCACCGCCTGGCTGTTGCCGGTCTCCACCTCGGTACGCAGGTCCTTGACCATCTGGTAGGGATGCAGAACGTAGGACCGGATCTGGTGGCCCCAGCCGATATCCGATTTGGCTTCGTGCATCGCCTGCCGCTCGGCATCGCGCTTTTGCAGTTCCAGCTCGTATAGCCGGGCCTTGAGCATGTTCATGGCGGCGGCGCGGTTCTTGTGCTGCGACCGGTCGCTCTGGCACTGCACGACGATGCCGCTGGGGATATGGGTAATCCGCACCGCGCTGTCGGTACGGTTGACGTGCTGGCCGCCTGCGCCCGATGCGCGATAGGTATCGACCCGGAGGTCCTTGTCCTCGACCTCGACCTCTATGGTGTCGTCGATCACCGGATAGGCGCCGACAGAGGCGAAACTGGTGTGGCGGCGCTTGGCCGAGTCGTAAGGCGAGATGCGGACCAGGCGATGCACCCCGCTCTCGGTCTTCAGCCAGCCATAGGCGTTTATGCCGGACACCTTGATGGTGGCGGACTTGATACCCGCCTCCTCGCCCGCGCTCTCTTCGATCCACTCGACCTTGTGGCCGTGCGCCTCCGCCCAGCGGACATACATGCGGAGCAGCATTTCCGCCCAATCCTGGCTTTCGGTGCCGCCGGCGCCGGCATGCACTTCCAGGTAGGAGTCGTTGCCGTCGGCCTCACCGGACAGCATGCTCTCCAACTGGCGGCGGGCTGCCACCGCGTGCAGCTTGGCCAGGGCGGCCTCGGCCTCGGCGATGACATCGTCATCGCCCTCGGCCTCGCCGAGCTCTATCAGCCCTACATTGTCATCGAGTTCGCGTTCCAGATCGCGGTAGCTTTCGATGCCGTCGGCGAGCCGGGTACGCTCGCGCATCAGTTTCTGGGCGGCCTGGGGATCATCCCACAGCGCCGGGTTTTCCGATTGTGCGTTCAGCTCTTCCAGCCGCAGCAGCGCATTGTCCCAGTCAAAGATGCCTCCTCAGCAGCGCCAGCGACTGCTTGATTTGGTCGACCAAGGTTTCGGTTTCGGCACGCATCAGATCATCCCGGTATTGGCATAAAAAGGCCGGCCGAACGGCCAGCCCCGAAGACGCCAGAAAGTAGGCAAGTGACCGGCGTCAGTAAAGCCCGCTTTCGCTGCGCCGCGGGCGCGCCGCACCGGTCTGATAGGCATTGGGATTGTCGAGGACCGGCGCGTTGCGTTTCGGCTCGGTCCCCGGCCGGAAGGCTTCGCGGATCGCGTTCCGGGTTCCGGGCGAGGCCGGCAGGCCGCTGGCCGCGTCGATCCTGACGATACGCACGCCGCGCGGTATCCGGAACGGGATCGAGGCCTGCTTCTCCAACGCGCCGACCATAAAATCCCGGAAGATTGGCGCGGTGACGCTGGAGCCGGTTTCGCGGCGGCCAAGGCTCGCCGGCTCGTCGAAGCCGACGAACACACCGACCGCCAGGTCCGGCGAAAAGCCTATAAACCAGGTATCGCGGCTTTCGTTGGTGGTGCCGGTCTTGCCGGCGAGCGGCTTGCCGACGCTGCGCACCCGAACGCCGGTGCCGCGCTGAACCACACCTTCCAGCATGGAAACCACCTGATAGGCGGTAACCGGATCCAGCACCTGGGCACGGGTATCCGCGACCCGAGGCTCCGGCTGGCCGAACCACCCGGTGGCCTGACAGGTCGAGCATTCCCGCTGATCGTGGCGGAATACGGTCTCGCCGCGGCGGTCCTGGATACGGTCGATCAGGGTCGGCGTGATGCGCTTGCCGCCGTTGACCAGCATGGCGTAGGCCGATGTCAGGCGAAGCAGCGTGGTCTCGCCGGCGCCGAGGGACATAGAAAGCTGTTTCGGCATGTCGTCGACAACGCCCATGCGCCGGGCGTAATCGACCACCGTGTCCATGCCGATATATTGCGCCAGCCGCACGGTCATCAGGTTGCGCGACTTCTCGATACCGAGGCGCAGCGTGCTGGGGCCATAGAACTTACGGGTGTAGTTGGCCGGCTTCCATTTGCCGAGCCCACCGCCCTGGTCGATGACGAAGGGCGCATCCAATACCAGACTGGCCGGCGTGAAGCCGGAATCCAGCGCCGCCGCATAGACCACCGGCTTGAAGGCCGAGCCCGGCTGGCGGTTCGCCTGAACGGCACGGTTGTATTGCGAGGCCGCGAAGCTCCAGCCGCCGACCAGGGCGAGCACCCGGCCGGTATGCGGATCCATGGCGACCAGCCCGCCGTTGACTTCCGGTATCTGGCGGAGCGACCACAGGCCGGCTTCGCCGCCGGACGCTTCCTCGACCAAAACGATATCGCCGACCGCGAAGACATCGCCCGGCCGTTTGACCTTCGGGCCGAGCCCGCCATCATCCAACCGGCGCCTGGCCCAGGCGACGTCTTTGAGCGGCACCGACCCGGTCAAGCCGTCGAGGAAGCCGATCTCGGCCGCCTCCGCGCCGAGGCGCAGCACGACCGCCGCGCGCCAGCCCTCCAGCAACCCGGCCGGCAGCATGGCGGCGCCAAACCGCTGCTGCCAATCGGCATCCAGCTCCAGATTGCCGAGCGGACCGCGGTAGCCATGCCGCCGGTCGTAGGCAATGAGGCCGTTGCGCAGAACCCGTTCGCCGAGGCGTTGTAAGTCGGTGTGCATGGAGGTCCGCACCGACAGGCCGCCTTCGTAAAGCTTGTCCTCACCATATCGCTTGGCCAGTTCGCGGCGCACCTCTTCGGTGAACCAATCGGCGCTGACGATCTCCAGCTCCCGGCGGGGACGGGCGATCAACGGCTCCCGGGTGGCGAACACCGACTCGGCCCGGTTGATATGGCCGTCCTCGTACATACGGGATATGACCCAGTCGCGACGCTGCAGCGCCCGTTCCGCATCGTGCACCGGATGGTAGTTGTTCGGTGCTTTCGGCAAGGCCGCCAGGTAAGCCGCTTCGGCAATCGTTAATTCGTCGAGCGACTTGTCGAAATAGTTGAGCGCCGCGGCGGCCACGCCGTAGGAGCCAACCCCCAGATAAATCTCGTTCAGATAAAGCTCGAGGATGCGGTCCTTGTCGAATGCCCGCTCGATCCGAAAGGCCAGGATGGCTTCCTTGAACTTACGCTCGAACGACACTTCGCTGGAGAGCAGAAAGTTCTTGGCCACCTGCTGGGTGATGGTCGACGCGCCGACCGGGCGCCGACTGGAAATGATGTTACGGACATTAACGACGACCGCCCGGACGACGCTGAGCGGATCGATCCCCTTGTGGGAGTAGAAATTCTTGTCCTCGGCCGACAGGAACGCCCGCACCACTCGTTTCGGGATCACGCCGATCGGCACGAACAGCCGCCGTTCCCGTGCATACTCGGCGATCAATTGACCGTCCCCCGCATGCACCCGGGTCATCACCGGCGGCTCGTAATTGGCGAGCTGCTGGTAGTCGGGAAGCGTTCGGCCATAGTGCCATAGGGCATAGACCACCGCCCCGCCGGCGACGATCGCCACGGCAAATCCGAGGGCCGCGAGCCCGCCGAGAAACCTGAGTATCCGCATAGTGCCTACAGGCCGAGTACTACGCCGGCTTTGATAACGACTGGTTAAGGAAAACCGCGACTATTAGTAGTATTGCATAATTATGTCATTGTTATGGCCGCCGGCGCCGCCCGATGGCTTGCAAACCCCACAAAATCAGCGATTTCCGCTGTGCACGACCTCGAAATACCGGCTGACGGCGGCGGCGATGGCCTTGGCGACCGCGGTCCTGCCGGCCTGGGAATTCAGCAGTTTTTCGTCATCGCGATTCGACAGATAGCCCAGTTCGATCAGGACCGACGGGACGTCGGGCGCCTTCAGCACGCGAAAGCCGGCCGACCGGTGCGGCTTGGCCCTGACCCGCACGTTTTTCTTCAGGGACGGCACCAGGATCGTCGCGAACCGGGCGGACCGGTTCATGGTGTCGCGCTGGGCGAGCTCGATCAGGATATTCGCCACATCGTCGTTATGGACGTTCAGGTCCACGCCGGCGATCACGTCCGCCTTGTTCTCCTTGGCGGCCAACGCGCCGGCCTCGGCGTCGGAAGCCTTCTCCGACAGCGTGTAGACCGTTGCTCCCCTCACCTTGCGCTGATTGATCGCATCGGCGTGGATCGAGAGGAACAGATCCGCGTCCGCTTCCCGGGCAATCTTGACCCGGTCGTGCAATCGGACGAACACATCGCGGTTGCGCGTCATCACGACCTGGTAGCGGCCCGATGCCGTCAGCCGCCGCCGGATTTCCTTGGCAACCTTCAGCACCACCGTCTTTTCGTAGGTGCCACCCGCGCCGATGGTGCCCGGATCGACCCCGCCATGGCCGGGATCGAGCACGATCACCGGCCGGTCCGGCCGCCGCGGCGGCACCTTGGGCAACGGTTTCGCCGGCCGCACCGCCGCCAGCTTGCCGACCGGCGACCCGGCAGACTTGAGGAACGAGTTGCGGTCCGTCCGTTTCAGGTCGATGACGAAGCGGTAGGCGAAATTGCCCTGCGGCGGCAACACGAAGGCGCGGTGCACCTGGACCGGGGCCGCCGCATCCAACACCAATCGCGAGATTCCGGCGCGGTAGAGCCCGAAGCGGTAGCGTTGCACCAATCCGGCCGACGCATTGGCCGCGGCACGGCTGACCCGCCATTCGGTTTCCGGCAGATCGATGACCACCCGGTAGGGGTCGGCCAGGACGAAGATGGAGTGCTCGACCGATTCGCTTAGATCGATCACGAATCGCGTCATGTCCACGTGTTCGCCAATTCGAACCGCGGTGGCGACAGGTTTCGCAACAGCGGATGACAAGCTCAACACGAGCAAAGCCAAGCCTGTCGCTAGCAAGACGAACCGTGACCTCATTCGGACATATCTGGTACTCATGAGACCGAATTCCACCAGATATACACTGCCGCAATTGCTCAAACAACGATTGCCCGCGCCTTGCCCGGCGAATGGCGCCCGGGCCGGGCCGGAGAGAAACGGTTTGGCTTTGATCGTCCGTTGCGACTATATTGGCGCCGCGAACATCCGCACTCGGCCCGGCTTGCCATGGCACAGAGCCAATTGAGCCGGCGGCGCAGCAGCGACATGTTCCCGGGGGCTTGAGACCAAGGTGCCGTTCAACGTCGAACCGCACAACAGGTGCTCATTCCGGTTGAACATTGTAGCGGTCTGCGCCCAAGAGCGGCGGAACCGAAATGACAACCCAAAGCCGGTTGCGGCAATTCAGTCGTGGCGGCGGACATCTGAGAGCTTTCGTCCTTACATGGAATTTGCAGCAATCAAATTCAGAAATGACGGGTTCTGTCCTGCCCCACCGGTTTTGCAGAACGAGAGACGGCGCCATGCCCTGGGTTCGCATGGGCTCCCGCGCCGTCCTGGAGAGAGCCTGAATGGCAACCCGTATGCTAATCGACGCGTCCTACCCGGAAGAGACCCGGGTGGCCGTGATCAAAGGAAAACGCCTTGAAGAGTTCGATTTCGAAACAGCGAGCAAAAAGCCGCTAAAAGGCAATATCTACCTTGCAAAAGTAACCC
>JANQEE010000005.1 GCA_028278525.1 Minwuiaceae bacterium | reverse complement strand
GTTTGGAATCGGAAGTGTTCCGAAAACGTACGTATCGAATCAATTTCGGTTCTTCCGCGCCACATTCAGTTCGAAAATTTCCATATGCGATTCCCCTGCTCCCAACGGGAGAGGGTTGGGGTGAGGGGATCAAGACCGAGGCGTTGCGATGAGGGGGAAAGCATTGATCAGCGGCGTTGCCGATACGAAAGTCGGCGAACTACCCGAGTCGAGCTGCATGTCGCTGCATGCGGAGGCCGGGCTCGGCGCCGTGCGCGACGCCGGTCTGACGCTTGGCGACATCGACGGTGTGCTCTGCGCCTATTCCTTTACCGAGCCGCACCTGATGCTGAGTTCGGTGTTCTGCGAATATATCGGTGTGCAGCCGGGCTTCAACGCGTCGGTGACGGCCGGGGGCGCGACCGGCGTGATCATGACGCAGCAGGCGATGGCGCTGGTTGCCTCCGGCATGTGCCGGCACGTGCTGTGTGTTACCGGCGACAATCGGCTGACCGGCATGGCGCGGGAAATGGCCGACAGCGCGCTGGCCGCCTTCGGTCACGCGCAGTTTGAGCGGCCCTATGGGATCAGCATTCCGGCGTCCTATGCGCTGGTGGCGCAGCGCTATATGCACGAATACGGCACGACGTTGGAACAACTTGCGTCGATCGCGGTGACGCATCGCGCGCACGCGGCGCAGCATCCGAACGCGCATAAGCGGGAGCCGGTCACGCTGGACGACGTGATGGCCTCGCGCGTGATTTCCTCACCGCTCCGCCTGCTGGATTGCTGCCTGATTTCCGACGGTGCGGCGGCTCTGGTCGTTAGTGCAGCGGATACCGCGCCGGATGTGCGGCAACCGGTTGCCGTGCTCGGCGCCGGGCAGGGCCATACGCATGAGCATATCGTTGCCGCGCCGTCGCTTACCGACTTCGGCTGCAAGCAGTCGTCGGCGCGGGCGTTCGAACAGGCGGGCGTCGGCCCGGGCGACATAGACGTGGCGGAGATCTACGATTCCTTCACCATTACCTTGTTGGTGGAACTGGAATCGATAGGGTTTTTCGGCCGCGGCGAAGCAGGCGCGGCGGCGGCGGAAGGCGCGCTGACCCATGGCGGCGAACTGCCCTGCAACACCCATGGCGGGCTGTTGTCCTACGGCCATTCCGGGGCCGCCGGCGGCATGTTCCACGTGGTCGAGGCGGTGCGGCAGTTGCGCGGCGAGGCCGAGGCGCGGCAGGTGCCGGGCGCGGAATTGGCCTTCGTGCATGGCGACGGCGGTATTCTGTCGGCGCACGGATCGATGGTTCTGGGGAGGGCGTGACGATGAGCGACAAACCCATGCCCCGTCCCAATGCGGACAGCGCGCCGTTCTGGGAGGCCTGCAACCGCGGCGACCTGATCCATCAGCGATGTCGGGCCTGCGGCCATCATCAGTTCTATCCGCGCGCCGTCTGCGCCAACTGCCAGAGCGACGATCTGGCCTGGGCGGAGACGGAACGGGCCGGCGAGGTTTACTCGTTCACGGTGGTGCAGCGGGCGCCGACCAAGGCGTTCCGTCCCGACGCACCCTATGTGGTCGTGCTGGTCGATCTGGCGGACGGTGTGCGCATGATGATGAACCTGCGCGACTGCGAGCCCGACGCCGTGCATATCGGCATGAAGGTCAGGATCGTATTCGAGCAAGGTTCGGACGGCCAGGCGCTGCCGCAGGCGGTGCCGGCATGACGACAGTCAGGACCTTCGACACGTTCGAGTCAGGCCAAGCGATGGGCAGCCACGACGTCACCGTCGATCAAGTGATGTTCGACCGGTGGGCCAGCCTGTACGGCGGCGACCTGGGCGAAACGGCGCCGGGCGGTATGGCGATGGTGGTTGTCATGCGGTCCTACATGGCGATCGTCACGCCGCGCCCGCCCGGCAACATCCATGCGGGCCAGCATTTCGAGATGCGCGCCCTGCCGAAGCTTGGCGACAGGGTCACCACGGATCTGGTCTGCCAACACAAGCAAGAACGCAAGGGCCGGCGCTGGGTCACCTGGGCGACGACGACCCGCGCGTCCGACGGCACGCCTCTGTTCGACGGGCGGATCACCACGATTTGGACGGCGTGACAGGATGACGGAACAGGTTCGTTACACGGTTGCCGACGGCATCGCCGAAATCGCGCTGGAGCGTCCGCCGGTCAATGCGCTGACCCTGGAACTGATCGGCGATCTGAACGCGGCTTTGCGACAAGCCGGCGATGACGACGCGGTTCGGGCGGTGATTGTGAGCAGCGCGTTCGACAAGGTTTTCTGCGCCGGGCTCGACCTGTCGGTGGTACAGGGCGCCACCGGCCTCGACATGCGCCGGTTTCTGAACAAGCTCTACCTTGAGCTTTACGATATCCAGTATCGCCTTGGTAAACCGACGATATCGGCGGTGCGCGGCGCGGCCCGCGCCGGCGGCATGACCATCGCGGTCTCCTGCGACATGGTGGTGGCCGGAGAGGGGGCGAGCTTCGGCTACCCGGAAGTCGATGTCGGCCTGATCCCGGCTTTGCATTTCGTGCATCTGCCGCGGCAAGTGGGCCGGCATAAGGCGTTCGAACTGCTGTTCTCGGCCAAGCCGTTTTCGGCCGTGGAGGCCGAGCGCATCGGGTTGATCGGCTGTGTGGTGCCGGACGATCGGGTGATGGACAAGGCCCGCGACCTTGCCCGCGATTTCGCCGCCAAGTCGCCGACGGTGATGCGGATCGGCCGCGACGCCTTCCTGCGCGCCAACGACCGCGACTACCGGCGCGACATCGAGCATATGGCCGAGGTGATGTGCAACCTGGTCGAGACTGAGGATTCGAAGGAGGCGTTGGCGGCGTTCCTGGAGAAGCGGCCGCCGCGCTGGCCGTCGTCCGGCGACTGACCTTTACCAGACGAACAGGACGACCGAGGCGGCGAGCGTCGCCCCCATGGCGATATTGAAAATCCTCGTCGCGCGGTCGGTGCGAAGGATGCGCTGCATTCCCGCGCCGAAGGCAAGCCAGACGATGCAGCTAAGTAGCGCCGCCGAGGTGAAGACCAGCCCGAACGATGCGGACTGAACGAACGCCCCGCCGGCTTCGGTGTGCAGGTAGGTGCCGACCGCGCTGGCGCAGACCAGCCAGGATTTTGGGTTGACCCACTGGAACGCGGCGGCGCCGATAAAGCCGACAGGCTTCGTATCGGCGGCCGCGTTGCTGCGCCCGGCGGTTGCGATCTTCCACGACAGCCACAGCAGGAACGCGACGCCGCACCATTTGAGGGCCTCCAGGATCGCCGGCGTGCCGAGCACGATGCTGCCGAGGCCGAAGGCTACGACGAACATCATGAAGCCCATGCCCAACGCCACGCCGAACAGGCAGGGCAGGCCGCGCAACACGCCGACATTGGCGCCGGTGGCGGTCAGCAGCACGTTGCTCGGCCCCGGCGTGCCGGCGGCGACGATGGCGAACAGGAAAAAGGCGACGGCCTGGTCTGGTGTCATGGTATTTGCGGGTATTGCTCAGAGGAGTATTCTCGGCTCATGGTTGCCGATCAGAGCACGCTGGCCGATTACGGTCTTGAACGATTGTGCGACGGGCCTGAACAGGGCTGGTTTCGCAGCGCCGAGCCGGCGCGCGGCGTCGAACTGTTCGAGGCGTGGTTCGCCGGCCATGCCTACGACAAGCATCGCCACGACACCTACGCCATCGGCCTGACCGAGACCGGGATACAGGCGTTCGACTATCGCGGGGCCAGCGTGCGCGCCACGCCGGGCGACGTGGTGGCGATCTATCCGGACGAGTTGCATGACGGGCATGCCGGCACCGAGCACGGTTTCGGCTACCGAATGATCTATCTGGAGCCGGCGAAAATCTCCGAGGCCGTCGGGTCGATTACCGGCGAGCGCCACGCGCTGCCCTTCATCCGCGATACGGTGTCGACCAACGCGAAGCTCGCGGCGGCGATACGCGATGCTTTCGCACATCACCATGAGCCGCTGGCGGTCGACAGCCTGGTTCTTCAATTGGCGGAAGGACTTGTCGCCGGCGGTTCAGGCGCCGCTCGAATCAAGTCGGGCCGCCGCCACGATCTCGTCGCGCTTGAGCGGGCGCGGCAGTTCCTGGATGCCGAGACGGCGCGCGTCGTGCGGTCGTCGGAATTGGAGTCGATTACCGGATTGCGCCGCTACGATCTCGCGCGGCAGTTTCGGTCTTTATTCGGAACAAGCCCTTACCGGTATTCGCTGATGCGGCGTCTCGATTCCGCACGGCGGCGGATCGGATCGAATCGGCCATTGGTGGACTTGGCACTCGACGCCGGTTTCGCCGATCAGGCGCATTTCACCCGGATGTTCAAGGCAGCCTACGGCATGTCGCCGGCCCGGTACCGCAAACTGAAGAGGGCCGTTCCGGCATGACGATCAAGCTCTATTCGGGCCCCTTGAGCCTGTTCTCGCGCAAGGTCGAAATCGCACTCGGCGAGAAGGGGCTGGCGTTCGACCGGATCATGGTGCCGTTCAGCCAGGCGGAGGGCTATTCGCCGAAACATCCGGACGTTCTGAGCGCCAACCCGAAGGCGCAAGTGCCGGTTCTGGTCGACGGCGGCTTTACGCTGTTCGATTCGACCTTGATCTTCGAGTATCTGGAGGACGCCTATCCCGACCCGCCGCTCTATCCCCGCGATGCAAGAGGCCGGGCGCAATGCCGGATGGTCGAACTGACGGCGGATGAAATCCTGCTACCGATGGTGGCGCGGCTGATGTACCGGACCGAGCCGCCGAACCCCGACCCGATGGCGCAGCGCCTGAAAGAGAAGGACGGCGTCAAGGCCGAGCATGAGATCGGCTTGCTGTACAAGTCGCTGGACGGTTTGTTGGCCGGACAGGACTATTTCTGCGGCGCGTTCTCCGTGGCCGATATCGCCGTCTTTATGAGCATGCTGTTCGCCCGCCGTCTGGACGGGCCGTCCTGGGCGCCACAGGCGGAACTGTCCGCGTGGTTCGACCGGATGGAAAGCCGGCCGGCGGTGGGCAAGGCGGCGGCGGAAGTGGCGACGGCCGACCGGGAGCTGTCTTCGATCTAGCGGTCTTTCGCCCTGGTTTCGATGGCGCACGACCGTCGAGCGGACGCGAACGCCGCCCTCGCGGGAACAATGACATGTACCGAGAAATTACGTGGCTTGGACTGGGTATGACCGTTGTCGGCCTGGTCGTCAGTGTCGTGGCCTATAACTGGGACGTCGCCTACGGGGGGCCGATGACAGGTCTTGGATCGGCAATCTGGATGCTCGCGGCCCTCGCTTTAGCGGCCCTCGGCGCGTTTATGACGCTGGTCTCTGTCGTTCTGGGCGCGGTTGCCAGAGCGCGGGGCCGGCGGATGCCCGATGCCTAGTCGCCGGCCTCACCATGCGAACGAAAGGACGAAGAAAATCACCGCCGCCAGTAGGGCCGCCGCCGGTACGGTGATAATCCAGGCGGCGACGATGGTCATGAAGTGCGAGCGCCGCACCAGCTTGCGGCGCCGTTGTTCCTCGCGGTCCGACGGCTCCGCGTCGCCGTCGTCATCGTAGCGTAGCGCGTTCTTGGTCACATAACGCCGCCGCCGCTTGCTGCGGCTGGTGTAATACTCGCGGAAGAAGCCGACCCCGAACACGGCGCCGACGGCGATGTGGGTGGAGCTTACGGGCAGGCCGAGCGCCGAGGCGATAATCACTGTAATTGCCGCCGACAGGGCGACGCAGAACGCCCGCATGGGGTTCATCCGGGTGATTTCCTGACCGACCATGCGGATCAGTTTCGGCCCGTACAGAAACAGTCCGAAGCTGATGCCGACGGCGCCGATCAGCATCACCCAGATCGGGATGTCGACCTTGCCGGCGATTTCGCCGGATTGCACGGAATGCAGGATGGCCGCCAGCGGTCCGACCGCGTTGGCCACGTCGTTGGCGCCGTGTGCGAACGAGAGCAGCGCCGCCGAACAGATCAGCGGCAGGTGGAACAGGGTGCGCAGCGACTGGTTGCGGTTCTCCATCCCCTCGGAGCGCCGGCGCACCCAGGGCTTCAGAAGGCCGTAAGCCAGGGCGAACACCGCGAAGCCGACGAACAGGACCGTGTAATAGTCGGCCTTCCAGACCCTCTTCAGGCCCTTCATTACCAGATAGCAGGAGAACGCGGACGCCATCACCGCCAGCAGCACCGGCACCCAGCGCCGCGCGGCGGCGATCTTGTCGTCCTGGTAGATGATGTTGGTCTTGATGAAGGCGAGGAAGATCGCCGCGATCACGCCGCCGAGCAGCGGGGAGATCACCCAGCTCGCGGCGATTTTCGCCATGGTCGCCCAGTTCACCGAGGCGAAGCCGACCGACGCGATGCCGGCGCCCATCACGCCGCCGACGACGGAATGGGTCGTCGAGACCGGCGCGCCGATATAGGTCGCGAGATTGACCCACAGCGCCGACGACAGCAGCGCCGCCATCATTGCCCAGACGAAGGTTTGGCTGTCCGGCACCAGCGACGGATCGATGATGCCTTTTGAGATGGTCGACACCACGTCGCCGCCCGCGATCAGTGCGCCGGCGCTTTCGAACACGGCGGCGATGATCAGGGCGCCGGTCAGCGTCAGCGCGCGCGAGCCGACCGCCGGCCCGACATTGTTGGCGACGTCGTTGGCGCCGATGTTGAGCGCCATGTAGCCGCCGAGCGTGGCGGCGACGATGATGAAACCGGCGTTCGGTTGGGCGCCGATCTGGCTGCTGGCGAAGGCCCCGGCGACCGCCAGGAACAGGACGGCGTAGCCCGGGGTCGTCAGGCGTTGGGCTATCGACCGCGTCGCCTCCTCGACATGGACGATCTTGGTGAGGTCCTTGTCGAGGGACGGCTTCGTCAGCGGCGGCGGTTGGCCGTCCTTGGCATCGTCGGGGATGCTCATTGAAATCTACCAATCTATACGGCCGATGGCCGATCGCGGCCGACGGCAAATCTTTAACGTCTATCGGGTGCCCGCCGGCAGGAAAGTCTTAGTCGGCGGCGCGGACGCGGACGAAGGAGCCCGGCGCGTCCTCGATAATGTCTAGCTTGCCGTCGCCGGGTTCACGCGGCGCGACCCGTTTGCCGGCACGGCGTTTCAGCCACTTGCCCCATTCCGGCCACCAGCTTCCCTCCGTATAAGTCGCGCCTTCCAGCCACCCGTCCGGGTCGGGCGGGTAGTCGTCGTTCAGCCAATAGCCGTATTTGGTCCGCGTCGGCGGGTTGATGATGCCGGCGATATGGCCGGATCCGCCGAGCAGGAAGGTGACCGGCCCCCCGAACGTCTGGGTCGACGGATAGCCGGAGCGCCAGGGTGCGATATGGTCTTCCTTGGTGGCGACGACGAGGCAGGGCGTCTTGATCTTGCGGATATCGATCGGCACCCCGTCCAGGGTGAGTGCGCCCGGCTTCATCAGCCCGTCTTCCATGTAGATATGGCGGAGGTAATAGAGCAGCATCGCTGCCGGCAGCCGCGTGGAGTCGGAGTTCCAGTAGAGCAGGTCGAAGGCCATGGGGTCGCGGCCCATCAGGTAATTGTTCACCACGAACGACCAGATCAGGTCGTTTTCCCGCATCATGTTGAACATGTCGGCCATGTGGTGGCCTTCCAGGTAGCCCTTCTCGGCCATGTGCTTTTCCATGGACTCGAGCTGGTCCTCGTCGACGAACACGGCGGTCTCGCCGACGTCCTTCAGTTCCACCATGGTCGCCAGGAAGGTCGCCGACTTGATCCGGTCGTCGCCCTTGGCGGCCATATAGGCGAGGGTCGCCACCATCAGGATGCCGCCGATGCAGAAGCCGAGCGTGTTGATCTCCTTCTCGCCGGTGGCCTGTTCGATGGCTTCCATGGCGGCGAGCGGGCCTTCGAGCATGTAGTCTTCGAAGGTCTTGTGGGCGAGTTCCTTCTTCGGGTTGATCCAGGAGATCACGAACAGGGTGTGGCCTTGTTCGACCGACCAGCGGATCAGGCTGTTATCCGGCTGGAGATCCATCACGTAGTACTTGTTGATCCAGGGCGGCACGAACAGAAGCGGCCTTTTGTGCACCGTTTCCGTCGACGGCGAATACTGGATCAGTTGCATCAGTTCGTTCTGGAACACCACCTTGCCCGGCGTGGTCGCGACGTTCTGGCCGACCTCGAACGCCTTGAAGTCGGTCATCGCGATCTCGAGCCGGCCCTTGCCGCGCTCCAGATCGTCGAGCATATGCTCCAGGCCCTTCAGCAGGTTCTCGCCGCCGGTCTCGCGGGTCCGTTTCAGCACCTGCGGGTTGGTCAGCGCGAAGTTGGTCGGGGCCATGGCGCTGACGAACTGCCGGGTATAGAAGTCGACCTTCTCCTTGGACTTGGGGTCGAGCCCTTCCACGTCGTGCACCGTCTTCTGCAGCCAGTCGGCGGTCAGCAGGTAGGACTGTTTCATGTAGTTGAACAGCAGGTCTTCGTCCCAGGCCTTGTCGCGGAAGCGTTTGTCGGCCTTGGCCGGCTTGTCGTCGTCGGGCTTCGCGCCGGTGACGAAAGCCTGCCAGAGCTCCATGTTCTGACGCCAGAACTCGGTCTGCGCCTCGGCCAGCTTGACCGGGTCGCTCATCAGCTTGGCGCCGAGTTCGAAAAAGGCGCGCGTCACGCCCTGCATGTCCACCAGCGAAAATTCGTCGCCCGACGCCTGCTTCGCCTGGCGCTCCCAGAACGCCTGGGCGAGGCGCTGGCTGCGCTCGGTTAGGGTTGCGATCTGCCGTGCCATTTCCTCCGCCTGGGCGGGGTCCGGCGGTTGAAATCCGCTCTGTTCCGACATGGTTGTTTCCTCCCGTATTCGAAGCTTAGAGGAAAGCCGGCCGATATTGCCAGAAATCTGGGCTAATAGAACAGGCTGGGCAGCCAGAGCGCGATGTTCGGGAACAGCACCAAAAGCACGATCATCACGAACATGGTGGCGACGAAGGGCAGGGTGCCGATGATGACGTCGTTCATCGACCCGCGGCCGCGCACGCCCTGCACCACGTAGAGATTGACGCCGATCGGCGGCGTGATCAGCGCGGTTTCCAGCATCACCATCATCAGGATGCCGAACCAGACCGGGTCGAAGCCGAGCGAGACGACGATGGGCACGATCAACGGCGTCGTGGTGATCAGCATCGACAGCGTTTCCATGAAACAGCCGAGGATCAGGTAGAACGCGATGATCACCAGCAGGGTCTGCATCGGCGTGAGGCCGAGATTCTCGATGAACTCGGTCAGCGCCTGGGTCAGGCCGACGGCCGCCAGGGTGAAGTTGAGGAAGATCGCCGCCAGGATGATCAGCATAACCATCGCCGTGGTGCGCATGGTGCCCTCGACCGCTTCGCGCAGCATCGAAAACGACAGCGTGCGGTTGGCCGCCGCGAGGCCGAGGGCGGCGACAACGCCGAGCGAGGCGGCTTCGGTCGGTGTCGCGATGCCGGCATAGATCGAGCCGACCACGACCAGGAAGATGCCGAGCGGCGGCAGCAGGTGCCGCAGGCTGGCGATTCTGTCCTCCCAGCTCGTCTCAACCTTGGTGCCGCCCCAGGAACGGCGGTATAGGCAGGCGATGACCACCGTCACCATGAACAGGCTGGCGAGCAGGAAGCCCGGCAGGAAGCCGGCGAGGTAGAGCTGCGGCACCGATGTGTCGGTGAGCAGCCCGTAGATGATCAGGTTGATCGACGGCGGAATCAGGATGCCGAGCGTGCCGCCGGCGGCCAGGGTGCCGACGAACAGCCGCTCATTGTAGCGGCGGCGCTCGACCTCGGGCAGCGCCACGGTGCCGATCGTCGCGGCGGTGGCGACGCTGGAGCCGGAGGTCGCCGCGAACAAGGCGCAGGAGCCGACGTTCGAATGCATCAGGCCGCCGGGCAGCCAGCTCAGCCATTGCACCATGGCGCCGTACATCCGGGCGGCGATACCGGAGCGCAGCAGGATTTCGCCGAGCAGGATGAACAGCGGGATCGCCACCAGCAGGTATTCGGTACTGTTCTGCCAGGCGACGTCGCCGAGGGCCAGGAACAGCGGCATCGGCGAATAAACGTGATCCAGCGCCAGGCCGAGCACGCCGAGCGCGGCGGCAATGGGCACGCTGAGCGCGATCAGCGCCAGCAACAGGATGAGCGTGAAGCCGAGCATCTCAGCGGTCCATCCGGTCGCTGTCGGGCGTCACATGGGTCTCTTCCTCGATGTCCTCGTCGACGGTGCGGGCGCCGGCGACGCGCTGCACGGTGGCGAGATCGCCCCGGAACAGGGCGACGGCCGTAACCGCGATCACCAGAACGAGGGTGATCAGGAACAGCACCAGTCCGAGCACCCAGAGCGTCTGCGGGATCGCCAACGGGGTCTGCAGCGGCGTGATCGATTTCGACCAGAAGGCATAGGAATCCTGCACCAGCAGCAGCGCCCGCCAAGTCAGGATGCCGATGAACAGGCCGAGCAGCAGTAGGCCGAACAGGTCCAGCGCGGCGCGAATCCGCCGCGGCAGATGCATGTAAAGCGCGTCGATCCTGACGTTGGCGCGGTGCAGCAGCGCGTAGGAAAAGGCGAAGGCGGTGCTGATGCCGAACAGGTAGCCGGAGATCTCGTCCGAGCCGGCCAGCGTGATCGAGAACAGCTTGCGCAAGATCACGTCGACCGAGACCATGGCGGCCGAGAAAATCAGCAGCGCGCCGCCCGCCCACACCGCGACGCGCGATGCCCGTTCCGCGATCGGCAGCAGGCGGGTCAGCATGCCCGGTGGGTCATTTGGTTGATCCGCGGGGGATTCGAGCAGGCGGTGGGGACGCCGTCCCGACGGGCGGCGTCCCCACCGACGTCAGCTCAGTTGGCGCTGGCGGTAACGCCGAGCAGCTTGCCGACGGTACCGTTCCACTGCTTGACGCATTCCTCGCCGCAGCGGGCGGCCCAGCGCTTGAGGATGAAGTCGTTCATCACGGCTTCGCGCGCGGCCCTGTCGGCGTCCGTCGGCACGACCAGCTTCATGTTGCCGGGCGTGCCTTCCGTGCAGTCGCCGGTATTGGTGTTGCAGATGACACCCATCTCGTCTTCGATGCCGGTTTCCTTCCACATCCGGTCTTCCAGCGCCTGGGTTTCCGCGGTCAGCAGGGCCTTGGTCTTGTCGTCCAGGCGGTTCCAGGTCTTCATGCTCATGGCGCCGAACGAGATCCCCCAGCCGACGCGCAGCGCCAGCGCATGGGTCGCGACTTCGTGCCACTTGGCGCGGTAGGCCGGCATGGTGCCGGTGATGCCGCAATCGACGACGCCTTTCTGCAAGGCCGGCACGACCTCGGCGAACGGCACCGTCACGCTGGTGCCGCCGACACCCTCGACGAAATCGCCGAGCGTGGTGGAATAGACCCGGATCTTCTTGCCCTTCAGGTCGCCGATATTGTTGATCGGCGTGTTGCACCAGAGCATCTGGCTCGGGAACGGGTACATCAGCATCAGCTTGGCATTGTAGGTCTTGGCGAACGCGTCCTCCAGGATCGGACGGTAGACCTTGGTGATCTCGCGGGCCGTGCCGATGTCCTGGGCGATGACCGACAGGTCGACGCCTTCGAACACCGCGTCCTCCGACGCGACGTAGCCGATCACGCCATGGGCGAAATCGAACACGCCGAGCTTCAGCAGGCGCATCACCTCGAAGCCCTTGAGGCCGAGCTCGGTCAGCGGCGAGGCCTGGGCAGTGATCGCGCCGCCGGATTTATCGGAAACGACCTGATTCCAGAACGGGCCTTCATGCTTCTGGAAGTTGGACAGGTTGCCCCAGGTGCCGACGACCTTGAACTGGTTGCGTGGCAGGTCCTGGGCCGAGGCGCCAACCGCCGCCAAAGCGATGCCGCCCGCCGCCATCGCGGCGGCAAGATGTTTCAGTGCCATTTTTTAGACTCCCTGTTGTCGTTCTACTTTGAACTTGTTGCGGTGCTGCCTGTTAGCCGGGCGTTTGGCGCGCCTCTGTGCTTGGAATATCGGTGATCAGCATCGATCCCGGCCGGTGGGTGATGCAGATCGGCGGACGGGCCTGGCGCACGGCGACCTGGGGCGTTACGCCGCAGGCCCAGAATACCGGGATCTCCCCGTCCCTGAATTCGGCCGGATCGCCCCAGTCCGGGCGCGCGATATCGTCGACCCCGATCATCGCCGGGTCTCCCAGATGGACCGGCGTGCCGTGGGTTTCCGGGAACCGCGCGGTGATTTCGACCGCTTTGATCGCGTCGGCGGGTTTCAGCGGCCGCATCGATACCACCATGTCGCCATGGAACGGCCCCGCCGGCACCGTCGCGATGTTGGTGCGGTACATGGACACGGTGGTGCCGGTCTCCAGATGGCGGAGCGGCACGCCTTCGGAGACCAACGCGTCTTCGAAGGAGAACGAGCAGCCGAGCACGAAGGTGACGAAGTCGTCGCGCCACAGGTCGCGAATGTCGCTGACGGTGTCGGCAAGCTCGCCGTCCCGATAGACGTTGTAGCCCGAGAGATCGGTCCGCATGTCGATGTCGGCGCCGAGCGTCGGCAGGGACGGGTCGCCGGTTTCCGACACGCCGACCAGCGGGCATGGTTTCGGGTTGCGCTGGCAATAACGGGCGAAATCCAGCGCCAGGTCGGCCGGCAGGATGGCGATATTGCCCTGCAGGTAGCCGGGCGCCATGCCGGCGGTCTGACCGGTATGGGCGCCGGTGCGGATCAGCCGCCTGGCCTCTGCCGGGCTTGCCGCCGAAAGGCTGGGATTCATCGCCGTAACCGTCAAGCCTTACTGTCCCCCATCGGTGTTTCTTAGGCGGGCCAATCAAACACTTTTTGGGGCCGCCGCGTCAATCATTGCGCCCCGGTGGGCTTCCGCGTCACGCGGATTTGAGATCAGATAGGGGGCGTGCAACCAGGGGAGGCCAATCGGATGGCGGGGCGATTGCAGGACAAGGTGGCGCTGGTGGTCGGCGCGGGATCGGTGGGCGAGGGCTGGGGCAACGGCAAGGCCGCGGCCGTCCTCTATGCCCGCGAAAGGGCCAAGGTTTATGCCGCCGACATCAACCGGCCGGCGGCCGAGGAGACCTGCGGCATTATCGAGGGCGAGGGCGGCGTCTGCACCGCCGGCTCCGTGGATGCGACCGATTCCGCGTCCGTGGCAGCCATGGTCGACGCCTGCCTCGCCGCATACGGGCGAATCGACGTGCTACAGAACAATGTCGGCGGATCGGAGCCCGGCGGCCCGGTGGAGATGAGCGAGGAGACCTGGGACGCCAACATAGACCTCAACCTGAAAAGCGCGTTCCTGGCCTGCAAGCACGTGCTGCCCGCGATGCAGCGCCAGGGCGGCGGCGCCATCGTCAATGTCTCGTCCGTCGCCGGTATCAAGAGCGTCTCCGGGCGGAACATGGTTTCCTACCACGCCTCGAAAGCCGGCCTGATCCAATTCACCAAGGCGGTTGCGATGCAGTACGTGAAGCAGGGCATCCGCTGCAACTGCGTGCTGCCCGGCCTGATGAACACGCCGCTGGTGACCCATCGCATCGCGCGGCAGTACGATGACGGCAAGGTGCAGGAGACCATCGCCAAGCGCGATGCCATGTGCCCGACCGGAAAGATGGGCGATGCCTGGGACGTGGCCTACGCGTCTTTGTTCCTCGCCTCGGACGAGGCGAAATATGTGACGGCGACGCAGCTTATCGTCGACGGCGGCCTCACCGCTTGAGATCTACGCCGTTCCCGGTTTGGGCAATGCCCGCCCGGCGGGCTAGCATGACCGAAACGACAGTGGAAGGAGCGCGCCGATGGCGGAGGTAACATTCTATTTCGACTACAAGAGTCCCTACACTTATCTGGCCGTGGAGCCGATGTACCAACTGGAACGCGACTACGACGTCAGCGTTCTGTGGCGGCCTTTCGTGCTGGATCTGGCGGGCTCGTTCGGGTCGGTCGAAGAGCGGTCCGAGGCGCAGTGGCGCAAGGTCAAATACAGCTATATGGACGCGCGCCGCATCGCCAACGAACGCGGGCTGATCGTCAAGGGCCCGAAAAAGATCTTCGATTCCAGGCTGGCGGCCGTCGGCGCGCTGTATGCCCAGAAAGAAGGCGTGTTCCGTCCCTATAACGATGCGGTGTTCGAACGCTTCTTTAAGCGCGAACTCGATATCGAGGACCCGGCGGCAATGGCCGGCGTGTTGAAGGAATGCGGCGCGTCGACCGACGGTTTCGATGCATACCGTGCAGGCGAAGGCCTGGAGATCAGCTACGAGATCAACGGAGAAGCCGACGCTGCCGGCGTGTTCGGCGCCCCGTCCTTCGTTTTCGAAGACGAGCTGTTTTTCGGCGGAGACCGCATCGACATGCTGCGGCGACGGCTCGACGAACGGCAGGTTCCACGGCGGAGGGCAGCGTGATGAGCGAACGCAAGGTTCTGGTGGAAACGGACGGTCCCGTCACCACGGTCATTCTTAACCGGCCGGAGCGGCGCAACGCGGTCGACCACGAGACCGGTCAGCTTCTGATCGAGGCGTTCAGCGCCTTCGATCAGGACGACAGCCAGTCGGTCGCGGTGTTCAGCGGCACGGGCGAGACCTTTTGCGCCGGCTACGACCTGAAGTCCCTGTCGGATGCCGGGATCTCCGATACATACGACCCGGAGGGCGACGGACCGCTCGGGCCGAGCCGCATGTTGCTGAACAAGCCGGTGATCTGCGCGGTCGAAGGTTATGCGGTCGCCGGCGGGCTGGAGCTTACCTTGTGGTGCGACATGCGCATCGCCTCGGAAACCGCGCAGTTCGGCGTGTTCTGCCGGCGCTGGGGCGTGCCGCTGGTGGATGGCGGCACGGTGCGGCTGCCCAGGCTGATCGGCCACAGCCGGGCGCTGGACATGATCCTGACCGGCCGGCCGGTCGGCGCCGACGAAGCGCTGTCGTTCGGCCTCGCCAACCGGGTCGTGCCCGCCGGAGAGGCGCGCGCCGAAGCCGAGAAACTGGCCCATAACCTGGCCCGGTTCCCGCAGGTCTGCCTGCGCGCCGACCGGCTATCGTCCTATCGGCAATGGGGCATGCCGGTCGAGGACGCGCTGAAGAACGAGGGGCGCGGCGGCTTGGCGCCGTTGGCTCAGGAGGCCCGCGCCGGCGCCGGCCGGTTCGCCGGGGGCAAGGGGCGCGGCGGGGAATTCGATAGTATCTAGAATATTTTATAAAAAACTTCTTATAGTCTGTGTTAGGAGGAGGCCGAGATGAGCGAAACACCGAAACCGCCGGCGGTCGATCCGGCAACGGTACCGGGCCGCACGGGCTCGACCTATCCGGAGCAATTCAAGAGCGCGGTCGAGGCCCGGTCGAAGCGGGCATTGGGCAACGCCCTAAGTCTGACTCAATTCGGCGTCAATCTGGTCACGCTGGAGCCGGGGGCGTGGTCGTCGCAGCGGCACTGGCACACGAACGAGGACGAGTTCGTCTATGTTCTAGAAGGTGCGTTGACACTGGTAACCGACGCCGGCGAGCAGGTTTTAGGGCCGGGCATGGCTGCCGGATTTCCCGCCGGCGTGGCTGACGGTCACCAAATGATCAACCGTGGTGACGGCCCTGCCGTCTATCTGGAGGTCGGCGCCCGATCCACCGACGACGAAGTCTCGTACCCCGACGTCGATTTGCACCTGGTGACGAAGGCTTCCGTGTCGGTCTTCACAAACAAGAACGGCGACCCTTACTGATTGGAGTGCTCAATGGCCGACCTGATTTTGCATCACTACGAGATGTCGCCGTTCTCGGAAAAGGTTCGGCTGATCTTTGGACTGAAGGGGCTGCCGTGGCGCTCGGTGATCGCGCCCGCCGTTATGCCGAAGCCGGAGCTGGTGCCGCTGACCGGCGGCTACCGGCGCATTCCGGTGCTGCAAATCGGCGCGGACATCTATTGCGATACCAACCTGATCGCGGCGGAACTGGAGCGGCGTCATCCGGAGCCCAGCCTGTTTCCGCAGGGCGGCGCCGGCCAGTCCGCCATCCTGACCGCCTGGTCGGAGACACAGCTGTTCTGGCCGATCGCGCGCTATGTCGCGGCGCTCAACGCGGATGAGCTGGGCGCCGATTTCTTCGCCGACCGCGCCGCCATGCGCGGCCAGCCGGCCCCGACGGATCTGGCCCCGGTCAAGGCATCGGCGTCGCGCAATCTGCCGTCGCTTCGGCCGATGATCGCCTGGGTCGAAGACATGCTGTCCGACGGCCGGCGTTTCCTGCTGGGCGAGAAGGCGGGCCTGGCCGATTTCGGCGTCTATCACGCGCTTTGGTTTCTCAATGCCCTGCCGAGGAAGAGCCAGGAACTGCTGGCGCCGTATGAGCGGCTAATGGCCTGGATGCTTCGGATTTCGGAGATCGGTCACGGTTCGCCGAGTGACATGTCGGCGGCGGAGGCGTTGCAGGCGGCGAAGGCGGCCGAACCCGAGACGCCGGCAGACTCGGAACCGATGGACGGTCTCGCACCCGGCGACCGTGTCGCGGTCGGCCCGGACGACTATGCCCGCGACATGGTCGCCGGCCAGATCGTTCGGATCACCGGCGAGACGATCTCGATTGCGCGGCGCGACGACCTGGTCGGCGATGTTGTCGTGCACTTCCCGCGGCTCGGCTATCAGGTGAAGACGACCTAGCGCCGCAAGCGCCCGCGGCCGTTCTCCGTTCCCGACGTAAGCTTCGACGGTAATCGAAACAACGCGCCGTCGCCCCGTGCTAAAGGACAGGGGTGTCCCTGAAAATTACGGTAGGCGGTTATGCAGGAATCCAGTTTCACGCCCAAGCAGCTTAACGACGGATTTGTCGTCGCCATCAACATTGAAGCCAAGGATGGCGAAGCGTCGGCGGTCGGTGCGATCCTGCAAGACCTGATCGCGCCGACCATGGCGGAACCGGGCGTTAAGCTGTTCCTCCCCTACCGTTCGCCGACGGACCCGTCGCAGTTCTTTCTTTTCGAACTCTACGAGAATGAGGACGCGTGGGGCGCGCATCAGCAGACCGCGCATTTCAAGCAGGCGATCGAACAGCTTGTCCCGCGGGTCTCGAGGCGCGAACGCGTGCCGTTCGTCCCCTACGCCAAGATGTAGGCCTTTTCCCTCGGCTCTACTCGAATATCCCTCTCAGATAATCGTTGAGGAACCGGCCTTTCGGATCGAACCGCCGGCGCACGGCGAGGAAGGCATCCCATTCGGGATAGAGGTCGGCGAAATCTTCCGCGGTCAGGTTATGTACCTTGCCCCAGTGGGGCCGGCCGCGGTGGTTGCGGAAGATCGCCTCGCAGTCGGCGAAGAAATCCCGGTAGGGAAGGCTGGCATCCTGGTGGACCGAGATCGTCACGCTGTGGCGTTTATAGGCGGTGCTGAGCATGGCGTCGTCCGCTGCGAGGGTGCGGTACTCCACGGGCCATTTGACCTGCGGGTGCCGGGTCTGCATCAGGGCGCGAATTTCGTGGAAGCAGTCCGGGCCGGCATCCGCCGGCACGGAATACTCCATCTCGTTGAACTTGTTTTCCCGGATCGAGGGGAAGATGCGGTAGCTGTGGTCGACGCGCTCGCCGTCGACGCCGTCCATCGGGTCCGGCGGTCCGTCGTGGGGGTTGAGCGCTTTCATGTCGCAGATGTCCGGCTCCGGCCGCCAGAAGAATTCGAAATGGCGGTTGCCGGCGATCAGGCCGTCGATTTCGGCGAAACAGTCGTCGACCGTCGCGGCCCAGAGTTTTTCGTGCAGCCGATAGGCGGGCAGGCAGTTCAACTGGACCGCCGTCGCGACGCCGAGCATGCCAAGCGAGACGCGGGCGGCGCGGAGCGCTTCCGGATCGTTCTCCGCGCTGAGCTCGGCAATCTCGCCGTCGGCCGTGACCAGCCGCAGCGCGGCTATCCGGGTCGACAGGTTGCCGAGGGTGCGGCCGGTGCCGTGGGTGCCGGTGCCAAGCGCGCCGCAGATCGCCTGCACGTCGATATCGCCCTGGTTGGCGAGCGCCAGGCCGCCCTGCCGCAGCGGTTCGCCGATGGCGGTGATTTTGGCCCCCGCGCCGACCCAGGCGGTGCCGGCGTCGGCGTCGATATCGGTGACCGAGGCGATTTTATCGAGTTTCAGGAGCAGGCCATCGCTGGCCGCGACCGGCGTAAAGGAATGGCCGGTGCCGACCACCCGGACTTCGCGGCCGGCCGCCGCCGCCTCCCGCACCAGGGCGGCCACCGTCGACTCGTCGTCCGGTACGGCAATGACCTGCGGCCTGCTTTCCACGTTACCGGACCAATTGCTCCAGTTTTCGCCCATGATTTGACCCTCCCCGATTTTTACTAGAATAACGCCGATCCGCCTCGCTATTGACAGATTGTTGCGGATAGGTGACGGCTTTGCGAGCGTGATCGGAAGCTGGAGTCTCCTAGTTTGGCGTTAAGGCTAATGCCGTTGCCGGCCTGCGTGGTCCGAGCAGCCGCCGGCGCGGCTGTGGCGTTCGCGGTCGCCGGAAACCCGACCGTGGCCACGGCCGAGGTTCCGTACCAGGTGACGTTTTCGAAGATCGAGTCGGGCGAATTGGCGAAGCTGATGGCCGAAGTTTCGGAACTTGAGACACTGCGCGACCGCCCACCGCCGTCGCTGATCGCCTTACGGCGGCGGGCGGACGGCGACATGGAGCGGCTTCGGCAGGTATTGCGGTCGGAAGGTTATTACGGCGGCACACTGTCCTACGAGATCGGCGAGGCCGCCCCAAGCTTTCTGGAAAGCACGATCAATAGTTTCGAGAGCGATGACGACGAAAGGCCGGTCAGCAAGGCCCGCACGGAGGTGCGGATTTCGGTGGACCCGGGCAAGCGCTACCAGATCGGCACCGTCAAGGTGCTGGCCGACGACCCCGCACAGCAGGAGATCGTCGCCGATATCGGCAGCCGTGCGCACGGCCTGAAAGGTGGCGGCCGGGCGCGGGCGGAACGCTTCGTCGGCGCGCAACGGCGCGTCGTCGACTGGCTGGCGCGGCGCGGCTATCCACTGGCGACGATGAAGGCCCCCAACATCGTCGTCGACCATGCCACGCGCAAGGTTTCCGCCGAGTTTATCGTCGATGTCGGCCCGCTGGTCCGGTTCGGCCCGGCGACGGTCGGCGGCACCGAGACGGTCGACGACGCCGTGATCGAGCGGCGCATTACCTGGTCGGAGAATGAACTGTTCGACAGCCGCAAGCTTCGCGACACACGGGATGCGTTGAACGCGACCGGTCTGTTTGCGTCGGTCACCATAAGCCATGCCGACAGGCCGGAGGCCGATGGGACTCTGCCGGTGCGCATCCTGGTCGAGGAGGACCAGCTCCGCTCAATCGGCGCCGGCGCGCAGTTCTCCACCAGCGAAGGGTTCGGCGGCAAGGTGTTCTGGGAGCATCGGAACATGCTTGGCGAGGGCGAGAGGTTTCGGGCCGAGGGGGTCGCGGCGGAAATCCGGCAATCCGCGGAGGCGACGCTGCGCATCCCCGACTTCCTGCGGTTCGACCAGACACTTGCTCTGACCACGGCGGCCGAGCGCGAACGGCCGGAGGCATTCGATGCCGACCGTATCAGCGGCAGCGCCGTCGTCGAACGGCAGTTCGGCAACATATACGCGGCGTCGGCCGGGTTATCGCTGGAATGGGCGCAGATCGAAGAGGATATCGACCGCGACGAACTGCTGCTGTTCGGCGTACCGGTGGTGCTGAAGCGGGACAGCGCGGACGATCTTCTGAATCCGACGAAAGGCGGTCGGCTGCAGGTCTCGGCGACGCCCTATGTCGATTTTCTGCTGCCGGAGCGGCAGTTCCTGGTGCTGCGCGGCAGCAACACCTTCTATGCGGCGCTGGACGACGAACGGCGCTACGTGTTCTCGGCGCGCGGCATCGTCGGCAGCATATTGGGCGAGAGCCGGCAGGAGGTGCCGGTCGACAAGCGCTTCTTCGCGGGCGGCGGCGACACCATTCGCGGCTATGCCTTTCAGGCGGTCGGGCCGCTGGATTCCGACGACGACCCGATCGGTGGCCGTTCGCTGGTCGCCGGCTCGGTCGAGTTCCGCACCCGGCTATTCGGCAATTTCGGGGCGGTGGCGTTTCTCGACGGCGGCAATGTCTACCGCGACATTGTACCGGACCTGACGGAGGAGTTCCGGTTCGGCACCGGGCTCGGATTCCGATACTTCACGCCGGTCGGGCCGCTGCGCGTGGATGTCGCCGTGCCGCTCAACCGCCGGGACTCCGACGACGCTTTCCAGTTCTATATAAGCCTGGGCCAGGCATTCTGAGGCCGCGATGCGCTGGCGAAGATCACTCAAGATAGGCTTGGCGGCTTTCGCCGTGTTCCTGGCGGCGGTTGCCGCGGGGGCGGCTTTTTTGATCGCGACGGAACCCGGTTTGCAGATTGCGGTGGCCGCGGCAAACCGGTTCGGCGCGGGCGATATCTCGATCGAAGGCGCGTCCGGACGTCTGGCCGACAAGGTCGCGGCAGACCGGATAACGGTCAGGGATCGCGAGGGCGGCTGGCTGCGGATCGACGGCGCGCGTCTGGCCTGGTCGCCCCTGGCTTTGCTGCAACGGCGGTTGGAGATCGACAGCCTGTCGGCGGACCGGCTGGTCGTCGAACGGCGCCCAGCGGAAGCCGAGCCGGATTCCGGACCGGATGGAGGGCCGCCGTTCTTGCCGGTCGACGTGATCCTGCGGGAGCTGGATCTGCCGAACATTCAATTGCTGGAGCCGGTCGCCGGAATGGCCGCGGGCCTGTCCGCCGCCGGCAATCTGACGGTGCCCAGATCGGGCCGGGACATGGATGTGGCTCTGACGGTTCGGCGGACCGATCAGCCGGGCAAGGCCGACCTTCGGCTTCGCCACGACGCGACGTCCGGCCTCTTCGATGTTCAGGTCGAGGCGTCGGCGCCGGCCGGCGGCGTGGTCGTTCGCCTGCTGGAGGTGCCGGGCCTGCCTGCGCTGTCCCTGTTGCTCTCGGGCAAGGGCCGGATCGACGACATGACGGTGGACCTGTCGGCCAGCGCCGGGAACGACGTTTCGCTGACCGCGGCAGCTTCTTTGCAGGGCGCGCCCGACAACCTGATTTTCGACATAAACGGGCAGGCGACCGTGGCGCCGATGCTGCCCGAGACGGTCAGACCGTTGGCAACGGGCCCGGTGTCATTCGCCGCGACGGCGCGGCTTGCCGACGGCAACCAGGTGGCGATCGAGAAGGCCCGGGTGGATGCCGACGATTTGGCCGTGACGGCCGCGGGCGCGGTGGACCTGGCGACGCGAAGGATGAACCTGACGCTTCGGGCGGAGGGCGATGTCGCGCCGTTGGCGGAAGTGGCGGGCGAGACAGGCTCGGGCAGCTTCGGTGTAGATGCCACTGTGACCGGTAGCCCGGACTCGCCAACCGTCGATTATCGCATCGCGGTCGAAGACCCTGCTGTCGCCGGCGCCGCCGCGAAACGCGTTTCCGCGGCCGGCAAAGCGGCGCTGGCCCGGAACGGAGAGGCGGTCGCCGTGGACGTGGCAGGCGATCTCACCGCAAGCGGCCTAACGGTGGACGGCGCGGACCTGCCGGTGGTCGGTGGCGACGTAACGGCCCGATACGACATGACGGTCGATACCGGGTCGGGCGACATTGCGATACGCGGCTTGGACGCCTCCGCCGGACCGGCCAGCGCGACGGTATCCGGCAAGGTGGCCGCGGATGGCCGCGTCGACCTCGCGGTGCGCGGCCAACTGGCCGATCTGGCCAGGCTGGGTTTGGAGGGACTGTCTCTCGGCGGCAAGGCGATGGCCAATGGCACTGTCGCCTCCGACGACGACGGCCGTTACGCGGTTGCGGCAACGCTTGGGACCGCGGATCTGTCGGTCGACGTTGCCGCCGCGGCGGCTTTGTTGGGGCCGGCGCCGACACTCTCTCTGACCGCGACGGTCGGCGCCGACCGCACGGTCGAGGCGACCCGCATCGATTTGACGGGCGCCGCGATGACGGCGTCCGGCAGCGGGCGTATCGGCGACGACATGAGCCGGGTCGAGGCTTCGTTCGACATTCAGGTGCCGGAACTGGCGCCACTCGCCGATTTTGTCGGAACCGGCATGGACGGCGGCGCGGCGGTCAAACTGACGGCGACCGGTTCTCTGACGTCGCCCGACGTTTCGGCGGATCTTGAATGGACGGATGTGCGGATCAATCAAGTGGTGTCGCCGAACGGCAGCGCGCAGATTGGTTTGTCGGCACTGGATACGGCGCCGCGCGGTCCGGTCTCCATGGCAGCCACGGTCAACGGGCTCGACTTGAACGCGCGGGCGGATCTCACCATCGGCGACAGGCTGAAGGTCGATGGGCTGAAAGCCGCCGGGCCGGGCCTGGATATGACCGGCGATCTGACCGTGGAGCCGGAAACCGGGCTGATCGCCGGCGCCGTTCGCGGGCAAACCGGCGACATCGCGCCGTATGCGGCGCTGGCCGGCGAAACGGCTTCCGGCGCCCTGGCGTTCGATGCGACGCTTTCCCATAGTAACGGAACGCAGGCCGTGGATGCGCGGGTCAACGGTGAACGCCTGCGGCTGGAAGACGCGGCGCTTTCAGTGGCATCGGCGCAAATCGACGCACAACTCACGGACCTGTTCGGCGCGCCGGGAGGAACGGTCCATGCCGTGGTTGGGCGAATCGCCGCCGGCGATACCGTCGTCGACGATCTGGACATGCGGGCGACGCTGGCCGGCGACGATATCGATTTCGATCTTCAGGTGAACGGCCCGTCGGACTATGGGGTTGCGCTGCAAGCCGCCGGCACGACGTCCGTCGGCGGCGACGCGATCGATCTGTCGCTGAAGCGGATGGACGGCACGGTCGCGGCGCAGGCCATCGCCCTTAGAGCGCCGGCCCGGTTTCGTTTCGGGCCGGGTGACTTGAGTATCCGGGGCTTGGACCTCGCTGTTGGCGACGGTTACCTGCGCGGTACGGCCGAAATCACCGATAAGGCGATGACAGGCAAGCTTGAAGCCGCGGATCTGCCGTTTGCTTTGGCCGGGCCGTTCCTTGGGGAGCAGACGCCCACGGGCTTCCTGGACGCGACGCTTGAACTTGACGGCCAGCCGGAAGATCCCGTGGCGGTCGGGCGCGTCGTCGTCCGCGAGCTGCGCATGGATACGATTGCGCCGACCGATGAACTGCCGCCTTTCGGTGCAACGATACGGGTGGATTGGCGTGGGGGACGCGCCGCCCTTGACGGGTCGGTTTCCGGCGTGCCGGGGACGGGCGCATCGTTACAGGCCGCCGTGCCGCTGGTTGCCGACTTTCGCAGTTGGCAGTTCTCCCAGCCTGCCGACGGGGCCGTGGATGTGAACCTGACCGTTGCCAGCGACCTGGAGGATCTGGTGGTGCTTTTGCCGTTGGACGGCGACCGGCTGCGTGGCCGGGTCGACGCAACGCTTACCATCGGCGGCACGGTCGCCAGCCCGGCAATCGCCGGGCAGGGGACGTTGAGCGAGGGCTACTACGAAAACCTCGCATCCGGCGCTGTGTTTACGAAAATCGAAGCGGTTGCGCGGGGAGACGGCGACAGGCTGGTGATAGAGCGCTTCGACGCGCGCGACGGCGACGGCGGATCCGTGACGGTGAATGGCGATTTGCGGTTCCCGGGCGACGGCCGGGACGAAATTCGAATGGCCGTCGACCTAAAGAAATTTCGCGCGGTCCAACTGGATGAGGTTCGCGCGCAGGCGTCGGGCAACCTGGCGCTGACCGGCAGTCTGGCCGACTTGCTGCTGAAGGGGGATGTCACCGTCGATCAGGCGGAGATCGAAATCCCGCGCAGGCTGCCGTCGACGGTCACCGTTATCGAGGTGACGGAAATAAACCTGCCGGACGGCGCCGAGGGGGCCGGCCAAAAACCCGAAGAAGCCAAACCCGGTGCGTCGGGCCGGGTGGAATTGGACGTCGGCGTGGCGATGCCCGGGCGAGTGTTCGTTCGCGGCCGGGGTGTCGATTCCGAATGGCGCGGCGATCTCAAAATCACCGGCACGGCCGCCGCGCCGCGCATTGCCGGGGAATTGAACGTGGTTCGCGGCTCGTTTGCGCTGGCGGGAAAGACGTTCGAGTTCCAGCGCGGGAGGATCCGGCTTGCGGGCGGCGAGGAGATCGACGCGGATATCGACATGCTCGCCACCGCTTCCGCCGCGGACATCAATGCCGAGGTGCGGGCCCAGGGGCCGTTGTTCAATCCGACCGTGGAGCTGACGTCGACGCCGGCGCTGCCGCGCGACGAGGTGCTGTCGCGGCTGTTGTTCGGCAAGAATGTGGGGGCGCTGAACGCGGCGCAGGCGGTTCAGTTGGCGCAGGCCGCGCTGGAACTATCTGGCGCCTTGGGTTCCGGCGGCCTGATCACCGACATCAGGCGGTCCATCGGCCTGGACGTCCTCGACTTCGGGTCGGACGGCGCGGGAGAAGGGCTGTCGGGGGCGACCGTGCGCGCCGGCAAATACCTGAACGACGATGTTTTCGTCGGCGTCAAACAGGGCGTCACGCCGGAAAGCTCCGCCGCGACCGTCGAGTACAGAGTTCTGCCGGACGTGAAAATCGAAAGCTCGGTCGGCTCCAACGCCCAGAGCGACATCGGCATCACTTACGAGCGCCGCTACTAGGGTTGTTCCAAAATATCGTGGACGTGGACCGGATAGCTGCTGTGCCTCAGCAGAATCTGACTGGCCGGCCGTTCCAGATCGTTGGCCGTAAGCCGGACCCAAAGCTGCAGCGCGCCGGCGTCCATATGCCGTTCCAGAAACCCGGCGTGATGCGGCAGCAGCCATTGCGAGAACACGCTGCCGGGCGAACCCGTGGACAACGGCACCGCCCGCCGCAGCGTTTCGGCCAGCGGGCCGGGCGACGCCAGCACAGGGCCCGCGGCGCACGTCATTCCGGTCCCGATCAGGCCCGGCAGGTGCCCGGCAACCTGTTGCCCTGCCAGCAGATTGAGAGTCGTGTCGCCGAAGCCCGCCTGCTGAAAGCTGCCTTCCGCGGCGACAAGCGGCGCCGGCGAGTCGAAGACGCCAATTGCATATCGTTGATCCAAACCGCCTGTCATCGCCGGCATCACGCCTTGCCTTCGACGCCGCCTATCCAGTCAATCGAATATGCTCGCGTTTCCCGCATTGTCGCCGACCGTGTCAGTTGCAGAACAGCGTGTCGTCGCCGTCCGCCAACCGGGCCAGCCGGCCGATGTCGTTCACAGCCACCACGTTGGGTTGACCGAGGGCAATCACACCGGCTTTTCTGAGGCGGGTAAAGATCCGACTGACGGTTTCGATGGTGAGGCCGAGATAATCGCCGATATCGACGCGCGACATCGGCAGGTAGAGGGATGTCTTGCCGTCGTCCCGTTTTCCATTCTGTTCCGACATGGTCAGCAGAAACGATGCGATTTTTTCGGTGGCCGTTTTCCGGCCGAGCAACAGCATCTGCTCCTGCGCCATCGCCAATTCGTTGCCTGTCAGGGTGAGCAGACGCATCGCCAAGGCCGGCAATTCGCCGACCAGCTTTTCGATCTTGCATCGCGGGTATCGGCAAACGGTCACGTTGGTCAGTGCCTCCGCCGAATGCACGTGATGGCCATGCACCGTCAACCCTAGGTAGTGACCGGGATAGAGGAACCCGGTGATCTGGCGTCTGCCGTCCGGAAGCTGCTTGTAGAGTGTGAGAACCCCGGTGACCACCTCGTATACATACTTGGCCGGATCCAATTCGTAGAAAATGGCCTGCTTCGCCGCATAGTTCCGGATCGAAACCAGCGGGGCGACACGTGAAGCGGTATCGAAATCAAGGCCTTGGCAGATGGCGCTGGTGTCGAAATCGATCTGCGCCAGTGCTGTCGGATGATGGTTCGAACCGACGAATTGCAACATAGCTCCCCTCCAACTGTTCCAATGCTCGGGCCGTTGTCCCGACCTGACGGGAACCAGTTTGATGGGCGAATGTCACCGCCGGATGCCAAGCGGTCCGTGATTCGGAAACAGTTGGATACGGCCTGTGACAGTTTGTGACGAAGGGCAGCTATGCTAAGGAAATACCCAGCGGCCGACTTGGCCTTCCTCTGATTCCGCGCGACCGCAGATGTCGAACAAATGAGCGACAATTCACACATCGTGATCGTGGATGACGATGCGCGCATCCGCGACATGCTGAGCGACTATCTGGCGGAAGAAGGGTTCCGTGTCACAGCAGTCGGCGATGGCGAGGCGCTTCGCCGCTGCATGGCGACCGACCCGCCCGATCTGGTGCTACTCGACCTGGTTCTGCCGGGTGAAGACGGCCTGACCCTGATCCGCCAGATCCGGGCCGGCCATGACATTCCCGTCGTCATGTTGAGTGGCCGCGGCGAGATGGTCGACCGCGTGGTCGGGTTGGAAATGGGTGCCGACGACTATATCGCCAAACCGTTCCACCTGCGCGAAGTGCTGGCTCGCGTGAAAAGCGTGCTGCGGCGGTCGGGGCCCGGGCATCGTGCGGGCGGCGAAGCGCCGAAGACGCCGGCCGGCGGGAAGGTGCTGGGGTTCGACGGGTGGCGGCTGGACGTCGCGAAGCGCGAGTTGCACGCGCCGGACGGTCAGCCGGTCGACCTGACGACCGGCGAATTCGAGCTTCTGGCCGCGTTCGTGGAGAACCCAAATCGCGCGCTCAACCGGAACCAGTTGATGGATCTCGCCAAGAGCCGCCATTGGGAGGCGTACGACCGGAGCATCGATACGCAGGTCGGCCGTCTGCGCAAGAAGATCGAGGACGATCCGCGGAATCCGAAACTGATCAAAACCGTTCGCGGCGTCGGCTATCTGTTCGCCGCCACGGTGGGGCCGGCGTAACGCCTTTCAGGTGTCGAGGCTCGCGCGTACTTTTTGCGCCAGATCCGCCAGTTTGTAGGGCTTCCTTAGCAGACCGGCGCCGTTCGCCAGATTTCCGTTTCCATGCATCGCCGCTTCGGCATAGCCGGACGTGAACAGGACTTTGATGTCGGGCTGGATCTCGGCGGCCCGGCGCGCCAACTCATCGCCCGTCATGCCGCCGGGCATCACGATGTCGGTAAACAACAGGTCGACATGGACCGCCTGTTCCAGTTGCGTCAACGCGTCCGGACCGTCCGTTGCTTCCTGCACGGTATAGCCAAGCTGTTCCAGCCGGGTGGTCGTGAGTAGCCGGACGCGCGGGTCGTCCTCGACAACCAGGATGGTCTCACCGCGGCCCATCGGCGATTCTTCCACGGTTTCGCGCTCTTCTTCGGCAGCGCCAGCGTCGGCGACCTGCGGCAGATAGAGGCTGACCGTGGTGCCGTGGCCAATTTCGCTGTAAATCCGCGCATGGCCGCCGGATTGTTTGGCGAAACCGTAGACCATGCTGAGCCCGAGGCCGGTGCCGGCGCCGACTTCCTTGGTCGTGAAGAAGGGGTCGAACGCCCGCGTCGCCACGTCCTGCGGCATGCCGGTGCCGGTATCCGTGATCGACAGAACGACGTAACGCCCGGGCTCGATATCGAAGATTTTGGCGGCGTCATCATCGACCAGTTCGGCGTTGGCGGTTTCGATCGTCAGCACGCCGCCGTCCGGCATGGCGTCGCGGGCGTTGACCGCCAGGTTGATGATCGCGTTCTCGACCTGGCCGGGATCGGCCATTGTTTGTCTTAGCGCCGCGGCCAGGACGGTGCTGATCTGTATGTTCTCGCCGAGTGTCCGGCGCAGCAGTCCCGTCAGGCCGGACACCATGTCGTTCAGGTCGATAGCCCGCGGCTCCAGCGGTTGGCGCCTGGCGAATGCCAGCAAACCGTGGGTGAGCTCGGCGCCCAGGTCGGCGGCCTCCTGCGCCTGATCTACATATTTTCGCATCTTATCGCCGCTATCCAGGCGCGCTTCCAGCAGTTCCAGGTTGCCGATGATGACGGTCAGCAGGTTGTTGAAGTCATGCGCGATGCCGCCGGTCAACTGGCCGACCGCTTCCATTTTTTGGGCATGAGCCAATTGTTCTTCCGCCATCCTCTGGTCGGTGACATCGAAAGCGACGCCGTCCCAGATGACGACGCCGTCATCACCGGGCCGGGGCTGCGCGACGGCGTGCATCCAGCGTACGGTTCCGTCCGCGCCGGTGAACCGCATCTGGTAGTCGAACGCGGTCATGGTTTCGGCGGAATGCCGGACAGCGTCGAACCAGCCCGGCCGGTCCTCCGGGTCGATCGCGGCGACCAGGTTGGCCACGTCGGCTTTGACCGATTGCGGATCGACGCCGAAGATGCGGCCAAGGCCTTCGCTGACGTAGGGGAACGTGATACTGCCGTCCGGATGCAACACCCGCTGAAACAAGGGGCCGGGCAGATTGCGGGCCAATGCCTCGATCTGTTGCTCCCGGGCGCTTGCGACCTGTTGCGCGGCCTTCAACGCCGCGATCTGTTCTTTGCTTTCCGTAACGTCGTGGACGACACCGACAAAATACCGCTGACCGTTTCGATGGGTTTCGCCGACCGACAGTTTCATGGGAAAGGTCGAGCCGTCCTTGCGCTGGCCGACCACTTCGCGCCCGATACCGATGATCCGCTGTTCGCCGGTTTTCAGATAGCGCCGGATGTAGCCGTCATGCTCTTCCTGGAAAGGGGAGGGCATCAGCATCCGGACGTTGCGTCCGATTACATCCTCCGCGTTATGCCCGAACAAGCGTTCGGATGCCGGATTGAACCTGCGGATCGTGCCGGTATCGTCGATAACGATGACGCCGTCGACGATGGTATCGACGAGGGCCTGCAACTGGCCTGCAAGGTCGGCCCGATTGCCAGACTCGTCTGTTTCATCCTGCAACGGATACTCCCGGCAACAATGACTGCGGCACCGCGACGGCTCGGCGCATCATAGCAAGCGCGGGCTACGCGTCGAGACAGCGCCCGATCGCGGCGCTGAGTTCGGCCGGGTCGATCGGTTTTGCGATATGATCGTTCATGCCGGCCTCCAGGTAGACATCCCGGCCGCTACCCACGGCATTGGCGGTAATGGCGATGATCGGCGTGCAGCCCGGCGGGCCGGGCAGGTTGCGGATCGCGCGGGCGGCTTCGAACCCGTCCATCTCCGGCATCTGTACGTCCATCAGCACAATGTCGTAGGGAAAGGTCCGCAAAGCGGCGACGGCCTCCATGCCGTTGCCGACCATGTCAGTCTGGTGTCCGGCGTTGGCCAGCATAGCGCGCAGGACCGCCTGATTGACGTGATTGTCCTCGGCCACGAGAACCCTGAGGCGGCGCGCGCCGGCACGGCTTGCGGTCGGCGCGACGGTCGGCGCCTCGGATCGTCGTTGCACGGTCGCCGCCGGGACCGACGAACTGACAATCGTGAACCAGAATGTAGAGCCCTCACCGACGGTGCTTTCGACACCGATCTCGCCGCCCATCATCTCCGATAGCTGTTTGCAGATCGCGAGGCCAAGACCGGTGCCGCCGAACCGTCGCGTCGTCGATGCGTCCGCCTGGGTAAACTTCTCGAACAATCGCGACCGCATCTCGGCGGGAATCCCGATCCCGGTATCGGTCACTTCGAACCTGATCTCGGTCGCCTGTTCGTCCAAGGCGCGGGACTTGGTGCATACCCTGATGGATCCGCGCTCGGTGAATTTCAGTGCGTTGCTGATGAAGTTGTAGAGAACCTGACGGATGCGTCCGGGATCGCCCGTTATCGATGGCGGCAGCAGCGGGTCGATTTCGATGACAAGGTCCAGGTTCTTCTCGGCCGCCGCGGCTGACCAGAGATCGACCGCCTCTTGGACAACCTGCCGCGGATCGCAACTGGCGGCTTCGAGTTCGAGCTTGCCGGCTTCGATTTTGGAAAGATCAAGGATGTCGTTGAGCAGGCTGAGCAGGGTTTGCCCGGACCGTTTTATCATCAAGGCGTAGTCGCGCTGCTCTTTCGACAACGGGGTATCGAGCAGTATACCGGCCATGCCGAGCACGCCATTGAGCGGCGTGCGGATCTCGTGACTCATCGTCGCCAGGAAATCCGACTTGCTGCGGTTGGCTGCTTCGGCGTTGGCCTTCTCGCGCGCGTACTTGTCGGCCAACTCGGCCAGTTGCATGGCCTGTTTATTGAGATCGGCGATATCCATCACGACGATGACGACGCCGCCTTCCTTGGTGCGCGATTCCGATATGCGATAGGCGCCGCCATCCTTGGTTCGAACTTCGATCGGCTTGCCCGGGTTGCGGTGCCGTTCAAGGCGCCATTTAGCCCATTGCTCGGGATAGGGGCCGATGGTTTCGTCATCCAGCAGCGGCAGCCGTGTCCGTAGCAGTGCCTCGAACGTGACGCCGCTTTCCAACAGCGCGCCGTGGCCCGGATGCTGGTCGTAGTACTTCTTGTTGTAGAGCACGAGCTTGTCGTTCTTGTCGAACAGGGCGATACCGCCCTCCGCCCGTTCGATGGCGTCCGCCAGCAGGGCATGGGCGCGCGCCGCCTCAGCGCGCGCCGCTTCTTCCTGCTGTTGCGCAAGGACCTCGACCGTTACGTCTTTCGCGGCGCCACGATAGCCCTTGAAGCGTCCTTGCTCGTCAATCACGGGGATGCCGGTCGTGCGCATCCACTTGGTGCCGTCCGGCCCGGTCCGCTTGAACTGGAACTCATGAAACGGCTTGTGAGCGGCCAGTTCGTCCAGATGTTCCGCCCAGGCCTGCGAAGCCACTTCCGGCATGCCGATCTCCGACCGCGTTTTGCCGTAGTGCCATTCCGGCGGGACCCCGACAAGTCTCTCCACGCTCCTGGTCATGTAGGTGAAGCGCAGGTTCTCGTCGGTTTCCCACATCCATCCGCCCAGCGCTTCCGCCATGTCTTCAAGCCGCTGTTCGGTCAGGGCCTGGGCCGCCTCCGCCTCGGACACCAGGCGGGCGTTGTCCATCTTGACCCGCGTCGTCTCGACGAAGCTGCGGTGGGCGTTGCGAATCCCGGCCAGGAGCACCGCCATGAAGGCAAGCATCATGATCGCCATGACGCATTGCATCGGCTCGCCGACGAGCGCCAGCCGCGCTACCAGGGGGGCCACCGTCAGGACCACGAAAGCGCTGCTGGCTGACGGAATGACATAGAGCGTCGCGGCGGCGCCGGCCATCATGCCGCCCGCCACGAAACACAGGAAGGTCTGGTGCAGGATCAAATCCGGCGGAAAGATCAGGGCGAAGAAGGCGCCCCAGAGCGCGCCGCCAAGGGCTGACCAAAGCACGGCCTTTCGGATTGCCCGGATCGGCACTTTCTTCGGCCGCGGCCTGCGGACATTGCGGCGGTACTTCAGCAGACGGGACAGGGAAAAGGCGGCGACCAGGCAAAGCCATCCGATCAGCAGCGACTTTGGCGCGACGGACCAGAATACCGCACAGCAGAGGATCGAGTTCACCACGATCCCAACCACGCCTTGCGGCGTCTGGCGCACGAATGTCCTGACCTGCTGTAAACGAAGCTCGTCGGACTCCGCCGGGCTTGGAGCCGTACCGTAAGTATCGAAGGCGTCGCCAGTGGCCACCGAACGGTCTCCCGAAGAGGCATCGGAAGGCTCGTCGCGGGCCGGTCGGCGGTGGATTGCCGCCGAACGCCGGATCGAGCCGCGTTCCGCCTCTATCTGTGCGTACGAGTATCCCCCCACGCCGGCACAGTCGGGCTTTGCTGGCTCCTGAACGTCATATATCAGTCCGGCACCGAAGATGAAATTGCAAAATGCAACGGTGCGGTGTGGCGGGGAGGGTGTTTACACCGCTATTTCGGCACGCGGACGATGCGGCTGTAGGTCGACATGGACGGGTCGAAGATGAATTTCAGCAGGACCGCCGTCCAGGATTTGTAGGACTTCAGCGAGTCGTAGTACTCGGGCGCCAGCTTCTTGACCTTCGGCAGGTTGTTCCAGGCGACATTGGCGAAGTCGTGATGTTCGTTGTGGTAGCCCATGTTGAAGCAGGTCTTATTGAGCGGGCCGTAGTACGAATAGGTCTCCTGGTCTTCCTTGGTCATGTAGTGCTCTTGGATCCACCGTCCGCCGACCGGGTGAAGGCCAAGCGCGAACAGCGTCGAGAGCGCCAGGTAAGCCAGCGCGGCCGGGCCGATCACGAAATAGATGAAGACGTCGACCGCGACGACGATCAGGTTGTTGGCGACAATCCACTTGTCCAGCCCTTTGACGTTCTTCACCTTCAGCGGACGCAGGCCCTGCGACACGCCGAGGAAAAACACCCAGATCGCCTTGCGCCAGGCGGAATTGCCGACCAGTCGGCCTTCCGCGTGGCAGACCACGTCGCCGTCCATGTCGTACTCGCCGAGGCACTGGTGATGCAGCAGATGGTATTTGCGGAACGCCATGGCGCTCGGCGCCGCCAGCGCGAAGTCGGTGACGATACCCATCAGCCGGTTATGCAGCGTTTTGCGGAACACCAAGTTGTGCGTGCATTCGTGACTCAGCACATAAAGCGCGTGATTGACGAAGGCGCCGAAGAAGTAGGCGGCCACGAAGATCCATATCCAGGATAGATCCTGCACGAAGTAGGCCACCAGCCACTGCACAGCGACCAGGGCGACAATCCACACCGCCGAGGCCGGGTGAGGCCCCATCAGGCCGCGCACCTCCGGATACTTGGCGATGATTTCCTTGGCGCGGCGGACATGGTCCGGCTTGCCTGGCTTGTAGACGAAGTCGAGTGCCACCGAAAAACCCTTGCTCGCGATTTCGGGGTCCGAACGAATCCGCCGCGTCACGCAGCGGTCACGACACGGCCGGTAGATAGCATAAGCCGGAGTAAAAAAGCCACGTCACTTTGTCGCAGTACCCTTGTTAGTTTTGCATGTGACAATTGCTGTAGGCGGTCTGGCATCGGCCGGTCCGTTCTGGCAGGCTTTCTATACACGTAAATGGGGAACACGGCTGGCGGCATAGGTCCGCTTTCGCCGCGCAAGGGGAACTTATCGGCAATGCTCAAGCGACATATCACACAGGAAGAGAAAGACCAGTACGAGAAGGATGGGGTCGTTTGCCTGCGTGGCCTTTTCGATTCGAAAGTCATAGACGAAATGCGCGTCGGCGCCGAACAGTGCCTGGCGGCGCCGCCATCCGACCTGACGATGGAAATCGCGGATATCAAGAAGGCTGAAGGCCGCTTTTTCTTCGATACGTTCCTCTGGCTTCGCAACGATATCTGTCGGAAATTCGTGCACGAGTCCGATGCCGCGGAAATCGCCGCCAGCGTCATGCGGTCGCGCAAGGTGAACATCTTCTTCGATCAATGGCTGATCAAGGAGCCCGGCACCGCAGTCGAAACGCCATGGCATCACGATCTGCCTTACTGGCCGGTGCTCGGCGATCACATCTGCACGCTTTGGCTCGCCTTGGATTTGGTTACCGCCGACAGCGGCGCGGTGGAATATGTGCGCGGCTCCCATCGCTGGGGCCAGCGGCTGAAGCCGGCATCGTTCAGCGGCGCTACCAAATTCAGCGAGGCACTGCCGAAGGTTCCGGACATCGAGGCGGAGCGCAGCAAGCACGACATCGTGTCCTACGATCTGGAGCCGGGCGACTGCACGATCCACCACGGCCTGTTGGTTCACCACGCGCCGGGCAATGTCCGCAGCGACCGGCGCCGCCGCGCCTATGTGACGCGATGGGCCGGGGACAACGCGGTGTTCCACCCGCATGACGGCATCCAGCACATGCCGCCGCTGCCGGATATTCCGGCCGGCGGTCCGCTGGACAGCGAGCTTTGGCCGGTCATCTGGCGCGAGCAGCCGGAGCCCGGCGGCACCGCTTGATTGACCGGCGCGTTCGCGGTCAGTGGGCCAGGATGGCGGAGATGTCGTTCTGTTGCTCCAGGCCGTGGCAGGCCGCGATCAGCCGCTCGGTCGCCTCCGGTCCGAGACGCGGTTCGACCAGGCTGCGGAACTTATCGTCCAGCCGTTGCCACTGAGCGTCCAGGTCGCGTGCCGGTTCCGAAACGTCGAAGCTCTCGATGATGGTCCGACCGTCGGCCAGTTCGACGATCACGTCGCTGGTCAGCCCCTCGATGCGGTCGCGCGCCACAACGTCGACCTTGTCGCGCAGCGCGATCAGGTCCGGCCGGGCGGTGATCGCGTCGCTGAAGGTTTCCAGGCGCGCGGTGTCCTCGCCCGCCAGGCCGAACGCCGTGGTGAGCCTCAGGCTGAACTTGGCCTCCAGGCCCGTTCTCGGTTCCGGAATGTGGCAGACCTTGAAGTGCCCCGGATTGACCTGCAGCTTGATGTCGCGGATGTCGTCGGGCCGGACGCCGTCGGTTTCGCGCAGCAGGCGGCAGGCCTCCAGCGACGAATGAGTCAGGTAACAGGCCGCGTGATATTTGAACAACGTATTGCGGATATGGAATCCACCCTCCGGGAGGTCGAAGCCGGCCGCGGGCTCGAAGCTGTCCGACTGGGTTGCGGCGAAGCCCTGTTCGGTCTCGATCGCCGCCGGGTTGGCGGTGAAGCCGCGCGCCGCCAGCTTGGCCGCCATCAGGCCGTTGGCGGCTGCGTTGCCGGCATGCAGCGGCTTGGTCATGGTGCCGAACATGCTTTTCAGCCCGGCGGCCTCGGCGGCGGCGATGCCGAGCGCCTGCGCGGTTTGCGCCTCGTCCAGCCGCAGCAGGTTGGCTGAAGCCGCGGCGGCCGCGAACGTGCCGTAGGTCGCCGTATTGTGCCAGCCGCGGCCGTAGTGACTGGGCCCCATGGCGAGGCCGAGCCGGCACTCGGTCTCGACGCCGGCGACGAAGGCGGTGATCACGTCCTGGCCGCTGGCGCCGCGATACTCGGCCAAGGCCAACACGGCGGGCGCGACCGGCACGGTCGGATGCCCGTTCATCGCCGTATGAACGTCGTCGTAATCCAGAGCGTGCGACGCCGAGCCGTTTACCAGGGCTGCCTGCGACAGGCTGGTCTTACCGCCGCCGATCAGGCTCGCCTGCGGCGCCCCGCCTTGCTCCTTCGCCTCGGCACGCAGGATCTCGGTCAACGGCTCCTCGGCGCCGGCGATGGTGACGCCCAGCCAGTCCATCAGGCATTGCTTGGCGACCGTGATTGCATCGGCCGATAGATCCTCGTACCTGAGGCCCGCCGCATCCGCCGCCAGGGCCGCCGTGAGACCGATGTCTTTGCCGTGTTCGCGTTTCGCCGCTGTCTGCATATTGGTCACCTCCGCTGCCGGTAGTTTGCCGGGGGCGGTGCACGGCGTCTAGATGGTGGACGGTCGCCGTCATCAACTAAGTTTGACGGCTGGTGCAATACTTTCGGAGGCTACGTACACTGCCCCATGGATGCTCGGATCAAGTCCGAGCATGACGATTGTGGGTTAATCGAAAGCTCCCCCAACTGTCGCCCTCGGACTTGATCCGAGGGCCCATACCGCCGCCGACACTGTCCATTCCGAACCCGGCTGTCATCGCGAGGCCCGCAGGGCCGCGGCGATGTGGAAAACGTGGAGCGTGGCGTTTCGAGATTGCTTCGCTGCGCTCGCAATGACGGCCGTGGGCGGTTCAGTTTTTCGGCGCGATCACCCGGATCGGTTCGCCGGCCAGGTAGGCGGCGATGTCTTCGACCATCTCGGTGTAAAACACCCGGTAGGTCGCCTCGGTGACGTAGCCGATATGCGGCGTCAGCACGGTGTTTTCCAGGCCGCGCAGCGGATGGTCGTCGGGCAGCGGCTCGGTGTCGTAGACGTCCAGCGCCGCGCCGGCGATGGCGCCGCGCTGCATTGCGTCGACCAGCGCCGCTTCGTTGACGATCGGGCCGCGCGAGGTGTTGACCAGATAGGCGGTCGGTTTCATCAGGCCGAATTCGCGGGCGCCGATCAGGTCGCGGGTGCGGTCGCTTAGGACGAGATGGATGCTGACCACGTCGGCGGCGCGCAACAGATCGCCCAGGCTGTGCGCGCGCGCCGCACCGCATTCGGCGGCGCGCTCGGCGGTCAGGTTTTGGCTCCAACCGACAACGTCCATGCCGAACGCGATGCCGACCTTGGCGACCTGCGAACCCAGTCGACCGAGGCCCAACAGCCCGAGCGTCTTGCCGCTCAGGTCGTGGCCGAGCGTCGTCTGCCAGTGGCCCTCGCGCATCGCCCGGTCTTCGAAGGGGATCCGCCGCATCAGCCCCAGGATCAGGCCCCAGGCCAGTTCGGCCGTCGCCTGGGCCGAGCCGCCGGTGCCGCAGACCGTGACGCCGTGGTCCGCCGCCGCGGCCAGATCGATGGACGCGTTGCGCGCGCCCGTCGTCACCAAGAGCTTCAGCTTCGGCAGCTTCTCGAACAGCGCGCGTGGGAATGGCGTCCGCTCACGCATGATGCCGACGATGTCGAAGTCGGCGAGACGCTCGGCCATCGGCTCCACGCCGGCTAGGTAGTCGTTGAACACGACGATCTCGCTATCCGCCGGCAGCACGCTCCAGTCCGCGAGATCGCGTGCCACATTCTGGTAGTCGTCGAGGATAGCGATTTTGACCATGGCTTATTCCAGACGATGCCGCTGCGTTCTCGGTATCATAAAGTTCTGGGCGACGATTTTAAGCCGTTTGTCGTCTCCGTCGGCCCATCGTACATGCAGGTCAAGCAGAACTCGCCCCGCCGCGGTGCCGCCCCAGAACCAGTCGGCGATCTGCGTGCTGGATGGACGGCCGGCTCCGGCCGAGGCGATTTCGCCGTAGGCGGATTTCAGATCCTCCATCGCCGCCTTGACGAAATCCGAAAGCCGCATGTCGGTTCGGGGCGATGCCGGTTTTTCTCCATTGAGGAAGGCGGCAAAGAAGTCGCCGATTTCCGTCAGCCCAACTTCGGTCAATCCGACGACGGTTCGGTTGCGCGCATTGACCGCGTCGGGATGCAGCGCCGCTACGGCCGCGACTTCGGCCGTCAATGCGGCGGCGCTATTGCCGGCCTCGGCGACCGCGGGCGGCGACCAGGCGGGATCGCCGTGCCGGTCGGTCGCTTCCTCCGGGAAATCCACGGTGATCGGGCCGGCTTCCGCCGACAACAGATCGAGCGCCGCGGTCAGCACCCGTCGCTGAAACGCCGGATCGTTCGGCACGCCGAGCGGGCGGCCGAGTTCGAACGGGACCCAGAGTGCCCGGGGTGGCCGGATCTTGTCGCTGTTCTCCCGGATCAGACTGATCAGCGTCGTCGCCAGCCCGTCGGTTTCCAGGTAATGCGCCAGCGCGCTCACGGCGCGCGTGCAGAACGGTCAAACCGGGATCAGGACGACGCTGTCGACGTTGTCGGCTTTCAGCTTGTTCGCGAGTTCGTGCGCGCTCGGCTCCATCTCGCGTGGATCGGTCGCGCCCATGAACGCGTAGTGCGCGCTGGCCACCGAACCGATGGTGCCTTCTTCCGCCAACCGATGCATCAATTGGCGCGGCAGCACGAGGTTCAGGTCCTGTTGGAAGCCGGTCCGGTCGTAGTTGACGGAGATGTGGCTCATCAGGATGTCCCGGTCGGCCACGTCGTCGCCGATCTCCCGGTAATCGTCCGCACCGGCTCGGAACCCCTTGTCGCCACGGCGCAGCAGGCCGGCGCTCGATACCATGGCGATGCGCCGCTCGTTGAGCGGCGGGCCGGTCACCCAGGGCTCGGTATCGAACGTCGGACAATCCAGTTCCGCGATCCGCGTTCGCATCGGTTCGACGATGTCACTCAATCTGGCCATTCACTACTCCTGATAGGCGGGGCGCTATGCAAGCAAGCGGACGAGCCCGCTTTCGTCGGTGACAGTACCGATCGTCCGGGCGTCGGTGTAGCCACTGTCGTGCATAGCGGCGATACAGGCATGCGCCCGGTCGGCGGGGACTCCGGCCAGCAAACCGCCGGCGGTCTGCGGGTCGAACAGCAGGGGATAGGACGGATGGGCCGTGTCGCTACCGGGCGCGAGGCTTGCGGCATGGCTTTCGTTGGCAGGGTGCAGCGACGATGCGATGCCGCGCGCCAGCAGATCTTTTGCGCCGTCAAGGGCGGGCAGGGCGTCGAGCGACAGGTCGATGCCGACATTCGCGCCGCGCAGCATCTCCACGAGATGGCCGAGCAGGCCGAAGCCGGTTATGTCGGTGCAGGCGGTGGCGCCGTGTTGCCTCAGGATGTCGGCAGCCGGCCCGTTGGAAACCAGCATCGCGGCGATCGCGCCGTCGACCCAGGCGCTTCTCGCCTCCGCGCGCATGTCGGCGGCGAAGATCGCGCCCGTGCCGAGCGGTTTGGTCAGGATCAGGGCATCGCCGGGTTGAAGCCCGGTCTTCCGCAACAGCGTATCGCGGCCGGCCAGGCCGTTGATCGACAGGCCGAACGACAGTTCCGCGCCTTCGCCGGTATGGCCGCCGATCAGCGCCGCGCCCGCGGCGTCCAGCGTCTCGATGGCGCCGGTCAGCAACAGGCGCAGGTCCTGTTCTACCTTTTGTTCCGATGCGTGCGGCAGGGTGACCGTCGCCAGCGCCGATTGCGGCTCCGCGCCCATGGCAAAGATGTCGCCCAGGCAATGGTTCGCGGTGATCCGTCCGAACAGGTAGGGGTCGTCGACGAAGGCGCGGAAATGGTCGACGGTTTGCACCAGCACCTTGCCGAGTGGCGCTTCGATCACCGCGGCGTCGTCGGGGTCGTTCAATCCGACCAGGACGTCCGGCCGCGAGATCGGCTTCAGGTCGTGCAGCACGCGGCCGAGCACCGGGCTCGCCACCTTGGCGCCGCAACCGCCGCAACGCATGGCGTCTTCCGCCTCGCCGCCGCCGTCGTCCATCTTCGGCAGTTCCTGGTACTTCTTCATCCAGCGGCGGTCGATCCAGTCCTTGAGCCGCCAGACCCAGGCGCCTTCCAGGGCGAGCGGTCCGTAGGAGGCGACCGCGTAAGGGTCGCCGCTGGAAATCAGGGCGAGCGTCAGCTTTTGTGGCCGGTACGGTTTCGCCGGCCTGCCTTCGGCCAGGAGGCGCAGGTTGTCCGCCAGCACCGGGCCCTGACGGACGGCATAGACCCCGGCCTTCGGCAGCCTATGGCCGTCGAAGGCCGCGATGTCGCCGGCGGCGAAAACGAAATCGTGGGAGACCGACTGCAACGTCGGACCGACTTGCAGGAAGCCTCGGTCGTCCAGTTGCAGTCCTGTATCGCCGAGCCAGCCGGCCGCGCCGGCATGGGTGACAACGATGGTCGCGTCTGTCGGAACGTCCGTGCCATCGGCCCGCCGGACGGCGTCCGTCGTGATCTCGCTCACCGCTCGTCCGGTCATCAGGTCGATGCCGCGGCTCTCCAGAAAGCCGCGCATCTTGTGGCGCACTGCCGGGCTGTGCCGCGGCAATGGCAGGTCCGTGTCGGTGACAACCGTGAACGCGACGCGGTCCGCCGGCACGCCGAGTTCGGCCAGCCGGGTATTGAGGCGGTGCTGCAAGGACAGCGTGACCTCTACGCCGCCCGCGCCGCCGCCGACCACGGCGATGCGGAAGCCGTTGTTCCGCGCCAGCAGTCGCTGCTCCACCTCCAGCCAGCGCTCAAGAAAACGGTCGACCGGTTTGATTGGAATCGCAAATTCGTCGGCGCCCGCGATGCCCGACATATCCGGCGTCGAGCCGATGTCGATGGAGAGCAGGTCGAAGGGGACGGGCGGCCGCCCGTCGCAATGCACCAGCCGGTTTTCGAGATCCAGGTGATGGGCACTGGTGTGGTAGAGCCTCGCGCCGGCGAAGCGGGCCAGCGGCTGTAAGTCGATATGGCAGGCCGCGTGGCCGTAGTGCCCGGCCAGATAGCCGGGCAGCATGCCGGAATAGGGCGTGTGCACGTCGCGGGTGATGACGGTGAGCCGCGTGCCGGGCAGGGGCCGCATGCCGAACTTCTTAAGCACGTCGACATGGGCGTGGCCGCCGCCGAGCAGCACGATGTCGCGGGAGACGGGCGTGGTGTCGGTTTGCATCGCCACCCCGTCAGGCGCCCTGGAAAGCGCGGATGGTTGATTTGGGTTCTATCATCCGCGCTCCCTGGATCGCGCGGCCGCCTAAGTGCCGAGCCAGACTCGTCTGATCTGCGCTACGGCCTGTTCGACACGGCCGTCGATCTCCTCCTCCGTCAGGGTGCTGAGCGGATGGTCGATGACCACCGGTTCCAGCCCCTCCATGCCCAGCGCCGCGCGCTGGACATGGGCTTCGTGCAGGAACTCAGTGGTGACGACCACCGCGGTCGGCACCGCCTTCGTCTCCAGGCTCACCCCGTCATGCATACAGCACGACGTACAGGAGCCTCAGTCGCCGATCGCCGTCAGCGTCGCGTCGCTGTTGGCGGCAATCTCCTCGACCAGGTCCGGCGCGGCGTTCTTCGAGAAGCTCTCCTTGCGGTAATAAGTCACCGCCGCGAAGTCGTTCTCCGCCTCCAGCTTTGCCGCGATCCGGCGCAGCAGCTTGCCGGCGTTCCATTTGGTATTGTCCAGCACAGCAAGCCGCACGCCGTCCAGGGCGTTCAGCCGCGGCGCCGTCGGCACCGGCTCCGCTGAGACCACGCCGCGCGGGTCGTAGGCGACCGCGCTGTTTGTATTGCTTACCGTCATGCGTCCTCCTTTTCCCTTAGTGCGTCATCGCGAGGCTCGAAGGGCCGCGGCGATCTCGTACCGACGCGCACTGCCGCACGAGATTGCCGCGCTTCGCTCGCAATGACAAAAAGGGACGTGATGCACGGATACATTCGTTTCTCACAAGTAACAGGTGCCGTCGACGCAGGCAGGGCCGGAGACCGGCGCGGCGCCGTCGATGGCGCGCAGGACCGGGCTGGACATGTGCCCCCAGCCCGGAATGAAGGCGGAAAACCGGCCGGCCTCGCCGCCGGCGACGAACAGGTGGATATGGTCCGGGCTCGGCACGATGGGAATGCGCGAGTCCAACTCGCGCTTGTAATGGCGCGGCAGGTTGCGGTTATAGACCTTGCCGTAACGATGCTCGAAAGCGATGTCGCCGAACCGGTTCCAGGCGTTCATCCAGAGGTAGCTGCGGATATCGTGCCGGGTCCAGCCCGACCCGGCGATGGTCGCGGCATGCTCCGGCCCGATCACCACGGCGCAGTGGCCGCTGCTGACCGCGTTGTTGTGGGCGTAGGTGCTCATCGCGGAGCAGACGCTGTCCAGGATGCCTTCGGCGTCGTTGGCGACGTGGTTGGTGACCGAATGCGGCGCCTCGCCGGCGATTACGAATACGGTCGAGTCCGTGGCGTCGAAGCCCTTTTCCACGTGGTAGGGCGCGAACGGGCTTTCGGCTTCGTTCTCGGCAATACAGTAGGTGTACTTGCCGGGATGGCCGAGGGTCGACTTGTCCAGGTCGCCCGGTTGGCCGCCACCGACGTTCAACAGCACCAGCCGGATCGCGCGGCCGATGGTGGCGTTGGCGCGGTTGCCGGAACCGAAGACGTTGCAACCGGCGTTCATGCCGATCTCGTCGCGGACCGGCCCGTTGACCACCAGCAGGGGGCTCGCCATGTGGGTGGTCGCCTGCACGCCGTTCAGGTTGAAGGCCGGCTCGGTCAGGGCCAGAAGCGCCGCGCGCACGACGGGTGCATAGGCCGGCTTGCAGCCGGCCATCACCAGGTTGATCGCCAAGATCTGTCTTGTCAGGTTGCCCCAGCGGGGCGGCACCCGGCATTCGACGAAATCCGGCTCGCCGCCCAAAGCCGCCAGCATCGCGGCGAGCTTTTCAGGCGTCGGCGGCACCACCGGCATACCGTCGGTCCAGCCCTGCTCGAAATACCATTCGACCAGGTCGGTGCCGTCGGGCATGGTCAGCGCGCCATCAGCCGTCTCGTCGAAACCGTGATCGTGTGCGGTCTGTTCGCTCAGCGCCCGACCTCCCGAAATCCAATGGCGGAAGAGAGTGGGAGTCGAACCCACCGGGGACGTCTGACGCCCCCCAACGGGTTTGAAGCCCGTGCGCCCCACCAGGGTGCGATTCCCTTCCGGGTATGGATTGTAGTGGTCTTGGGCGCGCGATCAATCGGCGCGCCTCACGGCTGAAGCGATCGTGAAGGAAAGGGGCGAGCGGTTTAAGAGGGATTGTCGCCGCGCGGCTTGGCCACGGCCCTACGATAGGGAAGCCACAGGCTGGTCCCGTCGGCCAGGTTGATGGTGCCCTCGCGTTTCAGGATCTGCTGGCCGTCCGGACCCTTGGCGAACTTGACGAACGCCTGCGCCTGCTCGCCCGCCTTGCGGCCGACCACCAGATAAAGCGGCCGGATCAGCGGATATTTGCCGCCGACGATGTTGCTGCGCGACGGCTCGACGCCGGCGACGTTCAGCATGCTCATATCGTTACTGCGCGCCGTGCTCAGGCTGGTAATGGCGAGCGCGAACGGACTTGCCTGGACGCGTTGTTCGATTTTCTCGGCCGGAACGGGCGTGCCGGCCAGGACGTGGTTGGTGTCCTGGAACAGCAGTTCCCGCACCAGTGTCCCGACACTGGACGACGATTTGTCCCGAACCAGCAATTCGATCGGTGCGTCCGGCCCGCCAAGGCCGCGCCAGTTGGTGATCTTGCCCTCCAGCACGCTCTTCAGGTCGCTGAGGGAAACGTCCTTCACTGGGTTGCTGGCGCTGGTCACGGCGACCAGAGCGTCCCACCCGATCGGGACCAGCTTGGCGCCCCGTTCCTCGGTATCCCGGGTCTTGCGGCGGCCGCTGCAGCCGATCTGCGCGTCGCCACGGGCGACGGCACGAATGCTTTGCGTCGCTTCGCTCGGCTCGATGGTCACGGTGACATCGGCCAGCCGCTGAAATGCCTCGGCGAGTGCGTTCATGCTGCCGCGGTCGAGATCGTGGCAGCCGGCCCAGGTCAGGTCCGCGGCGTCGGCAGGCTCCGCGGCAAAGCCCACGGCGCAGGCGAACAACAGCGCGAACAGGCCGGACCGCCCCGCGCGACGGGGGCTCCGAGATGCCGCGATTGGATGCTGCAACCGGCGCAAATTCAGGCTCTCTAAGGTTGAAGGCGGCACCATGGACCGCCCAGTCACAGCGTAGGGCGAGTTGGTTCACAATTCCTTTACGTGGTGCGGATTCCTTATGTGGAGCCCGGCCGGCCCGATTCCTCTGTTGCAGCCAGGCCGGCCCGCTCCCCCGTCCCAACCACCCGTACAGGGTACCCTCATGGGTGGTTGGGACGGGGGAGCGGGCCGGCTTGGCTGAGATAAAAAAAGCCCCGCGCCGAAGCGCGGGGCTTTTCGTAACAAAGACTCTTAATGGTTACCTAATCACGTCGCTGGCCGACGACAGCAGCTCGGGCGGAATGTCCAGCTGCATGCGGTTGGCCAGAGCCGAATTCAGCATCATGTTGCCACGCTTGTTGGTGGTCATCGGAATGCTGGAAGGATACGCGCCGTCCAGGATCTGCAGCGCGGCATCGGCCGCCCACTCGCCCTGTTCGTTCGCATCCTTGGTGTAGGCGACCAGGACAAACGGCGCCATCCACGGCTGCACCGATCCGCTCGGCACCTTGCTGTACTGGTGAACGAAGCGAATGGCTTCCGCGTCGTCCCAGCCCTGAATGCCGGCGTTGTTGTACAACAGCAGGACGTCGACCTGATCCTGCATGGCGATGTAGGCCTGTTTCCACTGCTCGAAGGTCTTGACGTAGACCTCTTCGTCGAAGCGGATGCCGAATTGGCTGGTGTAGTACTCGTTCTCCTTGCGCGACGTGGCGGTGTCGCCGGTGAGCGAGCCGATTACGGCGCCGCCTGAGAACGTGCGCAGGATGTCCATCAACTCGTTCGGCCGCGATACCTCGACCATGCCGGTCACGTTGTTGGCCGGAAAGCCGTAGACCGATGCGTCCCAGTTGACGCCGGCGAAGACGAACGGCAGGTCGCCGCCGCGGTAGTAAGGCACGATCAGGTATTTGGAGGCGTTGTCGTCGGCGGCGATGACGACATCCGGCTGATATTCGTCGATCACGGCTTTGGCGGTCAGCGCGGCCTGCTTCTTGAAGGCCTCGGAGCCATTCCGCTTGGTATCCATGCGGTGGATCATCAGATCCACGCCGGAACCGGCCAGGGTGTTCTGGATGCCGGCGGTGATGCCGTCGCTCCAGGCGTAGCCCTGATGATAGGAATCGATGAAGAGGACTTTCTTACTGCTGGATAACGGGCGGAGCACCGCCAAAGACCCGACGGACACGATAGCTACGGCGACCGTCAGGCCGATCAGCGCTTTGCGGTTCATTATCTGGGTCTCCCGGGGTTAGGCGCCTGTCTGGAAAAGTTGAATAAAAAACGCTCCGATACGTCCGGACGGTGCACCGTATGAGGTAACCCTTTAACGAACGGTTAGCGGGGACTCGGCGGCGAAGGGAGGGCGTTAGGCGGCGCTGAAGATTTCGGCGGCCGGCCTGATAATCCGGCGGCCATCGCCATAGCGGCGGGTGAAACCGCATTTGTCGAAGAATTCCAAGACCTCGATGGTCAGGTTGCGGCCGATGCCGGATTCGTCGCGGAAGGTTTTGGCGTCGAAGCCGGTATCCGGCGCCGCGGCCGCCAAAGCCTCTGCGATTTCAGCCAGATGCAGCAGCGGGCCGGGCAGGTAGAAGCGGTTCGGCGCGACCGGCAGCAGCAGGCCCAGGCGCGCCGCGCGGGCGAAGAACGCTTCCACCGTCTCAAGCTCCAGGCTCAAGGCCTCCGTGACCTCGCGGATACGCGGCGGGCGCAGTTCGCCTGCTTCGAGGACGGGGCGGACCCGTTCCCAAAGCGCCTGCTCGCCGTCTGAAAGCTGCGGCCGGTGCGCCGGCAGCCGAAGGCTCAGGCCCTCGCGCGCGATATCGCCGTCGCGGATCAATCGGGCCGAGACCGCGCGGAACAGGCGGGCCGGGACGGCCGATGGCAGACTTCGGCGCAGCGTTGCCTCGTCCGGCCCGACGCTTTCCGGATTGCGTTCGTGCCAATTCGCCAGCGCGCCGAGGGTCTGCTCCCTTAAGTCCGTCCAGCGGCCGGGCGACATGGCCCGCTCTGCGCCGGGGGCGCCCAGCGTCACCATCGGCACATCTTTATGAAGCGCGTCGGCCTCCGCCGGCGTCAGGTTCCAGGCCGTGGCGAACGGGCCAGGGTCGATCCCGCCAGGCATGGTTTCCAGCAGCGACGTGAGGGCTTCGCGCGGCGTGGACGCTTCCATCGCCGCCAGATAGTCCAGCCGCTCGGGCCGGGCGCGGCCGCGCGCCGGCGGGAAGATATCGACGACATGGCCGCCGGCGACGGTGCGCCGGGCCGATTGGTCGCGCAGGATGAAACGGTCGCCGCGCACCGCGCCGATCGGGCTGTCCAGCACAAGCTGTACAAGATGCGACCGGCCCGGCGCGATTTCTTTCGCGCCCAGCACTGCCGCCCGCGCCGTGACATCGCTTGCCGCCAAATGAAGGTGCACTGGCGTCCAATGTGCCAGCGGGCCGGCTTCGCCCGGCAGCACCGTCACCCGCGCGTCGAAGCGGCGGGTCGGGGCGTGGGCTGGCTCGGCCACCAGCCAGTCGCCGCGATGAATGTCGACGTTGCGGAGGCCGGTGCCGGCGATGTTGAGGGCACAGCGCTGGCCGGCCCGCGCCGTCTCCGACGCCTGGTTCTGCGCGTGGATGCCGCGCACCCGCACCTCGACGCCCTGCGGCGAGAGGATCAGCCGGTCCTCGACTGCGGCGGCGCCGGAGAAAACGGAACCGGTGACGACCAGCCCGGCGCCGGGCACCGTGAAATCGCGGTCGATGGCGAGCCGGAAATTGCCGCCGGTATTGCGGGCCGCGATCCGGCGCGCCGTCTCTTCCAAATGGTCGCGCAATGCCGGCACACCCTCGCCGGTCAGGCCCGAGGCTTCGAACACCGGCGCGCCGGCGAGGCAGGTGCCGTCCAACAACGCGCCGATATCGTCGCGCACCTGCCGGATGCGGTTGGCGTCCGCGCGGTCGGTCTTGGTCAAGGCCACCGCGCCTTGCCCGATGCCGAGCTGATCGAGGATCGCGAGATGCTCTTCGGTCTGCGGCATCGGGCCGTCGTCGGCGGCGACCACCAGCAGGGCGAAATCCACCGCCGCCACGCCGCAGAGCATGTTGCGGATGAACTTTTCATGACCCGGCACGTCGACAAAGCCGAGGATGTCGCCGCCGGCCAGCGGCGTATAGGCGAAGCCGAGATCGATCGACAGGCCGCGCGCCTTTTCCTCCGGCAGCCGGTCGGTGTCGACGCCGGTCAGCGCCTTGATCAGCAGAGTCTTGCCGTGGTCGACATGGCCGGCAGTGGCGACGATCACGGGCGCGCTCCGTCAGCCGAGCTGCAGCCGGTCGAGCTGCGCCGCGAACGCCGGCTCGTCGTCCAGGCAGCGCAGATCGAAGACCAGCGCGTTGTCGGCGATGCGGCCGATCACCGGGACGGGCAGGGCGCGGAACGCCGCGGCTAGGCGCTTGACCGCCGCGCCCGCCTTCTTTGTTGTCGGGCGGATGGCGAGCGCCGCGCTCGGCAGCGCGTCCACGGGCAGCGCGCCGCTGCCGATCTGGCTCTGGCAGGCAATCACCGCCACCGTCGCTCGCTCGCCGACCCTTTCGGTCACGGCCGGCAGTAGCCGCTCCGCCGCGGCGCGGATGTCCGCCTCGGCGCGGCTTAGGAGCCGTAAGGCTGGCAGCCGCTCGGCCAGTTTTTCCGGTGTCGCGTAAAGCTGCAGAACGGCGCCCAGGGCGGCGATGGTCATCTTGTCGACGCGCAAGGCGCGCTTCATCGGATTGCGCTTGATCCTGGCGATCAGGTCGGCACGACCGGCGATGATGCCGGCCTGCGGCCCGCCCAACAGTTTGTCGCCACTGAAGGTGACGAGGTCCGCGCCGGCCTGCAATGTTTCGGCCACGGTCGGTTCGTGCGGCAGGCCGTAGGGCCTTAGGTCGACAAGCGTGCCGCTGCCGAGGTCGACCGCGAGCGGCAGTTCGGCGTCGTGGGCGAGGGCGGCGAGGTCCCGTTCCGCCACGGCCGCGGTGAAACCCTGCACCTCGTAGTTGCTGGTATGCACTTTCATCAGCAGCGCGGTCCGTGGTCCCAGCGCGTTCTGGAAATCGTGCGGGTGGGTCCGGTTGGTGGTGCCGACCTCGACCAGCTTGGCGCCGGCCCGCGCCATGATGTCGGGAATGCGGAACGCGCCGCCGATCTCAATCAGCTCGCCGCGCGAGACCGGCACCTCTTTTCGCAGGGCCAGGCTGTTCAACAGCAACAGTACGGCGGCGGCGTTGTTGTTCACCACCGTCGCCGCTTCCGCGCCGGTCAGCCGCCGGATCCAATCTTCCAGATGGCTGTCGCGGTCGCCCCGTTTGCCGGCCTTGACGTCGTATTCCAGGTTGCTGGCGCCGCGCGCCACTGCGGCCATTGCTTCCAGCGCTTCTTCGGGCAGCGGCGCCCGCCCCAGATTGGTGTGCAGCACCGTGCCCGTCAGGTTGAAGACCGGGGCCAAGGGCGGCGTCAGCAACGCGGCGATCTGCGCCTCCATATTCGCTGCAATAGTATCGTCGCCGATATCCGGCGAAGCGCCGCCGCCGGTGGTTCCGAGGTCGGCTCGTAGCGCGGCGAGGACGGTGCGCGCGGTTTCCGTCACCAGCGTGCGCCCGTGGCGGTCGATCAACCGCCGCACGTCGGGCAGGCCGAGGATGCGGTCGACGGAGGGCAGGGCGGCCTGCAGCGATCTCACGGATTGAGGCATGGCGCTCGTCGGTCGGTTGCGATGTCGTGCCCGAGGCTATGCGCCGGCACCGCAACCGTCAACGTCGGGAACGGGCTTTGGGGGGACTCGGTTTCGTCGAGGAGTTGTGCCATGCTTGTCCTGTCTGGGAGGACCAAAGAACGACAGAGTGGGAGAAGAAACGCATGGGAAAGAGGCCGATATCGGCAGACTCGCATATCACCGAGCCACCGGATTGTTACGCTGATCGTATTGAAAAGAAATACCGCGACACGGCGCCGCATCTGGAGCGCGACGACAAACGCGGCGATGTCTACGTCATCAACGGGCTGGAGAGCATCGTGCCGATGGGCCTGGTCGCCGCGGCGGGAAAGGACCCGAAGGACCTGCGTATGAGCGGCGCCCGGTTCGGCGACCTGCACCGCAGCGGGTGGGACCCGACCTACCGGGTCGCCGACCAGGAACGGGACGGTATCGCAGCGGAGTTCATTTATCCGACCGTCGGTATGCTGCTCTGCAACCATCCCGACTTCGACTACAAGAAGGCCTGCTTCGACGCCTATAACCTGTGGCTCCAGGAGTACTGCGCGGAAGCGCCGGACCGGCTGTTCGGCCTCGGCCAGACCGCGATGCGCTCGGTGGACGAGGGGATCGAGGATCTGCGCCGGATCAAGGAGATGGGCTTCAAGGGCGTCATGATGCCCGGCAATCCGCAGCACCTGGACTACGACCACCCGGACTACGATCCGTTGTGGGAGGCGGCGGTCGACATGGACATGCCGATCTCGTTCCACATTCTCACGTCAAGCCAGGACAGCCTGACGCGGCAACGTGGGCCGAAGATCAACAGCTTCCAGGGGATCATCCGTGGCTGCCAAGACATCATCGGCACGTTCATCTTCGGCGGCGTGTTCGAACGCCATCCGAAGCTGAAACTGGTCTGCGTCGAGGCTGACGCCGGCTGGGCACCGCATTTCATGTACCGCATGGATCACGCCTATAAGCGCCACCGCTATTGGATGAAATGCGCGGAGATGGAGCGCCTGCCGAGCGAGTACTTCCGGGAGAACGTGTACATGACATTCCAGGACGACTGGGTCGCCTTCAAGGTCAAGGACATGTGCAACGCGCGCCGGCTGCTCTGGGCCAACGATTTTCCGCACAGCGATTCCACCTGGCCGTGGTCGCAGGAGATGCTGGCGGAGCACGCGGCGGAACTGACCGAGCAGGAGCGCGACTGGATCCTGCACGACAATGTGGCCGAACTCTACAATGTTAGCGTCAATTGACGCAATCTTCCCCAAAGGGAATTCGCAATGCAGTATGATCTGAAGATAACCGGCGGCACCATCGTCGACGGTACCGGTAAGCCGCGTTATGCCGGCGATGTCGGCGTCAAGGACGGCAAAGTCGCGGCGCTCGGCGCGGCGCCCGGTGAGGCGGAAACCACCATCGATGCGGCGGGCCGGATTGTCTCGCCCGGCTTCGTTGATATCCACACCCATTACGATGCCCAGGTGTTGTGGGACCGGATGATGACGATCTCCCCGTCTCACGGTGTCACCACCGTCGTGATGGGCAATTGCGGTTTCGGCGTGGCGCCGACCCGGCCCGGCCATCGCGACCTGATCCTACGTACGTTGGAAAAAGTCGAGGGTATGAGCCTGGAGGCTTTGCGCGCGGGCATCGGCGCCGACTGGCCGTTCGAGAGCTTTCCCGACTACCTGGACGCGGTCGACAAGGCCGGCACGGCGATCAATGTCGGCGCTTTCGTCGGCCATACCCCGTTGCGGTTCTACGTCATGGGCGAGGATGCGGTGAAGCGCGCCGCGACCGACGACGAAGTCGCCGCCATGCGCCGCATCGTCGCGGAGGCCATGGAGGCGGGCGCCATCGGCTTCGCCACGTCCCATGCCGCCACTCATCACGGCTACGACGGCAACCCGGTGCCGAGCCGTTTGTCGGCGTTCGAGGAAATCGACGCGCTGGTCGGCGAAATGGCCGCCACCGGCCGCGGGCTCATGCAGGCTACCATCGGCCGCACCCTGTTCCATGGCGAGTTCCAGAAACTGGCGCGCAAGCACGGCGTGCCGATCAGCTGGACGGCGCTGCTGACCGGCATGTCCGGGCCGGGCTCCCATCGCCGCCACCTGGAACTGACCCAGGGGTACGTGGACGAAGGTTTGTCCATCGTGCCGCAGGTCGCCTGCCGGCCGCTCAATTTCGACTTCGATTTCGACGAGCCGTTTCCGTTCGAGATGCGGCCCTTGTTCAAGCAGACCATGACCACCGACCGGGATGGGCGCAAGGCGATCTATGCCGACCCGGAATTCCGCGCCGCGTTTAAGGAGGATGTGGGCGATGGCGCCCGGACGCCGCTCGCCGGTTGGGCGGACCGCGCGGTGATCTCGATCTCGCCGGCCGACCGCTCGTTCGAGGAACGGCCGCTGGCCGAGGTCGCGGCGGAACAGGGGCGCGACCCGACGGACCTCGCGCTGGATTTGAGCCTGGAGAGCGACTTCGAAGCGCGCTTCCGGTTCGCAATCCTGAACAATGACGAAGACGAGGTCGCCGACTTGCTGCGGGATCCGAACACGGTGATCGGCCTGTCGGACGCCGGCGCCCATGCCAGCCAGCTTTGCGATGCCTGCTACGCCACGCACATGCTAAGCCGCTGGGTACGGGAGAAGGGCACGTTGGAACTGGAGCGGGCGGTGCAGATGCTGACCAGCCGTCCGGCCGAGGTGTTCGGCATTCAGGATCGCGGCCGCCTCGCCGAGGGCATGCCGGCGGATATTGTGGTGTTCGATCCGGACACCGTCGGTGCCGGCAAATTGGAGCGGGTGCACGATCTGCCGGCCGGCGCGGATCGTCTGGTCTCCGCCGCCGCCGGTATCGACGCGGTCATTGTCAACGGCACGGTCGTCCGCCGCAACGGCGCCGACGCCGTTGCAGATGACGCCCTGCCCGGGCAGGTCCTGCGCGGCGGTGGCGCGTATCATTGATTGAAACAGAGGTAGTGAACACATGGATCTCGGACTGAAAGGCAAAAAGGCGGTCGTCACCGGCGGCACGCGCGGTATCGGCCGCGCCATCGCGGACCTGCTGGCGGACGAAGGCGCGGATGTCGCCATCTGCGCGCGCAATCCGGCGGAGGTGGAGGCCGCCGCGTCGGCGCTCTCGGCCAAGGGCGTCACGGCGACCGGCGGTGTCGTCGATGTGGCCGACAGCGCGGCGCTGGACCAATGGATGACGGCGGCGGCCGACACGCTGGGCGGCATCGACATCGTGGTGCCGAACGTCAGCGCGCTGGCCGGCGGCGGCGACCGCGATGCCTGGCGGCGCAGTCTCGACGTCGACATCATGGGCACCGTGCACACGGTGGAAGCCGCCCTGCCGTACCTGGAAAAATCCGACGCCGGATCGATTGTGGTGATCTCGTCAGTGTCGGGGGTGGAAATCATCGGCCCGGACATCCGACCCTACAACACCGTCAAGGCGGGATTGATCGCCTACGTCTCCAACGCCAGCACGTCGCTGGCCCGCAAAGGCATCCGCGCCAACACCGTGTCGCCCGGCACCATCTTTTTCGAAGGCGGCGTCTGGGACCAGCGCCGCATCAACGCGCCGGACGCTTACAAATGGGCATTGTCGCGCAACCCGATGGGCCGTATGGGCGCGCCGGAAGAGGTGGCCCGCGCCGCCGTCTTCCTGGCCAGCCCCGCCGCCAGCTTCATCACCGGCACCAACCTGGTGGTGGACGGGGCGATCACGCAGCGGATCCAGTTCTGATGCGTTCACTGTCATTGCGAACGCAGTGAAGCAATCTCGGGCGACTTGGCTCCGTGTTTTCCAGATCGCCGCGGCGCTACGCGCCTCGCGATGACAGTGGCTTCAATCGTTCAGGTAGTGCAACGCCAATCCCGGCCGCGGCCAGTCCATGGCGACAACCCGCCCGGTCGACGACAGCGTGATGTAGGCCGTGCGCAAATCCGGCCCGCCGAAGCAGATGTTGGTGGTGAACCGATCCGGGGTCGGCACATGCTCGACCGACGCGCCGTCCGGTGAGATCACGGTGATGCCGCCCTCGACGATGGTGCCGATACAGATGTTACCGCCCGCGTCCACCGCGAGGGAATCGAACAGCCGATAGTCCGGCATGCCGGCGACCAACTGTCCCGGTTCCCACGGCGCAGCGCCCTGGCCGCGTACGATCTCGCCGGGTGCGGCGATGTCGTAGGCCCAGAGCCGCGCCGCATGCGTCTCCGCGACGTACAGACGATTGCCATCGGGAGACAGGCCGATGCCGTTCGGTCCGTCGACCGGGAAGATCGACTCCCGGATCATCGATCCGTCGGCCTTCGCGTAGAACACGCCGGTCCGGTCGCGGTCTCGCCGGCGCATTTTGCCGTGGTCGGTGAACCAGAATCCGCCATGCGCGTCGAACACGATGTCGTTCGGGCCCTTTAGCGGCTCGCCGTCGCATTCGGTATAGAGCACCTCCACCGCGCCGGTCTCCAGGTCGACCCGTTCGATCCGCCCGCCGGAATAGGTCTCGTCCACCAGGCCGGGGAAGATGAGGCCGTCCTTGCGGTGCCAGCGAAAACCGCCGTTGTTGCAGACGTAACACTTGCCGTCGGGGCCGACAGCCGCACCGTTCGGCCCGCCGCCGAGTTCCGCTACGACGTGCAAAGCGCCGTCCGGTTTTACTCGGGTCAGCGTGCCGCGCGCGATTTCGACAACCAAAAGGTCGCCGTCCGGCAATGCCACCGGCCCCTCCGGAAATTGCAGACCGGCGGCAATCTCGCGGAACGTGGCCATGACGGTATGCTAGCGGTAGGAAATGCCGATCGTCTCCGCGACCAGTGCCGGCCGGTCGGAGCCCTCGACCTCCATCGTGCAGGTGGAGATGACGCGCACGCCGTCGCCCTTCACGTCCTCGACCGCGTCGATCTTCTGGCGGAGGCGAACCCGGCTGCCGGCCGGCACCATGCCGGTGAAGCGTACCTTGTTGGAACCGTAGTTGATGCCGCGGCTGCGGTTCTCGACGGTCATGATCTCCGACGCCAGCCGTGGGATCAGCGACAGCGTGAGATAGCCGTGCGCGATGGTGCCTTCGGTCGGCAGCTCCCGAGTCGCCCGTTCCACGTCCACATGGATCCACTGATGGTCGCCGGTCGCGTCGGCGAACTTGTCGATCATTTCCTGATCGACCGTCACCCAACTGCTCACGCCGATCTCCTTGCCGACATGGTCTTTCAGGTCCTGCGGGTAGGCAACCGTCATCATCCGTTCGTTCCTTCCGTGTCTCTCGTTGTCGCTCTGTTATTTGCCGCCCTGGCAGTGGAGGCAGTGCTACCGCTAGTATTCCGTGGACGGACGGTGGGAGCAACCGCCGCCGACCAGACCAGGGAGCGCCACCCATCAACGCCATCCTGCCGGCGGCCGCAGCCGGCCTGACCAGCATCATCCTCGGCGCCGCGTTCGTCGCGGCCCGCTTCGCCATGGCTGAGACGGAGCCGGCGACGCTCGCCTTCATCCGCTTCGCCATCGCCGCCGCCTGCCTGGCCGCGTTCCTGCCGTTCATCGCGGAGCGCCGGGTCGCGCCGCGTGATATCCTGCCGCTGCTGGCGCTCGGCGCCATTCAGTTCGGCGCGTTTCATATCACCTACAACGCCGGCCTCGACATCATCAGCGCGGCACGGGCCGCAATCATATTTTCCCTGGTGCCGTTCATGACCATGGTGATCGGCGCCGTGTTCGGCTATGAGCGGCTGACCGCGTTCAAGGCGCTGGGCGTCGCCGTCACCATCGTCGGCGTCGCCGTGGCGCTCGGCGACCGGGCGGGCACGCCGGGCGACCGGCCATGGATCGGCGAGGGGCTGATCTTCTTCTCGGTCTGCTGCGGCTCCACCTACAACGTTCTGTCGCGCCCGTATCTCGCGCGCTATCCATCGGTGCCAGCCTCGGCGCTTGCAATGGCCGGCGGCCTGATCCTGGTGCTGCCGTTCGCCGTCACTGAAGGCATGCTCGCCCAGCCGCCAGACTTCTCGGCCGGCGTCTGGGCCGCCATCCTGTTCCTCGGTATCCCCAGCGGCGCGCTCGGCTTCTTCCTCTGGAACTGGGCGCTCCGCCGCGCCACGCCGACCCTGGTCAGCGTCTTCCTGCCGCTCTCGCCCATCTCCGCCGCCGGCCTCGGCGCCTTGATCCTCGGCGAAACTGTCTCCTGGCCGTTCTATGCCGGCCTCGCCCTGGTCATCGCGGGCATCTGGCTGGCTTATCGAGGGCCGATGTCCGAATCTGGTCGTTAGGCTCTGCCCGGCGACCGCCGTTCAAGATAGGTGTCCGCCAGTTCGATCAGGCGGTCGCGGCCGAAGCTCGGGTCGTGGCCGCCGTGCACCACGGTGACCGGCAGGGCGCGCAGGCGGTGCATGGTGCGGACGTAGTCCTCGATGTTCGAGCCCGGCAGTTCGTCCAGTAGCGGGCCGTCGTAGATCGCGTCGCCGGAGAACAGGGTGCCGGTTTTGGCTTCCCAGAGGCCGATGCTGCCGGGCGAATGGCCGGGCAGGTGCAGCACCTCGAACGCGCGGTCGCCGGTATCGATTACGTCGCCCTCGTCGACCAGTCGCGTCGCCGTTGCCGGCGGCGTCGCGAATTCGGCCGGGTCGAAGCCGGCGCGGGGATAGGCGGTCACCAGCAGGTCGGGCAGGGGATAGCCGACCTGCTCCATCCGGCGGCGCATCTCGTCGGAGAAGTCCCGCGCCCGCAACCGTGCGAACTCGTCCGGCGTTTGCAGGCCCTCATCTTCCAGCCGGTGCACGATCCGGGTCTCGAACTCGTGCATGCCGCCGACATGGTCGTAATGGGTGTGCGTCGCGACCGCGGTGACCGGTTTGTCCAGCAGGTCGCGCGCTGCCTCCGCCAGGCTGGCGAGGCCGAGTCCGGTGTCGATCATCAGGTCGCGGTCGCGCCCACGAACATGCCAGATGTTGCAGCGGATCAGCGGGTCGACATGCGGCTCCCACAGCAGGGTGATGTCATCGTCGATCCGCCGCCGCTCGAACCACCGATCCGCGATTTTCACCGTCATGCCCGCCTGCCGTCTTTGCAGTTTACCGCGGCATGATACAACGTTTCCCGTGCCTTGAACCGGCCCGGCCGGCCCGGCAATATGGGCCGGCCTTCGGGGAGGGAGCCATGACGGGACTGAGCGCCTTCAATCTCAAACAATGGATCGACGAAAATCGGGAGTTGCTGCGCCCGCCGGTCGGCAATGCGCAGCTTTGGAAGACGACGTGGAAGAACTTCATCGTGATGGTGATCGGCGGCCCGAACATTCGCACCGATTACCATGATGACCCGGGCGAGGAACTGTTCTTCCAGGTCGAGGGGGACATGGTGCTGCGCGTGATCGAGGATGGCCGCCCGGTCGATGTGCCGATCCGTGAGGGCGAGCTGTTGTTGTTGCCGCCGCATGTCCGCCACTCGCCGCAGCGGCCGGCCGGGACCGTCGGCCTGGTCGTCGAGCGTGTTCGCCTGCCCGGCGAGCTGGACGCCTTCGAATGGTATTGCGAGTCGTGCGACGCTCGGGTACATCGGCGCGAGTTCGAGTTGCAGGACATCGAGAAAGACCTGCCGCCCGTGTTCGAGGAATATTACGCCAGCGAGGATCTGCGTACCTGTCCCGCCTGCGGCCACGTCAACCCGGGCAAACCGTCGCAAGCCGCCGCCGAATAGGGAGCCGTCGATGACCGTCAATATGTTGCCTCAGCAGAGGCTGGTGCTGGAGCTTCTGTCCGTTTCCGGCGACATTGCCATACCGCGTGCGCCCGACGAGTCCATCCTGTGGCGCACGATCAAGGAATGCGAAGGGGAGGGTTGGCTGGCGGTCGGCTCGATCAACCCGACGATCTACAAAATCTCGATCACCGGCGGCGGCAGGCTGTTGATCAATCAGACTTGAGGCTGTTCGCCGCGTCCGCGGCTACCAGCTGTAGGTCAAAAGCAGGCCGCCGAAGAACTGGTTCTCGTCGCCCTCGTCGTCGGTGACCGGGCTGTCGGCGGCGTCGTCGACGAGCAACGTCCAGCCGCCCAGCGCGCCGACGCTCCACCTGTCGGTCAGGCTGTAGAAGATGCCGCCGGTCAGACCGATATCCTTGAAGCCTTCGTCGGCGTTGAACTGGGAAAGCCCGCTGCGGGCGGCGTCGCCCGCGCCGATGCTGAAATAGCTCTGCATGTAATCGTCGGAGGCGTAGGTGGTCGACAGTTCCATGTTCGCGCGCAGGCGCCGCGAGATCGGGCCGCCATAGTCGACGCTCGGGGTCAGCAGCCAGCCGTCATGGCCGTCCGCCACGTCAAGCAGATATTCGACGTTGACCCCTGCCATGCCGCCGGCCAACGGCGCCTCGTAACCCGCGGTCAGCCCAATCTCGAACGCGGCGTCGACTTTCGACAGGTCGTCGACCGCGTCGTTCTCGACATCGTCCCGCTCGCCGCGATAATTCAGCACCGGGCCGAGACGCCAGTTGGGATGCGGCATTATATTCGAGGTCAGTTTCAGGCCGCGCAGCGCGGCGAACTGATGTCCCCTCTGCACGCGCAACAGTGGGCCGGCGACGAATTCGTAGTCTTCCGAGCCTTCGTAGTCGGGAACCAGCGCCGCGATGGCGCCGAGCGTGAAGCTGAGACGGTCGGACCGCCCATCGCCCGGGCCGACGCCAGCACTGCCGGGCGGGCTGGCATCGATCGTCGTGCCGACGTCCTGCGACCAACTCGGCTGTGCCGCGGCGGCCGCGACGGCGACAGCGCCCAGCCAGACGGCTGTTCTGCCGATGACACGTTGCCTTCCGATTGCCGATCGTGTTTGCATCTTGAGCAACGCCTCCCAGCTTTCGCCCGATCACCCCTCACATCTATACTGTTTGTCTGATGTGGCAACGGTGCCGTTGCGAGCTGGGACGGATTTCCATGGCCTGTGGCGAATCTGTCACCATAGATTCTAGTTTTACTTGTCTTCAGCCAGCCTGATCGATCCGCTTGCGGCAAGCCCGGTTTGCACAGTGGCCGTGACGGCATCATCGTCCGTGGTCTCGATCACCAGATTGTCGCCGGGACAGACCGGATCGATCCATTTGACCTTCAGTTCGCCGCGATAGAGCCAGTCGGCGCCGTAGGTCCGCGCGCCCATGTCGGCCATGTAGCCGAGTGTCATCATGCCGTGGTTGAGCGTGCCCCGGAAACCGCGGGCGATCGCGTAGTCATGGTCGTAGTGGATGATGTCGTTGTCGCCGTTGATACGGCCGTAGCGGTCGATCATCGCCTGGGTCATCTCGATGTCGCGTTTCAGGCTCATCGTTTTTCGTACCTCCTGGCCGGCACGTACATGGTGTTGACGGCGCTGGCCAGCGCTAAGCCGTCGCCGCGCGTGAAATCGCCCTGCCAGCGGATGAACTGCTTGCCGCGCCGTTCAAACCGCTCGGTGACCCGGCCGCCGCCGACGATTTCCGTCGTCTCGTCGGCCCAGATCGGGTGGTGGAAGCGCCAGGAAACGTCCGTCAGGATGATCCCCTGGGTCGGCGGATAGCCGCGGTAAAGAATGGCCAGCAGATAGACGGCGAGCACATTCGGCGGCGCCGCCTGCCGCCCGTCGATCACGTAAAGGGTCGGGTCCGCGTCGACGGCCGTCATGTATTCCTCGACGATTTCCGGCGTCAGCGAGAACGGCATTTCAGGCAGAGCTTTGCCGATCTCGTAGGCCTCCGGCGGCGTGCCGGGGCTTTCGTCCTCGCGCGGCTTCAGGTCGCTCGGTCTGGTCATCGTTGCCTCTCGCCTCTTGTCGGTCTTGGCCCCGGGCGCCGTCGGGCCTTATGCTATAGTCAGGGCTAATCGATGCGGAGGCAAACTCCGCTCACAGGGAGGTTTATCGAAACAATGAAAAACTGGAAAACAACGGTCCTTGCGGGCACGGCGTTGCTGGCATGGGCCGCCGCGGCGCAGGCTGAAACGGTCAAGGTCGGCGTCGTGCTGACCTATTCCGGCGGCGCCGCCGAATTCGGCCAGCAGGTCGACCGCGGCATGAACCTTTATATGAAGAAACATGCCGAAGAGCTTGGTTCTAATAAGATTGAGCTAATTAAGCGGGATTCGAAACGGCCGGGCGGCGACATCGCCAAGAACGCCGTGCAGCAGCTTATCACCCGCGACAAGGTGGACATGCTGGCCGGCTTCATCTTCTCCCCGAACGCCATGGCGAGCGCGCCGCTGGCGACCCAGGGCAAGGTGCCGATGGTCATCATGAACGCGGGCACGGCCTGGATTCCCTCGCTCTCGCCCTACATCGCCCGGGTCTCGTTCAGCATGTGGCAATCCGGCTATCCGATGGGCGGCTACGCGGCCGACAAACTCGGCTGCAAGACCGCGGCGGTGGGCTACACCGACTACCCGCCGGGCAAGGACAGCCTGAACGCGTTCAAGACCGGCTTCGAGAAGGCCGGCGGCAAGGTGGTCGACGCCGTGCCGATGGGCGGCCCGCGCGAAGTGCCGGACTTCACGCCGTTCTTCCAGCGCATCAAGGATGCCGGGCCGGACTGCCTGTACGTCTTCGTGCCGGCGGGCAACCACGCCACCGCGGTGGTCAAGACCTACAACGACTTGGGCATGCGCGATGCGGGCACCATGCTGATCGGCCCGGGCGATATCACCCAGGACACCAAGCTGCAGGGCATGGGCGACGGCGCCGAGGGCCTGATCACCATGCACCACTACTCCGCGGACTACGACACGCCGGCCAACCGTGAATTCGTCGAAGCCTGGAAGGCCGAGTACGGCGCCGATTCCACGCCCGACTTCATGGCTGTCGCGGGCTGGGATGGCATGGCCGCGATCTTCCACGTGATCAAAACCATGGACGGTAAGATCGACGCGGAAGGCGCCATCGAGGCGCTTAAGGGCTGGACCTACGACAGCCCGCGCGGGCCGATCATGATCGACGCGGAGACCCGCGACATCGTGCACGACGAGAACGTCCACAAGGTGATCAAGAAAGACGGCCGTCTGGCGATCGAAGTGATCGACACGATCAAGCAGGTGAAGGACCCGTGCAAGGAACTGAAGGTCGGCAAATGCGGGCAGTAACCGCCTGACCTAGCGAAGTGGTTCCGTACCCGCCGCCGCGACCGATCGCGGCGGCGGTTTAACGGTGGGGGCGCGGGTTCGTTCATGGACCAGCTTTTCAACGTCGCCGTCAGCATTCTGTTCGACGGCCTCGCCTATGCGATGATCCTGTTCATCATCTCCGTCGGCCTATCAGTGACGATGGGGCTGATGGGCTTCGTCAATCTGGCGCACGGCGCGTTCGCCATGGCGGGCGGCTATGCGACGGTCTCCGTCATGAACGGTTTGGGCGTACCGTTTCCGCTGGCGCTGGTGATCGCCTTCTTCCTGGTCGGCGCGGTCAGCGTGCTGTTCGAGCGGGTTTTGTACGCCCGGCTCTATAAGGCGACGGAGCTCGATCAGGTGATGCTCAGCATCGGCCTGGTGTTCATGGCGATTGCCGCCTTCACCTTTTTCTACGGCCCGGCGCCGCTGACGTTTCAGGCACCGGACTACCTCAAGGGCCAGATCGATCTCGGCTTTCGGGAGTTCCCGACCTACCGGGTGTTCATGATCTGCGTCGGGCTGGCCATGATCGCGGCGCTCTGGTTCGGTTTCGAACGGACCAGCCTTGGCGCGCAGATCCGCGCCGCCGTGGATAATCGGCGGATGGCACAGTCGCTCGGCATCGATGTCGACCGCCTGTTCACGTTGACCTTCGCGCTCGGAAGCGGGCTGGCCGCGCTCGGCGGCGGCCTGGCGATCGAGATCGTCGGCATGAGCCCCGGATTCGCGATCCAGTACCTGGTGTTTTTCCTGATCGTCGTCGCCGTCGGCGGTCTCGGCAGCATCCGCGGTGCCTTCGTTGCCGCCCTGGTGCTCGGCATCATCGACAATGCCGGCAAGTATCTCTGGCCGGAGGGCGGTGCCTTCTTCATCTACGCCGTGACCATCGCCCTGCTGCTGATCAAGCCGGCCGGTCTGTTCGGCCGGCAGGCCTGAATGGGCGCGCCACCGGACATCTCGGCGGCCGCCGCCTTCATGGAACGTCGCCACCGCTGGCGCCCGGCGGAGGCGCTGCCCTGGCTCGCGGCCGTCGCAGCGTTCTTCCTGTTTCCGGACTACACGGCATTCGGCACCCAGGTCCTGATCATGATCCTGTTCGCGCTCTCGCTCGACCTGATCATGGGCTACGCCGGTATCGTGACGCTCGGCCATGCCGCCTATTTCGGTGCCGGGGCCTACGCCGCCGGCATGCTGTCCGCCCATCTCGGCTGGGGCGAGCCGCTGACCGGCCTGATGATCGCCGGACTCACGGCCGCAGCGGTCGGTTTCGTCTCCGGTGTCGTGCTGCTGCGTTACCACGGCCTGACCCTGCTGATGCTGACCCTGGCCACCGCGATCATGCTGCAGGAACTCGCCAACGTTCAGGAAGAGATTACCGGCGGGTTCGACGGGCTGCTCGGCATCTCGATCGACCCGATCTTCGGCCTGTTCGAAAACGACCTGTGGGGCCGCACCTATTATTGGTACGCGCTGATCGTCCTGTTCGCGTTGTTCCTGATCGCGCGGCGCATCGTTTATTCGCCGTTCGGCCAGTCGCTTTCCGGCATTCGCGAAAACGTCGGCCGCATGCACGCCATCGGCTCGCCGGTGCATCGCCGCCTGGTCACCGTCTACACCATCTCCGCCGGCATGGCCGGGATCGCGGGCGGCCTGTTCGCCCAGTCGAACGCGTTCGTCACGTTGGATGTGTTGAGCTTTGCCCGGTCCGGCGCCGTGCTGATCATGTTGATCCTGGGCGGCACCGGCCGCCTGTACGGCGCGTTCGTCGGCGCCACCGTCTACATGGTGCTGGAGGACGAACTGGCGAAACTCAGCCCCGAGTTCTGGGAGTTCGGCATCGGCCTGCTGCTGGTGCTGACCGTCCTGTTCGCGCGCCGCGGCCTGCTCGGCCTGATCGAGGATCTCGGCGCGCGGTTCGGGAAGGCGAAACCGTGACCGCGCCGCTGCTGGAAGTGCGTGGCCTGACCAAGAGCTTCGGCGCGCTGGACGTGGCGCGCGGAATCGACTTTCGGCTGGGTACCGGCGACCGCCATGCGCTGATTGGGCCGAACGGCGCGGGCAAGACCACGTTCGTCAACCTGATCACCGGCGTGCTGCGGCCGAGCGCCGGGCAAGTGCTGCTGCAGGGCGAGGACGTGACCGCGCTGGACCAGGCGGCCCGCACCCGCCGCGGCATCGTCCGTACCTTTCAGATCAACCAGCTCTTCGCCGGCCTGACCGTTTTGGAGAACGTCTACATGGCGGTCGCTGAACGGCGCGGCGCGGCCAACGACCTGTGGCGTCCGGCCGGCGCCCACCGAGAGGTGACGGGGGAGGCGCTGGACCTGCTGGAAAAACTCAGGCTTCAGGACGACGCGTTGAAGCCGGTGCACGAACTGCCCTATGGCCGTCAGCGTCTGGTCGAGATTGCCATCGCGCTTGGTTCGCGCCCGAAGATCCTGCTGCTCGACGAACCGGCGGCGGGCGTGCCGTCGGCCGAGAGCCACATCATCCTGGACATGATCGAGGATTTAAGTGACGAGATCGCGGTCCTGATCATCGAGCACGACATGGACGTGGTGTTCCGTTTCGCGCGGCAGATCACGGTGCTGGTCTCGGGCGCGGTGCTGACCGGCGGCGCGCCGGAAGACGTCGCCGCCGACCCGCGCGTCCGGGACGTCTATCTGGGCGAGGCTCGCCATGGCTGACGCGCCGGCCCTGGAGCTTGCGGCCGTCTCTGCCGGCTATGGCGAGACGGTGGTGCTCGAATCCCTTGACCTCAGGCTGGCCCAGGGCGAATGCGTCAGCGTGATCGGCCGCAACGGCGTCGGCAAGACCACACTGCTGGCGACGGTGATGGGCCATACCGTGCTGCATGGCGGTGCAATCAGCCTGAACGGCGCCGATATCGCCGCCGCGCCGGCGCACCGCCGGGCGCGGGCGGGGCTCGGCTACGTGCCGCAGGAGCGGGAGATCTTTCCCTCGCTGACCGTGCGGGAGAACCTCACCGTGGCCGCCAAGCCGGGCCCGTGGGACCTCAGCCGTATCCTCGACCTGTTCCCCCATCTGGCGGAGCGGCAGGCCAACCGCGGCAACCAGCTCTCCGGCGGCGAGCAGCAGATGCTGGCCATCGGCCGCGCGCTGATGGGCAACCCGTCGGTGCTGCTGATGGACGAGCCGTCGGAAGGGCTGGCGCCGGTGATCGTCGAAGAGCTGCAGCGATCCATGGTCAGGCTCAGGGACGAGGCGGGGCTTACGATCGTCCTGGTCGAGCAGAACACCCGCGTCGCCTTCGCCTTCGCCGAGCGCACCATCGTCATGAACCGGGGTCGCGTTACCTTCGACGGCGCCAGCGCCGAACTCGATGCCGATCACGATTTGCTCGACCGGTTGATCGGCGTCGGGGCGGCCTGAAACCGATATGTGACGGAGAATTGGGATTTCTGGGTCAATTCATAAAATACACTAATAATATGTATGAAAAATTATTTCCCATTCCATTGTTGACACGGAGACCGTTTCACACATAATTACACCCAAGCGCCGATTTGAGCCACAGCTTGCGGGCGCTGAACAAATGCAGCTAAAGCGCGGGGGGATGACCTCCGTGGCTTCGATTTGGAAACCAACGGAGGAGCACAGTCCCGATGTCTCTTGTTATCTCCCATCGCAACGCGTCGAAAGGTCTGGCCGCAAGGCTGGGCAGGGACGGTGCGTTATGAACTATCTGCCTCTGTTCATGGACCTGCGTGGTCGGCCGGTGCTGCTGGTCGGCGGTGGGGAAATGGCCGCGGCCAAGGCGCGGATGCTGGTCAAAGCCGGCGCGGATCTTGTGGTGGTCGCGCCGCGGCTGGAGCGGGAACTGGACGAACTTGTCCAGGCGGGCGGTGCTCGACACATTGCTCGTCCGTTCCGGCAGGCCGACGTCGCGGACTCGGCGCTTGTCTACAGCGCGACCGGCGATGCCGCCATCGACGAGCATGTCGCCGCCACGGCGCGCGCCGCCGGCGTCGCGGTCAACGTCGTCGACCGCCAGGATCTCTGCGACTTCATCACGCCGGCCATTGTCGACCGCGATCCTGTCGTGGTGGGTATTTCGACAGGTGGCGCGGCGCCCGTGTTGGCACGCCGCCTGCGCGCGTCGATCGAGGCATTACTGCCGGCGCGGCTTGGGAAATTGGCTCTATTCGCCAACGACTTCCGGGCCGCGGTTAAGTCAAAGCTCGAATCGGGCGCTGGGCGGCGTCGCTTCTGGGAACGCTTTTTCGACGGGCCGATTGCCGACGCCTTTCTCGGTGGCGACGAACGTACCGCAAGGCGCGCGGCTTTGGAGGCGGTCAATCGTCCCGCCGAGGCGCCGGAGGTTGGCACCGTGCATATCGTCGGCGCCGGCCCCGGAGATCCCGACCTGCTCACCATGCGCGCCTTTCGCCTGCTGTCCCATGCCGACCTTGTCATCCACGACCGGCTGATCGGCCCGGACATCCTCGACTATGTACGGCGCGATGCCGAACGGCTTTACGTGGGCAAAAGCCGCGGCAACCACAGCCGCACTCAGGACGAGATCAACGACCTGATGGTGGCTTACGCGCGCCAGGGCCGGCGCGTGGTCCGCCTGAAGGGCGGCGACCCGTTCGTGTTCGGCCGCGGCGGCGAGGAACTGGACCACGTCGTTGCCGCCGGTATTCCGGTCGAAGTGGTGCCCGGCATCACTGCGGCCACGGGCTGCGCCGCGGCGGCCGGTATCCCGCTGACCCACCGCGACCACGCGGGCGCGGTGACCTTCATCAGCGGCCATGGCAAGGACGGCGGCCCGGACGCGGATTGGGCGGCGCTCGCCAAAGGTGGCCAGACCATCGTCGTCTATATGGGGCTATCGACGGCCGGCGAGATTGCCGGCCAGTTGATCGCTCACGGCATGAATCCGTCGACGCCGGCCGCCATCATCGCCAACGGCACCTTGCCCGACCAGAAGGTCGTCAGGGGAACCTTGGCGGGCCTGGAAACACTGGTTGCCGACAACGGCATCGAAAGCCCTGCACTGATCGTCATCGGCTCGGTCGCGGCCCTTGCCGCCGGCAGTGCCGAAGCGCCGCGCCTTCGCGCCGCATCTTAAGGAGACTTGGATATGTCTTTGAAAATCGTCACCGCAAACCGCCTGCGCGACGGTGCGGTCGTCTATCTGGCCGGCTCAGCCCGGTGGTCGGAACGGCTGCGCGACGCCAGACGGGCGACCGACGCCGCCGAGACGGACGCGCTGCTTGCCGCTGCCGAGCGCGCGGTCGCCGCGCAGGAAGTGGTTGCGCCCTACCTGATTGACGTTGTCCAGGCGGACGGGACCATCCACCCGGTCGGCACCCGCGAGATCATTCGCGCCAGCCGCGGCCCGACGATCAAGCCGCCGGTCGGATCGTTCCGCCAGGATGAGAGCCATGTATAGGTACGACGAATTCGATCACCGCTTCGTCGCGCAACGGGTCGAGCAGTTTCGCGATCAGGTGCAGCGGCGCCTTAGCGGGGAATTGAGCGAAGATGAGTTCAAGCCGCTTCGCCTGATGAACGGCCTGTATCTGCAGTTGCACGCCTACATGCTGCGGGTCGCTATCCCCTACGGCACGCTGTCGGCTAAGCAGATGCGCAAGCTCGCCTATATCGCGCGCCGCTACGACCGCGGTTTCGGCCATTTCACCACCCGCCAGAACATTCAGTACAACTGGCCGAAGCTGAATGAGGTGCCGGACCTGCTGGCCGACCTGGCGGAAGTCGAGATGCACGCGATCCAGACCAGCGGCAACTGCATCCGCAACGTCACCGCCGATCACTATGCGGGCGTTGCCGGCGACGAGATCGAGGATCCGCGCGTCTATGCGGAGATGATCCGGCAATGGTCGACCCTGCATCCGGAATTCAGCTTCCTGCCGCGCAAGTTCAAGGTCGCGATCACCGGCTCGCCGAACGACCGCGCGGCGGTCCGGGTGCACGACATCGGGCTTCGCATGGTGACGAACGAGGCGGGCGAGCCCGGTTTCGAGGTCATCGTCGGCGGCGGCCAGGGCCGCACGCCGATTATCGGCGCGACGATCCGCAAGTTCCTGCCGAAGCAATATCTGCTGTCGTATCTGGAAGCGATCCTGCGCGTCTACAACATGCTCGGCCGGCGCGACAATATCTACAAGGCGCGCATCAAGATCCTGGTCAAGGAGACCGGCGCGGAGAAATTCGCCGAGCTGGTCGAGCGGGAATGGCAGGCGATCAAGGATACGCCGGTCGATCTGCCGGACGCGGAAGTCGAGCGTATTGCCGCCTATTTCGCGCCGCCGGCCTACCAGACCCTCGGCGCCTATCAGCCGTCGTTCGAAGAGCAACGGCTCGCCGACCGCGATTTCGCGGCCTGGGTCCGCAGCAATGTCGCGGCGCACAAACAGCCCGGCTATTCGATCGTCAACATTTCGCTGAAACCGGAAGGCGGCGTGCCGGGCGACGCGTCGGCGGACCAGATGGACCTGGTCGCCGACCTAGCCGACCGCTACAGCCTGTCAGAGGTTCGGGTCAGCCACATGCAGAACCTTGTGCTGCCGGACGTGCGCCAGACCGACCTCTATGACCTGTGGCAGGCGCTCGTCGAGGGCGAACTGGCGACCGCGAATATAGGCCTGCTCGGCGACATCATCGCCTGCCCGGGCCTGGACTACTGCAACCTCGCGAACGCGCGTTCTATTCCGGTCTCGCAGCGCATCGGCCGCCGTTTCGCCGACCTGAAGCGTCAGCACGATATCGGCGAGCTCACGCTCAACATCTCGGGCTGCATCAATGCCTGCGGCCACCACCATGTCGGCCATATCGGCCTGCTCGGCGTCGATAAGAAGGGCGAGGAGTTCTATCAGATCACCCTCGGCGGCCGACGCGACGAGCAGGCCTCGGTCGGCCGCATCGTCGGTCCGGCTTTTTCGACCGATCAGGTGGTCGACGCGGTGGAGACGATCGTCAACACCTACCTCGACCGGCGCGTCGACGCCGACGAACGCTTCATCGACACCGTTGGCCGCATCGGCCTTGAACCCTTCAAGGAGGACCTCTATGCCACTCATTAAGAACGGCGCCGCCGCGGACGATTCTTGGACCACGGCACTGACGCCCGACGAACTTGGCCATACCGGGCCGCTGATCGTCACCCTCGAGCTCTGGCACGCGCATCGCGAGCGTCTGCTCGGCCGCAACGGCCCGATCGGCATCCGCCTTGCCTCGAACCAGGCGCCGGATCTGATTGCGGGGGACCTGCACCGGTTCGACCTGGTCGCACTGGAATTCCCGAAGTTCGCCGACGGACGCGCCTACTCGCATGCGCGTCTGCTGCGCGAGCGGCACGGCTTTAGCGGCGAGCTTCGCGCCGTCGGCAACGTGCTGCGCGATCAACTGCTGTTCATGGTCCGCTGCGGTTTCGATTCCTTCGAGGTCGCCGACGACCGGCCGCTCGACGGCTGGGAAGCGGCGTTGTCGGAGATCGACATCGTTTACCAACCCGCCGCCGACCGACGCGCGCCGGTGACGACCGAACGTTCGGAGCGTCCGGCGGTTGCCGCCAATTGGGCCTACTGAGTAGAGCAAATGATCCATGTAGAGGCCGGGGAGATCCGCGCCCGCATCCTTACAGTGCTGTACGGCCATCTGCCGGCCCGGGAAATGCTGGCGGCGTTGCTGGGCAATGAATATGGCGGCCGGATCGCCCTGGTTTCGTCGTTCGGGTCGGAATCCGCGGTGCTGTTGCACATGGTCTCGGAAATCGACCCAGCGACACCGGTCATTTTTCTCGATACCGGCAAGCTGTTCGGCGAGACGATGCGGTATCGCGACGAATTGGTCGACCGCTTCGGCCTGACCGATATACGTAACGTGCAGCCGGCGCCGGAACGCGTGCGGCAAGTCGACCCGGACGGCGTATTGTGGGCTAACAGCGCGGATTCCTGCTGTTTCGTACGCAAGGTCGAACCGCTGAGCTTGGCGCTCGCCGGCTTTGACGCGTGGATTACCGGCCGCAAGGCCTATCAGGGCGGTTTGCGCCAGGAGTTGCGCGCTTTCGAGGCCGCGGCCGGGCATATCAAGGTCAATCCGCTGGCGCGCTGGCGAAAGTCGGATATCGAGGATTACTTCGTGCGACATGGTTTGCCGCGCCATCCTTTGGAAGAAGACGGGTACTTGTCCATCGGCTGCATGCCCTGCACCGACAGGGTAAACAGCGGAGAGAGCGAGCGAGCCGGCCGATGGCGCGGGCAGGAAAAAGCCGAATGCGGTATTCATTTACCGTTGCCGCGTTCAGCCGGTTAATTTTTCGTAAACGCTTTTCCAAGATAGTGCGGCGACCCGGCGGCGTTTCTTCAGGCCGCAACAGATCGCAACAATATCAGTACGCTGCGCATGCGCCCGATTACAGGCGAGGAAACCGCGAACTCCGATAACATCGAGAAGATCACGATTGCATCGCTGCATATCGTCATCTTCTTCAGCATCGTGGCGATGGCGTTCGAATACGCCTTTCTACGCTCTTCCTATGGCGCGTCGGCCTTCGAAACCGTCTCGATTGCCATGACGGCGGTCGGCCTCAGCGCGATCTGGGTCCTGATTTTCGTCACCGGCGCGAAATATATGAGCGTCTTGTGTCTTCTGGCCTGCATCGGCGGGGTGACGCATCTGCTTCTGGGTTTCGGATACATCCTCTACGCGTCGTCCCACCCGCAAACGGCCAGCCATTTCGGCTATTGGTTTCTGGTCCCGTTCATTCTGGCGATTTCGACGCAGTCGCCGAAAGTTTCCCAGATATTCTGTTGGGTGTCTGTCTCGCTGGTCACAATGGTGTCGGTGGGCCATGTGATACGCACCGGTTCGCCGATTTTCGAGGACCCGATCGCGGCGTCCCTGGTGCAGTTGTTCATTGCACAGGTCGTGTCGGTATCTCTGCTGGTCATTCTGTCAGCCTATCGCGAGCGTCACTCGGCCAGCCGTGCGCGGATCGACGCGCTGAAGGAATCGGCGGATATCCTGGAACGCTCAGCGCGCGAAGCGGAGATCGCGCGGCGCGACGCCGAAGCGGCCAATGAAACGCGCGCCAGGTTCCTCGCCAATATGAGCCACGAACTGCGAACGCCGCTGAACGCCATCATCGGGTTTTCGGACATCCTCGGGCGCGAGATGTTCGGCCCGCACGGCGACCCGCGCTACGCCGAATACGCCAAGGACATCAACAACAGCGGTAATCATCTGTTGGGCATCATCAACCAGATCCTGGATTTCTCGAAGATCGATTCCGGGTACCTGGAGCTGGATATCAAGGCGCTTAATGTTTCCGATGCCGTATCCGACGTCGTGCGCCTGTTGGCGCTGAACGCCTCGGACGCCGGCGTCGACCTCCGGGTTCGGCAACCGGAGCCGGACGTCTGGGTGTGCGGCGACGATCGCGCCATGCGTCAAATACTTCTCAACCTGTTGTCCAATGCGATCAAATTCACTCAACCAGGCGGGTCGGTCACGGTGACGGCAGGCCAGGGCCTGGGGGGCAGGGCCTTCGTGGAAGTACGCGACACAGGGGTCGGCATAGCCCGGCAGCACATCGCGTCCGTACTGGAGCCCTTTACCCGGCTGGACAACCCGATGACGGCGACGGTCCAGGGCACCGGCCTTGGCTTGCCGATCGTGCGCTCGCTGGTCGAGGCGCTCGGCGGCTCGATCGAGCTGGAAAGCGTGGTCGGCGAAGGCACGAGGGTTGTCGTGAATTTGCTGCGCTCGCCGTCGACCGACGAACTGGACAGGTCGCCTTTCGGCGTCGCGTCCTAGCGGGCTTCGGTTTCCTCGTTCAGCAAGGCTATTTCGAGCCATCGTTCCTCAGCCGCGTCGAGGTTGGCGCGGACTTCCGTCAGCTCCGCCGTCGCGCCGTCGAACGCCGCCCGATCCCGGATGTAAAGGTCGGGATCGGCCAGAAACGCTTCCAGCCGCGCGATCTCCGCCTCCATGGCGGCGATCTGTTTCGGCAGCCCGTCCAGATCGCGCTGCTGACGGTAGCTCAGCTTCTGGCGCCGCCGGCCAGGCGCAGATTTTGCTGGCGATTTCGAAGGCGAGGATGTCTGGGCGGGTTGCTTGGCGGGGGCAGGGCGCAGCCGCAGGTAATCCGAATAGCCGCCGGGATACTCGACCGCCGTGCCGTCGCCGGCCAAGGCGACCGTTGCCGTAACCACCCGGTCCAGGAAGTCCCGGTCGTGGCTGACCAGTAGCAGCGTGCCGTCATAGTCGGCCAGCATTTCTTCCAGCAGGTCCAGGGTATCCATGTCCAGGTCGTTGGTCGGCTCGTCCAGAATCAGAAAGTTGGACGGCCGCGCCAGCGCCCGCGCCAGCATCAGCCGGTTGCGTTCGCCGCCGGACAGACTGCCGACCGGGCTGCGCGCCTGCTGTTCTGCGAACAGGAAGTCGCGCAGGTAGCTCACCACATGGCGCGGCTGCCCCTGCACCAGCACCTGGTCGCTGCCGCCTTCGCATAAGGTCTCGCGAACCGACAGGTCGGGGTCGAGCGAGGCCCGGCGCTGGTCCAGATAGACCGGCGTCAGGTTGGTTCCCAATCGAACCGTCCCGGAGTCCGGTTGCAGGTCGCCCGTCAGCATGCGCAGCAGGGTGGTCTTGCCCGCACCGTTCGGTCCGATGATCCCGATCCTGTCGCCGCGTAGGACACGGGTGGAAAATCCGGCGACGACGGTGCGTCCGTCGAACGACTTGGCGATGTCCTCCGCCTCGACGACCATCTTGCCGGAGAGCCGGCCGCTTTTGGCCGCCAGTTGGACCTGGCCCGTCGGGGCGATCTGCCTCGCCCTCTGGGCCCGAAGATCCTGCAGCCGTCTGAGCCGTCCCTGGTTGCGTTTGCGCCGTGCTGTAATGCCCTCGACCGACCAGCGCGCTTCCTGCGCGATCAGCCGGTCCAGTTTATGGCGCTCCTCCTTCTCCCGTGTCAGGATTTCGTCGGACCAGGCCTCGAACGCCGTGAAGCCCTTGTCCAACCGGCGCAATTGCCCGCGGTCAAGCCACAGTGTGTGCCGCGTCAGCCGGTTGAGAAACGCCCGGTCGTGGCTGATCACGACGATGGTGGTGCGGGTCGCCTCAAGCTTTCGTTCGAGCCATTCGATCGTCGGCAGGTCCAGGTGATTGGTCGGCTCGTCCAGCAACAGGATGTCCGGCTCGTCGATCAGGACACGGGCCAAGGCCGCGCGCCGCATTTCCCCGCCGGAGAGCGCCCCCGGATTGGCTTCAGGGTCGAGCGCCACCTCGGCCAACGCAGCCTCGACCCGGTGTTGCGAAGGCGTGTCCGCTGCCGCCACGGCCGAACCGACGTAATCCGCGAGCGTGTCGTAGGCGCCGGCGTCGGGCTCCTGGTCCAGGTAGGCGACATGCGTGCCCGGCTGGACGAAGCGCTCGCCACGGTCGGCCTCGATCAGGCCGGCGGCGATCTTCAGCAGGGTGGATTTGCCTGATCCGTTGCGGCCGACCAGGCAGATACGGTCGCCCTTGTGCAGGGCGACCTCGATGCCATCGAACAGGGGCTCTCCGCCGAAGCCGAGCGACGCGTCCCGTAACGTGAGCAGCGGCGGTGCCAATTATCACGATCCTTTGTTGACTGTTGCGCCGTGTTTAACCGCCTGGGCATTGTCGGCGCAAGCGAAGCGGCTACCTTGTATTATTATCGGCGGCAAGGGATATCCGGGGGGATGCTCTGATGAACGAGGTGACGATTGCACGCGGCCGTTGGCTGGTTACCGGCGGCGGCCCGGACGATCCGACTTTCACCAACGCCGCGGTCGCGATGGCCGATGGCCGGGTTCGGGAAATCGGCGACTGGGCCGAAATCCGCGCCCGCTATCCGGGCGCGCCGACCGTCGGCTCCGACAATCAGGCGATCATGCCCGGCCTGATCGACGGGCATCATCACAGTCACGGCGTGTCAGGCTTGCAGCAGGGGATCGAGGACCAGTTGCTGGAGCCATGGATCCTCAGTCTGCGCCGGGCGCGGCCGACGGACCCCTATCTGGACACTCTGATCTCCGCGGCGCGGCTGTTGCGGACCGGGGTCACCGCCGTGGTCGACGTGCATAGCGGAAGCGGGCCGGCGGAGGGCTACGACAGCGCCATGGGTCGCGCGCTATCGGCCTATGCCGAAGCCGGCATTCGCGTGGCCTTCGCAGCCGGGGTCCGCGACCAAAGTTACCTGGTGGCCGGCGGCGACGACGCGTTCCTGGCGGGCCTTCCCGCCGATGTCCGTCCGTTTGCCGAGCAGGAACTGCCTGTGCCCGGCGCGATGACCCAGGACGAGTACTTCGCCATCATAGACCGCCACTGGCAGACCTACCGCGACCATGCGCGGATCGATGTCTGGTTCGGCCCGCCCGGCCCGCAATGGGTGTCCGACGGTTTCTGGCAACGCATCGCGGAGCAGGCGGAAGTCTACGATACCGGCATTCAGACCCACGTCGCCGAGTCGGTCTACGAGAAGCTGCACGGTCCCCGCGATTACGGAAAACCGACCATGCTGCACTTGCGCGATCTTGGCGTGCTGAGCCCGCGGTTTTCCATCGCGCACGGCGTCTGGCTGACCGAAGCGGAGATTGCGGTATTGGCGGAAACCGGCACGGCGATCAGCCACAACCCCAGCTCCAACCTGCGCCTCCGGGCCGGCATCGCGCCGTTGAACGCGTTGCTCGAGTCCGGCGCGACGGTGGCGCTTGGCATGGATGGCACCACGCTCGACGACGAAGAGGATATGTTCGCGGAAATGCGCTTGGCGCTTCGGCTCAATCGGACGCCGCGCCTCGGCACGCCCGCGCCCTCGCCGGCCCGGATATTGGAGATGGCGACCGCCGGCGGGGCGCGCCTGCTGCGCAAGGACACCGAATTGGGCCGCTTGGCTCCGGGCTACGCGGCGGACCTGGTGTTGATCGATCTGGAGCGCGTCACCTGGCCCTGGGTGGCGCCCGAGGCGGACCCGCGCGACCTGTTGCTGCTGCGGGCCAAGGCCGGCGATGTCGATACGGTCCTGATCGGCGGCGAAATCGTTCTCAAAGGCGGCCGCCCGACCCGGTTCGATGTGGCGGAAGTGGGCCGCTCGCTCGCCGACAAGCTGGCCAAATCGCCCTATCCGGCGGAAGCGGCGGCGCGCGTCGCGGCCTTGTCGCCGCATGTGGAAGCCTACTATTCGGCGTGGGAAATGCCCGAACCGGCACCGTTCGTCGCTTACAATTCGAGGCGCTGACGCTCGGGCTTCGCTTCGGCCCGATGTCGGAAGCGTAGGTTGCCGGGGCCGGCCCGACGCTTGCTCGAACGCAAGACCCGATTCCGGTCAGGAATTCGTCCGAACCGCGACACCACTTCCGTGTCGATACCGTCGATATTTGCACCAACGGATTTTCGCCCCCGATCATGGGATTGGAGGCTTCGAACCGGATTCGGCGCCGTGGCCGGAGGCGGCTTCCGTCGCCTCTCGTTGGCCATGCGGCGGATCGGACAAACCGTGCGAACTGGATGTGAGATAACCGAACATGTCCCGAATTGACTACGTCACCGGCATTCTCCAGGAGTTCGGCGCCGAGGTCGGGCTCCCGCTCGAGCTCGGCAGCGATGGCCGGGCCAGCCTCAGGTTCGACGACCTGCTGGTTACCTTCGCCTACGGCGAGCAGCCCATGGAAATGCTCTGGGTCTATGCGGATCTGGGTCCGATACCCGCCAGCGGCGTGGCGGTGCCCGATCTGCTGCTCGAACTCAACCTGACCGTCTGGTTGCGCGCCAACATGACCATCTCGGTCGACCGGGCGGGCGAACGTGCGCTGGGCTTCACCATGCTGCCGCTGGCCTCCCTGGACTTGCGCGCGCTGAAGACGGCCCTCGACATGCTGCTCGACGTGGCCGCCGAAATCCGCGGCCTGCTCGAGCATGCGGAACATCTTGAAACGCCCGCGGCGCCGCCGGCCGGAGACCGGACTTTGCCGAACGACAGCCTGCGTATCTGACCCGGACGCAGTCTTGCCGGGATCGCCTTCGAGGAGACGTTTCAATGGCCGAGATCTATGCCGATAAATCCGTCGATGTAAATGTCTCTGAGCAGACCGGGCCGGCGGATAACTCGACCGGTGCGAAAGCCGCGAAATACGGCGACCGGGTTGTGACGGCGGAGGTCGGGAACGGGCATGTGTCCGAGTCCGGCAGCGTAAGCTCTGAATCCAACGTTCCAAACGCCGAAGAGTTCTCGGACGATCAGCTCGTGCAGGTAAAAGTGGCCCTCTCGCCACCGAAAAAAAGCGCGCTGTCCAGCGTTGCCGACGGCCGACCGTTCCGCGGACACGACCCGGCGATCGATAATGACAACCTGTCGATCGATGTTGACAACACGGTGTTCAGCAATCGCAACATGCCGGTCGACAACCGCAAAGCTTTGGCGAAACGCGGCCAGCCGGACAAAACCGAAGAATCGCACAACCCCACTCTGCTGAATTACGACGAGCTGGGTGGCAAAAGGGATGTGAGTAGCTGGGGCTCCGAACGGTACGCCGCTAGCCCGCGGCGGAAACCCCGCAAACGGGCTAAGAATCGGCGAGCAAGCGATACGGATTCCGAACGGGACGTCGCCGGGGATCGGCCGGGGTTCTTCAAGCGGATCAGGCAGCCTGTAGCGAGACAGGAAGCAGCCGGTTCGGATGCCGAACAGGACGAAACTCTCATCAAACCGACGGACATCAAGATCCATTCGGGGCCTAAGAGGGTGTTCGCGAAGAAGGTGGGCGCATGGGCCGGTTCGGGGTTCCTTGGCCTGGGTGTCGTTGGCGGCGCCGTCGGCGCGACCAGTATCGGCGCGGCCGGTTTCGGCGCGAAATTCGGCGCCGTAGTGGGCACGGTCCTGTGTCCGGGTCTCGGCACCGCCGCTGGCATTG
>JANQEE010000002.1 GCA_028278525.1 Minwuiaceae bacterium | reverse complement strand
TTCGGGCTGATCGGCGCGGCGGCGGGCTCCGCGGTTCCGGTCGTCGGCACGATCGTCGGCGCCGGCGTCGGCCTGCTGGTCGGCGCCTTGGTCGGCCACGTCTACGGCAGGGCCAGCGCGGAGACCGCCAACGCCGACTATCTGGATACCAGACCCAATGCCCCCGGCAACAGACTGCAACGGTCGTCAAACTGGGCCTGGATGCGCGCGACCGCGCCGGAGAACCTCGGCAAGCGGGGGCTGCGGCTGGCCAAGCCGGCGCGCCGGTGGTGGGTTTGGCGCATATGTATTAACGCAAAGCGCTTGTGCGTGTCGATTTCCGACGACAAGAAGGCGCTGAAATTTGAAGCCCGGGGACACAATGCGACGGCTGACGAGGCGCGGCGGGACTTACGTTACGCGGTCGCCGCCGAACTCGCGTTTTCCGAAACGGACATCGAAGACGAGAACTATTACTTCGAGGTGTCGAAAAATACGAACGCATTTAGAAGAACGGAACAACGTTCGGCGAATTTTTATTCAGGATACACGACAGACCCAAAGAAAATAAGTTTAGAGCAAATAAAAAACATAGTTTTGCCGCCAAGGTCGGGCGGGAACGAACTGTACCGTGAAAATCCGGATAAATGGTATAGGAAGGAATATAAAGAATGTTATGAAGAAATGAAAAGTCGCTATCAATACGTTAAAAATGCAGTGAAGGCCGTTCGGGACCATCCAAAGCTGGCGAAGTGGGATTTCAAGACGATCGGGCCTGACGCCGACGCCAGGTCGCCTGAATACGCGATCTTCAAAATGCTCCCCGAAGGCCTTCAAGAATCGCTAACTAAGGGCGGTGGCGTTTTTAGGGATTCGATGAGCGGAACCAACGCACGTTTTCTTTATGACCAGGAGAACAACGAAGTTATCATTGCATTCAATGGAACGGCCGGGTCGCTTCACGAACCCAGTTCTTTGCTTCCGGAGACGGCGAGGGAGCAGAACTACGGAAACGCTACCAACTACCTCGGTGGCGAAGCGTCGAGCGTCCGGCAGGCCGAGTTGCTCGGCGCGGCGGTACGCGATGCGGTGGCCGAGTACAACGACATGCTGCCGCCGAGCGTTGCGCCAGTCAGTGTCGTGAGCACCGGGCACTCGCGCGGCGGCCTGCTGGCGTCCAGAGAGGCGGTCACCAACCGCGGTAAGGCGATCACGTTCAATCCGATGCCATGGTCGGCCGGCGTACGGGACGGGGCAGGCCTCTATTCAAGTGAGGTCGTACCGAACGAGGTTGAGATCATAAACTACAGCGTGCGGAACGATTGGGTGAGCGGATCCGGCATCGGGTCCGGCGTCGGCAACATGATCGAAACGGCCACCGGCATCGGCATGCCGGCCATCTACGGCGAACGCCGGATACTTCCGAAAGCGCCCGGCTGGGGGGCCCATCCTGATCCGGTCGCGCACATGTGCCACCTCATCGCCGGCGGTAAACCGCCACGCAAGGCGTTCTGGCGCTGGGGCCCGGAGGTCGACGACCCGAGACTCTACATGGCCCAACGATAGCTGTCGCCGGGGGACCTGTTGAAAGCTCGCGTCTAGGCGGCGAAGATCTCCAACTGCGACGTCATGTCGTCTTCGCTGAGCGGGTAGTCGACGCCGTTGCGCGCGTTCAACACCGACGACGGCGGCAGTTTGGCGATTTGCCGCTGCACTTGAATGGCGTTGCGCATGCTCAGGCCCGCGCGCCAGGACAGGGCGGTCACCGCCGCGGCGCTGCCGGATCCGATAATGCGCTGTACGGTCGCCTTTGGCACACCGGACAGGTAGTGCAAAGCGGCGATCACAAATGCCTTGTCGCCGCGGTCGAACGCCGCGCCGACGGCCTGGTCGTCCAGTCTTCCTTCCTTGAAAAGCTTTTCGATGTCTTCGGCTGGAGAGTTTTCCGAATCCACGGGTGCTTTCCTGATCCGGTTTTCCACCGCCAGCTTCAGCTCCGCTTCGGTTTCCGCGTCGATGTTGTGCGTTTTGACCAAGGTTTCCACCAACGACCGGGCCACGAACGTGGCAATTCGGCGGATCGCCCTGACCGACAGTTCGGGGCGCATGACCAGGGGTTCGTGCCAGGTGGTGATATCCGCGCCGTTGTCGATAATCTGATCCAGGGTTTCCTCCCGAATCTGGGCAGACGGATTGGCCAGCAGAGCCGCGACCGCCGGCACGTCCATTGTGGCGACGATGGCGTCGGACACCGTCGCCACGACGTTCTCGCGCCGTGCCACCGCAGGCAGGGCGCCGGCCGCAACCCCGCTCGCGATAATCTCCAGCAGGTCGTCGTCGGACAGCAGAGGTGAATATTCCAGGATCGGCGTCGCGACGATTGCTTCGACGTCCTTCGCCAGCCGCACCACGATGTGATGCGGCGCCTTGACGGAATGCTTCAGCTCTTCGGCCAGGATGGCGCGGACCTTGGGCAATTGGTCCTGGGCCAGGATCTCCAGGGCCTCCAGCGTCAGTTCGCGGACCCGGGACTTCTCGTTCTCCGTCAGTTGCGGCAGCAGGCGTCCGATCTTGCGCGCAATATCCAGGCGCACTTCGTCGTGTTCGTCGCTGGCCAGCAATAGGTTGGCCTGCGCCGGGGTCTTGGCGTTGGCAGCAATTTCACGGCGTACTTCCGGCGCGCCGTCTTCAGCCAGGTAGTAGAGGACTTCTGGCCGCACATCCTCGCGCTGCGCCAGTTCGCGCCGCGCCGCGAGGTCGCCGTGATGTGCCACTTCCCGCGACTCGTCGTAGCTGATGGGCTCGCGCTTCGCCTTTGCGGCTTTGCCTTTACCCGAAAAGATGCGTCGTAACATGACCCCTCCTGGATCAGCGTATTTGCATCAGACCTTGACGTCGCCGGCGGCCGGCGGCGCGACGCTGAAGCCGGCTTTCCCGGCCCGTTTCGCGTGATACATCGCCGCATCGGCGCGGGCGACCAGGGCGTCGACGGTTTCTCCCGCCGCCGGCGCCGTAATCGCCACCCCGATCGATAAAGACAGCGCGGCGTTCAGTTCCGTGGTCAGCTCGGCCAAATGCGGCGCTGCCTGCTCGACCAGCAGGCCGGCCTTGTGACGCCCGCCCGCCTCGCCGGTATCCTCCAGCCACAAGGCGAATTCGTCGCCGCCCAGGCGCGCGGCGATATCGCCCACCCGGCTGCCGTCTTTCAGGAACTGCCCGAACCGGCGCAGGACTTCGTCGCCCATCTGGTGGCCGTAGAGGTCGTTGATCGGCTTGAAGTTGTCCAGATCGACATAAAGCAGCGCCGCGCAGCGGCCGGTCCGGCGTTGATGCGCCAGCCTTTGCTCGATCTGCGCCATGAACGCGCGCCGATTCAGCAGGCCCGTCAGCTCGTCCGTCAGCGACAGTTTCTCCAACGTCTCGTAAGCCTCGATCTGGGCGACGGCGATGCCCAGATGCGCGGCCACCCGGCCGATCAGCAGGCTGTCGTCTTCCGCCCACGTCTTCCCGTCGCCGCCGATGGCGCAGAGTCCGCCCTTGATCTTGCCGCGGTAGTCGAAATTCGCCGCGATCGCCGGCGAAGAGGCGATATCGTCGACAAGTACCGGTTCTTCGCTCCGTGCTTGCCGCAGCGCCTCGTGGGCCGCTGTAACGATGGCCTGGCGCGATCCGGTACCCGCCTGATCGCTGTCGCCGACCGGGTTGGGTTGGTCGTCCGCATTGACGCGCCAGATCAGGACGCGGCCGGCGCCGGTCAGTCGCGCCGTAACCGACGCCGCCGTCCGCAAGGCGCGTTCCGGATGCAGTTCCTTGTGGATCGAGTTGACGATTTCATACTCCAGCCGCATGCGCCGGTCGGCGCGATCCAACGCGGCCCGCTGTTCCCGTTCCGCCGTGACGTCGCGGCAGACGCCGCGGCATCCCCGCCAAACCCCGTCGGCATCTGTCACGGGAATGCAGGACATCAGCAGGTGCGCCAGGCTTCCGTCCTTGCGCCGGATCCGGATTTCCCGGTTTTCGATCGGTGACCGTACCTCGAACGGCGATGGCGCGTCGGGCCAGTCGCCCTCGATCTGCAGCGACTGCGCCCGCATCGCGTTCAACTCGTGCGCGCCGTATCCAAGCGCCCCCCGTGGCGAGACATAGTCGAAGGTGCCGTCGGCGTCGGTTTGCCAGGCGAAATCCGACGAGCAATTGACCAGGTCTTTGAACAACTGCCGCGACATGATCAGCGCCTCGAGCATGTTCCGCTCCATGGTCGAATCCCGGGCGAGAACCAGCGCCCGGTCGGTGGAGACCGGCACGATCGACAGATCGAGGGTCAGGCCGCCATGCTCCGCCGGCAGGCGAAGCCGATGCTGCTGGGCGCTCTGCTCGACGCAGCCTCGGGTGATCACGAAGGGCAGGTCTACGTCCACGGCTTCGGCCAGGGCAATCTCTATGGGGGCGCCCTGGCCGTTCAGCGCAAAAAGGCGGCCTTCGGAATCCACAATGGCGCCTGGTCCCGGGAATCCGGCGATCATGCGTTCCAGGGCCTCATCGCCCGGTTCTCTCGGTAGGTCCGGAATACCCGGTCGGTCGCCGGTCCGGGCCGGTCCGCTTGGAAACATCCCGTTTGTCGCCATCTAGCCGCGGGGCAGGCATTCTGTCCCCGGCCTGCAGGGTAGGAGCCAGGCTTTAACAGTCGATTAAGTGCTTGAGGGGCCGATTTCGGCTGCTAAATCCTTGCCCATGCATCGATTTGCACCGACACTCCGGCCATGACGGAAATCGACCCCCCGCAACCCGATCTCGACCATGTCGAGGTCTGGGTTTTCGACCTCGACAACACCCTCTACCCGGCCGATTGCAACCTGTTCGATCAGATCGACCGCAAGATGGGGGAGTTCATCGGCGATCTGCTGACGATCGACCCGGTCGAGGCCAAGACCATTCAGAAACAGTATTTCCGCCGGCACGGCACCACCTTGCGCGGGCTGATGGTCGAACACGGGCTCGATCCGTCCCGGTTTCTGGATTACGTGCACGACATCGACCTGACGCCGGTCCCGCCCAGCCCGGACCTGGACCGGGCGCTCGGCCGGTTGGAGGGCCGCAAGCTGGTCTTCACCAACGGGTCCGTGCCCCATGCGGAGCGGGTCATGGACCGGCTCGGCATCGCGCACCATTTCGAGGCGGTGTTCGATATCGTTGCCTCGGACTATATTCCCAAGCCCGACCCGCAGCCTTACCGCAAGTTCGTCGACCAGTTCGGCGTCGACCCGAACGCGGCGGCGATGTTCGAGGATATTCCGCGCAATCTTGCGCCGGCGGCGGCGCTCGGCATGACCACGGTGTGGGTGCCGGGCAATCCGAACTGGGTCGACCAGGACGCCGACGACGACCACATCCATCACGTCGCCGACGATCTGGCGGCCTGGCTCACCGCCCTGAAACCCGCCTGAACCCGGCTTGAATTGGCCGGCGCGTTGGTTGACAGTGCGGGTCTGCCGGCTATTTTCGGCGCCTCTTGACCCCATGCCTGCGAGAAAAAACCAATGGATCTGACGGCCCTGGAAAACGTCATCGAAGCCGCCTGGGAGGCGCGCGACACTGTCTCTGCCGATACCAAGGGCGAGACGCGCGATGCGATTGAAGCCGCGCTCGACGCACTCGACCGCGGCGAAGCCCGCGTGGCCGAGAAACGCGGCGACACCTGGCTGGTCAATCAATGGCTGAAGAAGGCGGTGCTGTTGAGCTTCCGCCTGTACGACATGGCGCCGATCCCCGGCGGGCCGGGCGGCGACGCGCCATGGTTCGACAAGGTGGCGTCCAAATTCCAAGGCTGGGGCGATGCCCGGTTCCGCGAGGCCGGCTTTCGCGCCGTGCCCAATTGCATTGTGCGCCGTTCGGCCTACATCGCGCCCGGCGTGGTGCTGATGCCGAGCTTCGTCAATCTCGGCGCTTACGTGGATTCCGGCACCATGGTCGACACCTGGGCGACCGTTGGCTCCTGCGCCCAGATCGGCAAGAACTGTCACATCTCAGGCGGTGCCGGCATCGGCGGCGTGCTGGAGCCTTTGCAGGCCAACCCGGTCATCGTCGAGGACGACTGCTTCATCGGCGCCCGGTCGGAGGTGGTCGAGGGGGTTATCGTCGAGACCGGCTCGGTGCTCTCCATGGGCGTGTTCATCGGCGCCTCGACCAAGATCGTCGACCGCCATACCGGCGAAATCTTCGTCGGCCGCGTGCCGGCTTATTCGGTGGTGGTGCCCGGCAACCTGCCCGGCAAGCCGTGGTCGGACGGCAGCCCGTCGCCCAGTCTGTATTGCGCCGTCATCATCAAACGCGTCGACGCGCAGACCCGGTCGAAAACCTCGATCAACGAACTGCTCAGGGATTGACCGCCGTGACCGACGCCCGGATCGACGCCCTTGATCTGGCGCAAGGGCTGATCCGTTGCCCGTCGGTAACGCCGGAGGAGGGCGGCGCGCTGGCCTTGTTGGCGGCGACGCTGGACGGCCTCGGCTTCGTTTGCCATCGGCTGAAATTCTCGGAACCCGGCACGCCGGACGTCGACAACCTCTATGCCCGTTTCGGCACCGGCGCACCGAACTTCTGCTTCGCCGGCCATACCGATGTGGTGCCTGTGGGCGACGAAGCCGCCTGGACGGTCGATCCGTTCGGGGCGAACGTCCGCGACGGCGTGCTGTTCGGACGCGGGGCTTCGGACATGAAGGCGGCGGTCGCCGCGTTCGTCGCTGCGGCGGACGGGTTTCTTGCCGGCCGTCAGGCGGGCTTCGATGGCTCGATCAGTCTGCTGATCACGGGCGACGAGGAAGGCCCCGCCATCAACGGCACCGTCAAGGTACTGGACTGGATGCGCGAGAACGGCGAGAGCATCGATGCATGCATCGTCGGTGAGCCGACCAACCCGACCCGTCTGGGAGAGATGGTCAAGATCGGGCGGCGCGGCTCGATGACCGGGCATCTCACGGTGCTCGGCGCGCAGGGTCACATCGCCTATCCGCATCTGGCCGACAACCCGATCCCGCGCCTGTTGGCAACCCTGTCGGCGCTGGATGGCCGCGAGTTGGATCGGGGCAACCAGCACTTCCAGGCCTCCAACCTGGAAATTACCACCGTCGATGTCGGCAACCCGGCGACCAATGTGATCCCCGCGGCCGCCCGGGCCAGCTTCAACATCCGCTTCAACACCGAACAGACGGCGGAAGCGTTGGAGGCCTGGATCCGCGAGACCTGCGACGCCCATGCCGGCAGCCACGACCTCGACCTGATTTGCAACAGCCGGCCGTTCCTGACGCCGCCCGGCGGCTTGAGCGACCTGGTCGCCAACGCGGTCGAGGCCGAGCTCGGCGTAGCCCCGGAACTGTCCACCACCGGCGGCACCTCGGACGCGCGTTTCATCAAGGATATGTGCCCTGTGGTGGAGTTCGGGCTGGTCGGCCAGACCATGCATAAGGTCGACGAGCGCTGCCGTGTCGAGGACATGGCGGCGTTGAGCCGCATTTACAGGGCCGTGCTGGAGGCGTATTTCGACCGCTGATGCCGCTGCGCGAGGAAATTTTCCAGGCCCTTTACGGCGCTTCCCTGCTGGCGCGCCTGGATTCCCGCGGCATGAGTTGTTTCAATCTCACGACCGAAGGCTTCTGGCGATCTTTTCTGGCCGCCGTGATCGTAGCGCCGGCCTATTGGCTGCTTGTCTGGCTTCGGCCGGAAACCGAAGCGGTGCCCGGCCTGCAGGAATCGTCGGTCATTTGGCTGGGCTTTGTCGAAACAGTCGACTACTTCCTTACCTGGGCTGCTTTCCCGGCGATCATGGTGCTCGTTGCCCGATGGATGGGCCTGGATCACCTATATGCAACGTACATCATCGCCTACAATTGGTGCCAGGCGCTTGTCGTTCTGTTCCTCGTTGTGGTCAGCGCCGCAATCGGCGTCGGCATTCTGCCGGAGTCGATTGCCAACTTTGCTTTAACCGTCAGTTTCGTCGCGGTGCTCTATTACCTTTGGTTCGTGACCAAGACGGCCCTACAGATCGAATGGCACTTGGCCATCGCACTGGTCCTGCTGGAGTTCGTTTCCACGTTGCTGGTGGGAACCGGCATACGGGCTGTGTTGGCTTGAGGCTGTTGTGACCTCGTGGCGCAATTGGTCCGGCCGGGTCCGATGCCGGCCCGCGCGGATCGCGACACCGGCATCGGAAGCCGGCCTGGAGTCCCTACTGCGCGACGTCGGCCCGGAAAGCGGGCCTGTCCGCGTGGCGGGCAGCGGCCATTCCTTCACGCCGCTCGTTGCGACCGACGGCACCATGGTGTCGCTGCGGGACCTGAGCGGCATTGTCGATCATGACGATGCTACGGGTGAAGCGACCGTCTATGCCGGCACCACGATCCATGACCTCGGCCCGATGCTTGCCGACCTTGGGCTGGCGTTGGAGAATCAGGGTGATATCGATGCCCAGGCCATCGCCGGCGCGGTCGGCACCGGTACCCACGGGACGGGCGCTGACCTCGGCTCGGTATCGACGCAGGTGTCGGGGCTGCGTCTGATCGGCGCGGCGGGGGAGAGCATCGACTGTTCCGCGGCCGAGCGACCGGACTTGTTCAACGCGGCCCGCGTGTCTTTCGGCAGCCTCGGTGTTCTATCCCGCCTTCGGCTCAAGCTCAGGCCGTCATACAGATTGCGCGAAAAGCGCTGGAACCTGCTGTTCGACGAAGCGCTCGAACGGCTGGATGAACTGGCCGCCGCCAGCCGGCATTTCGAGTTCTTCTGGTTCGTCTACGGCGATGTGGTCCAGGTCAAAACCCTCGAGCCGACGGGCGACGACACGACACCGGAAGGATTCTCGGACTGGCTGAATGAGATGGTGCTCGAGAATGGCGCCCTCTGGCTGTTCTCAAACCTCTGCCGTTTCATTCCCTGGCTCTGCGAACCGCTCGGCCGGCTTTCCGGCAAACTCGGGCCCGTCAGCACGCGGGTCGGACAGTCGCACCGCATCTTCCCAAGCCGCCGCCTGGTCCGATTCAACGAAATGGAATATGCCGTGCCAAGGGCGGCGCTGCCCGATGCTTTAAGGGAGATCGCGGCATTCGTCCGGTCGAAGCGCATCGCGGTCTACTTCCCCATCGAATGCCGTATGGTCGCGGCGGACGACATCTGGCTCAGTCCATTCTATCAGCGGGACAGTGCCACGATTGCCGTCCACCGCTACGCGCCGACCGATTATCAGATCTATTTCGACGGCGTCGAGGCGATCTTCCGCAATCACGCCGGTCGGCCCCATTGGGGCAAGCTGCATACGCTGAAGGCGGGCGACCTGGCCGCGCTTTATCCGCAATGGCAGGCGTTCTGCGACCTGCGAAAGGAAATGGATCCGTCGGGCCTGTTCCTCAACCCGCACCTCCGGGACCTGTTCGGCGCTCAGTCGTAATCCACCCGGGTGAGGTAAAGGCCCTCGGCCGGCGCATTAGGTCCGGCGGCTGAACGGTCGCGAGCCACTAGCGCCGCTGTCACGTCCGCCGTATCCCACTTGCCTTCGCCGACCAGCTTCAGGGTACCGACCATGGCGCGTACCTGATGATGCAGAAAAGACCGCGCCGACGTCTCGACGGTAATTCGATCGCCCTGGCGGCTGACGCCCAGCCTGTCCAGCGTTTTGATCGGCGATTTGGCCTGACACTCGGCAGCGCGGAACGATGAAAAATCATGATGTCCGACCAGCACTTGCGCTGCCGCGTGCATGGCCGCGGCGTCCAGTGGCTTGCCGACCCGCCACGCCCGGCCGCGGTCCACTGTCAGCGGCGCGCGCCGGTTGACGATGCGGTAGACGTAGTGCCGCGCCGTCGCCGAGAACCGCGCGTGAAAGTCGTCGTCCATGGCCTGACAGGACAGGACGGCCACGGGCGCCGGCTTCAGGTGCTGGTTCAACGCCGCCATCACGGTATCGGGCTGCGCGTCCCTGGCCAGATCCACATGCGCCGCTTGCCCCACGGCATGAACCCCGGAATCGGTCCGTCCGGCCCCCTGCACGGTGACCCGCTCGCCGCAAAACGCGAAGACGGCGTCCTCGATAGCGGCCTGCACGGACCGGCCGTTGGTCTGGCGCTGCCAGCCGACGAAGTCGCCGCCATCATATTCCAGTATCAACTTGTACCGGGTCACCGGACGATTGTGCCTTGGCTGACGGCGAAGCCGCGCAGGAACGCATCCGCGTCGACAGCGCCCTTGCCTTGGCGCTGCAGCCGGGTCAGGCGCAACGCCCCCTCGCCGCAGGCGACCGTCAGCCGGTCGTCCAACACCTCGCCGGGCTTGCCGCCGGCCTCGATGACGGTGGCGGCATGCACCTTGATGCGCCGGCCGTCGATCTCGAACCAGGCGCCGGGAAACGGATTGAGCGCCCGGATCTGACGGTCGAGTTCCGCGGCCGATCGCTGCCAATCGATCCGCGCTTCGGCCTTGTCGATTTTGGCCGCGTAGGTGACGCCGTCTTCCGGCTGTGGCGTTGCCACGGCAGTTCCCGCCGCCAGGGATTCCAGCGTTTCCACCATCAACGGCGCGCCGATTGCGGCCAGGCGGTCGTGCAGGCTGGTTGCGGTGGTGGCGTCGTCGATCGGGACGCGCCGGCTGGCCAGCACCGGGCCGGTATCCAGGCCCGCTTCCATCTGCATGACGGCGACGCCGGTCTCGCTGTCGCCGGACATGATCGCGCGCTGCAGTGGCGCGGCGCCGCGCCAGCGCGGCAGCAGCGAAGCATGCAGGTTCAGGCACCCGAGCCGTGGCGCGGCCAAAACCGGTTTTGGCAGGATCAGGCCGTAGGCGACGACCACCGCGGCATCCGCCCCCAGCGCGGCGAAGGCTTCCCGGTCTTCCTCGGATTTCAGGCTGGCGGGGGTTCGGACCGGTAACCCTCGGGATTCAGCGAATGCCTGCACCGGCGACGGCCTCGGCTTCTGGCCCCTGCCGGCCGGCCGCGGCGGTTGCGTGTAGACCATGGCGATCTCATGGCCCGCATCGTACAAAGCCCTAAGGGTCGGCACGGCGAAATCCGGCGTACCCATGAACACGAGGCGTAGTTTGGTCATGCAGTCAGGCGGTGGCTTCCAGCCGCTTCGCCTTCTTCAGCTTGCGCAGGATCATATTGCGTTTCAGCGCGGAAATGTGGTCGACGAACAGCAGGCCTTCCAGATGGTCCATCTCGTGCTGAATGCAGGTTGCCAATAGGCCTTCGGCCTGCAAGGTCTGCCTCTTGCCGTGGTAATCCAGGAACGCCACCTCGATTTCCGCGGGCCGTTCGACGTCGGCGTAGTGATCGGGCAGGGACAGGCACCCTTCCTCGTACGTCGCCAGATTGTCGGAAACACAGACCAGCTCCGGATTGACCAGATAAAGCGGGTTGGCCGGCTCGTCTTCCCGTGCCACGTCGACGACGACGACCCGCTTCGGCACGGCGACCTGGATGGCGGACAGACCGATGCCGGGCGCTAGGTACATGGTTTCCAGCATGTCGTCCATCAGCGTCCTCAAGCCGTCGTCGACCCGGTCGACGGCCTTTGATTTGACCTTCAACAACGGGTCCGGAGCGGTGATGATCGGCAGTATTGCCATAGGGTCCTGCACTCAAGTCTGGAACGATTCTACCTAGCAAAGGTTAGGTATTACGGCGATGGGGGTCCGTCAAGGACTGCGCCGATGCCGTATGCCTTGTCCCGTGCTAGGTTGCGCAGAGGCGAATCGCCGAAATTTGATGGAATCCTGCGATGGATACTACTGCAATCGTTATCGTTTTGGCGCTTTCGGTCGTGACCGCTGTCGCCCTGGGCATCGCTTTGCTGGGCCATCGCCGCGCCGCTGCCGCGGCCCGGGACGCGGCCAGCGTCGCGGCGGCGGCGGATCGCCTGACCACCGTCCAGGAACAGGTCAGCGGCCAGCTCAACGCGCTCGCCGCCAGCACCGCCACCCATCAGGCCGAACTGGGTCGGACATTGAACGACCGGCTGGACCAGGTCACGAAACGGATTGGCGACCGGCTCGAAAACACCTCGGAAAAGACCACCAAAACCCTCGGTGCGCTCCACACCCGCCTGGCGATGATCGACGAGGCCCGCAAGCATCTGACGGACCTATCCAGCCAGGTCGTCGGATTGCAGGACATTCTGGCGAACAAACAGGCGCGGGGCGCGTTCGGCGAAGTCCAGCTTAACGACCTCGTGGTAAACGCGTTGCCGCCGTCGGCTTACGAATTCCAGTCGACGCTCGGCAACGGTCGCCGCGGCGACTGTCTGATCAGATTGCCGAACCCGCCGGGGCCCATCGTCATCGATGCGAAATTCCCGTTGGAAAGTTACCACCAACTGCGCGCGGCGGAGGATGATGGCGCCAGGCAGCAGGCGGAACGGGCCTTTACCGCCGCCATCCAAAAGCACGTGGCGGATATTTCCGAACGGTACATCGTGCCGGGGGAAACGGCGGATTCGGCCTTGATGTTTCTGCCGTCCGAGGCGGTTTACGCGGAACTGCACGCCAACTTTCCGGCGGTGGTCGAACGCTCCTACCGGGCGCGGGTCTGGATCGTGTCGCCGACCACGCTGATGGCGACCCTCAATACGGTGCGGGCGGTTTTGAAGGATGCCCGTATGCGGGAGCAGGCGGGCGTCATCCAAAAACAGGTAATGGACTTGATGGACGATGTTGGCCGTCTCGACACCCGGGTCGCCAACTTGCAGAAGCATTTCGCCCAGGCGGAGAAGGATATCCGTGAAATCGGCGTTTCCAGCGACAAGATCACCCGCAAGGCCAGTCGGATTGAGGATCTGCAATTGGACGACGATGACGATACGCCGGTCGCCCCGCCGCCTGGCCTTTCGGCTCCCGTTACACATTGAACGGCGCCTCGTTTCGCTGGGGCAACCAACATTGTGCCGTTTTAGAGAAATGACTTCTTAGGACGAACCGACTAGAAATGCAGGCTGGATTGCCGGGAAAATCGAGAAATGGATCTCGAAACGATCGAAATCCTGCTTCTGGAGGCGACGGCTGCCGCGGGCGACGGACTTTGCGCCATGCTTGGCGACGAATACCGGATCACGCGACTGTCGCTGACGCACGATCTCTCGGCCATTGATCGCCCCAGCGATCGCCAGGTTTGCTTGATTGCCGCGGCGGGCGCGGGCGACGAGGCTGTCGCTGCCGTCGGCCGGACCCATGACGGCCTGAGCCGGTGCCCCGTCGTGATCGTCGCAGGTCGAGGTGAACAGGCAACCGTATCGCGGGCTCTGTCGGTGGGCGCGGTCGACGGTCTTACCGAAGACCAGTTAACGCCCCCTTTGTTAGAGCGGATGATCCGATATGCGGTGGATCGCGCCAGCACCGAACGGCGGTTGCTGGATGGTTACAATCTGCTCAATGCGATCATCGAGGGCACGACGGATGCGGTTTATGTAAAGGATCTCGAAGGCCGCTACCTGATGATGAATACCGCCGGTTCGCAATTCCTTCAGCTTCCTGTCGAGGAGATCGTCGGCAAACATGACCACGACCTGTTTCCGGCCGAGGCGGCTGCCCGGATCGTTGCAGACAATCGGCGGGTGATCGATTCCGGCGCGGCGCGCACTTACGAAAATGACCTGACCGTGCACAACGTTACGCGCACCTATCTCTCCACGAACGCGCCTCGGCGCGACCATCACGGCAACATCATTGGCATCATCGGCATCTCGCGCGATATCTCGGAACGAAAGCGGGGCGAGCGGGACTTGAGGCGCAACATCGTCGAACTGGAGCGCGCGAAAGCGGAACTTGAGGAAAAAGGGCGTGAATTGGCCCAACTGGCCGATAATCTGTCCGTTGCGAGAGACGCCGCCGAAGCGGCGAACGCCGCCAAATCGGAATTCCTGGCATCCATGAGCCATGAGATCCGCACGCCGATGAACGGCGTTCTCGGCATGACCGGCCTGTTGCTCGGCGGCCCATTGGATGACGAGCAGCGCATGCAGGTCACGACGATTCAGCGGTCCGGCGAAACGCTGCTGGCCCTGCTGAACGACATTCTCGATTTATCGAAGGTCGAAGCCGGGCATGAGGAGGTGAGCGAAAGCGGTTTTTCGCTGCGGCAGGTCGCCCTGGAGGTGGAAGCCTTGTGGGCGACGGCGTTCGCCGAGAAGGGGCTGGATTTGAGTGTCGAGGTCGATCCGAACTTGCCCGAACATCTGTGGGGCGATGCCGGGCGCATTCGGCAGGTGCTTTCGAATCTGATCAACAACGCCCTCAAATTTACCGAAAGGGGCGAAGTCCGTGTGGCTGTCGCTTGTGAATCCTGGGTCGAGGATCGCCTTCTCGTGCGGGTTTCCGTAAGCGACACCGGGATCGGCGTCGCGCCGGAGAACCGGACGCAATTGTTCGAGAAATTCACCCAGGCGGACGCGACCACGACCCGGCGCTATGGCGGCACAGGGCTTGGCCTGGCCATCTGCAAAAGGCTGGTCGAACTGATGGGCGGCGAGATCGGCGTGGATGGTGCATTGGGAAAAGGCTCGAGCTTCTGGTTCATCCTGGAATTGGCGGTCGCCGAGACGGATTCGCCGCGAGAGGCGGTTTCCGGTACCGGATCGGCTGCCGACCAATCAGCAAAGAGCGGTGGGCGGGCCATTACGGTTCTGGTTGCTGAAGACAATCAGGTGAACCAGACGGTTGTCACCGCCATGCTGGCGCGGGCCGGACATGTAGTGGATGTCGTCGCCTCCGGGGCGGAGGCGATACAGGCGTTACGGGAAACATCCTACGACGCTGTTTTGATGGATGTGCAAATGCCGGGCATGGACGGGATCGAAACAACGCGCGAGATCCGGTCGTTGCCCGATGACGCGGGCAAGGTGCCTGTCATCGCCCTGACGGCCAATGCCATGGCCGGCGACCGGGAACGTTATCTGCAGGCCGGCATGGATGACTATGTGTCGAAGCCGATCGAAATGTCGGCGCTGTTCGGTGCGTTGATCCGTTGTGTCGGCACCGATATTGCCGTTGCGACCGAGCTGCCGGAAATTCTGCCGCCGCCGGCCAAAGTATCTGACTCCAAGCCTCTGGCCCAGTTGCTTGGCGCCATCGACGCGTTGTCGAAAAAAGCCTAGAGCGGCGGTTTTTACAACGGACGGCGCGATTTCAACGCCGCCGACAACGTGCCGTCGTCCAGGTAGTCCAGTTCGCCGCCAACCGGCACGCCATGCGCCAGCCGCGTTACCGTACAGCCGGTCTCCGCCAGACGATCCGTAATGTAATGAGCGGTCGTCTGGCCTTCGACGGTCGCGTTGGTCGCCAGGATCACCTCGCGCACCTGGCCGTCCGTGACACGTGCGACCAGGCTCTGGATGTTGAGGTCTTCCGGTCCGACGCCGTCCAGCGCCGACAGCGTGCCGCCGAGCACATGGTAGCGCCCGCCGAACGCGGCGGCGCGTTCCAATGCCCAGAGATCGGCCACTTCCTCGACCACGCAAAGCAGCCCGCCGTCGCGGCGCGGATCGGTGCAGATGGCGCAGGGATCCTGCGTGCTCAGGTTGCCGCAGGTCGTGCAGGGGCGGATCTTTTCCGCCGTCTCCGTCAGGGCGGCGGCCAGCGGTGTCATCACGGTGTCGCGCCGTTTCAGCATGTGTAAGGCCGCGCGCCGGGCGGAACGGGGCCCCATGCCGGGCAGCTTGGCAAGCAGCTGGATCAGCCGCTCGATTTCCGGTCCGACCATATGTGGAACGCCGTGCTTTGCCGCCCGCTAGAACGGCAGCTTCATGCCGGGCGGCAATTGCAGGCCGCCGGTCAGTTCCGACATCTTCTCGGCGGCGAAGCTTTCGGCCTTGGCCTTGGCGTCATTGTGCGCGGCCAGGATCAGGTCTTCCAGGACTTCCGGATCGTTCGGGTCGATCAGCGACGGGTCGATCTTCAGTTTGCGCATCTCGCCCTTGCCGGTCAGTGTGACCTGCACCATGCCGCCGCCGGCCGCGCCGACCACTTCCTCCGCCGCCAGCCGTTCCTGCATTTCGGCCATCTTGGACTGCATTTCCTGGGCCTGTTTCATCAACTGCCCGAGATTCTTCATGGATCGAGGTCTCCGTCGGTTGGCTCTTCCGGATCGCCGGGATCGGCGTCAGTCGCCGTCCGGCCGGCGGCGCCCAGATCGCGCACCGCCCTGATCTCGGCGCCCGGGAAAGTCTGTTTCGCGGCCAGCACCAGGGGATGCTGTTCGGCTTCCTCGCGGTCGCTCTCTTCGCGGGCGCGGCGCTGTTCGGCCAGGGGCGGCGCGCCGTCTTCGCGCGAGACCGCGACGATCCAGCGCTGTCCGGTCCACTCGCTGAGTTTCGTCTGCACGTCGTTGGCCAATCCTTTGGGTGCCTGCGGCCCCGGACGGATCTCGATTCGGCCTGCGTCGAAACGAACCAGATGGACGTCGTTGATCAGTTTGGCCTGCAGGATCAACTCGCCTTTCTCCCCGAACAGGGCGACGACCGCGGCGAAATCCCCAGGGTTCGGCTTAGGCTGGACAAGCTCGGCCACCGGCGCCATTTGCACTGCCGTCTGCGCTTCGCCGCGCGGCGCCGCCGCCGGGGCGGGCGGCGCACTTCTCGCCGGCTGGGCGGTGGGCGCCGGGCTCCCGTCCTGGCGCAGTTTGCGGACCAGATCCGCCGGGTCCGGCAGGTCGGCCGCGTAGGCGAGGCGGACCAGCACCATTTCCGCTGCGGCGATCGGCGTCGGTGCCGCCCGGGTCTCGCCGAGCCCCTTCAGCAGGATCTGCCAGCAGCGGGTCAGGTCCGGCATGCCAAGCTTGGCGGCCATCTCCCGGCCTTGGCTGCGCTCGGCCTCGGTCACGGTAACGTCCTCGCCGGCGTCGGGCACCAGCTTGATCGTGGTCAGCCAGTGGGTCAGTTCCAGCAGATCCTGCAGCACCACGGCCGGATCCGCGCCGGCGTCGTACTGGTTGCGCAAGTTGGCGAGCGCGGCGTTGATGTCGCCGCCCATCAGGCTGTCGAACAGGTCCAGCACCTGGGCCCGGTCGGCCAGGCCCAGCATGTCGCGCACCTGGTCGGCGCCGACCGTTCCGGCGCCGTGGGCGATCGCCTGATCGAGCAGCGACAGCCCGTCGCGGACCGACCCCTCGGCGGCGCGGGCGATCAGCGCCAGGGCCTCGTCCTCGATCGACGCCTGTTCCTGCTCGGCGATGGCGCGGAAGTGGGCGACCAGCCGCTCGCCGTCGACGCGCCTTAAGTCGAAGCGCTGGCAGCGCGACAGTACGGTGACCGGGACTTTCCGGATCTCGGTGGTGGCGAAGATGAATTTGACGTGCTCCGGCGGTTCTTCCAGCGTCTTGAGCAGCGCGTTGAAGGCGTTGCGCGAGAGCATGTGCACTTCGTCGATGATGTAGATTTTGAAGCGCGCCTGGACCGGCAGATAGCGGACGCCGTCGATCAGCTCGCGGATGTCGTCGACGCCGGTGCGGCTGGCGGCGTCCATCTCCAGCACGTCGACATGGCGATCCTCGGCAATGGCCCTGCAATTGTCGCAGACGCCGCAGGGCTCGACCGTAGGCCCGCCCTGGCCGTCCGCGCCGCTGCAATTAAGCGCGCGGGCGATGATCCGGGCGGTCGTGGTCTTACCCACGCCGCGTACCCCGGTGAGGATGAAGGCGTGGGCCAGACGGCCGCTGTCGATGGCGTTCGACAGGGTGCGGACCATGGCCTCCTGGCCGATCAGCTCGCTGAAGTTCTGCGGCCGGTATTTGCGGGCGAGGACGCGATAGGGCTGGCCGGGACCGGTGTCAGACACGGTCGCGTTCCCGACTGGTCCTTGTTCGCGGCAATGGCCTCAAAGTCACCCTGTGCTCAAGTTACGGCGTTGCGTCCGGGATGGGTGGGAGATTGAACAGCGACCCGGGCCGGATTCGTTACGGCTGCTTCCTTCCGGACCTGACCGGGTTAGCGAACGGACCGTCCGCCGCCAACCTCCCAGCCCGACTATATCAGCTTTTCCGCCGTCGGAAGCAAGCCCCGAGGTTGCCGGAATTGGGCGGCTGTGTCAGGCTCCCGCGCCATGATTCAGGATCCGATTACGTTTACCGGCGGCCCGCTCGACCGGGTCAGCAACTCGCGGCGCGACCAGGGCTGGCTGGCCGAACGGCTGGCCGATCCGACCAGCCGTTTCATGCCGATGTGGGGCCTGCGCGCCCTGATCGATCTCAACGCCGGGCCGGGCATCGCCTGGCGCCCGGCGGCCGATATGGCACCGTTCCTGGAAGCCGGCGCGACCCGCATCCTGCTCGGCGAACAGGACGGCGTCTGCCATTTCGCAGTCGACGTTTCGGCGATCGAGAAGCCGAAGGCGGAGCCCTATTCTGGCTGGGGCAAGTTCATCGACGTACGCTCCATCGCCGGCCAACTGCCGGCCGGGCACGCGGCGATCCTGGCGCAGGCGCGGTCGATGATCGACTGGCACGACCGGCACGGCTTCTGCGCCAATTGCGGCGCGCCGACCGAGATCGCCGACGCCGGCTATCAGCGCGCCTGCCCGAGCTGCAAGGCGCAGCACTTCCCGCGCACCGATCCGGTGGTGATCATGCTGGTCGAGCATGGGGACGACTGCCTGCTGGGCCGCCAGCCGCGGTTTCCGAAGGAGGTGTTCTCGGCGCTGGCCGGGTTCATGGAGCCGGGCGAGAGCATCGAGGAAGCGGTCCGGCGCGAGATCATGGAAGAGGCGAGCGTGCCGGTAAAACGGGTGCGCTACATCGCCTCCCAGCACTGGCCGTTCCCGTCGTCGCTGATGATCGGCTGCATCGGTGAGGCGACGGGCCGCGAGATCGTGGTCGACAAGGTGGAGCTGGAGGAGGCGCGCTGGTTCAGCCGCGAGGAAATCCGGGCGATGGTCGACGCGTCGCTGACCCAGGAAGGCTTCCGCATGCCGCCGCCGTTGTCGCTGGCCCATCAACTGGCGAGCCGCTGGCTGGAGGGGGCCTGAGGGGGGGGAGTAGCGAAAACGGGGGAACGACCCCATGCACCCCGTTCTGACACATGTTCTGGCACATAAATGAAATAGTCTATTAATATTAGATTAAGGCAATCCGGTTAGCTTGCGCGGCATGAAGGATGCGCGAGAGACTGGCGTGATGGACTTGCCGGATGGGGCCGCCGACCCGGAGCTGCCGGAGACGGTGCTGTCGAGCAGCGCGGGCAAGCGCGACCTGGTGCTTCTGATCGTCGTTGTCGCCCTGTTGTTCGGGCTGGCCCAGGCTTTCGATCTGAACGAGCTCTGGATCGAATGGGCGGCGGCGCACGAGGACATGGAAGTCGACGAGCTGCCGATGGCGTTCAGCCTCGCCGCCTGGGCTTTCGGCTGGTACGCCTATCGGCGCTGGCGCGAATATTTGCGCGAGTCGGCCGAGCGCAAGCGAACCATCGAGCGATTGAGAAATGAAATCGAGGCGCGGAAGAGGACAGAATTCGCGCTGATAGCCGCCAAGGACGAAGCCAACCTGGCGAACCGCTCCAAGTCCGAATTCCTGGCCAATATGAGCCACGAACTGCGCACGCCGCTGAATGCCATCATCGGCTTCGCCGGCATGATGAAGTCGCAGTCGTTCGGGCCGATCGGCGACCCGCGCTACCGCGACTACGCCAGCGATATCTCGGACGCGGGCGAGCATCTGTTAGGCGTGGTGAACGACATTCTCGACCTCTCGAAAGTCGAGGCGGGCAACGCGGAATTGGATGAAGCGCCGGTCGACCTGGTGGCGACCCTGCGCTCCTGCCTGCGTCTGATCGCGGCGCGGAAGATCGCCGAGGGCGTACGATTGGTGACCGACTTCTCCGAAACGCCGGACGCCGTTCTCTACGCGGATGCGAGAATGATCAAGCAGATCATGATCAACCTGTTGTCCAACGCGACCAAGTTCACCGCAAGCGGCGGCGAAGTCTCGGTCCGGACCCTCGTCGGCAAGCATGGCGGTTTCGAGGTGCGCATTGCCGACACGGGGATCGGCATGGCGCCGGAAGACATTCCGTTGGCGCTATCCCGCTTCGGGCAGGTGGACAGCGGCCGCGACCGTCATTTCAGCGGCTTCGGCCTGGGCCTGCCGATAACCCAGGCACTGCTGACGATGCATGGCGGCAGCCTGGAGCTGCAAAGCGAACCGGACGTGGGCACCATCGCCGTCGTCCGCTTCCCCGAGCAACGGAACCTGCGGATCGCGGACGAAGGCCTTGATCTGGCCGCCGGCGTTTAACCCGTCTATTCGGTCGGTAGAGGCCGGCTGAACGAGAAATGGCCGTTCTTCAATTGCCCGCCGCCGAGCATCTTGACCACCTTCAGCTTGCCCAGCACGTTGTCGCCGGGCGCGTCGATCTCCACTGAAACCGGATCGCCCGCGCAAAAATCGCCGACAAACGGAATCTGAAGCAGCGAGAAGTCCTTGGCGTCCGCCGGCTGGCCGACATAGTTGAGGGTGCCCTGGATACTGGGGCAATCGCCGCCCTTCGGCTTGACGGTCACTTTCAGCGCTGTCTTGCCGTCGGCGCCGCCGATGCCCTGCCAGGTTTCCCCGGCGGCCATCTGGCTGGATTCGCCGGCCTGGACGTTGGAGCCGTAATTGTCGCGCATCGCCGCCGCGACCTTGGGGTCGGGCCCATAAAAGCCGCCGAGAATGTAGCGGGCCTGCGTTCCGCCGGGCGCATCGTAACCCGTGACGCTCACATAGGTGTAGGCGGCGGTGTAGGGCGCCAAACCATAGCCGTCCGGCGCCGTGTAGATATTGATGCCGCCGGTCATGCCTTCGACCGGTTGCAATCCGGCGGGCAGCATGTCGCGGACGGAGTCGTTCCATTGAACCGCGATGGTCACGGTGTAGGCATTGGCTTGCTGATAGGGCGGCGGCGGCGCCTTGTCTTGTGCCGCCGACGTTGCAACGGGGGACAAGCCGAGAGCCAGGCCGACGGCGGCGAGTGTCCTGAAAACACGATTGTGCATTAACGAAACCTCCCATTTGCGGCGCGGCCGCTTATCGTTGGTGACTTTCAAGGAAGGAATTCTGGACGCGGGCCGGGCTTCCCGCAAGCCACGCATCGGCGCGGTGATTCATGTATGCAACTTTAAAGATAATATATAGTCTGCATTGCATATATATGGCGATAGAAGCCCGGCAAAAGGGCGGGAACCCGCACAGTCTGATCCGGCCCTATCTGGTTGTTTTTCATACATATAGACAGGCTCTGGTTGCAGCTGCGCTACAATTGTAGGTGTCGCAAGCGATTAGATTTACGAACTTGAAACCAAACCGACGCAAACTCATTGCGCACCTTAGGCTTAAAGTCTTGCGGTGCGATTCAACCGACAGGCTGCGACGGAGAGGACCGTCGGCGGACAGCTTTCGAAGCGGCATCCGGTTGGACAGTGTTCGGAGCCGAGTACAATGAGTGAGAATCGTCCGATAGACGTCCAGCGGCTGGTCAAGATGGCCGCGGAGAAGTCCAGCGAAAGCAGGTCCGCGCTGCTTGACGCGATCGAAGATCTCTACCATCACGACAACAAACGGCTTACCGATCGGGACCGCGCCCTCATGGCCGGCATCATGCGGGATCTGGTCCACAAAATGGAAATGCCGGTTCGGCGCGTCCTGGCGGAGAAACTCTCGGAAAAGTGCGACGCGCCCCGCGATTTGGTCGTCAGCTTGGCCAACGACGCCATTGAAGTGGCGCACCCGATCCTGTTGAAGAGCCTGGTGCTTCAGGACCTGGAATTGATCGAGATCGTGCAGCACAGGACCATGGAGCATCAGCTTGCCATTGCCCTGCGGCCGCAGGTGACCGAGCGGGTTTCCAAGGCGCTGGTCGGCACCGACAACGAGCGGGTGATCACGGCCCTGCTGTCGAACGACGGCGCCAAGCTTTCCGACGATGTCATGGAGGACCTGGTCGACAAATCGGGCGAGAAGGAAGCCTATCAGAATTCGCTGGTGCACCGGCGCGATCTGCCGCCCGGGCTGGCCAAGCGACTCTATTGGGGCGTCTCCGCGGCGCTGCGCAAACATATCCTGGACAACTACGATCTCGATAGCGGCGACCTTGACGAGACCATCGAGGGGTCGGTGAAGGAACTGCTGGAGGCCGAAGCCAAGGCGGCGGCCAGACGAGAGGCTGCGACGCCGGAATCGACGGAGGACTTGAGCCCCGCGGACGAGCATATTCTGCTCCGCCTGATGCAGAACGGAGAGATCCCGTTGTTCCTCGATAAGTTCGTATCGCTGACGCGGCTCAGGGTCACGCTGGCGCGCCGCATCCTGTTCGAGGCCGGCGGCGAGGGGCTGGCGGTGGCCTGCCGGGCCATCGGCCTGGACAAGCATACGTTCATTTCCATCCTGCTGCGGTTCCGCCAGGGGCGGCTCGGCGACAAACAGGTGGAAGACGACGAACTCACGCGCGCCGTCGATTTCTTCGACCGGCTCGATGCCGACGTGGCGAAGGCCGTGATGCGCCGCTGGCGCCGCGACCCGGATTACCTGAACGCGTTGCGGCTGGTCGACCGCGCCACTGAACGGGATGCACCGGCCCGGTCGGCATAGGCGGGGTGTCGCTCAGCATAAACGCCGGCCGGGGTCCGGAACCAACCGGTGTTATGGATTCCGTCGTTACGGTGACAGTGCGCTGAATTCGCCCGCTAGGCGATGCGGCTTTTGTGAAAACGCTCGGGCGTCAAACCGGCCGCATCATTCGCCCCGCCAAGCGCTGGCCTAAGCCGCAACGGGGACGGAAGATGGAAAGGTGAGGCCATCAATTAAATTCACTGTCACCATAATTCCTGTCACAGTAATTCCAAAACTCGCCTACCAGTCGTAACGCAGTCTGATGGAGACTTCGCGGCCATTGTCGGGCACGCAAAAACCATAGCCCTCGCCGTAGCACGAGAAGCTCTCCTTATCGAACAGATTGCGTGCATCCACGCTTGCCGTCACTTTACCAAGTGTATAGGCCAAGTTCGCGTCGAACAGGGTCTTGGACGGGTGGTAGAGTTCGTTGACTTCGCTTGTTCCCCGACCGTCGTAGCCGTAGACGCGACGACCGACATGGCGAACGCCGCCGCCCAAAGAAAGTCCGGGGAGCAGGTTCTCATAATGCACCCAAAGGGAAGCAAGATGACGCGGCGATTGCTCCGCCTCCAATCCCTGCAGTTCGTTATCACGCGTATATTCGGTATCGACATACGCGTAAGCACCGGCCAACGTCCAATGATCGCCGAGCTGGATTGTTCCCTCCAACTCCAGTCCCTGAGATCGAATTTCGCCGGTTTGGGTGGAGCCAAACGTACCAGGAACATTGGTCAATGAGTTGTCTTGCGTCAGATGAAAGACAGAGAGGGTTATCAGGGAGCGTTCGTCAGGAGACGCCCACTTCACGCCAGCTTCGTACTGCCGGCCTTCTGTTGGAACGAATGGTTCATTGCTGATTACATCGGTTCCGACCTGAGGCAAAAACGATTCCGCATAGCTGAAGTAGGGCGACAGCCCGATCTTTGTCTTGTAGAGCAGTCCCGCACTCCACGTAAAAACGCGATCTTCCGTTTCCGACCCGGCAGTTGATGTGTCGGCGTCGTTTTTTGCATGATCCAAACGACCGCCAACACTGACAAACAAGTTATCACCGACGTTAGCTTGCTCCTGAACATAGAACCCGGTTTGTGATTGTTCTGATTCCGTTGTTGTCGAATCAGGCCTGATATAGACACCGTCATAAACCGGCGCAAAAATGTCTATAAAGCTGGTCCTGTCGAAACCTTGCTCAAACGTTCGGTCAATATGGCGGTAGTCAACCCCGGCTAGAATAGTATGCCCGATTGAGCCTGTGCGAACTTGTGCTTGGGCTTGATTGTCCACGACGAAGGTTGATACCTCATCATCAGCAAGATAGTAAGAGCGACGGACTGTTCGACCATCGTCCTCAAGGCGAAATGCGAATAGCCCCTCGCTGTAATAATTCACGTTCGAATAACGAAGCGTTTGCCTAACACTTAAATGCTGATTTAATTGATGATTCAGGATCGAGCTAACGGCATAACGTTTTTTCTCGTCGATGTCGTTCGGCGAGCCAGCGGTTCTATTGGCCGGAATATGGCCGTTCGGATTGGGATCAATCGTGCCCGAAGCCGGTAGAAAGCCTGGGTAGGGGCCGGTCTCATCATATTGATAGTTAGCAAGCACAGTCCATTCGGTCTGTTCTGTCGGCCGCCATGCAATTGCCGGGGCGACGTAGATCCTATCGCTCTTCCCGAAATCATGTTGCGCATCGCTGTCCTGCGCCAGCGCCGTGAGCCGGCCGGACAATGCACCGTCCGCCATTAGAGGGCCGCCCACATCAATGGCCGATCTTTTCCGGTCGTATGTGCCGTATAACAGTTCGGCGCTGAACAAAGGCTCGGCCGGCGGACGCTTGGTAACCGAGTTAATCAATCCGCCTGGATTGATTTGTCCGTACAGAACCGACGTGGGGCCTTTTAGAACTTCAACGCGCTCATAAGCAAAGGGATCCAGTTTCGTTAACGATGACGGTGGAAAGCTCAGCCTCAAACCGTCCGTGTAAATTCCGTTGTCTGATAATTCAAACCCTCGAACATATATCGTGTCATATCGGACTTCATCGCCACCGGCGTCAGCGACAACGCCGGCCGTATAGCTCAACGCATCGCCGATGGTTTCAACGCCGCGCTCTCGCATTTCATCGCTTGTGACGACGGAAATCGATCTTGGCGTCTCGATGATCGGCGTATCCGTTTTGGTGGCTGTTGCGCTATGCGTGGCGACATAGCCGTCCACCGGTCCGTAGGCGGATTCAGTTTGGCCTTCGACTGTTACCGGATCGAGCTGGATGACGCCGTCATCGGCGGCGCCTGGTGATGCCACCACCAAGGTGACGCTGTTTTCATCGATTAGGCGATAGGTGACGCCCGTTCCGGTCAGGAGGCGGCTGAGCGCTTCGGCGGGCGTGAAGCTGCCCCGCACTTCATTACCCTTGAGACCGGTGAGCGTCGCCTGGTCGACGGCGACTTGGTAGCCCGATTGAAAACCGTAGGCGGTGACGGCGCTTTCCAGGGGCTGCGCGGGAATGTCGAAGGCGATCCGGGCTTCCTCGGCCGCGGTCTGTGCCGGCGGCCCGCTCTGTTGAGCCGGGGCCGGTCCCGCGCCGATGAGAACGGCCGCCACGCTGACCCCGATCATGAGCGATTTCAGGCGACGTGCGCCCGTGTCCTTGCCAAGCCCTTGTCCTTGTCCGTTTGCGTGTTTTTCCTCGATTTGCGTCATCACGATCGCCCCAACTCCGAAACAAACTTAACTGCAGCGATTGCAATTGCGTCGCATTCGCTTTTAGAGAAAGGACGAGGCTCGGCGCGTGATGTCCCACGAAAAGGGCAAATTTCTTTGGCGGTGGTCTTATTCGCCCGAAACTATGGTGTTCCAGGGCGTCAATTTGCGGACCGAAACACCATAGGGGCTGACAAGCGACCTCAGCGCTTTTTGAGGGTTTTCGAGATCGAAGACCCCCGTCACGCGCCGGTCCGCGACTGACCAGCCGATGAGCGTGATCGTTCCGGGATGATAGCGGTTGACCGTGTTCACCACATCAGACAAGCGCGCGCCGTGAACGATGAGCCGCCCGCTGCGCCAACTGCCCATGAGGGCGGGATCGACATCCGTTATGAGGACGGCGCCGTCTTTCCGGTCGATGGCGAGACGCTGGCCGGGCTCAAGTGTCGTTTTCAGCGGCGTTTTTCCCGGCCGTTCTACCTCAACCGAGCCGCGCGCAAGGGCGACCGCGATGGTGCGGTCCGTCATCGCCACGTTGAAGGCCGTGCCGGTAACGGTGATCGTCGTGTCGCCCGCCGTGACGATGAAAGGCCGTATCTCGTTACGGGCGACCTCGAACCAGGCTTCGCCGTGCAGCAAGGCGATCTCGCGCCGGTCGTCGGAAAAGTCGTGCGCCACCGCGCTTTCGGCGCCCATCACAATGTGCGACCCATCGTCCAGGGAAAGGCTGCGGGTCTCAGCGGTGGCGGTTTGTAAGTCGGACCGCATCCAAAGCGAGAGCGTGGGCGCCAGCAAGCAGAGCAAAAGCACCGCGGCGGCGGCCGGTACGGCGAATTTCGGCGTTGCGGCCTGTCTCATCCAAGAGGGCGGGGGCCGGGGTTCAGCCGACTGACGGGCTCCCAATGGTGTCTTCAGGGGTGGCTGCCGGTCCGTTTCCCCGCGCCCTTCCTCCGTTGTCGGCGTGTTGACCGCTTCGGCCGCGGCGGGGATGTCTCCGGCAAGGAACCAGGCGCGCTGCGCCAATTCCCAAGCACGTCGATGCGCCTCGTCCGCTGCCAGCCATGCGTCGAGTTCGGCTTTCAGACGGTCATGCCCTTCCGCATCCGGCGTTTCGTCTTCTTCAAGGCGCAGGAACCAGGCCGAGGCCGTCTCCATCACTTCGGCCGGAATCTTGTCGTCCTCTCCCAAAGTCATGTCCGGGCGCCTCCTGTCGTCGGCAAGAGAGTCATGCCCCACCTATGTGTAGGACGAATGCCGGACCGATCTGTCTCAGATCTTTTGAACAAAACTCACCCATTTTTCTCGTGCATACGTTGCATGATGTGGGTAAGCGCGTTTTGCACTAGGCGGTGCGCGCTGGATTTGGATATGCCCAGACGGGCCGCGATGCCCTCATAGGTTTCACCGTCAAGCCGCTTCATTTCAAAGGCCTTGCGGGTTTCCGCCGGCAGCTGGTCGAGCGCTGCCTTCACCAGGGCCAACGCCTCACGATGGACGGCTTTTTCCTCCGGCGAGGGGACACACGCCGCGCCGTCGGTCGCTTGCGCGAGTTGGGCGTCCCGACGTGCTTCGGACGACACGCGCCGGGTCATGTCGATGGCGATGTTACGGACGATGCGAAAGAGATAGGATGCCGGAGATCCAATATCTGCAGGGGGACCCGGCGGTGGCACGAAGCGGAAATACGCTTCCTGCACGGCGTCCTCCGCGGTCGAACGCGAACCGACGATCGGCGCGGCGTAGTCCACCAGCGCCGGCCGGTTTTCCATATAGATCCGCAATCGCTTTTCG
>JANQEE010000060.1 GCA_028278525.1 Minwuiaceae bacterium | reverse complement strand
GAAGCCGCCGGTCACCGGATAGCCGCCGCCGAGCGCGGCGGCGACGTTGGCGGCGCCGAGGCCCAGCAGCTCGCGGTCGGGCTGGATCCGCTCGCGCCGCTTGGCCGCCAGGGTCTGGGCGACCGAGACCGATTCGACGAAGCCGACCACCGAGATCAGGACCGCCGCGGGGAGCAGGCTCCACCAGAGCTCGAGGTCCAAGGGCGGCAGGGCCAGCGGCGGCACCCCCTGGGGGATCGCGCCGACCACCTGCACGCCCTCGACCTCGAGGGCGAGGAGGTCGACCAGCAGGATGGTCGCCAGCACCGCCACGACCGGGCCGGCCTTGGCCAGGAAATCCGCCAGCCGCGGGCCGAGCCCGAGGCGCCGGGCCAGGGGCTTCAGCCGGCTCCGGACCCAGAACAGGAAGGCGGTCGCCGCGACCCCGATCGCCAGGGTCGGCAGGTTGGTCTCGCCGATCCCGCCGGCCAGGGAGCGGCCGAGGTCGAGCAGGGTGTGGCCGCCGGCGTCGATGCCCAGGATGTGCTTGAGCTGGCTCGCCGCGATCAGCAGCCCGGAGGCGGTGATGAAGCCCGAGATCACCGGATGGCTGAGCAGGCTGGCGAGGAAGCCGAGGCGCAGCAGCCCCAGCAATATCAAGAAGACGCCCGACAGCAGCGCCAGCGCCAGGGCCGCGCCCAGGTACTCCGGCGTGCCGCTGGCGGCGATCTCCCCGACCGCCGCCGCAGTCATCAGCGACACTACAGCCACCGGGCCCACGGCCAGGGCGTTGGAGGAGCCGAAGAGCGCGTAGCCGACGAGCGGCAGCATGGAGGCGTAGAGCCCGACCTGCGGCGGCAGCCCGGCCAGCAGCGCGTAGGCCAGGCTCTGCGGGATCAGCATGATGGTGACGATCACCGCCGCCAGGCCGTCGCCCCGCAGGGCCGTGCCGTCGTAGCGGCGCAGCCAGCCGACGCAGGGCAGCAGCCGTTCGATCATCGAAGCGCCTCCGGGCGGGGTGTCGCCGTCAGTTGACGACCTCGGGGCGCACCAGGCTCGGCTTGGCCAGCCATTCGTGGCCCTTGAGCATGGCCTTCCAGTAGACCGGCGGCAGGATCCGCTCCTTCAGCAGCCAGGCCAGGCGGCTGGGCTTGCGGCTGTCGATCAGCCAGGAGGGGAAGCCCGGCAGCAGCTTGCCGCCGTAGCCGAACTCGGCCAGCACGATCTTGCCGCGCTCCACCGTCAGCGGGCAGGAGCCGTAGCCGTCGTAGTGCGCGACGCCGTCGGCCTTGCCCATCTCTGTCAGCAGGTTCTGCGCCACCACCGGCCCCTGTTTGCGCGCGGCGGCCGCCGTCTTGGCGTTCGGCGCGTTCATCACGTCGCCCAGGCTCCAGATGTTCTCGTACGTCTTGTGCCGGAGTGTGTTCTGGTCCACATCGACCCAGCCGGCGGCGTCCGCCAGCGGGCTGACCCTGATGAAATCGGGCGCGCATTGCGGCGGGCAGACATGGATCATATCGAAGGCCCGTTCGATCCGTTCCTTGTTGCCGTCGGCGTCGGTCTTGTCGAAATAGGCTTTCTTCGCCGGTCCGTCGATTGCGACAAGGTTCTGGTTGAACGCCAGCGCCGCGCCGTATTTCTCAACATATTTCATCAGCGCCGGCACATAGTCCTTCACGCCGAACAGCACGCCGCCGGCGTTGTGGAACGTGATCTCGATGTCGTTCAGCACGCCTGCCTGGTTCCAGTGGTCGGCCGACAGGTACATCGCCTTTTGTGGCGCGCCCGCGCATTTGATCGGCATTGGCGGCTGCGTGAACAGCGCCGTGCCCCGGCGCATGTTTTTGACCAGCTCCCAAGTATAGGGCGCAAGGTCGAACCGGTAGTTGGATGTCACCCCGTTCTTGCCCAGCGTGTCGACCAGGCCGTCGACTTTATGCCAGTCAAGCTTCAGGCCGGGGCAGACGACCAGATGTCGGTATTCGATCAGCCGGCAGCCCTCCAGCAGGACGGCGTTGCGCGCCGGCTCGAAGGCGGCGACGGCCGCCTTGATCCAATGTACTTTCTCCGGCAGGACCGAAGACAGGGTGCGCACGGTGTCGTTCGCATCGAACACGCCGTTGCCGACCAAGGTCCAGCCCGGCTGATAGTAGTGAATGTCTGCGGGATCGATCACCGCGATGTTTAAGTCCGGCGCCCGCGCCAGTAGAGAGGATGCGACCGTGATGCCGGCGGAGCCGGCGCCGACGATGACGACGTCGAACCGGCCGTCCACCGCGTCGGTCGGTGTTTTGCCGTTGTTGGCGATGCGGCGCACCACGCCGTGCATGTCGTAGCCGGCATTCTTCGCTTTCTCCAGGATCTCGGGCAGCGGCATCCGGCCCGCCCGGCTCAAGGACCAGAGCGTGATCGACCGCGTGCCGGATCGGCAATAGGCCAGCGCCGGCTTCGGCGCTGCGTCCAGCGCGTGGCCGAACTGCTCCGCGTCCTCGTCGCTTACCTTGCCGCTTTCCACCGGCAGGTAGTGGGCGGCGAGCCCCGCCTGTTTCGCCGCTTCCTCGATCTCGTGAAACAGCGGCTGGTCGTTGCCCTCGCCGTCCGGGCGGTTGCAGATGACGGTTTTGAAACCGGCCTCGGCGATGGCGGCTAGATCCGAAGCGGCGATCTGTGGTGCGACGCTGATATCGCTGTCGACTTTGTTGATTTGCATGATTGGTTTCCTCCCTCCCGTCGTCCGGCCCTTACAAGGCGTCGATCGGGATTTTCAGGTAGCGAACGCCGTTATCCTCGGCGGGCGGCAGGTCGCCGGCTCGCATGTTCACCTGCACCGACGGCAGGATCAGGACCGGCATGTCCAGTTGCTTGTCGCGCTCGGTGCGCATCGTCACGAAGTCGGTTTCGCTGACGCTGTCATGGACATGGACGTTGTTGGCCCGCTCGGCAGCCACGGTGGTCTGCCATTGGTACTCGCGCCCGCCGAGGCCGTAGTCGTGGCACATGAACAGCCGGGTGTCCGGCGGCAGCGACAGGATCTTTTTGATCGAGTTATAAAGTTCGCGGGCGTCGCCGCCTGGGAAGTCGCAGCGTGCCGTGCCGAAGTCCGGCATGAACAGCGTGTCTCCGACGAAGGCCGCGTCGCCGACCAGATAGGTGGCGCAGGCCGGCGTGTGGCCGGGGGTGTGAATGACCGTGGCCTCCAACTCGCCGATATGGAAAACCTCGCCGTCTTCGAACAGATGGTCGAACTGGCGACCGTCGGTTGCGAACTCAGGCTCGACGTTGAACAGCGATTTGAACACTTCCTGCACCGCGCCGATGCTGGAGCCGATGCCGGTCTTGCCGCCCAGTTGCTGCTTCAGGTACGGCGCGGCCGTCAGATGGTCGGCATGGACGTGGGTTTCCAGGATCCACTCGACCGTCAGGTTCTGTTCCCTGACGAAAGCGATCACATCGTCGGCAGATGTCGTCGCGGTGCGGCCCGACTTCGGATCGTAGTCCTTGACGGAATCGACGATCGCCGCGTGCCGCGTCTGCGGGTCCCACACCACGTGCGTGGCGGTGAAGGTGGCCTCGTCGAAGAAGGTTTTGACGTTCGGCGTCATGGCGTTTCCTCCCGTTGATTTCCTGGCTTAAGCTTTCTTCAGCGTGCAGATTCCGAGCAAACGGTACGCTGGGCAAAAGCCGACGAAGGCGGTCAGCAGCGGGACGAGGCCGATGAAGCCCCAGGGCGTTTCCGGCCCCCAGAAGAACAGTGAGATGAGAAACAGGCCCAAAGCCACGCGTAGGATCCGATCGATAAGGCCGATATTGGTCGACATGGTTTTCACTCCCAACGCATTGCGGGTTGACTTGGTTCGTTGCCGACGACGCTAGGCCTTGCGTCGTGCGTATGTCTGTGACTTAGTCACGTTTCCGTGATGGTCGCGGACATGCCGGCGATGGAGGGCGCAAATGACCGAAGCCTGGATCGACCGTTTCCCCGATCTCGCGGCTTTGCCGGCCGATGATCAGCGTCTGTTGACGGCGAACGCCGCGACGGTCGCGCTGCCGGCCGGCACCACGGTTTTCGCGCCGGGCGTCGCCGCGCAGAGTTTTCTGTTGATCCTCGACGGCACGGTGCGTGTCCAACAGGTTTCGCCAAGCGGCCGCGAGATCGTGCTCTACCGGGTAACCGGCGGCGAGACCTGCATCATGACGACTGCATGCCTGTTGTCGGACGAGGAATACTCAGCCGAAGGCGTCGCCGAGACAGAAGTCCAGGCGGTCGCCATACCGAAAGCGGCGTTCGAAGAATCCATCGCCCGCTCGCCGGGCTTCCGCCGTCTCGTGTTCGCCGACTATTCCCACCGCATCTCAGATTTAATGCACGTCGTCGAGGAAGTGGCGTTCGAACGGCTGGACAAGCGTCTGGCGCAACGGCTACTGGATCTGGCGGCGCCGGATGGCACGGTGCCCGTGACCCATCAGGACCTCGCCTTTGAACTCGGCAGTGCCCGCGAAGTCGTCGGCCGTCTGCTGAAAGAGCTGGAACGCCGCGGCTGGGTCGCCCTGGCCCGCGGTCGGATCGAACTCCGGCAGCCCGATCGGCTGAAGGAACTCGCCGAACGGGAATAACCGGCCGAACCGTCCGGTAACGCTGTTCCCCAAGGAGTGAACAGCTCGCCGAGCACTATCCCGCGTCATAGTTCGGCTTCTAGCCGATCGTTGATCGTCTTCAGCACCTTGATGCGCGCGAAGTACTTGTCGTTCGCCTCTACCAGTGTCCAGGGAGCGTTGCTCGTGCTGGTGCGGTCGACCATATCGTGTACCGCCTGCCGATAGTCGTCCCATTTGTCGCGGTTGCGCCAGTCCTCGTCGGTGATCTTGTAGCGCTTGTAGCCGACCTCCTCGCGTTGCTCGAAGCGGCGAAGCTGCTCGTCCTTGTCGATAGCGAGCCAGAACTTGACGACGATGATGCCGTAGTCCGCCAGTTCCGACTCAAACGACCTGATTTCCTCGAAAGCGCGCATCCAGTCGTTCTCGGCCGAGAAGCCCTCGATCCGCTCGACCAGCAGGCGGCCGTACCAGGAGCGGTCGAAGATAGTGATATGCCCCTTTCTCGGGATGTGGCGCCAGAAGCGCCAAAGATAGGGCTGTGCCTTCTCCTCGTCGCTCGGGGCGGCGATGGGAATCACTCTCTGCATTCGCGGGTCCAGCGCCTGCACCACGCGTCGAATGCTGCCGCCCTTGCCGGCGGCGTCGTTGCCTTCGAACGCGACGACAAGGGCCCGATCCTCGAATTTCCTGGCAAGCGTTGCAGTCGTTAGCCGATGCTGCTCCTTCTTCAGTTGGGCCCTGTAGGCCTCCCTGGTCAGCGAACTGTCGAGATCGAGCGAATCCAGCACGTTCGGCCCTGTGCTGCCGATTGTCGCACTTGCGCCAATGTTCGGCGTTTGAGAGCCGGGTTGGTTGAGCCGGTTGCGGATGCCGACCGTCAGGGCGCGGCCAATCGTAAGGTCTCGGTAGTGCGCATCGGCGCTTGCGAGTGGAATCCAGGGCGCGTAGCTGGTGCTGGTTGCGCTGACAATCTCTTCCACGACAGAGACGACGTGGTCGTATCGCTTGGAAAACTCTTTCCCGATCTCGATTTCCTCTTTGGAGATCTTCCAGGCGGCCGTGCGCCGCTTGGCAAGTTTCTTCACTTCTTTGACGCTCTGGTCCTTCGGTACCATGAACATAAACTTCAGGAGCAGCGTGCCTTCCTGCGCCAGCATCTGTTCGAAGCGCAGGATTTCGTCGGTATGGGCGCGCAGTTGCGTGCGGTCTATGCGGCCGAGCAGATAGTCGCGTGTTGGAGTCTCGTACCAAGCGTTGAGAAAAACGCCGATTCGTCCCTTGCGCGGCAGCGCCCGCCAAAACCGCCACATGCGTGGCCGGTCCAATTCCTGATCGCCTGGCTGTATCGATGCGTAGGGCCGAACGTGCCGGGAGTCCATCCAGTTCATGAGCTGTTTCGCTGTTGCGCCGCGGCCTAGAAAATCCATGCCCGAAAGCAGGACGATCACCGGAAACTCTTCGGATTCGAGCAAGTCGAACTGAGCATCGATCAACTGGCCGCGAAGCAACGGCTCTTCCGCTTTGAATTCCTCTTTGCTGACCTCGTGCTTCAGCTTTAGAGACTCGAACATCGCGCGTGCCTTTGGCTACCATCGATTGCCGAAAGCCTATCAAGAACACCGGGCGGATGCAGGCCGGATATGCTGTTGTATTCAGCAACTCACTGTTTGCGGCGGCGTTGGCTGTGGCGTCGAGGCGATGCTACGATCCCATGCTCAAGTATAAAGCGGACACGCAAATTGGGGAGGAGATCGGTTATGTCCACAGCGTCCACGGTGGTTGCCGAGAAGCCGGCGACGGAAATCGACGGCGGGGTCGTCCACGCCCGTAGGGAAGACGCCAGCTATGTACCCGGCCGGCGGGACTGGATGCGGTACCGCGAACTCGGCGTAACCGAGGCGAGCAACGGCCGTATCCGGGCGCAGGTGACCTCGGCCTCGCAGGGCCTGTCGGAGCCGACCGGCTGGCACGTGCATCTCTGCGAGGGCCAGTTCGTCTACGTGCTGTCGGGCTGGGTCGAGTTGGCGTTCGCCGGCGGCAAGGTCATGCGCGTCGAGGAAGGCGACAGCATCTACATCCCCGGCAACACGCCGCATAACGAGATCGCCACCTCGGAGAACTTCGAGTTGCTCGAGGTCAGCGTGCCCGCGGACATGGGTACCGAGCCGTGCGATCCGCCGGTCTAGCGCAATAGCGGAAAGGCTGCGTCTGCGGCGGGTGCTTTGCCGCGAAGCAGGGACGGAGGAATTGCAAGGCGATCCGGCACTGGCGTGCCGTGCGCCACGCTGTAGCTATCCGGCCTTAGTCGTAAGAGAGTCCCGGAAACCAGTTCGTCCCCCGTCCGTCCGGCGTGATGTCCAGCAGGTTCCACAGCGGGAACATCATGTCCATGTGCCGCGGGTTCTGGTCCGGCTCTTCCGGAACGAAGAACAGTTCGGTGCCGTAAACATGGCGGATACCGTCGCCTGTCTTGCGGAAGACGTTCATCACGGGGATCTGCTCGCCGTCCGGCGTTTCCGTAAAATAGTCGGCGTTATAGGTCGTGCCGCCGGAAGACAGCAGCCTGAGGTTGGTCCAGCCGCGGCTTGCGGCGAAGGCGCGGATTTTCTGGATCGGCGCTTTGGCGACGACCGCTAGGTTGATCTGCTGGCTCGCGTGTAGGGCGACCCCGTTCAGACTGTCCAGGAACGCCGTGCACATCGGGCAGGGCGATGCGGCGTCCGGCCCGTACATGAAACCGTATAGCGCCAGACTATCCTTGCCCTCGGCGAACAGGTCGGAAAGCCGGGTTTCGGTCACCGTTTCCCGGTCGGCCGGGTCTGCGGCGCCTTCTTTGAACAGGTAATCCTCTTTCACCGGGCCGCCTGGCGGCAGACCGCGCCGCATCGCCGCCACCGCTTCGACCTGTCGGCGCAATTCCATCTCCGCCGCCAGCAGCGCGTTCCGCGCCACGCGGTAGTCGGCGTTCTCGCCCGGGAACCGTTTATCGTGCATTTCGGCCATATTTCTCCGCCCCTATATTTAACTGATCGGTTAAATATAGGGGCGGTAATGATCTGGTCAAGGGCGGGTGCGGCAATTGCCGGTAGGCCGGTGAAAGCTCACATGCCGGATGCGTCGGTATCCGCAAGTTTTTCGGCCGCTCGGTCATCCGCGTGAAACAGGCTCGGCACCAGCGTCTTGCACTCCGGGCAGATGCCGTGTTCGGCCTGGGAGGCTCCGGCGCCGTTGAGCGAATTCGTGCTCGAGATTGCGGCTTCGATTTCGAGCCAGCCTCTGTCGGCCAGCTCTAATCGCTTGCACCAGGAGCAGACTTTCGAAAATGAGGCCGACGCGTGCGGCGTGCCGTCTGGCAGACCGACATGGGACCTGTCTTCGTGCCGGAGCATCCGCGTGCGTATCGCGATGCGTCCGGCGCTGACGGGTTGCACCGACATTTCCATGAAACGGCGTGTGGTGGGGCTGTCGCAGCGGAACGGAGCGATAACCGATACGCTGCTGGTCCGTACACTGTTCAGGATTTTTCTCGATAGCGATGCCGTTTCACCGTCGCTAATGAAACTCCACAAAGATTTTCCAATCACCGATATCGGCGTCAGGCGCGAACCGGCGTTGGCCATTGCAAACGGCAGCCAGTTGCTGCTGACCGATTCAATCCGGTCGTAAGCGTCCAGCGTGTAGCTTATCGACGCACCGTTTTTGATGCTCATGAACGGGTGCTCGCTATTTCGTTAAACGGTCGACGAATACCGGCGGCTCACCCCAACCCCTGCTAACTGACATACTTATATAAGCTGATTCGACTGTAATTGTGCCTAATTAATTCAATGTAATTGGAGCTTGTCACTCAAAAATGAGTTTTGGCAACGGCGGTTTCTCGGAACCACCGTCTTCTTTCGTGGCCGATAATTCCGGGCACCCAGCTGTTTGAAGCTTTCTAGTCGTCGGCTTGTGTCAGGGCGTATTGCACCAGATCGACCTTGTCGTCGTACCGCCAGCGACGGACCAGCTCCATGCCCAGCTTTTCCAGTACCCGGTGCGATCCCGTGTTTTGCCCCTGGGCGATGGCGATCACTCGTTCTATCCCGCCCGGGCCGAAGCCGAAATCCAATGCCGCCCGCGCTGCCTCGGTCGCCAGTCCTTTGCCCCAATGCGACGGCAGCAGGCCGTAGGAGAGTTCGATCTCGGTCGGGTCGTTGTCCTCCGGGTCGTCGGTGTAGCGCAGGCCGCACTCGCCGATCACGGTGTCGTCGCCTTGTTCTGAAACCGCCCACATGCCGAAGCCATGCGCTTTCCAATGGGCGACGATCTTGTCCAGCTTTACCGCTGTCTGCTCGCGCGTTAGCGCGCCGTATTTGCGGATCGCCATGACCTCGGCGTTTCCGTAGATCCGCGCCAGGGCGTCCAGGTCATCTGCGGCGAAAGGTCTGAGCGTTAGTCGCTGCGTAGTGAGTACGGTCATCAGGAAATAGAACCGATGCCGTACGATCCGGTCAACAGCGCGCCGGCGGCGAACCGGCCAAGGCCATAGGGCGCCAGTGCGACTTCTTCGCTTTGGCCAAGTATGGATTGGGCCAGCACGCGGCCCAGCGCCGGCGCCAGTTTGAATCCGTGGCCGGAGAAGCCGAAGGTCAGGTGCAGCCCGTCGAACCCGTCGGCCGGTTCCAGCACCGGGTTCCAGTCGGGCGTGATGTCGTAGGCGCCGACCCAACTGTCGGTCAGCGTCGCATTGTCGAAGCTCGCCATGCGGTGGCCGACCTGCCCGCCCTGGTGCAGCACGAAGTCGTCGGCGACGTTTTCGTCCATCCTCTCCGGCATATCGACCGGGTCGCCGTGGTCGCCGGTGCCGACCAGCACGACGCCGCCGCTCGCCGGCCGGAAATACATCTTGTTCTCGGTCGCCAGGTCCTTGATGACCGGCAGGTCAGGGCGGTAGGGCTCGCCGGCGCGCAGGGTCAGGACGATGTGGCGCGAGACCTCCAGCGGGATGTCGATCCCCAGCGGATCGGTCAGCGCGCGTGTCCAAGGTCCGACCGCCGATACCACGATCCCCGCTTCAATCGCGCCCTCGGCGGTCTGTACGCCGGTTACCTTGCCGTTCGCATGGGTGATCGCGGCCACCGGGCAGTCGGTCTTGACGGTGACGCCCTTCGCCCGCGCGGCTTTCAGGAAGCTGGCGGTGGTCAGGTACGGATCGGCGTAACCCGAATTGGGTTCGTAACCGATGGTGACGATATCGTCGAGATTGAGCAGCGGATGGTGTTGTAAGGCGTCCTGTCTGTCGACCGGGAAGGTCTCGGCGCCGACGCCGGCCTGCATGTCCAGATTGTCGCGCAGTTTGTCGGCCATGTCGCCTTCCGGCGCCAGGATCAGATAGCCGGAATTGACGAAGCCGGATTCCGCTTCCCGATCCTCCAGATAGTCGGCGAAGTTGCGGAAGATCTCGATACTCTTCAGTGTCAGTGCGGTGTTGGACGGCACCGAATAGTGGGACCGGACGATGGCGCAGGACTTCGCCGTGCCGCCGGAGCAAATCTGCCCGCGTTCGACGATGCAGACTTTCAGGCCGCCCAGCCTGGCCAGATGAAACGCCGTCGACGCGCCGACCACACCGGACCCGATTACGACGGCGTCGTACGTTTCGGCCATCCTTGGTCCCCCAATGTTGTTATTTTGCGAACCTTACTGTGCAGTCATGAAAGCCGGAAGGGCCGTGTTTCGGTTTCCCGGGCACGCCGGTTCCGGTAATCTCCCGCCAACCAAAAACAGGGTGGCGGTAGCGCTTATGCCTCAGCCGGAGCGGACACTGGATCGGCACGTCGAAACCTCGCCACAGGTGGCGGACGAGGTCAAATACACGACCTGCTATATGTGCGCCTGCCGGTGCGGCATCAAAGTACATATGCTGGATGGGCAGATCCGCTACATCGAAGGCAACCGCGACCATCCGATCAACCGCGGGGTGCTCTGCGCCAAGGGTTCGGCGGGCATCATGCAGCAGAACTCGCCCGCCAAGCTGTCGAAGCCGCTCCGCCGGGTCGGCGAGCGCGGCGCCGGCGAATTCGAAGAGATCGAGTGGGACGAGGCGTTGGACGTCGCGGCCGGCTGGCTGCGTAACATCCGCGAAACGGACCCGCGCAAGCTCGCCTTCTTTACGGGCCGCGACCAGAGTCAGGCGCTGACCGGCTGGTGGGCCAGCCAGTTCGGTACCCCGAACTACGCGGCGCACGGCGGCTTCTGTTCCGTCAATATGGCGGCGGGCGGGATTTACACCATCGGCGGTTCGTTCTGGGAGTTCGGCGAGCCGGATTGGGAGCATACCCGTTACTTCATGATGTTCGGCGTTGCCGAAGACCACGATTCCAATCCGATCAAGATAGGCCTCGGCACCCTGAAACGGCGCGGCGCGAAGTTCGTCTCGATCAACCCGGTCAAAACCGGCTACTCGGCGATCGCCGACGAATGGCTCGGCATCAATCCCGGCAGCGACGGCTTGTTCGCCCTGTCGCTGGTGCACGAACTGCTCAAGGCCGGCAAGGTCGATTTGGAATATCTGGTTCGCTACACCAACGCGCCGTGGCTGGTGCTGCGCGACCCGGGCGGCGCCGAGGACGGCCTGTTCGCCCGCGACGGCGACGGCAATCCGCTCTGCTGGGACCGCACGGCGGAAGCGCCGCGCAACGCGCTGGAAGCCGACGTCACGCCGGCGCTGAAAGGCGAGTTCACGCTGGCCGACGGCCGCACCGCCATACCCGTGTTCCAGTTGCTGGCCGAACGCTACCTCGACGGCCGCTACGATCCCGACGAAGTGGCGGAGCGGACCGGCATTCCGGCGGCGACGATCCGGCGCATCGCGGCGGAACTGGCGCATGCCGCCTTCTCGGAGGAAGTGGTGCTGGAGGTGCCGTGGACCGATTGGGCCGGCCGCAGGCACGAACGGATGATCGGCCGCCCGGTTGCCATGCATGCCATGCGCGGCATCTCCGCGCATTCGAACGGCTTCCATACCTGCCGCGCGCTGCATCTGCTGCAGGTTCTCCTCGGCAGCATCGACGTGCCCGGCGGGTTCCGTTACAAGCCGCCGTTCCCGAGGCCCGCGCCGCCGGGCCCGAAACCGGCCGGCAGGGTGGGAGAGGTTGGCCCGAACAAGCCGATGCCCGGGCCGCCGCTTGGCTTCACCCAGGGGCCGGAAGACCTGCTGGTCGAGGAAGACGGTTCGCCGATCCGCATCGACAAGGCGTTCTCCTGGGACGCGCCGATGGCGGCGCACGGCATGATGCATTCGGTCATCGCCAATGCCTGGAAGGGCGATCCGTACCCGATCGATACCCTGTTCATGTTCATGGCGAACATGAGCTGGAATTCCGCGATGAATTCTGCCGGCACCATCGACATGCTGACCGACAAGCATGAAGACGGCTCTTACAAGATCCCGCGCATCATCTATTCGGACGCCTATTATTCAGAGATGGTCGCCTATGCCGACCTGATCCTGCCCGACACCACCTATCTGGAACGCTGGGACTGCATTTCGCTGCTCGACCGGCCGATCTGCGACGCCGACGGGGCGGCGGATTCCATCCGCCAGCCGGTGATCAGGCCGGACCGCGATGTCCGGCCCTTCCAGGACGTGCTGATCGATTTGGGCGCACGCCTCGGCCTGCCGGGCCTGACCAACGAAGACGGCAGCGCGAAGTATCCCGGCGGCTATCCGGACTATCTGGTCAATCACGAGCGCAAGCCCGGCATCGGCACGCTGGCCGGCTGGCGCGGCGACAACGGCGGCTCGCACGGCAGCGGCGCGCCAAACCCCGGCCAGTTGGACCGTTACATCGAAAACCAATGCTTCTGGCGCGACGAACTCGCGCCGAACCAGCGCTACTTCAAGCATGCCAACAAGGATTATCTGGATTATGCCGCGTCGATGGGTTTCATCGATGACGCCAGGCCGGTCGTCCTGCAGCTTTACAGCGAGCCGCTGCAGAAGTTTCGGCAGGCGGCCCGCGGGCACGGTCCGGTCCAGCCGCCGGAAATCCATCGCGCCCGCGTCGAGACCTATTTCGATCCGTTGCCGATCTGGTATCCGCCGTTCGAGGATCTGGAAACCGACGATAACGATTACCCGCTGCATGCGATCACCCAGCGGCCGATGGCGATGTACCACTCCTGGGGCTCGCAAAATGCCTGGCTGCGCCAGATCCACGGCGCAAACCGGCTGTATGTGCCGCGCGCCGCGGCGGCCAGGCTGGATATCGGTGAGGAAGACTGGGTCTGGCTGATCAGCCGGCATGGCCGCATCAAGGCGCAGGTCCGGCTGATGGAAGGGGTCAATGGCAGCACCGTCTGGACCTGGAACGCGATCGGCAAACGCGCCGGCGCCTGGAACCTGGCCGGCGACGCGCCCGAAGCGAAGCGCGGCTTCCTGCTCAATCACCTGATCGACGACCTGCTGCCCGAGCGCGACAACGGCTATCGATACGCGAATGCCGACCCGGTGACCGGACAGGCGGCATGGTACGACCTCAGGGTGCGCATGGAGAAGGCGTTGCCGGACGAGACGGCGGTCTCCGAACCGCAATTCGACGCGTTGCCGCTGCCGCCGGGCATGGCGAAGCGGCCGTCGATGTTGCGTTACGGTGCCGGTTTCCGAAACCGGGGGACAAAGGCATGACCAGTCTTCCGGAGAGCCCTGGCGCCAAACGTCTCGGTTTGGTAATCGACCTGGATATCTGCGTCGGCTGTCACGCCTGCGCGGTCAATTGCAAGGAGTGGAACACCGGCGGCTATCCTGCTCCACTCACCGATGAGAATCCTTACGGTTCAGGAACCAGCGGCGTTTGGCTCAACCGTATCCACGCCTACGAGTCCGGCGAAGGGGCGAACAGCCGGACCGTGCATTTCCCGAAATCCTGCCTGCATTGCGAGACGCCTGCCTGTGTCACCGTCTGCCCGACCGGCGCGTCCTACAAACGCGCCGAGGACGGCATCGTCCTGGTCGACGAGGATCTTTGCATCGGCTGCAAACTCTGTTCGTGGGCCTGCCCCTATGGCGCGCGGGAGTACGATCACGATGCCGGCGTGATGAAGAAATGCACGCTCTGCATCGACCGGATCTATAACGAAAACCTGGAAGAGGTGGATCGCGTGCCAGCCTGTGTCGCCACCTGCCCGGTCTCGGCCCGGCATTTCGGCGATCTGGGCGATCCGGACTCCGACGTCTCTCGCATGGTGGCGGACCGTGGCGGCTACGACCTGATGCCCGAACAGGGCTACCAGCCGACCAACAAATACCTGCCGCCGCGCCCGCGTCGCACGGAAGCGGGCGATACCGGCGCGGCGGCGGCGTTGACGCCGGTAGCAGAGGCCGGCGGTTTTCTCGGTTGGGTCGACCGGATGTTGTCGCGTTAGAGACCGCCCCGCATGCATCCAGCTTTCTCGGTCATCTTCTTTACGACGGCGTCGGGCGCCGGCTACGGGCTGCTGGCGTGGCTCGGCATCTTTGTCGCGCTCGGCATGCTGCCGGCGGATCGCTGGTTTGGGCTGGTCGGTCTCGGCCTGGCGCTCGCCTTGATCACTGTCGGCCTGCTCTCGTCGACGTTCCACCTCGGCCATCCCGAACGCGCCTGGCGCGCCTTCTCGCAATGGCGCTCGTCCTGGCTGTCGCGCGAAGGGGTGGCCGCGGTCGCGACCTATCTGCCTGCCGGCCTGTTCGGTATCGGATGGGTGTTTTTCGAACAGGCGAACGGGCTTCTCGGCCTGCTCAGCGCCGTGGGTGCAGCGGTGACCGTCTATTGCACGGGAATGATCTACGCTTCGCTGAAGCCGGTTCGCCAATGGCACAACAAATCCGTGGTGCCGGTCTATCTCGGCTTCGCGGCCATGACCGGTGTCGTGTGGCTGACGGCGCTGGCCGGATTGTTCGGATTCGGCAATCCGCTGTTCGCCTGGCTCTCGCTCGCCGCTCTGGCGATTACCGCGGCGATCAAGCTCGGCTACTGGCGCAGCATCGACAACGACCGGGGCGGCAGCACGGCGGCGACGGCGACCGGCCTACCGGGGCCCGTACGCCTGCTGGACCCGCCGCACACGGAAGAAAACTATCTGATGCGGGAGATGGGCTACCGCGTCGCGCGCAAGCATGCCGAAAAACTGCGCCGCATCGCGCTGGCGGTCGGTTTCGCCGCGCCGGCCGTCCTGCTGCTGCTGTCGCTCTTGCTGGAAGGCAGGGCGGCGGGCGGTATCGCGCTGGTCGCCGCGCTTGCGGCGACCGGCGGGGCGTTGGTCGAACGCTGGCTGTTCTTCGCGGAAGCGAAGCACGCGGTAACGTTATATTACGGGGCGCAGTCCGCCTGACCGCGGCTGAGCCGCGGCAACGAAGCGACTATGCGTCGCTGAACGAAATCGACGTGCGATAGGTCTTCAGTTCCACGTTGGGAACGGCGCGCGCGGCGTAGCGCACCATCTCCGGGAATCCGCGTGCGACCAGAATGCCGCGCACCGGCTGTTGGCCGCGTTCCTGAACCGACGCGATAAGCCCGAGGATCCGCGTGATCGCCTCGGGCGTCGCATCGTCCATCATGAACTGAATGATCACCGGCGCACCGTACCGGTCCTTCGCCAGGATATCCGGCTTGCCGAAGCTGGTCTGAAGACCGGGTTCGCCGCCAACCGCGACCAGGCCGGGTTCCAGGCTGGCCAGGTTCGCGCGGCACATCTGCAGTACGCCGGCTTCCACTTCCGAAGTCATGGAAAGGCGCAGCCCGGACTCGCGCTGCTCGCCGGACCAGGGCGTCTCGTCCAGTGGCGATGTATCGGACAGAAACTCTTCGGACGACGGCACATGCTCGACCGTTCCTTCGAGTGTCGCCGGCGTTGACCGGTCGCGTGCCTCTGTCTGCTCTTCATCGACGACTCTGAGCCGCCCTTTCAGCATTTCCATGGCGGCTTCCTTGGATTGTTCTCGTTCCGCGTACTCGTGCACCTCATCGTCGACCAACCGCAGACGGCGCTTAAGCGCATCGATCACGGAATGCATCGAAATGTCCAGGTCGTCGGCGATCTGCTGCGGCAGCTTACCCTCGTCGAACAACGCAATCACCTTGCGCTGAGTTTGGTCATTCATGCCGCCATCCCCTTGTCGACCCCTGTCCGGTGCGCCCCTGTCCGGTGCACATTCCGCACCACGGTCGTTTTTCGACGCCGTTCGAGGCCCTTGGCTTTTTCCATCGGTTTGTTTGCGCCCAGTCATACGGTTTGTCTAGATCGAGAACCACTACAAACAACAACTAACACAACATGCTGGGGCCGAAAGCGCTTTATACACAATATATCATTGTTATGGGCGAATACCGATGGTATCGTTATCCCCGGTGCTGAAAGTCGAACTGCGCGAACTTGGACGCCGATCAGGGAATTCCGATATTTGATTGGCTTGTTCTCTAACAATCTCCGGCTGGCGGTACCGATAGTATGTTTGTGAACGGACCGGTTAATGACGGGACAACCGGATTCGACCACTGGTCCTAGTCTGGCCGAGAATCATGCATAAATCCAAGCACCTTTTTCAGGCTGCTTTGAATCGGACCACAAGGGACGGCTCGAAGAAGGATAGCGATGTCTGAATCCCGCCCCAAAACGAACCCTGCTACCCCAAGACCCGGCGATAAAGAGGAATTCGGCATCGAAAACGCGCCGGTTGACGCGATCTTCAGCGAGGAAGAATGGCAAGCCAGCATCGAAGCGGAATCGATGGAGGCGGCGGCCAGTTCCGAATCGCCACGCAGGAAACTTCCCTGGCTTGCAAGAGGGGCTCGAAAAGGCCGCGCCGCATCCGGCGAAGACGGCGCAAGTATCAGTTACATCCCGACAGCGCAGGTTCAGCCCGCGCCGGCGACGGCGCGAAAACGGTTGGACCTGGAGGAGTTGCAGTCGCTTGGCCGGTCCATTCGCGACCGCGGCATGCTGCAGCCGATTCTGGTGCGCCGCAGCGCTAACGACAATTTCGAATTGATCGCGGGCTATCGCCGCTGGTTGGCGGCGTCTTTGGCGGAAGTGGAGCAGGTGCCGGCCCTGGTCATGGAACAGGTCGGCGAGTGCGAAGCGCTGGAAATTGCGTTGGTCGAGAACTTACAGCGCAAGGACCTAACGGTCATCGAAGAGGCGGAAGCCAACCGCACGCTGATCGAGAAGTTCGGCCGGACCCATCAGGACGTCGCGACCCTGATCGGCAAGAGCCGCAGCTACGTGACGAACGGGATCAGGCTGCTGGCGTTGCCCGACGAGGTCAAGGAGATGCTGGAGTCCGGCAAGCTTTCGGTCGGGCACGCTCGGGCGCTGCTCACCGCCGAAAAGCCGACGGAACTGGCGCATTCGCTCGTGACGCAGCAATTGACTGTCCGCGATACCGAAAAACTCGTTACCGAAGGAAAGCAGGCAAGCGGACGCCGCCCGGCGCCTCCGTCCTCGCCGCCAATCGGTATTTTGCAGCCGGTGCCCGGTCCGGAGGAGATGCCCGCAGGTGGGCAGGGGCCGCAACTGCCCGCGCTCGTCGAATCGGCAAGCTCGCTGGAACAGGAATTGTCGACGTTGATCGGCCTGCCGGTCGAGATCAGGACGACCGGTTCACGGCCGACCATGGTGATCAGCGCGGATTCGGAGGTGCAGATCCTCTGGGCGGCGCAGCGGCTGAAAGCCGCTTTGCAAAATCACTCCCTGGCAACCGTCATGGACGACGCAACAGGCCGCGGCAGCCTGATCTGACCGCCCTGTTCAGGCCGGCCTACCAGGCGATTACCGATTCGCTTCGGCGCGAAAACCCACTATTCTCATAAGTTACGGCTGCAGCGGTGCGCGCATCGCGCTGTGCAGGACCGCAAGGATGTGGAGGAATAGTGGGACGGCCCATTCAGTTCGATAAGGCTCAGGCGCTTGAACGGGCGATGGAGGCCTTTTGGGCGCGGGGTTTCGAAGCCACATCGCTCGACGACCTGTGCGAGACCATGGGCATCGGACGGTCAAGTTTCTATCGAACCTTCGGCAGCAAGCACGATCTGCTTATCGCGGCGCTCGACCGTTACGACCAGCGCGCGTTCAACATGATCACACGGGAATTGATCAAACCGCGCCCCGTCCGTCACTCCGTGGCCGCCATTTTGAATGGATTCGTCGACGATATGGTTGCCGGGCCCGGTCGGCGGGGGTGCCTGATGGGCAATTGCGCGGCGGAACTGGCGCCCCGCGACCCGGTCGCATCGGCCCGGGTGAAACAGAGCTTTGCCCAGGTTGAGCGGGCGTTCCGTGAAGGCCTGGCGCGGGCCATGGCCGCCGGCGATACGTCCATTGCCGGCGATGTGGACGCGCTCGCCAGGTTTCTGACCAGCACCGTGCAGGGCCTTCGGTTGATCGGTAAGGCAAACCCCGACAGAGACGTGCTGGAAGACGTGGTCCGCGTCGCGCTCCGGTGTCTGCGGTAATTTTTTTGACTATTTTGTACTGATCAGTACAAAACCTTCCTCACGTTCCTACTTCAATTGATAACCCTTCCCTAACAGCGGAGAGCGAGAGACCGATGACGATAGTGATGTACGATCTGGTTGGTGCCGACGACCGCCGTTTCAGCCCGAATTGCTGGCGTACCCGCATGGCGTTGCTCCACAAGGGGCTCGAGCATGAGGCGCGGCCGACGCGGTTCGAGGAAATCAAGAGCATCTGCGACGGCGACCGCAAGACGATCCCGACCATCGAAGACGGCGACAAGGTCGTGACCGACAGCTTGGCGATCGCCGATTACCTGGAAGAAACCTACGCGGACCGGCCTTCGTTGTTCGATGGGCCCGTCGGCCGCGGCCTTGCGGCGTTCGTTCAGAACTGGACGCAGACGGTGGTCAACCCGGGCGTCGTCGGCATGGTCGTCGCCGACATCCACGACAATCTGGTTCCGTCGGACCAGGCCTATTTCCGCGCCAGCCGTGAAAAACTCTTCGGCCGGGCGCTGGAGGAAGTGCAGGCGGGCCGCGAGGATCGGCTGGACAGCGTCCGCAAAAGCCTCACACCGTTGCGCGCCACGGTCTCGCAGCAGGCGTTCCTGGGCGGCGACCGGCCGACCTATGCGGATTACGTGGCGTTCGCGCCGTTCCAATGGGCGCGCTCGATCAGCGATTTCAGGATCCTGGCTGACGACGATCCCGTGTCGGCATGGTTCGGCCGTGTGCTGGACCTGTACGACGGCGCCGCACGCCGTTCGCCGGCCTACTACTGAGCGATTTGGAGATACCTCACATGATCGATCTGTATTACTGGACCACGCCCAACGGTCACAAAGTGACCATGTTTCTCGAGGAGACGGACCTCGACTATAAGATCATCCCGGTCAACATCTCGACCGGCGCGCAGTTCGAACCGTCGTTCCTGAAGATCGCGCCGAACAACCGTATCCCGGCAATGGTCGACCACGAGCCGGCTGAAGGCAACGCGCCCATCTCGATATTCGAATCCGGCGCCATGTTGCAGTATCTCGCGGAAAAGACCGGCCAATTCATCCCCGCCGACTTGGCCGGCCGCGCGGAGGTGATGCAATGGCTGTTCTGGCAAATGGGCGGGCTCGGGCCGATGGCGGGACAGAACCATCACTTCGTGACCTACGCGCCGGAAAAGATTCCCTACGCCATGGACCGCTACGTCAACGAGACCGCGCGGCTTTATGGCGTGCTCGACAAACGCCTGGCGGATCGCGAGTTCGTCGCCGGCGACTACTCCATTGCGGACATGGCCTGTTACCCGTGGATCGTGCCGCATGAACGGCAAAAGCAAAACCTGGACGACTTCCCCAACCTGAAGCGCTGGTACGATGTCATCGCGGCACGGCCGGCGACCGTCAGGGCATACGACCGGGCGAAGGAAATCAACACGCAGCCGACGGTCACCGAGGACGCCAAGAAAATCCTCTTTGGACAGGATGCCGCGACGGTCAATCGGTGATCGATCAATCGGTTAGCGGTAGTTCGCGACCGAAATGGTGATAATATGACGGCGGAACAGGCGCCAGCCCGACGCTAGTCATCGCACGATCGGCCGCGCCGCGGGGAACGGATGTGGGTGATCGCTCGATGGCGGATCCGGACGTATGAGTGGCCACTTCGTGGGGTCGGCGGCATTCATCTCGCATCCCGGCGCCGTCCGCACCGTCAACGAAGACTCCTACCTCGATGCCTCTGATGTCGGCTTGTGGGGTGTCGCTGACGGTATGGGCGGCCATGAAGGCGGCGATATTGCCAGCCAGATGGTCGTGGACAGTCTGTCGACACTATCGTCCGGCGCGCCCGTCGTTGATCAGGTTTCCGAACGGCTCGCCGAGACCAATCGGGCGCTTCGCGATCTATCCGTGCAGCGGTACCGCAACCAGACGATCGGCGCCACCGTGGCGCTGTTCCTGCTGGATGGGGCGAACGGGATTTGCGTGTGGGCCGGCGACAGCCGAATCTACCTCCATAGGGACGGTTCGTTGCGGCAGTTGACCCGCGACCACAGTCAGGTCGAGGAACTGATTTCGAAGGGCGTTCTGGCGCGCGAGCAGGCGAAAGACCACCCGTTGGCGCATGTGGTCACACGGGCGGTCGGCGCTGACGACGATCTGCGATTGGAGACCCGTGCGGAGCCGCTTCGTGATGGCGACCTTATTCTGTTGTGCAGCGACGGTCTGAACGACGCCGTTCCCGAGGCGGAAATCGGCGACTTGCTCGGCGAAGGCGACGGAGATTGCGCCCATATCGCGGCGGAACTGCTGAACCTGGCTCTCGAATGTCAGGCGCGCGACAACGTGACGGTTGGGCTGGTACGTTTCCGGGCGGTCGATTGAGCGAATTGACCGGGTATTTTTACCCGTCGCTAGACCCGGTTCGGCCGGATATGAACGGCGGTATCCAGATTGCCAAATTGGGCCGTGCTGCTATAAAGTCGCGCGGGGTTTACTGCTGTTTCGATCGGTCGAAAACTGGCCAATTGACGGGGGATCCGACCTCTTCCGGCTGATGTTGCAGCGACCGGCGGAGGCGCGCGATGGTCTGTCGGGTTTGTGCCCGATGGCGCTTATGCGAAGTCCAGGGGCTAACCGTTTCGACGGGAGTGGTTCGCGGAATGAATCGATGTGCGTTAGGGCTGCTCGTCGGCCTGGTTTCGCTGTCCGTTGCGGCTTGTCAAACCAGCACCGGTGATGAGGGGCTTGGCAATGGAACGCAGGGCAGCGCGGAAGCGGCCGTGCCGGCCTTCGTGGCCGAGGAAGGGCTGACGCCGAGGGAACGTCTGCGCAAGGCGATATCGCTGCTTGAGCAGGGTGAAGCCGAGCATGCCCGCGTCGAATTGGAGGCCTACAAACTGGCGGTCTCGAAAAGCCGCGTCGCCGATCACCTGTTGTGGCAGATCGACGCGGATCCTCTTGCGCATTTCGGTAAAACGAACTTCGACTACACCCTGAAACCGGGCGACTCTCTCTCGATCGTGGCGCGTGACTACCTGGGCGACCGGCTCAGCTTCTACATCCTTGCCCGGTACAACGGTCTCGACAAACCGGGCCAGGTGAAAGTCGGCCAAACCATCAAGGTTCCCGGCGTTCAGCCGAGCGCGGCGCTCGCGCCGCCTAAATCGGAGCCGACGGCGGCGCCCACGAAGGAAGAAGAGGCTGAGAAGGCATCGCCCGAGTCCGCTGCGAAGCAGGCCGTGCCGCCGCCCGCCGTCAATCCCTCCGGAGACAGTGCGGTGATCGCGGAAACCGCCGCCGCGTCGGCGGAGCGCATCCAGGAAAAGCGGCTAAGCGACCTCTATACCGATGCCGACAGACTGACCGCGGCGGGCCGCTACGCCGACGCGATCAACGTGCTGGAAGAAGGCCTGCTGGAATTCTCGGAAGACCCGAAGATCAAACGGATCGCGGCTCTGAACTACGCCAGCTACGCGGATCAGTTGAAAGCCAGCGGACAGGTGCGCGAGGCCCAGGGGGCGCTGCGCCGCGCGGTGTTCCTGGCGCCGGCGGATCAGACCGTTGCGCAGAAACTCCGCAAGTTGGATCGTGCGATGGCGGCCGAACAAAGCTATCGGGCCGGTATCGATGCGCTCGCCGAGGGCCGCCAGGTCGATGCCTACACCGCTTTCACCAAGACCCTGCAGCTGGAGCCGGAGCATCAGGATGCCAAACGGCGCCTGGTCAGCCTGACCCCGGATATCGCGCAAACGTTTCATCGGGATGCGCTGCTCGCCTACCAGAAGCAGGAACTGGATAAGGCGATTGCGATCTGGGACCGGGTTCTGGAGATCGACCCCAACTACAATCCGGCGAGTGTCGGCCGGGCCAAGGCGTTGGAGTTGAAAGAGCGTCTGAGAACGCTGAAGAGTTCGGAATAAGCGTCGGTTTCCGGTAAACCGACCGGCTTGGCGGCTTACCGTCTTTAATTGGTGCTGGTCGGCAGCATCATCAGCCGGTTCTGTTTCGACCCGAGAACACGTTTGCCCTCGATCTCGCGCAAGCGCTGCTTCGCGACCTTGTGCGATGGGTTGAGCGAAAGAGTCGCCAGAAACTCCTTCCGCGCCAGTTTCGTCTGGCCCTTTTTCATCGCTTTTTCGCCGGCCGCCGCGTGCTTCTCGGCCTGTTGGCGTATTGCCGCCTCGACCGCCTTCAGGCGTCGGTCGATCTCCGGGTTGCGGCCATAGACGGTTTTCAGCACCTGCCATTGCAGTCGCGCTTCCGCCAGCCGGCCCTGTTTCTCCAGGCGTATGGCGAACGCCTTGCGCTGGTCGAAAGTCGTTGCCGCGCTGGCGGTTTGGCGCGGCGCTGGCACGGGCACCGGCCCGGTCTGCATGCAAGCCATCGGCAGAAGGCACAGCGCGGAGACCGAAATCGTTCGAACCAGTCTGGACGTCATGGCAGCCGCATTGGTTGGAAAGTCTTCAGTCGTTTGGCGAAAACGTCGATGCTGTCGTCGCCGTAGATCATTGTGCGGCGGACCATATAAGGATGTGTAAATGTCGGGTTGCCGCCGCGGGTGACGGTTACCGCCAGGCGGTAGCCCTCGCGTGCGGCCGCGTCGGCGACCCCTTCGTTCACCGCGCCGTACGGGTAAGCGAACGTATGGGCCTTTACGCCAAGCCGCCGCTTGATCAGCGACGCCGGCGCCCGCAGTTCGCGCAACACCCGCTCCTGATAGGCGTTCGGGCTCTCTTCGTTGCGCTGACGCGCCATGTTCGAATGGCTTTTGGAGTGCGGCTGAATGTCGATCAGGCCGGACGCGACCATCTCCTTCATCTGCGCCCAGGTAAGCCCTGCGCCGGTTCCGACGAAGTCGGTATAGACGAACAAGGTGGCGCGGAAGCCATATTTCTTAAGGATCGGATAGGCGACGGAATAGGCTGAGCGGTAGCCGTCATCGACTGTCAGCACCACCGACTTTCGCGGCAGCGACCGTCTGCCCTCGATGAAATCCGCGAAATCGTCCAGGCCGACGACGTGGAAGCCGTTGCGCTTCAGGTAGGCCATTTGCGCCTCGAAGCTTTCCGCCGACAGTTCCAGACGGTCGCGGCTTCGCTTGCCGGGTCCGAACCGGTGATAGGACAGGATCGGCACGGTCTGGTAGCCGTTGCCGAACACGGCGGCCGGATTGGTCGGCGTTCTGGGGATCACGACTTCCTGTCCGGCGCGTACCGTCTTGATATCGTTGAATTGTCCGATGACCCACGCGTCGGCGGGATTGCCCAGGAATGTCGCGGCCAGCGAACGCAGCGTATCGTTGCGCCCGGCGACCACGACCAGGAAGTCGCTGCTCTGTGCTTTGACATAGGCGCTGCCGCCCGGCCCTTGCCGCATCGGCGTGCAGCCCCAGGCGACCAGCACGGCGAACAGGCCGGCCAGGCCGACCTTAGCCGTCCTTAGCAGGATCTCTCTTGTCACTCTCGGAATGCTCCAAAGCAGCGGCCATTTTGTTGAAGGCGCCGAACAGGTCGCCAAGTTCGTCGTTGCGCTGTTCGGAGATACGGCAATCCAGATTGCCGCTTGCCACTTCGCCCATCGACAGGCGCAGTGTCCGCAACGGCCGGGACAGGAACTTTGTGATGACATAGAAAATGATCGCAACCGCGCTGATGGTGACCAGCGCCAGGGCGATCAGCAGCATCAGGGTCGTATCGATCACGCCCTGGGCGGCGGTTTGCGAGAGGCCAAGCCTCAGGCGTCCGATGCCGGTGTCCTGATAGGTGATCGCGGTATCGAAGTCCAACGCCTTTGCGCCGTTCGGCAGCCGGACCATGGTTGTCCGCAAACCCTCGGTCTCGGACAACAACTCGCCTTCCTCGATTCCGGAGAACGGCTTGCCCACCATGCTTGGGTCGGTCGCGCCGCGCACTGTGTTCTCGTGATCCAGCACATAGAGGTAGGTAAAGGTGTCCTGTTTGCTGGCCTCGTTGACGAACAACTCGATGGCGACCCAATCCTGAATCAGGACAAGCTCGGCGCTTTCGGAGGCGATGAAGCGGGCCAGCGACGCGCCGGAATCGATCGCATAGCGGGTCAGCACCTGGGACTGTTTCTGGTAGATCAGGAAAATGCTGACCGCCATGGTGACGGCGACCAATCCGGCCATCATCAGGGTCCATTTCAGGCGGATCGGCACATAGCCGGGGCGGTTGGTCTCCGCTTCCAGCTCTTCCAGCGACCGAAGCTCGCGCGTCAATGCCTTGGCCAGTTCGGCGCCGGTCTGAAACCGTTTCTCGGGCTGCTTCGACAGCAGCTTGGACACGATATGCCGAAGGCCGACCGGCACGTCCGGGGCCGCCTGCTCGATCGGCGGCGGCTCTTCCTTGGTGATCTGGTACAGCAGCGTGGCCATGGTGTTGCCGGAATAGGGCCGCTGCCCGGTCAGCAACTGATACAGCACCACGCCGACCGAATAGAGGTCGGAGCGGCCGTCCACCTTGCCGCCCGCCACCTGTTCCGGCGACATGTAAAGCGGCGTGCCCAGTACCGCGCCCATCTGCGTGTGCTGGGTGGCGTCGGTCTCGTCGATATGGGCGATCCCGAAATCCGTGATCTTGACGGTATCGCCGTCGCGCAGCATCAATACGTTGCTGGGCTTGATATCCCGGTGCACGATGCCAGTGTCGTGCGCGTAGTTCAGTGCCTTGGCAAGCTGGATCCCGATCGTGATCGACTGCTTCAGGCTGGGTTTCTCATCGTCTTTCAGAATCTGGTCCAGCGGGATGCCGTCGACCAGCTCCATGATGATATAGGGGCGGTCCTCCACCCGGCCGACATCGTAGACGGTGACGATGTTGGGATGGGTGACGACGCCGGCGGCTTTCGCCTCGCGCAGGAAGCGGTTTACGTATTCCTCGTCCAGGCACCGTTCCTTGCGCAGGATCTTGAACGCCAGGGTCCGGTCGATGCTTGGATCATAGGCCTTGAAAAGCTCGGCGGCCGCGCCTTCGCCGATTTTCTCCAGGATTTTGTATCTGCCGACTTGCTCAATCATTGGTCGCGGGCTTGCGCCGAAGAAGAAACTGACAACTCTGCTCGCCTGCGGCGGATCCATGGGCCGATTCGCCAGCGGTCGCTACCATAGTGGTTTTTTCCCTACCTGCCCATATGGCGGACTGATAGCCTAAAACTTCCCTTATTGCGACGCGTTCGAAGGTTGAGATCGTCGGCAGGATTCGCGCCGACTCCTTGTGTCGTTGGGTTTGCGGCCGATATGGCATTTGCGCGGTGTCGGCCGACGTCGTAATCCGGCGAAAATAAGGCTGAATAGCTATGGTGTCGGCGGGCCGGATTACCCTATACAGCCGCTGACGACCGTCGCAACTCGGGTATCGCCGTCTTGTCGAAGACCTACAGGCTTTTTTTGCGCGATCTGGTGCTCCCCTGCTCCATCGGCATCCATCCGCACGAGCAGAACGGGCCGCAGCCGGTGCGGATCAATCTGGAACTCGAAGTGACGCGCGGCGACGGGTCGGACGCTATCGTCCAGGTCGTCTCCTACGACCACTTGGTCGACGGCGTGAAATCGATTATCGGAGCCGGACACATAAACCTGGCGGAGACGCTGGCCGACCGGATCGCCGATATGTGCCTCGCCGACGAACGGGTCGTCGAGGCCAGAGTTCGGTTGGACAAACTGGAACCGTTCGCCGAGGCCGACAGCGTTGGCGTGGAGATGATCCGCCGCCGCTGAGCCGGCGGGACCGGCAAACCGACAGCCGTGCATTCGTGCTCTCCGTGTTGCATTGGTAGCGGCTATTCTGCATCCTTGTGCTTCCGGTACGTCGGAATCGATTGGAAGACGGTGGCGTGAACGGTTGAAGCGTCGTGCTGACGCGAATGTTCCGTAAGGTTTTCGTAGCGTCGATCGAGTACCAAATTCGGCGGCGAGTCTGGGCCGCACAATAGTTTTACAGTTAGCGTATCAACGGAACCGAGCCCGCGTCGGCTGCGACTGGTGTCGCGCCATGCCGTTCCATCGATGTTTCCCGCCGGCCGGAAGGAAGCAATCGAAAGGGCTATTCACAGCCGAAAAATAACGAAGGCACCGAGATGCCAAGGGAGGTAGCAATGTACTTCAGAAGCATGCTTACCGGCGCGTTGGCGGCCGTGTCCATCGCCGGATTTGCGGCCACGGCAAGCGCCGAAAAAGTCGTCACCATCTGGCATACGGAACCGAATCCCCGGACCGTGGCGGTGATGAAGGAGATCATCGCGGAATTCGAAGCGGCCAATCCGGGCGTCAAAATCTCCCAGGAGCCGATTCCCTGGGGCGATTTGGACACCAAGTTGCAGGCCGCGCTGGCGGCGGGCGCGCCACCGGACCTGTCGCACGGCCAGGCGTATGTGGAACGGTCGCTGTCGGCTAAAGGCCTGTTGCAGCCGCTGGACGAGGTGGTCGAGTCGATCGGCGAGGACGACATCTACGACGTCGTCAAAAAGCTCAACTACCACGACGGCCACTATTGGGGCCTGGCCCACGCCATCGGCACCGACCTGATCGTCTATCGCAAGGACTACTACAAGGAAGCCGGCATCTCGGAAGAGCCGCCGAAGACGTGGGACGAGTGGCTCGACAATCTGAAGAAGCTGTCCGCGCAAGGTCGTGCCGGCCTGTCGCTCGCCGGGCCGGGTTTCTTCCTCAACGAAGAGGTCTACATGTGGACCGGCTCCAATGGCGGCCGCCTGTTCGACGAAAATGGCCGGCCGACCTTCACCGAAAAGCCGGTGTTGGAGATGCTGGAGTTCTGGAAGGAACTGGACGAATGCTGCCTGCCGAAAGGCTGGCTTAGCCATACTTACGCCGACACCTTCGCCAATTTGGCGACCGGCAATGCGTCCGAGATCCTCGGTTGGGGCCGCGGCGCCTACGAATTCGAGAAGTACGCGGCGGAAGTGGTCGAGGCCGGCAATTTCGGCGTTCACCCAGCCAAACCGGTCGGCCCGTCCGGGAGCAAGTTCGTGACCCAGTTGGATTGCGAGCCGTGGATGCTGTTCAAGGACGCCAAGCATCCGGAGGAGGCGAAGGAGTTCCTCAAGTTCTTCTATCGGACGGACAATTACACCAAGTACATCCACACCGTGCCGACCCACTTTTTCCCGATCCGCAAATCGGTCCGGCAGTCGGCCGAATATCAAAGCCACCCGTACTTGGAGAAATGGGCGTTCTGGGTCGACGCGCAGGAGAACGTGATCGCCAATCACGATCCCAAGCCGCTGATGATGACGGAATGGGACGATCTGCAACTGCCGTTCATTCAGGAAGTCGCGACGTCCGGCATCCTGATCGACATGGTGACGGACGTATTGCGGCGCGACAAAGCTCCGAAGGACGCGGCGCAGCGAGCCCAGGACCGGGCCGAAAAGCTGATCACGCAGCTCGGTTACAAGAAGTGGTGATCGACCGGAGCCCGTTCTAGATGCTCCGGCGGACAACCGGCCCCCGCCTTCCCGCGCGGGGGCCGGCCGTCATTCCGTCAATTCTTTAGAGGGCTGAAGACGCGATGAGCACCACGGCCGTGCCTCAGACCCGGGAACGGGCGCCCTTGCCGGCGCGGGGCCGGCGCATCCCCGAACAATATTGGGGTTATGTGCTGCTGGCGCCGGCGATCCTGCTGGTGCTCGGCCTGATCCTGTACCCGGTCGCCTATTCGTTCTGGCTCAGCTTTCACAGCAAGCATGCCTTCCTGCCGATCGAGACCTTCATCGGTTTCGAGAACTACATCGATCTGTTCACCAACTCGGAGGATTTCTGGCGCTCCATCGAACTGGGCGCGATCTACGCCTTCGGCAGCGTCGGCCTGCAACTGATCGTCGGGGTCTCGGCGGCCCTGCTGCTGAACCAGACGTTCGTCGGGCGAACCTTCATCCGCGGCGTCACGCTGTTTCCCTACATGGTGCCGACGGTCGTCGTCGTCATACTGTTCCGCTGGCTGTTCAACGACGCCTACGGGTTCTTCCCCTATGCGCTCGACTTCCTCGGGCTGGACCGCGACGCCTTCCTCTGGATGGAGCCGGAGCATGTCATGCTCACGGTCATCCTGATCAGCACCTGGACCTTCTTTCCCTTCGTCGTCATCGGCACCCTGGCGCGGCTGCAGACCATCGACCCCGAACTCTACGCGGCGGCCAAGGTCGACGGCGCCGGCGTCTTCCGGCGCTTCATCCATGTAACCCTGCCGCAGATCTCCAGCGTGCTGTTCGTCATCGTGCTGCTGCGGTTCATCTTCATGTTCACCAAGTTCGACGTGATCTGGCTGCTGACCGGCGCCAGCGGGCTCGGCTATTTCGTCCGAACCCTGCCGATCTACACTTTCGTGGTCACGTTCAATCAGCTCCAGGTCGGCGCCGGCGCCGCCTTGTCGGTGATCATGTTCATGCTGCTCGCCGGCTTCGCCTACATCTATTTCAAGCTGTTCCGGCGCGAGGAGAATCTGTGATGGACGGCGTCGTGCGTCACAAGTTCGCGGCGGTGTCGGCCGTCTATGGGATGGCCGCCCTGCTGCTCGCGCTCTGCGGTTTTCCCCTGCTCTGGATGTTCATGACGACCTTGAAGCCGGACGCGGAGATCATCACGGCGACGCCGACGATCTTCACCTCGGCGCCGCATTTCGACCACTACGTCCGCTTGTTCGAACAGACCAACTTCCTGACCTATTTCCGCAACAGCATCTTCGTCGCCGGCACCTCCACGTTGTTCAGCGTGTTCGTGGCGACCCTCGCCGGCTATGGCATCACCCGGTTCCGCTTCCGCGGGCGGGAGGGGATCGCCACCACCATGCTGTTCACCTACATGTTCGCGCCGATCATGATCATCGTGCCGTTCTTCATCCTGATGCGCGGCTACGGTTTGGCGAACAGCCATTTCGGTCTGATCCTGGCTTACACGACATTCTCGCTGCCGTTCAGCATGTGGCTGTTGCGCTCGTTCTTCCAGTCGATCCCGCTGGAGTTGGAGGAGGCGGCGATGACCGACGGGGCGTCGCGGCCCCAGGCGGTTCTCTACGTGATCGTGCCGATGGCGTTGCCGGGTGTGATCGCGGTGTCGATCTTCGCCTTCATCGTCGCCTGGAACGACTACATCTTTACCCGGGTTCTGATTTCGTCCGACGAATTGAAAACGCTGCCGGTCGGCATCAACGACCTGGTCAACGCCACCGTGATCGACTGGGGCATGATCCTCGCCGGCGGCGTGGTGATCACCCTGCCGGCCCTGATTTTCTTTATCGTCGTGCAGCGGTATCTGGTCGCCGGCTGGGGCGCCGGCGCGGTCAAGGGTTGAACGTCTGGAGTAGCGGATATGTCGAAAGTGGTCCTGCAGAATGTGTCGAAGCGCTTCGGCGACGTGGAAGCCGTGCGCGACACCAACCTGGAGATCCGCGACGGCGAGTTCGTCGTGCTGGTCGGGCCGTCCGGCTGCGGCAAGACGACGACCTTGCGGATGATCGCCGGGCTGGAGGAAACCACGGGCGGCCATATCCGGTTCGACGACCAGGACGTGACCAAGCTGCCGCCGAAAGCCCGCGACATCGCGATGGTTTTCCAGAGCTACGCTTTGTACCCGCATATGACCGTCGCCAAGAACATGGCTTTCGGCCTGAAGCTGAAAGGCATGCCGAAGCCGGATATCGACCGCGCCGTCAAACGCGCCGCCGAGCTCTTGAACATAACGGAACTGCTCGGCCGCAAGCCGCGCGAGCTGTCCGGCGGCCAGCGTCAGCGGGTCGCGATGGGCCGGGCGATCGTGCGCGACCCGCGCGCTTTCCTGTTCGACGAACCGCTCAGTAACCTGGACGCGGCGCTGCGCGCGCAGATGCGGGTCGAGATCAAGAAACTGCACCAGACGTTGAAGACGACCGTGATCTACGTGACCCACGATCAGATCGAGGCGATGACCCTCGCCGACCGTATCGTGGTGATGAACGGCGGGGAGATCGCGCAAATCGGCGATCCGATGTCGCTGTACCTGAAGCCGACCAGCAAGTTTGTCGCCGGCTTCATCGGCTCGCCGAAAATGAACTTCATGCCCTGCCGTCTGGTCGAGGCGAATGGCGGCCTTGCCCTGTCTCTCGCCGACGGCGTGCAACTCGCCGTCCCCGAACAGCGCCAGCAGGCCTACCGGCCGTACCTGGATAAACCGGTTGAGCTTGGCATGCGCGCCGAACACCTGACGGAGAACGAGCCATCGCGCCCGACCTCGCAAACATTTGAGGTAACGGTGGATGTGGTCGAACCGACGGGGGCGGAAGCGCTGATCTTCTTTTCGCTGAACGGCCACGAATTCGCGGCCCGCGGCGATCCCTATGGGGCGAGGCGGCCGGGCCAGCCGATCCGGCTGACCGCCGAGATGGACCACATGCACCTGATCGACCTGGAAACCGACCGGGTCGTGCCGGTTTGACGCGGCTTTGCCACGCTCCCTTTCGTTGAAATAGGCCGGACGGGTCTTTAAACTCCGCCGCGCCGCGGCCCGTTACACGCGGCATTCTTTTGACAAGAACGCTCGGAGGATGGCCGATGATTGCATTCCGGCAATTGTGCAAGGTGATAGCACTTCCCCTGGCCGCGGTTATGGCGATGGCTTCCCTGCCGCTGCCGGTCGCGCACGCCGCTTTGGTCAGCACCGACCGGGTGATTGAGCAGTCGCCCATGGTGCAGGACGACCGGCAACGGGTCATGCAGTTCCTGGCGCGCGAGGACGTGCGCGAGCAGATGCAGGTCTTGGGCGTCGATCCGGACGAAGCCGCGGCGCGCGCCGCGGCCCTGTCCGATGCCGAGGTGAGCCGGATCGTCGGCCAGCTTGACAGCCTGCCGGCGGGCGAGGGCGTTGCCAGCACGATCATCATTGTCGGCGCCGTCGTCTTCGTGGTCCTGCTGATCACGGATATCCTCGGCCTCACCGACATCTTCACCTTCATCAACCGCTAGGCTGCCGCCATTCGGTTCCGCGGGAAACTCGGCCCGGCCGTAACGGCGCTGCTTCTGCTGGCGCTTGCCGCCTGCGCCACGCCGCAGGCCGAACGGCTGGTGCGCGATCCCGGCGCGCTGCCGGTGCGGGCCGAACTGACGTCCGTGCCCTTCTTCCCGCAGGAACTGTACTATTGCGGGCCGGCTGCGCTCGCCATGGTCCTGGCCTGGTCCGGTCTGCCCGTGACCCAGGAAGACATGGTGCCGCAGGTCTACAGCCCGGAACGGGAAGGCACGCTTCGCACCGATATGCTCGGCGCGGCCCGGCGCAACGGTCGTCTGGCGGTGCCGGTGACCAACCTGGCCGACCTGCTGGCCGAACTCGCCGCCGGCAATCCGGTGCTGGTGTTCCAGAACCTGGCGTTGGACTGGTACCCGCAATGGCACTTCGCCGTGGCGATCGGCTACGATTTGCAAGCGCGCGAGATCGTGCTGCATTCGGGCCTGGAGGAGCGGCGGGTTACCTCGCTCGACACCTTCGAGAACACCTGGCGGCGCGGCGATTACTGGGCCCTGGTCGTGCTGCCGCCGGACAGCCTGCCTGCGCGCGCGGATGCCGCCGCGGTCGTGCAGGCGGCCGCCGGGCTGGAGCGAGTCGGTCGTCATGAAGACGCCGCTGCCGCCTATGTCGCGACCTTGGGGCGGTGGCCGGCTAGCTACGCGGCCGGCATGGGGCTCGGCAACGCTTACTATGGCGCCGGCGACCTGGCGGCGGCGGAGGCGTCGTTCCGCGACGTGACGGAGAAGCATCCGATGCAGGCGGCCGGCTGGAACAATCTGGCGCACGTGCTGGCGGAACGGGGCCTTAGAGCCGAAGCGGTCGTTGCCGCGCGCCGCGCTGTTGAAATCGGCGGCCGCGATATCGAGACTTACCGCACCACGTTGCGGACGATCGAAACCGGCCAATGAGCGACAGCCTGATCGATATCCTGGCCGCGCGAAGCGGGATTGTCTGTGCCGTCGGCGCCGGCGGCAAGAAGACCACGCTGCACCGGATAGCGCGGGCCCATCCGGGCCGGGTTGGCTTGACTGCGACCGTGCCCATGACGCCGGTGCCGGACGACGTGGGCGCGGAAACCGTTATCGGACCGGCGGAAACGCTCGCCGCCCTGGTTCCTCAGCGCGCCGAAAAGCACCGCGTCGTCGTGTTCGCCGAACCGTCGGTCAAGGCCGGGCGTCTCGCCGGGTTGGAACCCGCGGCCATCGCGCCGCTGCACCGTGGCGCGCAATTCGACGTCACCCTGGTCAAGGCCGACGGCGCGCGCATGCGCTTCATGAAGGCGCCGCAGCCGGACGAGCCGGCCTTGCCGCCGGGCGTCACGACCGTGCTGCCCGTCGTCTCGGCCAGGATCGTCGGCCGGCCGCTGACCGACAAGCTCGCTCACCGGGTCGAGCGGATCGAGGAAGTCACCGGCGCCCGGCAGGGTGAGCCGGTAACGCCGACCCACATCGCGCGCCTGCTCACCTCGGATCGTGGTGCCTTGCACCGGGTGGGCGACGCCACCGTCGTGCCGATAATCAACATGGTCGACGATGCCGCCACTGCCGAACTGGCGCGGCAGGCGGCGCGGGAAGCGTTGTCCTTGACCGACCGGTTCGACCGCGTCGTGCTGGCGTCGATGACGGCGGACGAGCCGGTGATCGACGTGGTCTACTCGGCGTAGGTCTTCTCGAAGTCCCAGACCTTTTCGAAACCCATCAGTCTGGTCATTTCCTCGAACGGATAAAGCGGCGCCGTCGCCTCGACGCTGGAGCCGGTTTCCTTCAGCGTGCCGTAGACGGAGTCCAGCGCCGCCGCCATGGCCAGGAACCCGGTGCCCGGGAAGATCGCGATCTGGTAGCCGATTTCGATCAGCCGTTCCCTGGACAGCACTGGCGTGCGGCCGCCCTCGACCATGTTGGCCAGGCACGGCAGGTCGAAACTGGAACAGACCTTGGCCATTTCCTCTTCCGATTCCGGGCTTTCAACGAACAGCACGTCGGTGCCGGCCTTGGCGAAGGCGTCGGCCCGCTTCAGCGCTTCGTCCAGGCCGTAGCCGGTCCGCGAATCGGTTCGCGCGATGATCAGGAAGTCCGCCGAGTCCCGCGCATCCCGCGCGACCTTGATCTTGTTGACCATGTCCTCGACCGGCACGACGCGCCGGCCCAGGGTGTGCCCGCATTTCTTCGGGAACTCCTGGTCCTCCAACTGAATGGCGACCGCACCGGCCGTTTCATAGCCTTTGACCGTACGCTCCACGTTCAGCAAACCGCCGAAGCCGGTATCGCCGTCGGCAATCAGCGGCGTCTTGGTGCCCCCGGCGATCTGCGCCACCCGCGACACCATCTCGGTGTAGGAGGCGAGGCCGGCGTCCGGCAGCCCGAGATGGGAGGCGACGGCGCCGAACCCGGTCATATACAGGGCATCGAACCCGAACCGGTCGGCGGAGAGCGCCGAGATCATATCGAACACGCCCGGCGCGACCAGCAGCGCACCCGGTTTCAGTTTGGTCTTCAACGACATTCCGCGCTCCATTGCCTGGGACACCTATTCTAGGTCGCCAAACCGCTGTTGGAACAGGCAATGCTGACCATAGAACTGGTCGATACGCATTATCGGCGCTTTCGATTTTACATCGTCCGGGCGGCGAATAGCCTTTTGAATGGGGCTGGCGTCGGTCAAACGCGACGGATTAAAGGAGCAGGTCCGTGGATTTTACGATATCCGATGATCTGATTGAACTGAAGGGCGCGGTTCGTCGGCTGGTGGCGGAGACCCTGCAGCCGCACGACGCGTCTATCGAGGAAACCGGGCACATCCCCGAACCGGCGCTCCGGGCGATCCGGGAGATGGGGCTGTTCGGCACCCACACGCCCAAGGCCTATGGCGGCCTCGGCCTCGACATGCTCGGCAATTGCCTGGTTATCCAGGAGATGGCGAAGGCCCATATCGCCTATTTCTATACCTACAGCATGAACGTGCATATCGCCTCGAAGGGTATCGAGTTGGCCGGTACGGCGGCGCAACGCGACCGCTGGCTGCCGGATCTCGCCAGCGGCCGCGTCATCGGATGCTACGCGTTGACGGAGGAAGCGGCCGGGTCGGACGCCGCCGCCTTGCAGACCACGGCGGTTCGCGACGGCGATCACTACGTCCTCAACGGATGCAAGCGCTACATCACAAATGCGCCGATCGCCGGGTTGTTCACCGTGTTCGCGGCAACCGGCTCTCACGGCGACCGCAAGCCTATTTCGGCGTTCGTCGTCGAACAGGGCACGTCCGGGCTTCGGATCGGCGAGGTCTTCCGCATGGCCGGCGGCCAGGGCTCGCTGCATGCCGAGGTCGTGTTCGACGATTGCCGGGTTCCCGTCGGCCACCGCCTGGGCGAGGAAGGCGAGGGCTTCGAAATCGCCATGCGCTGCCTGGATGCCGGGCGTATTAACTGGGCCGCCTACAGTGTCGGCGCGGCCGAGCGCCTGGTCGACATGGCGACCGAACATGCCGTCGCCCGGCACCAATTCGGTCGTCCGTTGGCCGATAACCAGGGCCTGCAATGGATGCTGGCGGACATGGCGGCGGATCTGCATGCGGCCCGGCTGGTTTGCCATGAAGCGGCCTGGCGCTACGACCGCGAACCGGACTCCAGGCCTCGGGTCGCCGCGATGGCCAAGCTGATCGCGTCGGAGATGGTCTCTCGCGTGGCCGATCGTACGATGCAGGTATTCGGCGGCGCCGGTTACCGCAAGGACGTTCCCGTCGAGCGGATCTGGCGCGAGGTCCGCGCGATCCGCATTCTCGAAGGCACCTCGGAAATCATGCGCCACATCGTCGCCCGCGATCTGCTGCGCGAGGCGCGGCGCGCCAACGACCCAAAGCCGGGCATTCTCGGAGGTAATCGATGACCCAAAAAGATAGCGGCGACAAGGCCGTCGAAATGGAAATTTCGGACGGCCTGGCCGTTCTCATGCTCAACCGGCCGGACGCCTACAACGCCCTGAACATGGACCTCGGCGACGATCTGCTCGACGCGCTGATCGAATGCGACGAGAATCCGGGCGTCAGGGCCGTATTGATCTCCGGCCGCGGCGCGGCCTTCTGCGCCGGCGGCGATATCCGGCAGATGAAGGACCGGTCGGACGCGGACGGCAACGCCGGCCGCTTCCTGAAGCAGCTCACGGTCCGCCTGCATGCCGCCATTTCCACCATGGCCCGGATGCCGAAGCCGGTGGTCACCGCCGTGAACGGCCCGGCGGCGGGCGCCGGTTTCAGCCTCGCCATCGCCGGCGACCTGGTGCTGGCCGCCGAAACCGCGCGCTTCACCATGGCCTATACCGGCATCGCGCTGGCGCCCGACGGCAGCTCCACCTTCTATCTGCCGCGCCTGGTCGGCATGCGCCGGGCCTACGAGCTGATCTGTTCCAACCGGGCGCTGACCGCCGCGGAGGCGCGCGACCTCGGCCTGGTGACCGACCTGCTGCCGGCGGACGGCTTTTTGGACAAAGCCAAGGCCTATGCGTCGAAGCTGGCGGCCGGCCCGACCGGCGCCCTGGCCGAGGCGAAGAAACTGCTGGCCTTAAGCGCCGAAAGCAGCCTCGAGACGCAGATGGAGCACGAGCGCCGGGCCATCGCCGCCTGCGGCAACACGGACGATTTCCGGGAAGGCGTGGACGCGTTTCTCAACAAGCGCGCGCCGCGGTTCGGCGGTCAGTAGGCTGTAGAACCGGCTGTGATCTCGCGGAGGGATGCTTCGAGACGGCGCTACGCGCCTCCTCAGCATGAGGCTAACCTATTGAATTTACTGTAACCTCATCCTGGGGAGGTCAGAAGGACCGTCTCGAAGGATGGCCAAAGGCTCAGTCCTATCCGGGCGGACCGGGCCAAATCGGCCCGATCCGCCTGGGTAAGGTCGTCAGAACGGCAGGTTGGTCAGGTAGGGCAGGTTGGCCAGCAGAGCGACGACCGCAAAAACCGACCCGAACCAGAAAGTACTCATTGTCTAGCATCCTCAAGGCTTAAGGCCGCCGGGGCAAGCCGGCGGGCCGGGCTGAAACTGCCCTGCATATAGGATGTTGCACTGCAACAATAACCCCCGGAGCCGCCGAAACTGGGCGGCCCAGCCATACCCCCGGCGCATGCCTTCTGGCACGGTTTCTGCGCCTATCCGGGGCTGAAACAAATGAAACCGAATAGGCGGATGCCGGAAACGGTCCTGAAACCCAGCCGACATACGTGGCCTGGAGACACTGATATTTCAGCGGAGAACCGCCATGTCCATGCGAACCGGCTTCGGCCGACCGGTTGGCGTCCCACCGTCCAATCGGCTCGGCGTGCATTTTCTATATGGTTTCCTATCGGTCTTCCATGACCTTGCCGGAAGTCTGACGCGGTGGGCCGCGCGTGGCCGAGAGCGGCGGCTGAGGGAGCGCACGATGCGCGACCTGTCGGCATTGAACGATGCCGCGCTGAAGGATATCGGCATGTCCCGAAGCGAGATTGCGAGCATTGCATCGCATCCCGCGGATCGACGCGGCCGGACCGGCTTCTACTGATCGGGTGCTGCGTCCCGTATTTTAACCGGTCCGTGCGCCGCGACGCCGGCGTCGTCAATGGGGCGATTTCCACTTTCCATCCAACGGGATCGTCTCTATACTAATAATGAGAATTATTATTAATAAGACTTTGACGGATCGCGATGCAGCAGGAAAGCAAAAAGCCGCTGATCTCCAGCCTGCTTTCGGTCGTCCTTACGTTGGCGGGACTGGTTCTTGTGGTCGCCGCCGCACTGAATTGGGACGCCAGCAGCTGGGCCGAGCGTGTCTGGTTTGTCGCCTTCGCAATGACATTCGTCATTCGGGTGCCGTACAGCGCGCGAAACCGTAAGAACAAAATCGCCGAGAGCCGCAGCGGCGCCGTCGAGCAATGGCTGCTCGCGGCGATGTTCCTCGCCATGATGCTGCTGCCCATGCTTCATCTCGCGGGCCGCGTCTTTACCTTCGCGGACTACCATCTGCCCGACTGGGCGGCCGCGGTCGGCGCTTTGCTACAGCTCCCGTATCTCTGGCTGTTCTGGCGCGCGCACGCGGATCTCGGACGCAACTGGAGCCCCGGCCTGGAACTGCGCGAAGACCACACGCTCGTGACCGGCGGCGTCTACGCGCATATGCGCCATCCCATGTACGCGGCCATATGGCTCGGCGCCATCGCTCAGCCGCTGCTGATCCAGAACTGGATCGCCGGCTTCCTCGTCATCCCGGCCTTTGCGGCAATGTGCCTCATCCGCATCCCGCGCGAGGAAGCGATGATGAAAAAGCGCTTCGGCGACGCCTACGATGTCTACATGGCGCAAAGCGGCGCCATCATCCCAAGCTTCCACCGCCACTCGCGGACGCTTTAGCCATGGTCGATGCCGTCGCGCCCGCGACCGCCTCGGCCGCAGCGAGACAGTGGGCATGGAATCCTGATCTATCGTCCGAAAACACAAGTTCGTACGATGTATCGTACAGACTGTACGGACTTCAGCATGATCCACGAGAATTACACCGCTCTTGTCGAGGAAATCTGCGAACTCGTTGCGAACGGCAGCGCCGATCGCGCCAGTGCGCTTGCCAAAGCGCGATGGCCGTTCGCTCCCGTCAAAAAGACTCCGCGCAAAAGATCGCCATCGGAGTTGCTGCAGCTTTGGATGCGCGACGGCTTCGTCGACCGCTACAGCGGCGAGCGGCTAGTCTATCCCGGCGTCCTCCGTCTGCTTAGTGTCCTTCTACCGTCGGACTTTACCCTACCACCCGAATTGGCGAACGGATCAATGCCACATGATCCACTGGAAACTGCATCCAACCCACGACCACGTAATTCCGGTATCCCGCGGCGGTGCCGACCATGACGAAAACATCGTTACGACATCCATGGTGCGGAACAGCGCCAAGGCGCATTGGACACTCGAAGAACTGGGCTGGGCACTCATTCCGCCGGGGAAATTGTCCGATTGGGATGGCTTGATGGCTTGGTATGTGAGGTTTCTTGAATGGGAGCCGCAGTTGATGAACGCCCATCCGCCGTTGGAGCGTTGGCACGAACTTGCTACCAAAAGCGCCAAGGCCTGACGGTCAGGCGAGTAGAACTCTGCAGCCCCAATACTTGGCTGATGTCAGCACTCACTATGCATTAATTTTGAACAAGGTAAATGGAATGAGTGACGTCGCAACTCAAGCGTTCTGCCATCAGGTTTAAAAAATGCTTAGCCAATATATTATAGATAATTCTGTTGAATATTATTATGAGATTGTTGCTTGTCTGATTGATTATCGTCTTTTTTTGTTTGCAGGCTTTCTTTTCTTTTTGATCTCGTCGTCGTAGTCGAGGCCTAGGTGGATTTTCTGTGTAGCCCGCGCAAACTCATCAAGATCATTGAAAATCGAATAGTCTGTATCTTTTGAGTATGGTTCACCGGCATCGTCCCAAGCCGCCCTAACAGTGAAATCCGCAAACAATTCTACCCCGGTTAGCAGCAGCACCTGAGCGCGGTGCCGGCCATCGACCCTCTCCCAACCCCACTTTGTTAGTTCAGCAAGGCGCGCCTTCTCATTCTTGCTGAACGCCATCTTCATCACAGAAACGACGACGATTGCTCCTGGCAAAACTCTAGATACCTTCTTTAAAGCTTCGATCTCGTCATCGGTGATAGCCTCTTCAGCGAAACTCTTAGCTTCGCCAAATACAAAGCGTGGTTCGGAGCGCTGACCAGTGATCGGTCGCCTGCTGTACCAAAAAGCGAAATCGATTTCCTTCTCGAAGTCTTTGTGCGCCAAATTTAAGCCAGTGGCATAAGTCATCTCCGTATCGCTGCTACCCAGAATTCTCATGTAGAAAACATGTAGGGTGAGTGCGACGGCGTAAGCACCCCCAGAAAAATTGGGAACACTAAAAGGGCCGGTTACTCTGTACTTCCAGCGAGCGCTGGTGTTGCCCTGGGGAAACTGAAAAGCTTTCAGGCAACGTTCGCAGGTTACCTCGTAATCTACGTCATTTAAGCCGTACCAATTGCTGTGGGTGCAGTTCGGGCAGTCAACACCGAGGCCAAGCTTAAGAATACTCAACTTGATAAAATCGTCGAGTTTCAACCGCGGCAGACGCTTGACTAAGGATTTCCAACGTCCTGCTAGAACTGTTCGCCCTTCAAACTGCCGCCGAGTAGCTTCATCAGCCGCACCTCTTACGATCTCCTGAGCAGCCATGCTGTTCAGTAGGCTTATGATCTCGCGATGCGCGATTACGTGGGTGGCCCATAGACTCCCGAGACTTTCCAGCATCTGCTTGGCAATCCTTCCTGCGCTCGAAAGCTCAGCCTTGATGTCTTTTCGCTTTAACCATTCGGCAATCGCGCTGGGTCCATCCGATAGTTCAATCCACTCTTGCGATCCCTTATATTGCTGCCCGAGTACCCATCCTTCCCGTGTCACAACAGGCCGTTGCCACGGGTTTCGGAATAGGCGCGGTGTAGAGCGGTCTTCAAGATTTGACGGATAGGTGAGCGCCCATGGGTCCCCGCTAAAGCTACGCAGATTGACGACATTTGCCCACTGATAAAGACCTCCGCCGTACCGATGGGCGAAGTCTGGCGCTAGCGTGTTGAATCGGACCGCTCTCCCCTCTGTGATTTCTGCGTCGAACGTTGCGCTGTCGACATTGACGGCATGGCGTTCACAGGTCGGACCACGATGATTAGTGGATACAATTGGGTGCCACACACGGCCCATGTAAAATGCATCGTCAGGGCAATCGGAAAGGTATTTGCGAGTCAGTTCGGTCACCGTCTCTTTCTTGAGACTACGGCCAAAATACAAGACGCCATGGAATTTTGTGCCAGAGGGATTGTTCGGGATCGGTCTGTGGTTGCGCTTGATCATGTCAGCCATGGTTGGAGCGATATCTTCCAACCAACAGACAGGAACGGGATAAACATGCGCTTCGAACAGACGCTTGTTCCAGTAATCAATGAGGTCCGCAGGCTTGGTATGATCGAAGATAAAGAATGAGAGCTCACGGAGTCCTCGCGGATCGACCTCTATTTTGTGATTGGTAGGCACAAATGGGCTGATTGCACCATCACTAAAATACTTGAACCAATGCTCGACGGTGAGATCGGCCTTTTCAGGCCGGAACACATCGACGAAAGTTTCACGGAACACTTGAGCACGTTCTTCTGTCGGGAAAGCGCCGAACACGGCTTCGACTATTGGAGAAAACTTTGTCTCGTTGAAAATCATAGCGGGAGGTGCGTCCCGGAGAACGAATTGTCGCTGAGTTCGATAAATGTCCTCATACGCGTCACGTACAGACAAGCCAAAATGAAATTTTGGTCGTGACTCGCCTTCGCTTGAGAAGAGTGCGTCTAGGCTAAGCAACTGACGTTCAACGTGGTCTTCGTCTAAAGCGGCATAGCCAATCGAGGTGGCCAAGCCCGGTTCACTTTCGACGACGACATCGGGTTCGAAGAATTGCATATAATCACGCGCGACCTCTCGGTCGGGTCTGCGAAAAGCTACATGCTTTTCACGCCAGCATTTCGGATACCTGCCAACCGGAATGATGGGGTTAAACCGGCCGCCCCAAAGGCAAGCGCACCATCGCATAATGCGGCTAATCGAGGCAGTATCAGCCGGGCGGACGAGGAACCCGATGCGAGTCGGGCGAAGATTTATGGAGCCGTCTACGCGTGCCAAACAATTGTCTTTCTTGGAGATAAACGGTCAATGGATTTACGCCACCGCCAAAGCCTGCCATTCACAGCACTGTTGGGCATAGTCTTAGTGTACTCAGCTGAGTCGGTTAGTGCTCTAAAGCTGCTCTTCAATGCTGAGTCGTGGACCGCAAACTTTTTGTGGCGCGCCCGGCAGGATTCGAACCTGCGACCCCAGGATTAGGAATCCTGTGCTCTATCCGGCTGAGCTACGGGCGCTTTCCGGGTCGATGGATAGCATAATCCGCCTTAAGCCGGTAGCGGTGTCGTCGATCCGGACTGGCGATTCAGGCCGGGTTATGGTGACGTAGCGGGCGCGAATCGATCCTGCCACCGACCCTGGAGCCGCCGCCGTGAACCCGTTCGATGCCGCCGCCGTCCTCATCGTCCTGGCGGCGATCCTCGGTTACGTGAATTACCGGTTCATCGGGCTGCCACATACCATCGGGCTCACCATCATCGGCGCGCTGGCCTCGCTCGGCGTGGTCGGGGCGGACGCGGTCTGGCCGGGCGCCGGGCTCGGGGCGTCGGTCCGGGCGCTGCTGGCGGAGGTGGATTTCCACACCGCGCTGATGGAGGGCATGCTGTCGTTCCTGCTGTTCGCCGGGGCGCTGCATGTCGACCTTGCCAACCTGCTCAGCCGCAAATGGGCGGTCTCGGCCATGGCAACGGTCGGCGTATTGGTCTCCACAATCATCGTCGCCACCGGCTTCTGGGTCGTCACCGGCTGGTTCGGCTTCCCCGTGCCGTTCGCCTGGTGCCTGGTGTTCGGCGCGCTGATCAGCCCGACCGATCCGGTCGCCGTGCTCGGCATCCTGAAGCGGGCGCGGGTGCCGGCGACGCTGGAGGCCAAGGTCGCGGGCGAGAGCCTGTTCAACGACGGCGTCGGCGTGGTGGTGTTCGCCATCCTGCTCGCCGCGGCGACCGGCGCGGAGGAGTTCTCGCTCGCCCACGCGGGCGAGCTGCTGCTGCTGGAAGCGGTCGGCGGCGCGGTCTATGGCCTTATCCTCGGCTGGGTCGCCTACCGCGCCATGCGCGCCATCGACGAGCACAACCTGGAGATCCTGATCTCGCTCGCCGTCGTCATGGGCGGCTACGCGCTGGCGCACCGGCTGCATGTCAGCGGCCCGCTGGCCATGGCGGTGGCCGGCCTGTTCATCGGCAACCGCGCCATCCGCCACGCCATGAGCGAGCATTCGCGCCAGACCATGACCCAGTTCTGGTCGCTGATCGACGAGATCCTGAACTCCGTCCTGTTCCTGCTGATCGGGCTGGAGGTGGTGGCGATCGCGACCGACCCCGGCCACCTCATGATCGGCCTGGTCGCCATCGTAATCGTGCTGCTGGCCCGCGCGGTCAGCGTCGGCCTGCCGATCCTGGTGCTCAGTTGGTTCCGCCCGTTCACGCCCGGCGCCTATCCGGTGCTGGTCTGGGGCGGCCTCCGCGGCGGCATCTCCATCGCGCTGGCCCTGTCGCTGCCGGCCAGCGACATCCAGGTCACGATTCTAACGGCGACCTATGTGGTGGTGATCTTCTCGGTGATCGTCCAGGGCGGCACGGTCGGCATGGCGGCGCGGTATTTCGTCGGCCGCAAGGCGGGTGAGGCGGAGGAAGCGCACTAGCAGTCTGTCGCTCTGACGGCGGGGTGCTTCGAGACGGCCTTCGGCCTCCTCAGCATGAGGCTCTTCTTTCACACAAACAAAACCTCACCCTGAGGAGGCCGAAGGCCGTCTCGAAGGGTGGCAACCCGCTCCGTCCTCACCCTCTAGCGTCGCGCCAGCCGGCAACCGGAATCATCGCGCGCGCTACCAGCTTCGCCACCGCGTGACCCGGCATCGCCGCCATCTCCGTCACCGGGATCGGCAGGTCGGCTGCGTCGGCGCCGCCCAGCCAGTCCGCCGCCACCCGCCCCATCGAGACCGAGAGCGCGACGCCGCGTCCCGAATAGCCGAGCGCTGCGATCACCCCGGGCGCGAGCCGGTGCAGCCTCGGCAGGCGCTCCGGCGTCATTGCCAGCATGCCGTCCCAGTAATATTCGAACGCCGGCTCGCCGGCCTGGGGATAGGTTTCGCGTAACAGGTCGGCGGCGGCGCGCCGCGCCCGCGTCGCCGCGTTCTGCCAGAGCGCGTAGCCGCCGCCGGTCACCAGCCGCCCGTCGCGGTCGTAGCGGAAGAAGCGGAGCTGCGCCCGGCTGTCCGACATCGCCTGATTGCCGGGCAGGATGCTGCCGCGGAGATTGTCGCCGAGCGGCGCCGTCGCGATCTGATAGACGCGGACCGGCACGAAGCTCCGGGCGAGCCCCGGCCACAGCGCGTCGGAATAGGCGTTGGTCGCCAGCACCACCTGGTCGGCGGTCACCGACCCGGCGCCGGCTGTAAGGCGCCAGCGGTCGCCCTGTGCGGCGATATCGGCGACGGGCGAGCGGACGAAAACCTTTGCGCCAGCCCGGATCGCCGCCCGCGCCAGCCCGCGCGCGAAGGCGAGCGGCTGGATATGGCCGCCGGTCGGCGCGGCCCAGGCGCCGAAATAGGCGTCCGTGCCCAGCATGTCGGCGGTCCGCTTGCGGTCGAGGAAGTCGACCGCCGCGCCGCGCGCCGCCCATTGCTCGGCCAGCAGGCGGGCGCGTGCCACGCGGCCTTCCGAATGCGCTGGTTGCACCCAGCCCTGCTGCACCGCGTCGCAGTCGATCGCCTCCGCGCGGATCAGGTCGAACGCGTAGGCCGCGGAGTCCGCGATCAGCCTGTTCAGGCGTTCGCCCAGTTCCGGCCCCAGGCGCTGGGCCACGTCTTCGGGCGTATGCACGGTGTAATGCGGGATCACCTGGCCGTTGTTGCGGCCCGATCCGCCGTGGCCGATCTCGGCCGCCTCGATCACCGCGACGCTGCGCCCGGCCCGCGCCAGATGCAACGCCGTCGACAGCCCGGTATAGCCGGCGCCGACGACGGCGACCTCTACCTCAATGGCGTCTGCGAGCGCTGAAAGGTCGGGCGCTGGCGGAGCCGTCGCCGCCCACAACGAGTCCGCAAACGTATCGCGTGCCATCATGCGTCCGCCTTGTGGAAACTCGCCCCGCCATAGACCTGTCGTGTCGGCAGGATCTCCATCAAGGTCACGTCCATCCGGGCCGGTGCGTCGAGGGAGAACAGGATCGCGGCGGCGATGTCTTCGGGCAGAAGGCAGTCGTAGCCCTCGTAGAACGCCTTGGCCGCTTCCGCCGGGTCGCCGCCGGCCAGGCGGAGATGGATGCCCGTCTCGACCCGGCCCGGGCTGATCTCCGTCACCCTGATACCCGTTCCATACAGGTCCAGCCGCAGCGTCTGGCTCAGGCTGTGGATCGCCGCTTTGGTCGCCGCATAGGCCGGCATACCCGGCGATGCGTAGAGCCCGGCCACCGAGCCGAGATTGACGATATGGCCGCGGTTCCGCTCTCGCATCCCCGGCACCGCCGCGCGCAGGCAGTTGATCGGCCCGGCGATGTTGGCGGCGTTGAGGTTGTCGACCGCTTCGGGCGTCTGCTCGAACACCGGCCCGGCGCCGCCCGGCGCGGCGGCGTTGTTGACCAGCACGTCGATTGCCAGGCCGCCGAACGCCGCCGTCACCGCCGCGGCGTCCGCCACGTCCAGGTAGTGCGGCGTGCAGCCGGCCTCCGCGGCCAGCTCGTCCAGGCTGCCCGGCGTGCGCGCCACCGCATGCACGGCCAGCCCGCGCGCCACCAGTTGCCGCACCGTCTCCGCGCCGATCCCGCGCGACGCGCCGGTCACCAGCGCGATCTCAAACTCTTTCAGCGACATATTCCCTCCCCATCTTCATTCGGAGTGTAGTGTTGAACGCGCTTCGGCGCACGGCTACGCTTTTGCCGTTGCGTTAGGGGAGGGTGCGATGAGCGACGATCTGGTCTTGCTGCGCCGGGAAGGGCCGGTTGCCCTCGTCACCATTAACCGTCCGGAAAAGCGCAACGCCATCACCACCGATATGATGTGGCGGCTCGGCGATCATATCCGCGCCGCCGCCCGCGACGAAGAAGTCGGCGCCGTCGTCATCACCGGCGCGGGCGAGCATTTCTCCGCCGGCGGCGACATGAACGAGATGCTCGGCTTCACCCCGCTCTCGTCCGATCACGCGATGGCCGCTTGGCAAGACAACCTGGAACTGATCGAACGCTCGCTCAAACCCGTGATCGCCGCCGTGCGCGGCGCGGCTTTCGGCGGCGGCACTGAGCTTGCTATCGCCTGCCATATTCGCGTGGCGAGCGAGAGCGCCCGTTTCGGCCAGACCGAGATTGCGCTGGATCATCTGCCTGGCGGCGGCGGCACCCAGCGCCTGCCGCGCCTGATCCCGCTGGGGGCGGCTTACGAATACCTGTTGACCGGCGAGACATTCACCGCGGCGGAGGCCCACCGGCTCGGCCTGGTCAACCATGTCTGGCCGGACGACCAGTTGATGCCGAACGCCCTGGGTCTGGCCAACCGCATCGCCGCGCGCGGCCGCACGGCGGTGCGTTACACGATGGAGGCGGTGCGCACCGGCATGATGGCGCCGCTGGAAGTCGGCATGCGGATCGAACGCGCCTTTGCCTCGCTCACCGGCGATTCCGGCGAGGCGCGGGACGGCATGGAACAGTTCTTCGCCAAGACTCGCCGCGCCGTCGACGACGACCAGACATGACCCCTATCGACCGGTTCTTTTCCTACCCGGCCTGGAAGTACCCGGACAAGACGGCGCTGATCGACGACCACGGCGAGATCACCTTCGCCGATTTGGCCGCACGCGCCGGCCGTTTCGCCGCGGCGCTGAAAGAAAGCGGCGCGACGCCGGGCGACCGCGTCGCCATCATCCTGCCCAGCGGCATCCCCTTCATCGTCGCCGAATGCGCCATCCTGCGGTTGGGCCTGGTCAAGGTTCCGCTCAACATCCGCTTCCACGCCGAAGAGGTGCTGTACGCGCTCGCCGATTGCGCGCCGACGGTACTGGTCTGCGATGCGAGCTACGCCGAAGCGGTCCAGGCGCGGCGCGCCGACGTCCCCGACCTGAAGCGGATCTACGCCGTCGGTAATGCGCCGGCCGGCTGCCTCAGTTTCGACGAAACCGTATCGGCCCGCGCCGCCGATCCGGGCCCGCCGCATACTTACGGCGACGACGACCCGGTACTGATCCGCTATACCGGCGGCACCACCGGCCGGCCCAAGGGCATCGTCCACACGGCGCGGAGCTACCACAGCATCGTGCTCGACGTGATCCGCGAGAACGCGTTGACCGACCGCGACGTGGCCCTGCAGCTCGGCCACCTCAGCCATGGCCTCAACTTCATGTGGCCGGCCTATTACGCGGTCGGCGCGACCCAAGTGCTGCGAGAGACGTTCGATCCCTCCGCCGTCTGGCGCGACCTGAGCGAACAGCGCATCACCTGGGTCTACATGGTGCCGACCATGATCCACATGCTGCTGGAGGCCGACGACGGCGGTGCCGACGTCTCGTCGCTCCGCACCTTCTGCTACGCCTCGGCGCCGATGCCGGTGCCATTGCTTCGCCGCGCCATCGCCCGCTTCGGCAATATCTTCAACCAGGTCTATACCCTGAGCGAGGCGCCGGTGATCACCACCATGCTTCAGGCGGACGAGCATCTGGAAATCGAGACCTCGGCCGGCCCCAGGCTCGCCTCCATCGGCCGCGAAGTGCTGACCATGGAGCTGAAGCTCATCGGCGACGACGGCGCTGAAGTCACGCCCGGCGACGTCGGCGAAATCGCCGTCCGTTCGGCCAACAACATGGCCTACTACTGGAACCTGCCGGAGGAGACGGCGAAAACCCTGGTCGGCGGCTGGGTCCGCACCGGCGACATGGCGCGCCGGGACGAGGACGGTTTCCTTTATCTCGCCGACCGCAAGAAGGACATCGTGATTACCGGCGGCTTCAACGTCTACCCGAAGGAAGTGGAGGACGTGCTGCTCGGCCACCCCGCGGTAGCCCAGGCCGCCGTGGTCGGTGCGCCGGACGAAAAATGGGGCGAAATCGTCACCGCCTTCGTGGTGCTGCATCCGGACGGCGCGGCAAGCGCGGAGGACCTCACGGCGCTCTGCCGCGACCGTCTCGCCGACTACAAGAAACCGCGCCGAATCGAATTCGTCGACGCGCTGCCGCTTACCCCGGTCGGCAAGATCTCGCGCCGTGCGTTAAGGGAGCGCGCCGCCGGACGAGTTTCGGAAGACGTATAACGCTCGCTGCCATCCTTCGAGACGCTGCCCTTCGGGCCGCTCCTCAGGATGAGGTTCCGTTCTTCCTCAAAGACGACCCTCATGCTGAGGAGGGCCGCTAGGTCCGTCTCGAAGCATACTGGCCGCCTGACCGCGGCCCGTTTTATTGCCTCAAGCACTCTTTCGCTGAGTCTTCGCCGGCCGTTTCGCTGCGCCCGGCTTGGCCCGCTGCTTGCGCATCTTGCTGTTGAAGACCGCGCGCACGGCTTGCGGGTCGTGGTTGCTCACGAATTCCTCGAAGTCCTTCGGCGGCACCGGGCGGCTGAAGTAATAACCCTGCATCTCGTCGCAGCCCTGCTCGACCAGGAATTCCAGTTGTTCCAGGGTCTCCACGCCCTCGGCGATGACCTTGATGCTGAGGCTGTGGCCGATGCGGATGACGGCCGAATTGATCGCGGCGTCATCCAGGTCGGTGGTGATGTCGCGCACGAAGGACTGGTCGATCTTCAGCCGGTCGACCGGGAATTCCTTCAGACGGTTCAGCGACGAGAACCCGGTGCCGAAATCGTCGATCGCCAGGCTGACGCCGACGTCCTTCAGCCCGTTCAGCACGGCGACGGTGTTGATCCGCTCGTCCATCGCCATACCTTCGGTGATCTCGAGTTCCAGGTACCGGGCGTCGAGATCCTGCTGCTCGAGCACGCCGGCCACCTGCTCGATCAGGTTCTGCTGCTTGAAGTGCAGCGGCGAGATGTTCACCGACACGCAGAACTCGGGCAGTCCGGCGTCCAGCCAGTTCTTCATCTGGGCGCAGGCGGTGCGCAGCACCCAGTCGCTGATCGGGATGATCAGGCGCGTCGTTTCCGCGATGGGGATGAACTCGCCGGGCGAGATGTTGCCGCGCGCCGGGTGCTCCCAGCGTATCAGGGCCTCGGCGCCGATGATCCGGCCGGTCCGCATCTCAAGTTGCGGCTGGTAGACCAGCCTGAACTCTTCGCGCTCGATCGCCAGCCTGAGGTCGGCTTCCAGCGCCCGGCGCGACTGTACCTCGGTGTGCATTTCCTGGTCGTAGAGCTGATAAGCGCCGCGCCCTTCCTCCTTGGCGCGGTAGAGCGCAAGGTCGGCGTTGCGCAGCAACTGGTCGGTATCGCCGCGGTCGAAAGGAAAGATGGTAATACCGATGCTGGTGCCGGAATGCACCTCGTTGCCGTCCAGTGTGAACGGTTCGCCGAGGGCCTTGGTGATGCGGTCGGCAAGCACGGTGATGCCGTCCGGCTCCTTGGTGTTGGTGGCGATGACCGCGAATTCGTCGCCGCCGAGTCGTGCCACCGTATCCGTATTGCGGACGCAGTTGGAAAGTCGCTTGGCGACTTGGGTCAGCAGCGCGTCGCCGGCCTGATGGCCGAGTGTGTCGTTCACGTTTTTGAAATGGTCCAGGTCCAATAGCATGACACCGACCAGGCGGCCCGTCCGCTCGGCGTGGGCCAGGGCGTCGGTCAGACGTTCGTGGAATGCGCCGCGGTTCGGCAGTCCGGTCAGCGAATCCTCCATCGCTAGCCGTTGGATCGTGGCTTCCGACTCCTTGCGGTCGGACACATCGGTCAATATGCCGACGACACGGCCGCTTTTTGTTTTGCGTTTGGCGACACGCACCCAGCGGCCGTCGCCAAGCTCCTGCTCGAAGGCGCTGACCGAAGTGCGATGCCGCTCCAGCCGTTCGGCCACCAACTCATCCAGGTTCATGCCTGTGGCGTCGAACACGCCGCGTTCGAAACCGCCACGGATGAACTGCTCGAACGTAATGCCGGGCTCGGCCAGGTCGGCCAGATTCGGATACATGTTGCGGTAGCGGTCGTTGCACATGATCAGGCGGTCGTCCACATCCCATAGGGCGAAGCCTTCCGAGATGCTCTCGACGGCCTCCGACAACTGGGCCTCAGCTTCCTGCAATGCCTCGGCCATGCCGACTGCTTTCGCGGCTTCTTCTTCCACGCGCTGTTGCAGATCCTCCAGTTCCAGGACCCGTTGTTCCAACTCCAGCTTGGACTGGGAGAGTTCACCCTGCTCCAGCTTACGCTGGGTGATATCGCGGATGGCGCCGGTTATCAGTAGCCCCTCGTCGGTCTCGATCGGGCTGAGGCTCAGTTCGATGGGGATCTCCTGCCCGAACTTGGTGACCCCATATAGGTCGACGCCCTTGCCGACCGGGCGGGCCTTGGGGTCGGTGTGGAAGCGGGCGCGGTTCTGCGGGTGATCGGCGCGGAACCGCTCAGGCACCAATATCTCCACGCTTTCACCAAGTAGCTCCCGCCGCGGATAGCCGAACAGGCGCTCCGCCTGGGCGTTGACCAGCACGATTTTGCCAGCCTCGTCGACCACTACCATGGCGTCGGGCGCCGAATCGAGAAACTGCTTGGCGCGGTCGTCGGCCGCGGCGCGTCCGGCCATCTCCTTACGGAAAACCTCCAGCGCATTCGACATGCTGCCGAACTCGCCGCCTTTGCTGCCGAGGTCGATCGGGATGTTTAGATTGCCCTGCGACAGCAATTCCATGCTGGCCGTCAGCTTGGTCAGCGGTCGGTTGATGCTGCGGAACAGGAACAAGCCAAGGAAGATCGCCAGCAGCAACCCGGCGCTCGACAACCCGATCATCTGGGTGACGCCGGCGTCCTGCTCTTCCAGGGCCTTGTCGCTTTCTTCCTTGGCGTGGTTTTCGATCAGCAGCAGCATGTTGCGGTGCGACCGATCCAAGTCGCGCTCCAACTGACGGAGTTCCTCCAGCAAAGATCGCTGCGCAGCCGTGTCGCCGGATCGGGTAGCCGACAACACGTCGCCGGCCACCCGTTGGTACCGGCCGTGGACCGATTCGACGACCCGCAAGAGCGACAGCACTTCCTCTATTTCTTCGGTTTCTTCGCCGGTCGCTTCTCCAAGGTGCTCCGCCAGCAGGCTGGTCGCCTGCCTCAAGAGGGCCTGAATCTGCCCTTCCAGTATGTTGAACTGCGCCTCGGCCGCCGCCGCCTCCTCCTCGAACTTTTCGCCGTCCAGCGCGGTTAGCCTGACCGCGTGCTCCAGGTTTCTGAACTGCTCGGATTGTGCGATCGCGGCCCGCGAGAACAGCCGGGTCAGCGGGAATTCCTCGCGCGCGATCTCGCGCAGTTCCTCGCCGATTTCGTTCATGCGCGTCAGGCCGATGGCGGCCAGGGCAAGCGATATAAGGAAACTAATCCCCAGGACGAGGTAGATCCGGGCACCGATGGTCATCACGCAACAGCCGTTTCGATTGGTTGTCATTCTCGGCGGAACGACAACTATATCTAAAAGACTAGTCTTAATGATTTGCTAATCGACAGTTGCGTGTAGCCTTCTCAATTCCCGCCCGTTGCTAATCCGTTGTTCCCGGCCGTCTCATGGCGGCGAACAGCAGGATGGCCAGGGCGGTGAAGGCCGCCATGATGCCGGGAAAGGCCAGAATGCCCAGCCAGCCCTGCATCGCGCCCAGCAGCACGGTCGACAGCGCGCCGGCGCCCATCTGCATAAAGCCCGCCATCGCGGCGGCGGTGCCGGCCCGTTCGGGAAAAGCGCCGATGGCGGCGGCCATCGCCGTCGGCATGAACACGCCGAGCCCGGTGACGAACAGGATCATCGAGGCCGTGATCCCGTACTTATGCAGAATGCCCGCCAGCGGCAGGATCAGCATCGTGGCCGCGCCGGCGCCAAGCAGGCAGAGCCCGACCGCCGCCACCCTGTCGGGCGATATGCGGCCGACCAGGCGCCGGGTGATGATGCCGCCGATGACGAAGCCGGTTACCGCCATGGGCGGATAGATGCCGTATTCCGTTGCCGAGATGCCCAGGTGGTCGATGAACAGGCTGGGCGACCCGCCGAAAAAGGCGAACAGCCCGCCCAGGACGAACGCGCTCGAAAGCGCGTAGCGCACGAACGTGGCGGACCTCAGCACCGTCCCATAACCCTCTATTGCCGACGCGATATCCAGCCGGTCCAACGGCGCCAGGTTGGTCTCCGGCAGTTTGACCAGCATCGCGGCGAAGACGACGCAGCCGAGCAACAGGGTCACGAAGAAAGTGGCGCGCCAGCCCAGCGTGTCCTGCAGGATGCCGCCCAGCAGCGGCGTCAGGCCGGGCACCAGGGCGAATGCGATGGTAATCAAGGCCATGACCTTGGCCATGTCGTTGCCGTCGAACACGTCGCGCACCACGGCGCGCGCCACGACGATGCCGGCGCCCGCGCCGGCCGCCTGTATCACGCGGCCGGCGATCAGCATCTCCACGCTCGACGCCAGGGCGCAGATCAGGCAGCCGGCGAGGTAAGTCAGGATACCCAGCACCAGCACCGGCCGGCGGCCGAACCGGTCGGAGACCGGCCCGTACAGCAGTTGCACCACGGCGAACGCGCCCAGGAACGCGCTCAAGGTCAGTTGCACCTGCGGCAGGGTTGCGGTCAGGTCGTCGGAAATTGCCGGCAGCGACGGCAGATAGATGTTGGTGGCGAACTGACCCAGAGCGGACAGCGCGGTCAGCAAGGCGATCATCGCTGGCGTCGCGGCGAACAGCGCGTACCCGGCGCCGCGCTCGGGCGGACTGGCCGTGGCCTCGGCAACACTCCGGTCTGTCACGGCCAACGGCCTCCTCCTACGGTACAAAGAAAATGTATATACACATAAATTGACATGTCAAACCCATGTAGCGGGTCAGAAGGCGCTAAACTGCGCCGGCAGGTATTCGGCCAGAGCCGGGAACAGCACCACCAGAACCAGCACCAGGACCTGGCAGACGACGAACGGCGCGACGCCCATATACATGTCGCGGTAGCCGATTTCCGGCGGCGCGATGCTGCGCAGGTAGAAGATCGACGGCGCCATCGGCGGCGTCAGGTACGACGTCTGGATGACGATGATCATCAGCACGGCGAACCAGATCGGGTCGACGCCGATCGACTTGATCAGCGGCAGGAAGATCGGCAGGCAGATCAGGACCACCGAGACCCAGTCCAGGATGAACCCGGACAGGAACACGATGAACAGCATCAGCACCAGCATCGCCGCCGGCGCCAGGTCCAGGTAATCGACGACATTGCCGACCAGCCGGTGCCCGCCATGCACCTGAAAGATCGCCGCGAACATGGTGCCGCCAACCACGATCATCATGATCATGCAATTGATCAGCAGCGTGCGCTTTAAGGTATCGACCGCCATCTCCGTATTGAAGCGGCCGTAGGCGATGGTCAGCACGATGGCCCCCAGCGCGCCGACCGACGCCGCCTCGGTCGGCGAGGCGATGCCGACCATGATCGATCCGAGCACGGCGACGATCAGCGCCGTCGCCGGCAACAGGGCGGTCAGCGTCACCCAGAGCTTCTGGCCGAGCGGCGTGTCGTCGTCCTTGGAGACGGCGGGCGGGCCGTCTTCAGGCTTCAGCAGGCAGCGGATCACGATATAGCCGAGGAACAGGCCGATCATGATCACGCCCGGCAGCAGGATGCCGGCGAAAAGCTGGCCGACCGACATCTGCGCGACCGACGCGTAGATCACCACCACCACCGACGGCGGGATCATGGTGCCGAGCGAGCCGCCGGCGCAGATCGTGCCGGCGACCAGGGAGCGGTTGTAGTGATAGCTCAGCATTACCGGGATGGTCATGATGCCGATCACCACCTCGACCGCGCCGACGATGCCGGTGGATGCGGCGAACACGGCCGCCATGCTGATGGTTGCCAGCGCCAGCCCGCCGGGCAGGCGGCCGAGCCAGAGCTGCATCGCCTTGAACAGCCGCTCAGCGATGCCGGAGCGTTCCAGCACCGCGCCCATCAGTACGAACGGCGGCACTGCCGACAGCAGATATTGCGTCGCCGTTTGCAGGATGGAGCCGTAGAGCTGCAGCCCGATGAAGTCCTTGAAGATCGGAATGCCGAACAGGAAAGCGATGCCGAACAGGGCGAACGAGATGGGAATCCCTAGGAACACCAGCAGGAACAAGGCCGGGAACATCAGGGCGGCATAGGTCTCTCCGGACATGTCCCCGCCTCAGATCTGTTCGGTTTCCGACGGCGGTCGCACCGCCGCGGGATCGGCGATGCCGATGCCGTGCCTTAAGGACTCGCCGATGACCTGAATGAACAGGCCGACCAGGCCGATCGCGATGCCTGAGAAAAATGGCCAGATCAGCGGTTCCCACGCGCTCATCGCCTCGATCTCGTCGGTCCGGAAGGCTTTCCACGCCTTGCTCGTCGCGGCGCTGCCGACCATGTAGAGGCCGGGCAGAATGATGCAGAGATAGAACAGCAGGTTCACCGCGTGCTGCGCGCGCAGCGGCAGCCGGGTCGACAGAAAGTCGATCCGTACATGGGCGTTCATGCGCAGGGTAAAGGCCGCGCCGATCAGGAACAGCGACCCGTTGATCATGTAGGTGATGTCGTTGGCCCACAGCGTCGGGGCGGAGAACAGTTTGCGGGCGGCCACCTCGTACAGCATCACGGCGATCATGACCGTCATCATGGCCATGGCGACGTAGGCCAGTCCGCGGCCGACCGTATCGATCGCCGGTATCAGTCGTTTGGTCAGCACCGCCCGCACGGAATGCCCCCTCGGCCGACGGACCGCGCCGGCCGGCGCGGTCCGTTCTCCACCTTATCGGTCCTTAAACCGGACCGTTCCCGCTTCAGTCTACGTGGTCCACGACCATGTATCTGGAGTGGGCGCGCCAACGGTCCTGAAAGGCGATGATCGAATCGATCACCTTCTGCGGCCATTCGTTGCCGGCGGCCGAGGCTTGCTTGGCCTGGTCGAGCGCCCAGGCCCTGGCCGCTTCGCGGCTCTTGTCCTTGAACGACTGGTCCAGTTGGATCCATTCGTTCTTGCCTTTGGCCAGGTTCGCCATCGCGTCCATGTCGCGCTGGGTGATCTGCATCATGCTTTCGAAGGTGGTGATCTTGGCGGCGATCTCCATCTTGCGCTTGATGTCGTCGGGCAGGGCGTCCCAGCGGTCTTTCTGAATTACCGCTTCGAACAGGTAGGCCGGTGCGTGGATGCCCGGATAGATGATGTACGGGGCGACTTCCTGGAAACCCAGCGCCTGATTTTCGCTCGGCGTGGAGTATTCCATCAGGTCGATGGCCTTCTTTTCCATCATGCCGTACAGCTCGGAGCCCGGCACCACGGTCGGTGATGCGCCGAACGAGTCCTTGACGATGGCCGCCCAGTTACCGAGCGTCCGGTACTTCACGCCCTGCAGGTCATCGACCGATTTGATCGGTTTGTGCGAGTGGGCGAAGAACTCCGACGGGCCGGAGCCGACCACCAGCACATGCATGTTCATGGTCTCGCGGCGATGCTGCACCAGCAGATCGAGGCCGCCGCCCTGATACAGCCAGTTCAAAAACGAGTCGGTGCCGAGCCCGGTCGGGAAGCTGCCGATCATTGCGTTGGTCGGGTCCTTGGTGCCCAGGAAGGCCGGCACCGTGTGCGCGACTTCGATCAGCCCGTCGTCGACCGACTGATGCAGCTTGAAGATCGGCGCCAGCACGCCGCCGGGAAACACCTCGATCTTCATCTTGCCTTCGGTCAGTTCGTCGACCAGGTCGGCCCAGGGTTTGGCCATCAGGCCGACATAGATCGACGTCTCGCCGGCGATCGTGCCCATACGCCATTTATATTCCTGCGCTTGGGCGCTTATCGCGCTGCCCAGCAGCGCAAGGGCGGCCAGGGCGGTTGTTATGAGTCTCATATTATTTGCCTCCGTTCGGATTTGACTCGGCCCGATGGAGCAATGTCCGAAGGGATTGAACGCCGTCGGCCCAATCCCTTCGGGCATTGCTCCACTCATCAACTAGGGCGGCAAGGTTATTCTTGTTCTCCCCTCTGCCAAGTCAAATTAGATCAGAGGTCAGCAAAGCTTGAAAATAGTTTTTTTTGCTCTAGCAAAGCCGATAAATATATCGGTTGAATATTCTGTCTATTATGCACTAGACAATGCCACTTCAAATTGTAAGGCTTCCTCGTCTAGGTAGCGCCGCAAATTCTCAAGAAATACAAGGTCCCCGCGGTCCCTGGTCCCGTCGCTCATTGCCGCGCCGTGCGGCGTGACATGGACGCGGGGATGCACCCATAGCGGGCTGGTTTCCGGCAGTGGCTCGGTTTCGAAAACGTCCAGGATCGCATGCCCGGGCCGGCCCGAATCCAGACTTTCAAGCAGCGCGGCCTCGTCGATCAGCGCGCCACGGGCGATATTAACCAGCACCGAATCCGGCTTCATCGCCCTTAGGAAACGCACGTCGGCCAGATGCGCCGTGCCGTCGTTCGCCGGGGCGGCCAGCACCACCACGTCCGCGCGGGGCAGTATGCCGGGCAGATTGTCCGGCGTTGTCGTTTCGTCGGCGGGTTCCGTGCCGTCCGGGTTGCGCCGGACGCCGATCACATGGGCGCCGAACGCTCGAGCGCGCTTCGCCACTTCGCCGCCGATATTGCCGATGCCGACGATCAGCCAGGTCGTTCCGGCGACTTCGCGAAACGGGCGCCGTACCCACGATTTTCTCGCCTGGTCGTCGCGCCGCTTGTCCGTTTCCTGGAAGACATCCAGTACGCTCGCCAGAACGAATTCCGAAATCGCAACCGCCGCAGCGTTGCTGTTGGTCAGCCGAATGCCCTTGCCGGCCAGCTTGGCGAAGATCGGATGGTCGAACCCGGCGGCACCGGATTGCAGCCAGCGTATGCTGTCAGACTTCAGGCAGAAGGTCATGAACTCGCGCGTCGGTCCGCCGACCAGCAGGTCGGTGCTGGCCCAGACGATTTCCGGCCGCGTTGCTTCGGGTGCGATGGTCTGCCCGGCACGCATCAGGCTCCCGTCGGCGCGCATCGTCACCGGCTCGATGGCCGGGGCGATTTCCTTCAACCGGTCCCGCACCCGCGCGAAAGCGTCTTCGTAAAGCAGCAGTTCCATGATGCTTGTACGTCAGGCCGACTTCAAAAACGGCATCGGTACGACCGTCATGGCGACGTCGCCGAAGCTGGCTTTCAGGGTCAACTCGGTGCCGAGTTCGGCCAGCGGCGCTTCCAGCAGCGCGAAGCCGATGTTCTTTTCCAGCCGCGGCGAATGCACGCAGGAAGTGACTTTGCCGACCGGCCTGCCGTCCTTCTCCACCGGCCAGGGCTCCTCGTTCACCTCCGGCAATTCCGGCCCATGGATCTCGACGCCCGCCATCCGGCGCCTGACGCCGTCTGCGGCGATCCGGCGCAACGCCGCCTTGCCGACGAAGTCGACGTCCTGCTCCAGGTCGACCAGTCGGTCGAGGCCCAGTTCGAACGGGTTTTCGTTCAGGGTCATGTCCGCGCCGTAGGACAGCAGGCCGGCTTCGATCCGGCTGATCTGCGACGGCGTTGCTGGGCCGATATTGTACGGCCGTCCGGCCTCGACCACCCGTTCCCACAGGCAGTCGCCGAACCGGCCGTCGCGGAGATACAGCTCGTAGGCGCGCTCGCTGCTATAGCCGGTCCGGGCGACCAGCAGCGGCATGCCGTCCAACTCGACCTCGCGGAACCAGAAGTACTTCAACTCGTCCACCCAGTCGCCGAACAGGTCGCGCGCCAGACCGGCAGCCTTCGGCCCCTGGATCATCAGCGGCGAAACGTCGGGCTCGGCGATCTCGACATCCATCCCGCTGCCATGCGCGACACCCTTGGCCCACAGCAGCACGTCGCTGTCGGCGAGCGACAGCCAGAACCGGTCGTCGGCCAGCCGCAGCAGCACCGGGTCGTTGACGATGCCGCCGTTCTCGTCGGTCAGCAGCACGTACTTGCACTGCCCGACTTTCATTGTCTCCAGGTTGCGCGGCGTCAGCATCCGTACCAGGTCGAAGGCGTCCGGCCCGGCGATCTCCACCTGCCGCTCGACCGCCACGTCGCAGATCGCCACGTCGTTGGCCAGCCGCCAATAGTCGTCGACCGGGTCGCCGTAGGCGGTCGGCATGAACATGTGATTGTAGACGGTGTAGGCGGTGCAGCCGTATCGCCGCGTAGCGTCAAAAAACGGCGACTTCCGCACCCGCGGCGAAAACCCGATGACCGGTGGCGAATTCTCCTGCGACATCGCGCGCGACCCTGATCAGGCCGAGGCGGTTGCTCCGATCCGCTCGGCGATTGCGACAACCCGGTACATCGACCTGAGCACCGGCTTCTCAATCAGTTTGCCATCGATCACCACCAGCCCGCTATCGCTTTCCTCGAAGGCGCGGATAATGCGGCGCGCCTGTTCGATCTCCTCCGCCGACGGGCTGAAGCACTCGTTCAATACGGCGATCTGCTTCGGGTGGATCGCGCCTTTGCCGGTGAAGCCCAGCGCCGCCGCGGATTTCGCCTCGCGCACCATGCCGTCCATGTCGTTCAGGTCCAGATAGGGCACGTCGATCAGGTCGATCTCCGCGCCGGCGGCGGCGTGCGCCACCCGGGCGCGGGCATACAGCAGGCTGTCCCAGTTGGTCTCCGCCCTCAGTTCCGCCGCCATGTCGACGCCGCCGAACAGCAGCGCGTCGATCCGCCCGCAGCTTTGCGCGATGTCATAGGCGGCGTTCAGGCCATCGTTGCTTTCGATGATGACATGGAAGCGAACGCCGGATGCAGGCCCGTCGCTCAGCATGTCGTCCAGCAGCCGCACCTCGTCGGCCGTCTTGACCTTCGGCAGCATGATCGCGGGCGGCGGCGTTTTGGTCTCGGTCAGCGCCAGCGCATCGCGCATGCCGTCGGCCGTGCGCAGGCAGTTGATCCGCACCACGCGTTCGACACCGTCGTCGGCCTGCGGCGTCTCGAACAACGCCAGCGTTTTGACGCGCGCCTCGTCTTTGTGCGCCGGCGCGATCGCGTCCTCCATGTCGATACAGACGATGTCGGCGCCGGTCGCCAGTGCTTTCGGGAACATCTCCGGCTTGTTGCCGGGTGCGAAGATCAGGCTGCGGCGCGGCTGCAGGCTCGGCGCCGTCATGCGCGGAATTCCGTCTTGTCGGTGCCTTTGTAAAGGCCCTGCACCATCCGCTGCATGGCGTCGGCGTGCGCCGCCAGGGCTGCCTCGTCCAGGTCGTGGACCGGGTCGGGCTCGGGATCGAAATGGCCGAAGGCATCGCTGCCGCGGACCAGCATCGCCGAATCGCGCACGTTGATCTGCCGCACGTTGGTCGGGATGTAACGGATCGCCAGGCCGATCCGCCGGTCGTCGGTCGTGTTGGGCGCGGAGCCGTGCACCAGTTTTACGTGGTGCAGCGAAATCTCGCCCGCCTGCAACGGTACGAATTGGCCATCCCTTTCGTCGACCTCGACTGCGATTTCCTGGCCCCGGCTTAGCAGGTTGTGTTCGTGGAAGGTGTCCTTGTGTGGCAACTGCGTCCACTTGTGACTGCCGGGCACGAATTTCATGGCGCCGCTCTCCACCGGCGCGTCGCTCATCGCCAGCCAGGCGGTGATCACGTCGTCCGGTTCCAGGCCCCAGTAGGTCGCGTCCTGGTGCCACGATACGAAACCCGGGTCGTTCGCTTCCTTGATGAAGAAGTTGGTTGCCCAGCACAGGATGTTGGGGCCGATGATGTCCTCCACCGCGTCCAGGATCTTCGGGTGCCGCACCAGTTCGTTGGCCCAGCCGAACAGCAGATGCACCTTGTGGCGCATGTTGGATTGGATCGGCCCACCGGTTTCGGCTTCGTAAGCCTCCAGCTTGGCCCGGTAGGCCAGCGCCTCTTCACGCGGCATGACCCGGATCGGAAAGTGGAACCCGTCGTGGTCGTAGCGCTCGATCTCGGCTTCGGTCAGCAGCTTCGGCATGGTCGTTCCCTCGTTGGCCGGGCGTTGCGTCTTCGGGTTTCACGGTTGGGGCCGGACTCCGACGCAACGCGCCCCTGGCAATATCATGATCTTCTGATATATTAGTTGTCAACCCAACCGTATGTCAGGATTGGAACGGTGCAGGATACGCTTGGTCAGCAGGCCTATGGCCGGCTCGAAGAAATGATCGTGACGCAGGCGCTGCCGCCAGGCGCGATCCTGTCGGAGGCCGTGTTGGGGCGGAAGCTCGGCTTCGGCCGCACGCCGATCCGCGAAGCCTTGCAGCGGCTGGAGCGGGACGGCCTTGTCGCCATTCTGCCGCGGCGCGGCGTGGTCGTGACCGAGATCAATCTGGGCCACCATCTCAAGCTTCTGGAAACCCGCCGCGAGTTGGAACGGCTGGTGGCGCGGAACGCGGCGCGGCGCGCCAGTCCGGCCCAGCGGCAGCGCATGCGCGACCTGGCGGAAGAGATCATCGCCGCGGCGGCGGCCGACGACGGCATGGCGTTTACCCGCGCGGGCAGGGAGTTCCACAGCCTGCCCGTCGAAGCCGCCGACAACGGGTATGCCGAGGCGGCGCTCGGATTGCTGCATGGGCTGTCGCGCCGCTTCTGGCATGCTTACTACCGCGACCATGCCGTGCTTACCGAAGCCGCGGCCGTCCATGTCGACCGTCTGCGGGCCATCGCCTCCGGCGACCCGGATGCCGCGGCGGCGGCATCGGACCGGGTGATGGACTACCTCGAAGCCTTCGCCCGCTCGACGTTGAATTTCGACACCCGCCGCAGCGCCTGACTCAGTCGGGATGCAGCCTGGCCGCCTCGGTCTTCCAGCCGACGGTCACAGTCTGTCCCGGTTCGAAGGTTGCCGCCGCCTCGCCGTTCGACAGGGTCCGCACCATGATCTCCTGCCCGTTCGGCAGCCTGACCAGATGCGATGTGGTCAGGCCGAGATAAACCTCTTCCAGATATTCCGCGGGAATGGTTTGCAGCCCGCCGTTCTCCGCGTCCGCCGGCGTCAACAGGCCCAGCAGTTCAGAGCGGATCGAGAGCGCCACCGCTTGGCCGGCGGCCAGCCCGTTGCCGTTCAAGGCCTGCACCGTGGCGAAATCCAGATCGACGGTCGCCGCGTTGCCGCCGGTCTTCGTAACCCGGCCGTCGAACAGGTTGTTCTCGCCGATGAAGTCGGCGGTGAACCGGCGCACCGGCCGCTCGTACACGTCGCGCGGCGCGCCTTGCTCGACCAGTTCGCCGCCGGCGACGATGGCGATGCGGTCGGCCACGGTCATCGCCTCTTCCTGGTTGTGGGTGACGTGGATAAAGGTGATACCGACTTTCTCCTGGATGCGTTTGAGTTCCAGGCACATATCCTTGCGCAGCTTGGCGTCCAGCGCCGCCAACGGCTCGTCCAGCAGCAGCACGTCGGATTGCAGCACCAGGGACCGGGCAAGCTGCACCCGTTGTTGTTGGCCGCCCGACAACTCGTGCGGCATGCGCGCGCCATAACCCTCCAGGCCGACCATCGCCAGCATTTCTTCGACCCGTTCGTCCAGTTCCGCCTTGCGCATGCGGCGGAGCTTCAGGCCGTAGCCGACATTCTTGGCGACGCTCATATGCGGGAACAGGGCGTAGCTTTGGAACACCATCGATGTCGGCCGCTCGTTCGGCGCCAGGTCGGTGACGTCCCGCCCGTGCAGCAGCACCGTGCCGGCGCTCGGCTTGATAAAACCCCCGATCAGCCTGAGCAGCGTCGTCTTGCCGCCGCCGCTCGGTCCCAGCAGCACGAAATACTTGCCGCTCTCGATCGAGAAGCTGACTTCCTTCAGCGCCGCGACCGGCCCGTAGTTTTTCGAAAGGTCGATAACCTCGACGGCGTTGTCTGCGTTTTGGCTCACGGGTTTCGGTATTCCTTAATCTCAGGCTGCCACTGGTTCGGCCTTGGCGCGCGCCTCGCGCTCCAGCCTCTCCGCCTTGGCCAGGGTATAGACCAGCACGGCGCCGATCACGGCCATGGAAATCACGCTGACCAGCCCGCCCATCGCATAGGAATCGCCGGACATGCCGGTATTGAACATGTGCGAGATCAGCACCGTGGTGAAGGTGTCGAAGCCGCCCTTCAGCAGGCTGGTCCGGGTGTATTCGTTGAACGACAGGATGAAAACGAACGCGCTGGCGCTGAACACGCCGACCCGGATCTGCGGGAATTCGATCTGCCAGAACGCTTGCCAGGCGGTCGCGCCGCAGCTCCGCGCCGCCTCCGTCTGCTGCACGCGGTACCGCGACATCGTGATCAGGATGACGACGAAGGCGTAGGGCACCGTCCACAGGATCAGCCCGACCAGCGCGGTGAAAAAGCCCAACTCGAACCAGCCGTAAAACCAGGTGACCCCCAGGCTGTCGCCCAGCCATTCGAACGCCCGGTTCAGGTTCTTGAAGTACACCAGCAGGGCGGATCCCAGAATGTCGGCCGGCACGAACAGCGGCGACAGCATCAGGGTGACGAACACCACCTTGTGCCGCGTCCGCTTGTAGTACTTGGCGGCGATCAGGCCCATCGGCACCGCCGTCAGGATGGTCGCCGCGCCCAGATACGCGGTCCATGACAGCGAATCGATGATCTGTTGATTCCGGAACAGCACCACGTACCAGTCCCAGGTGAAGTCGTAGATCTGCGCGCCGAAGCCGTGCTCGTTGAACGAGATATAGATCGTGTAGAACACCGGCGCCATCAGCGCGCCGACGATGATCAGCAGATACGCCCACTGCGCGCGATAGGCCCAGGGATTGGCGTAAGTGTCCATCATGACAGACCCCCAGACGCCCCATTGTTTCCATCTCCCCACACTTGTGGGGGGAGAGGGTAGGGTGAGGGGGGTCCATCCCCCGGCACGCTCGTCGGGATTTGCAAATCAACGCCGATCACCCCCTCACCCAACCCTCTCCCCCTCAAGGGGGCGAGGGCTTCTTTGGGCAAAGGTGCGGTGCCACAGGTCCAATTCACGTATCCCACCCCCATCAGCTTATCGGCTCCAGAATACGCGTCAGGTCGAACAGCCTGTGCCCGATATAGAGCAGCGCCATCAGCGTCACGATCATGATCGCGCTGACCGCCATGGCGAGCGGGAAGTCCAAAGCGACTATGGATTCGAACACGATGGACCCGGCATTGGTCGCGCCCGGGCCGCCCAGGATGTTCGGGATCAGCCCGACGCCCAACCCGTTGACGAAGATGAACACGCTGCCGGCGAAGATGCCGGGCGCCGCCAGCGGCACGATGATGTCCTTGAAGGTGCTGACCGTCCCGGCGCCGAGATCGTCGCAGACCTCGAAGACGTATTTCTGCACCGCTTCCATCGCCAGGAAGCCGGAGAACACCATGAACGGCAGGAACGACAGCACCTCGCCGATCACCACGCCGAGCGGCGTGAACAGGATCGCCGAGATCGGCTCCGAGATCACGCCGATATCCATCAGGAAACTGTTCAGCAGGCCGTGCCGGCTCAACACCGGACGCAGCGCGAAGATCCGGATCAGTTCGGAGATCATGAACGGCAGGATGAACAGCAGGATCACCCGGTGCTGGGCGATCTCCGGCACCCGCCGGCGTACGAACACCGCAATGGGAAAGCCGAGCACGAACGAGATCACGACCGCGCCCGCCGAATGCATCATGGCGTGCAGGAAATTCTCCGCCCTGGCCGAGGTGAAGAAGGTCTCGTAGGCGAACAGCGTGAAGCCCGGCTCCATCCAGAACCGGGTGCGCTCGAACACGCTCCAAACCAGGGTCAGCGCCACCGGCAGCGCGAAGAACAGGGTCATGAAGACCAGCGGGATATAGAAGACGACCTTCTGAATCCCGTCTTCGCCGGTAAGGAAGCGCCGCCAGCGGGGCTTGGCCGCGATGTCGCGGCCGCGCCCCGCCGGCGGCTCTATGGCGGGCGATGTTTCCGCGGTCACGCCGTCAGGCCGCTTGCAGCCGGCTCCACCAATCCAGGTACTCCCGGATATGGGTCGGGAACACGTTCTGCCACGAATTGCCCTTGACCGCGTAGCGCTGCTGCTTGCGGTTGAGGATGTCGAGCAGCCGCTCCCGCGCCGCCTCGTCGAAGTCCTCGGTGTTGGCGTTCAGGTAGTCGTCGACGCCGGTCATCTGCGGCGCGAAGCCGAAGGTCGCCAGCGTGCGCGCGCCGAACCACGGCGACAAATAGACGTTGGCCAGCTTGTAGAAGGCCTCGTCCATGCCGCGCTGCCGGCCGCCCTTGGTGAACATCAGCACGTTGTTCCAGGTCTGGTGGCCTTCCTTCATGGTGCCGTAATGGATGTTGGCGCCCTTCTTGCGGGCGACCAGCTGGATCGGCTCCCAGCAGGACGACATCACCACTTCCTTGCTCGCCAGCAGGTCGACACCGTTCTGGAAGCCGTCCCAGAAAGTGCGGAACTGCCCCTTCTTCTTGTGGTCGATCAGGAATTCGCAGACCGCCTTGACCTCTTTCGGATTCATGTCCGACGGATTGTCGATCTCGATCTTGCCGCTTTCCTTCAGGTAGATCGCCACGTTTGTCAGCGTCGGCCCGTAGTCGTTCTGCAGCGCCACGCGTCCCTTGAACTGGGAATCGAACATCACGCCCCAGCTATCCGGGTGGAAGCCGAGTTCGTCGTAGTTGTAGGCCATCGAATCGGCGTTGGAGATGTAGGGCACGGCATAGACCTTGCCCTCGTAACGGATCGTCTCCGCCGCCGCGCCGCCTTCGTTGTAGTCCGGCAGGATGTTGGCCCAGTTCGGGATCTTCGCGGTGTCCAGCGGCACCACAGCCTTGTTCTCGGCCATGGCGTCTTCCATGCCGCCGCCGTTGTCGGTCAGCGCGTCGAACAGCTTCTGGCCGTCGCCAACCACCATCTTCTGGATCGCCTCGTCGGCGCGGGCGCTTTTGGCGATGTTGTTGATCCCGATGCCGGCCTGCGCCGCCATGGCGCTGAAATCCTTGGCGGCCACCTTGGCGATGCCCGGCGCCCAGAAGCGTAAAGCCTCGCCCTCCGCCGCCGCGGCGCCGAAGATGCCGCCGGCGGCGGTCGCGCCCGCGACGCCGGCCATGCCCTGCATGAAGAGCCGGCGCGTAAATTCCGATTGGTTCATCTGCCTTGATCCCTGTTCAGTGGTTGTTCTATTCGGCCCGGACTTTGGCGCCGGACTCGGTTCAGCCGAAGCTTGGTCGTCTTCGATGCTGCATTGCAATAGTACGCCAGCACCGTAATCGGAGACAATGTCGGCATTTTCCGAGGCATCGTCCCGGTTTCGTCGCGTTGGCCCGAACGGGCCGGTGATTTATTCTGAAGCGTTGCGGCCCCGTAATTTCGAGTACTCGCCTTCGCCATGACCACTGTTTCGATCGCTGCCACCGAAACGACCCCCTTTCAGCGGTCGATGATCCTGATTTCGGTGGTTCTGGCGACGACCCTCTACGGCATGACGATCATGGTCGTCAGCGTGCTGCTGCCGCAGATGCAGGGCAGCCTGTCCGCGACCCAGGACCAGATCGCCTGGGTGATGACCTTCAACATCGTCGCCACCGCCGTGGTGACGCCGATGACCGGCTGGCTCGCGGCCAAGTTCGGCCGCCGCAACGTGATGATCTACGGCGTTCTCGGCTTCACGCTCGCGACCATCGGCTGTGGCGTTTCCGGCTCGCTCGGAGCGGTGGTGGTCTATCGCGTGCTGCAGGGGGCGTTCGGCGCGCCCCTGGTGCCGATGGGACAGGCGATCATCCTCGACACCTTTCCGAAGCGGCTGCACGGCACCGCCACCTCGATCTTCGGCATGGGCGTGGTGGTCGGCCCGGCGATCGGACCGACGCTCGGCGGTTTCTTAAGCGAACTCTACAATTGGCGCTGGGCGTTCTTCATGATCGTGCCGTTCGGCATGCTCGCCCTCGCCGGTCTTCGGGTGTTCCTGACCGACCGCGGCCGCGAGTCCGACGTTCGGCTGGACTGGACGGGTTTTCTGGCGCTGTCCGCGGCCGTGATCAGCCTGCAATTGATGCTCGACCGGGGCCAGCGCCTGGACTGGTTCGATTCGACGGAAATCGTCCTCGAAGCGGCCTGTGCCGTCGTCGCCTTCTACATCTTCGTCGCCCACAGCCTGACCACCGCCCGTCCGTTTCTGCGCCTCGGCCTGCTGCTGGACCGAAACTATTCGCTCGGCCTGGTGCTGGTGTTCGCCTACGGCATGCTCAACTTCACGCCCATGGTGTTGCTGCCGCCGCTTCTTCAGGCGCAGATGGGTTTTCCGGATTCGATCATCGGCATGCTGCTGGCGGCGCGCGGCGTCGGCGCCGTACTCGGGTTCTTCCTGGCCATGTTCGTCGCCAAGCTGGACCCGCGCGTCGGCATGATCGTCGGCTTTGCGCTGCAGGCGGCGTCCGGCTGGTTCATGATCGGCTTCGACCTCAACGTCTCCACCTTCGACGTCGGTTTGGCCAGTCTGGCGCAGGGCATCGCGGTCGGCCTCATCTGGGTGCCGCTCACCGTCGCGACCTTCGCCACCATGGATAGCCGTTTTCTGGCGGAAGCCTCCGCGGTCTTTCACCTGCTGCGCAACTTCGGCTCCAGCGTCTTCATTTCCGTGTCGGTGACGATGATCATCCGCACCGCCAACATCTCCTATGCGGAGCTGACCGAGTTCATCACCCCGTTCAACGAGGTGCTGGCCTACCCCTGGGCGATCGGCATCTGGGACCCCGGCAACGCCGCCGGCCTCGCGGCCCTGAGCGGCGAGATCGGCCGTCAGGCGGTGATGATCGGCAACCTCAACGCGTTCTATCTCTATACGGCGGCCTGCGTCGCGGTGCTGCCGCTTATCCTGCTCGTCCGGGTTCGCCGGCCCGGATAAGCGCCGTCAGCTTGCCGTTTTGATCTCGATCCAGGTGGTCAACGCCGCCGCGCTCAAGGCGCCGTTCTCCTTGAAAACGGCGGTGCCCGAATAGAGCTTGCGACCGTCCCGGCCGATTTCCCAGCCGATCACCCGGCAGGTCTCGCCGACCTCGGCCGGCTGGTAGACGCGGCCATGCATGCGCCCGGTGGTGATCGGACGCCGCTCGTCCAGCGACAGCGCCTCGGCGCCCGGGCAGTCCAGCGCGCCCCAGTGGTACATTGGATCGACATGCCCGGTTTCGTCGGCCAGTTCGGCGTACGGGATCCACGGCGCCGCCACGATCCGCCGGCCGTCGATCGCGCCGGCGAAAACCCGAAGGCCTTTGCCGACGGCCCGCTGGCGGCCGCAAACGAAACAATTATTGTAGGGGCTGTCCTCGAAGCTGCCGCCACGCTCGCTCGCCCGCGCGACGTCGGCAACATCCGGCGGTTCCGGCACGTCGATATTCAGCGGTTTCGCGCAAGCCTCGGCGATCAGCGCGTCGCCCTCGGTCAGATTCAATGTGCCGTTGCGGGCCTCCAGCGTCAGGTCGCGGCCAAGCGGGATCGGCAGCCTGAGCGTTACCTCCGCGCCGTCCTCGCCGCCCACCAGATGCCGCGCCATCAGGCCGGAAACGTACCCGCCGTTGCCGGATTCCGGCGGCCCGCGGAACCGCGGCTCGACGATGATCTTTCGTTCGGCGCCCAACGCTAAACCCCTTCGCTACCACTCTACGGCGGGGCAGCCTAACCAAATTCGCCGTTGGCGCAAATCCCGGCGCATGACGGAATTGTGTCGGTCTGTTGACCTGCCACAAATCCGAATGCCGGTATCTTACGTAAGCTGTGACGCGCGCTACAAAACCGTCGATGGCCATTGAGTAATGTCCGCGCCGGGCCAATTTGGCTCGGATAGCGAACCGGCCATGCGACGAAGGCCTTAGGAGGAATGCGATGCGTTCGAACAGATCGGTAATTCGCCGCCCACTCACCGTTTTGGCGGTCGTCACGGCCACCGCGGCTTTGTCGGCCTGCGCGACCGCGGATCGTTTCCAGACCTATGACAGTGGCGATGCCTACGGCTGCCAGTCCGGCTACGCCGACGCCAACTGGCCGGGCAAGGACTATTTCCCGATTCCGCCGGGCGCGACGGAGGATTTCAAGAAAGGCTGGGCCGAAGGCTACAAGCGTTGCCTCGAAGACGGCCTGAATTTCCCGCGGGCCTATCCCGGCGGTCCGGGCGGCGGGCGTTAGGAGATATCGTTTCAGGCCTAGCCGGCCCGCTCCCCCGTCCCAACCACCCCAAGGGTACCCTCATGGGTGGTTGGGACGGGGGAGCGGGCCGGCTAGGCCGGTGAACCAAAAAAAGCAGCGTTAGAGAAGGGCGTCTAGGAACCCGGCTATAGCCGCATCGGTCTTGGCATTGTCGAGCCAGCGGGCGACCAGCACCATGTCGTGCGCCGGATCGATCCAGATGATGTTGCCGCCGGCGCCGACGGCGGCAAAGCTGGTCGCTGGGGCGCTCGGATATTGCTGCCGATCCGTGTTCAGCCACCAGAGGTAGCCGTATTGTGGGTTGATCGGGCAGGGGGCTAGCATCCGCTCGGTCCAGCCCTGCGGCAGGACTCGTTGCTCGCCCCAAACCCCGCTGCGCAGCACCAGTAGGCCGAGCCGCGCCTGATCCTGGGCCGAGATGCAAAGCCCGCCGCCCCAGTGCGACCCGCCGGGCACCGACGTCATCGCGCGTCCGTCGATTTCAACCGTGGAGTTGCGGTAGCCGTGCCAGGCCCAGTCTTCGGACGCGCTGATCGGCCGCATCACCCGGTCCGCCAGCACCTCGGGCAGCGGCCGGCGGAAGACCTGCATCAGGCTCAGGCTCAGTCGGTTCACCCGGACATCGTTGTATTCCCAGTAATCGCCCGGCTTCGCCAGATCGCGATGATGTCCTTTGCGCGAATTGTCGGCCCCGGTCCCGACCTGCCGGTTCCGATCGATCAGGTCCGGCTTGCTCCACAGCTCGCCTTCCCATTCGCTGGTCTGCTGCAGCAGGTGTTCCCAGGTGATCGTCCGGTTCTGGGCGGACTCGAAACCGTCGTCCAGCGCATAGCCGCCGGCTGGGTCGGAAACGTCCCGGATCAGGCCGTCGCCGACGGCGATGCCCGCCAGGATGGCCAGGTAGCTCTTGGCGACGCTGAAGGTCATGTCGGCGCGGGTCGTCTCGCCCCATTCGGCAACAATGCGTCCGTGCCTCAGCAGCAGGCCGTTGGTCGGGCCGCGCGGCTCAACCGGGCCCAGGATCTCGTTCCACGGCGGCGGCTCGAACTCGCCGCCCGCCAGCACCTCGTTCAAGTCCCGCGACCAGCCGATTTCCGAGGCCTCCGCGAAGTCCACGGCATCGGCCAGGCGGGCTGCGTCGAACCCGGCGTCGGCCGCATCCATCCGTTGCCAGGCATCGCCCGGCTCGGGCACGTAATCGCTATCCGGCATGTCAGGCCCCGGTTGTCTCTCGGAATGAAATCAGGTCGTCCTGTTCCGCCTTCTCCCAACGGCCGAGCGCGATGGACCCCGTGCCGCTCAGCGGCGAGGCCTCGCGGCGCAGGAAAACCGGCTCTTCGTCGCGCAGCACCAGGTAGGTGCCGTTGCGGCTGTGATCCACCAGATACAGCCGGTTGCGCCGCCGTTCGATGGTCGCATGCTGGCGCGAGGCATAGGAGAAATCGACGACCACGTCGCTCGACGGATCGCGGCCGATAATGAACTTCCGAACGTCGCCGTCCATCGTGAATTCTTGCCCCCGGTAGCCGAGCACCAGGGACGTGCCTTCCAACTCGGCGTTCACGATGGCGCTGGACATTACCGTCGCGTCGGCTTCCGTCGGGGCGATCTCGTAGATGTTGGTCGCACCGCTCCGGCCGCGCAAAACGTTGCGGTCGATCAGCCGAGTGCCCATCCGTAACATCGGCGACAATGTCGCGACCGCTTCCTCGCTCAGGACGATCTCGTCGGCCTCGGCCAGCGCGTTCAGCCGCGCGGCCACGTTGACGGAATCGCCATAGACATCGTCGGTGTCTTCGATCACCGGGCCGACATGGATTCCGGACCGGATGGTCAACTGGCCCTGGCTTTCCTCTTCGCGCATGCCGGTCGCCGCCATCACTGCGGCGTCGGCGGTGGGGAATGTGCTCATCACGCCGTCGCCCAGGGTTTTGATGACGTCGCCGCCATGCGACTCGGTCGACTTCTTCAACCGTTCCAGGCACTCCGTGGTCAGGCGGTGCGCCTCGGCGTCGCCCAGGGTTTCGTACAGCCCGGTGCTGTCCGAGATATCGACAAACAAGATTGCCAGCGAACGATTACTGTCCGGCATCCGCAGTTTCCCCATCGCGTCGTCGGATTATGGCCTGCTCTCGCGGATCTTGCAGCAACAAGGCATGCCAAAAAGTGGGATTCTTCCCAGTCGGCCCTGTTCTTGTGACGTGCGGTTGCCTATTCGGCCGCGGCTTTCGCCGGTTGCGCGGCCGACGCCATGCTTTTCAGCGCCGCCTCGACCCCGCTGGCGCTGATCGGGACGCCGGCCAGCCTCAGGCCCATCTCCACCCCGGACAACGTACCGGCCAGGGTCACGTCGTTGAACGATCCCAGATGCCCGATACGGAACACCGTGCCCGCCAGCTTGCCCAGGCCGTTGCCGAGCGACATGTCGAACCGCTCCAGGATCAGCCGCCTCAGCGCGTCGGCATCGTGTCCTGCCGGCATCTTCACTGCGGTCAGCGAACTGGAATATTCCCGCGGGTCGGCGCACAGCACCTCCAGCCCCCAGGCATTGACCGCCTGTCGTGTCGCTTCCGCATGGCGGTCGTGGCGGGCGAACACGTTGTCCAGGCCTTCCTCGTCCAGCAGCATGACCAACGCCTCGCGCAGGCCGAACAGCAGGTTGGTCGCCGGCGTATAGGGGAACATGCCGTTCCGGTTGGCTTCCAGCATCGGCTCCCAGCCCCAGAACGACTTCGGCAGCCGCGCGGCCTTCGATGCAGCCAGCGCCTTCTCGCTGACTCCGTTGAAGCTCAGCCCCGGCGGCAGCATCAATCCCTTCTGGGAACCCGCGACGGTGACGTCGACACCCCACTCGTCCTGCCGGTAGTCGATGGAAGCGAGCGAAGAGATCGTATCCGCCATGAACAAAGCCGGATGTCCGGCGCCGTCGATGGCCTTGCGGATCTCGGCCATACGGCTGGTCACGCCCGTCGACGTCTCGTTATGGACGATACAGACGGCTTTGATCTCTTTGGCCTTGTCTTCGGCCAGCCGCGCGCCGATGGCGCCCGGGTCCGCGCCGTGCCCCCATTCGCCGGGCATGACCTCGACGGCGAGCCCCAGGCGTTCCGCCATCTCCCGCCACAGGCTGGCGAAATGACCGGTTTCCGCCATCAGCACCCTGTCGCCGGGCGACAGCGTGTTGACCAGGGCCGCTTCCCAGGCGCCGGTGCCGGAGGCCGGATAGATCACCACCGGTTGCTCTGTCTTCACCACCGTCTTCACGCGTGCCAGCACGGTATGGGCCAGTTCCTGGAATTCCGGCCCGCGGTGATCGATGGTCGGATAGGAAATCGCGCGCAGCACCCGGTCCGGCACGTTGGTCGGTCCGGGAATCTGGAGGAAGTGCCGTCCTGTATGGGTTTGCAAACCGCTGTCTCCGCCGTCTTGGCCGGGCACCCTGCCCCGCCGTTTGCTTGTATTCGACCTGGGGAATCCTATCATGGCGTCAAGCGGTTTCCCAAGCAGCGAGGTGACCCTGTGAACGAGGCCGTGCCGCGTCTCACACCGAATGCCCGGCCCAACCGGTCCCGTATCGGCGACAGCGCGCTGGCCGGGCGCCTGCGCGACACGCTGGAAGGCGAGGTCCTGTTCGACGCCTTCTCGCGCGGCCGGTACGCGACCGACGCCTCGATCTACCAGATCGAGCCGCTCGGCGTGGTCGTGCCGCGGCACGAGGCCGACGTGGCCGCGGCGGTGGAGATCGCGCGCGACGCCGGCGTACCCGTGCTGCCGCGCGGCGGCGGCACCTCGCAATGCGGCCAGACCGTGGGCGAGTCGCTGGTGCTGGACACCAGCAAATATATGCGCGACGTGCTGGAGGTGGATGCGCAAGCCCGCCGCGCCGTCGTCCAGCCCGGCCTGGTCCTGGACCGCCTCAACGCCCACCTGAAACGCCACGGCCTGTTCTTTCCGGTCGACGTTTCCACCGGCAGCCGCGCCACCATCGGCGGCATGACGGCCAACAATTCCTGCGGCGCCCGCTCCATCCGCTACGGCAACATGGTCCATAACGTGCGCGCCATCGACGCGCTGCTGGCCGACGGCAGCGTGGCGCGTTTCGGCGAAGTCTCCGGCAACCTCGAAGGACTGGAGAATAATCCCCGCTATGCCGATCTGGTACGGGACATGAGCGCGCTGGCCGACCGCGAACGCGACGAGATCGCGGCCCGCTTCCCGGCGCTTCAGCGCCGCGTCGGCGGCTACAACATCGACATGGTGCCGCCGCTCGGCGGAAACATGGCCCATCTTCTGGTCGGCTCCGAAGGCACGCTCGGCTTCTTCAACAGGATCGAACTGGATCTGCAGCCGATCCCGCCGCACAAGACGCTCGGCGTCTGCCATTTCCCGTCGCTGCACAAGGCGATGGCCTCGACCCCGGCCATCGTCGAGCTTGGCCCGGCGGCGGTCGAACTTGTCGACCGCACCCTGATCGAGCTGGCCCGCGAGATCCCGGCCTTCCGCCCGACCCTCGACCGTTTCGTTTCCGGCGAGCCCGACGCCCTGCTGCTGGTCGAATTCGCCGGCGAGGACGCGGCGGAACAGCATCGCCTGCTTAGCCGGTTGGTCGAACTGATGGCCGACCTCGGTCTGCCCGGCGGCGTGGTCGAGGTGACCGACCCCGATTTCCAGAAGCAGGTCTGGGAGGTGCGCAAGGCCGGCCTCAACATCGTCATGTCGATGAAGGGCGACGGCAAGCCGGTCTCCTTCGTCGAGGATTGCGCCGTGCCGTTGGACGACCTCGCCGAGTATACCGACCGCCTGACCCGGGTCTTCGAAAAGCACGGCACCACCGGCACCTGGTACGCCCATGCCTCGGTCGGCTGCCTGCATGTCCGGCCGATCCTGAACCTGAAGCAGGAGGCCGGCGCCAAGGCGATGCGCGCCATCGCCGAAGAAGCCTTCGCCATGGTCCGCGAATACAAGGGCTCCCATTCCGGCGAGCATGGCGACGGCATCGTCCGTTCCGAATTCCACGCGCCGATGTTCGGCCGGCGCATGGTCGAGAATTTCGAGCGGGTGAAGGACTCATTCGACCCCGAAGGCCTGTTCAATCCCGGCAAGATCGTCCGGCCGTTCCGCATGGACGACCGGTCGCTGTTCCGCTTTCCGCCGGATTATGCCGCCGAGCAAATCGACACCGCGCTCGACTGGTCGGAATGGGGCGGCTTCGCCGGCGCGGTGGAGATGTGCAACAACAACGGCGCCTGCCGCAAAGCCGACCCCGGCGTCATGTGCCCGTCATACCGCGTGACGCAGGACGAACAGCACGTAACGCGCGGCCGCGCCAACACGCTCCGCCTCGCGATCACCGGCCAGCTCGGCCCGGACGCCTTCACTTCCGACGAAATGCGCGACACCATGGACCTCTGCGTCGGCTGCAAGGGCTGCAGGCGCGAATGCCCGACCGGTGTCGACATGGCGCGCATGAAGACCGAATTTCTGCACCACTACACGCGGGCGCACGGTCTTACCATGAAGGACCGCCTCGTCGCCTACCTGCCGCGCTATGCGCCCTATGCCGCGGCGCTGTCGTGGCTCACCGGTTTGCGCGATACGGTTCCCGGACTGGCCGCGTTGAGCGAGCGTCTGCTGGGCCTCAGCGCCCGGCGCAGCCTGCCGAAATTCCGCCGCGATGCATTCCGCGGTGCCGCCGAAGCGGAAGGGGCCGGGGCGGGGGAGGTGGTGCTCCTGGTCGACACCTTCAACACCTGGTTCGAACCGGAAAACGCCCGCGCTGCGCTCAACGTATTGCGGGCTGCAGGCTACCGCGTACATCTGCCGGCCGCCGCCGGCGAGCGCAGGCCGCTCTGCTGCGGCCGGACCTTCCTGGCCGGCGGCCTGGTCGAGGAAGCCCGCGCCGAGATGCGCCGCACCGTCGCGGCCCTAAAGCCCTTCGTGGAACGCGGCCTGCCGGTGATCGGGCTGGAACCCTCCTGCCTGCTGACCTTCCGCGACGAGTTGCAGGCGGTCCTGCCCGGCGCCGACAGCAAGGCGCTGGCCGGGCAGGCCCTGCTGTTCGAGGAATTCCTCGACCGTGAAGCCACGGCCGGCCGCCTCAACCTGCCGCTCAAACCCTTGGATGCAGGCAAGGCGCTATTACACGGCCACTGCCATCAAAAAGCCTTCGCCGCTCTCGGCGCGGTGGAAAAGGTGCTCGGCCTCGTACCCGGCCTGAAGGTCGAAACCGTCGAATCCAGTTGCTGCGGCATGGCCGGTTCCTTCGGCTATGACTCGGCCCATTACGACGTGTCGATGAAGATGGCCGAACTCAGCCTGCTGCCCGCCGTCCGCGCCGCCGCCGATGACGCCATCCTGGTCGCCGACGGCACCTCCTGCCGCCACCAGATCCACGACGGCGCTCGCCGCGAGGCAATCCACGTCGCCCGCGTGCTGGAACAGGCGCTCGCCTGAACAGCGCCGCCAGTCCTACCCCTCACCCAGCTCCGGCTAAGGCTCGGCTCAACACCTCGCCAAGCCTTCACAACCCTCTCCCCACGGGCTACGGGATTCACACATCTCAAAAGGTGTAGAAATTTCAATATGTTGCGGAGCCCTAAGTGCTTTGAATGCGGCATTGCGTGAAAACGGTAGAGCATTGAAATGACTCACTTCTTCAGAATGCCGTTGGCCTGTGATCCGAGATGTG
>JANQEE010000006.1 GCA_028278525.1 Minwuiaceae bacterium | reverse complement strand
ACTTCGTGCTTCTACCTAATCGCGTGAATCCGCTCTATCCGTTCAGTTTAGAGCAAGATTCAGACGTGAGGTCGATTCGACCTCACGCCATCTTGCTCTAGGGCTTTCTCGGGGCTCATGCCGTTGTAAAACCGTAACGACTCTAGGGTCTCGGGCCGTTGGACAGTTGACGCCAAGAGGCCTAGACTCGATCCGACGGGACTTGAGGCCTTCCGGGAGCCGGCCGTGTGACGCGACCTGGACCCGAGGCCTATACGATAGGCCAGGCTGCCTTGATAGTCGCCTCTGCCGCACTGCTAATTCGGGCCGCCGTGGCGCTCGAGCCGGCCGAGCTGCCGGCCGAGACCGCGAGCTTCATCGCCGACGGCGTGGTGCAGATCGGCGACGAGCGGCTCGACTTCAAGGTCTTCCACGACGCCGGTCGGGAGCGCCACGAGATGGCGATCGACGACCTGTTCCAGATCACCATCTTTCGACCCGACCTCGGCACCGCCTATCTGGTGCAGCCGGAGGCGGACACCTACATCCCGCTGCCGCTGGAGGACATCTCCCTCTGGCCGCGCTATCGGATGCAGGCGGGCTACTCCATCGAGCGGCAGGCCCGCGAAGAGGAGGGCGGCGAGACCACGACGCGCTTCCGCATTCGCGGCAGCGAGGCGGCGCCGATCGAGATGGACGTGCTCGTCTGGATCACCGACGACGGCATCGAGATGCGGCTGGAAGGCGAGATGGAGGTCGAGGGGATCCTGGAGAACGTCGTGTTGATGCGGCGCAACGTGCGGCGCCAGCCGGTCGACCCGGACCTCTTCGATCCCACCGAGGCCTTGCTCGCCCTGACGCCGCCCGGCGAGATCCAGGAAGGCAACGGCCGGCTCAAATCGGCAGGCCCCTGAGGGCTCTCAGAGAAAGCGGATCCAGGCCCCGTGGGCGTCGGCGAGCGCCAGGTCCTCGCGCTCGCCCGCCGCGCCCCGGTAGAGCGTGAGCGAGACCACGGGCGCCGGCCGGTCGTCCTGCCATTCGAAGCCGATGCGGGCAAGAGGCCGCCGGCCGCCGAGGTCTCGCAAGGTCCCGTCGAGCTGCCGGCGTGCCGCCTCGGGCACCTGGTTGAGCGTGAAGGCGTGCAGCAGGCAGAACGGCCCGTCGCCCGGCAGGCGCGCCGCCTGCGTCGCCAGTGCCGCGATGCCGTCGCCGGCGATCACCGCCGGGCCGATCTCGGCCGCCAAGGCCAGCGCCTTGTCGAGCCGGAATCGGCGGTCTCGCTCTTCCGGCCAGATCAAGGCCGATAGCCAGGCCCGGTCGTCGGCATCGCGGGGGTCGAGCGGCGCCAGGTCGAGGCCGAGGCGCTGGCCGATGCGCGGCAGGGCCTTGGGCGGGAAGCTCGGAGGTGCAGGGCCGCGCAAGCCGCAGGCGAGAGTCAGGGCGGCCTCGGCCGGGCCGACCCGGCCGGCGGCGCCGTAGTCGTAGGCGTAGCGGTCGCAGAGCAGCAGCAGGCCGGCGCTGGCACCGATCTCGAGGAGCGCCAAGGGCTCGCCGAGGCGCTCGGCGGCGCGGGCGAAGGCCGGCAGCAGGCAGGCCGCGCGGGCCGGCTCGTTGGTGCTGACCACGCGGCGCGACAGGGTCGCTTCGATGGCCCGGCGGCGGCGCAGGCAGAAGGTGCGGAAGGCGGGGAAGGCCTCGCGCGCCGGGGCCGGGCTTGCGGTCACGCTGGCGTAGAAGCGGGCCAGGGGCTCGTCCTGCCCGTCGGCGAGGAGCAGGGCCTGCACGGCTGCGAAGAGCAGGTTGGGCGGCGGCTGTCCCGCGCGCGCCTTGCCGGCCAGCGCCAGCAACGCGGAGTCCTCGGCGACCGCCTTGGCCAAGGCCTCGTAGAGCGGCGAGACGCCGCGGCACTCGCGCTCGGCGAAGAGGCGAAAGCGCCGCGCCAGCTCGCCGGCGTCCGGTTGTGGTGCGCTCATGGCTGGGCGCCGTCGGCGTAGTCCTCGACCGGGAAGCCCGCCTGCCGCCGCGCCTCGGCGTTGAAGGGCGGCTTGAGGGTGCCCTTGAAGTGCCGGCGGACCTGGTCCCGCCAGGCGGCGCGGGGCTCCAGGCCGCGCGCCCGGCAGACCTGGTCGAAGCAGCGCTTGCCGATGGCGACGTGGCCGATCTCCTCGGCGTAGATCACCTCGAGCACGGCGGCGCTCTCGGCATCGCCCGCGGCGCGCAGCTTGCCGATCATGGCCGGGGTCACGTCGAGCCCGCGCGCCTCGAGCACCAGGGGCACGACGGCCAGGCGCGCCAGGAGATCGTGGCGGGTGTCCAGGGCCGCCTGCCACAGCCCGTCGTGCGCCGGCAGGTCGCCGTAGGCCGCGCCGAGCGCCGCCAGGCGCGCCGCGAGCAGATTGAAGTGCTTGGCCTCCTCGTCGGCGACCCGGACCCAGTCGCCGCAGGCCTCGCGGGTCAGCGCCTGGCCGAAACGGGCGATCAAGTCCCAGGCCAGGTCGATGGCGTTCAGCTCGATGTGGGCGATGGCGTGGAGCAGCGCGACCCGGCCTTCGGGCGCGGGCCCGATTCGGCGCCGGGGCAGCTCGCGCGGCGCCAGCAGGGCCGGCCGCCGTGGGCGGGCCGGACGCTCCGGCGCCGGCGTGTCGCCGATCTCGTCGATGTTGCCCGCGCGCCAGGCGGCCGCGAGGCGATGGGTCTCGCTCGCCTTGGCGGCGGGCTCGGCCGTCGTGAGCACGGCCCTGGCCGCCTCCGTGAGGCTCGCTGGGAGAGTCGACATAGCGCACCCTGCCGGTCTCGATGGCCCTGAGTTAGCGGCTGCGGCCGCCCTTGGCCAGCGATCCCGCGGCGGCACCGCCAAGGCGCCCGAGATAACCTCAAGTATGCGCAAGGCTTTGGCCGGGAAACCTTGCATTAATCATTGATAGCTAGAACGAGCTACTCCCGATTAGCGGCGCCTCGCCGAGTCGCTGTCGGCTCCCTGCAGAGACCGCGCATGGCCGAGTCCGAGATCAGAATCCTCTTGGTCGAAGATGACCGGGACGACTACGTCCTGACTCAGGGCCTGCTCGACAAATGCAGCGACAGTCAATACGAGCTGCTTTGGGAAGCCACCTATGGCGCCGGTCTCGAGGCGCTTCGGAGCAACCGGATCGACGTCTGCCTGATCGACTACAAGATCGGCGGACGGACGGGATTGGAGTTCATCGCCGAGGCGAGTCACGACAGGTCCGCCGTGCCGATGATCCTGCTGACGGGCGCGCGGGACCGCTCGATCGACATCGCCGCGACCCGCGTCGGCGCCGCCGATTTCCTCGAGAAGGCGAGCCTGACGCCCGAGCTGCTCGAGCGCTCGCTCCGCTACGCGATGCGGCACGCCGAGGACCTCGTGGCCCTCGAACAGGCGCGCGCCTCGCTGGCGGAGGCCAACGACCAGCTCGAGACCAAGGTCCAGCAGCGCACCAAGGAGCTTCTGGAAGCCAACGAGGCGCTGCGCTTCGAGATCACCGAGCGCAAGCGCGCCGAGCAGCTTCTGCGCCACAGCGGCCTGCACGACCCGCTGACCGAGTTGCCGAACCGCGAGCTCTTCGTCGACCGCGTCAACCAGTCGGTCGGCCGGACCACCCGCTCGAGCGACAAGACCTTCGCGATCATGGTGGTCAACCTGGACCGTTTCCGCGTCGTGAACGACGGCCTCGGCCACCGTGCCGGCAACGAGGTGCTCAGCTTGATCTCCTGCCGCCTGCAGGATGCCGTGCGGCCGGGCGACACGGTGGCGCGGCTCGGGGGCGACGAGTTCGGCGTGCTGATCGAGGACATCGCCGCGGCCGAGAGCGCCCGGCAATGCGCGCAGCGGCTGCAGAAGCTCCTGGAGCAGCCGATCCTCATCGATGCCCAGCGGGTCTACGCCATGTTCAGCGCCGGCATCGCCGTTAGCACGCTCGGCTATTGCAGCGCCGAGAGCATGCTGCAGGACGCGCGCACCGCCATGGCCAACGCCAAGCGCCGCGGCAAGGGCCGGATCGAGGTGTTCGACATCTCGATGCGCTCCAACACCGCCGGCCTGCTCGAGCTGGAGTCCGACCTGCGGCGCGCGACGGCGCAGGGCGACGAGTTCGAGCTGCACTATCAGCCGGTCATGGACCTCAGGCAGGGCCGGGTCGCCGGCTTCGAGGCCCTGCTGCGCTGGCGCCACCCGGAGCGCGGCCTGTTGGGGCCCGGCGAGTTCCTGCAGATCGCGGAGGAGTCGAGGCTGATCGTGCCGATCGGCCGCTGGGTCCTGAAGGAGGCCGTCAGGCAGTTGCGGAGCTGGCAGAAGAGGAGCCCCGCCAACGACGCCCTGTTCATGAGCGTCAACGTCTCCCGCTACCAGCTCGACGACGACGACCTGATCGAGGACGTGCGCAGCACGCTCGAGGAGACCGGGGTGAAGCCCGGGGACCTCAAGCTCGAGATCACGGAATCCGTCCTGATGATCGACCCCGACAAGACCACCGCCGTCATGGAGCGGCTGAACGAGATCGGCGTCTGTCTCTCGATCGACGATTTCGGGACCGGCTATTCGAACCTGAGCTACCTGCGCCAGTTCCCCTTCCAGGTGCTCAAGATCGATCGCTCCTTCGTGCGCGCCATGGCGCTCGACGAAGAGGACTTCAGGGTCGTGCAGGCCATCAACACCCTGGCGGTCGTGCTCGGCATGGAGGTGGTGGCTGAAGGCGCCGAGACGGCCCAGGAGGTCGAGTGCCTCCGCTCTCTCGATTGCCAGTTCGTCCAGGGCTACTACTTCTCGCCCCCCTTGGCGCCGGACAAGGTCGCCAAGATGCTCGACGACTCCCGGGACCGCGGCTCTCCGACACTGTTCCTCGACAACTCGCTCGCCCGCGCCGGCTGAGCGTGCGGCCCCGGCCGCCGCCTGACTTCGATCAAGAAAGCCCCTCTCGGCTGTGGCACTATGGGCCCGGACCGAAACCGGGGAGCCGAAGGCGATGGCGAGCGGGCAGGCGGCCTGGCTCGGGACTTTCCCCGAGCTCGAGCAACTGACGGCCGAGGAGCGGGCGCTGTTGGCGGAGCGCTCGCAGGTCCTGGCCTTGCCGCCGGGGCAGACGGTCTTCGCGCCGGGCCAGCCGGCGCAGAACTTCCTGCTCCTGCTCGACGGCACGGTGAAGGTGCAGCAGGTCTCGCCCGGCGGCCGCGAGATCGTGCTCTACCGCGTCTCGGGCGGCGAGAGCTGCATCATGACCACGGCCTGCCTGCTGTCGCATGACAGCTACGCCGCCGAAGGGGTGACCGAGACGGCGGTCGAGGCCGTCGCCATCTCGCAGGAGGCCTTCGACCGCCTGCTGGCGCGCTCGCCCGACTTCCGCCGCTTCGTCTTCGCCGACTACGCCCGGCGGATCAGCGACCTGATGCAGGTCGTCGAGGAGGTCGCCTTCGAGCGCATCGACAAGCGGCTGGCCCAGAAGCTGATCGCCCGTGCCGGCGGCGACGGCGTGGTGACCGGCACCCACCAGGACCTGGCGACCGAGCTGGGCTCGGCGCGCGAGGTGGTCAGCCGGCACCTCAAGGAGCTGCAGCGCCGCGGCCTGGTCGCGCTGTCGCGCGGCGAGATCGCCCTGCTCGACCGGCCCGCTCTGGAGGCCATGGCCGCGGCCGACTGAGCGGCTTGCGGGCCGCCTTCACGAAATCGTGACTAAGTCACAGACGGCCCCGGCCGGCCCGCCTAGGGTCGTCGGCCAGAACGCCAGAACCGCTCCATGGGAGGGACATCCATGAACCGAAACATCGGCGGCCTCGACCGGGCCTTGCGCATCGCGGTCGGGCTCGGCCTGTTGGCCCTGATCTTCGTCGGCCCGCAGACGCTCTGGGGCCTGGTCGGCCTGGTGCCCCTGGGCACGGCCCTGATCGGCTACTGCCCGGCCTACCGCCTGCTCGGCATCTGCACGACCGGCCAGGGGAGGGCCCAGGCATGACCTTGGCGACCCACGAGGGCCCGCAGGCGGCCGAGAGCGGCGCCAAGCCGCGGGTCGAGAGCTTCTTCGACGAGGCCACCTTCACCGCCACCCACCTGGTGATCGATCCGGCGACCAAGCACGCCGCGATCGTCGACTCCGTGCTCGACTACGATCCCAAGTCGGGGCGCACCAGCGCGGGCTCGGCCGAGGAGCTGATCGCCTTCGTCAAGGCCGAGGGCCTGACGATCGACTGGCTGCTCGAGACGCACGTGCATGCCGACCACCTGACAGCCGCGCCCTACCTGCAGGAGAAGCTCGGCGGCCGGATCGCCATCGGCGAGCAGGTCAGCGTCGTGCAGGAGACCTTCAAGAAGGTCTTCAACGCCGAGGCCTCCTTCGCCACCGACGGCGGCCAGTTCGACCGGCTCCTCAAGGACGGCGAGACCTTCAGGATCGGCGACCTCGAGGCCAAGGTGATCGCCACGCCGGGCCACACGCCGGCCTGCTCGACCTACCTGATCGGCGACGCGGCCTTCGTCGGCGACACGCTCTTCATGCCGGACTTCGGCACGGCGCGGTGCGACTTCCCCGGCGGCGACGCCCGCCAGCTCTACCGCTCGATCAAGAAGATCCTCAGCCTGCCGCCGGAGACCCGGCTGTTCCTCTGCCACGACTACAAGGCACCGGGCCGGCACGTCTACGTGTGGGAGACCACGGTCGCCGAGGAGCGGGCCAAGAACAAGCATGTGCACGACGGCGTCGACGAAGACGACTTCGTCGAGATGCGCTCGACGCGGGACAAGGAGCTCGACATGCCGGTCCTGATCCTGCCCTCGGTGCAGATCAACATGCGCGCCGGCCGCAAGCCGCCGCCGGAGGGAAACGGCGTGAGCTACCTGAAGATCCCGCTCGACACGCTGTGAGAGCGGCGCCGGGCGAGGGAGGAAAGGCGTGATGGACATCAAGAAAATCGATGCCGAGATCAGCGTCTCGGCCCAGATCTCGACGGCCGACCTGCCGGCGCTCGCCGCGGCCGGCTTCAAGACCGTGATCTGCAACCGCCCGGACGGCGAGGGCAACGACCAGCCGCTGTTCCACGAGATCGAGGAGGCCGCCCAGGCGGCCGGGCTGGAGGCCCATTACCTGCCTGTCGACAGCGGCAAGGTCGATGACGAGGATGCCGAGCGCTTCGGCGCCCTGCTCGACGGCGTGCGCAAGCCGGCCTTCGCCTTCTGCCGCACCGGCACCCGCTCGGTCACGCTCTGGTCGCTGAGCCGCGCCGGCCGATTGCCGCTGCCGCAGATCTTGGCCTCGGCCCAGCAGGCCGGCTACGACATGTCGGCCGTGGTGCGGCGCATCGCCAACAATGGCCGGACGCCCAGCGACGCCGTCGACAACCGCTTCGACGTGGTCGTGGTCGGCGCCGGCTCGGCCGGCATCGCCGTGGCCTCCTCGCTGCTGGCCCGCAGCCCCGAGTTGGAGATCGCGGTCATCGACCCGGCCGACATCCACTACTACCAGCCGGGCTGGACCCTGGTCGGCGGCGGCGTCTTCGAGGCCAACGACACCGTGCGCACGCTGTCCTCGGTGCTGCCGGAGAGGGTCCATTGGATCAAGGCGGCGGTCGCCGCCTTCGAGCCGGAGCGCAACGTGGTGCTGCTCGAGGGCTGCCGGGCGATCCAGTACGACCGGCTGGTGGTCTGTCCCGGCCTCAAGCTCGACTGGCACAAGGTCGAGGGCCTGGTCGACACGCTCGGCAAGCACGGCGTCACCTCGAACTACCGCTTCGACCTGGCGCCCTACACCTGGGAGCTGGTGCGCGGCCTGCGCTCGGGCACGGCGCTCTTCACCCAGCCGCCGATGCCGATCAAATGCGCCGGCGCGCCGCAGAAGGCCCTGTACCTCTCGGCCGACCACTGGCGGCGCAGCGGCCTGCTCGAGAACATCGACATCGCCTTCTACAACGCCGGCGGCGTGCTCTTCGGGGTCAAGGACTACATCCCGGCGCTGATGGAGTACGTCGAGCTCTACCGCGCCGACCTGCAGTTCAACCACAACCTGGTGGCCATCGACGGCCCGGCCAAGAAAGCCTGGTTCGCGCACCAGAAGGAGGACGGCGAGACCGAGACCGTCGAGCGCGCCTTCGACATGATCCACGTCTGCCCGCCGCAGACCGCGCCGGACTTCATCCGGGTCAGCCCGCTGGCCGACCAGGCCGGCTGGGTCGACGTCGACCAGAACACGCTGCGGCACAAGAGCTTCGACAACATCTGGGCGCTCGGCGACGTGATGAACGCGCCCAACGCCAAGACCGCGGCGGCGGCGCGCAAGCAGGCGCCGATTGTGGCCGAGAACCTGCTGACCGACATGGGCAAGGGCAGGGGCGTATCGCACTACGACGGCTACGGCTCCTGCCCGCTGACCGTGGAGCGCGGCAAGATCGTGCTGGCCGAGTTCGGCTACGGCGGCAAGCTGCTGCCAAGCTTCCCGCGCTGGCTGATCGACGGGCAGAAGCCGAGCCGGCTGGCCTGGCTGCTGAAGGAGAAGATCCTGCCGCCGGTCTATTGGAAGGCGATGCTGCAGGGGCGCGAATGGCTCGCAAGGCCGTCCAAGGCGACACCGGAAGTGGTCAACTGACGGGATGGCCGCGGCGCGTCGAACTCCATACCTCGAACGTCTGCTACCCTGCGCCGGCTGGCTGAAACGCTACGACCGACAGGACCTACGCGGCGACACCCTGGCGGCGGTGATCGTCACCATCATGCTGATCCCGCAGAGCCTGGCCTATGCGCTGCTGGCCGGGCTGCCGCCGGAGGTCGGGCTCTACGCCAGCATGCTACCGCTGATCGGTTATGCGTTGTTCGGCTCATCCAATGCACTGGCGGTCGGGCCGGTCGCCGTGGTCTCGCTGATGACGGCGGCGGCGGTCGGCGAGATCACCGCCGTCGGCACGCCGGAATATGCCGGCGCCGCATTGGCGCTGGCGCTGTTGTCGGGAGTCCTGCTCGTCTGCCTGGGCCTGCTGCGGCTCGGCTTCATGGCCAGTCTGCTGAGCCATCCTGTGATATCCGGCTTCATCACCGCGTCTGGGCTGCTGATTGCGGCGAGCCAACTCAAGCATATCTTCGGCATCGACGCGGGCGGGCATACGATGCTCGACCTCGGGCGCTCCCTGGCCCAGGGGATCGATCAGACCAACCTGCCGACATTCGCAATCGGGGTCGGTGCGACGATCTTCCTGTTCGGCGCCAGAGCGCGGCTGAAGCCGTTACTGATGTCGCTCGGGCTCGGGCCGCGCCTTGCCGATACGGCGGCCAAGGCGGCGCCGGTCGCGGCGGTGCTGGCGACGATCCTGCTGGTCGAGACATTCGCGCTGGACGCCGAGGGCGTGAAGGTCGTCGGCGCTATTCCGCAAGGCCTGCCGCCGATTGCCCTGCCGCCGGTCGACCTCGCGCTCTGGCGCGACCTTATCCCGGCGGCGATCCTGATTTCCGTGGTCGGCTTCGTCGAGTCTGTGTCGGTCGCGCAGACACTGGCGTCGAAACGGCGCGAACGCATCCAGCCCGACCGCGAACTGGTCGGTCTTGGCGCCGCCAACATCGCGTCGGCGTTCGGCGGCGGCTATCCGGTGACCGGCGGCTTCGCCCGGTCGGTCGTGAATTTCGACGCCGGCGCCCGCACGCCGCTGGCAGGCGTGCTGACGGCGGCCGGCATCGGGCTGACGGCATTGCTGCTGACGCCACTGTTCCATCAACTGCCCAAGGCGACGCTGGCAGCGACCATCCTGGTGGCGGTGCTGTCGCTGGTGGATCTGGGCGCGCTGAAGCGGACCTGGGTCTATTCGAAGACCGACTTCGCGGCGATGGCGGCGACCATCGTCATGGTGCTGGCCGCGGGAGTCGAGGCGGGCATCGTCACCGGCGTCGCGCTGTCGCTGGTGCTGTTCCTGACCCGGTCGGCGCGGCCTCACATGGCGACCGTGGGCCAGGTGCCCGGCACGCAGCATTTCCGCAACGTCAAGCGGCACGACGTGGTCACCAGCCCCTACGTGCTGAGCGTGCGGGTCGACGAGAGCCTCTATTTCGCCAATGCGCTGTGGCTGAAGGATCGGATCTACGACATGGCCGTCGCCGAGCCGAAGATCCGCCATGTTGTGCTGATCTGCTCGGCCGTCAACGAGATCGACGCCAGCGCGCTGGAGGCGCTGGAGACCCTAATCGCGCGGCTGCACGCCGCGGAGATCGAATTCCATCTCTCCGAGGTGAAAGGCCCGGTGATGGACAAACTGAAGCGATCCGACTTTTTCGGCCACCTGACCGGCCGCGTCTACCTGAGCCAGCGCGACGCCCTCGCCGACCTGGACCCCGCCACCACCGAGGTCGCGGAGAGCGGCCTGCGGCCGGAACGCTCGGCCGCGTCGGTCACCGTTTAGGAAGCGGTTGCAGCGATCTGGGCGATTAGGTCGTCCGTGAACCTTACGTCGCCGAAATTGCGCAGGATGTTGTAGAGCGCCGACCGGTGTTCCTCGTCGCTGCGCGCCGCATTGGCATCGGCGACCATAATCACCCGATAACCGAGCGCGGCGGCATCCCGGGCGGAACTCTCGCAACAGACGTTGGTCAGAACGCCGACGATGACGACGGTGTCGACGCCGCGCCCGGCGAGGATGTCAGGCAACGGAGACATGCCCGGGAAGAAGGCGCTGTAGCCCTTCTTCTCGACCGTAATGTCTTGCGGAACCGGTTCGAGCCCGTCGGCCAGAACCGTCAAGGCCCCGTCTCCCGCCACCTGTTGCAGACGGTCCTGTCCCCAGAGGGCCGCAAGGTTGGAATTATCCGGTGCCATCGGTTCCGGTGTTACCCAGGCGACAGTGCCGCCGGCCGTGCGAAGACAGTCGGCGAGGCGCGCGATTGGGGTGACGATGGCGGCGGCGCAGGGTGTCCCCTCGATGAAGGGTTTGGTTGCGTCAACCACGACGAGCGCCGTCGCGGCCGGATCGATGACCTCGTACGCGTAGCGCCTGCCGCGTCGGCGCGTCATCTTGTCGATGGCCCATTGCGGCAACGAACAATCGTGCACCGCGCCCGAGGGACGCGTGTCCGGCCTCATCGGCGGCATGTCAGGTTGCCAGTTCGCGCCGCAGCGCCCGTTGCAGTCTCGGCGCGGTTTCGTGCACCCAGGCGGGTTCGCGGTGGCGGATCATCAGCCAGAGCAGCGACTTGATGTCCCAGTAAGTGGCATCGATCAGGCCCGGTTCCTTTCTGTCGCGCTTGAAGTGCCAATGGACCGAACCGGGATACTTCTTCCGCGAATAGCCGCCGATGTGGGAGATGTAGAGGCCGACGGACGCCGCGGCCCGCTCGACCGCCGCCATCACCCGGTCACGGCCGATGCCATCAGGCAGGTCGACATACATATCGGTGGATTTCTTTTCCGTCGCCATGGCCGCCTCCGCTGAAGAATCGCCAACGCCGCCATTGTACCGGAAAGCTTAAGGATCGATCTCGAAGACCACGCCGAAGTCGCCGGAGAGGTCGATTTCTTCCGGCGCGCCCTCTCCGCCAAGGTTGCGGTAGATGGAGGCGGTTCCGGTTTCGTAGTCGACGATCTGGGTCGGGTTGGGGTCGGAATTCAGGATCAGGAAGGTGCCGCCGGACGGATCGAGGCTGTAGCGGTTGAGCGAATGCCAGGTGCCGCGCTTGAACGCGTAGCCGACCGACGGGTCGATCAGGAAGGCGTGGACGTCCGCCGGATCGGGAATATCGGCCGGGTCGTCGGTCGCGCTCGGCCGGGCGACGCAGACGACCGCAGTCGGGCCGGACAGTTGCGCGAAGCCCTGAGTCACGCCGAAATGACGTTCCAACTGCGTGAAGGTGAGCCCGACATGGGGCTGACGGATGACGCTGACGGTGGCCCTGCCGCCATAGGCAAAACCGGTCGGGAAAATCTCCGCCCGGTCTGTCTGTGGGCCTGGCGCGTCCCATAGCTCGCCGAACGGCGCGAAGCGCTCCGCCGTCATCGGTTCGGCCTTGATTTTGTGCACCGTCGCCATCGACCGGTCTCCCGCAATCGACATCCAGTTGCGGCCATCATCCACCGGCTGGCGGCCCGGCCGCAAGCCCGGTGAATTACCTTGAACAATTTTTAGTAAATCTTTAGTATTTCCACATGGTTCGCATTCTGGTGCTCTATCTGCTGATGGAAGGCTCTTTGTCGGGCTACGACGTGAAGCAGGTGCTGTCGCGATCGTTCGTCCGGTTCTGGTTCCCGGTCGAGGACGCGTCGATCTACTCGGCATTGAAGACTCTGGCGGGCAACGGGCTGGCCACCGCGTCTAAACAGGGCCGCGCCATCAAATACCGAATTACCAAACGCGGCGCCGAGGAACTGGCGGCGCTGACCGACGGCGCGTGGGAGAGCGCCAACAATCAATTGGCCAACGCGGCGCTTGCCGTCTCCGGCGATTTACCGACGCCGGTGCTGAAAGACGGCCTGGCGCGGCGGCTGGATGCGTTGCGCCAACGGCTCGCCGAACTGGAGAGTTTGCGCCGCGGTGCCTTGTCGCCGCTGCTGGCCAGACGGGAAGAAGTCCTGCTGAGCGCCGAAATCGGATGGTTGGAAACCGAATTGGAGACCCTGCGATGAACGCACAAGACATCGATATTCAGGTCATCGCTAACCTGGTGGTGACGAACGGCACCGGACAGGTGCTGCTGACCAAGTACAACCCCGACATCGACCGGTGGTGGCTGCCGGGCGGCGACGTGGAGCCGTTCACCCACCCGGACGAGCAGGCGCGCAAGGTGATCGACGGTTTGGGGCTGACGGGCGCCACGCCGACCTTCAAGCGCCTGCAGTCGTTTCGTGGGCGGCGCGGCTGGCATCTGGTTTTCGACTATCTGGTCGCGGCCGACGGCACGCCTGTCGAACCGGCCCAATGGTTCGAGCCCGGCGACCTGCCGGCAACGATGCATGGCGAATGGGAAAAGGGTGTGATCGCCGCGATTACGGAGTAACCGAAGGGCCCTCGCGCCGCGCCAGGGCCACAAAGTGGCGGGCCGCGGCGGAGTGGTCGACGGCGCGGCAGGCGATCCGGATCGGGGCGGTCAACCGCGGCTTTACCGCCAATGGGCGGTAGACGACGCCTGCAAGCCGCATGTCGGACAGCGATTCCGGCACCAGCGTGACGCCGAGCCCGGCCGCCACGAGGTTGAGGGTCGAGACGATGCGCGGCGCTTCCTGCTCGGTGCGCGGCGTGAAGCCGGCGGCATGGCAGGCGCCGACGATGGCGTCGTGCAGGCCCGGGCCGGATGCGCGGCGATAGAATACGAAGGGCTCCGTGGCAAGATCGGCGAGCGGCAGCGGCTTTTTTCTCGACTTCGGGGCCAGCGGATGGCCGCTCGGCAGGGCGGCGACCATCGGTTCCTCGAGCAGCGGATGCACGGCGATGCCCTCGCTGGCCGGCGCGGGCGAGCGGATGAACGCGGCATCGAGCCGTTCCGCCCCGAGCGCCGCGACCAAGTCGCCGGTGCCGCCCTCCTCCAGCACCAGTGAGACGCGCGGATAGAGTTCGCGAAAGCGCCGGATGACGCGCGGCACGAAGGGATGGAACGGCGCGGAACTGGTGAAGCCGACGACGATCCGCCCCTGCTCGCCCCTTGCCGTGCGCCGGGCCCTGGCCAGCGCGCCGTCGACGTCGCTTAAGATCCGGCGGGCGTCGGCGAGCAGGGTGCGGCCGGCGTCGGTCATCTCCACGCCGCGCGGCTTGCGGCGGAAGAGCTGGACGTCGAGTTCCGTTTCCAGCGCGCGGATCTGCTGGCTGAGCGGCGGCTGCTGAATGCCGAGACGCTCCGCGGCGCGGGTGATGTGGCCTTCCTCGGCCACCGCGACGAAATATCGGAGGCGCCTTATATCCATATCTGTTCCATATGAATTTTACTCTAAACATATATTGGATCTATGGCACGCGCGCCAGTACCGTCTCGCCCGCATCCGATCCGACACAGCATGCAGGAGAGACGCCATGGTGGACATCGATTCCACGCCGGAGATGGTCGCGCGCGTTTTGGCGCGGACGGAAGAGAACCTGAAGATCGTCCGCGGCCGGCAGGATCGGCCTTTGACGCTGGCCGACAAAGTTTTGCTGGGGCATTTGGACGATCCGAAATCGGCGGAAATGGAACCGGGACGGAGCCACCTCAGGCTTCGGCCGGACCGGGTGGCGTTCCAGGACGTGCTGGGCCAGACCGGCATGCTGCAATTCATGCAGACGGGGCTGGACCGGGTGGCGGTGCCGACCACGATTCACTGCGACCACCTGATCCAGGCGCGTACCGAAGGCAAGGCCGATTTAAGCGATTCCGTCGCCGAGAACCGGGAGGTTTACGATTTCCTGCGATCCGTGGCGGCGCGCTACGGCGCCGGCTTCTGGAAGCCGGGCGCCGGCATCATCCATCAGGTGATCCTGGAGACCTACGCCTTTCCGGGTGCGATGATCATCGGTACCGACTCGCACACGCCGAACGCCGGGGGCTTGGGCGCCTGCGCGGTCGGCGTCGGCGGCGCCGATGCGGTAGAAGTGATCGCCGGCCTGCCGTGGGAATTGCTTTACCCGAAACGAATTGCCGTGGTGCTGACTGGCGAGATGGACGGCTGGACCGCGCCGAAGGACGTGATCCTGTGGGTTGCCGGACAATTGGGCGTCGCGGGCGGGACCAACGCCATCGTCGAATATATCGGACCGGGCGCACGGACGATCAGCGCCACCGGCAAGGCGACGATCACCAACATGGGCGCGGAACTCGGCGCCACGACGTCGATCTTTCCCTACGACGACCGGATGGCGGCGTATCTGAAGGCAACCGGTCGCGCCGCGCTGGTGCCGATCGTCGAGCATTGGAAACACCTGCTGGAGCCGGACGCGACCGTCGAGGCGGAACCGGCCGCGCATTACGACCGTGTTTTGGAACTGGATCTTGCGACACTGGAGCCGCATATCGTCGGGCCGCATTCGCCGGACCGGGCGCGGCCGCTTTCGGCGCTGAGGGACGAAGTCGCGAACAGCGACAACAGTTTCGTCGACACGATCTCGTCGGCGCTGATCGGCAGTTGCACCAACTCGTCCTACGAAGACATGAGCCGCGCGGCCGACGTGGCCGAACAGGCGAGCGCGCACGGCGTCAAAGCGGCGACGCCGTTCCTGGTGACGCCAGGCTCCGACCGGGTGCGGGCTACAATCGAGCGCGACGGACAGATGGCACCGCTGGCCGCCATCGGCGGTGCGGTGCTGGCCAATGCCTGCGGGCCCTGTATCGGGCAATGGCGCCGCGCCGGCGAGGCGGCGGAGAAGCCGAATACCATCGTGACCTCGTACAACCGCAACTTCCCGGCGCGGAACGACGGCCAGCCGACGACGATGAACTTTATCGCCAGTCCGGAGATCGTCACCGCCCTGGCCCTGGCGGGCCGCCTGTCCTTCGACCCACGTAGAGATACGCTGGAAGGAGCGGACGGCGCGCCGTTCCGGCTGCAACCGCCAAAGCCCGCGCCCGAGGTACCGGCACAGGGGTTTGACACGGGCTGCGCCAATTACGTCGCGCCGCCGGGGAACGGCCGCAAGGTCGGCGTCGCCATCGACCCGAACAGCGAACGGCTGCAGGTCATGCAGCCGTGGCCGGCCTGGAACGGTAACGACTTCACCGACATGCCCGCGCTGGTCAAGACGCTCGGCAAGACGACGACCGACCATATCTCGCCGGCCGGCCCGTGGCTCGCCTTTCGCGGCCATCTGGACCGGTTCAGCGACAACATGCTGTCGGGCGCGACCAACGCCTTCACCCACGAACGCGGCAGAGGGGCCAACCTGCTGACCGGCAAAACCGGCGTGACGTTTTCCGATATCGCCCGCCACTACCGACGTGAAGGCGTGCCGTGGGTGGTAATCGGCGACGCCAATTACGGCGAGGGCAGCAGCCGCGAACACGCCGCCTTGTCGCCACGCCTGCTGGGTGGGGTCGCGGTGATCGCCCGGAGCTTCGCGCGCATTCACGAAACCAACCTGAAGAAACAGGGATTGCTGGCGCTGACCTTCGCCGACCCCGCCGACTACGACCGGATCCGCGCCGAAGACCGGCTGAGCCTGACCGGCCTGAACGAGATGGCGCCGGGCCGGCCGGTGATCTGTCGGCTGACCCATGCCGACGGGACGAGCGAAGGGCTATCGCTCACGCATTCCTACACGGCAACGCAGCTCGAATGGTTCCGCGCCGGCTCCGCACTCAATCTGCTGCGTCGGGCAGCGTGATCAGCCTCAAGCCGGCCGCGGCAAAGAAGACGCCGAGCGCGCCCTGCACCCAGCGGCGGACCTTGGCGTAGGCTCGAACAGCCGGCGCCGTCGAGAACGCCACGGCGTAGGCGGCGTGAACCACGACGGCAATCAGCGTGGTGCCGGCCACGATGGCGAGCGCGGGGCCGAGTGTCGCGCTTGCCTGGACGCCGAGCGAGATGATCGCGATCCAGGTCAGCGCCGCCTTCGGATTGGTCAGTTGGATGATCAGCCCACGCAGGTAGTAGCCGACCGGCGAACGGTGCGCATTATTCGCCGCCGGGACGTCGACATCCCGGTCGGCCGCGGCCGAACGGAACGACCGGTAGGCCAGCCAAAGCAGGTAAAGGCCGCCGGCGATCTTGATCGCGGTGAGCGCGCCGGCATAGGAGGCGAGCAACGCCGAGAGCCCGAGCGCCGTGGACAAGGCCCAGCAGAACGAGCCGGTCGCGACACCGAACGCCAGGGCGAGGCCGGCCGCCCGGCCCCCGCTCATCGACGCGCCGATCACGGCCAGGTTGTTCGGGCCGGGCGTCAGAATCGTGAACAAAAACGCCGAATAGGCGAGAACGATACCGGGCAGATAGGCGGCCATGGCTTCCCCCTTGATGCACGATGGGTCTATCACACCGGCAGCGTCCGATGAACAACCAAGGAAGCAGCGCTGGTGGGCGTGCAATGATCGGCGTAAGCTTTTGTTTCATAAGCACTGTCGGGTAACTGTCGGCAATCTGCCGTGGCCCGGTCCGCGGTTGGTTCGCATAGTCCGGTCCGACGACAGTCGAGGAATGGCGGATGATCGTTCGGAAGTTGAGATTGCAGCGCGCCTGGTCGCAAGAGCATCTGGCCGAGTTGAGCGGTCTGAACGTCAGGACCATCCAGCGCATCGAGCGCGGCCACAACGCGGGCCTGGAATCGCTGAAAGCGCTGGCCGCCGCCTTCGACGTCGATGTCGAAACCCTGCGGACGGAGGCGACGATGAACGAACCGGCATCCATCACCGAAGAAGAGGAAGAGGCCCTGGCCTATGTGCGGGACCTGAAGGGCTTCTACGCGCATCTGATCCCCTACGTCACGGTGATCTCCGCCTTCCTGATCGCAAACCTGTTCGGCTACCTCGATTTCCGCTGGACCTTCTGGACGGCGTTCGGCTGGGGCATTGGCGTCCTGATGCACGCACTTTCGGTGTTCGAGCCATTCACCTTCCTGGGGCCTGAATGGGAGAAGCGGCAGGTCGAGAAACGGCTAGGGCGGAAGCTGTAGTCAGGTCAGGAGATCCCTAAGGCGCGGATGGTCCCGTATATCGGCAACCGACTTGAAGACGCAGGCGTCCCATCCCGCCCGGTTCGCTGCTTCGACAACGTCCGTCTGGTCGTCGAAAAACAGCGGCCGTTCGGTCTTGCCGATGTCGAGGCTGACATTGACGGCCTCGTAAAACGCAGCCGCGTTCTTCAAGTGGCCGAGGCGCGCGCTGTAGAAGATGGCCGCGAAGTAGTCCTTGAACGCCAGCTTGTGCCAAAGATAGTCGGCACGATAGTGCTCCTGGCCCGTCGCCAGATAAAGTGCGACATGCTTGTGTGCTGACAAACGCTCCACGGTTTCCAGCACATCGGTGTTGAGGTTGGAATCCTTGGTGAACCAATAGTCGATGAAACTGTCCACTGATCCGAAGTACCCGGCCTCAGGTAGAACGCCGGCGAGTGCAACCTTCAAATCCATGGCGCCCCTGACGCATTCATGCATCAGAGAAGGCCGGCCGCCGTCGCGCCGGCCGAAAAACAAGGCCTGAAACACGTCCCGCCGCACGCCGAGGTCTTGTTCGATGGTGGCGTCCCAGGGTTTTCTTCGGGCGGGATCGGCGTGCCAACCGTCGACCAGGACGCCGTCCACATCGAGGAAAATCTTCAAACCGTCCTCCGCCACGAAGTCAGCTCAGGAACACGCCCTTGCCGGTCGTCTGGGTGTCGAACAGTTTGTAGGTCTCTTCGGCTTGGTCGAGCGTGTAGCGCTGGGTGAACAGTTTGTCGACGTCGACCTTGCGGTCGGCGACGAAGCGGGCGCATTCCTCCTGGATCACGCTGGAGAAGGTCCACGATCCGATGACGGTAAGCTGCTTGCGGATCATGTCCGGGCTGACGTCGAGCGTGACGCTGCCGCCTTCGCCGACGAAACAGACGGTGCCCCAGGTCCGCGTCGCTTTGACCGCGGCGCTACGCGCGGCCTCCGCGCCCGAGCAGTCGAGCGCCAGGTCGACGCCGGCGCCACCGGTCAGTTCCTTCAACGCCTCTACCGGATCGTCGGCCGCCGGATCGATCACCGTTTCGGCGCCGAATTCGGTAGCCAGTGCGCGGCGTTCCGGGGCGGTGTCGAGCGCGATGACCCGCGCGCCCATCGCCGCCCCGAGTTGATTCGCCGCCAGACCGACCGGGCCCTGGCCGAACACCGCCAGTGTGTCGCGGCCCGAAAGGTTCATGCGGCGGAGCGCGCCGTAGGCCGTGCCGGTGCCGCAGGAGATCGCCGCACCGGTTTCGAACGACAAAGAGTCCGGCAGCTCGACCAGGGTGCGCGCCGGCACTTTGATATAGTCGGCATGGGCACCGTGCGCGGTAACGCCGTAGACGACAAAGCGTTCGCCGCAGAGCTGCGACCAGCCGATCCGGCAATGGTGGCAGACGCCGCAACCACAATAGTGATGGTCCATGACGCGCTGGCCGATGCGCGCCTCCCTTTCCGTGACGCCGGCGCCGACCGCGGCGACCACACCGCAAGGCTCGTGACCGGCGATGATCGGCTCGCTCAAATCGCCGAGACCGAGGGCGGCCTGCGCGTCGCCCGGCGCGGCGCGGTAGAATTTGAGATCGCTGCCGCACATGCCGGACGCCTTGATCTCCACGACCACCTCGCCCGGGCCGGGCGTCGGGTCGGGAAACTCCCCAATCTCGACCTGCCGGTTGCCGGTGAACAGAACGCCGCGCATGGTTAACTCCCTCGTGTTTCTCGTCGTTGCATCGGCAGTATATCCCGCAGGAAAGGGCTAAATCACGCCGCTCTTCTTTAACGCTATCGTCTTTACCAAACCGGCTAATCAGCCATTAATGGAACCGGCCGTACGATGTACGGCGGATAAACCACACGTGGTCCAGGCCCATGCTGCAATGGTTTCGTTCCCAGACAAGCGCGCCGGTCCCGGCCGGCCCGCCGGTCGCGGTCAGGCGTTTCACCACCTCCGACCCGACCATCTCCCAGGATCCGCTGAAGGTCGACGGCGACGGTTGGTCGGCTGAGATTTCCGACGGCCAGACGATTCCGCTGTTCGAAATCGCGCCGCCGCCGCTGGACCATTGCCTGATCACCTGGCGCCTGAAGATGAAGACGGAGGGACTGGCCGACAAGGCCTACCTGGAGATGTGGTGCCGGTTCGACGGGCGCGGCGAATTTTTCTCGAAAGGCTTCGACCACGCCATCATCGGGACCAACGACTGGGCGTCCTATGAAGTCACGTTCTTCTTACAGAAAGGGCAGAGCCCGGATCTGCTGAAGCTCAACCTGGCCATGGAAGGCGCAGGCAGCGTCTGGATCAAAGACGTAGAACTGACCCAGACGCCCCTGTCGTAACGGATCGAAAAAGGGGACATTCATCTTTTTGCAAACTGCGAAAAGATGAATGTCCCCTTTTTTCTTGAACGACCTCAGCCGAGCGCCGCGACGTCGGCGACGGTCTTGTCCACCTCCGGACGGCGCGTGTAGTCGACGTCAACATCGGCGATGCGAATGATGCCGCTTTGGTCGACGACATAGCGAGCCGGGACCGGCAGGGTCCAACTCGTTTCGCCGTTATGTTTCGGCAGGTCGATCGGAAAGCTCAAATAAACCTCGCGCAGATCGGCGGGAAATTCGAACCGCAAACCGAGTTCTGCGGCATAGGCGTTGCCGGGATCGGTCAGCAGATCGAAACCGAGCTTGTGCCGTTCGACCATCTTGAGGCTGTGTTCGGGCAGTTGCGGCGTCAGCGCGACGACCGTCGCGTTATGCTGCTTCAGGGTCTCTACTGCATCCTGCAAAGCATACAGCTCTGCGTTGCAGTAGGGTCACCAGCTGCCGCGGAAGACGCTGAGAACCAGCGGTCCTTTGGCCAGCAGATCCGACGACCGGACCTCGGCACCGCGCGCGTTGTTCAGCGCGAAGGCCGGGAACGGGTCGCCGACTTTGGCGACGTTGTCCAAAATCCCCGACTCGCGAAGATCCTGGGTCGCGCGGGACATTATCGCGCGCTTATCAGGTGGGATGCGTTTGGCCCCGGCTTCGCGGAGCGCATCCAGTTTTTCGGCAAGCGACATACAGGTCTCCTGATCGGTATAAAACACCGCTGCGCTGCTATTCCGGCGCACCGGCGATAGCGCCAACCTAACGCCAGCCGCATCCACGTCAAGGCCGACGACATCACACCTTCGCGCGGCAGCACCAACGCGAACACGAAGTCGTTGCCGGCAGCGCAATTGTGGGGTTTGCCACCGCCGGGCGATGCACGCAGGACTAGGCTGAACCCAATGATCGAGGCGGCCAAGACCGCCACCGCGCGTCGGACAATCGAATGCTGCATAGAACGACCTGGGCGATGGGCGCCGGCAGCGTGATCGGATTCTTAAGCGCCCACACCATCGCGACGATTACCAGCGCCGCACTCAACGGGCCGGCCCATTTCGACCAGGCGGCCGCGTCGGTGGGCATGTGGCTGATCCTGCTGACGGCAGGGCCGGCCGCGGCACTTGGCTGCGCGCTGATCTGCCGGTTCTATTACGCGGTCGGCGCGGTCCGGCTGTCCACCCTGATGGGCGCGGCCGCCGGCCCGATACTGGGCCTGCCGCTCGGCCTGCTGATCGATCCGCAGACCGGCACCGCGCTGGATGCGCTGGCGCTGATCCTTTGGGAATGGGCGATGGCGGGTGTGGGCGCGGTTGTCGGCAGCATCGTTGGGCGAATGACGTTACGGTTCGATTAGGCGAAGGATTGTTTCATTAGTCATGGCCGACCGCGACAACGCTATCCCCGACTAATCCAATAATCTATTCTTTCCGTCGTCCTGAACGAGTGCCGCTGAAGAGAGCGTCGATGCCGCTTGTGGCCGAAAGCTTCGACCGCGACGACGAATTGAGTTTCCTGTCGACCGTGCTGGACACGGTCGACGCGCTGGTCATAGCGCTCGACCGGGACAGGCGTATCGTCCGGTTCAACCGCGCCTGCGAGCGGGCGAGCGGCTATTCGGCGGAAGAAATGCTGGGCGAAGAGCCGTGGATGCTGGTTCCCAAAGAGGAACGGCGGGCCTTCGAACTGATCGTCGACTTCCTGCTGGCCGGCAACGTCCCCTACTCGGTCGAAACCCACTGGCAGGCAAAGGACGGCTCGCGCCGTCTGATCGCCTGGACCAACAACGCCATCGTCAGCGACAGCGGCGCCGTCCAATACGTGATCGGCACGGGTATCGACAAAACCGGACAGCGCGACGCGGAGGAACAGGCACGCCGCAACGACCGTCTGCTGCGGGGCGCGATCGACAACACCGATGCCGGGATCGTTATTTTCGATGCCGGAGGGCTGGCGGCGATTTGGAACAGCGCGTTCGAGGCGATGTTCCCCGGTCACGCCCTATCGAACGACGGCAGCCTGCACCTTACCGATCATCTCAAAGAACGGATCGGCGACCTGGACGACGCGGCCGACATTCTGGGCGCCGGATCGCCCATTGAATTCGGCACGGCCGGCGAACGCACGATCCGATGCAGCGGACGAAGGGTGCTGGGCGGCGGGACGATCCTTGTCCATACCGACATCTCCGACCTGAAGCAGGCCCAGGCGGCATTGGAGAAGACCAACCAGGAACTGGAGCAGTTCGCCTATCTGGCCTTGCACGACCTTAAGGAGCCGCTGCGGTCGATCACCGGCTTCTGCGAGCTGCTGCGCGAGAAACACGGCGGCGATCTGGATGCGGAGTCGAACCGGTATTTCGATTTCGTCACCGACGGCGCCAACCGTCTGACGACGCTGGTGCAGGATCTACTGTCCTACGCCCGGGTCGATTCCGAAGACCGGAAGATCGGCCGGATCGATTGCCGCGAAACCTTGGAAGAAGTGATCCGCCACCTGGAGTCGGAGATTCGGCAGTCCGGAGCAGAGATCGAGGCGGGACCGATGTCGCCGGTCTGGGCCGATCACGCCGGTATCCGCCTGTTGCTCAGCAACCTGATCGGCAACGCGATCAAATACCAGGAAGGCGGCAGGCCGCGGGTCCGCGTCGCCGCCGAGAATCGGCCGGAAGGCTGGACGCTCTCGGTCAAGGACAACGGTATCGGCATCGACCCGCGGCACGCGGACCGGATATTCGAACCGTTCAAACGGCTTCATACCCGGCAGGCCTTTCCCGGCTCCGGCATCGGGCTGGCAATCTGCAAGAAAATCGTCGACCGGCATCACGGAAGAATCTGGGTTGAGTCGGCGCCGGGCCAAGGCGCGACGTTCTATGTGGCGCTGCCAACGAGGCCGAGTGAAGACCGCGCAAACCTGTGAAATCCGCGGAACGTCGCGGCAACCCGATACGGGCGCAAGTCTCCGTTAATATTCGTGACGGTGTTAACACTATTGTTTACCGATCATTAACCAAGAATATAGTAGTAATTTACTTCTAGTAAATAAGTTGATCGGCATCTGTTGGGGGTCAGCCGCCGTAAAGTCCAGAGCAATAGGTTCCAGTGGGGTTAAGTGATGACGCGTAAAGTGTTAATCGTCGAAGATGAACCGCAGAACCAGTTTTTATTCGAGACTTTGATGGAAGCTTTCGGCTACGACTACGTCACAACCGACGACGGTCGCGACGTGGTTGCCCTGAGCCGGTCGCACAAGCCGAGCCTGATCCTGATCGATATCCAATTGCCGCATATTTCAGGGCTGGATGTGGTTGCACAAGTCCGCGCCGACCGCGACCTGAAAAGCACCCCGATCATCGCGGTGACGGCATTCGCCATGCGCGGCGACGCCCAGCGCATTCTGGAGGCCGGCTGCGACGCCTACATGTCGAAACCGATTTCGATCGAACCGTTCCGCCAGACGATCGATGCGCTGCTGGACGGCACTCCCGCGCCGCTCGAGCAGCCGAAACGGCATCCCTTCGCGGTCAGCGTCGCCAACCAGTAGCCAAACCAACCGCGCCGGCAGTCCGACCGGACCGCCGGCTTCGACGCGCCCGACGGAAACGCTCTAACTCTTTGGGATTCTTTTAGTACCCGTCGGCGGCGAGGCCGATCCGGGTCACGTTGTCGGTTCGGACCGGCACCTCTTCGCCGCCGCGTAGCACCCGGCCAGCCGGCAATCTCACAGTAGCCGTGGTACCGACGCCAACCTCGCTGTCGAGATGAATGTCGCCGCCATGCATGTCGACGAAGCTCTTTGCCAACGCGAGCCCTAAACCGGCACCCTGGTGCTCGGTCCGGGTCAGCGCATTCTGACCCCGGATGTAGGGCGTGAAAATCTTGGCGAGGTCGTCGGGATGGATGCCGACCCCGGTATCGACCACCTGCAGCACCAGATCGCCGTTGTCCTGAAGGTCGGCCGACACGACGATCCGCCCGCCCTCGCCGGTGAACTTCACCGCGTTCGACAGCAGATTGAGGACGACCTGATTGAGCCGGCGCTCGTCGCCCTGAAAGCGTATTCCATCAACCCGATCGAGATCGCAGGTGAGCCGGATGTCCGCCGGATCCATGCGCGGCTGAAGGGACCTGGCGGTTTCCCGGATCGCCTCGATCAGGGCGAACTCGCTCTCGTTCAGGTCCATTCTGCCGACTTCGACCTTGGAAAGATCGAGCAGATCGTCGATCAGGCCGAGCAGATGCACGCCGCTGCGGCGAACGGCCTCAACGAACTTGGTGTGCTGCGGCCGGTCCAGATCGCCATGCAGGCCGGACAGCAGCATTTCCGAGAAACCGATGATCGAATTGAGCGGCGTGCGGAGTTCGTGGCTCATATTGGCCAGGAACTGCGACTTCATCGCATTGGCCTGCTCCGCCTGCTGCTTGGCGACGTGCAGCGCGCGTTCGGCGCGCTTGCGCTCGCTGATATCGTGCAGGGTGGCGATGTAGGCGGGGTTGTCGTCCCAGACAGTCTCCATCACGCCCATATGAGCGGTCACGGACTGGCCGTTCCGCTGCACCAGGTTGATTTCCGAGTTGGCCGCGCCTTCGATCGGCACGCCGAAGGTCTTGTCGATGAGATCGGCGGCGCTGCGGCCCATCAGGCGCTCGGCGCTGGGATTGGCGAACCGGATGATGCCCTCCAGATCCACCACCAGCATCGCGTCGGCGTTGCTGGCGATCAGATTGTAGAAGCGGGTCTTTGCCGCCTCGGCATCGTTGTATTTGTCCTCCAACTGGTCGATTAGGGCCTGGCGCTCGGTCGCCTGGCGGAAGGTTCGCATCAGGGCACGGCGGTCCAAGGTCCCTTTGACCAGGTAGTCGGCGGCGCCGGCCCGGATTGCCCGCTCCGCCGTGACTTCGTCGTCGTTTTCGGTGAGCACGATGATCGGCGCGCGGCTGATCTTGCTCAGCGCGGAGATATCGATATCCAGATCGGTGGAATCGTTGACGAAAGGGTCGAGCACGATGATGTCGACCAACTCGCGCGAAAGGAAGTCTATCGCCGACGTTATATGTGCAAATTGGAATAATTCGTGCGAACTGCGCCCGTAATCTGAAAACGTTTGCCGAATATGGTTGGCAGCGGTTTCGTCGGCCTCGATCAACGCCACCGTAATCGACGAAAGAGACATACGCACTACATCCTCTACAACAATTTTCTTATTACCAACATGTAAGTCGGCACGGTTAATGTTCGGTAAATCGGGCTGCTTCCGTCTTCGCAATAGCCGGAAGAATGATAAGAACAAATTAGGAACAAACAGAAACAGCCGGCAGCGCGAGGTAAACCCGGCTTATTCCTCGGAGAATAAGCCGGTCAGCCGCTCAACCTCCTCCGCGGTCACGTTCTGAGGATGGCCGGCCAGGATTCCGACGACGTTGCGGAAGGGGTCGCCGAGCGTGAGCCCGTTTTCGTCGATCCGGTATTCGCGGATGTGCTTCTCATGAAATGAGCCGCGCATCTTGAGCACCGTCAGTCCACGGCGCATTTCGCCCAGCATCTCCACGTAGCGGAGCAGGATGATCGAATCGGTGATGGTCGAGATATGGGCCTCGGTCACCGAGGTCCCGCCGAGCAGGGTCGGCGTGGTCGAGGTCACCAGGGTCGCGACCTCTTCGTCCTTTACGAAGGAGGTAAGGCCGATGCAGAACTCCCGGAAGCCCTTCACGGAGGACACCCGTTCCAGAGCCGACAGGCTATCGAGCGCAACGCGATCGGGTTTGAAGGTTTCGATCTCATCGCGAATGGCGATCAGATGATCCTCCAGGCTCTTGGTCTCCGGATAGGCGCAGACGACGCGCAGTTTGCCGGCCGCCTCCAGCTTCTCGAAATCGAATCCCCAGCTCTGAGCGTTGCGGAAGAGCTGCGCCCGGCTCTCCTCGAAAGCCACAAGCAGGCATTTCTCGCCGCCGGTGGCGCCGACGCCGGTGAACTGGGTCACCATCAACGTCTTCCCGGTGCCGGTCGCGCCGGAAACCAGCACAACGGAATCGCGGAAGAAGCCGCCGCCGCACATCGCATCGAGTTTATCGTTGCCGGACGTGACCCGAATGTTGGACGACCCCTGGGTCAGCCCGATCGCGGCCAGCGGAATGATCTCGATGCCGCGCTCCGGAATGATGGAGAACGGGTATTCGCCCTTGTTGTGCCGCGTACCCCGGAATTTCAGCACCTCTACCGTGCGCCGGCGCTTTTCCTGCTCCAACACGTTACGGAGGATAATGACGTTGTCGGCAACGAATTCCTCGACGTCGTGGCGTGTGACGTCGCCGAATTCGCTGGTCCGCTCGGCCGTCAACATGGCTGTAACGCCAAGGTCGCGCAGCCCGGCGGCGACGCGCAACAGTTCCCGGCGGACAATCGCGGAATCGGTGAACTGGGTGAAGACGGCGCCGAGCGAATCCAAAACGACGCGTTCGGCACCGACCGTCTTGACCGCCTGCTCGACCCGAACCATCAGGCCGCCGAAATCGAAGTCGCCGGTCACGATCGGCTCGCCGCCGATGATCGGCGAGACGTCGACGAAGCGCCATTTATCCTCGCGCTCCCACGCCGCCACGTCCCATCCGAAACCGAGCAGGTTGCGCCTGATCTCCTCCGCCGGCTCCTCGAAGGTGATGAAGATTCCCGACTGGTCGTATTCCTGGATTCCGGCGGCAAGATAGTGAGATCCGAGAACCGTCTTGGCGCTCCCGGACGTGCCGGCGACCAAGGTGGTACGCCTGGCCGGCAAGCCGCCCTCGGTTATGTGATCCAGGCCGGGGACACCGGTCGGCAGTTTTTCGATTTCGTTGTAGGCGCTTGCGACCATTCCGACTCGGCCTCCTCTGTTCCGGCTACGGTTTATCTGTCGGCCTTGACATCAAGGCCGAGCAACACCTGCTCCTCGTCCGACAAATCGCCGATGATCGTGCGGATCGGCAAAGGAAGCTCGCGAATGACGGTTGGTGTCGCGAGGATCTTGTCTTCCTCGGCGAGCTTCGGATGCTCGAGAATGTCGATGACGGCCAAGTCGTATCGTCCCTCCAGTTCCTCCCGGCAGATACGGCGCAACGTTCCAATCGCCTGTTCCGACCGCGACGTGCGGCCGGTTACGTAGAGTTTCAGCGTAAATTTCACTGCTTCGGTGGCCATATTGATCTCTCCTGGATGCCCGCAGTCAGCCAGGCTGTGCGCGGCCAATTGCAAAGACTCGGTACTCGCTGGCGAGATAGCCCATCAGTTCCAGCAGAACGATCCTGCCTTCATCCGATATGGCTTTCGACCGCTGTGGCGCGCCAGCTTTGGATTTGCCTCTAAGCGCGGCGACGTGAACGTCGACGAGGTCGCGCGGGGCGACCCGTAAACGGCTCATCCGCCGCGCCATCTCTTTCAGTCGGGTCTCCACCTGACGGTCGGACCGCATCACCTGCCGCTCGACGGCGTCTTCCAGCAGGTCTTCGTATTGACGAACAAAATCCGCGAACTGGGTGGGCGCGCCTTCGCGCAACGGCACGACATTGAAGACCTTTGCCGCCACATCGGTATTCGACGTCCCGGACAGTCTTTCCAGGGAGCCGAGTTCGCGTTCCTGCTCTTCGCGAAACCGGGCCGCTTCCAACTCGCCTTGAATCCGACTCCGTTCGACGGCGTAGTGAATCGCGCGCGCGACGGTATCGGTTGTGATCTCGTCCTTGATCAGGAAATCCTGCGCGCCTTCCTGAATAGCCTTGACCCCAAGGCTGGTGGCCGACTGGCCCGTGATGACGATGATCGGCGTTGCCGGGGCCTTGGCGCACAGACGGCGCAACGTATCGATGCCGTCGGAATCCGGCAGGCCCAAATCGGCAACCACCACGTCGATGTCGTGCTCGCGAAGGGTTTCGCTCGCCTCCGCCAAAGTCGGCGTCGTCACCACCGTATATTGCGCGCGCTCGCTGCGGCGGAGCTTGTCCGCAAACAACGTGGAATCGGCTTCGTTATCCTCGACCAACAACACAGACACGTTGGCTTGGAGATCCGTTACCATAGCAGTTAGATACTACACAAAAGATCGAGCACAAAACTCTATTTGCAGTGCGCGCTCCAGCCTAGCAAAATCCACGACAGAGGCCGTCACCGGGATAGAATTACAAGGATGACAAAAAAGGAGGTTATGGTCGGGTTTCGAAACACGGCACACCGCCCGGGCGATACGAACGGGGTGAACCAACTGCGCAGACGGTGACAGCGTGACCGAAAACACAATCCTGGTCGAAGACTTCCTCGCCTACACGATCGGCATCGTCGTGTATTTCGTCGGCATGAAACTGAACGAACGCGTCCAGTTCCTGCGCACCTTCAATATCCCGGAACCGGTAACGGGCGGCATTATCGCCGCACTGGTGGCGCTCGCGCTGTTCATGCTCACCGGCGCCGAACTGGAGTACGAACTCGAAACGAGAGACCGGCTTCTGGTCTATTTCTTCACGGCGATCGGCCTTAACGCACGCATCGCCGACCTTCGCGCCGGCGGGCGGCCGCTGTTGATCCTGCTCGGTCTGACGCTCGGCTACATCGTGCTGCAGGACGTGATCGGCGTCGTCGCGGCGCAGGCCATCGGCCAGCCGAGCGCGGTCGGCCTGCTGGCGGGATCGGCATCGCTGATCGGCGGACACGGCACCGCCATCGCCTGGGCGCCGGAGATCGCGGCCAACCACGGGGTCCCGAACGCCCTGGAAATCGGCGTCGCTTCGGCGACGCTCGGCCTGGTGCTCGCCTGCCTGCTTGGCGGCCCGATCGCCAAATACCTGATAGCCCGGCACAACGTCGCCGACAGCGAGCACGACGGCCTGCTGGTCGGCATTCCGCACGAAAAGGAAGAGACCGAGCGGATCAACCACGTGAGCATCATGGCGGTGATCCTGACACTGCACATCGCGATCATCATCGGCTATTTCGCAAACCAAGCGCTGACGGAGGCAGGGTTCAGGCTGCCGCTGTTCGTGCCCTGCCTGCTGGTGGCGATCATGCTGTCGAACACCGTGCCCCATATTCTGCCCAACATGCATTGGCCGGCCCGCACCAGGGCGCTGGCGATCTTGTCGGACTTCTCCCTCGGCCTCTTCATCGCCCTGTCGCTGATGAGCATGCAGCTCTGGTCGATCGCCGACCTGGCCGGTCCGTTGTTGATCCTGCTGGCGTTGCAGGCGGTCGCCACGGTGTTGTTTATCCTGTTCGTGCTGTTCCCGCTGATGGGCCGAAACTATCTGGCCACGGTTTTGAGCGCGGGCTTCGCCGGGTTCTCGCTCGGCGCGACGCCCACGGCAATCGCCAACATGACCGCGGTGACCAAGACGCACGGACCCGCGCCGACGGCCTTCATCATCCTGCCGCTGGTGGGCGCGTTCTTCGTCGACATCACCAACGCCTTCGTCATTCAGTTCTTCCTGAGATTCTAGGAGGAACGCCGGTCCAGTTCGGCGAGGAAACCGCGCAGGACCCGCAAGTATTCCTCCTCTTCCTCCAGATGGGCGCAGTGGGCGCTTTTCTCGAACACCACCAGGCGGGAGCCGGCGATGCCGTCGTGCAGGGTCTGCGCGCAAGCCGGCGTCACCTCGTCGTAACGGCCGACGGTGATCAAGGTCGGCGCGTCGATCTCGCCGAGCCGGTCGATGCGGTCCCAATCCTTCAGGTTGCCGGTAACGGTGAATTCGTTCGGACCGTTCATGACAGCGTAGACCTGGCTGACCGCCAGTTCCTCACCGCCCCGCTTAAGGCTGTCAGGCCAGGGATCCAGGCGGCATAGGTGGCGCCGGTAGAACAGATCGACCGCCGCCAGATAGTCGGGATGATTCAGGTCGCCGGCGGTTTCGTGGCGGCGCATGGTGGCATAGGTCTCGGGCGGCAGCGCCGCCTTGAGACGCTCTGCCTCGGCAACGAATTGCGGAATGCTGGCCGAGGTGGAGGCTAGCACGAGACCGGCAATGCCATGTGGCCGGGTCAGCATATATTCGACGGCAAGCCAGCCGCCCCAGGACTGACCGAGCAGGTGAACGCGATGCAGGCCGAGTGCGTCGCGCACCTGATCGACTTCGTCGCAGAACCGGTCGATCCGCCAGAGCGACGGGTCGCCCGGCCGGTCCGAGCGGCCGCCGCCGAGTTGGTCGAAAAATATGACAGGACGGTCGTCGCCAAGCGCCGCGAGGGGTTCCAGGTAATCATGGCTGGCGCCCGGCCCGCCGTGCAACGTCAGTAGCGGCGTGCCCGGCCCGTCGCCCACGCGGCGATACCAGACGCGGTGGCCGTCGACGGGAACGTAGCCTTCCGCGACGGCCATCTCTCATACCGCCTGCGGCGGCATCTCGAACGGTTCGGGGTCGAGGAACCGGTTGAGTACATTGGTCGTCAGCCGGGCGATGTTGTTGTCGAAACCGTTGTAACCGAGGCTGCCGACATAGGCGATCGATCCGGTCGAGAACACGGCGCCGCCGCCCGGCGTTTCGAAGAACACCATGTCGGCTCGGATGTCGGGGTTTTGCGTGGCGTCGGTGGCGTTGTGGGAGACCGCGACCTCTTCGGCGACCAGTTCGTAAACGTTCGAATGATTTTCCGACGACGCAACCACCAGGGCATGGGGCGGCGAGCCGAGCTTGGCGTCGTAGCAGTCCAGTTCCAGGCCGGCCGCGCCGCCGAGCATGGCGCCGAAGTCGCCGAGCACATCGTCCTCCACGCCATCGAAGATGAACGAGACGCGGGAATCCGCCGCGGCCGCGGTGCGCCGGTAGGGTGCGGAGGCGTCGAAGCCCTGCGAGATGAAACCGACGCCGGCGATGTGGTTCGGCGGCCGTTTCTGGCGACGCCACATGCCGCCGTATTCGCCGGTGAAAGACATATAGTATTCGCCGACCTCGGCGATCCAGGCGCGGGTGCCGTCTTCCGTACGGCGGACCTCCATCACGCCGGGCAGGGTCGGGTGATAGGCGATGCGCCAATAGAAGCCGTTGCCGCCGAGATACATCAGCCGGCCGCCGCGCCGGGTCCAGGCGTCCATGCCGTCCAGCATTTCTTTCGAGTAATATTCCGGGTGGCTGCCGGTCGCAACGACGCTGTAGGGCCTGAGCAGGTCCAACCCCTCGCGATGCAGATCCTCATCCGTGATGACGTCGTAATCGACGCCGCAATGCTCCAGCCAGCCGACCACGAACAGGTCCGGGCAGTAGTTCCACAGCCGGCCCTTCGGGCGAATGTTGGAGGCCGGCCGAAGCCTGGACGAATAGCAGACGCCGGAGCCGTCCCTATGCCGGTCGTAAGTGGAAAGGCCGAGTTCGGGATGGTCGAGCGGCAGCATGTCCGTCCCGTCCATCACCGTTATCCGGCCCTGGTACAGCTCGGTCAGCGGCGCGGTGAAGCGGCCGACATTGTTATAGTAGGCGTTGTGGGTAGCGGTCGCGGCGAGATAGGCGACCTTTGCCGTGGCCTTGCCGCGCGGCGGACGGACGAAAAACGGGATGTAATATTCGGCGGCGTCCGTCCCCTCGCCCGCCGTCAGGCGCGCCGCGTACGCGCCGCTTTTCATGTCGTCGGGCATCGTCAGGGTGAAGTCCGGCTGCCAGCCGGCATCGTAGATGTCGTCTTCATGGAAGTGGATGGCGCCGTACTGCGCCGGCGCCGCCTGCCAGTTCATCACCTCGCCCGTCCAGTTGTGCCCGGTCACCGCGCGGGTCGGCAGATTGACGGTTTGGCCGTGCAGGCAATTCGGCGACGTGTCGTGAATATGCTCCGACGAGATGTCGCGGGAAAAATCCCATGCGGCGACGGTCGACGACGCCATGCCCGCCGTCGGCGCAGCCTGGGCCAGCGCCGCCATCTCCGCTCGGTCCAGCGCGCGGCTGGCTAGGCGCGGCCGGTCGATCTTGCCGTTGTAATGCGCGGATGTGCGGAGCCGGCCATCGGCATCGCCACCGTGCCAGGCAGCGAACAGGAACGGCCCCGATCCGGCAGTTGGCTGGAGATCGGTGTGCCCTTCAATCACAACCGGCGAAGCGTTGTGGAACATGCTGCCGCCGAGCGGCTCCTGCACCAGCCGCATCGTCCCGCTGGCCGCGTCGAACGCGGCGGCGACGAAGTACCATTTGCGGACCATCAGCGGCACGCCGGTGGACAGTGTCGCCACGTTGCCGGCGCCACCGCCGAGACGGAGCTCAAGCGCGCCGGCCTCGTCCAGGCCGATGCCGAAGCCGGTATGCTCGGCTTCCGACCAGGTGCCGAGCAATGCCTGACGCCCGCGGCCCGGCCGCGTCGGCCAGACCATCGCCTGCAGAGTGAAGCTCTCGAGCGCGTCGAACAGCGGCGAGGTCGGGATTTCGCCGTAGGAGCCGATCAGGATTTCCTGGACGCGCGCTTCGTAGTCGCCGTTGACGGCAGTCGCGATCACTTCTTCCTGAAACGGCGGCGCGTCGGGGCCGCCGTCCGGATGGATCAACCGAACGATGTCCGCCCGATAGCGGGACGGGCCGTCGCAACTGACCATGAAATGCGCGGTTTCGCCCGGCGCGACGCTGACCTGGTCGGCGTATCCCATCAGAACGGTCATGAAAACTTCTCCAGTCGGATCTGCTCAGTCGAGCGGCAACGGCTGCCCTGTGATCTGCTCCCAGCGCAGCTTAAAGACGAACCATTCCGCCTCTTCCAGGCTGTGGAAGACATGGTTCGACAGCAGTTCCGGCTTCGGCGGCCGGCCGGTCATGCGGGCCAGGGTCCATTGCCGGTGCGGCTCGGTCATCACCAATACATGCTTGCCTTCGATCGGCAGGCCGCGCATCACCGTCAGTACGGCCTGCAAATCGGGCGAATGCTCGCCGTAGGGCTTGGCCTTGAACTCGCGCGCCAGGTCGACACGGGCCGGATCGATCTTAAACATGCCGCCTCCGTTTCAAGCGAGGCGGTAGTGTGGCACGCCCCGGCTGCAGGGTGAAGCCAAGCACACCGGCGCGGTTGGGCAAACGCGGGCGATGACTTACGATGCGTCAAATCCTTATGGAGAACCTGGAAGAATGATCGATGCTTACTATTGGCCAACGCCGAACGGCTGGAAGATCTCCATCGCCCTGGAAGAAATGGAACTCCCGTACCGTGTCGTACCCGTAAACATCTCGCGCGGCGCCCAGTTCGAGCCCGAGTTCCTGGCGATCAGCCCGAACAACCGCATGCCGGCCATCGTCGATCACGACCCGCCCGGCGGCGGCGACCCAGTTTCCGTGTTCGAGACCGGCGCGATCCTGATCTATCTGGCGGAAAAGTCCGGCCGTTTCCTGCCGACCGACCTGCGCGGACGGATGGAAGTGTTGGAATGGCTGATGTGGCAGATGGGCGGGCTTGGGCCCATGCTGGGCCAGGCGGGGCATTTCCGATTCTACGCGCCCGAACAGATCCCCTATGCGCAGGAGCGCTACAACAACGAGATGCTCCGGCTCTATGGCGTTCTCGACCGGCGGCTGGAGGGGCGCGAATTCATCGCCGGCGACTATTCCATCGCCGACATGGCCTGCTGGCCCTGGATCATCACCTACAAGCGCCAGCAGGTGAACCTTGACGACTTTCCAAATGTCAAACGCTGGTACAAGGCGCTGCAACAGCGGCCGGCGCTCAGGCGCGGTTACGAAGTCGGCAAGGAGTTCGGCAAACCCACCGGCGATTGGGACGAGGAGGCGCGCAAGAACCTGATGGCCCAGGCCAATCCGGGCAAGCAATAGAAAGCGAGCGAAACAAGGGGGAGATTTTCGATGATCGAAGCGAACGGTATGGCCCACGTCATCCTGACCGTCAGCCAGTTCGAGGCGGCGCGTGAATTCTACTGCGACCTGCTGCCGTTCCTGGGCCTGAAGAAAGTCTACGACGGCAACAATTTCGTCTATCACGTGGGCGGCCGCACGGCGCTGGGGATCCAGCGCTGCGCCGAGGACTACCAAACCGAACGGTTCGTGCAGAACCGCGTCGGCCTACACCACATCTGCTTCCGGCTACGCGCCCGGGAAGACGTCGACAAGGTGGCCGACAAACTGCGCGAGATGGGCGCCTTCATCGACCGCGGCCCGAAGGAAGGCGACTGGGCGCCCGGCTACTATTACATCGTGTTCGAAGACCCGGACGGGATCCGGCTCGAGGTCAACTACGTCCCCGGCAAGGGGGTGCTGACCGCCGAAAAGCCGCTGACCCTGAGCGACGACCCGAACTGGGACCAGAACGCTTAAAGCGCAAGTCTGGACGGTGCAGCTTGGAATCGGCCGCCAAAGTTATCCTTCTCAACGGCGTCGGCAGCGCGGGCAAAAGTTCCATAGCCAAAGCGCTGCAGACGATAACGAGCGAGCCGTTCCTGCACGTCCAGATGGACAGCTTCCTGGAGATGCTGCCCGACGCCTACCAGGATCATCCGGACGGGGTCGGTTACGAAACCGTCCACGAAAACGGCAAAACGCTGGTCGTTATCCGGGTCGGGCCGGTTGGCGAGAAGACGCTCCGCGGGATGCGACATGCCATCGCCGCCATGGCCGACAAGGGCAATAACCTGATCGTCGACGACGTCGTCACGCAAAGCGAGGCGGCCGAATACGCGGCGCTCCTGGCACCGTTCGAGGTCCATATGGTGGGCGTGTTCGCGCCGCTGGAGGTGCTGGAAACCCGCGAGCGTGAGCGAGGCGACCGGCTGATCGGGCTGGCGCGGTGGCAATACGATCGCATTCACCGGGGCATCGAATACGACCTTGAGGTCGACAGCGGCAACGCCGACCCCATGGCCTGCGCCGAACGGATAAAACAAGCCTTCAGGCTATAGACCACGACGGGCCGGCGCCGGCCGACTGTGGGCTTTGTGTGACAATACCCATACTTCTCCTGGCCGAATCGAATGCAGGCTAACGTGGCACCGTCACTATCGAGGGGTACGGATAATGAAAAACCGGATCGGTTGCGTTGTCGCCCTGCTGGCGAGTCTGACTGTCGCGCAAGGCTGCGCGACCTATCAGGTTCGAACGCCGGATTCAGACCCGTTGGAACAGACCTACGAAACCGAAGCGCCGCAGGCGTTTTTCTGGGGGCTGGTGCAGGACCCGCAGGTAATCAGCGCCGATTGCGACGGCGGGCTGAACGATGTGGTCGTCAAACGCACCTATCTGCATGACCTGGCCAGTGTGCTGACCCTTGGCATTTGGATGCCGGCGGCAGTCGAGTACCGATGCCGGGCGCCGCAGGGCGACGGCGGCAGCTTCCCCGAAGCGAAGGACTGATCCCATGCCGAACCCACCGAAACGGTCGTTGTTCACGCCGCGGGAGTCCTGGACCGGCCGGCACCAGACCTACAAACAGAAGATCGAGGGCCTGCATTCGTTCCAGGTGCATCACCCGCCGAACAACTCGGCCGCGCTGCTGAAGGCCTACAACGCGGCGACGCAGGAGCTGCAGGGCCTGATCGCCCAGGCGGTCAAGGAGAAGAAGACGCTCCGCGCCTTCGGCAGTTCCTGGTCGTTGAGCAAGGTGGCGGTGTCGGAGCACCGGCTGGTCAGCACCAAGGCGCTCAGGATCCGCTTCACGCTGCCGGCCAGCCAGATCTCGCCGAACTATGCGAGCGATCGGACGAAGCTGCGCTTCCTGGAATGCGGTTATGCGATCGCGGAGATCAATCGCGTGCTGTTTCAGGACGGCCTGTCGCTCAAGGCCTCGGGCTCCAACAATGGCCAGACGCTGCCGGGCGTCATCTCCACCGGCACCCATGGATCGGCGTTCAAGTTCGGCGCGACCCAGGACTTCGTCGTCGGCATCCACCTGGTTACCGGGCCGAAGAAACACGTTTATCTGGAACGCGCGTCGCACCCGGTCACCAGGCCGAGCTTCGCCAAGGCGCTGGGCGCGGAGCTGATCCGCGACGACACGCTGTTCGATGCGGCCCTGGTGAGTTTCGGGTCGTTCGGAATCATCCACGGCCTGATGATCGAGGCGCGCGATCTGTTCCTGCTGGATGCCTACCGGTCGGACCGCAAATTCAACCCCGGCTTACGCAAGGCGATCACGACGCTGGACTTCTCCGGGCTGACGTTGCCCAAACCGGCGTCGAAGCTCTACCACTTCCAGGCAACGATCAATCCGAACGACGCCATTCCCGCGAAAAAAGCCTCGGTCCTGCTGATGTTCGAGCGGCCCTGGACTCAAAGCTACCAGCCGCCGGACTGGGACGATGGCGCGGCGGGGCCTGGCGCGTCCGGCCTTGAGGTGATGGGCGGCCTGCTGGACATTCTGCCGAGCGAGCTCGGCCCGGCGGTCAAGCCGCTGATCAACATGCAGGTCGAAGATCAACTGGCGCCCTACGAGGTGACCGGCGCCATCCGAGACCTGTTCCGCGGCGAGAAGACAACGGGCAAGGTCTTCGCGTCGGGCGTCGGCGTGCCGTTATCCAACGCCCTGGATGTGTTGAACATCGCCCTGGAGACCTACGCCAACTTCGGCAGGATCCTGCCGATGCTGATCACGCTCAGGTTCGTCAAAGGAACCAAGGCGCTGCTCGGCTTCACGAAGTACGAGCCGACCTGCGTGCTGGAGATCGACGGCCTGTTCACGCCGCAATCTCAGAAATATGTGAACGAGGTCTGGGGCCGGCTGGAGCAGGCCGGCATCCCATTCACGATGCATTGGGGCAAGATCAATTCGTTCATGACCAAGGCTCGAGTGAGAACCATGTACGGCGCGAACGTCGACACTTGGATCGACAGCCGCGAGACGCTACTGGAAAGCCCGGCGGTGCGAAACGTTTTCGCCAACGGCTTTATCAAGCGGATCGGGCTGGCAACCTGACGCCCCGGCGGTCAGTTCTGCCGGTTGTTGCCGCCGTAGTCGTTGTAGTAGCGGGCCAGATAGAACGGGAAATCCGGCAGGCCGGTTTCGGCTTTCGGCGACGGGCCGCGCGCGACGCGCAACGCGGCGGCGTGGCCGTTCGTATCCCCGTTCGCGATCTTACCGGAGTCTGGCCGGCGCGGCTGGTCGACGCGAATGCTGGCGATCAACCGCTCGATTTCCTCCTCCGCCAAAGGCGCGCCGGGCGCCGCGCAGTAGTAGCCGAACATCACCCTGCTGGGGCGGGTGAACGGATCGTCGGCACGGTAGTCCCATTCGGCTGAAAAACCGGCGCAGGCCCGGTCAAGCGCGGGCAGGCGGTAGGTGCGATAGAACACGTCGCCAAGCGCGCTGTAGACGCGGCCCTCGGCGCCCCATTGTTTGTCCTGGCCCCGATTGATGTTCCAACGGTCGATCGAGCGCGTCAGGGGATCGCCGTATTCAAGCGCGATGGTGCCGGCGGCGGCCTCCGAATAGAACAGCTCGGCCTGGGCTCCGAAACCGCGGTACAAAGCATATTCCTCGCGCTGCCAGGCCTCGTCGAACACGACGCGGCGTCTCGGCTCGCTGCGGAATTCCTGCGCGGTGAGAGAGAGGTAGCCTGCGTCCGGCGCGAGGAAAGAGGCATGCTGCTCGTCATAGGTCGAGGTTGACGTTGCGCAGCCGGCCAGCAACGCCGCTGTCAGCACCAAACCGCCGGTAACCGAAATCCGTTTCATCATGTCGAATGCGCTCCGGTTCAGATGAGATAAGAACCCTTGAACGCCGTTAAACCACGCCCGCCTCGCGCAAGGCTGTGATGTCCGTCAAATCGTAGCCGATTTCGGCAAGCACTTCGTCCGTATGCTCGCCAAGCGCCGGCGGGGCCTTGTCGACGCCGGGGCCGTCCTCGCCGGCACTGAAACCGGCATTGATGAGGGTAAGACGGTCGCCGAAATCCGGGCCCATGATCGCCGGTGTCGGCACTGACATCAAAGTATTGCGATGATTAAGCTGCGGTTCCTTCAGCGCCTCCGGGATGGTGGCGACGCGGGCGAACGGCAGGGCGACGGCGGCGAAGCGCGCTTCCCAGTCCGCAGTACCGGCGTTGGCAAGGGATTCGACCAGCGCGGCCCGCATGGCATCGCCGTTTTCGCGCCGCGCATCCGCATTGGCGAAACGCGGATCGTCGGGCAGGTCCGGCCGGCCGACCGCCTCGCACAGCTTTCGCACCTGATCGTCGGTCAGCGCCGTGATCTGCAGGTAGCCGTCGGCGGTGGGAAACACGTCACCGGTCGGCTGGCCGGTCGGCGAGCGGTTGCCGCGAAGCGGCGGCACGCTGCCCTCGATCATATAACTGACCGCCTGCGATGAGATGAAGTTGAGCGCCGTGTCGAACATGGCGACATCCAGGAACTGGCCTTCTCCAGTCTTCTCCCGGCGCAGCAAAGCGGCGGTAATGGCGAAGGCGGCCGTGGTGCCGGTGGCGAAATCAACCGCCGTGAAGCCGGCGCGGGCCGGGCCGGTTTCCGGATGACCGGTGATCGACATCATGCCGGACGCCGCCTGCACCGCACCGTCATAGGCGGCCGCGCCAGCCTTCGGCCCCTGCTGCCCGTAGCCGGAAATGGAGCAGTATATCAACGACGGGTTGATCGACTTCAGTGCTTCATAGCCGAAACCGAGCCGATCGATCACGCCGGCCTTGAAGTTCTGCACCACCACGTCACCGCCACGCACCAGGCGATGCACGACCTCCGCCGCCGCCGGCTTCTTCAGGTCAAGGGTGATCGACCGCTTACCGGCATTGGCCGCCAGGTAGGTCGGCGCCATGCCGATATCGGCGAAGCGCGGTTCCGTCATGAGCTGGCGGGTCTGATCGCCCTTGCCCGGCTGCTCTATCTTGATCACCTCCGCGCCGAGCAGTGCCAACTGTGCGGTCGCGTATGGCCCGGCCAGAACCTGCGAGAAATCAATTACTCGGATACCGTCGAAGGCGCGAGTCATGGGAAACACCAATTTATCGTCATGCCCAGATAGTGCGAGCGGCAGGCGGCGCGGTCAACCGGTGCACCCCATCTGGCCAATTGATTCGGTTGTCCACCATCTGTCGGCAGTACGTAGATCAAAACGAACCACTCAAAAAGCTGGATTTCCGGACCATTTGCGACAAATTTGCGACACAGAGTCGCAGAGATCGCGGTATCTTCATTTTGTAACTTGACGTTAACCATTTTCGGTTGAATAGGTAGGTAGCGAGGGTCTGACTGCGCTCACGTATTGAGTAGCTTGGAGGTAAGAGACATGCGTAAGTTCCTAGCGATCGCGACCGTATTTGCCGGCGCGGTGGCGATGCCGGTCGGTTCGGCCAACGCGGGACTGATTATCAGTCCTGAGACATCGTCTCAGGCGATACCTGCCTATAACGATGTATTGCCAGCCGGCCTGACGATGCTTTTCGGCGTCAACCTCTCGGTCGACCAAGCAAGCAAAGTCACCTACGAGTACGTGGGCAAAGACGCAAAATTCCAGAATATTTTCGACACGCCGTTCGGCAGCTTCGATACCACGGCCGTCTCCGCCGGCGACAGCCTCATGGGTAACGTCCTGGCAGGACTGCTGGATTTCAGCTTCATGGTGATCGACCTGGCGACCAGCGTGGCCAACGGCGCGAACAACCCGTTCGACACGCCGCCGAACTTCGGCGTCGTCACCAGCGGCGGCGGTCTGGCTGCGAACCAGGTCTATATCGCGCTGGACGACGGCGGCGGAAAAAACGGCCCCGACGACAACCACGACGACATGGTGATCAAGCTGACGGTCGAACCGATCGATCGGGGGGATGTTCCGGCACCCGGCGCGCTCGGCCTGCTGGGTCTCAGCCTCGTGGCGCTCGGCTGCTATCGCCGCCGTTTCAAGACGGCTTAAGCGCCCCACTTTCACGCGAATACGGCAGACTGCCGAAAACCAACGGCGGTTTCGAGAAATCGGAGCCGCCGTCTTGGTTTTCGGGCGGCATGGCATCGGCTGGACGAGCAGTCGACAATACGGACTCCTTATCGTTCCGCGCGCATGAGCCGCAGTTCCTCCAGCGGCATGCCGAGCTTGCTTTCGGCCCTGGGCCCGAGACGGATCGTCGCGGCATCAGAAGGTCTTAACGCCATTGACCGGCATGAACACGGAATAGATCGACGTTGTCGCCGTGATAAACAGGCGGTTGCGTTTCGGACCACCGAAGCAGAGGTTCGAGACGCATTCGGGGATCAGGATCTTGCCGATCAGGGTGCCGTCCGGCTCCAGGCAATGTACGCCGTCGCCGGCGCTGGACCAGATCCGGCCGCGGTCGTCGAGGCGAAAGCCGTCGAACACACCGGCCGTGCAGACGGCGAACACGCCGCCGCCGCTGAGCGTCCCGCCATCGGCAACGTCGAAGACACGGATATGCCGCTCGCCGCTCGGGAAACGCGGACCGGCCGAATCGACGATGTAGAGCCTGGACTCGTCGAGCGAGAAAGCCAGGCCGTTAGGCCGGGTGAAATCGTCCGCCACGATGGAACAGGCGCCCGAGGCCGGGTCGAGGCGGTAGACGTGACAGCCGCCGATCTCCGGTTCGGCTTCGATCCCTTCGTAGTTGGAATCGATGCCGTAGGCCGGATCGGTGAACCAGATCGAGCCGTCGGACCTGACGACCACGTCGTTCGGGCTGTTGAACCGTTTACCCTCGAAGCGGTCGACCAGCACGGTGATCGAGCCGTCATGCTCTGTTCGGGTCAGGCGCCGGTGGCCCTGCTCGCAACTGACCAGGCGCCCCTGGCCATCGACCGTATTGCCGTTGGTGTAGCGGTCCTGGGCCTGACGGAAGACGCCGACCTTTCCCGTGGTCTCGTCCCAACGCATCATCCGGTCGTTCGGAATGTCGCTCCAGACCAACGAGCGGTGCGCCGGGAAATAGGCCGGCCCTTCGGTCCAGCGGCCGTCGTCCCACAGACGGTCAACCCGGGCGTCGACTTTGATGCAGTGCCGGAAACGCTCATCCAGAATCTCGAAATCCTTGTCGGCCATGGCAAATCTCCTTTTCGCCTCCGACGCCCGACCCGCATGCTACGGCGACGAGCCGCCCAAATCGAGTGCCGTCGACAAGCATTATCTACGGCCGTAAAATAGGTCCGTCCGCCGGTTGGCGGGCACGTTCTCGGGGCGGGGTGGAAGTCCCCACCGGCGGTGAAAGCGAGAAATCGCTTGAGCCCGCGAGCGCCCTTCGGGCTCCCGGTCCGAAGGGGTCAGCAGATTCGGTGCAACTCCGAAGCCGACGGTTACAGTCCGGATGGAAGAGAACGGAGTAGCGATTCCGGCTGCCTGCGCGCGGCCGCGCCGCTGTTTCGTACGCCCTGATTCTAGTCTCTGACGTCAAAGGAGAAAGCTATGAATCAGAGCTCCCAAAACGATCCCAACGAAATGCGTATCGCCTTCATCCAGGCGCGCTGGCACGCCGACATCGTCGACCAGTGCCGCGTGGCGTTCCTGGACGAAATCAAACGACGGACCAACGGCGCCGCCGTGGTCGAAGTGTTCGACGTGCCCGGCGCGTTCGAGATTCCGTTGCAGGCGCGCAGCCTGGCCCGGACCGGCCGATACGCTGCCGTCATCGGCGCGGCGTTCGTCGTCAACGGCGGCATCTATCGGCACGAGTTCGTGGCGGAGACGGTGATCGACGGCCTGATGCAGGCGCAGATGGACGCCGACGTGCCGGTGCTGTCCGCCGTGCTGACCCCGCATCACTTCCATGAGAGCGAGGAACACCGGCAATTCTTTCTCGACCACTTCAAAGTGAAGGGACGCGAGGTGGCGGAAGCCTGCCTCTCCGTCCTCGCCGTGCGCGACAGGCTGGCGTCCGCCGCCTGACGGGCAAGGCCCGGCGTCAGGTGACGCCGGGCCGGCCTTGTGCGCCGCGCGCCGCCGGACCACCATAGGCCGACAGGTACGAGGGAGGACTGCGGAATGACCCGGAAAAGCGAGCCGATGACGGTAGACGAATTCAGGGCGGCGGCGCGGCATGCGGGGATCGACCTGCCGGACGGCGAACTGGACGAGCTGCGCTACGGCTACGACCACCTGCTGAAATGGATCAACGCGCTGCGCGGCGGCTGGAGCTTTGCTGACGAATCGGCGCATCGGTTCGTGCCGCCGGAGGATGCGCCATGAGCGATATCCCGAGCATCGCGGATGCGGCGCGGCGGATCGCGGCCAAGGAGCTGTCGCCGGTCGAGCTGACGCAAGCCTGCCTGGATCGGATCGCCGCGGTCGACGAACAGTTGCATTCCTATGTGCTGGTGCTGGCGGACGAAGCGTTGGCGACAGCGCGCGAGGCGGAAGCCGCCATCATGCGCGGCGAGCATCGCGGACCACTGCACGGCATCCCGATCGCCCTGAAGGACATTTACGAGACCGCCGGGGTGCGGACGACGGGACAGTCGAAACTGCGCCAGGACCATGTGCCGGAGACTGACGCGACGACCACCGCGCGCCTGAAACAGGCCGGCATGGTCTTGACCGGCAAACTGACGACGCACGAATTCGCGTTCGGCGGGCCGTCGTTCGACCTGCCGCAACCGCCGGCGCGCAACCCGTGGGATGTAAGCCGGTTTACCGGCGGCTCCAGCAGCGGTTCGGCCGCGGCGGTCGCCGCCGGGCTTTGCCTCGGCGCGCTCGGCTCCGACACCGGCGGTTCGATCCGGGTGCCGGCGGCGTTCTGCGGCATCGCCGGAATCAAGCCGACCTACGGCCGGGTGAGCCGCGCCGGTGTGTTTCCGCTGGTCTATTCCATGGACCATTGCGGGCCGATGGCCTGGACCGTCGAGGACTGCGCCATCATGCTGGCCGCCATCGCCGGCCACGACCCGCGCGACGAGACCACCGCCAAGCTGCCGGTCCCGGACTACACGGCGTCGCTCGACCGGGGGATCGAAGGCCTGAGGGTCGGCGTGGTGCGCCACTTCTACGAAGACGACGACGCGACCAGCCCAGCCGTGACGGCGACCATGAACGCGGCAGCCGCCGAGTTGGAGGCGCTCGGCGCCCGCGTTGAGGACGCGCGGCTGTCGTCGCTGGATGCCTACCACGCCAGCGCCATCGTCACGATCGTCGCCGAGGCCTTCGCGCTCTACCAGGACGGCCTGCAGAGCCGGCCGCACGACTTCGGCGAGATGTTCCGCCACCGCGTGATGCTGGGTGCGCTGGTCGGGGCGCCCGACTACGTGCAGGCAACCCGGCGCCGGCGGCAATTGACGCTGGAGATGGATCGCGCGCTGGAAAAATACGACGTGCTGGTCACGGCGTCGATCTTCGGACCAGCCCCACCGATCGAGGGTTTCCCGAAGTTCTACCTGATCGAAAAGCCGCTGCTGTCGACGCCGGCCAACGTCACCGGCCTGCCGGCTTTGAGCCTCTGCAACGGCTTCTCGGAAGACGGCCTGCCGCTTTCCATGCAGATCATCGGCCGGCGATTCGACGAGGAAACGGTGCTGCGGGTCGGCGCGGCTTACGAGAAAGCAACGCCCTGGCGCGACCGGCGGCCGGAGGTTTAGGCAAAACGGGAGGCAATAGCGTTGGACGACGGTAAGGCCGGTCGACGGTTACCCCCACTCAGATCGCTGGAAGCCTTCGCGGTTGCCGGCCGCACGCTCAGTTTCACCGCAGCGGCTGACGAGCTTCACCTGACCACCTCCGCCGTAAGCCGCCGTATTCGCGCGCTGGAGGAAGAACTCGGCCTCAAACTGTTCGACCGAACCGGCAATGCGCTTAGGCTTACCGCCGCCGGACAGCGCTACTACAACACAGTCGCCTGTGCATTCCGCGATTTGCGCGCGGCCACCGGCGACCTTCGACAGCGCGGAAAGCGGCGCCCGGTTCGGATAAGTCTGCTGCCGTCGTTTGCGTCCAATTGGCTGGTCCCCCGGCTCGGCGATTTCTACCGACGGCATCCCGAGATCGAGCTGCAACTGGAGACCGGCACCCGGTATGTCGATCTGGACCGCGACGGATTCGATTTCGCCGTTCGCCTCTGCACCGGCGATTGGCCCGGTTTGGACGTGGACCCTCTGCTGGATATCGAGGTCTTTCCGGTCTGCTCCCAGGCGTTGACTCGTACGGTTGGCGGGATCGCCGATCCTGCCTGTCTTTCAAGGCAGGTCTTGCTCCATTGCAAACATTCGATCCAAGTCTGGCAGGATTGGCTGAACGAAGCAGGCTACGGTGACGTCACCCCTGACCGCCAAATTTACCTGGACGATTTCAACATGATGTATCAGGCGGCCACCAACGACTTGGGCGTTGGCATGGGCTGGGAGCCGATCGTGCGGCCTTATATCGAAAGCGGGCAGCTTGTCGCCCCCTTCGAATTTCGCCTTGGACTTCCGAAACGGTTTCACCTGGTAGGACTGCCCGGAGAACGAGGCCGTCCCGCCGCGCGAGCGTTCCGCCAATGGCTGACGGAGACCGCACAGGCCGACGCGGCGTGAGCGCGCCATTGCGTGGAGCGCAACAGCGGTTTCCATAAGCTCGTTTGCGCTGCCCGGCGCCCGCCCCGAGGCTTTCGACATAATCGGAAAGCCAACGGGAGAGCAGGCCATGATCCGTCTCTACGACACCGAACCGTCGGGCAGTTGCCACAAAGTCAGACTATTGCTGTCTTTGCTGGGACTCGACCACGAGCTTGTCCCCGTCGATTTCCACGGCGGCGAGCACCGAACGCCGGCGTTTCGGAAGATCAACCCGTTCGGCGAAATACCCGTACTGGTCGACGGCGCCATCACGCTGCGCGATTCACAATCGATCCTGGTCTATCTGGCGCGACGCTACGGCGACGAAAGCTGGCTGCCGCTGCAGCCGGAAGCAATGGCGCGGGTTATGCAATGGCTATCGGTCGCCGGCAACGAGATCCAGAACGGCCCAAACCCGGCCCGCCGTGCGGTGGTGTTCGGCCGCAAATTCGACCTCGCCGCCGCGCAGAAGGCATCGCATCGTTTGCTGACGGTCATGGATGCGCATTTGCGGGATCGGGATTGGCTGGCGGCGGATCACCCGACGATTGCCGATATCGCCTGCTACCCGTACCTCGCGGTCGTACCGGAAGGCAGCGTCGACCTGACGCCCTACCCCAATGTCCGAGCCTGGATCGACCAGATCGAAAGCCTGCCGAACGCGGTGCCGATGCCACGTCAACCCGCCCCTACGCCGGACTGAACCAGAACTCGATCTCCGACGTATCGGCCTCGAAACGGGCGGCGTGTTCCTGATCCGGCGCCAGATGGTACCAGTCGCCGGGACCGTAGCGTTTTTCGACGCCGTCGGTGGTGAGGAACAGCGCGCCTTCCGTGATGATGCCGTAATTCTCGGTCGGATGTGTATGCGGCTCGATCCTGGTGCCAGCGGGATAGGAGGCGAACAGCACGTCGCAGCCCGGCGCGGCCAGCTTGAAAGCGTCGAACGGGCCGTCGAACGCCGGCAGGGACCGGATGCGGTCGGGGAAATGGTCGCGGCTCATCGCGATGTCCTTTCATCGTCTGGGTTTGCCGAAATCTAATTACCCATATTTCGGAATCAATATGATAAAATCGGGCAGTCTAATTTCGAAAATAGAGCAATCGTGAACTGGGACGACCTGCGCTATTTCCTGGCGGTGGCGAGCGGTGGCAGCCTGTCGGCAGCGGCGCGCCAGATGGGCGTGTCGCAGGCGACCGTCTGGCGGCACGTGGATTCGCTTGAATCCGCGCTCGGCGCCCGCCTGTTCGACCATCGCCGCACCGGCTACCGCCCGTCGCCCGCCGGTGAGACCCTGCTGGAAAAAGCCCGGCAGATTGAGGCCGACATGGCGGCCCTGCAAGAGGCGGTGACCGGATCGGCCGGGCCGCTTTCCGGCGAAGTGCGGCTTACCGGGCCGGAATTCCTGGCGACCGGCCTGATGACCAAGGCGCTGGCCGGCTTTTGCGCCGAACACCCGGCCCTGCGCACGGAATTGATCACCGGCAGCCCGGCGGCGATGCTGTCGCGGCGGGAAACGGACATCGCGCTGCTGTTCGATCTGCCTTTACGCGGCGACTTCGCGGTCGAAAGACGTACCGCCGTCGGTTTCGGCGTCTACGCGAGTCATGCCTACGTCGAAAAACATGGCCGGCCCGCCGCAGTCGACGATTTCTTAGGTCATCTACTAATCGACTTCGACGATTCCGCCGGCCATGTCGCCCCGGCCCGTTGGCTGAAGTCCGGCGGGCGCGGCGCGCGCACCGTATTCAGGTCGAACAGCGCAGACGCGCGGATGACCGCGACGAAGGCCGGGCACGGCATCGCGATGCTGCCGGCCCTGAACGGCGACGCCGAGCCCGGCCTGATACGGCTATTCGGGCCGGACGAACTGGGCCGCCTGGAGCTTTCCCTGCTGGTCGGCGAACGCGTCCGCCGCACCCCTCGCGTCAAGGCGGTCTGCGATTTCGTGGCGGAAACCCTGGGCGAACACCACGCCGCCATTGCCGGCTAGGACATGGTCCGAAAACGGCCAGTGCCGGTGCGCAAACCGGGGTATTCTGGGCGCCACTCAAGGATCAGGGATCGGCGTCACGGTGCAACTTGACCACGACATCTGCGAGCGGGCGCGGCTGACCCGGGATGCACGGTTCGACGGACGGTTCTTCATCGGTGTCCGGACCACCGGTATCTACTGCCGGCCGATCTGTCCGGTTCGCCCGGCAAAAGCGGAGAACGTCCGCTACTTCCCGACGGCGGCCGCCGCGGCCGAAGCCGGCTTCCGGCCCTGCCTGCGCTGCCGGCCGGAGGCAGCACCGGGCACGCCGGCCTGGATCGGCACGGCCGCGACGGTCTCAAGAGCATTACGGCTGATCGCCGACGGCGCGCTGGACGACGGCAGCGTTGCCGACCTGGCGGAGCGGCTCGGCATGGGCGCCCGCCACCTCGGCCGCCTGTTCAATCAACATCTCGGTGCATCGCCGCAGGCGGTCGCCCACACGCGGCGCCTGCTGTTCGCCAAGAAGCTGATCGATGAGACCGACCTGCCGTTGGCGCAGGTGGCACTGTCCTCGGGCTTCGGCAGCATCCGCCGCTTCAACACGGTCTTTCAGGACACCTATCAACGCACGCCGAGCGCGTTGCGTCACGCGGCGCGGCACCGGCGCCAATCGATGTCGCCCGGCGATTTTCTGTTGAAGCTGCCGTATCGGCGGCCGTTCGACTGGGACTCATTGATCGGATACCTGGCGCTCCGTGCGACACCGGATGTCGAGAGCGCCGAGCCGGGGCGCTATCGGCGAACGGTCGCGCTGGACGGCAAACACGGATGGATCGACGTCAGGCCGGCGGCGGGTTCGCCACACCTGGAGCTTCGCGTCGCGTTTCCCGACCCCAATGGCCTTTTCCGCATTGTCGAGCGGGTGCGGCGCATGTTCGACGTCGCCGCCGACCCGGACGACATTGCGGCACGGCTGAACCACGACCCCAAGATGGCGACCATCGTTGCCGCGTATCCCGGCCTGCGTCTGCCGGGCGCATGGGACGGTTTCGAACTGGCGGTGCGCGCCATTCTGGGTCAGCAGGTAACCGTCAAAGGCGCCTCGACATTGGCCGGACGCCTGGCGGCACGGTTCGGCGCGCGGTTGCCCGATGCCGACGGCGGCCTCGGCACGGCGTTCCCGACGCCGGAAGCGGTGGCGGCGGGGGATCCGGCCGAGATCGGCCTGCCGAGAACGCGCGCCGATGCGACCCGGGCGCTGGCCCAGGCAGTGTGCGAAAAACGCGTCACGTTCGACCCGGCCGGCGGCGCGGCGGAACTGGAGCGGCAACTGACCGCGGTGAAAGGCATCGGCGTCTGGACCGCGCAGTATGTGGCGATGCGGGCGCTGAACGAGCCGGACGCGTTTCCAGCCAGCGATCTCGGCCTGCTGAAGGCCGCGGCGCGGCACGGCATGGCGACCACGCCGAAGATGCTGGCCGACCATGCGGAGGTCTGGCGACCGTGGCGGGCCTACGCCGCGATCCACCTTTGGCGAAGCGAGACGGCGGCGCACGAACGGTCCCGCCAGGATTCGCCGCGCCGGCGCAAACAGGAAGATATGGGACATGTATTACAGCCACATGGATAGCCCGGTCGGGCGCTTGCTGCTGGCCGGCAACGGCGAGAACCTGACGCTGATCAGTTTCCCGACCGGGCACAAACGAAAGCAGGTGCAGCCGGGCTGGCGTGAATACGCGGCGCCGTTCGGCGAGACGAAACGACAGCTTGCGGCCTACTTCGCCGGCGAGTTGGCCGACTTCGACCTGCCGCTCGAGCCAAAGGGAACGCCGTTTCAGCTTTCAGTCTGGCGGGCGCTGCTGACGATCCCTTACGGCCAAACTATTTCCTACGGCCAGTTGGCCGAAAAGATCGGCCGGCCCACGGCGTCTCGGGCGGTCGGCGCCGCCAACGGCAACAACCCGATACCGGTCATCATCCCGTGCCATCGGGTGATCGGCAGCACCGGCAAGCTGACCGGGTTCGGCGGCGGGATCGAGGTGAAGGCGGCGCTGCTGACGCTGGAAGGCGTGCTGGCCCCGGACGATGCGCGGCAGCAGGACTTGCCGTTCGCGGAAGCAGGCTAGCAGTAGGGGAAGAAACAGGCCTCAGCGACGCAGCGCGCGCTCCTGCTCGGCGCGGCGCAGGCGGTCGACCCGGCCCTGGTGGCGGTCGATCAGGAAGCGGTGGCCTTCCCGACCGAAGTCCCTCTGGCGGTCCGGGTTCTTGGCGCGGGCTTCCGGGTCGCGCTGCAGGTAATTGCGGTAGGCCGGCTCCAACGCGGCCGGCGGCCCTTCCCGACCCGGCCGGTCGGGCTGTTCGGTCCTGCCTTCGCGCAAGCTGTTGATCAGGCTGTTGTCCGGTCCGGTTACGTTCGGCAGCGCCTCCCGCACCCTTCCCTGGCGCAACTCCTCCTGCTGGCCCCGAAGCTGGTCGGTAAACCGCTGGTTCGAGTCCTGCGCCTGTGCGGTAAAGCTGGTCGCGACACCGAGAACAAGAACGGGTAAGAATCTCGCCATCCAGATGATATGGGGCCCGCGCCGCACGAAGCCAATAACCCGATTACCAGGACTTCCGGGACGAAAAAAGGGCCGCTCCGTCTCCGGAGCGGCCCTGATACGAACAGGTTCCGGGCCCGACTAACGGTCCTTGTATGTCGGTACCGGGAAGATCGGTTCGGCGGTCTTGATCGCCGTCGGATAGACCACTTCCGGCCCGTCCTGCTGGTTTTGCATGACCACGAATTCCATGTTGGTCTGCTTGCCGGTCTCGTCGATCTTGTACGGCCCGGTCATGACGGTGATCTTCTCGCTCAAGTCCATCGCCGCCTGCTTCAGCTTGGCCGCCTCAAGCGACCCGGCCTTTTTCAGGATCTCCTCCAGCACGGCGCCGGCACCGTAGGCGAGCGCGGTCTGAAAATCGGCTGGATAGGCCGCATCCGGGAACAGTTCCGCATAGCGCTCGACCATCTGGGCGCGGGTGAGGCCCGTGGAGACCGGCCAGTTGATCTTTTCGTGCAGCAGGGTCTGGCTGAACAGGTAATCGGCGTCCTGGCCGATCTCCAGGAACTGCGGCTGGCTGGCGTAGACCATGTAGACCATCGGGAAATCCATGTTCATCTCGCGCAACTGCCGGGCGATCGCCATCTGATCGCCTTCGTAGCCGGCGGGATAGAACGCTTCCGCCCCGGACGCCCTGGCCTTCTGGATCATCAGACCGAAGTCCTTGGTGCCCTTGGCGAACTTCTCCATCATGGTCACTTCCATGCCGAGTTCCTTGGCGAGGTCCGCGGCGCCTTTGGCGATGCCGGCCGGGAACGGCTCGTCCAGATAGATGAACGCGACCTTCTTAACGCCGACCATGTTCATCGCCTTGATGCTGGGATGGCCGAGCAGCGACGCCGCCTGCTGCGTCGCCGAGACGATGTTCTTGTAGCCCTGGGCATAAATCGCATCCGACGAAGCGGACCAGATCACCAGGAACTTGCCGTTCTTTTCGGTGACGTGCGCGGCGGCGCTGGTCAGCGTCGAGCCGAACGGCCCCATCAGCAAGTCGACGTCGTTTTCCTTGATCAGGGTCTCGTAGACGCGGGCGACCATCTGCTTGTCGGAGCGGTCGTCGAGCTTGACCAGTTCGACCATACGCTTGGTGCCGCCGACGTCGATGCCGCCGCGGCGCTTCACGTCGTCGAGCCAGATCTGCACCCCGCGCTCGCCCGATTGCGCGGCCAGCGCGAAGCGGCCGGTCGACGATACGGTCATGCCAAGGCGGATCGGTTCGGCGGCCCGGGCGACCTCGCCCAGCAGCATCGCGCCCGCCCCGGCCGCGACGAACGCCATGGTTAAACTGCGTAGTGTTATTTTTGCCATTTGAATTATCCCCTGTTGATACACGTCATGCGCGGGCCGCAAAAAAACACGGCAAACCGCTAGACGATGTTGTCATAACGCGAATACTAGACCCGCCCGTCGCCGCGGGGCAAACCGGGGTACGGTCGTTAAGAATCAACAGGGGGTGTGGGGCATGGCGGTAGCGGCGGCGGCCGATCAGCGGATTGCAAATCTGCGCGACCTGCTCTGGTACGGTCTGCTGGCCGTGTTGCTGATCTGGTTCGCGCTGGTGCCGGCGCTGGACGGCAACATCTCGTTCTTCTTTTACCTGATGCTGTGGATCACCATGGCGTCGGCGTTCAACATCATCTCCGGCTTCACCGGCTATATGCCGTTCGGCTATGTCGCGTTCTACGGGGTCGGCGCCTTCGCCACCGCGATCCTGACCAAGAAGGTCGGCTGGCCGGTCTATCTGGCCCTTCCTGTGGCGGGCATCGCCGGCGTGGCGTTGAGCCTGCTGTTCGCCAAGACCCTGAAGCTGAGCGGGATCTACTTCGCCATCGTCAGCTTGGCGCTTTCCATTATCTGTCGGCTGGTGATCACCAACATGCCGGAGGAGATCACCGGCGGCAGCTTCGGCATCGCGCTCGGCTCAGAAGCCCAGCCGATCCAGAGCTTCTACGCCATGCTGCTGGTCACGACCGCCGCCCTGGTCACGGTGACCTGGCTCGCCCGCTCCCGCCTTGGCATGGCACTGAAGGCAATCCGCGACGATGCGGAAGCGGCCGACGCCATGGGCGTCAACGTGCCGCGCGCCCGGCTCTACGCCTGGATGCTGGCGGCCCTGTTCCCCTCGCTCTGCGGCGGGCTGGAGGCGTGGTACACCAACGTGGTCGACACCGAAACTGCGTTCGACGTGCTGATCACGGCGAAGACCATCATCTACGCCATGGCCGGTGGGCTCGGCACCATCACCGGGCCGGTGGTCGGCGCGGTGATCATGGTCTGGGTCGACGACCTGATCTGGCAGCAGTTTCCGCTGCTGAACCTGTTCCTGTTGGGGCTTGCCATCGTGTTGCTGATCCAGTTCATGCCGCGCGGCATCGTCGGGTCGCTGATGCGCCGGTATCCCGAACTTCGACGCTACATCCTTTAGGGCTGCGGAAAGATGTACGATTTCCTGATCCTGAGCGGGCTGATCAACGGCGTCATCGTCGGCATGCTGTACAGCCTGATCGGCTGCAGCCTGAACGTGCTGTACGGCGTGCTGCGGGTGGTGAATTTCGCCCACGGCGAGTTCATCATCGTCGGCTCGTTCTTCGCCTATTTCCTGTTCACCGGCCTCGGCGTCGACCCGCTGCTGTCTGTGCCGATATCGGCGCTTGCGTTCTTCGGCGCCGGCTATCTGCTGTATTACCTGCTGGTGCCCAGGCTCGCCAAATCGGACGACCCGGAGACCTCTTCGTTCCTGATGATGTACGGGGTGGCGCTGATGCTTGCCGCCGGCATGCTGATGCTGTTCGAGGCAGACACAAGGGCGCTGGACTACAGCTTCGATCCGATCTCGATCCAGATCGGCATGGTCTATGTGCCGACCGCGCGGCTGGTGGCGCTGGCGGTCAATATCGTGATCGTGCTGGCACTGACCTGGTACCTCTACTTCACGTATTACGGCAAGGCGCTGCGCGCGGCGATCATGAACCGCGACGCGATCCAGATCGTCGGCGTCAACATTCACCGGCTGTCGGCCATCGCCTTCGGGCTTGCAGCCGCGCTGGCCGGCGCGACCGGCGTGCTGATCGCCCTCGTGTTCCCGACCATCAGCCCTTTCGTCGGACCGGACTTCACGCTGATCGGCTTTATCGTGATCGTGCTGGGCGGCCTGGGCCACCCGGTCGGCGCCATCGTCGCCGGGGTGCTGTTCGGCATCACCGAGCAGATGGCGACCGTGTTCCTGCCGCAGGCGATGGCGCCGATCGTCGGTTTCAGCATCCTGATCCTGGTGATTTTCCTAAGACCCACCGGCCTGTTCGGCCGCGTCCAGGCCCGGTAGCGGTGCGACCATGCTGCAAGTAGAAGGCCTGGTGAAACGGTTCGGCGGTCTGGTCGCGGTCGACCACGTGTCGTTCGAGGTGCCGGAACGGACCATCATGGGCCTGATCGGGATCAACGGCGCCGGCAAGACCACGGCGATGAACCTGATCAACGGCATCTACCGCCTGGACGAAGGCCATGTCCGGATCGACGGCCGCGACGTGACCGGGAAGACGCCGCACGAGATCGCGCATGAGGGCGTCGGCCGAACCTTCCAGGTGCCGCGCGTCTTCCACCGCATGACCCTGATCGAGAACCTGCTGGTGCCGGTGCTGGACCGGCACGAAACCGACGCCGCGTTGACCGACCGGGCGGAGGCGACGCTGGCCAAGGTCAACCTGGCCGCGCTTCGCCACAACCACGCGGAAGAGCTGTCCGGCGGTCAGCAGAAGCTGCTGGAACTGGCGCGGGTGATGATGTTCGACCCGAAGCTGATCCTGCTGGACGAGCCGTTCGCCGGGGTCAATCCGGCGCTCTGCCGCCTGTTCATCGAGCAGATCGAACGCCTGCTCGGCCAGGGCAAGACGTTCCTGCTGGTCAGCCACGACCTGACATCGATCTACCGGCTGTCGACGACGATCGCCGTCCTCAACCAGGGCCAGAAGATCGCCGAGGGCACGGTGGACGAGATCAAGAACGACCCGGCGGTGATCGAGGCCTATCTGGGGAATTGACGATGACCGACGCTGCCGCAGATACGGTGATGGAACTGAACGACGTGCAGGTCGCCTATCATGGCGACATCCGCATCCTGAACGGTCTGTCGCTCGGCATGCGCCGCAACCGGATCACCGGCATAATCGGGCCGAACGGCGCCGGCAAGTCGACGGCGCTGAAGACGCTCTACGGCTTCCTGAAGCCGATCTCCGGCGACGTAATGCTGCGCGGCGAACGGATCAACGGCCTGCCGCCCTACGAGATGGTCAACCGCGGCGTCGCCTACGTGCCGCAGAACCGCAGCCTGTTCAACGAGCTGTCGGTGGAGGACAACCTGAGGCTCGGCTGCTGGCCGTTCCGCCGCGACAAGGCGCGGATCGCCGACGCGCTGGAGCGGGTTTATGCGCAATTCCCGATCCTGAAGGACAAACGCACCGACATGGCGGGCAGCATGAGTGGCGGCCAGCAACGGTTCCTGGAGCTCGGCCGATCGCTGACCCTGGAGCCGGACATCATCCTGCTGGACGAGCCGACGGCGATGATCGCGCCGAAGCTGTCGCGCGAGATCTACGATTTCATCACCACCCTGCCCGAGGCCGGCATCACGGTGGTATTGGTCGACCAGAACGTCCGCCAATGCGCCGCCGTCTCCGACCACATCTACGTGCTGGACCTGGGCAAGACCCGGGCCGAAGGCGACCGCGCGGCGTTTTCCGACGACGAACGCCTGCGCGACATGATCGCCGAGTGGCTGGACTACCAGATCGATTGAGCCGGGCTAGGGCCGGGTTCGGACGATCTCGAACACCGGATTGCGGCGCATGACCTCGTCGACCTGCCGCTGATGGCGCTGGCTTAACGCCGCCGGCGCGCCGTCGGGGCAACCGCCGGTCTGGCGCAGGACATCGCCGGTGATGGCCACGATACGAGTCTCGCAGAGGAGGTCACCGCCAGGGTTTGCCTTGGCGGCGGCGGCAACCCGAAGCTCGGCGATAAGGTCCGTCGAAATCGTGGCGCTGGGCGCGCGGCCCACGCCGCTCCAAAACGCGCGGATCGCCTTTTGCATCAGCGGCCCGCAGCCGGCTTCAACCGTTTCCGTCTCATAGCCCAGCGTGACCAGCAATCCGCGCACTTCATCCACGTCCTGCGGCGATGCGTTGCAATAGGCGTCCTGCCGGCCCGCCTGCTGCGCCGCGGCCTCCGCCATCACCAATGTCGTCAACCCAAACCCACTCAAAACAACAAGAACGAGGCGCCACATTGTCCGGTCTCCGTTCCCGCAGCAAAAAGGCGCTGCCACCGTTTATTTTTCAAAAAATGACCAACTCAACCTCTCGTTAGAAGGAGCCTATCAAATCTTGTCGCTGTTCGGCATCACCGATGTTTCATAGTCTTGTCGCATTCCACCCACCGAAGAGGCTTTCGCGCGCAAGAATCGACTCACAATCCAGCCGTAACAGCGGTATAAACTGGCGCGAAACCGGTCTCCGACGGGATCTATTCCCCGTACCCTGGCCGACCTTTATCCATTCCGTGGCGTAAGCCGGCAATTTCAACCGGCGAGAGAGCGACGGCCACGAAAATGACACTGTATATGCGCATTGCCGGGCAGCACTATGAAAAGTCTATGGTGGAGGATTCTGTGACCATGCTTAGGGGTATCGCCAATATATTGATCGGATTTGCAGCCTGCGCGTGGCTTGCTTCGGCCGCGGCGGCGCAACAGGACAGAAGTCTCGTCGAACAGGTAAATCAGGGCACTGTCGGAATTATTTCCGGCGGGATAAACGGCACCTACGTCCGCATCGCCGCCGACCTGGCTTCCGTGCTGGACAACGGCAACGAACTGCGGGTCCTGCCGATGATCGGCAAAGGCTCGGTCCAGAACATCGCCGACATCCTCTACCTCAAGGGCATCGATATCGGCATCGTGCAATCGGACGTTCTGACCTTCATCAAACGAGAGAACATCTACCCGCAGATCGACCAGAAAATTCAATACGTTACCAAGCTCTACAACGAAGAGATCCACCTGATTGCCGGCAAGGACATTACCTCGACCAAGGATCTGGCCGGCAAGCAGGTCAATTTCGGTGTACGCGGCAGCGGCACGTTCATGACGGCGACGATCGTGTTCGACGCCCTGGGGCTGAACGTGGACGCCACCAGCTTCGACCAGGGCCTGGCCATGGAAAAGGTGAAGTCCGGCGAGATCGCCGCGCTGGTCTATGTGGCCGGCAAGCCGACCAGCCTGTTTCGGCAACTAGGTCAGGATTCCGGCGTGCATTTCCTGCCGATCGACTACAGCCCCAAGCTGCTGGAAACCTACCTGCCGGCGCGCCTGACCGGCGACGACTATCCCGGCCTGGTGCCGGCGGACGCGCCGGTGGATACCCTGGCGGTCGGCGCGGTCATGGCTGTCTATAACTGGAATTCGGAGCAGTGGCGCTACCGCAAGGTGTCGCGCTTCATCGATGCGTTCTTCACCAGCTTCACCGACCTGGAGCTGGCGCCGCGCCACCCGAAATGGAAGGAAGTCAACATCAGCGCCGAACTGCCCGGCTGGACCCGGTTTGCCCCGGCCAAGCAATGGCTGGCGAAAAGCCAGTCGTCCAACAAAGACCTGAAATCGGCGTTCAAGACTTTTCTGGACGAGAAACAGGCCGAGGGCGGCACCGGCACCACAGACAGCGACGAACTATTCCGACAATTCATCAAATGGCAAAAGCAACAGACCCAATAGCCGGCCGGACAGTATGAGCGTAATCCGGCATACCTCGACCCAATGTAGCGGGTCGGCGTGTGCCGGCCGACACCGATAACTTTCCGCAGTTGAACGATATCTGAAATGCCGGACCCTTTATTTGGATTGCGCGAAGATCCGTTCGGTGACCGGGCGGAACCCCGGTTCTATGTCGCCGGTCCGAAATTCGAGGCGATTAGCGGTTACCTGACGACCGGGCGCATCCGGGGCATCGTGCTGATTACGGGTGCGGAAGGCGCGGGCAAGTCAATATTGTTGCGGAAGCTGGCCGCCGGGCATCCGGACGCGGTGCTGCATTGTTGCGCGCCGGAGGATACAGCCACGGACCTGTTCGCAGCCCTTGCGGTCGGCAAGGGGATTGCGAAGCAACCGGAAGCGGCGCGCAACCTGGAAGAATGGCGCAGGATACTGCGTCCCGCCCTTGCCAAAAGTGGCGAAACCGCCGTCCTGCTTTTGGACGACGTCAGCGAATTGGCCGATGAGACGCTGATCGGTATCCGCAATCTGGCCGACCTGAAATCCGGCAAGCGGCGGCTGGTCAGGGTAATCATGACGGCGACGCCGGCATTGCAGAAACGGCTTAACGACGGTCCGCTACTGACGCTGAAACGGGCCATATCGGCGCATCACAGGCTGGACCCGGTCGCGGCGACGGATGTCGGCGACTACATCGTGCACCGGCTACGAACCGCGGGCTATGGCGGCAAACCTTTATTCGACGACGAAGCAGTCGCCCTGATCGCGGCACGGTCGGGCGGCGTACCGCCCGAGATCAACCGTCTGTGCCGGCGTTCCCTGGACTTGGCGGTGCGGAATTCCTACAAGATCGTAACGGCCGACGCGGTTCGGCAAGCCGACGATAAGATCGCGCCGGCGACAACAGCGGAAATGGTGGGCGACGGGGCGGTTGCGGCACCGGTACCCAAGCTGTTGGCGGTGCGGATCGTCGCCGCCGACCTGTCGGCCGGGGATTCGGCGTTGGGCCTGACCGTCGACGGCCAGTCGCTGCAGATCCAATGGGCAACATTCGACCGCCAGGTTCTGCAAAGCACATTGACCGATGCGCCCGCCCTGGAAAGCGGGCGCGGCGCGCCAGCGGTGACCGATCAGCGGCCAGCGTCGGACCCGCCTCCGAAATCGGACCTGGGCGCACAGTCGAAGCCGATCGACATCGACGAGACGCTAATAAACCCGCTAATTCCAGAGAAGCCCGCCAAGGGCGAAACGCCCACCCCCCCGACGTTCGTCGAACGCGCCGTTCAAGCGGCAAACGAGGCCGATCAGACCGACGGCGAAACAGCCGCACCTGCACAGACGTTGCCCGCGTTGATTGCCAAAATGCCGAGGCGGCCCGCGCTGGCCGGTGCCACGGCGATTGCCGCCGCCCTGTTGGCGACGGCCGGCGCGGCCTACTACCTGAGCCCGGCAGACCGGTCCGTGACCGTGGAAGTCGTGCCGCCGGCCGGCCCCGACAGCGCGGCGGCGGCCGACGCGCCGGTAACCTCCGCGCTCGCCGACTCCGACGGCGCGACGGATATCGCACCCGCCGCCGGCCCGGCCGGCGTGCCGGCAGCGGATGTCCAGGTGCCGCAGTTGGCCGTCAGCGACATCCAGACGCTGGAAGACAATCCGATTGCCCTGGATATTACGTTGGCGGCCGGAGACGGCCAGCCGGACCTACCGGTCACCGTTTCCGGATTGCCGCAGGGCGCGACGCTTTCCGCCGGATCGGCGGACGGCGAAGCCGGATGGAAACTCACGGCCGGACAACTGGAAGGATTGATGCTGACGCCGCCGGAAAACGGGGACGGCAGCTTCGACCTGACGGTGACCGCAGGATCCGCCATCAAGGGCGCGGTCACGTCGAGCAAAATGACGGTCGACGTTGTACCGGCGGCAGACATTCCGATTCTCACGGTAACGGATGTCGCCGGGCGCGAAGACAGCGCAATCCCGCTGGATATAGCGGTCGCGCTGGCCGACAACGACGGCTCGGAAACCCTGACCCTGCTGATTGCGGGCGTGCCCGACGGCGCCACCCTGTCGGCCGGGACCCATCTCGGCGGCGGCCGCTGGTCGCTGATGCCGGGCGATCATACCGGCCTGACGATCACCCCGCCGGCAAACAGCAGCGACGACTTCACGCTGACGGTAACAGCCCAGGCCGCCGAGGCGAGAAACGGCGACGCGATCGACACCAGCGCGAAGATCAACGTCCGTATCGACCCGACGGCGGATGTACCGTCGCTCACCGTGATCGACGCCATGGGAAGGGAAGACGAACCGATCATCTTCCCGATCGGCGCATCGATATCGGACGGCGACGGATCGGAATCCCTGACGCTCACCGTTCACGGTCTGCCTGCCGGCGCCCGGTTCTCCGCCGGCGAGCCCGACGGCGAAGGCGGCTGGATACTGCCGTCCGCGGACCTGGAGCGCCTGACGTTTCTGCCGCCACCGGATTTCAACGGCGCCGTGCGCCTGAGCATCGTCGCGAAGGCGGCGGAAGGCGATGACATCGCCCTGACCGACCGGGCCGCGACAATTATGGTTTCGCCGGTCGCGGACACGCCGTCTCTCACGGTCAGCGACCTTAGAGGCGTGGAGGACGAGCCGGTCAGCCTGACATTGTCCGCCAAAGCGGCGAACGATAGTGAAGACGTCGCGATTACCATCGCCGGCTTCGCGGAAGGTACGGTTCTCTCCGCCGGCACCGAACAGGCCGCGGGCCTGTGGCGCCTGTCTCCGGAGGACCTGCCCGACCTGCGCGCCCTGCCGCCGGAGAACTACAGCGGCACCATGACGCTGACGGTGGAGGCCACCTCGACTGACGGCTCCGACTGGACGGTGGTCAGCGACGACATGACACTGACCATCGAACCGGTCGCGGATATGCCGCGGCTGTCGCTGGACGACGTCGCCGGTAAAGAAGACGCGGTTATCCCGTTGAAGGTCGCCGCCGCGACGACCGGCCTGGGCGAGACTTTGTCGGTGACGGTCGAAGGCCTGCCGCCGGGCGCCGAATTGTCGGCCGGCACCGGCAAAGGCGAAAGCCGCACCCTGACCGAAGCGGACCTTGTCGATCTAACGCTCACCCCGCCGCCCGATTTCAACGGGCGCATCGATCTTTCGGTCACCGCCAGTTCGACGGATCAGGGCGAGACCAATAGCGCCCGCGGCGTCATGAGCATCGCTATCGAGCCGGTTGCCGATCCGCCGATCCTTAACGCCGAGGACGCGGCGGGGCGTGAGGACGAGCCAGTCTCGTTGCGGATCGACGCGAAAACCGGCGCACCGAACGGCCGCGAAGAGCTTACGATCGCAGTTGACGGCGTGCCTGCTGGCGCGCGCCTGTCCGCCGGGCGGCAGCAGGACGGCGGCCGTTGGATATTGCGCCCGGAGGATCTGCCGGGCCTGACGCTGACGCTGCCGGCCGACAGCGACACGGACATCGCGCTGAATATCGTTGCCACCAGCACCGAACCGGCCAACGAAGACAGCGCCGAGGCAAGCCGAACGATCAACATCGAGTTGGCCGCCGTTGCGGACCCGCCGCAATTGACCGTGGAACCCGCATCCGGACGAGAGGACACCGGGATCGCGCTGACGATTTCAGCCGACGTGAGCGACGAGGACGGGTCGGAAAGCCTTGAGATCGTCATAGCCGGCCTTCCGGAAGGCGCCAGCCTCAACGGCGGCGAGGCAGTCAGCACCGGCGTCTGGCGTTTGGCGAAAACCGACCTGGAAGGCCTGACGATGACGCCGCCCGAGGGTTTCAGCGGCCAATTCGAGCTTGCCGTTACAGCGACGAGCCGGGAGCAGGCCAACAGGGCCAGCGCGGAGGTGTCCGAAATGCTCTCCGTCGAAGTGGCGCCGGTAACGGACCTGCCGTCGTTGACAGTGGCCGACGCGACCGGCGACGAAGACACCGCGATTGCGCTCGACATCGCTGCGGCAAGCGGCGACCCGGACGGTTCCGAGACCTTGTCGCTGGCGATTGCCGGCCTGCCGGACGGCAGCACGCTGTCCAAAGGCAGCAGCGGGTCCGAGGGCATTTGGGCGCTAGACCCGGAAGACCTGACCGGTCTGGCGCTGACGCCACCCGAGGATTTCAGCGGCGACATCACCCTCTCCGTCACGGCGCTGAGCCGCGAGCGCGGTAGCGACGAAGCCGTCGACGAATCCACGGACCTTCGCATCGCCGTTTCGCCGGTGGCCGATCCGCCAATGCTTGCGGTCAAGGACGCCGAAGGCGTCGCGGGCGAGACGGTATCCCTGCCGATCGACGCCGCGCCCGGCGACAACGACGGTTCGGAAGTCCTGACCCTACGGATCGAAGGGCTAGCCGACGGCATGACGCTGTCGGCCGGCGAAAAAGCCGGCGGCGGCGCTTGGGAGGTCGACCAGTTCAGCCTGGGTGACCTTGCGCTGACGACCGCGGAAGGCCACGCGGGAAGCACCGTCCTCACCGTCATCGCCCGGTCGCGGGACGGCGGTGACGAGGCGTCAACCGAAACGACCTTGCAGGTCACGCTGACGGCGCCGGCAAAACCCGTGGCCGTCGCCGCCGCCCCGGTGCCGGTCCCGCAGCAGACCAAATCGATTGCACCGACACCGAAACCGGACGTCGAATCGCCGAAGATCGTCGCCCTGATAAAACGTGGCGATACCCTGCTGGATCTTCGCGATGTGTCTTCCGCCAGGCTGTTGTTCGAACTGGCCGCCGACAGCGGCAGCGCGCGCGCCGCCACGGCGGTCGGCAAAACCTACGATCCGGTCGTTCACGCAACCCTGGGCGTGATCGGCGCGTCGGCCGATCCGATTAAGGCGATGGCTTGGTACGAGAAGGCCATCGCCAACGGCGATTCGGAAGCCGAATCGCACATAGAGGCCCTGACCGCATGGTTGAATGCCTCCACCGACCTCAGAACCGCCGCAGAAAAGGTAGGCGCGGCCGATAGCGGAAACTCCGTATCGACAACCCCCGCGAATACCAATTAGAAATGATCAGGTTCCAGTCGGGCAACGGAACCCGACGGACCACCAAGGGACGGCGTGCGTGAAGACCTATGTGGTGGCGGCCGATATCACGTCGGCCGACGGAAACATCGAAGAGACCGCCTGCAGGGCGTTCGCCGCCCGTGGCGATGCGGAACGGTATTTCAATCAGGTCGACGGCGCCATGGTGGACGGCCGCCAGGTCAACAGCAACGAGCAGCCATCCGCCTATCTGATGGTCGCGCGGCTTTACGAGGTAGACACCGGCAGTCCGCTCCAGGCGGTCGAAGCCGTTAAGGGCCACTGGGAAGTGCCGCTCTCCAATCTCGGCCTGATCGTCGGCGACCGCGAGCACGCGTTACTACCGGCGCCGACCGCTCCCACGGCGGCAGTGCCGGCCCAACGGGATGACGGGGCCGACGCCGTTTACGCCCTATGGGCGCAGGATCTGAAAAGGCAGATCCACAGGCTGGAAGCGGAAGTGAAAAGCCTACGCCAGACGGTGCAGGAACAGGCTTCGCAACTATCGGCCCAGTCGGAGCGGCATCACGCCGAACGCCAGCGCTTCGCCCGCGAGCGCCAGGAAGCCAGAGCCGAACTCAAACACAAGGAAGACCGCCACGCCGACGAGATCCGCCGGCGCGACGTGCTGCTGCAACAGGCGCTGGCGAAGATCGAGCGCGCGACCGTGCGGCGGTAACGGCGCTTCCCTAGCGCAGGCCTTTTATCTCCGCAATCAGTTCATCGGTATTGCGCTGCCGGCAGTAACCTTTGATCGCCTTCAACGTGTTGTCGTGGCGCGCCTGGTCCATGGTGGCGCAGGCGTCGGGCACCAGCGTCACCAGATAGCCGAGGTCGCAGGCGTCGCGCACCGCCGATTCCACGCATTGGTCCGTCAGCATGCCGCACAGCACCAGATAGCGGACGCCGAGGTTGCGCAGCAGATAGTCGATGTTGGTTGAGATGAACACGCTGGACGAGGTTTTCGGCAGCACGATCTCGTCGCCCTGCGGCGCGATCTCGTCGATCACCCGGGCGTCCCAGGATCCTTTCGGCACGTTGAATCCGGTGATCTTGTAATCCAGGCTGCGGTCGCGTCCGTCGAGGGTGAGGCTCTCGATCACCGTGTACAGCACCTCGATACCGGCATGGCGGCAGGCGGCGGCAAGCTTCTGCATATTCGGCACGGCCACGGTGCGCAGCCGGTCGAAGTAATACCCGCATTCTGATTCCAGTGCCGCCGGGTCCATGCCTTTCCATTCGCCGCCCTCCGGTGTCGCCGAGAAGTTCTGCACGTCGATGAACAGCAGCGCGGCCTCGGTCGGCCTGAGCGGCACGTCACGGCTTAATTGGTCGGTCATCATCCCGTCTCCGCAGTCATGGTGTCAGGCCGTCCCGGCAGGCCAGGAACACGCGCGCCAGGCGGTCGGCCCATTCCCGTTGCCCCTCCGCGTGCTCGATCAGGTCCTGCCGGATTTCGATCTCGATATGGGGAATGCCGCGCCGCTCGCCATGCACCGGCACCGTGTAGTCGCTCTCGTCTTCCACCGCGTAGGGCTCGTTGTCGCCGACGCAGAGGCCGGGCTCGTCGGCGAGCACCTCGAACATCGCCGTCGCCAACCGTGCGTCCCGGTTATAGAGCAGGCCGATATGCCACGGCCGCGCCACGCCGTGATAGCTCGGCGTAAACGAATGCAGGGTGACCAGGATCGACATCCGGCCTGACGCGGCGCGTTGGTCCAGCAGCGCTTCGATGCGGTCGTGATAGGGGTGGAACACCTCGCGCGTCCGGGCCGCTGCTTCCGTCGGCGAGACCTTTTGGTTACCGGGCACTTCCGTCGCCTCGCTGACCGCCAGGATCGCGGCCGGCACGTCCGGGCTGCGGTTGCAGTCGATCACCAACCGCGAATAGGTCTGGCAAACCAGCGTGGCGTCCAGCCGGTCGGACAAACCTTCCGAGACGGCTTTGGCGCCGATATCCCAGGCGATGTGCCGCCCGAGGTCTTTCGGCCCGAGGCCGAGGGTGCCGAGACGGCGCGGAATGCGGTTGCCCGCATGCTCGCAGGTAAAGAAGAAATCGGATTTACCGTCGGCGCGCATGACGGTAACCGCCGGCGGCTCGTCCGGCTGCAGCAGGGTTTCCGTCCACTCGTCCATCGGCAGCCTATCTGGCGGTTTCCTGGCGCCGGGCGATCAGGCCGTCCGGGCGCAGCAATAATACGACAATGACCAGCGCCAGCGCGATGGCGTCGCGGAACGGCAGCAGGTTCTCCGGCAAGAAAGCGGCGAGATAGATCTCGAAAAACCCGAGCAGAAAGCCGCCGGCGACCGCACCGCTCAAACTGCCGAGGCCGCCGAGGATGGCGGCGATGAACGCCTTCAGGACCGGCACGAACCCCATCATCGGGTCGACGGAGGCGCGCTGCGCGATCCACAGAATGCCGGCGACGGCGGCGAGCAGGCCGGAAATCGCGAAGGCGGTCGAGATCACCGCGTTGGCGCGCACCCCCATCAGGCGGGTGACCGGAAAGTCCTCCGCGGCCGCGCGCATGGCGAGACCGATGGTGGTGTGGCGAAGAAACACTGTCAGCAAGCCCAGCATGACCACGGTGACGACGATGGAGAGAATCTGGATCACGCCGACGGTGATGCCGCCGAACGATACCGCGCCGGTCAGCACGGACGGGATCGGCACCACCTGCGGCCGGGTCGAGATGAAGTTCTGGAACATCACCTGCAGCACCACGCTGACCGCGAACGAAGTCAGCAACAGTGTTGCGCCGCCGGCCCCGCGCACCGGCCGGAAAGCGACCCGCTCCATCAGCACCGCGGCGGCCATCGCGACAAGCATGGCGAGCGGCGCGCCGAGGGCGAACGGCAGCCCGGCGGACGCGGCAAAGAACAGCGCGTAGCCGGTAATCGTCATCAGTTCGCCATGGGCGAAGTTGATCATGCCGAGAATGGCAAAGATCACGGCGAGCCCGAGCGCCAGAAGCGCGTAGGTGCCGCCGAGCGCGACGGCGTTTACGGTTTGCTGAACAATCAGATCCACGGCGGCTGCTCAGACGGCCTCCGCGATGCCGAGATAGGCGCGCTCGATCTCTTCGGACGCCTTGAGTTCCGCCGCCGTGCCCTCCATGACGATTTCCCCGGACGCCAGAACGTAGGCCCGGTCGGCAACATCCAGCGCCATGGCGACGTTCTGTTCGACCAGCAGAATGGTCAGCCCGCTTTCTCTCAGCCGCGCGATCAGATCGAAAATGTCGTCCACCACCTGCGGCGCCAGGCCGAGCGACGGCTCGTCGAGCAACAGCAGCCTGGGCCCGGACATCAGCGCCCGGGCAATCGCAAGCTGCTGCTGCTGGCCGCCCGACAAGGTGCCGGCCAACTGCCCGCGCCGTTCCGCGAGAATCGGGAACAGCTCGAACATCTCCTGCCGGGCCGACGCGGTCGCCGCCCGGTCGCCGCGCGACGCGGCGCCGAGCGTCAGGTTCTCGTCGACGGAAAGCGACGGGAACACGCGGCGGCCTTCCGGCACCAGCGTCATGCCGGCGCGGACGATCAGTTCCGTCCCCAGCCCGCCCATCGCCCGGCCATCGAACGTGACCGTGCCCGCGTTGGCCGGGACCAGGCCGACGATGGCGCTGAGCGTCGTGGTCTTGCCGGCGCCGTTGGCGCCGAGCAAGGCCACGATCTCTCCCGCGTCGACCGTCAGGCCGACATCCCTGACGGCCAGGATCGCCCCGTATCGGACGCCCAGGCCGGCAACGGAAAGCAGCGCCAAGACGCTACTGCATACGCGGTTTCGGGATCAGCGCGGGATCCGGACTCGGCTGGCCGACCAGTTCGCGCTTGCCGCCGACCACCTTGACCAACGACACCTGACGCACCGGCATGCCGGTGGTGCCCTTGTAGGTGATCTTGCTGGTGGCGCCCTGCACGTCGACCAGGCTCATGATTGCCTTCTGCAGCTCAACCGGGTCCGTGCTGCCGCCGGCCTTCTGCACCGCCGCCTCGATCACCTTGACCAGATCGTAGCCGACCGCGTTGAACACCGTCTCCGACGGCTTGCCGAACTTCTTCTCGTACTTCTTGTTGAAGGCTTCCAGCGGGCTGCCCGGCGTCGGGTGGCCGGCGGTGGTGAACACCACGCCCTCCGCGATCTCGCCGAGCGAGAAAGTGGTCGCGGAATCGATGCCGTCGCTGCCGATCACCGGCGCGGTCACGCCGGCAGCACGCAACTGCCGAAGGAAAGCCGGGAAGTCCGGCTCGTAGGCCGAGGTCATGATCACGTCCGGGGCCGGGTTGATGGCCTTGATCTTTGTCACCTCCGCCGAGAAGTCCTGCTGGCCGAGGGAATAGGTGCTTTGGCCAACGACCGTGCCGCCCTTCGCCTTGAACACGTCGCCGAAATAAAGCGGCAGCGTCGTGTACTGCGTGTCCGGCGAATACAGGATATAGGCCGTCTTGTAACCCTGCTCCGACGCGTAGGTCGCCGACACCGTGGCCTGCACGTTATCGCCGGGGAAGTTGGCGAACATGTAATCGCCGCCCATCAGCGGCAGGGTCGGCGACGACGCGCAAGTGGAAAACGCCGGAATCTTGGCTTCCTGCGCCAGCGCGGCCGCCGCGAACGACGGATCCGCGTCGCACGGCGTCACCAGCACGCTGACACCCTCGTCGATCAGTTCCTGCGTCGCTATCGAGGTCTGCGCCGGGTCGGAGCGAACGTCCTTGGCCACCACTTCGATCTTGATCTTGCCGTCGATGCCGCCCGCGGCGTTGATTTCCTCCACCGCCAGATCGAAGCCTTCGACCACCGGGCCGTCGAACGGCGCCAACGCGCCGGTCTGCGCGGTGGCCGCGCCGATCACGATCTTGTCCGCGGCGGAAGCGGCCCCGGCCGCGCCGATCAACAGCGCTGCGAGCGCGACGCCGGTTAAAATATTGTTCTGCATGTCATCCTCCTTGTTGTACGCGAACTGCTTATTGTCGTTTACGTCCCAAATACGCTTCTATTACCGCCGGATGGCTTTGCACCGCCGACGGGCTGCCTTCTGCAATCACTTGGCCTTTGTTCAACACAACGATGCGGTCGCAAAGCCGCATGATCAAGCGCAAGTCGTGGTCCACGACCAATAGCCCGACGCCGCGCCGCGACCGCAAATCGGCGAGATCCGCCAGCAAGGCGTCCGATTCCGCCGGATTCATCCCCGCCGCCGGCTCGTCCAGCAGCAGGTAGCGGGGCTGCAATGCCATCGCCCGCGCGATTTCCAGCCTGCGCTGCGCGCCGTAGGGCAAGGTGCCGGCGACGCGGTCTGCCTCGGCGGCGAGACCCATCGCGTTCAGCATGCCCTGGGCCACCGCGGCGCCGCGGCGCTGGCCGACGCCAGGCCAGCGCGCCATGGCGCCGACCTCGACATTTTCGCGCACCGTCAATTCGCCGAACAGGCGGATGTTCTGGAAGGTGCGGCCGAGGCCATGCCGCGCGATCCGGTGTGCCGGCCACTGCGTGATATCGCGGCCGTCGATCGCGACGGTGCCGCCGCTCGCCGCCAGTGCGCCGGACATCGTGTTCAGAAGGGTCGTCTTGCCGGAGCCGTTCGGGCCGATCAGGCCGACGATTTCACCGGGCTTAAGTTCCAGGTCGACCTTGTCCAACGCGATCAGGCCGTCGAAGTTCTTCGAGACCGAGCGCGCCTCCAGGCTGCCGGTCGGCTCCACCGCCGGCGGTTCCTCGCCCGCGGGCGACGCGGCGGAACCGGCGCGGCGGCGCAGCAGTCCCTCGTCCCATTCCAGCATGCCGAGCAGGCCGGCGCGGCGCTTGTACATGACCAGCAGGATCGCGAGCGACAGGCCGACCTGGGTCATGCCGAACACGGTCGGCATCTCGACGCCCAGCACGGTGCCGCCGCCCTCCATCCGGCGCAGCACTTCGATGACCAGGGTGATCAGCACCGTTCCGCCGACCGCCCCGGACACGGTCGTCATGCCGCCGACGATCAGCATCGCCAGCAGCGCGAAGGTGTCGACGAAGTAGAACTTCTTCGGCGAGAAGGTGCCGAGGAAATGGCCGAGCAGCGCCCCGGCCACGGCCATCAGCGCGGCGCTGACCACCCAGGCGGCAAGCCGCCGGTTGACCACGTCGACGCCCATGGACCTCGCGGCCAGTTCGTCCTCGCGGGCGGCGCGGAGCTGCAGACCGGGCACGGAATCGCGAAACAGCCGGGCGGCCAGCACGGCGACCATGGCCCAGGCCAGCGCGATCCAGAGCGTGGTGTCGCGCGGCACGCCGAAGAACGACTGGCTGCCGCGGGTGAAATCCTTGGCGCCGATGATCACGCCGTGCACGATGACCAACAGGCCAAGTGTCGCGATCGCCGCAGCCGACCCGTTGAGCCGGGCGATCGGCAGGCCGATGACGAGTGCAATCAGCGCCACCACAACGGCGACGATGATCGTCGCCGTAAACAGGTCCATCTGGGCGGCGGCAATGAAGCCCGGCAGGTTGGGCAACGTGACCGACTTCAGGGACGGCGGCATGGTCAACCAGGCCGAGAAATAGGCGCCGAGCCCCATGAACGCGACATGGCCGAACGACAGAATGCCGGAATTGCCGGTATAGACGCCGATCCCGACCACGGCGATCAGGTTGATCAGGAAGACGATCAGGATGCGTTCTTCCGCCGCGCCGAACAGCAAGGCGGCGGCTGAAGCAGCGAACAGCAGAGGCATCGCGAGCCCGGCCGCGCCGATCAAGGCGCGCACCTCCCGCATGCCGCTTTGTAGCCCTAAGCCGACGCTCACCATTCCCCTCACGCAACCCTATTGGCGCCCCGGGAGAGGATATCGGCTAACCTGATCCCATGAAACAGCACAAATCAGTATACTGATTAGTCTACGTGGCGTTGCAGGGTGGGAGGCGAATAATGAACCGCGAGGAATTGATCATGGTGTGCTGCTGCGACCTGGCGGGTCAGGTGCGCGGCAAGGGCTTTCCGGCATCGGAGTTGGCGTCGCGGTTGAAGCGCGGCGTCGGCTGGGTGCCGACCAATGCGATGATCACCGCGTTCGGCGACATCGGCGACTCGCCCTGGGGCTCGCGCGGGGACCTGCTGCTGGTGCCCGATCCGGAGACCAAGGTCCGTGTGGAATTCGGCGACGACAGCCCGGCCGAGCATTTCCTGCTTGGCGATATCGTCCATACCCACGGCGAACCATGGGGCGGCTGCACCAGGACGTTTCTTAAGGACGCCCTGACGGCCCTGCAGCAGGAGGCCGGGCTCACCCTGCTCGCCGCCTTCGAACACGAATTCCACTATAGCGGCGTCGAACAGCGGGCCAACGGTTCCTACAACCTGGATGCTTTCCGCCGGCAGGACGTGTTCAGCGAGGTGTTCATCCACGCGCTGCGCCAAGCGGGCCTGGAGCCCGACAGCTTCATGGCCGAGTATGGGCCGCAGCAATACGAAGTGACGGTCGGGCCGCGCGACGGCCTTAGAGCGGCGGACGAGGCGGTGATCCTGCGCGAGATGGCCAGGGCCACGGCGCACCGGCTGGGGCACAACGTGAGTTTCTCGCCGCTCGTCACGCACGAGGTGGTTGGCAACGGCGTGCACCTGCATATGAGCCTGCACGACCTCGACCGTAAGCCGGTGACCTACGACAAGAGCGGACCTGGAGGATTGAGCGAGGTTGCGGCCCAGTTTGCCGCCGGCATCCTGCGCCACGCGCCGGCCATCTGCGCGCTGACCGCGCCGAGCACGGTTTCCTATCAGCGGCTGGTGCCGCACCGGTGGAGCGCGTCCTACACCAATCTCGGCTTCCGCGACCGGGAGGCCTGTTTGCGGATCTGCCCGGTCGTCGAGATCGGCGACGCCGATATCGCCAAGCAGTTCAATATGGAGTTCCGGGCCGCCGACGCGGCGGCGAGCCCCTACCTGCAGCTCGGCATCCTGGTTTATGCGGGCCTGCAGGGTATTCGCGAGAAGCTGCCCGCGCCGCCGATTACCGACAGAGATCCGGAGGAGATGTCGGAGGACGAACGCGCCGCCGCCGGCATCGCCGTGCTGCCGCGGTCGCTGGCTGAGGCGCTGGATGCCCTGGAAGCCGACGACGTCGCGAAGAACTGGCTGCCGGCAAACCTGCTGAAAGGCTATCTGCCGCACAAACGTTTCGAGATCGGCCTGATGGCGGAGCTTACCCTCGACGAACAGTGTAAGCGGTACGCCGAGGTCTATTGATGGCCGGCAACGAAGGCCTCTACCAGCGCGACGGTCGGGCCATCGCCGGCCTGCAGAAACTCAGGTTCTTCCCCCTGGCCGTGACCGGCGGCGAAGGCTGCTACCTGATCGCCGACGACGGCCGCCGGCTGCTGGACTTCTCGGCATCGTGGGGCGCGGCGTCGCTCGGCCACGGGCACCCGATATTGCGGGAAGCCGTCGACGCGGCGCTGAAAGATCAAGCCGGTGCGAGCATCCTGTCGGCGGCGACGGCGCCCGCAATCGAACTGGCGGAGAGCCTGCTTGCCGTGACACCCGGATCCGGCGACCGCAAAGTCTGGATCGGCCACTCGGGATCGGACGCCAACGAGGCCGTGTTCCGCGCGGTGGCCGCGGCGACGGGACGTCGCCGCACCCTCTCCTTCGTCGGCGCTTACCACGGCGGCACCGCCGCATCGATGGCGGTATCCGGCCATTCGGTGCAGGAGCATGCGGCCCGGGCGCCGGGCCTGACACTGATCCCCTACCCCGACCCCTATCGCCCCTACGAGGGCGATCCGACCGGCGGCCGGATCCTCGACCTGTTGGACCGGCACCTCGAAACCGACTGCCCGGGCGACGAGGTGGCCGCGTTCTTCATCGAACCGATCCAGTCCGACGGCGGGCTGATCGTGCCGCCGCCAGGCTTCATGGCCGCGATCGCCGAACGGTGCCGCAGGCACGGCATCCTGCTGATCGCCGACGAGGTCAAAGTCGGGCTCGGCCGAAGCGGCCGGCTGCATTGCTTCGAGCATGACGGGATTACCCCTGACATCGTCACCTTCGGCAAAGGCCTGGGCGGCGGCCTGCCGATATCCGCCGCCGTCGGGCCGGCCGGAATTCTCGACTTCGCAACCTCTTTCGCCATGCAGACCCTGCATGGCAACCCGGCCTGCGCCGCGGCCGGGCAGGCCGTGCTGCGGGTAATCCAGGAAAGTGGCCTGGTCGAAAACGCCGCCCATGGCGGCGAATACCTGATGGCCGGACTGCGCCGCCTGGCGGACAAACACGACCTGATCGGCGATGTGCGTGGCCGCGGCCTCGCCGTCGGCGTCGAACTGGTCCGCGACCGGGAGACCAAAGAGCCGGCCAAGACCGAAACCGCCAAGCTGGTCTACCGCGCCTGGGAGCTTGGGCTGGTGCTCTATTATGTCGGGCTCAATTCCAACGTGCTGGAGATGACGCCGCCGCTGATCCTGGGCCACCAGCAGGTGCACGAAGCCCTGACGATCCTGGACCAGGCCCTTGGCGACGTGGCCGCCGGCCGCGTATCGGACGAGGCGGTTGCCGGCTTCGCCGGTTGGTAATCGATCCTCACCGCCGGCCAATCACTGTCAGTAAATTTTACACCGCTCGACACGACGCGAGATCCGCGCCGTGCCGACACATCCCCTTGAATCGTCACGACAATTTCTGCGTGCATTATCATATCGAACTACATTTATAGTTAAAATGTAGTGTAAACATATCCGACATATTGCTGCATTTGGGAAGGCATTCAGCTTGTAACTTATTGTTATTGTTTATAGCCCTATTCTGGCACGAGCATTGCATTAACCAATTAACTAAAAAAGCTAAAACCAACGCCATTGAATGGGATAACACAATGAAGGGTAATCATGTATCAACTGCCGTGACCCTGGCGAAGGGCGCATCCCTCGCCGGGATTCTGGTTATCGGCATGTTCACCGCCGGCCAGGCCGGCGCCGCGACGATGACAGTCAATTCGTTTCAGGCCCCGCCAGGTACGCCCGGCAACTGGGTCGCAAACGATATCCGGGGCGGCGGCACGGCCTCGGTCGTCAGCCTGACTGGGCTGGGCGGCAATCTCGAGAATAACGCGCCGCTGCCGACCGGCGCTGCCAAACTCACCACCGGACTGGACAACAACGACAAGGCCGAAGTCAGCGTATTCGGCTCGTTCGGCAAGGTGCGGGACATCTTCAACGGCAACCTGCAGTTCAGTTACTCGTTCTTCAAGCAGACCGTGAACGACCCGATGGCGAACATCTTCGCCGCGCCGGCGCTGAAGCTGAGCTTCTTCAACGCGGATTTCAACCAGACCGATGACGGGTTTGTCACCCTGGTCTACGAGCCGAACTGGAACACGCCGGGATTCGAGGGACAAAGCAAGGCGCCGGTCGCCGACGATTGGGTCGACGTCCTAATCGACCTCGACGATGGCCTGTTTTGGAACACCGGCGGCTTCGGCGAGGCGAACTCATTCGGCGGCCCGCCGCTGCATACGCTGGGCGAATGGGACGACATCTTCGATCCGGCCTTCCTCGACGCCGAACTGGTGGGTGTCGGTGTCGGCGTCGGCACCTTCAACAAAGGCCAAATCGGCTACTTCGACAACGTCGGAGTCAAAGCGGGCGAGATCGACAAAACATTCGACTTCGAAGCCGCCGCCGTGCCGGAGCCGGCCAGCCTGGCGCTGCTCGGGCTTGGACTGGCGGGACTTGCGGTCGCCGCCCGCAGGCGCCGCGCCTGACGTATTCGGCCGTCGACACGGTCCGTAGCGTGTAGCGATGCCCTCGTCACTTTCGGGTGGCGAGGGCGATGCCCGCCAGCACCAGTACCATGCCGACCGCGTGGTAGGCGCGGAAGGCCTCGCCCAACAGGCCGATCGCCATCAGGCTGCCGAACACCGGCATCAGATGGATGAACAGGCCGGCCCGGTTGGCCCCGACCAGTTCCACCCCGCGGTTGAAGCAGAGATACGCCAGCACCGATGGGAACAGCGCGACATAGCCGATGGCGAGCAGGCTGACGCGCTCGAACGGAACCGGGTCGCCGGACGCGGTTTCCCAAATGTAGAACGGCAGCAGCATCAGCGCGCCGAGCGCGAAGGTCGCGGCCAGAAAGCTCAGCGGATGGACGCCGGGCCGTTTGCGCAGCAGGGCCGAATAGGTCGCGTAGCAGGCAACGGCCAGCACGATCCACAGATCGCCACGGTTGAGCGTCAACGCCGCCAGTGTCTGTATATCGCCTTGCGCGATGATCGTCACAGCGCCGGCCAGCGACACGGCGACGCCCAACCCCTGCAGCCAGGAAATCGTCTCGCGGAAGACCGCGAAGCTGATCACCACGATCATCACCGGCATGGTCGACTGCATCAGCAGGCCGTTGATCGCCGTGGTCGATTGCAACCCGAGATAGACAAGAGTGTTGAAGGTGGCGATGCCGAAGAAGGAGAAAAGCAGCATGACCCGCCATTGCCGGAGCAGCACCGGCCAGTCGCGTTTCAGATGTGGCCAGGCGAAGGCGAACACCAGCGACAAGCCGCCGGTCCAGCGCCAGAACGCCAGCCCGATGGGCGGTACGTCCGCATGAACGGCGCGGCCGACGATGAAGTTGCCGGACCAGAACAGCACGGTCAGTGTCAACAGCAGATAGGGCAACTGGCCTAAGCGGCCGCCCGGCCCGCGGCCCGGCTTGGCCGTCGTCGTTGATTGGCCGGTGGGTTCGCGGCTCATCGGGTACTCCTCCGCTTCGCGGATTCGGCGACCGGCGCCTTGGTTCCACCGCTGGCGCTGCTCGGCGTGCAACAATCGAGAATTTTCAGGACAGGCGCCGCATCGACAGCGCGGCGCAAAGGACAACCGGCCCCGGCTTACGAGGCCGGGGTGATAAGTCGCGTCGCGAACGGCATATCGGTCGGCAGGCTGAACATGCGCGGACCATGCCCCGCCCGCCGCGCGCCGTCAAGACGCAGGCCTGGAGCACCGGTCACAAGCGTTGACTTGGGTCAATGAGCAAATCGGAACGAAGCATATGCTGTACGGGACGCTCGAACGGGCCGGCGGAGACTGCCCGTATCGCGCTTGCCCCGACCGGTAAGGGCATGGGACGGCGCCGGGCGGCTGAAACCGGACATCGACAATCGCCATGCGGGCCACGTTGCCCGGCCCCGCCGAAACGCCCCCCTCTTCGGCGGGTTTTTTTATGCCGTCATTTCTGATTCAATCGCGCCCGGCGCAAGCGGGGCCAAGTTCCCTCAAACGAAAGTGTGCGGTTCAGATGACGGTGATGACGGCAGCGGACTTACAGGACTTCCTGGCGCGGGAATTTCCCCAGGTAAGCGAACTCAACCTCAGGATCGAGGAGGCGCGGGACCGTTACGTCCGCGTCCGTATGCCGTTCGACGACCGACATCTCAGGCCCGGCGGCACCGTCTCCGGGCCAGCGATGATGACGGTGGCAGACTGCTCCGTATACCTCGCCATCCTGGCCACGCTCGGCGGCGTGGCCCAGGCTGTGACGACCAACCTGAACGCGAATTTCCTAAGCCGGCCGGAGCCGAAGGACATCGTCGCCGAAGCCCGGATCATCAAGCTCGGCCGCCGGCTGGCGTTCGGCGAAGTGGATATCTTCAGCGACGGCGTGACGGAACCGGTCGCGCACGTCACGGCGACCTATGCCATCCCCGGCGGCGGCCGCGCTGACGCTTAGCCCATCTCGCCCGCCCGCGCCGCGGCGGCGAGGCCGTCCAGCGCATCCGGATTGACCATGGCGCTGAGGTCGCCCGGCGGTTCGTTCAGAACGATGGCGCGCACCACGCGGCGCATGATCTTCAGGCTGCGGGTCTTCGGCAGGTCGTCCACGAACAAAAGGCGCTTCGGCCGGAACGGCTTACCGAGTCCCCGCCCGACCGCGTCCGACACAGCCCTGGCCAACCCGTCGTCCGCCGCGACGCCCGGCGCCGGCACGCAAACGCACATCACCGCCTGACCGGAGATCGGATCGGGCACGCCGATGGCGGCCGCTTCCGACACCTTGCCGGTGGCCATCACCAGGCCCTCGATCTCCGCCGGGCCGGTGCGCTTGCCGGCGATCTTCAGCGTGTCGTCGGAGCGGCCGTGCACGTACCACATGCCGTCTTCGTCGCGCGACGCCCAATCGCCGTGCCGCCATAGGCCCTCGAACGTCGACCAATAGGTCTCGATGTAGCGCTCCGGATCGTTCCACAGGCCCTTGGTCAGACCGATGGATGGCTGCCGCATTACCAGCTCGCCGACCTGGCCGGGCCCGACCGGCTCCCCGGTCTCGTCGACGATATCGGCGCCGGTGCCGGGGATCGCCCCGGCGAAGGCGCAGGGCTTCAACGGATGCAGCACCGTGCCGGCGATGATGCCGCCGCCGACCTCGGTCCCGCCGGACCAGTTCAACAGCGGTGCCTGCCGCTTGCAGACATGCTCGAAGAACCAGAGCCAGGCCTCCTCGGTCCAGGGCTCGCCGGTCGAGGTCGTCACCCGGATCGAGCTCAGGTCGTAATCGGCGACATCGGCGCCGCCGCGCATCAGGGTGCGCACCGAGGTCGGCGAGACGCCGAGGAACGAAATCCGATGGTCCTGGATCAATCGCCACATGCGCCCGGCATCAGGATAATCCGGCACGCCTTCGGCGAGCAGGACGCTGCCGCCGACGAAGCAGGCGCCGACCACCGTCATCGGCCCGACCACCCAGCCGAAATCGGTCATCCATAGCATCCGGTCGCCTTCGCGTAGGTCGAAGCAGAGGTGGAAGTCGAGCGCCATGCGCACGACCACGCCGACATGGGTGAGCACCGAGCCCTTCGGTTTGCCGGTGGTGCCGGAGGTGTAGACCAGCAGCAATGGCTGCTCGGCCGGTACGAAGGTGGTATCGACGCGATCAGGCTGCTCAGTGGTGACCGCTCGCCAGTCGAGGTCCCGGTTTTCATCGAGAGCAATCGGCGCCGTCCCCGTGTCCAACACAATGACGCGTCTGACCGTCGGCACCCGCGCCAGTGCCTCGTCCAGCACCGACTTCATCGCGACCGCGTTGCCGCGCCGGCGCGTGCCGTCCACGGTGATCGCGGCAACCGCGCCCGCATCGGTCAGCCGGGTGACGATCGCATCCGCCGCGAAGCCGGAAAACAGCGGCACCGCGACGGCGCCGATGCGTGCCACCGCGAAGAACGCCGCCGCCACTTCCGGCTGCATCGGCATATAGAGGCCGACCGCATCGCCGGGTTTGATACCCAGATCGCGCAGCGCGCCGGCCAACCGGCAGCTCTCTCGATCCAACTCGCCGTAAGTCCATTGCCGGCGCGCGCCGTCCTCCGCCTCCCAGACGATGGCGACCCGGTCTTCCACCGCCGTGCCGCGATGCTTGTCCAGGCAGGCCGCCGCGATGTTGGTCGTGCCGCCGACGCACCATGTCGCCCAGGGCGCACCGTCGGAAACATCGCGCACCCGGTCGTACGGCCGCTCGAACGGAATCTCCAGATGCTCGATCAGCGAGTCCCAGAACCAGTCCGGGTCGTCGTCGGCGCGCGCGACCAGCGCGTCATAGTCGGCGACGCCCAGTTTGTTCATAAACGCGGTCAGCGTGCTATCCGCGACCATCGCCGCATTTGGCCGCCACACGATCTCGCCGGTCATGCCAACACTCTCCCCGATGCTACGTTTCTGTTTTTTCCGGCGAGATTATAGCCGCCGGGCGATCACCAGCCGACCCCGACGCGGGCGTGCGCCTGAAGCTGAATGCGGTCGCCGTCGCGGTGGGCCTCGAAAGCCTCCGCCATCGCCTTGTCGAGCCGCTCGCGGTCCGCCTCGCTCATCGCCTGGAGCCGTTCGCCGAGACGCAACGCCAGTTGCGGCCGCCAGAACCCAACCGCCGGATCGACGCGCGGCGAGAAGCGAAGCTCCCGCTCCTCGACCTCGGCAAAGCCGCCGGCCGAGAGCACCGCCGAAATAGCGCCCGCCGCGCCGAACCGGGTCGGCGTGAACGCACCCTCATGCGGGTCGATGTCCATGACCTGTTTCAGCACCCGGTCCAGCACCATGAACTGGGTGTTGTCCTCGTGCGGCCCCCAGACCAGGAACGCCGCGCGGCCGCCGTCCTTCAGCACCCGTCGCGCTTCCGCCGCCGCCCGCTCCGGCGACGGCACGTACATCAGGCCGAGCCGGCAGGTCACCGCGCCGAACCGGTCATCGACGAACGGCAGAGATTCCATATCGGCAACCTCGAATGCGACATTACCAATGCCGGCTTCCGCAACCCGTCGCCTGGCGCCGGCCAGCATCTGCGGCACCAGATCCGTCGCCGTCACCGAGCCCTCCCGCCCGACCAGTTCGGCAATCGACATGGCGGGTTCTCCGGCCCCGGACGCAAGATCCAGCACATGCTGGCCGGCCCGGATATTCGCCGCCTCGATCAACGGCTGGTTCAACCCCCGCGCCAGCTTCTGCATCCGGTCCGCATTGGCGTCCCACGCCGCGCCGCGCGACACCCAGTTATCGTAGGTCTCGCGTTTTTGCCGTTCGGTCAGGTCGTCTATCATGCGGAGGCCTCCCGTCGCCCCGATAATACATCCAGCAGCGTCGCGTTGAACGCGTCCGCCGCCTCGTACATCACCCAATGGCCGGCGCCTTCGATCACACGGAAGTCGAGGCCGGGCTGAATGGTGCGCAGTTGGTTCTCGCGTTCGACGACATCCGGCGGCAGGGTCGTGTCGTGTTCGCCCCAGATGCCGCTGAGCGGCGCGGCGACGTCCGGCAGGACGCGCAGCAGCGTGTCGGAAAGCGCCATGCGGCGGCTTTTGACGCGGGCGCGGGGGATATTCCGCATATGGATGTGGACGGCAAGGTCGTCGATGTTGCTTTCGTCGGCGAACATCAGGATGCCGAGATTGCGGCGCGCGGTCGCCTCCGCGTCCGCCGCATCGCCGTCGTGCGATGCACGCGTCAATTGCTGCGTTTGCCGGCGGATCGGGCCGAAGCCGGAGGCGCCGATCAGGGTCAGGCTGTGGACTTTGTCGCCCAGACGGGCGGCGGCGTGGCCGCCGAGCAGGCCGCCGGTGGAAAAGCCGGCCATGTCGAACGGCTTAAGTATCGTGCGGTCCAGTCCGTCGGCCAGCGCCGAACTCAGGTTCTCCGGTGTGTAGTTCAATTCCGGCAGGTCCGACTCGCCCAGGCCCGGCAGGTCCGGCGCGAATACCGTGTGGTGCGCTGCCAGCGCCTCGATGTTACGGACCCAGTGCATCCAGGAGCCGAAGCCGCCGTGCAGCAGCACCAGCGGCGGGCCGTCGCCCCATTGCCGCCAGACCATGCCGCGCTCGCCGCAGGGCGTGATCGACCGCGTCGCCTTGGCATCGAGCGCGCCGACGATCTCCGCAGGATCGGTCAATAGTCGCAGTCCGGGATATTGAGCAGGGGAAAGGCACTGAGCACGTGCGGCCGGTCGGCCGGCGGCGCCGGATGAATGTAGGTCTTATCGAGTTCGGCGAAGGAGGTGAGCCCAAGCAGGCCGAGCGCCGCGTGCACTTCCGCCGCCAGCAGTTCGAACGCGCGCGTCAGACCGGCCTCGCCCGCAGCCGCAAAGCCGGCGATCGGCAGCCGGCCGAGGCCGACGAGGTCGGCGCCGAGCGCGATGCCCTTGACCACGTCGCTGCCGCGCATGAAGCCGCCATCGACGACGACGAATGCGCGCCCGGCGACGGCATCGACCACTTCCGGCAGCACGTCTAGTGCGCCGCGGCCATGGTCGAGCTGCCGCCCGCCGTGGTTGGAGACGTAGACGCCGTCGACCCCTACTTCGCAGGCGGTGGCGGCATCCTCGGCGGTAGCGATGCCCTTGACGATCAGGGGTATGTCGTGGCGGTCCTTGAACCGCTTCATGTTGTCCCAGTTGAGCGCGGCCTGATAGTCGAGCCCCGTCATTTCGCGCCGCCACGGTTTGACGAACCGCTTGGCGATGTCCCGCTCCCGCCGGCTGTAGAGCGCGGTGTCAACGGTGATGCAGAACGCCGCGTAGCCGGCATCGATGGCGCGTTTCGCATAGTCGCCGATCCAATCGTCGTCGCCGCGCACGTAGAGCTGAAAGATCTTCGGGTTGTCGGCGGCGGTGCCGATCTCCTCCATCGACGGCTGGCTGACCGAGGAATGGAAGCTGACGACCCCGGCCCGAGCCGCGCCGCGGGCGGCGGCGGCACCGGCATCCGGATCGAACGACTCCAGCGAGCCGATCGGCGCCAACGCCACCGGCAGTGAGAGCTTGTGGCCGAGGAACGTCACCGAGCAGTCGACCGCCGAAACGTCGCGCAGCACGCGCGGGCGGAACCCGACGGAATCGAGGGCAAGCCGGTTGCGCTTGACCGTCGTCTCCGTCTCGGTGCCGCCGATCAGGTAGTCCCAGATGTTGTCGTCCAGCCTGGCGCGCGCCGCCTTGAACAGCTCGTGCAACACCTGGAAGTCGTTTTGAGCCTGATCCATCGATGGTCAATCCTATTTCAGACGGCGAGTTCCGGCACCAGATGTCGAGCGAGACCGGTGCGCATGTCGTCGGGGATCTCTTTGGCGCGCCGGTTTACCAGATCGAGATTGACCGCGACGATTTCCGACGTCGCGACCGCCTTGCCCGTCTCCTTGTCGAACAGCCGGTGGCCCCAGATGAAGGTCTTGCCGCCGATCGACTTGATGGCGCTGTACAGCACCAGGATATCGCCGACCTGCGGCACGGCGCGATAGATCAGCCGGTATTCCAGCGCCGCCCCGCCGCTGCTGTCGTCGGCGGAGCGGTCGATGCCGCGGGTCATCGCGATCACGTTGGGAACAGCGGCCGATATCCGCGCGATGTAGTTGGGCGTCGCGAGATAGCCGTGCGCGTCGCAATCCGCCGGCGCGACCACGCCCTGATAGACGGCCAGCATGCCGCTGCTCTCGGCGTCATCCTGCGTCGGCGCCGGCCCCGGCGGGTCGAGGGCCAGGCCGCGCGGCGCGCCGTGGTCCGGCAGCGCAACGGTAAGGTCCCGCGCCCGGACGCGCACGGTATCGGGCAACGGCCGCGCGTCGCGGGTCGCAAAGTCGACCAGCCGGACATCGGCGATAAACGTGGCCGCCGGCACCCCCGTTGCCGAATTCTCGAACTGCTCGAAGACCTGAAGCCGGTCGTCGCCGACCGCCAGAACGCCGGCGCGAACGCGAAACGGCGCGCCCGGCCGGAATTCCTTCAGGAAACGGATATGGTGATCCACCGCGACCAGCCCGGCACCTTCCCGTCGGCTATAGGACGGGCCGAGGCCGAGCGCGAGCGCCAGCGACGCCAGACCGTCGGTCGCCCGTGCGACATAGAACTGCACGTTCATATGCCCCATCGGGTCGCATTCCCACGACTGCACCGAGCCGGCATAAACCTCGATCATCTCATCCATCACGCCACGTTCTCTCGCCTTGAACCGCCAAATTGGGCGTCATCTTACGGGTTTCCGAAGCCACCGCCAGCCCGTCTTCCCTCGACCGCCCGGCACGCATAGACTCCGCCAAACCATCCAACATATCGGAGAGTATCGTGGCTGAACCCGGCAGACCCCTTCCCCAACCGACACCCGAGACCCAGCATTTCTGGGACGGCGCCAAGGCGGGCGAGTTGCGCTTGCAGCGCTGCGACGACTGCGCCCACGTCTATTTCCCGCCGCGTCCGTTCTGCCCGGAATGCGGCTCGCGCTCGGTCAGCGTCTTTCCCGCCTCGGGCCGCGCCACGCTCTACAGTTACGTGATCCACCACCGCGCGCCGCCGGGCTTCGAGGCGCCCTACGCCATCGCCGTGGTCGAGCTGGAGGAAGGGCCGCGCATGATGACCAACATCGTCGATACGCCGCAGACGCCGGAAGCCTTGCAACTGGATATGGCGCTGGAAGTCGCGTTCGAAGCGATGAACGACGAGATCTCGTTGCCCCTGTTCCGTCCGGCGGAGGGCTGAGCGATGCGTCCGAACACCATCGCCATCGTCGGCGCCGCCGAAACGACAGACCTCGGCAAGACGCCCAACATCTCCGAAATCACCATGCATGCGGACGCGGCCCTGAACGCTATGGCCGATTGCGGCTTGACGCCGAAGGATATCGACGGCGTCGCCACCGCCGGCCGCACCCCGACCGAGATCGCCCACTATCTCGGCATCACGCCGAAATGGGCCGACGGCACCGCGGTCGGCGGCTGCTCGTTCATGCTGCATGTCCGCCACGCCGCCGCCGCGATCAACGAGGGGCTCTGCTCCACCGTGCTGATCACCCACGGCGAGAGCGGCCGCTCCGGCGTCGACCGCGCGCCGCGCCGGATGGCCCCGACCAGCTTGGCCGGTCAGTTCGAGCTGCCGTATGGCCCGATGGGCCCGCCGACCATGTTCACGATCCCGGTGCTGCGCTACATGAAGGAGTTCGGGCTCACCGAGGAGCAATTGGCGATGGTCGCCGTCGTCCAGCGCGAATGGGCCGCGAAGAATCCGCGCGCCACGTTCAAGGAGCCGATCACCGTCGACGACGTGCTGGATTCGCGGATGATCGCCTATCCGTTCCGGCTGCTGATGTGCTGCCTGGTGACGGACGGCGGCGGTGCGCTGATCCTGACCAGCGCGGACCGGGCCAAGGATTTCCCGACCAAGCCGGTCTATATCCTCGGCACCGGCGAAAGCGTCGAGACGCCGATGATCAGCCAGATGGCCGATTTCACCACCTCGCGCGCCTTCCGTGTCTCGGGCAAGAAGGCTTTCGACGAGGCCGGCATCGCCAAGGAAGACGTCGACCACCTGATGATCTACGACGCCTTCGCCCACCTGCCGATCTTCGGCCTGGAGGATCTCGGTTTCGTCGGCCGCGGCGAGGCCGGCGCGTTTATCTCGGAGCGCAACACGGTGGAAGGGGCCAAGCTGCCACTCAACACCAACGGCGGCGGGCTCAGCTACATGCATTCCGGTATGTATGGTATGTATGCCCTGCAGGAGAGCGTGCGCCAGATGCGCGGCATCGCGCCGGCCCAGGTGCCCGACGCCAAGATCTCGGTCGCGCACGGCGTCGGCGGCATGTTCGGCGCCAGCGGCACGATCATCATGAGCAACGAAGCGCCGTAAATCGGCATAAAGGAGGCAACCGGTGAGCACCGGCCGAACGTTTTTCGACAAGGTGTGGGACATGCATCAGGTGGCGGACCTCGGCGACGGCATGTCGCTGATCCATGTCGACCGCCACCTGCTGCACGACCTGAGTGGCGCGCGCGGCCTGGCCGACGTCGCCGCCAACGGCCGGTCGGTGCGCAACCCGGAGCTCTGCTTCGCGACGCCGGACCACACCGTCTCCAGCGCGCCGGACCGCTACCGCCCGACCGGCCACCCAAGCGAGAAGCTGACCAAGGATCTGCGCGACCTCAGCGCGAAGTTCGGTATCCGCCTGTTCGACATGGGCGAGGACGGGCACGGCATCGTGCACATCATCGGGCCGGAGCTCGGCATCACCCTGCCCGGTTCGGTGCTGGTCTGCGGCGACAGCCATACCTGCACCCACGGCGGGCTGGGCGCGCTGTCGTGGGGCATCGGCTCGACCGAGGTAGCGCATGTGCTGGCGACCCAGACCATCGTGCAGAAACGGCCGAAGACTATGCGCATCACCTTCGACGGCCAGATCCAGGAGGGCGTGACGCCGAAAGACCTGATCCTCTATGTGATCGGGCAGATCGGCACGGCCGGCGGCACCGGCTATGCGGTGGAATATGCCGGCCCGGTGATCCGCGCCATGCCGGCGGAAGGCCGCATGACGATCTGCAACCTGTCGATCGAACTCGGCGCCAAGATCGGACTGATCGCGCCCGACGAGGTGACGTTCGATTACGTCGCCGGCCGGCCCTACGCGCCGAAAGGCGAGATGTGGGACCGGGCGCTGAAGACCTGGAAAGACCTGCCGAGCGACGACGACGCAGTGTTTGACCGCGAAGTCGCCATCGATGCCGGCGACATCAAGCCGCAGATCACCTGGGGCACCAGCCCGGAACAGGTGATCGGCGTTGACGGTCGCGTGCCCGACCCGGCGGCGGCCGACGATGCCGAGCGCCGCGCCTTACTGGAAGCGGCGCTGGACTACATGGGCCTTACCCCCGGCGCACCGATTGAAGGCGTGCCGGTCGACCGGGTCTTCATCGGCTCCTGCACCAACAGCCGGATCAGCGACCTGCGCGCTGCGGCGGCGGTCGCCAAGGGCCGCAAGGTCGCCGACGGTGTGGAGGCCTGGATCGTGCCGGGCTCCGAACGGGTCAAGCACGCCGCCGAGCAGGAAGGCCTGGACCAAGTCTTCCGCGCGGCCGGCTTCGACTGGCGGGAGCCCGGCTGTTCCATGTGCGTCGCCGCCAACGGCGAGACCGTGGCGCCGCAACAGCGCTGCGTCTCCACCTCCAACCGCAACTTCGTCGGCCGCCAGGGCCCGGGCGCGCGCACCCATCTGGCCAGCCCGGCCATGGCCGCCGCCGCCGCGATTGCCGGCCGTATCGCCGACGTCCGCAAACTGGAAGGCTGAGCATGGAGAAGTTCACCAAACTGACCGGCATCGCCGCACCCTTGATGCGCCGCAATGTCGATACGGACATCATCACGCCGATGGGCCGCGTGGTGTCGGTCGCGCGCGAAGAGCTCGGCAACTATGCGTTCGAGCCCTGGCGGTTCAACGAAGACGGCTCCGAGAATCCCGAGTTCGTTTTGAACCAGGACCGCTTCCGCAACGCGCCGGTTCTGCTGGCCGGCGACAACTTCGGCTGCGGCAGCTCTCGCGAGACCGCCGTCTGGGGCCTTTGGCAGATGGGCATCCGCTGCGTCATCGCGCCGAGCTTCGGCGACATCTTCTTCGGCAACTGCTTCAAGAACGGCATGCTGCCGATTGCCCTGCCGGCGGAGACCGTCGAGGATTTCGCCGACCAAGCCAGCGCGAACAAGAACGACACACTGTTCACCGTGGACTTGCAGACCTGCACGGTCACCGCGCCGAACGGCGATACCGTCCCGTTCGATATCGATCCGGCGCGGCGCGAGGCGTTGCTGGAGGGTTTGGACGAAATCGACGTTACGCTCCGCCGCCGCGACGAAATCGCCGCCTACCAGAACAATGACCGGGACGCGCGGCCCTGGATCTACGACCTGCCCGACGGTTTGGAGACAGCATGACATCCAACAGACCCGTATTGGCGGTCCTCTCCGGCGACGGCGTCGGGCCGGAAGTAACGGCGGAAGCGCGCCGCGTGATCGACTGGTTCGGTGCGAACCGCGGCCTGGAGATCGACGTCCGCGATAAGCCGTTCGGCTATCCGGCCTACCTGGAACACGGCACGCTGCTGCCGGACGACACACTGGCGGAAGTCAAATCGGCGGATGCCGTGCTGTTCGGCGCCATCGGCGGCGTCGAATACGGCGACCTGCCGCCGGAAGTCCGCCGCTCCGGCGGCCTATTGCGCATCCGGCGTGAGCTCGACCTCTACGCCAACCTGCGGCCGATCAAGGCGATCGACGCCATGGCCGACGCCTCGCCGCTCAAGCCCGAGGTGATGCAGGGCACCGACCTGGTGATCGTGCGCGAGCTGTCCAGCGGCATCTATTTCGGCGAGCCGCGCGGTGTGGAGAAACTGCCGGACGGTAGCGAGCGCGCCATCAACACGCAGTCTTACACGACCGACGAGATCCGCCGCGTCGCGCGCGCCGCGTTCGAACTGGCGCGAAGCCGGAGCGGCCGGCTCTGTTCCGTCGACAAGTCGAACGTGATGGAGAGCGGCGCGCTTTGGCGCCGCGTCGTCGCCGCGGTGGGCGCGGACGAGTTCCCCGACGTCGAACTGTCGAACATGCTGGCCGACAACTGCGCCATGCAGTTAATCCTGGCGCCGCGCCAGTTCGACGTGCTGGTCACCGACAACCTGTTCGGCGACCTGCTGTCGGACGGCGCGGGCGCGGTGCTCGGCTCGCTCGGCATGCTGCCCTCCGCCTCGCTCGGGCCGGCAGACGCCGACGGCCGCCGGCAGGCGCTCTACGAGCCGGTGCACGGCAGCGCCCCCGACATCGCCGGCCAGGGCATCGCCAACCCGACCGCCGCGATCCTCAGCGTCGCGATGATGCTGCGCTTAAGCCTAGGCCGCGCCGACGACGCGGCAATGCTGGAACAGGCAGTCGGCAACGCCATCACCGCCGGCACCCGTACGGCGGACATCGTCGCACCCGGTGCGAAGCCGGTCAGCACCACGCAGATGGGCGACGCGGTGGTCGCGGAACTGGAGCGGCTAGCCGAATAAGCGGCGTCCGGTCGTTAAGCCCCTCACCCTCCCAGCGCTTCGCGCCGGGGCCCATCCCTCTCCCGCCGGGAGAGGGATACGAAGGCTTGGCGAGGCGTAAAGCCGAGCCCTAGCCGTAGTCGGGTGAGGGGTCAGCTTGTCAGATTGGACACAAACTTAGCCGGCGCGGAACTCCAGCAGCGTGCCGCAGGCATCGGCCGGTGCGACGCAGACATTGCCGTTCACGTCGACCGCTTTGGTGCCCGCCGCCTCCAGCGCCGCTTTCGCCGCGCCGAGATCCGCCACCTGGAAGCTGAGACCGAACGGCGCCGACAGGCGGATGTTGCCGAGCGGCACGCCGGCGTAGCGTTCGGCCAGTGCCGCCGGCGTCAGGAATTCGATCGGCGTGCCGCCGGTCTGCACCGCGGCACCGCCGTCGATCGCGCCGACCGCTTCCGCGCCGAAAATCCGCCCATAGGCTTCCGCGTCCGCCTCCGGCTGGTCGGTCGCGACGGTCACCGCTGCCAGCGCCTTCGCGGTGTTGGCGTGCTGCTGCAATTCCGGGATCCAGACCGTGTCGCGGGTCAGGTGACCGCAGACGAACATCTGCGTCGATGGCGTTGCCTCCGCCGGAAACTGGGTGACGATGAACGCCGCCTCGCCGGTGCCGCCGCCCGGCAGATCCACGGGCCGCGAGAAATGCACCGGGTCGTTCGCCTCGATACCTAAGCCGCGGATCTCAGCACAGGCCTTCTCGGCGTCGTCGGTCTGCAAAGCGATGGCGTTCAGGCCCTCGCCCCGCGTCAGCACGTCGCGCCAGCGCTGGTTGCGCTCGGTCGGGTTGATGATGCCGAGCAGTTCGAAATAATCCTCGCCCAGCATGATCGTGTAGTTGGCAGAGCCCATATGCTCGCTGTGGGTGCCGCGCGGCGACAGGGTGAAACCGAGACGCTTGTAGGTGGCCGAGGCGGCGTCCAGGTCGTTGACCAGGATCACGCAGTGGTCGATGCCGGTGAGATGCTGTGGGCGGGACATGGCGAAACTCCGTTGGCGTGGGACTGTCGTTGCTCCGACTCTGGCCCGAACCCGCGGCTGACGCAAATGACCCTCATGGCCCCCTTGCGCGGGACGGCCGTTTGCATTGAGCTATGGGCCTTCGACCGAACAAGACGAACAGGCGGGCGTTTGATGAGTGGTGACAGGTATCAGGACAATCTCGGCTATTACTGCCGCGAGGCCGGGCTGAAATACCCGGACAAGCCGGCGATCATCGACCTGTTCGGCGGGCGCGAGCGGGTCGTCGCCTATTCGGACCTGAACGCCCGGATGGACCGGGTCGCCGCCATGTTGACGGCGCGCGGACTGAAACCCGGCGACCGCATGATCCTCTGCGTCGGCAACCGGGTCGAGTTTGTCGAGGTCATGTTCGGCGCCATGCGCGCGGGTATCGTGCCGGTGCCGATCAACACCCGGCTCGGCCCCGACGTGCTGGGTTACATCACCGAGAACTCGGGCGCCGTCGGCGCGGTGGTCGAGCCCGCCAGCAACGACTTCATCTCAGGTATAGCCGACAAGGCCGGCCTCGACGTCCGCGTCGCCATCGACGGCGCCGCGGGCGACTGGGAGGACTACGAAGCCGCGATGGCGTCGGCCGAGCCCACGTTCGAACCGCCGGCGCTGGATGACGACCATCTCAGCTTCCTGCCCTACACCTCCGGCTCGACCGGGCGGCCGAAAGGCGTGCCGCTCACCCATGCCGGCCAGCTCTGGTGGATCCGCGCCTATGTGCGGCACTGGCCGCCATCGCCGGATGCGCGCAACCTGGTCGCGGTGCCGCTCTATCACAAGAACGCCATGGCCGGCGCCGTGAAACCGCGCCTCTATACCGGCGGCTCGTTCGTGCTGATGCCGTCGTTCGAACCGCGCGCCTTCCTGGAGGCGGTGGCGAAATACCGCTGCACCAATATCGGCGGCGTGCCGACCGTCTTCACCATGCTGCTGCAGGAAAAGGACCTGCTGGAAAGCCTGGACTTCTCGGCGCTGGAGGCGGCGGTGGTCGGCTCCGCCCCGGTACACGAGGAGCTTGAGAAGCAGATGGCGGAGGCGTTCGGCGTCACCGTCGGGCAGAGCTACGGCCTGACCGAAGGCGGCCCGGTGATGATCGGCGCGCCGACCGACGGCCGCCCGGTGCCGAACGGCAGCTGCGGCGTCGCCTGGCCGGAAGGCGACGTGAAGCTGGTCGACACGGAAGGCAACGAGCACGACTCCTACGGCGAGCTCTGGGTGCGCAACCCCGGCGTCAGCCCCGGCTACTACAACCTGCCGGAGGTCAATGCCGAGCGCTACAGGGACGGCTATTTGAGGACCGGCGACCTGTTCAGCCGCGACGCCGACGGCTTCTTCTACTTTCGCGGCCGCACCGACGACATGTTCAATTGCGGCGGCGAGAACGTCTACCCGAAGGAGGTCGAGAACCTGTTGTTGACCCACCCGGACGTGGTCGACGCCTGCGTCGTGCCCGTCGAACACGCGACCAAGGGAGAGGCCCCGGTCGCGCTGGTAGTGCTGCGCGACGGGATCGATGTCGGCGAAGACGTCCTGAAACGCTTCTGCCTCGACAACGGCCCCGCCTTCGCCCACCCGCGCCGAGTGCTGACGACCGACGAACTGCCGCTGACCGGCGCTGCGAAGGTCGACCGGTCGGGTATTGCCAAACGGATGGCCGAGGAATTGGGCGTGATCGGCGGGTGATCCCGCTTGTGGCCCATCTTTCGAGACGCCGCCTCCGGCGGCTCCTCAAGATGAGGATGGCGCCACTTCCATAATCCTCATGTTGAGGAGCACTCGAAGGGTGCGTCTCGAAACATGGGCAACCGCCTCCGCCCCCTAAGCCGGCGGCAACGTACTGTAGCTCCCGCGCCCCACCGCAACAATGCGCCCCTTGTCGTCGGTCAGTTCCACATCCACCACGCCGACGGAGCGGCCGGCGCGCAGCACGCGGCCGGTGCCGACCAGGTCGGTATCGACCGCCGGGCGCAGGTAGTCGATCCTGAGGTTGATGGTCGGGATGCCCCGGCCCAGCATGGCGATCAGCGCAAAGTCGCCGACGATATCGATGAAGGCCGCCAGCGGACCGCCGTGCCACTGCCGTGTGTCGGGGCCACGCTCGAACTCCGGTTTGTACGGCAGCCGGATCACGATCTCTCCCTTCTCCGCATCGCAGGACTGGAACTCCATGCCGAGAAAGCGCTGAAACGATCCCGTCGCCAGATAGCTCTTCAGTAGGTCTTCGATAGTGTCACTCATGAACGCGTCCCCACATTTGCCGAATGGCAAGGGGCTTTACCGTCCCACTCCCCCACCCAGCCGCCCATGCAAGGATACTCCCGTGGGTGGCCGGGTGGGGGAGTGGGACGGTAAAGTCACCCTAATCTGTTGGGATCGATTGTGCTGCCGGTGTCCCACCCTGTCTACACGGCTACCCGAAATCGGGTATCTTGCGCGCAGCCAAGATCAACTCGAAACAAGGGGATCATCATGGAACGACGCAAGATCAAGGACGGCACCGAAGTGGTCGGTGGCTACAGTCGCGCTTATCGGGTCGGCCGGAACGTCTATGTCTCGGGCACGACATCGGCGGACCCGAACGGCAACGTGGTCGGCGCCGACATGTACGAGCAGACGAAGGAGACCTACCGCAAGATCGGGACGGCGCTGAAGGACGCGGGCGCGAGCTTCAACGATGTCGTGCGGTTCGTCGCCTACGCAACCGACATCTCCAAGGTCGAGCAGTTCTCCAAGGCGCACAACGAAGTGCTGGGTGGCGTCGATCCAGCCGGCACCCTGGTCGAAGTCGCGGCCCTGATGAAACCCGACATGCTGATCGAGATCGAGGTCGACGCCATCGTCGACGACGGCTGATCCGTCGCGCTAATTACTGCATGGGCGAGAAGGGCGCGGGATAGGCGATGGTGGAGTACATCTCCTCCAGCGCCGGCCCCGCCTTGCCGAGGAACGCCTGCCAGGCCGGGTCCTGCATTGCCGCGCCGCGGGCGGCCGCGCGCGCGTCCCAGCCCGGATAGTTCCAAAGATGGACGACGCCGTTCGGCTCCGGCGACTCGACCGTCCAGAGGCAGACGTTGTTCGAATGTTTCTCGCGTTCGGGCATCACGTCGGTGATGTTGGCGACCCATTCGCGCAACCGGCCCATGCGCGCGCGATAGACGCGGAACTCGTAGATGTTGCCGCTGTCCGCCGGCGGCTTCAGCGGCAGCACCGGGTTCATGAATCGGATCTCCTGGCGCTGCAGCAACGGCACGATCTCGGCCACGAACTCGTTCATCCAGGCCTTGTTCTGCGCCAGCGCCGCGCGCAGCCGGGCGCGCTCGTCCAGGCTCTCGTATTCCCAGATATGCCAGACCTGGTTCAGCCAGCCGGTATCGGCGACGAACGAGCCGACGCGTTTACCGTAATCGTCGCCGCGCACCTTGGAGCCGACCTCCGCGACCAGTTTCAGATAGGCCGGCAGCGCGCCGGGGTGAAACGTGTAGGTCCTGAGTTCATGGATCATCGGTCGTCCTCCCAAATTCATTGTCCGCCACAGGCCGGTGCACTATCGCCCGTCGCCGGATTGACAGCGTCGGCCAAACCGATGACAACCGCAACAGACGCCCAAAACAAATTTCCAACAGGAGGAGCACCGATGACCGACCGTTACGCCAAATACGAGACCTTCGAGTTCGACCGCCCGGCCGAACGGGTCCTGCGCATGACCATCAACAACCCGGAGACCTACAACTCGCTGGACCAGCAAGGTCATAAGGACATGACCTACATCTGGCGCGACATCGACGAGGACGAGGAGTTGAGCGCCGTGATCTTGACCGGCAAGGGCAAGGCGTTCTCCTCCGGCGGCGACTTCTCGATGATCGAGGCCAACATCAACGACTACCAGGCCCGCGTCCGCGCCTGGAAGGAAGCGCGCGACCTGGTCTACAACATCATCAACTGCTCGAAGCCGGTGGTCTCGGCGATCAACGGCGTGGCGGTCGGGGCCGGCCTGGTCGCGGCGCTGTTGAGTGACATTCCGATCGCCGCCAAGTCGGCGCGGATCATCGACGGCCACACCCGGCTCGGCGTCGCCGCCGGCGACCACGCGGTGATCAACTGGCCGCTGCTATGCGGCATGGCCAAGGCGAAATACCTGCTGATGCTGTGCGAGCCGGTCTATGGCGAAGAAGCCGAACGGCTCGGCCTGGTCTCTCTCTGTGTGGAAGACGACCAGCTTCAGGACAAGGCCTTGGAGATCGCGACCCGGCTGGCCAACGGCGCGCCGTCGGCGATCCGCTGGACCAAATATGCGCTGAACAACTGGTACCGCGTCATGGGTCCGAGCTACGACGCCTCTACGGCGCTGGAAATGCTGGGCTTCACCGGCCCGGAAATCCAGGAAGGCCTGGCATCGCTGCGCGAAAAGCGCGATCCGAAGTTCGACCAGACCTCGCCGATCTGAGACTGACCGCCGTATGGCCGCCACCCAAACCGAAGCCCTGTACGAACGGATCTACGCGCTGGTGCGCGAGATCCCGCCGGGGCGGGTGGCGACCTACGGTCAGATCGCCCGCATCGTCGGCTGCACCGCGCGGGTATCCGGCTACGCCATGGCGGCGGTGCCGGGCGGCAGCGACGTGCCGTGGCATCGGGTGATTAATTCCCAGGGCAAGATCAGCCCGCGCAAAGGCGGCGGCGGCGAAGCCCGGCAGAAACGGCTGTTGCGCGAGGAAGGCCTGCGCTTCGACCGGCAGGGCCGAGTGAAGTTGGCCGACGTGCAATGGGACGGCCCGGGCTGGGCCTGGCTGGCGCAGAACGGTTACGAACCGGATATGTTCTGAGCGTCGCCGCCATCACGGCTCCGGCGCGACGCGGACCATGCGCTTGCCGGTGTTCTCCCCGGCCAACAGACCAATCAGCGCGGCGGGCGCGTTCTCCAGGCCCTCGATGATGTCCTCGCGGACCTTGATCTTGCCGTCGACGATCCAGGCGGCGAGATCGCTCTCCGCCTGCTGTCGACGGGCATAGAAATCCATCACGATGAAGCCCTGCATCTTGATGCGCTTGACCACCAGCAGGCCGGGCACGCCGCGCGGGCCCGGATCAGGCGTGGCCGTGTCGTATTGCGACACCGATCCGCAGCAGACGATGCGACCGTTCTGATTGGTCTGGAAAAGCGCCGCCTCCAGGATCGGACCACCGACATTGTCGAAGTAGACGTCGATACCGTCGGGACAGGCGGCCCGCAGCGCCGGCGTCATATCTTCGGTTTTGTAGTTGATAGCCGCATCGAAACCGAGTTCGTCGGTCAGCCAGCGGCATTTGTCGTCCGAGCCCGCGATGCCGACCGCGCGGCAGCCTTTCAGTTTGGCAATCTGGCCGACAAACGAGCCGACCGCGCCGGCCGCGGCCGAAACCAGCACCGTCTCCCCCTCCTTAGGCTGGCCGATATCGAGCAAGCCGAAATAGGCCGTCTTGCCGGTAACGCCCAGCGCGCTCAGCCAGCGCGACAGCGGTTTGATCGGCGAGACCTTGTGCAGGTGCCGGGCCGGCGCGACGCCGTAGTCCTGCCAGCCGTTCATGCATTCGACAATGTCGCCGGGCGCAAGCGACGGATCGTTTGACCGCACCACCTCGGCCAGCGTGAAGCCGTCCATCACCCCGCCGATCTCGACCGGCTTGGTATAGGTTGCGACCGGGCTCATCCAGGCGCGGTTGGCCGCGTCCAACGAGATGTAGAGCGTGCGCGTCAGCGCCTCGCCGTCGCCGGGCTCCGGTATCGGCACGTCGCGCCTGGTGAAATGGGATTCTTCCAATTTCGCCTTCGGTCGTTCCGCCAAAAGAACCTGACGATTCACGTCGTCGGACATATCGACCTCCCTCTGCCGTCGCCCGTTTCCATCACCCCGCAAGACTAACGTACAATGGCGCTCCTACGACAGCGAACCGGCGAGCTTATCGTGATCGATACCAGTCTGCCGCCCTCCCTTTGGGCGGATACCGCGACACCCGCAGAGGATCATCCGGCGCTGGACGGCGATGCCGATACGGACATCGCGATCGTCGGCGGCGGCTTCACCGGTTTGTCCGCGGCCCTGCATCTGACGGCGCGCGGCGTCAAACCAGTGGTGCTGGAAGCGGCGGAAGCCGGCTGGGGCGCGTCGGGCCGGAACGGCGGGCAGGTCATTCCCGGCTTGAAGTACGACCCGCGCGAACTGGAACGGATGTTCGGCGCCGAGACCGGCGGGCGCATGGCCGACGCGGCGGGACGCGCCGCCGATCTGGTGTTCGACCTGGTCGCCGAACACGCGATCGACTGCGACGCCGTGCAGACCGGCTGGATTCAGCCTGCGCACGCCAAAGCCCATTTGAAAGACGTCCACGCACGCGTGGAGGATTGGCAACGGCGCGGCGCGCCGGTCGACCTTCTGGACCGGGAGCAGACCGCGGCACTGGTCGGCACGGACGTCTATGCCGGCGGCTGGATCGACCGGCGCGCCGGCACCGTACAGCCGCTGAGCTATGCCCGCGGACTGGCCCGGGCGGCCGCGTCGAACGGTGCGACGATCCATGCGCGAACCAATGTCACCGGCTTGACGCGCGCCGGCGACCGCTGGCGCCTGGAGACGCCGAAAGGAGCCGTCACCGCACGCGCCGTGTTGCTGGCCACCAACGGCTATACGGACGGTCTTTGGCCCGGCCTCCGTAAAACGGTGATACCGCTTTACAGCATGCAGATCGCGACCCGGCCGCTCAGCGAGAACCTGCGCCGCAGCATCCTGCCCGAAGGCCAGGCGGCGTCCGACACCTACCGCCTGCTGACCTATTTCCGCACCGACGCGGCGGGACGCCTGCTGATCGGCGGCCGCGGCCCGTTCAAGGACCGGCCGAGCAGCGCCGACGCCGCGCCGCTCCGCAAGGCGATGCACAGCCTGTTTCCGCAGCTCGGCGATATCGAGCTTGATTTCCGCTGGGCCGGCCGCGTCGCTGTCACCACCGACCACCTGCCGCATCTGCACGAACTGGCGCCGAACCTCTATGCCGGGCTCGGCTACAACGGACGCGGCGTCGCGATGGCGACGCTGATGGGCCGGTTCCTGGCCGAGCTTGCCACCGGCGTCGATCCGAAAGACGTGCCCTTTCCGATGACGCGCCCGAAGCAGATCCCACTGCACTTCCTGCGCCGGCCGATGCTGATGGCGATGGTCCAGGCCTACCGCCTGCGCGACCGTCTCGACCGGATCTAGCTTAAGCCGTCGCCTTGCCCTCGGCTTCGGCCGCGGAAGCGGCAGCAGCGGCGTCGGCCAGTGCCTTGGGATCGTTCTCCGCGCCTTTCGGTATCTCGACCGCCACGCGCCGATGCGCGAACTGGATGCCCTGCTCGCGGAACAGTTGCTGCACCCGCATATAAACGGCGCGACGGATCAGGAACTGCTGGCCCGGCTTGGCGGTGAATTTAGCGCGGATGATCATCGCGGAATCCTCCATCGCCTTGACGCCCTGGGACTTCAACGGCTCCAACAGGTTCGGCCCCATCTCCGGGTCGGCGGCCAGTTCCTGATTGATCTGTTTGAAGACGTTCTTCACCTGTTTCAGACTGGTGTCGTAGGTGACCCGGAAGTCCAGCTTCACGATGGTCCAGTCGCGGCTGTAATTGGTCAGGAAGCGGATTTCGCCGAATGGCACGGTATGCACCGGCCCGCGATGGTGGCGCAGGCGCATCGACCGGATCGAGATGTTTTCCACCGTGCCCTTGACGTCGCCGAGGTCGATGTACTCGCCGATCCGGAACGCATCGTCGATCAGGAAGAACACGCCGGAGACGATGTCGCGCACCAGGGTCTGCGCGCCAAAGCCAATCGCCAGGCCGATCACGCCCGCGCCGGCGATCAGCGGGCCGATATCGACGCCGAGCGACGACAAGACGATCATCGTCACCATCACGCAGAGCGTCGCGAACAGGGCGTTGCGGAACAGCGGCATCAGCGTGCGCAGGCGCGACGTGCCGGTCCCCCCGCCCTCGCCGCCCGACTCGCCGTCGGGCACCACGTCCTCTTCCGCGATGTAGCGGTCGATGGCGCTGCGCAGAATTTCCCAGCCCACATAGGCCAGCAACAGAGTGAAACCGATGTCGAGAATGGCGCGGGACACCTGTTCGCCAACGCCCTGCGCCGCGATATCGAAGACATCGAAGCCCCAGATACGGGCGAAGATCATGATCGCGACCAGGATAATCAGCAGCCGTAGGCCGCGCCGGATGGCGAGCTTGAAATGATTTGGCCCGGCTTTGCCGCCGTCCTCGATCGCCTTGCCGATGGCGGCGTCGAGCAGCGGGACGGCGATCACGATCAACAGGCTGACCACGCCCGGCGTCGTCGTGCTGACTTCGTCCAGCAGTGCGGAGACCGTGGCCATCGTCGCGATGACAATAACGTAGAAACTCGCCAGAACGTGCCAGCTCTGCGCGAATATCTGCCGCACGCGTCCGCCGGCCCCGTTTTCCTCGGCCCCGTCGTAGATCAATCCGGCAATCGGCGCCCGCGCCCGCCAGATCGTGACAATAATCGCGATGGTGAACAGCGTTCCGGCGATCATCCCGACGAGAGACGCCAGGTTCTGCTCCAGCTCGAGCGATTGCAGCAACGACGACGTCAGCATGAGGACCGCACCGATGGCCGCCAGGCAGACGATCTCACGATGAAGTTTGCGTGCCGCGCCGTCGTCGAACGGCAATAGACGCAATGCCGGCGCGGCCGGCGCGAGCAAAAAACGAGTGATCAGCGACGTCCACCGCACGACGACGACGGCGCCGATATAGGTAAGCACGGTAAGCCGCACCGGTTCATGACCGTGATACATGGCGAAGAAGGTGCCGATAGCCACGACCTGAAAGACCACCAGGGCCAGCGCATCCAGGCCGAACCGGAGCATTTGATAGCCGCACTTGGCCACCAGTTGCGTCGGCATTGCCGCTTCGATCTGGCTGCGGACCGACGCCGAGAACCGCCGGAACAGCCACTCCGCCAAGGCCGCGGCGGCAAAGACCAGAATAAATCCCCCGGTCAGCACCAGCAGAAAGCTTGCCCCCCAATCGTCCGGGGTCACGCGGTCGACATAGAACGGGATAACGTCGGGCAACCTCGGCGCCGTGGATACGACTTCGTCGAGCCGGGACCGAAGGCGCGCCGTCTCCGCGTCCACGCCGCCGATCATGCCGGCCTGCGACGCATCGGCGCCGGCTGCCGCGTCCGCTTTGGCCAACTGATCCAGCAGCAAGGCGCGAACCTGACCGTCCGACAGCCGGGCCAACAGATCGGCCCGCTCCTGCGGCGTCAAATCGTCGGGCAGGCTGACCGCTTCGCCCGACGCCGATGCCGTCGCGCCCGATCCAACGACAGCCGACAACTGCGCCACGCGAACGCCGTCATCGCCGATTGCATCGCCGGCCCATAGCACCAACATGAGCATCAGACCCGACAAAGCTGTCCGATACGGCAGCTTCCGTAACATGGTCGCCTCCCGCTTGTCCGCATCCCCCGTGTAGAATGCAGAGGCGCCGGACTTACGGCAAGCCGTGAAATCGCGACAAGAATCGGCCAATCCCGCAAATATTCACATCAGAAGGCGGGATCGAGAGAATAAAGAACGAAAACAAAAAAAGACTGCGATCACGGTGGGATCATTTCACGTCACGGCGACGTGACGGGATCTGGCGCTGCATTGAATATCAACTGGAAAGCGCCATATTAAATCTATGGCTTTTGTTAAACGTGACCGTAAACCAGCAACAAAAAGAAAACTGAACTATTTGAGTGGCTTGCGCGTACTGTTTCCAAGGAGTGGAGCATGACCACACAAGCCCGTTTCGACCGAAAGCCGCGTAGCGTCGGCGGCCGCCTGTTCGGCGCCCTGACATTCGCCGCTGTGGCGTTCACTGGCGCGACCGCCGCAACGTCGGCAAACGCCCAGAACCGCGTGCCCTGCGCGGCCCACAGCGACTTGGTGGAACAGCTGGATGGGCGTTTCGACGAGAAACCGGTCGCCCGCGGCCTTGCCAACAACGGCACGGTAATGGAGGTCTTCTCCACCCGCGACGGCGGCAGTTGGACCATGGTCGTGACCATGCCGAACGGAACCAGCTGCGTGGTCGCAGCCGGCGAAGGCTGGACGGAGGTCCTGCCGCAAATCGCCGGCGAGTTCTCCTGAACGGAAATCCGGCCCGGGCCATGGCTCATCTGAAAACCAAATTCGGCCAATATGACCGCGATGACGCCGCCCACGTCCTGTATGCGTTTGAGCAGACGCGCCGCGATCTGATTGCCGCGCTTGATAGCGTGAAAGCGCGGCAACAGATTCTGTATCAGCATGTGCCGACGATGGCCGACGTGATGGAAACGACGGTGCAAGACCTGATGCGGGCAATTGCGGATTGCGATGCCGCGCTGAGAGAATTCGAGGCCGGCCAGGGACAGTCCCAGACCGGCATCAACGCCTCGTCCCGCTAATCGGCCGCTCGGGCGGCCCTCAATCCAACCGATCCGCCGTCGTTTGCGCGACGCTTCTCCGCATGCCTATACTTTTCATTCGCAAATGCAGGAGAGGCTTAGAATGTCCGGAACATCCAAACAGCCGGCGAACAACACGAAAAACCGAATCGCCAGACGCCGCTTCCTTCAGGTTGCCGGCGGCGCGGTCGCGGGAAGCCTGGCTGCGCCGGCTATTCTTCGCGCCCAGAACAAGGTCGAAGGCACCGTCTTTGTCGAATCCTGGGGCGGTTCTTACGCGGAAGCGGTCAAGACCTTCATCCTGGAGCCGTTCAAGAAGGAGACCGGCGTCGACTACAAGCATTCGTTCTTCGGCAACAACTCGGAACTGCTGGCCAAACTGAAGGCCGGCGGGTCCCGCATCGACATGACCTTCATGAGCGACAGCTACATCCTGCGCGGCGTGCAGGCCGGCGTGTTGCACCCGATCCGCACGGAGAACGTGCCCAACTACGAGCTGATGTTCGACAAGTTCAGGCAGCCGCCCTACGACCCGGGCCCCGAGGTCTACTGCTGCGGCTATTTCTACGGCGATACGGCAATCGCCTATAACGAGGACCTGGTCAGCCCGGTGCCGGATAGCTGGGAAGTCATGTGGGACCCGAAATACAAAGGCCGCGTGGTGGCCTTCGGCAGCGGGTCCGGCCCGATCTATCTCGGCGCGCTGATCACGGGGCAGAACATCAACGACATCAAGGACCTTGGCGCCATCGAGGACCGGCTGCTGAAACTGAAGCCGAACCTGTTGAAATGGTGGACCGGCGGCGCGGAGAACACCGAGTTGTTCGCCACCGGCGAGGCCTGGGTCGGCGATTTCTGGCGCGGCCGCGTCAACAACCTGCGCAAGGAAGGCCATCCGATCGGCTACGTGCAACCGAAGGAAGGCACCGCCGGCTGGGTCGACACCATGGCAATCCCGAGCACGGCCGAAAACCGCGTCGCCGCGGAAGCCTTGATCGACTTCGCCCTCCGCCCCGAGGTGCAGAAGAACTTCGTCCTCAACGGCATCACCTACGCGCCGACCAACAGCAAGATCGAGTTGGCGGCCGACCAATCCGCCCTGCTTGGAGCGAGCCCGGAGATCCTGTCGCGGATCACCTTCGTCGATCCGATTTACAACCTCAAGCATATCGACGCCTGGACCGAACTGGTCAACAAAATCAAGGCGTAATACAAGTCGGAGGCAGGCGCGTCCGTAGTTGAACGGACGCGCCGACACCGCCCAGACCGGGCGGCGAAGAGGGTCGAATGGGCGACATTGACGTAGAACTCCGCGGCGTCACCAAGCGGTTCGGCAGCGTGACGGCCGTCGACAACGTCTCGTTCCACATCAAGAAAGGCGAATTCTTCTCTCTGCTGGGGCCAAGCGGCTGCGGTAAGACGACGATTTTGCGCATGGTCTCCGGATTCGAAACGCCGACCGAGGGCGTCATCGAGATCGGCGGCGAGGACATGAGCCGGCGCGTGCCGTTCAAGCGGCCGACCAACCTGGTGTTCCAGCATCTGGCCCTGTTCCCGCATCTGACCGTCTACAAGAACATCGCTTTCGGCCTGGAGATGAAAGGCTTCTCCAAGTCGGAAATCCGCAAGCGGGTCGACGAGATGTTCGACCTGATCCAGTTGCAGGGCTACGCCGAGCGCAAAATCAGCCAGTTGAGCGGCGGTCAGAAGCAGCGGATCGCCATCGCCCGCGCCCTGGTCAACCATCCGACCGTGCTGCTGCTGGACGAGCCGCTCGGCGCCCTGGACCTGAAACTGCGCGAGCAGATGCAGCTTGAGCTGAAGCGCATCCAGCGCGAGGTCGGCACCACGTTCGTCTACGTGACGCACGACCAGAAAGAAGCCATCACCATGTCGAACTCGATCGCGGTGATGAACAACGGCATCGTCGAGCAGATCGGCGACGCCGGCGAGATCTACGAGAATCCGCGGACCGTCTTCGTCGCCAACTTCATCGGCGAAACCAATCTGTTCGACGGCACCGTGTCGTCCAACGGCAACGGCGCCGCGACGGTCGACTGCGCGGGTTTGGCTGTAAAAGTCGCGGCAAACGGCCCGGTCATGGACGGCCAGCGCGCCAGCGTCTCGGTCCGGCCGGAGAAGATCCGGATCGGTGCCGGTTCCGACACGCTCACCAATTCCTACGAAGGCGTCGTCGAAGACGTCGTCTATCAGGGCTCGACGACCAGCTATCGCGTGCGCCTCGGCAACGGCCGCGACGTCAATGTGGCGGTGCAGAACACCGAACGAAGCGACGGCTTCTCGCCCGGCGCCGCGATCAAGGTGGGATGGGAACCGGAAAGAGGCGTTCTGATTCCGGAGCACGCGCCATGAGCGTTGGCGCCGAGCCGGCCGGGCGAACGGGCGCCGCCGCCGGCACCGCGAGCCTGTTCGATACGGCGCGGACCAGCGGCAAGACCAGGCTTGCCGTCCAGCTTGGGCCCGGCACGGCGTGGCTGGTCGCCTTCTTCGCGATCCCCATCCTTTTGATCCTGGTCTACAGCTTCTACTCGTTCTCCGATGGGCAGATGAGCAGCGTCCTGACGCTGGACAACTACCAGCGCGCGCTGGGTACCGAAGTCTACCGAACCGTCCTGTTCAAAAGCCTGCGCTACGGCCTGATCGTGACGATTGCCTGTCTGCTGGTCGGTTATCCGGTGGCCTACGTGCTGGCGCGCGCCGGGGCGAAGCGCCGTCACCTGCTGTTTCTGGCGCTGATCATTCCGTTTTGGACGTCGATCGTGGTGCGCACCTTCGCCTGGAAGATCATGCTGGGCACCAACGGGCTGGTGAACTACGTACTGCGCGACCTCGGACTGATCGACCTGCCGGTCAAGTTTCTCTACACCGAACAGGCGGTGCTGGTCGGTCTGACCCACGTTTTTCTGCCGTTCATGATCCTGCCGCTCTACGCGGTGCTGGAGAAGATTGATCCCTCCCTGGAGGAAGCGGCGATGGACCTCGGCGCCAATCGGCTGCGGACGTTCCTGCGCGTGATCCTGCCGTTGTCGCTGCCGGGCCTCAGCACCGGCTGCATGCTGGTGTTCATTCTGACCATCGGCTCGTACCTGACGCCGGATATCCTGGGCGGACCGAGCGAACTGATGATCTCCAATGTCATTCGCAACGAGTATTACGTAACCTTCAATTGGCCCTTCGGCGGCGCGCTTGCCTCAATCTTCCTGATCATCACGCTGGCGATGATCCTGGCCTACAACCGCGCTTTTAAGTTCGACCGAATGGCGGAGCGATAGATGCGGCTGGAACGCTTCGTTCTCAGGCTGTGGGCGGGGCTGGTCTACCTGTTCCTGTTCACGCCGATCTTCGCCGTGGTGCTGATGTCGTTCAGCACCTCCAAATACTCCACCTTCCCGGTGCGATCCTGGACGGCAAAGTGGTATTCGGAAGCGTTCGGCGACGAGAAGATCGTCGCGGCTTTGCAAACCAGCCTGCTAATCTCGATCGTCGCGGCGCTGATCGCTACTCTGGTCGGCACGCTGGCGGCGATGGGTTTCGTGCGCAACAGCTTCCGGTCGCGGGAGATCATGCGCGCGTTCTTTTTGTCGCCGCTGATCATCCCTGAGATCATTACCGGCATCGCCCTGCTTAGCTTCGCGACGTTGCTCAGCGTGCAGGGTGGGATGATTTTGGTGATCATCGGCCATGTGCTGATCGGACTGCCGTTCGTCCTGACCGTCGTTTCGGCACGTCTGTACGGTTTCGACCGGTCGCTGGAGGAAGCCGCAATGGACCTGGGCGCGGACGAAGTCACGACGTTCCGCAAAATCACCCTGCCATTGATCATGCCAGGCATCGCCGGCGGCGCGCTGCTGGCATTCACGGTGTCGTTTGACAATTTCCTGATCACCTATCTGCTCGCCGGGTCGGAAGTCATGACCATCCCGGTCCACATCTACTCGATGATCAGGTTCGAGTTCACGCCGAAGATCCACGCAATCTCGACCGTCATTATCTTCGTCTCGGTTTCTCTGATTCTGGTAAGCCAACTGCTTGCCGGCGAGAGACGCCAAACGTAGGCGCCATAAACCGGCTCGCACCCCGACACAACCCAGCCGGTAATAACCCACCCATAAGGACGAAGTTTTAGCTAGCCCAAAGAACGGAGCTATGATATGGTTAATGCGATAGTCTAATGTACTAGTATTCGGAAAATTTGAAGTAATCATCAAATAATCGCGTTTAATTATACGTTCATTTCGACATTTTTTCTGACAGATCAAATAGAAAAGTGGAGAAATGCCCTCGACATCGTTGCGCTATTTTGATTTATATGGCTCAGTGGTCAATACGATTCAACGATGGCGCCTAGTTCTTTGAAATGGATGGAAACGGCGTCGCTTATTGTCAGGCGCAGGTGTCGCAGCACGGCACGTCACTATTCACCTGGGAAAGCTACGGGGGATCGAGCTTCCCGGCATATCGCCAAGCGGTCTGCGAGTATCTCCTGCGTGATATGGCGCGCGTGTTGCGCCGAACACTCCTTCGGCCTTCGTGTCAAAGCAGGCCGACCCACCTTGGCAAGAGGCAAGTACTAACCACCAAACGGGGAGGCGGCTGCAACAGCCGGTGCACAATCCGGTCTATCACCGAATCTGGACCGCAATGACGACCGATACCGACAAGCCGGCGCAAGGACTGGCATCGGAATATCGGAGGGGACCGGCATGCGCGGCAGCGCCGCCGGCAGCTTGTTTGGCCACGACGGAGGCTGACAGGCAGTGTTAGGGGGTGTCTAAAACATGCGAATCCTATTGATCGACAACCACTGGGTTGCACGGGCGGGAATGAAGAACGTACTGCGCGACCTGGAAGGCGACCTTGTCCTTGCCGAAGCCGGCAGCCTTTCCGAAGCGACCAGCGAAATTGCGTCGAACAGCGACCTCGACCTGATTCTATTGGACCTCCTCCTGTCGGACGTCGATGGTCTGGAGGGGCTCGCGATCCTGCGTGAACGGGTTCCGCAGGTGCCGATCGTCGTGTTTTCGAACGGAGAGCGCCGTCAGGAAATTCTCGATTCGATCAATCTGGGCGCCGTGGGGTTTATTCCGAAATCCGCCGACGGCGCGGAGATCCTGAAGGGTTTGCGTCATGTTCTGGGCGGCGGGATTTTTCTGCCCCGGTCGTTGATTGAGGTCGGCGAAAGACAGCGGGAGAACGATCGCCGGTCCGATATGCCTCTGGTCGGCCGCAACAGTTTAAAAGCGGTCCTGACCGACCGGCAGCACGAAATCTTCGAACTGCTCAGCAAGGGCAAGACCAACGAGGAGATTGCCGACGAACTCGGCCTGTCCAAACATACGGTGCGCATACATATCTCGGCGATACGCGCCAAGATCGGCGCCAAGAACCGCACGCAGGCGGTCGTCATCGCCGGCCGGCACTTCGGCGCAAACGGAGACGGTTAGGGTGCCTGTCGACCGTCCCGCAGCAGGTCGCCGTAAGTTTCCAGAAATTCGCCGAAAGCATCCGAAAACCGGTCGTAGTCGCGGTCTGTGAGCGGCAGGCAAAGGCTCATGAAGCCGCGGCGCGCCAGGTAGAACCCGCGCAGGTTCATTTCCAGGTGAAACAGTTTGCGCGCCGCCGCCGGCGTCGCCTCGGTGTCGTCGGGCCGATGGACCGGCTTATCCTGAAAGTGGATTCCGAGAATGGATCCGGCCCCGGTGACCAAAGCCGGCGCACCGGTTCGGCGCCCGGCCTCGTTCATACGCTCGCGCAGGCGGTCGCCCGCGCCGTTAAGCGACGCGGCGGCCTCCGCCGTGAACACCTCGCTCAAGCCAGCGACGCCGGCCGCCATGGTCAGCACGTTGTTGTTGTAGGTGCCGGAATGGGGAAAGGCGTCCGCGCGGCGCGGATCGAACCGGCCCATCAGGTCGGCCCTGCCGCCGAACGCGCCGAAGGTCATACCGCCGCCGAGATACTTCCCGAATGCCGTCAGGTCGGGAATGATCCCAAGCTTCTCCTGCAGGCCGCCGGGCGCCAGGCGCGACGTCATGACCTCGTCGAAGATCAGCACGATGCCGTAGGCATCGGCGCCGTCGCGCAGCGCCTGCAGGAATTCCGGGCTGCCCGGGATGCCGCCGCCGCTGCCCAGCATCGGTTCGACGATAATCGCGGCAAGATCGTCGGCGTTCTCGCGGATCAGGTCGGCCGCGCCTTGCGGGTCGTTGTAGGTGCCGACCAAGGTCGGGAACGGCGCGTTGATCGGCGATCCGCCATGGCCGTAATAGAACACGCCGCCGTGGTACCCACCCTCGAACACCATAATCTGGCTACGCCCCGTCGCCGCCCGGGCCAGGCTGATCGCCATCAGGTTGGCTTCGGTGCCGGAATTGCAGAACCGCACCATATCCAGCGAGGGAAACCGCGCGCACATCAATTCGGCCAGCCTGCTCTCGTACTGGTTCGGGCCGCCGAGCACCACGCCGCCATCCAATGCCTTACGCACCGCGTCCAGGATAATCGGATTGGAATGGCCATAGAGACCCGCGGTGTACTCGCCCAGGAAGTCCGTATAGCTGTGTCCATCCAGGTCGCGCAGCGTGGCGCCGTCGCCCGACGTCATCGTCACCGGGAACGGATCGTAGAACAGGACCGAGCGGGTATTGGCGCCCGGCATGGTCCGGCAGGCTTCTTCGAACCGCGCCTGGCTGTTCGGATTGGCCGCGACGTAGCGCCGTTCCGCATCCTCGACCGCGGCATCGAGGCTCAGATTACGTGTGACGTTCTGCTGCATCCGCTCGTTTCCCGCCCTGTCTTCAATCCAAATGCCGGAGATATTGTCCGACAATATCGAGGCCGACATAGTCGGAATAGGCGTTCAGCAGCTTACCCGTCATCGGGCCCGGCACCGTGCCGTCGCCGACCTCGACGCCGTTCACGCTGCGTACCGGGCAGAGGCAAAGGCTGGTCGAGCTCAAGAACGCTTCCTCGGCGTTGTAGGCGTCGAACAGGTCGATATCCGTCTCGCGCACGGTAAGCCCGATGCCCTCGGCCAGGTCCATCACGGTCTGACGGCTGACGCCGGGCAGCACATAGCGTTGATGCGGCGTCAGCAGCTCGCCGTCCCGGATGACGAAGATGTTGCTGCCGAGCCCTTCGCAGAGATTGCCGTTGACGTCCAGCAGGATGGCCCAGGCCAGCGGATCGCGCGCCTTAACCTCCAGGTCGCCCATGATCAGGTTCAGGTAATTGTGGGTCTTGGCCCGAGGCGTCAGCGATTCCGGCGGCACGCGGCGGACCGACGGCACGATCACGTCGATGCCGTCGCGGTAATGCACCGCCCGCTTCTTGAACGGCAGCGGCATGCATTCGACGATGACGGTGGGGCCGGTATGGTCCCAGCCCTCGTCGCCGATTGCGTCGACGCCGCGGCTGACCCGCTGGCCGACCCAGTAGTCGTCCTTGTCGTCCAGCAGATGCAGGTTGCGGCGCACCGTCTCCTCCGAAACGTCGATCATTTCCTGCTGCGTCAAACCGGGGTCGATCTGCAGATACTTCAGCGTCTTGTAGAACCGCTCGACATGCTCGACCATTTTGAAGCTGACGCCCTTGAAGGTGCGCGTCATGTCGAAGCCGGCGTCGCCGAAACGGAAACTGCGGTCCCGGAACGGTACCAGCACCTGGCTCTCCGGCACGAATTCCCCGTTGAAGTATGCGACGCGTTCGTTTGCTAGTTCTGCCATATCCATCCCCTGCTTGCTCTACCAGTCTGTTTAAGAGTGCCATGCCGGCCCGCTCCCCCGTCCCAACCACCCCGAGGGTACCCTGTATGGGTGGTTGGGACGGGGGAGCGGGCCGGCATGGCACCCGACAATGCGTCTCTCGACGCGTTGTCGGACAGACACTCGGTCATACGGTTGACATCGCGCCCGCCGCCGCCGACCCTTCTCGCCCCTGCCGACGCGGCAGCTTAGCAGACATCGCCTGACGGCATCGACCCAACCGGAGACGTTTTCATGTGGCCCGATCCAGCATCAAAATCCGCCGCGCTTTACGAACGCGCCGCCCAGGTTTTCGCCGGCGGCAACACCCGGCTTCAGGTCTGGGTCGATCCCTTTCCGGTCTATGCAGAAAAGGGATCGGGCGCCCGCGTCACCGATGTCGACGGCGTGACGCGGCTCGACTTCACCAACAATTTCGCCTCGCTGATCCACGGCCATGCACACCCCGCGGTGATAGAGGCGGTGACCGCGCGCATCCAACTCGGCACCTGCTTCGCCATGCCGACGGAATCCGAAATCCTGCTGGGCGAGTTGCTCTGCGACCGTATCGAGAGGGTCAACGAAATCCGCTTCTGCAACACCGGCTCCGAAGCGGTGATGATCGCCATGAAGGCGGCCCGTTCGCACACCGGCCGGCCGAAGATCGCCAAGATCGAGGGCGCCTACCACGGCATGTACGACTACGCCGAGGTCAGTCTGGACTCGAACCCCGATAACTGGGGCAACGCGCCGCGCGCGGTGCCGTTCGCCGCCGGCACGCCGCAGGGGGTGCTGGACGACGTGGTGGTGATCCCGTTCAACGACGTGGAAGCGGCGGAGCGGATCATCCGCGCCAACGCCGCCGAGCTCGCCGCCGTACTGATCGACCCGGTGCCGGCGATGTGCGGCATGATCCCGGCGTCGCCGGAATTCCTGAAGATGCTGCGCACCGTGACGCGGGAGATCGGCGCGCTTTTGATCTTCGACGAGGTGATCGCGCTCCGGCTCGGCTACCGCGGCGCGCAGGGCCGTTTCGGCGGCGAACCGGACCTGACCACCTTCGCCAAGATCATCGGCGGCGGCTTCCCGGTCGGCGCCATCGCCGGCACGCGCGAGGCGATGGCCGTGTTCGACCACCGCAACGGCAAACCCTTGACCCCGGCCAGCGGCACCTTCAGCGCCAACCCGGTCACCATGACCGCCGGCCTGGTCACCATGCAGTTGCTGACGCCCGACTGCTACGACCGCCTGGAAGCGCTCGGCGACCACGCCCGGCAGCGCATCGCCCAGGCCTTCGCCGACAGCGGCTATCCCGGCCAGGTCACCGGCGTCGGGGCCATGTTCCTGATCCACCTGCACCAGCGCCCGATCACCGACTACCGCAGCGCCTACCGCCGGCCCGAGGAGGCCGCTGGGCTCCGCGCCCTGCATGGCGCGCTGCTGAAAGCCGGCCACATCATCTCGTCGACCGGCGCCGGCTTCCTCTCCAGCGTCATGACGGAAGCCGACCTCGACCAGTTCGGCGAGGCATTGACCGACAGCCTGAAGAACCTCGCCAGCGCCAATGGAAAGGACGACTGATGCCGAATACGGAAGCAACGACATACGAGAATATCACCGTCGACGGCAACGCCGCGGTCGCGCGGTTGACGTTGAACCGTCCCGACATCGGCAATGCGTTGACGCCGACGATGATGGATGAGCTCGCCCAGGCGATGGAGATGCTGGCGAACGACGACGCCGTCCGCGCCATCGTGATCGACGCCAACGGCCGGCAGTTCTCCACCGGCGGCGACCTGGGCTTCCTCGACGATATGACCGGCTACGATCCGTTCGAGATCAAAAGCACGGTCTACGGCTGCTTCGTCGCGGGCATCCGCGCGATCAAGCTCTGCCCGAAACCGACTGTCGCCGCGGTGCAGGGCTCGGCTGCCGGCGCCGGCTGCGAAATCGCGCTTGCCTGCGACTTCCGCATCGCCGCGACCGACGCCAGCTTCCTGGAGTCCTGGATCCATCTCGGCCTGATCAGCCCGCTCGGCGGCATGTCGCTGCTGCCGCAACTGGTCGGCCTGTCGAAGGCGAACGAGATGCTGCTGCTGGGCGAGGCCGTCGGCGCCGAAGAGGCGGCGCGGATCGGCCTGGTCAACAAGGTGGTGGAGCGGGACCAACTGGCCGGTGAAGCATCGGCGCTGGCCGAACGCCTTGCCGCCGGCGCGCCGCTCGGCCTCCGCGCCATGAAGGAAGGCATCCGCCGCGGCCTGGAGCAGCCGCTCACCCAGGAGTGGGAACACAATGTCTACGTCCAGGCGATGCTGATCGACTCGGACGACTTCGCCGAAGGCGTCGCGGCGATGAAGGAACGGCGTAAGCCGAACTTTGAAGGCAAGTAGTCGCGGTCAAACCGCCCGAGCGCTCAAACCGCCGTCGACAATAATGTGCGTCCCGTTGACATACTTCGCCTCGTCGGACGCCAAATACAAAGCCGCATAAGCGACATCCCATGCGTCGCCCATCTTGCCGGTCGGTGAGGCGGCGTTGCGCCGTTTCGCGACCTCTTCCCGGTCGCCGTAGTGGTCGGCGATCGAGGCGTAGATCATCGGCGTATCCATAAGACCGGGCAGCACCGCATTGCAGCGGATGCCCTTCGCCGCGTATTCCAGCGCGATGGATTGCGTCACCTGCAGGATCGCGCCCTTCGACGAGGCGTAGGCGATATAGGGAATGCCGATCCAGCGGATGCCGCCGACGCTGGAGATGTTGACGATGGCGCCGCCGCCCTGGCGCTCCATCTCCGGCAGCACCGCCTTACAACAGAGAAAGATCGACTTCAGGTTGACCTTGTGCAGCCGGTCCCAGTCCTCTTCCGTGGTCTGCACCGCGCCGCCCAGCGCGCCGATGCCGACGTTGTTGTGCAGGATGTCGACCCGGCCGAACGCGTCCAGGCAGCCCTGCACCATGGCCTCGACCTCCGCCGCCTCCGACACGTCGGCCCGGAACGTGGTGCAGGTACCGCCCTCGTCCTCGATGATCGCGCGGGTTTCCTCCGCCGCTTCCGCGTTCAGGTCCACCGCCAGCACCCGGGCGCCCTCGCGCGCGAACAGCACCGCGGTCGCCTTGCCGTTGCCCCAGCCGGCGCCGACCGACCCCGCCCCCGTCACGATCGCGACTTTGTCCTGCAGCCGTCCCGCCATGATGCCGTGCCTCCGCTTTGCCGAATCCCGTCCAACCGAGAGTATAGGCCAAGTGCATAGCAGGGCTGCGCCGGGCCGGGTGGCCGGGGCAAGGCGGTTCGTGCGATAAGGGCCGATTGATCTGGAGCCTGGGCACGTCATCCGCATGTCCCCCGTAACCGCGTTTCGATCCGCAACGGCCAACCTTTCCGGCAATCTGGTCGGTATGCTCTGGCTGGCATTGGCCGGCATGATGTTCGTCGTGTTCACCGGGATCGTCCGCTATGTCGGCAGCGACATGAACCCGGTCCAGGCAGCGTTCCTGCGCTACTTGATCGGAACTGTACTGCTGATCCCGCTGATCATGCGGCTGCGGCTGGGCGCGGAAATGCGCCGCGCCCGGTTCGGCTGGCACGGTCTGCGCGGCCTGATCCACGGCGTGGCGGTGATGCTGTGGTTTTACGCCATGACCCGAATCCCGATCGCCGAGGTCACCGCGCTCGGCTTCACCGCGCCGATCTTCTCCACCGTCGGCGCCGCCATGTTCCTCGGCGAACGGCTGCATATCCGCCGGATCGGCGCGGTGCTGATGGGCTTCGCCGGCGCGCTGATCATCCTGCGGCCCGGCATGGTGGACGTGGATGTCGGCGCCGTCGCCATGGTGATCGCCGCGCCGATGTTCGCCGGCTCCAAGCTGATCGCCAAATTGCTGACGCGGACCGAGTCCGGCCCGGCCATCGTCGCCATCCTGTCGGTCATCGTTACCTTCGTGACCCTGGTGCCGGCGCTGCTGGTCTGGCGCATGCCGACCCTGGAAGAGCTGGGCTGGATCAGCCTGACCGCGATATTGGCGACGCTCAGCCACCTCGCCATGACCCAGGCCTTCAAGGTCGCCGATTTGAGTGTCACCCAGCCGGTTGAGTTCCTGCAGCTTGTCTGGGCCACCCTGCTCGGCCTCTACGTCTTCGGCGAGGTGCCGGACGCCTTCACCTGGATCGGCGGCGCGGTGATCGTCGCCAGTGCCAGCTATATCGCGCACCGCGAAGCGGTCGCCAGGCGCGTGCCCGTACCGGCCGCGGCCGAATGAGCACCGACACGCTGCACAAACCCGCCAATCCGGCGCGCACCGCCCTCACCCTGCTGGCGATCTGCTTTCTTCTTCATGCCGCGATCCGCGGCGTGATGGAGGCTTACCCGGTTTTCCTGCTGCCGCTAACCGCGGATTTCGGCTGGTCACGCGCGCAGGTCTCCAGCGTCTATTCGGTCGCGTTCCTGGTATTCGGCCTGTCGGGGCCGATGATCGGCTGGCTGTTCGACCGGTTCGGCCCCTTACGCCTGCTGCTCGCGGGCGTGCTGCTTGCATCGCTTTCGGCTGTGATCGGGTCGCAGGTCACGGCGCTTTGGCAGGTCTACCTCTCGCTCGGCATCCTGCTCGGTCTCGGCACCGCATGCGTCGGTTACGTGCCGATGACCGCGTTGTTGAGCCGCTGGTTTCGGGAACGGCTCAATTCGGCGCTCGCCGTCTCCCACTCCTCGCACGGGCTCGGCATGCTGATGCTGGCGCCAACCACCCAACTGCTGATCGACTGGGACGGCTGGCGCTCCGCCTATCTGGTGCTGGGCATCGGCCTGCTGATCCTGCTGCCGGTGTTCTTCGCCGTGAAATGGCGGACAGCCGCCGCCGGCCATCCGGCCTACCGGCGCGACGCACCGAAATCGGAAGACCGGCCTGCGGACGCGGCGACGCTTGCCGAAGCGGCGCGGCATCCTGCCGCCTGGGGCATCTTCTGGTCGTTCCTGTTCACCAGCACGGCCATGTTCTCGGTCAGCCTGCAAACGCCCGCCTATCTGGTCGAGATCGGCTACACCGCGCAGGAAGCGGCGGAAGCGTTCGGCCTTGTCGGCCTGCTGCTGCCGATCGGCATGATCGGCTTCGGCTGGCTCGGCGACCGCATCGGTCGGCGCCGCGCCGTCCTGCTGTCCTACGCTCTGACGCTCGGCGGCATGGCCTGCATGGCTGGATTGCGGGCCGGTCCTTCGCCGGTGCTGCTGGCCGGCCTGGTCATCATGTTCGGCGGCACCTTCGGCTCGCGCGGCCCGGCCGTCTCGACCATCGCCGCCGCCATCTTCCAGGGGCCGCATTTCGGCCGCATCTACGGCTTCATTACCATGGGCATGGGCATCGGCGGCGCGCTCGGCGCCTGGCTCGGCGGCTTCCTGCTTGACCAGACCGGCGGCTACCAGACCGGCATCGCCGTCAGCATGGCCTCCATCGTGCTGGCCGCGCTGCCGTTCCTTTTCATCCGGTCCATCGCCAAAGGTTAGCTGTCCGCGAAGTCGCGCAACACCTGCCCCGGCTTGCCGCAATCGGTGAGCAGGCCGTCCGGCCCGACCGTGCGCCGGCCGTTGACCCAGACGCCGTGCAGGCCGACCGCCGGCGTATCCAGCCGGGTGGCGCCGGCCGGCAGGTCCTGCACGCGGCGCTTCTTGCCGCGCCCGACCGTCGCCGGATCGAACAACATCAGGTCGGCGTGGGTGCCAGGCACCAGACGGCCGCGGTCCTTGATGCGGTAGATGTCGGCCGGCCGGCTGGTGATCGCCTGCACCGCCTCCTCCAGGGTGAAGTCGCCCCGCTCCCGCGCCCAATGGCCCATAAGGTGCAGGCCATAGCCCGCGTCGCACAGGAACGAGAGATGCGCGCCGGCATCCGACAGCGCCACCGCCGCCTGCGGATGCTTCAACAGGTTCAGCACGCGGTCCTCGTCGGCATTGAGGATGCGCACCGTGAACCGGGTCTGAAGATCCTCCAGCAGCCCGACATCCAGGAAACAGTCGAACGGTTCCTTGCCCTGCTCGGCCGCCAGCGCGGCGATGGTCCGCCCTTCCAGCGCGGCGTTGGCGGCATCCGCCACCTCGACCACCTCCAACTGGTCCCATTGATCGGAGAACCGGTTCGGCACCCCCGGCACCTTGGCCTCGGCCTTCAGCGCCGCGCGGAACGACGGATCGGCCAGCACGCGCTTGTAGTCGTCGCCGCCTTCCGCCTCCATGGCCGGGCGCCAGGCCTGGAACGCCTCGAACGGATAGGGATGCCTCATGGTGAAGTCCATGGCCAGCGGGAAACAGCCGACCTGGCCATACATTTCCCGGCCGCGCCCGTGCGCCGCGCCGATTTCCGCCATCTCGTTGAACACCCGCTCCGGGTCCGACGGGTCCAGGAACATCGCTGCGACCACCACCGGCCGGCCGTTCGCAGCCGCGATCTCCTCCAGATACGGCACCGGCGAGCCGTTGCCCTTGGTCAGCATGAACAGGCCGCGCCCGACCTCGCCCAGCGCGCCGGTCAGCTCCCGCATCTCGTGGTCGTCGGCCAGCCTGGACGGCATCGGCACGCCGTTCTCGCCGTTGTGCTGTTCCAGGGTCGACGTGGCGAAACCGATCGCGCCGGCGCGCACCGCATCCGCGACGAGCTTCTTCATCTCCGCCACTTCCGCCGCCGTCGCCGCCCGCTTCGATGCGTCGTCCCCCAGCACGTAGGTGCGTACCGAGGAATGGCCAACAAACGAGGCGACGTTCGGCACCACGCCGCGCCGGCTGAGTGACTCGAGATATTCCGGGTAGCTCTCGAAGTCCCAGTCGATACCCTCGCGCATCGCCGCCAGCGACATGCCTTCCACATGGGTCAGGTTGCGCATGGTGATATCGCGGTGGTCGGGCTTGCACGGCGCGATGGTGAAGCCGCAATTGCCGATTACCACCGTAGTGACGCCGAGCGACGACGACGGCGTGGCCGAGGAGTCCCAGGTTAGCTGCGCGTCGTAGTGGGTGTGCAGATCGATGATGCCCGGCGCCAGGGTCAGCCCGTCGGCGTCCACGGTCTCGACCGCCGGCCCGAAATCGCCGTCGCCGACCGCGGCGATGCGCCCGTCCTTGACGGCCAGCGAACCGGCTTTCGCCGGATTGCCCATCCCGTCGCAAATGATCGCGTTTTCAATTAGCAAATCGTGCATCGCCACCTCCCGCCGTTATGTTTCGCCTCACGAACTGTGACTTGGTCGGCCGCTCTTGTCGATGCATCTGCCTCGTTTTCTGAGAGCAGGCGGCGCCCACCGTTCAAACGAAACAAAACTTTCTTACCGTTGTTGTCGGTGTTACGTGACAAACCTAACCGGGTATGGTTCCCTAGCGTATACGCGTCCAGTCTAAGCAATCAAAAATAGATAGACAGCCTGGGAGAAATTGCGATGCGACACCTCGAAAAACCCCTGCTCAGCCTTGCCGGCGCCGTCGTTCTGGCAGCGTCGTTGACAGTGGCCGCGCCCGATGGCGCCCGCGCCGAATGGGAGCCGAAGAAGCCCGTCGAGTTCGTCATCATGGCCGGTAAAGGCGGCGGCGCCGACAAGATGGCGCGGCTGATGCAAACCGTAATCGAGAAGCACAACTGGTCGTCCAAGCCGCTGACGCCGATCAACAAACCCGGCGGGTCCGGCGCCGAGGCGCTGGTGCACCTGAAGAGCAAGGGCCAGTCCGACCCCGACCATACGATCATGGTCACGCTGAACAGCTTCTACACCACACCGATGCGCCAGAAGAAGCTGGAGGTGGACATCGCCACGTTCACGCCGATCGCGCGCATGGCCGAAGACACGTTTCTGCTCTGGGTCCACAAGGATTCCGGCATCGGGTCGCTGGACGACTTCGTCAAAGCGGCCAAGGCCGCCGGCAACGGCTGGGTCATGGCCGGCACCGGCAAATTGCAGGAAGACCAGTTGCTGACCGACTTTCTCAATGCCTCCTACGGGCTCGACATGAAGTACGTGCCCTACAAGGGCGGCGGCAAGGTCGCCAAGCAGTTGGCCGGACAGCACGCCAATTCGACCGTGAACAACCCGTCCGAGCAGGAAGGCTTCTTCGCCGCCGGCAAGACCGTCCCGCTGGCCGCGTTCACGCCCGACCGGCTGGAACTATTCCCCGACACGCCAACCTTCCGTGAGGCGGGCGCGGACATGGTCTATTTCATGCAGCGCAGCGTCGTCGGCGCGCCAGGCATGAGCGATGAGGCCAGCGCCTACTACCGGGACCTGTTCAAAAAGGTCTACGATTCGGAAGAATGGCAGGCCTATCGCAAGAAGAAGAGCCTGCGCGGCGCGTTCTTAAGCGGCAAGGAACTGATGGACTACTGGATGGCGGAGCGCGAAATCCACCGCCAGATGCTGGAGAAGATGGGCGCACTGTAGCCGGCCGGCATCGAGAACGTCGGGCGAAGGGCTGCCACGATGCGGCGTGCGGAACTGGTAACCGCGCTGCTGATGGCGGCCCTTTCCATTTACCTGATGTGGAAAAGCGCCGAACTGCCCATCGGCTGGATACCCGATGAAGGTCCGGGCGGCGGCGCGTTCTCGTTCTGGCTGGCGGCAGCCATGCTGGGCAGTTGCCTCTGGATCGTGGTCAATTGGGTGCGGCGTACGTCGCCGCAATCGCAGTCTACCCGGCGGTTCATGGAACCCGGCGTCTTGAAGATGTTCCTGCTGGTCGGCGGCGGCGTCACGGCGATGGTCGGGCTTGTGCATTTCGTCGGGATGTACGGTGCGATCTTCGTCTTTCTGATTTACTACATCAGATATCTGGGCGGGCATTCCTGGCGGACGACCGTATCCGTTGCCGCAGGGACGCCGGTGGTCGCTTTCTTCTTCTTCGACGTCGCGCTTCGGATCGTATTGCCGAAAGGCTACCTGGAACCCTGGTTCCTGCCCCTTTACGACATTTTCCTCTAGGGCGGCTGGCGGGGCGGCGACAGCGCAATGGAAATCCTGACGCTGCTCCTTGACGGCTTCGCCACCGCCTTCGCGCCGATCAATCTCGTGCTCGTCATCGCCGGCGTTTCGATCGGTCTGTTCATCGGCGCGATGCCGGGTCTCGGCTCGGTCAACGGCGTCGCCATCCTGCTGCCGATGACGTTCCTGGTGCCGCCGACCTCGGCAATCATCTTCCTGGCGGCGATCTATTACGGCGCCATGTACGGCGGTGCGATCAGTTCCATCATGCTGGGCATCCCCGGCGCATCCACGGCGGTCGCAACCACGTTCGATGGCCGTCCCCTGGCGCTGGGAGGCAAGGCGGACAAAGCCCTGATCGCCGCCGCCGTCGCCTCTTTTTTCGGCGGTACGATTTCGATCGTGTTGTTTACCGCGTTCGCACCGCCGCTGGCCGACATCGCGCTCGACTTCGGCGATCCGGAGATCTTCGCGCTTATGCTGCTGGCCTTCGCCACCTTCGTCGGGCTCGGTGGCGAGGACATACCGAAGACGATCTTCTCGATCTGCATCGGCCTGGTGTTCAGCGCGGTCGGCCTGGACATCATGAGCGGCGAGCCCCGCCTTATCTTCTTCGACATTGTCGGCTTCATGCACGGCATCAACTTCCTGGTGCTCGCCATCGGCATCTACGGCATCGGCGAGATGCTGTGGACGATCGAGGTCAACCGCGGCCAGACCACCATGTCGAAGGCCGTTATCAGCGTGGACCGGATCGCCCGAAACCTGAAGGATCTGCTGGGCGCCTGGAAAACCGGCGTGATGGGATCCGTGCTCGGCTTCTTCGTTGGCATCCTGCCGGCGGCTGGCGCAACGCCCGGCTCGCTGATGGCCTACGGCGTCGCCAAACTGACGTCGCGCGAGCCTGAACAGTTCGGCCACGGCCATATCGCCGGCGTGGTCGCGCCGGAAGCCGCCAACAACGCCGCTTCCACGGGCAGCATGCTGCCGATGCTGACCATCGGCATCCCCGGCTCCCCGACCACCGCGATCCTGCTCGGCGGGATGGTGATCTGGGGCCTGGTGCCGGGGCCGATGCTGTTCGTCGAAGAAACGGAATTCGTCTGGGGCCTGATCGCCAGCCTGTACGCGGCCAACCTGTTCGCCGTGCTTATCAATATCCTCTGCATCCCGGTATTTCTGTGGATGCTGCGGATGCCGTTCACCATCCTGGCGCCGTTGATCTTCGTGCTCAGCCTGGTCGGCGGGTTCGCGCCGACCCAGGATATGCACGACGTATGGCTGATGCTGATCTTCGGCATCGGCGGCTATCTGCTGCGGAAGCTCGACTATCCGGTCGCGCCGGCGGTGCTCGCCATCGTGCTCGGCCCGATCGCCGAGCCGGCGCTGCGCCAGTCCCTGCTGATCTCCAACGGCGACATGACGGTGTTCCTCACCCGCCCCATCGCGGGCCCGATCACGGCAATCGCGCTCGTTCTCCTGTTCCTGCCCCTGGCCCGGCTCATCGTCAACCGACTGAAACGATCCGGTTAGGACCGCCCGGGTTGTCCCGGCGGCCAACGTGGGTACTCTTTATCCAGCCGGCACCGGCCGGCCGAGGGAGGAACCGTGTTGACGTTCGATGAGCTGGCGCCAGGCAGAGCGCTCGGCCCGCACCAATACCGAATCGATCAGGCGGCGTTCGACCGTTGGGTCCGGCTGTATCCCGAAGACGCCGCCTACGCGCCCGGCCTGCCGTCGGGCCTGGTCATGGTATCGATCATGCGCGCCTATATGGCGTTGGCGGATTCGCCGCCGGGCGGGATTCACGCCGGCCAGCAACTTAAAATGCACCGCCTGCCGCGGATTGGCGACCGCCTCGACATCGGGCTAACCTGTCGCCGTAAGGAAATACGCAAAGGCCGCCGCTGGGCCTATTTCGACGTTGTCGTGAATGTCGGCGACGACCTGGTGGCGGTCGGCGCGACGACGTCGATATGGTCGCGCTGAGGGAGGCGAGGATGACCGAGCAGTTGGTGGAAAGCAGCCTGGCCGTCGATCAGGCGAAGATCGATCTCTACGCCGACATCACCGACGACCACAACCCGATCCACGTCGACCCCGACTTCGCGGCCAAGACGGAAATGGGCGGCGTCATCGCGCACGGCACCATGTCGATGAACCTGATCTGGCGATCCATCGGCAAAACCTTCGGCCCGCAGGCGGAAGCGACATCGGAACTGGATATTCGCTTCGTCCGGCCGGTGCGCGTCGGCGATGTGGTGACCGCCGGCGGCGTGCCGGTGCCGGACCGGCCGGGCGTCTGGCAGGTCTGGGTCAGGAACCAGAACGGCGACAGCGTGATCGAGGGCACGGTCGCCCTGATAAAATCGTGACGGCGAGGAGGCGATCGGCTTTATGAGTAGTGGGAACGGAGCGGCGGCGCTGATTGCTGCGGCCGGCAGCGGCACGGTCGGCAGTCTCTTCCAGGCGAGCGCCGCGGCCAATCCGGCGGCAATAGCCATCGACGACGGAAACCGGCGGATTACGTTCGCCACGCTGGACGAGCGGGTCAACCGAACCGCCAACATGCTGGCCGGCCACAGCATCGCGCGGGGCGACAGGGTCGCCATCCTGTCGGAGAACCGGGCCGAATTCGTCGAGTTGCAGCTTGCGGCGGCGAAACTCGGCGCCATTCTCGCCTGCCAGAACTGGCGGCTCGCGCCGCCGGAACTGCAGCATTGCGTCAGCCTGGTCGAACCGAAGATCGTGATTTCCTCGCCGCGCCATAAAGGGTTGCTGGCCGAGGTGGATTGCGGCGGCGTGCCGGTGATGGAATTCGGCGACGCCTATGAAGCGCGGCTGGCCGATGCCGAGACCGCACCGCCGCCCATCGCGGCGCAACCGGAAGACGGCCTGCTGATCCTCTATACCAGCGGCACCACCGGCCTGCCGAAAGGCGCGGTATTGAGCCATCGCGCGGAGATCGCCCGCTATCTGCTGATCGGCTCCGACTTCGATCTGGAGCCCGGCGACCCGTTCGTCGCCTGGCCGCCGCTGTTCCATATGGGCGCGACCGAGCCGATGCTGACCACGCTGTTGAACGGCGGGACCGTGTTCATCGTCGACGGTTTCGACCCGGTACGGATCGCGGATATCGCGATCGAACACGAACTCGGCTGGCTGGTGCTGATGCCCGGCGCGATCGAGCCGCTGATCGCCGAGCTGAAGCAACGCAACGCCAAACCGAAGGGCGTGAAACTCTGCGGCGCCATGGCCGATCTGGTGCCGGCGCACCAGATCGCCGAGATCACGACGCTGCTGGATGCGCCCTACGTCAACACTTTCGGTGCGACGGAGACCGGCCTGCCGCCCGCATCGCGTGCCTTGATCCCGGTCGGCCAGGTGCCGAACCGCCTCTCCAAGACGATCAACTCTTTCTGCGAGATCCGCCTGGTCGATCCGGACGACAACGACGTCGCCGACGGCGAACCGGGCGAACTGGCGATCCGCGGGCCGACCGTGTTCAACGGCTACTGGCGCGCCGAAGAGACCAACGCCAAGGATTTCCGCGGCGGCTGGTTCCATATGGGCGACATGTTCGTGCGCAACCCGGACGGCACGCTCGATTTCGTCGACCGGGTCAAATACATGATCAAGTCGGGCGGCGAGAACATCTACCCGGCCGAGATCGAGCGCGTGCTGTTGAGCGAGTCCCGCGTCGCCGACGCCGTGGTGGTGCGGCGCCCGGACGACAAATGGGGCGAGGTGCCGGTCGCCGTGGTCGCCCGCAAAGACGACAGCCTGACCGAGGCGGATCTTACCGCCCGCTGCCGCGAGAGCCTGGCCGGCTACAAACAGCCGAAGGAAATCCGCTTCGTCGCTCTGGAGGACCTGCCGCGCAGCACCACCGGCAAAATCCAGCGCCACGAGGTCGAAGCCCTGCTGGACTGACCGGCGCGCTGGCGTCATTCGCATACAGACGGGAGACTAGTTTGAGCAGTACCGATATCGACGCCACCAGTTCCAAGGGGCTGCGCGACAAATACGCTATCTGCGGCGTCGGCGAGACCACCTATGTCCGCGGCTCCGACCGAACGACCCGCGGGCTCGCCACCTGGGCGATCCGCAACGCGATGGAAGACGCCGGCCTGAAGCCCGGCGACATCGACGGCATGCTGTCCTATTCGTCCGGCGATTCCACCTTCTCGCCGTTCGTCGCCGGCGACCTCGGCATCCGGCTCAACTTCTACATGGACGTGTTCGGCGGCGGCTCCAGCACCGAGGCATTGGTCGGCATCGCCATCGGCGTGATCGAAGCCGGCATGTGCAACACTGTCGTGATCTTCCGGGCGATGAACGGCTACAGCCAGGTCCGCGTCGGCGGCACCGGCGCGCGCGCCGTCGCCCCGATCAGCGCCAACCAATTGCACGACCGCACCTACGGCTGGCAGAGCCCCGGCCAGCTTTTCGCGCCGACCTTCATGCGCCACATGTACGACTACGGCACCAGGCCGGAACAGGTGGCGGCGGTCAAGGCGGCGCACAGCGAGCACGCCTCCAACAACCCGAAAGCCTATTACAAGCAGCGGGTCACCGTCGACGACGTGCTGTCCAGCCGGATGATCTGCAAACCGCTGCACCTGCTCGACTGCTGCGTCGAGACCGACAACGCGACGGCGATCATCGTCACCCGGGCGGAACGCGCCCGCGACTGCCGCCACACCCCGGCGCTGATCCAAAGCGTGGTCGGCCGCTGCTGCAAGCCGCGCATCGACATGCATTACCAGACAGGGCCGATCTCCACCGTCGCCGGCCACTACGCCAAGGACATCCTGTGGACCAACGCCGGCCTCGGGCCGGAGGATATCGACATCACCGGTTCCTATGACGCCTTCACCTTCACCACGATGCTGCAATTGGAAGACTACGGCTTCTGCAAGAAGGGCGAAGGCGGCGACTATGTCAGCGACGGCACGATCCGCCTCGGCGGCAAGCGGCCGAACAACACCAGCGGCGGCCATCTCTGCGAGGGCTATACCCACGGCCTGAACATGGTGGTCGAAAACGTCCGGCAGTTGCGCCACGACGCCGACGATTCCTGCCCCATCGGGCCGGACGGCAAGCGCCAGCACACCTATGACTACTCGGAAGGCGGCTGCCGCCAGGTGCGAGACGTGGAAGTCAGCGCCAATCTCGGCTGGGCCACCCCCGGCACCGGCTCCGCCATGGTCATGCGCCGCGGCTAACCCATTTCAACGAGGCACGTAAAGTTATGAGCATCAGCGCCGACTATCTCGGCATGAATCTGCAGATCGACGATCTGGACAAAGAGAACCTGGCCTATTTCGGCCATTGCGCTGACCACACCTTCCATTTGCAGCATTGCGGCAGTTGCGACCTTTACCGCTATCCGCCGACCACCGCCTGCCCCTGGTGCACCAGCCCGGACTCCACCTGGAAACCGGTCGAGGGCCGCGGCGCGGTGCATTCCTACAGCGAGGTCCACCACGCCATCCAGCCGGCCTTCAAGGCGTTCACTCCCTACCTGATCCTGCTGGTCGACCTGGACACGCAGAACGGCAAGCCGACCGAGCACGAGGCGCTCCGCGTCGCCGGCAACCTGGTCACGCCGGACGGCAACCTGGCCCCGCCCGAGATGGTGGCCCGGGTCGGGATCGGCAGCCGCATGCGCATGGTCTTCAAGGACGCCGCCGACGGCCTCGCCATCCCCCACTGGACCATCGACGAGGACGCGGAGCAGCCGGCCAATCCCTGGCGCTACCCGCAGGAATAGACCTAGCCAGGATCGGGCCGGATCACCCGGTGCATGTCCAGCACCGGCGGCGCCGCGTCGGTCTGGGTCAGCATGTCGTGGACCTGCCCGCGATGGTGGGTCTGGTGATTGAAGAAATGGGCGAGCAGCAGGTCGTTCGGGTCGTCGAATACACGACCCTCGTTGTTCACATACCGGATGCTGCTGCTAAGGAAATCCTCGGTCAGGCCAGCCGCGAAGGTCTCGATCCGCGCATCCTCCGCTTCGCGTGCCTCGCGCAACGCACCGAAGTCGTCATACAGGATCGCGTCTAGCGCGGCCGACGGCGCCTCGCCGCCTTCGAACCGGGCCAGCCACACGCGGTCGCCCACCATGATGTGGTTCAGCGTACCGTGAATGCTCTTGAAGAATGCCGGCCGAACCCGTTTGCGCTCGGCGTCGCCAAGCTCGGCACAAACATCGTAAAGACGCTGGTTGGCCAGTCGGTTATACCGGGCCAGGGTCTGAAAGTTGCGTATCAGCGGACTGCTCACGACGATCCCCTCAAGGCGGCATTTCGCTGCCCGAAATGAAGCGCACCCGGCTGCTTGGCGTAAGCCCGCATGGGACGCGGCGCTTGCCGTCGGCCGCCGGGCCGACTATGTAACGGCGGCATGCCCGCCCCAGGCCGTTTTGATTGTTATGTGATCCATTTTGTCTTTCGCCCATCAACCGTCCGGCCGCCAGCCGATCTTCAACGCGCCCCCCGGCGCGATGTGGCTTTGCATCGGACTGGTCGCGATCTTCGCGGTCTATCGATTGGCGCCGGTCGCGGCACAGAACTGGACGCTGGAGAACCTGGCGCTGATCCCGGTGCTGTTCTACGCGCAGCTCCGGGGCGGCTTCGACCCGGCGGCCCTGCTGCCGCTGCTCTCCTATAACTTTCTGCATCACGACTGGATGCATGTGCTGATAAACGCCGCCATGCTGCTGGCATTCGGCAGCCTGATCGAGCGCCATGTCGGCACCAGCCTGTTCCTGTCGCTGTTTCTGCTCTGCGGCGTCGGCGGCGGCGTCGCGCAATTGCTGATGACCGGCCCGCAGGTCGCCGTCGTCCTCGGCGCGTCGGCCGGCGCCTACGGGGCCATCGGCGCGGCGGTCCCGCTCCTGTTCAGCGGCAACCTTGCCTCGACGCGCAAGCGCGCGCTGATTTTCATCGCCGTGATCATGGGCCTGAACCTTGTGCTCGGCCTGTTCGGCGGCGGCTTGCTGACCGGCGGCGCGGCGATCGCCTGGCAAAGCCATCTCGGCGGTTTCATCACCGGTTTGTTGCTGATGACGGTGCTGCGCCGCCTGAACTGGGCCTGATCGACGCCGCCGTCGCGCCGGCGCTATGATCGCTCGATGCGGTTCATTGCCCTCCTGCTGGTTTTCGTGGCGTTGGCCACGCCCGCCCTGGCCGAACCGCTTGCCGCCGGCGGCAGCGGGCGCGTGGTCGAGGTGGTCGACGGCGATACCGTGATGCTCGACGACGGCGTCGAAGTCCGCATGGTTGGAATCCAGGCGCCGAAGCTGCCGCTCGGCCGCGCAGGCTTCGTCGCCTGGCCGCTCGCCGAGGAGGCGAAAGCCGCCCTGGAACGGCTGATCCTGGGTAAAACGGTGACCCTTTCCTACGGCGGGCGGCGCATGGACCGCCATGGGCGCGCCCTCGCCCACCTGCATGACCGGGACGGCGGCTGGGCCCAGGGCGAGATGCTCCGGCTCGGGTTCGCCCGTGTCTACAGCTTTCACGACAACACGGCCCTGGTCGACGACATGCTGGCCCTGGAACGGGACGCCCGCGCAGGACGGCGCGGCATCTGGAACAACCGCTACTATCGGGTGTTAAACGCCACGGAAACGCCTAAATTTATCGATACGTTCCGCTTGGTCGAGGGGCGCATTCTGGACGCGGCGCGCGTGAGAGGCCGGATGTATCTCAATTTCGGAGAGGATTGGCGCAGCGATTTCACGGTAACCATGTCGCCCCGGGACATGAAGCGGTTCCCCGGCGCGCTGGGCGAGCCTGCGCACTGGAAAGGCCGGCGCATTCGCGTGCGCGGCTGGCTGAAAAGCTTCAACGGCCCGATGATCGAGGCTACCCATCCGCAACAGATCGAGCTGCTCGACTGATGACCATGCCAAGCGCCCCGATAGCCCCGCGCCGTGCCGGCATATTTGCCGCGGTCTGCGCGCTGGCGGCAATGCTGATGCTGTCCGGCTGCATGACGACCAACCCCGCGACCGGGGAATCCCAGTTCACGCCGTTCATGTCGCCGGACCAGGAGAAACAGGTCGGCGCCTCGGAACACCCGAAAATCCTGGAACAGTTCGGCGGTCCCTACGAAGACCCGGCGTTGAGCGGCTATATCGCCGCGATCGGCGGCCGGGTCGCGGCCAATTCCGAACTGCCGGCGACCAACTTCACCATCACCGTGCTGGACACGCCGACGGTCAATGCCTTCGCCCTGCCCGGCGGGTACGTCTACATCACCCGCGGGCTGCTGGCTTTGGCCAACAGTGAGGCCGAAGTCGCCGGCGTTCTGGCGCACGAGGTTGGCCATGTCACGGCGCGGCATACCGCGCAACGCTACAACCGGGCGATCGGCGGCAATCTGGCGGCGACGGCGGTGGGCATTCTGACCGGCAGCAACGCGGCGGCGCAGCTCACCCAACTCGGCGCCCAGGGTTACCTCGCCAGCTTTTCGCGCGACCAGGAGTATCAGGCCGACTCGCTTGGCATCCGCTATATGGCCCGGGCGGGGTACGCCCCCATCGGACAGGCGCAGTTGCTGCAAAGCCTCGGCAATTACGATGCGCTGCAGCGGCGCCTGAACGACCGGAAAGACCGGGGCAACGACTTCTTCGCCACCCACCCGCAAACGCCGGACCGGGTCCGCCGCGCTGTCGCGATTGCCAACAAATCCGGCGCGCCGCCGAACGCGCCGTTCCGCCGCGAGGCCTTCCTGAAACAGATCAACGGCATGATCTTCGGCGACTCGCCTGAGGAAGGCATCATCCGTGGCCGTGAGTTTCTGCACCCGATCCTGCGCTTCTCGTTCCAAGTGCCCGACGGCTACCGCCTGGTCAACAGCCCGACCGCCGTCTACGCCAGAGGGCCGGGCGATGCCGTCATCGTGTTCGACCAGGAGTCCGACAAGACCGAAGCGGCGCGCGCACGCGACATGGCGAGCTACCTGGCCAACCGCTGGGGCCGCAAGATCGACGTTCGGGGCATCGAAAGAATCGAGATCAACGGGCTCCCGGCCGCAACCGGCTACGCCCGCGTCAACACCAGGTCCGGCGCAATGGATGCACGGCTGGTCGCCATTCGCTTCGAAGAGCGGCGCATTTTTCGCTTTCTCTTCATGACCCCGCCGAAGCGGACCGCGGCACTGGCCGAAGGCCTCAAGCGGACGACCTACAGCTTTCGCAAACTCAACCAGAAGCAGGCCGACGCGATCAAGCCGCTTCGCATCCGCGTGGTCACGGTCGGGTCCGGCGATACGCGCCAGAGCATGGCGCGGCGTATGATCGTGGACAAGGACCCGCAGGCCTGGTTCGACACGCTCAATGCCCTCGGCCAGAACGACCGCCTTCGCGTCGGCCAGAAGGTGAAGATCATTTCGGAGTAGAAAGCCGCCATGGCGACGCGGACCGACCAGGGGCAGGACATACTGGATGAGGCGCTGCGGCTTGCCGGCGAAGACGGCTGGGACCGCGTCCGTCTGCACAATGTGGCCGGCCGGCTCGATATCCCCCTGCAACGCATCCACGACATCTATCCGGACCTGGATGCCGTCGGAAACGCGCTGTTCGCCCGCGCCAACGCGGCGATGCTGGCCGCCGGCGACGCCGCGGGCTACACCGAGCTGCCAGCGTCCGAGCGTATCTTCCTCGCCATTGCCGCGTGGCTGCAGGTGCTGGAGCCGCATCGCCCGGCCGTCGCGGCGATGCTGCGCTACAAGGTCCAGCCGGCGCATGTTCACCATCAGGCCGCCATGATCGTCGGCCTGTCGCGTACCGTTCAATGGCTGCGCGAGGCGGCGCGACTGGACGCCGTCGGCCGCCAGCGCCAGATCGAGGAAGTGGGCTTGAGCGCGCTGATGGTGGCGACGCTGGCCTATTGGCTGTTCGACCGCTTGGAAGACCAGGCAAAAACCCGCGCCTTCGTTAAACGCCGACTTACGCGGGCGGACCGTCTTATGAGCACGCTGTTCCGCTAACTACGCTGCGCTTTCGGGCCGGACGCTGGCGGCTATTTCAGCTTATCAGCCCCGCCGCGACCGGATCGCCCGCCTGATCGACAATGGCGGCCCTGAGTTTGACCATCGCCTGTTGCTCGATCTGGCGCACCCGCTCCTTGCTGATGCCGAGTTCCTCGCCCAGCACGGCAAGGGTGACGCCTTCGTCCTGCAACCGCCGCCTGCCGATGATCGTGCGCTCGCGCGGGCTCAGGCTGTTCAGGGCCTCGTTCAGCCAGGCGGCGCGGGTTTCCGCATCGCGCATCGCCAACACCACGTCTTCCGGGTTGGGCCGCTCGTCGGGCAGGAAATCCTGACGCTCCGCCTCGCCCTGCTCGCCGACCACCGCGTTCAGCGAACTGTCCTGGGCGGACAGCCGGCTTTCCATGATGTCCACATCGGCCAGCTTGACCCGCAGCTCGCGGGCGATCCGCCGTTTGCTTTCCGGGCTCAGGGGTCCATCCACGTCGGTTTCGATTTTGGCGCGCAGCCGCCGCAAATTGAAGAACAGGGACTTGTGCGCGGCGGTCGTCCCGTTACGGACGATCGACCAGTTGCGCAGAATATAATCCTGGATCGCGGAGCGAACCCACCAGGACGCATAGGTGGAAAAGCGAACGTTGCGTTCCGGCTCGAACCGCGCCGCCGCCATCATCAGGCCGACATTGCCCTCTTGCACCAGGTCGCCGACCGGCAGTCCATAGTGGCGAAAACGCAGTGCCGCTGCGATCGCGAGGCGCATATAGGCCGTCACCAGTTCCTGCAGGGCGGCCTCGTCGCCGTCGTCACGCCATCGCCGCGCCAGGTCGAGCTCGTGTTCCGCCGACAAAAGCGGCGCCTTCATGGCGGCGCCGATGAACCTCTGGTTGGCGCGGTTAGCTTGTGGAAATTCCGAAGTTGCCATGCTCATCCCCTCCAGAGCCGGTTTTGCCGGTCGTTTAGACGAGTAATGCGCCCTAAAAAATATACGGTGGGGTTGTTGTCCCGGATCACCGCCGGGATGATGAAACATTTATTACGAAAAGATTAAGCCGGCGCCGCCGGGCCGGATACTTCGGGTCAGACCTCGATGCGGTCCGCGATGCGTCCCGTCAGATCGAAGCAAACGGCGTTAAGCGGGCCGGAAAAGCCGCAGCCGCCGTCGATGCTGGCCGTCACCGGCCCGAACTGCACGCCGGAATGATCCCGGTCGTAGCCCCGGATAACCCGGCGAAACCCCTGAAACGGCTCGACGATATCGGCGAAGTAGCCGCTGCCCCACCAGAACGCATCGCCCTGCTCGGAGAGCGGCCGGTGCGGGTCGATGCCGGCATGCACCAGCAGCAGTTCGCCGCCCTCGCTGCAGGCGGCGCGGTGCAGCGACGCCAGCAACTGGTCGTGCCCGGGGCGGGATTTGACCTGCTCGCGCAACTGTCCGGTCCATTTCGTGGTCGACAGCACACCCTCCCGGAATCGGGCATAGGCCGCGTCGGGATCGCCGCCATAGGCGCGCAGCGTGCTGCCCACCCCCTGGCCGATCATCCAGTCGAACACCTCGGCCGGCGCGCTGGCGAGTTGGATCTGCAGCAGCTTCCGCCACATCTCCTCCTGCGCGCCACGCAAATAAACAATGTCCTGCGGCTCCACGCCGGGGATCGTCAGAAAGCTATGGCGAAAGGACAGCAGCTCGTCCAGGGTCGCAAGGATCGCTTCGCCGTGCCCCAGATAGTTCCCCAGATAGACGACCCGGTCTCCGCGCGCGATCCTGGTCTCCAGAATGCCATGCAGGTCGGCCAACTGCTCGGCCTGGCCATGTATGGCGGCGACCGCCCAAACCCGGCTTGGGCATTCTAACTTTGCCAGAATGTTTTGGGACCGAGGCGACATCCGGAACCACGCGCGCTACGCCCGGACCGGGCACCCGTTCAACCATATAGACGACGGCCAGGCGCGACAACAGCCCGGCGCGTCGCGGAATCAAATGTCCTATCTGAAAGCTCTCGTTGGCGGACGCTTCAAACCCTATCGGTAGACGTCCCCAACGGAGCCGGAACGGTCAGGCGGCCAGAAGTTTGTCCAGTTTGTCGTTCGCGGCAAACTCGTCGATATCCTCGACAGCCGCCACCTCGCGCGCCAGACGGTCCTTCGCGGCTTCGTAAATCTGGCGCTCGCTGTAGGACTGGTCCGGCTGACCGGCATTGCGATGCAGGTCGCGCACGACCTCCGCAATCGAAACGGGATCGCCCGAATTGATCTTGGCTTCGTATTCCTGAGCCCGCCGGCTCCACATGGTGCGTTTCACGCGCGCCCGGCCTTTGAGCGTGTCGAGCGCGGATTTCATCTTCTTCGGCGAGCTCAAAGCCCGCATACCCGTATTCTTCGCCTTGCCCACGGGGACCCGAAGAATCATCTTGTCCTGCGAGAATTCGATCACAAACAGCTTCAGAGTTGCGCCCGAAATCTCTTCTTCCTCGATCCCTTTGATCCGGCCCACGCCGTGGGTCGGGTACACCACATAATCATCTTTCGAGAATTCCAGCTGCTTCGCCATGTTCAGATTCTCTTCGGACTCCCAAAGTCCCGCCGAAGCGGGAAAGGTTGAACCACACGCCGGGCATGCAACCGAAAAGCCGCGGCATCACTCGATGTCGTACCCGTTGCAGACCATTGGCCCTTTGCGGGCCATTGGCCGACGAATCAAGGCAATAAAAATCGCCCGCAGGACCGTCCTCGGTCATAGCCACGAGCGCGATTCGACATATCGTTACAGAATACTATACCACAAAAATGAGGGAATTCCCAGCGACGCGCGAACGATTCAGGTTGCTACCCCGTCGTAAGTGACTGATTTCTGCCGAAAATCAACTCCCGGCACCCGGCTCCGGGCTGAAGTATTTGTCGAACTTGCCGGTCTCGTCCTTGAATTTATCGGCATCCGGCGGAGAGTCACCTTTTCTGGTGATATTCGGCCATTTTTCCGAGTATTCCCGGTTCTGCTCGACCCAGGATTCGGCTGCACCGTCCGTGTCCGGCAAAATTGCCTCGACCGGGCATTCAGGCTCGCAAACACCGCAATCGATGCACTCGTCCGGGTGAATGACCAGCATGTTTTCGCCCTCATAGAAGCAATCTACCGGGCAGACCTCCACGCAATCCATATACTTGCACTTAACGCAGGGGTCCGTGACGACGTAAGTCATTGCTGCTCTCCGCTGTATTCCGTCATCAACATACCGCGTTTGTCTTCGGCCTCAAGCCCTGAGCGCGGTTATAGTCCGAGCCGCGCCAGCACCCGTTTCCGGGCCTCGCCGCGCTCGCGGTCCGATACGTAAATCAATCCACCGATCCGACGCAAGAGGTTGGCCTCGTATGGATGCAATTCGCCGTCGGCATAGGCAACCTCCCACAGCATCTCGATGATCTCGACCCGCTCTTCGGGTGGGTAGGCGTCCTTTACGGCGCGGGTGAAACTCAGCAGTTGGCTGGATTCCGCCTGGGCCTCGCTGGCCGCTTCGATCAGCTCCGCTGCCTCTTTACCGTCAAGCCCGAAGTGCCGTTGCACGACGGCGGTGATCGTCGCCCGCTCGGCCTCGTCGAACTTCTCGTCCAATCGCGCCGCCTCGACCATCAGCGCCGCCGCGGCCAGCGCCTTCTCGTCGTGACTATGCGCCTTGGCCGAACCGGCTTGCGGATCGACCGCCTGAAACAGAGCTTTGATGCGTGAAATCATGGCTCGCGGTATCACACCGAAGGCCCTCAGTTCAAGCTTTCGGCTCGCATTCCCACAATTTAGGGCGAGCATGGCCGAAACGGGATATTGTCCTCGCTCCACACCGTCGTAGTCGGCTCTTATGCACCTACTACTCGCCAGCGGCCCTCTTGCCGTCTCGGTTCTCCTTATCCTCTTCTTTCGCCAAAGCGCCATTCGCGCCGGCTCGGCCGGGCTCGCCGTCGCCTTGCTGACCGTCTGGCTCGTCGATGCCTTTCATCTGCGGCCGGACGCCGTCGGCGCCGCGATTGGCCACGGCCTGCTGATCACGCTGAACGTCGCCTACGTCCTCGCCGGGGGCATCGCCCTCTATCAGGTTCTGCAGGCCGGCGGCGCGCTGGCGGTCATCGCACGGCGGCTGGCCGACGCCCTGCCGGACCCGGGCCGCCGGACTTTGGTCCTGGTGCTGGGCCTGTCGGTCTTTTTCGAATCCGCCACCGGTTTCGGCATCGGCATCGTGGTGACGGCGCCGTTGTTCCTGGCGCTCGGCTTCGATCCGCGCCGCGCCGCCCTGCTGGCGCTGCTCGGTCAATGCGCCGTGCCCTGGGGCGCCCTCAGCATCGGCACCATCCTCGGCGCGGAGCTGTTCGGCGTACCGGCGGCGCAGCAGGGCGTCTTGGCCGCGCCTTTGTCCCTGCCGTTGATCCTGGTCTGCGGCGGCGCGGCGCTCTGGCTCACCGGCGGCGTGGCCCTGCTCCGGCGCCGCGCCATCGACATGACCGTACTGGCGCTCCTGCTCTGCGGCATCCTGGCGGCAGGCTCCCACTTCATCGGCGTCGAGTTGGCCGGCTGCCTGGCCGGTCTCGCCGTCGCCGCCATGGGGCTACTGCTCGGCCGCTCCAAACAGACGGGGCAACAGAACGCCGCGGCCGGACCGTCGCTGCTTCAGGCCATATCGCCACTGGCCTTGTTGCTCGTCCTGCTACTGCTCACCCGGCTTATCGGGCCGTTACAGGTCTGGCTGCAATCCGCCGCGCAGATAGACGTCCCGACACTCGGCTTCCGATTGCCGATGCTCTACCACCCCGGCTTCTGGCTGTTTGTCGCCGCCATTCTGTCGGTGCCGATCTTGCAGATCCCCATGCCGCGCATCGCGTCGATCGCCCTGCCCGCGGCACGCCAATGGCTAATCGCATCGGCGGCAATCGCCGGCTTCATCTGTTTTTCCCAGGTGATGCTCGCCGCCGGCATGATCCAGGCGCTCGCGGTCGCGACTGCCGCGGCGGTCGGTCCGCTCTATCCGTTGCTGGTCCCGGTGATCGGAGGTGCCGGCGGCTTCCTCACCGCCAGCAATGCCGGCTCGAACGCCATGTTCGCGTCGTTCCAGAAAGCCAGCGCCGTAGCGCTCGGCCTGCCGGTCGACATCGTGGCGGCGGCACAGAACGCCGCCGGGGCCAACGTTACCCTCGCCTCGCCCGGCCGCGTCGTGCTCGCCGCCTCGGTGACCGGCCTCACCGGTCAGGAAGGCACATTGATGCGGCCGGCCCTTGCGGTCGCGGTGGCCAACGTTGCCGCCATCGCGGTGGTGTTGTGGTTTTGGCTTTAAGGTGGGCTGACCGCGTCCGCCGTCAGTCGCCGCTGCCACGCAGTCGGTCCAGGGCGCGCCGGTCGGCTTTCGTCGGCCTTCCCGCGCCGAACTCCCGGCGGCCGGATACGGCAACCGCTTTCTCCTCCGCCGATTTCGGCTTCGGCGGATCCAGATCCTCATAAAGACCCTGCGCTTCCGACGCCGGGCCGCGCCGTTCGCCCAGCGCCAGCACCTTGATTACTCGGATCTCCCGCGCCTGCGGGAAGGTCAGCACATCGCCCGCCTTGACGGTCGCGCTCGCCTTCGCGATGACCTCGCGATTGATCCGCACCCGGTTGCCCTGCACCAGTTTGGTCGCCAGGCTGCGGCTCTTGAAGAACCGGGCGAACCAGAGCCACTTGTCGATGCGGATGCTCTCGCTCATCCGCCCCCCAGGTGGCGCAGCGCCGCGAATGGCGAATCCTCGGCGCGCTTCGCGTCCCGTTCCGACTTGCCCTTGTTCTTAGGCCGTTTACTTGATTTGCGCTTGTGCTTCGGCAGGAAGATCAACTGCTCGCTGTCCGCCGGCGGCCTCGGCTCGACCCGGCGGTAGCCCAGGCCGACCATCACAGCCTGGAAGTCGTCCGGCCCGCAGCCGATTAGCGACATAAGCTCCGCGGCGTTGGCCACCGGACCGCGCCGGGCGGCGCGGTGCGCGGCGTCGGAGACCCGGTCCAGCATGTCGACCCGCACCGCCCGGCCGCCGAATATGCGGTAGCCGGCCACCCGCTGCAGCGCCCGCGACTGCCCATCCTCCAACGGGAACGACACCGCCCCCGCCGGCGGCGGCTCCGGCAGCGGCGTGACGCCTTCCCGGATCGCCCACAGCAGGCAGCGGAGCCGCGTCGCCTCCGGTTTCAGCAGCACGGGCAGGAAGATCATCTCCCGGCCGAGGGTGACGCCGTTGTACTTGAACCGGCCGAAGTCCTTTGGATCGAGCTGGCCAAATTGCTCGACCACCCGCCCCCGGTCCAGCACGCCCAAATTCTCGACAAGCTGGAACGCGATCCCCCGCCCGGCGCCGGTGAACGGGATCGAGCCGAGCTTTTTCAGCGGCCCGAGCAGCTTGTCGATCCGTCCATCAATCCATTTCTGCAGACGGGTGCGCACCAGGTCGGCGTCGCGGCCGCCCAGGTGATCGTTGCGCTTGAGCCTGACCCGCGGCCGCAATACGTCGTCGCCGGCCACCAGCTCCGCGACCGGCGCGCCGTCCCATTCGATCCGCCCGTCGCCGCCGAGCACGAACGCCGCATCCTCGTCGCCGGCCAGCCGCCGGCCGCGCGCGACGACGGCCCCGCCCAGCACGCGGTTGACCGCGGCGCGTGCGGCGCGGCCGTCCGTCTCCGCCTCCGGCACGAAGGTCAGGCCCGCCAGCCGGCCGACATAATGGCCTTCAACCTGCACCTCGCCGGCGCCGGACACGGAAGCGGTCAGCTCCGTCCGGTCCTTCATCCGCCGCATCAGGATCGCGGTCTGCCGGTCGACGAAACGCTGGGTCAGGCCTTCGTGCAGCGCGTCCGACAGCCGGTCCTCGATCGCCCGCGCCCGCTCCTGCCAATGCACCGGGTCCCTGGTCCAGGCGCTGCGATGGGAGATGTAGGTCCAGGTGCGGATATGCGCGATCCGCGTCGCCAGGGTGTCGATATCGCCCTCGGTCCGGCTTAAGGCATCGATCTGCTTGGCCACCCAGTCCGCCGGCAGGACCCCGTCGGCTTCCGTGAGGTGCCGATAGATCTGGCCGAGCAGCCGTACATGGTGGTCGTGCATGGTCTTGCGGAAGTCCGGCACCTGGCAGACGTCCCACAATAGTCGCATCATCGCGGGGCTGCCCGCCCGCGCCGCGATCTCGTCGTCGCGGGCCAGCGCGCGCAGGCTGATCATGTCGACCGCGTCGCGCGCCTGAAGCAGGAACTTGCGCGGCGGCGGCGCCTCCAACGACTGGATCAGCGACGCCGGGCTGGCGAACGACAGGTCGGCGTTGCGCCAACGGATCTGCTTCAGCGGGTCGAACTTGTGTCCCTCGACCAACTCCACCAGGTCCGGGTCCATGTCGCCGATATCCACCGACGTGCCGAAGGTGCCGTCGTTCATATGCCGCCCCGCCCGCCCGGCGATCTGGCCGATCTCCGCCGCCGTCAGGGCGCGCCGGTAGGCGCCGTCGAACTTCTTCAACGACGCGAAGGCGACATGGTCGATATCCATGTTCAGGCCCATGCCGATGGCGTCGGTCGCGACCATGAAATCGACTTCCCCGGCCTGGTACATGGCGACCTGGGCGTTGCGCGTGCGCGGGCTGAGCGCCCCCATCACCACCGCCGCGCCGCCCCTCTGGCGCCGCATCAGTTCCGCGATGGCGTAGACGTCGTCGGCCGAGAACGCCACCACCGCCGAGCGCCTCGGCAGCCGCGACAGCTTCTTCGATCCGGCGTAGGCGAGCGTCGAGAACCGCTGCCGGGAAATCACCTCCGCCTCCGGCAGCAGCCGCGTCAGCAAGCCCCGGACGGTGTCGGCGCCCAGGAACATCGTCTCCTCGCGGCCGCGCGCCCGCAACAGCCTGTCGGTGAACACGTGCCCGCGCTCCGGGTCGGCGCAAAGCTGGATCTCGTCGACGGCCAAAAAGTCGAAGTCGCGGCCGAGCGGCATGGATTCCACAGTGCAGACGAAATAGGCGGGATTGGGCGGGACGATCTTCTCCTCGCCCGTCACGAGCGCGACCGACCGGGCGCCCCGCGCCGCCACCACGCGGTCGTAGATCTCCCGCGCCAGCAGGCGAAGCGGCAGGCCGATAACGCCGGTCGCGTGACCCAGCATGCGTTCGACCGCCAGGTGGGTCTTGCCGGTGTTGGTCGGCCCGAGCACGGCTTTCACGTGGCCGCGTCCTTCGGGCGTCGCTACTCGCCTCATCACCCCTCTACCATCGGGTTTCGGCTGCCGCATTTCAAGCACGGCATTAAAGCGAATAACACCAAATGATGTATAATTTACCTTGGATGACCTCTATTTGACGGATTTATGTTGCAGTGCGACAATTCGGGGTCCCAACAAGCAACGGAACCGAACGGGCGGAAACGATGACCGATTCCCCGAACAAGACGCTGGACGACTGGCGCGCCCTGGCCGAGAAAGAGCTTAAGGGCCGCGACCCGGACGACTTGGTCTGGCAGACGCCGGAGGGCATCCCGGTCAAGCCGCTCTACACGGCCGCCGACCTGGAGCGGATGGAGGCCGTCGACAGCCTGCCCGGCTTCGCGCCGTTCCTGCGCGGCGTGCGCGGCACCATGTATACCGGCCGGCCCTGGACGATCCGCCAATATGCCGGTTTCGCCACGGCCGAGGAATCCAACGCCTTCTACCGGCGCAACCTGGCCGCCGGCCAGCAGGGCGTCTCGGTCGCCTTCGATCTCGCTACCCACCGGGGCTACGATTCCGACCATCCGCGCGTCGTCGGCGATGTCGGCAAGGCCGGCGTCGCGATAGATTCGGTCGAGGATATGAAGATCCTGTTCGACCAAATTCCGCTCGACCAGGTCACCGTCTCGATGACCATGAACGGCGCGGTGCTGCCGACCATGGCCAACTACATCGTCGCCGGTGAGGAACAGGGCGTGCCGCCGGAGAAGCTGGCCGGGACCATCCAGAACGACATCCTCAAGGAGTTCATGGTCCGCAACACCTATATCTACCCGCCGGAGCCGTCGATGCGGATCGTCGCCGACATCATCGACTATTCGACCCGGCGGATGCCGAAGTTCAATTCGATCTCGATTTCCGGCTACCACATGCACGAGGCCGGCGCGACGGCGGTGCAGGAGCTTGCCTTCACCCTGGCCGACGGCCTGGAATACGCCCGCACCGCCGCCAATCGCGGGCTCGACATCGACAGGTTCGCGCCCAGGCTGTCGTTCTTCTTCGCCATCGGCATGAACTTCTTCATGGAGGTCGCCAAGCTGCGCGCCGCGCGCATGATCTGGTCGAAGATGATCGACCGGTTCGAGCCGAAGGACCCGCGCTCCAGGATGCTGCGCACCCATTGCCAGACCTCCGGCGTCAGCCTGACCGAGCAGGACCCCTACAACAACGTGGTGCGTACCGCCTACGAAGCGATGGCCGCAGTGCTCGGCGGCACCCAGAGCCTGCACACCAACGCGCTGGACGAAGCCGTGGCGCTGCCGACCGACTTCTCCGCCCGCATCGCCCGCAACACGCAGTTGATCTTGCAGGAAGAGACCGGCGTCACCAAGGTGGTCGACCCGCTCGGCGGCTCCTACTACGTCGAGGCGCTGACCAACTCGCTCGCGGCCGAAGCCTGGAAGCTGATCGACGAGGTCGAGGAACTCGGCGGCATGACCAAGGCGGTCGAGAGCGGCATGCCGAAACTCCGCATCGAGGAAGCCGCCGCGCGCAAGCAGGCCCGCGTCGACCGCGGCGAGGAAGTCGTCGTCGGCGTCAACAAGTACCAGACCGACGACAACGCCATGCCGGACCTGCTGGAAGTCGACAACACGCAAGTGCGCAACAGCCAGATCGCGCGATTGGAGCAGATTCGCGCGACCCGCGACGAGGCCAAGACCCAGGCGGCCTTGCAGGCCCTGACCGAGGGCGCCGCCGGCGACGCCAACCTGCTGGACCTCTGCGTCGATGCCGCCCGCGCCCGCGCCACCGTCGGCGAGATGTCCGACGCCATGGAGAAGGTTTTCACCCGCCACCGTGCGGTGATCCGATCCGTCTCCGGCGTCTATGGCTCGGCCTACGACGGCGACGAAGGCTTTGCCAAGATCCAGGCCGACGTCGAGGCCTTCGCCGGAGAGGAAGGCCGCCGGCCGCGCATGCTGGTGGTCAAGCTCGGCCAGGACGGCCACGACCGCGGCGCCAAGGTGATCGCCACCGCCTTCGCCGACATCGGCTTCGACGTCGACGTCGGCCCGCTGTTCCAGACGCCGGACGAAGCGGCCCGCGACGCGATCGAAAACGACGTGCACGTCGTCGGCGTCTCGTCGCTCGCGGCCGGCCACAAGACCCTGGTGCCGGACCTGATCGCCGCGTTGAAGGAACAGGGCGCCGGCGACGTGCTGGTGATCTGCGGCGGCGTCATCCCGCCGCAGGACTACGACTACCTGATCAACGCCGGCGTCGCCGGCGTCTACGGCCCGGGCACGAACATCCCGACGGCCGCGGCGGAGATTCTCGGCCTGATCCGCAAACAGCGGAAGGAAGCGGCGGCGTAGAGGGCGGAGCGCGTTGCCCATGCTTCGAGACGCCTGCTGCGCAGGCTCCTCAGCATGAGGCGGTGTTTGCTGATTCCCAATATAATCCTCACCCTGAGGAGGTCCGCAGGACCGTCTCGAAGGGCCCAACAGGAATGAACGCCTTCGTGTATATCCTGCACTGCTGCGACGGCAGCTACTACGTCGGCAGCACGAGAGACTCGTTGGACAAACGCATTGCCGAACACAATGCGGGAACCTTCGACGGATACACCGCACAACGCCGCCCCGTCCGCCTCGTCTTTTCCCAGGACTTCGACCGCATAACCGACGCCGTCGCCACCGAACGCCAACTGAAAGGCTGGAGCCGCGCCAAGAAAGAAGCCCTAATCGCCAGCGACTTTGAAACGATCCGCGTCCTCGCACAACGCCGCTCCAATATCAAAGAACAAACCTCACGCTGAGGAGGCCGCAAAGCGGCCGTCTCGAAGCGCCAGACGCACCCCCCATTGTCTCCACCGGCCTGCTCGGCGAAACTAGCGCTATCGAGTCGCTGATTCGCAGTCGGCCGGCACCACCAACGGAGGCCACCCCATGGCGCTTGCGGCGGTAACCCTCGACGACAAATACCTGCTGGAACAAGGCCGCGTCCACATCACCGGCAGCCAGGCGCTGGTGCGTCTGGCGATGATGCAGTTTCTGCGCGACAAAACGGCCGGCCTCAACACCGCCTGTTTCATTTCCGGCTACCGCGGCTCGCCGATGCACAACATCGACAAGGAGCTCTGGCGCGTCGGCAAACTGCTCGAAGACCGGCACATCCATTTCCAGCCGGGCATCAACGAAGACCTCGCCGCCACCGCCTGCTGGGGCAGCCAGCAATCGTCGATGTTCGGCGACGCCCGCTACGACGGCGTGTTCGCCATGTGGTACGGCAAGGGCCCGGGGCTTGACCGCAGCCTGGACGCGATCCGCCACGCCAACCTGGCCGGCACCTCCAAGCACGGCGGCGTGCTCGCCGTGGTCGGCGACGACCACGCGATGAAGTCGACCGACGTGCCGGCGACGTCGGAGCCGACCTTCCAGGACCTGATGATGCCGGTGCTCTATCCGGCGACGGTGCAGGAGGTGGTCGATTTCGGCCTGATCGGCTGGGCCATGTCGCGCTTCTCCGGCTGCTGGACCGGCTACAAGGTTACCGCCGACACGGTCGACACCGCCGCCTCCATCGGCGCCGACATCGGCCGGCCCGAACTGGTCATGCCGAACGACGTGGAGTTCCCGCCGGACGGCGTGCATGTCCGCATCGGCGACTTCTGGTACCACCAGGAAGAACGCCTCCGCCGCTACAAGATCCCGGCGGCGCTCGCCTTCGGCCGCGCCAACGGCGTCAACCGCGTCGCCATCGAAAGCCCGCGCCCGCGCCTCGGCCTGATCGCGTCCGGCAAGGCCTATGTCGACACCCGTCAGGCGCTGCACGAGCTTGGCATCGACAGCCGCATGGCGGCGGAACTCGGCATCACGCTTCTCAAGATCGGCATGCCGCATCCGCTCGACCTGGACATGGTGCGCGACTTCGCCGACGGCCTGGAAGAGGTCTTCGTCGTCGAGGAGAAGCGCCGCTTCATCGAGACCCAGGTCAAGGACGCGCTCTATGCGCTGCCCGACAGCCGCCGCCCGCGCGTGGTCGGCCATTACGACGAGCACGGCCGGCAGTTGATCGCCGGCATCGGCGAGACCGACCCGGAGCAGGTGACCCGCGCCATCGCCCGGCGGATCGAACCCTTCCACACCAGCGACCGCATTACCGCCCGCCTCGCCTTCATCAAAGCCAAGGCCAAGGCTGCCGCCGAGCGCGAGGCCTTGAAAGTTACCCGCCTGCCCTATTTCTGCTCCGGCTGCCCGCACAACACCTCGACCAAAGTGCCCGAAGGCAGCCGCGCCCACGGCGGCGTCGGCTGCCACTTCATGGCCTCCTACATGGACCGCAACACCTGGGCGCACACCCATATGGGCGGCGAGGGCGCCAACTGGATCGGCCAGGCGCCGTTCGTCGAATCGAACCACGTGTTCCAGAACCTCGGCGACGGCACCTATTACCATTCCGGCCTGTTGGCGATCCGCGCCGCAATCGCCGCCAAGGTCAACATCACCTACAAGATCCTGTTCAACGACGCCGTTGCAATGACCGGCGGCCAGCCGGTCGACGGCCCGCTGACCCCCGACATGATCGCGCGTCAGGTCTACGAGGAAGGCATCCGCAAGATCGTCGTGGTCTCCGACGAGCCGGATAAATACCCGGTCGGCGTAAGCTTCGCGCCAGGCACCCGGATCGAACATCGCCGCGCTCTGGACCGGGTGCAGCGCGAATGCCGCGACTGGCCGGGCGTCTCGGTCATCATCTACGACCAGACCTGCGCCGCGGAAAAACGCCGTCGCCGCAAGCGCGGCCTGATGGTCGACCCGCCGAAGCGGATCTTCATCAACCACCGCGTCTGCGAGGGCTGCGGCGACTGCAACGCCAAGTCCAACTGCCTGTCGGTGCTGCCGCTCGACACCGAATTCGGCCGCAAGCGCCAGATCGACCAGTCGTCCTGCAACAAAGACTATTCCTGTGTCGAAGGCTTCTGCCCCAGTTTCGTCGACGTGATCGGCGGCAAGCCGCGCCGTATCGCCGCCCGGGCCGAGGCGCCGGCGCACCTGACCGACCTGCCCGAGCCGGCCGTGCCGGCCATCGCCGACGGCGAGACCTACGGCGTGCTGGTCACCGGCATCGGCGGCACCGGCGTCGTCACCATCGGCGCGCTGCTGACCATGGCGGCGCATATGGAGGGCAAGGCGTTCTCCACCGTCGACCAGTTCGGCATGGCGCAGAAGGGCGGCGCGGTGACCAGCCACATCCGCATCGCCAACAGCGCGGACGATATCCACGCCGCACGGCTGAACACTGGCGGCGCCGATCTGCTGCTCGGCTGCGACAGCCTGGTCACCGGCGACGCGCTGGCGCTCGACACCATGGCCGCCGGCAAGACCCGCGCCGTGATCAACACCTACCAGGCGATCACCGGCCACTTCACCCGCGACCCCGACCTGCAGTTCCCCGGCGCCGAGGTGACGCACCGGATTCGCGAGGTACTCGACGACAAGGACGTCGATTTCCTCGACGCAACCCGCATCGCGACCGGCCTGCTCGGCGATTCCATCGCCACCAACCTGTTCGTGCTCGGCTACGCCTATCAGAAAGGCCTGGTGCCGGTAACGGCCGACGGCATCGCCAGGGCAATCGAACTCAACGCTGTTGCCGTCTCGATGAACCAGCAGGCCTTCGACTGGGGCCGCCGCGCCGCCCTCGACTTAGGAGCGGTGACCGAGATCGCGCTCAAACCCACCCGCGCGCCCAATATCTCAACAAGTCTGGAAGCGCTGATCGACCGCCGCGTGCAAGACCTCACCGCCTATCAGGACACGGCCTACGCCGAACGCTATCGCAACTTGGTCGGCCGCGTTCAGTCCGCGGAGGCCGACCGAGCGCCGGGCATGACCGGCCTCGCGGAAGCCGTCGCCCGCTACGCCTACAAGCTGATGGCCTACAAGGACGAGTACGAGGTGGCGCGCCTCTACACCGACGGCCGCTTCGTCAGCGAATTGAAGGAACGCTTCGAAGGCGACTACAAACTGCAATTCAATCTGGCGCCGCCGCTGTTCGCCCCGCGCGACCAGGAAACCGGCCTGTTGACCAAGCGCGAGTACGGCCCGTGGATTCTACCGGCGATGCGCCTGCTGGCCGGCTTCAAACGCCTGCGCGGCACCGCTTTCGATCCGTTCGGCTACACCGCCGAACGCAAACAGGAACGGCAATTGATCGCCGACTACGAGGCGACGGTCGCGGAACTGATCGCGGACCTCACTCACGACAACCACGCCCTGGCCGTCCAGATCGCCTCAATCCCCGAACGCATCCGCGGCTACGGCCGCGTCAAGGAACGCCACCTGATGGAAGCCAAGGCCCACGAATCCGACCTCCTCGCCACCTGGCACCGCCCCGACACAATGCCGAGCGCGGCGGAGTGACCGTTGGCTCAAATCCCGCCACTCCCCTCTCCCCACGCTTGCGGGGGGAGAGGTTAGGGTGAGGGGGGTGCCGATCGAAGAGCCCTGCTGGTAACAAGTCAACTCTGAGCTTTGGCTAAACCCGTCGGATCTTCCGATATTGGAGTCGTACACCCCCTCACCCAACCCTCTCCCCCTCTAGGGGGCGAGGGCTATTTGCGCGGATGTGGCGATTTTCCCGCCTCACTCTTCCTCGAACGGCTCGCGCGTAATCCGCTGGCCGGGCCGGTAGGTGATGACAATCGTCAGCACCGCCGCCGCCGCGATGGCGAGCACGGCGAACATGAACGGCACGAACGACCGCACATGCATACCGTTCGCGCCGAGCAGGTAGAGCACCGCGATCACCGCGATCCAGATCAGCCAATAGGCCGGCGGGCCGAGGAAGATCCGTCTCATGTTCGCACCGCCTGTTCGCGCGCGGCCGCGCGACCGCGCAGCAGGTAGAAGCCGCCGATCAGCGCCCCGCCCGTCAGCACCAGGGCGTGGCCGGGCAGGCCGAAGAAAGAGCCCGTCGGCGGAAAGAACATCAGCGCCGCCAGCGCCAGCATGACGATCCGGGTCGACGCCCGGACCGCGCCGCGGTACCAGCCTTCCAGCCCGACCGAGAGCGCCCAGACGCCGATCAGCACCGCGGTCGCCGAATAGGCGGTCAGCCAGACCGGGCCTTCGAACAGCAGGCTCGGGTTATAGACGAAGGCGAACGGCACCAGGTACTTGGCGATACCGATGCGCGCCGATTCCACCGCCGTCGCCATCGGCCGGCTGCCGGCGATCGCCGCGGCGGCGAACGAGGCCAGCGCCACTGGCGGCGTGATCGACGAGACCACGCCGAAATAGAAGGCGAACAGATGCGCCGCCATCGGTGTCACGCCGATCTCCACCAGCGCCGGCACGATCAGCGCCGCGACGGTGATGTAGACCGCCGTCGTGGTCATACCCATGCCGAGCAGGATGCCGGCCAGCGCCGTCAGCACCAGCAGCACCAGCAATTGCCCGCCGGCGAGGTCGATCACCGAGTAGGTGAACTTGAGCCCCAGGCCCGAGGTGAAGACCGAGCCGATGATGATGCCCGCGCAGGCGCAGGCGATGGTCACCGGCACGGTGCTGCGCACGCCGGTCTCGAACGCCGCGAGCAGGTCGGCGGCGCTCATCCGCGTCGACTTCGAAATGAAGCTTAACGCGACCAGCGTGATGATCGCCCAGAACGCCGACAGCATCGGCGTGTAGCCGACCACCAACAACGCCACCAGCACAGCCAGCGACAACAGCAGATGCCAGCCTCCGCGCATGACCTCGCCGAAGCGCGGCAGTCGCTCCTTCGGCACCTTCTCGATGCCGTGCTTCTCCGCCTCCAGATGCACCATGAAGTACATGGTGGCGAAATAGAGGAAGGTCGGGATCACCGCCGCGACCACCACCCACAGGTAACTGACATGCAGGAACTCGGCGATGATGAACGCCGCGGCGCCCATGATCGGCGGCGTGATCTGTCCGCCCGACGACGCGCAGGCCTCGACCGCGCCGGCGAATTTCGGCCGGTAGCCGAGCCGCTTCATCAACGGGATGGTGAACGAGCCGGTCGTCACCACATTGGCCACCGCCGAGCCGGAGACCGTGCCCATGAAGGCGCTGGCCACAACGGAAGCCTTGGCCGGCCCGCCCATGCGGTGGCCGGTGAGCGAGATCGCCAGGTCGATGAAGAACCGCCCGGCGCCGGACCGAAGCAGCACCGCGCCGAACAGGATGAACAGCAGGATATAGGTGGAAGCGACGAAGATCGGGATGCCGAAGATCCCCTCCGTCCGCATGAAGATCAGGTCGATGTACTTCTGGAACGACGTCGGCGGGCCGTAGAAGATGCCGAAGAAGTGCGGCGTATAGAGCGTGTGTACGATGAAGAACGCGGTGATCAGCACCATCGCCACGCCGACCGTGCGCCGCGTCGCCTCCAGCACCAGCAGCACCATGATGGTCCCGACCACCACATCCGTGCCCGAGATGTCGCCCTGCCGTTCCAGGAAGGCCTGCACGTCGTGGAGCGTATAGACCTGGACGAACAGACCGAGCCCGACCAGGACAAGATCGACCCCGAAACCCAGCACCCGTTTCCAGTTATCCGGATCGCCCGCGACGACCAGCCGGTCGTGCATCGACCGGCGGAACAGCGGGTTGAGCAGGATCGCCAGCACCAGCATCACGGTCAGGTGGGTCGAGCGGAACGAGCGCGATTCCGGCGTGCCGAACGCGGCGACGTAGAGGTGGAACAGGGCGAGCGCGACGCTCAGCACCGAACAGACGATCGCGACGGTCTTCGCCAGGTTCAGCCCGCGCTCGCGCAGACTGAGTTCCAGCAACGAGAAGCTCTTCGTCTCCTCGTATTCGATGCGTTGCGTTGTTTCGCTCATGAACACCCGCACTGAGGTCAGAGAAAGCCCTCGCCCCCTAGAGGGGGAGAGGGTTGGGTGAGGGGGTGAAGCCCCTCAACGCGAAACGGGAAGCCGCAATTGAAACAACACCTGTCCCGGCTCTACGACAACTCGCCACCGCCAGCAATCTACGTCGACGCCCCCCTCACCCTACCCTCTCCCCCGCAAGCGGAGGGAGAGGGAACCAGGCACAGGCCTCGTCCTGAGGAGGCCCGAAGGGCCGTCTCGAAGGGCGGCAACCGGCACCGCCAGCCTACTTCTGCTGAACGCCGACCTCGTCGTAGAACTTCTTCGCGCCGGGATGGATCGGCACGGACGCGCCGAGCAGGCCGTCTTCCATCTTCACGCTGTTCCAGATGTCCTTGACCTTGACGAACTCGCCGTGGTTATCCCAGAGCGATTTGGCCATCTGATAGACGATGTCGTCCGGCAGGTCCTTGTTGACCAGCAGCACGGTGACGACGCCGAGCGTCGGCACATCGCCCGGTAGATTTTCGTAAGCGGACTGCGGGATCACCGTGTCGATGTAACCCGGGTTGTCGGCCAGGAACTTCTTGCGCACATCGTCGTCCACACCCAGGAACCGGACGCCCGGATTGAAGTTCAGGTCGATCAGAGACGCCTGCGGCACGCTGGTCAGCGCCATGAAAGCCTCGATATGCCCGTCCTTCATCAGCGCCACGGAATCGCTGTACGACACGTTGTGCACCGTGCCGCCGTTCTTGCGCACGTCCTCCACTGAATAGCCGTAGTAGGTCAGCAGGCGTTCGGTCGCCGCATAGCCGGACCATTTCGCCTTGCCCGGGCTGATGTTCTTGTCTTTCAGTTCGGCGTAGGACTCGACCTTCGAATCCTTCGGCACCACCGTCTGCAGGGCCGCCGGGTAGAGTGTCGCGAAATAGCGGATGTTCTTCTGCGGCTTGGTGAACTTGCCCTGGCCGTTGAAGCCGTTGTAAGCGGTGTGCGCATAGGACCAGCCGATCTCGGCCTCGCCCTTGTTCACGTCCTGCACATTGGACACGCCGCCGCCCGGCCCGTTCGACGTGGCGATGCCCGGCACCGTCTTGCCGAGCACTTCCGAGATCTTCGCGCCAAGCGGATACCAGCTCCCGCCGGCCGGCCCCGAGACCATACGGACGAACGTGTCGGCCTGGGCCGACGCGGCGAGTGTTACGCCAAGCGCCAGCGGCGCGGCGAACGACAATATCTTGGATACGGTTTTCATGCGCTTCCTCCCTTTCAATCCCTAGCCGCCTGTGAACCGGTGGTTCGCGGCAATTCAACTTCCAGCTTCAAAGCCGGATTAGGGCAAGAGTTGCATCCCGCCGCGCCCACCGCAAGTAAGACGGTTCGGCGCAGAGAGATAGCTCATTCGACATATCTCATTTGCCCTAAAAATGGCTGCCGGTTGCACGAAACTGTGCCATTGTCGCCAATCTGGCGATTTCGATAAAAGAACAGATCTTTGGAGGAACCCCGATCATGTCCTTACAGCAATCAGTCGACACGTTGCTGCAGGCATCCGTTGCCGACGGCGGCGTCCCCGGCGTCGTCGCGCTGGCGACCAACGGCGACGAGACCATCTACGAAGGCGGGTTCGGCGAGCGCGTACTCGGCGCCGGCGAGACCATGACACCCGACACCGTGGTCTGGATCGCGTCCATGACCAAGGCGGTCACCGGCGCTGCGGCGATGCAGTTGGTCGAGCAGGGCAAACTCGACCTCGACGCGCCGGCCAGCGACGTCATCCCCTACCTGGCCGACGTACCGGTGCTGGAAGGCTTCGATAAGGACGGACACCCGATTACCCGCGGCGCGAAACGGCCGATCACACTGCGCCACCTGCTCACGCATACGGCGGGCTTCGCGTACGAGATCTGGCAGGATCCGATCGCGAAGTATCAGGAGGCGGCGGACCTGCCCGGCATCACCACCTGCGAGGACGCCGCGCTTAAGACCCCGCTGCTGTTCGATCCGGGCGAGCGCTGGGAATACGGCATCAACATCGACTGGGCCGGCAAGATGGTCGAGCAGGTGAGCGGCCAAAAGCTCGGCGCCTACATGCAGGAGAACATCTTCGCCCCGCTCGGCATGGCCGACACCGCGTTCAGGATCACGTCCGACATGCGCAGCCGTCTCGCGAAGATCCACGCGCGCGGCGACAACCAGCAGTTCGACGTGCTGGAAGATCTGGAGATCGAGCAGAACCCGGAATTCGAGATGGGCGGCGGCGGCCTCTATTCCACGGTCCGCGACTACGCCAAATTCGTCCGCATGATCCTGAACCAGGGCCGGGCGAACGGCCACCAGGTGCTGAAGCCCGAGACGGTGGCGATGATGTCGCAAAACCAGATGGGCGACTGCCGCGTCTCGGTCCTGAAGACCGCCGCGCCGGATCTTTCGAACGACGCCGAGTTCTTCCCCGGCCTCGAAAAGAGCTGGGGCCTGTCGTTCATGATCAACGAGGAAACGGCGCCGACCGGGCGACCCGCCGGCAGCCTCGCCTGGGCCGGGCTCGCCAATTCCTACTACTGGATCGATCCGAAGAACGGCATCGGCGGCGTCTACGCCACCCAGGTCCTGCCGTTCGCCGACGAGAAGTCGCTGCCGCTGTTCCTCGACTTTGAGAAACGCGTCTACGACAGCTTGGCCTGAGGCCGGTTCGCCACTTAATCGTCGCCGAAGAAATCGATCAGCGCCGCGGCGCAGGCGTCCGGTTCTTCTTCGGCGACGAAGTGGCCGCAGTCGAGCGGCGCTTCCCGCACGTCGTCGGCCCAGTGGCGCCACGCATCGATCGGTGATCCGGTCTTGGCGGTGAGGTAGCCGCGCGCCCAGACCAGCAGTACCGGGCAGCCGATCTTCCTCCCTGCCTCGCGGTCGGCCCGGTCGTGATCCATGTCGACCGTGGCGCCGGCGCGATAGTCGGCGCAGGTCGCCGCGATCACGTCCGGATTATGAAACTGTTTCAGATAGGCGGCCATCGCCGCCGGCGCCAGCTTGGCGGGATCGCCGGCCCAGCGCTCGATCAGGTGGCCGATGAACAGGTCCGGATCGGCCCCGATCATGCGTTCCGGCAGCGGCGCCGGCTGCGCCAGGAACGGCCAGTGAAAGCCGGCGAGCGCGCCTTTCCAGGTCATCTCGGTCCAGACGTCCAGGGTCGGCACGATGTCCAGCGCCGCGAGACGCGTCACCCGTTCGGGGTGGTCCAAGGTCAGCCTGTAGGCGACGCGGCCGCCGCGGTCGTGTCCGGCCAACCCGAACCGCTCGTGGCCCAGCGCACTCATCGCCGCGACCATGTCCGCGGCCATCGTCCGCTTCGAATAGAGGACGTTCTCCGCGTCCGGCGCCGGCCCCACACTCTCGCCGTAGCCGCGCAGGTCCGGCATCACCAGCGTGAAACGCGCGGCCAGGCGCGGCGCGACCGCGTGCCAGATCAGATGGTTCTGCGGATATCCGTGCAACAGCAACAGCGGCGGGCCGTCACCGCCGGTCGCGAGATGAATTTCCGCGCCGTCCACGGCGACCCGCCGCCGTTCGAACCCTTCAAGCATAAGCACTTTCCAAACCGGGGCTCAGCGCTTCCAGACGCCGGCCTCCTCGTAGAACTTGATCGCGCCGGGGTGGAACGGCACGTCGACGTCGTCGGCCATGTGCCCGTTCTCGAAGTCCCTCCAGAACGGCCCGCTCTCCAGCAACAGCTTTTCGTTCTCGTGCAGCGCCCTAACCGCCTCGTACACGGTTTCGTCCGGCACCTTCTTGTTGACGAACAGGGTGTGCGGGTAGGACATCACGGTGACCGGCACGGTCGTGGCGGACAGCGCCGGGCTCGGCGCCGCCGTCGTCAGGGACATCTGCGGCAGCAGGCGCTGCATCGCCTGCAGCTTGTCCGGCGTATCCTCGAACGACAGCAGCCGCAGGCCGCCTTTCGGGCGGTCGATCCCCATGTTCCAGCCGGACCCGACCGCTACGATGGTCACGTCGATCCTGCCCTGTTTGAAGCTGTCCCACATGCCAACGAAGTCCGACACGGGCACGGCCTTCACATCGACCATCGTCATACCGGCATTGGCGAGAAAGGCGCGCACCATGTGATCGCCCAGCACGCCTTCGCCGAAGGCCGGAACGTTCCGGCCCGCCAGGTCCGCCACCGTTCTGACGTCGGATTCCTCGGGCACCACGAAACCGGCGCGGAACGGCATCAGCACCGCCGCCAGCCGCAGGTCCAGCATCGGCCGTCCGTTCGAAATGCCCTTGCCTTGAAACGCGAACCAGGTCTGGACGATATCGGCGATGCCGAACTCGATCTCTCCGCTGTCGACCAGCGGCATGTAATCCGCGGTGTCGGCCATTTCCCGGCGCTGCATCTCCAGCGCCGAGTACGCCGACACGACCGCCGCCAGCGCTTTGCCGATCTGGTCGGTCCCGCCGCTCGCCGCCGCGCCGAGTGTGACCGTTTGCGCCTGCACCTGCCCCGCCAGCAGCATAAAGGCTGCGCCAAGGGCCAATCTCATGACTCCCATCGCACCTCTCCCAGTCGTCGGCCCACAGGCCGTTTGGCCGGCAGCGCGCCCGTACGTCTACCCCCACAGCTTTATACTACACACCGGTCCGGGCTGCGAAACACCGAAACCGCCGGGATGCGCGGCGCAGGCAATCCATGGGCCTGCAGTGATCCCGGACACAAAACGCGCAAACTCACAAGATTGCTTCGCTCCGCTCGCAATAACGGCCTGTGCCGGTATAGGGTCGCTTCCGAGCACACACCTTTTGGGAATCGGTCATCCATGCCTGCGTTACGCCCCGCCGAAATGTTAGACCTGCACGCCCTGGCTCGGCTTTGGCACGCCGCCTGGCACGAGACCCATGCTCCGCTGTCACCCGATACCCTGGTGCAGCTGCGGACCTTGCAGAGTTTCGCAGACCGTCTCGCGCCGCTGCTGCCCGACACGACGACGGCGGGCCCGGTGGGGCAACCGATTGGGTTCTGCGCCATCAAGCACGACGAGCTTTATCAACTATTCGTCGCGCCGGAGGCGCGCGGGCACGGCGTCGCGGCGAAACTGCTGGCCGACGGCGAAGCCCGTCTCGCCGCCGCTGGCTATAACCGTGCGTTCCTCACCTGCGTCATCGGCAACGACCGGGCCGCCCGATTCTACGAGAAGTCGGGCTGGCACAACGTGGGGGCCATCGACGAAATGGTGGAAACGTCCGAGGGTCCGTACGCCCTGCAGGTCTGGCGCTTCGAGAAGGACCTCGCCTGAATGGCGGAGCGCGCGCTACCGGCCGAGTCCCTTCCCGATGCCATGATCCTGGGCTGCGGCCGGAGCGGCACGTCGATCTTCGGCGAGCTGTTCGAGCATCTGCCTCACTACACGTACGCCAGCGAACCGCCGTTCAGCGACGTCGTCGCAACAGATTTCTCGAGCCCGGCAGCTTTCAAAGTCCCGCGCGAAAGCGACGGATTCCCACCCACACCCGGCCTGTCGTTCCCTTTGGACGCGTTCCTTCAGGCAAAGCCGAATACGGCTTTGTTCTGGATCGTTCGTCACCCACTGGACACCGTTTGCTCGCTTCGAATCGGAATCGCAAAGGCCTGGGGGCACCATCCGCGCCCGCCGGATTGGCGGGACTGGCTGCAACGCCCGCTTCTCGAACGGTGCGCGCATCACTGGACTTACATAAACCGGCACGGTTTCCGCCAGGTCGAAGGCCGCGCAACCCTGGTCCGCTTCGAGGAGATGATCGCCAACCCCGCCGCCTTCGCCGAGAAGGTCTGCCGAACCATCGGCCTGCCGGTGGCGGACGCCGTGGAGGCGGTCGCCGCGTGGTCGGACAGAGTCCAGGATTCCAACAACGAACGCTTTGTCGAGGCCAAGACCTCGCGCAGCTACTCCCGTCCCGACCACGCGGTTCGGGTAGGGCGATGGCGGGAAAACCTGACGTTGGAACAAGCGAAGAACGTCTGGTCCATGGTTGAAGGCACCGCGGAAAAGTTCGGCTACCGCTTTACGGCCTAGCCCCTCTATGCCGCGTCGGCCCCGCGGAACGCCCAACCGACGAAACGGCGTTCCGCCAGCGCGAAGATCGCGTACATGCCGACGCCCATGACCGCGATCACCAGCAGGCCGGCGAACACCAGCGGCACGCGGAAACTCGACGACGCGCTCAGCATCAAGTGCCCCATGCCGGCGTTGCCGGCAACCGTCTCGGAAATCACCGTGCCGACGAAGGCAAGCGTGATCGCCACCTTCAGCGACGCGAAGAAATAGGGCATCGACCGCGGCAGCCCGACCTTCAGCAGGATGTCGACCTTGCGCGCGCCGAGCGAGCGCAACACGTCGCGAAGCTCCGGCTCCAGGGTCGCGAGGCCGGTGGCGACGTTCACGACGATCGGAAAGAACGAGATGGTGAAGGCGGTCAGCACGGCTGGAATCGTGCCGATGCCGAACCAGACCACCAGCACCGGCACGATCGCCACTTTCGGGATGCTGTTGAAGCCGACCAGCAACGGATAGATCGCCGAATAGACCAGCGCCGACGCGCCGGTCACCAGCCCCAGGACCAGCCCGAACACGACCGCCATGGCGAAGCCGACCATCGTCACCCAGAAGGTGTAGAAGGCGTTCTGCCAGATCGCCGGCCAGAATTCGATCAGCGCGGCCATCGCCTGGCTCGGCGCCGGCAACACGAACTCGGGGATGGAAAACAGCCGGCAGACCAGTTCCCAGAACACGAACAGGCCGATGGTGGCGATCCACGGAGCGAGCTTGAGACGCGTCGTCATGCGGCCCTGACCTCGCCGATATGATCGCGGAGGCGATGCACCAGGTCGACGAAATCCTGCTCGAACGTGGACTCCAGTGTGCGCGGCCGGGGCAACGGCACCGGGCGCTCGTAGACGATGCGGCCGGGCCGCTTGCTCACCACATAGACCCGGTCCGCCAGATAGACCGCTTCGCGCAGATCGTGGGTCACCAGGATCACCGTGAACTGGCGCTCCCGCCAGAGATCCTGCAGCACGCCCCACAATTCTTCCCGGGTGAAGGCGTCCAGCGCCGCGAACGGCTCGTCCAGCAACAAAAGGTCGGGGCTGTGAATCAAGGCCCGGCAGAGCGAGGCCCGCTGCTGCATGCCGCCGGACAGTTCGTGCGGCGCATGGTCCTCGTAGCCGTCCAGCCCGACGGTCTTCAGCAGCGACCGCGCCGCGGCCTCGTGTTCCGCCCGCTTGCGGCGAAACGACCGGCGGTGAGCGCGGCTCACCTCCAACGGCAGCAGGACGTTTTCCAGCGTGGTCCGCCACGGCAGCAAGGTGGCGTTCTGGAACGCCATGCCCACCATGGTCAGCGGCCCCGACACGGTTTCGCCGTCCACCCGCGCCGTGCCGGAGTCGGTGGGCATCAGGCCGGAGACGATCTTCAGCAGCGAAGACTTGCCGCAACCGGATGGCCCGACCACGGCAACGAATTCGCCGCGGCCGATGGTCAGCGACGCATCGGCGACCGCGGGCGTGCCTGCGTCCGGGCCGCCATATGTCATGGTGACCCGGTCGAGTTCGACGAAGGGCGTCACGCCGGCTGCGGTCTTAGCGCGTCAGCGAGACAGCATGCGGTCTTCCGCCGGTGGCAGGAATTCGGAGGTCCAGACATCCACCGGTTCCGGCGTCGACGCCAGCTTGTAGGCGATGGCAAGCTGCGCGATGGCGTTGCGCAGGCGCGCCTCGTCGACATCGCCGATGCCGTTCTCTTTCACATGCGGCGTCAGCACGTTGACGTCCAGCGCCAGGTTCAGCCGCTCGACCTCCAGCGCCTTGTCGATCAGCGGGTCGGACTTGGCGACGATCTCGACCGCGCCTTGCGGGTCGGCGATCACGTCCTTCCAGCCGCGGATGGTGGCGCGGATGAAGCCCGCCACCGCCTCCGGATTGCTCTCGATGAAGCCGCCCGAGGCGATCACCGCATTGCCGTAGAAGTCCATGCCGTAGTCGGCGTACAGGAAGTATTTGATGTCCGCTTCCGCCACGCCCTTCGACTTCAGGTCCAGCATCGACGAGAAATAGTGGCCGGAGATGAAGTCGACCTGGCCGCGGACCAGCATGGTCTCGCGCAAAGCCGGGTCCATGTTGACCCGCTCGACCTTGGCCTCGTCGATGCCGGCTTCGCTCGCAAACGCGGGGAACAGTTTGTAGGAGGCGTCGAAGACCGGCGCCCCCAGCTTGCGGCCGATCATGTCCTTCGCGCTCTCGATGCCGTTGGCGCGGAGCGTGAACAGCGAGAACGGCGGCGCGTCGTAGGCCATCATCACCGCCTTTACCGACTGGCCGGGGTTCTTCACGTTGAAATCGACCAGCGCGTTGATGTCGGCGAAGCCCATCTGGTAGGCGCCGCTCGCCACCCGCGTCACGGCGCCGGCCGACCCGTTGCCGCTGTCGATCGCAACGTCCAGCCCTTCCTCGGCGTAATAGCCCTTGTCGGCGGCGACCAGGAACGCCGCCGTCGGCCCCTGGAACTTCCAGTCCAGGGTGAACTTGATGTCCACGTCGGCCAGCGCCGGGCCGGAAACCAGCGCGACCGACGACGCCAGCGCGGCGGCCCGCAGGGCCTTGAATTCAAACATTGTCTCGATACCTCCCCGTTATCGTTGATCGGGCCGATGATGCCACGACAACGCAATCCCCGTGCCACCGGCAAACGCCCCGATTGCCCGGCATAGTAAGGCTTTCCGTTCGAAAAGCAGCCCACGATTTGAGCAGCCTGCCCACACGATGGCCGAGTCCGGCTGTCATCGCGAGGCCCAAAGGGCCGCGGCGATCTGGAAAACACGGAGCACGGCGTGACGAGATTGCGTCGCTTCGCTCGCAATGACAGCCCGGCCCCTCTTAGTCATTCCGGCGAAGGCCGGAATCCAGACCAACCGCCGGACCTGGACCCCGGCCTCCGCCGGGGTGACGACAACGGGGCCCTCACACCTTCCCTTCCGCCTTCAGCCGCCGATACTCCTCTTTCCGCGCGTTCCACTTGGCCTTCGTCGCTTCGTCCTGCCAGGGCTGCTCCTCGGTGAACACCGTGCGCTTCCAGTCGTCGCCCCGGCTCCAGGCATAGCCCGCCTCCCGGGTGGTCATCGGGCCGGGCGCGGTCTCCAGCAGGTCCAGCGCCTGCTGAAAGATGGCGCGCTGCTGGCCGACGTCCCACGGCTCGCCGCAGGGACTGCCGAGCGGAAAGTCGACGAACAGGAACCTGGCGACGCCGCAATGCTCGACGATGTCCCGGGCCGCGCCGATCACGACGGTCGGAATGCCATGCTCCTCGATATACCGGCTGATCAGACTCACGGTCTGATGGCAAACCGGTCAAACGGGGACCATGATCAGCGCGTCGACCCCCTCCTCGCGGCAGAATTGCAGCGCTTTCGGCGCTTCCTGCTCCAGCACTTTGCGCTGACTGTAGTTGTTGTAAGCGCCCAGCACCCGGTCCGGCATCCCGCCGACGCGCCCGTCGGCGACCGCCTCGCGCAGCCGGTCGATCGGATAGTAGGCATTGGGGTCATCCAGATGCGTCGCGTGCCGGTCGAACGACGCGGTGCGGCTGTACAGCTTTTCCGTCGGCGTATCGGCCGGAATCGTATAGATGCCGCGGAAATCCTCCTCGACGATCGGATTTTCTTCCGTCTCGGTGTCGAACCGAACGGCGACCTCGCTGGTGCCGATCAGCCCCACCTTGCTTTCGGCAAGCGGCTTTTTCAGTTTCGTAAACGGCGCCGTCTCGTGATGCGCCCATTTGTATGGGGTCTCGTACCCCTGGCGAAGGTAGTCCTCCGTCGTTCGATCGATATATCGCACGTACGCCATCCAACCCTCCATTATGCTCTGGCGTGTCGCCGTCTTCGGACAGCCCGCACGATTCCACCACCGGCCCGCGGCAAACTCAAACGAAATATCGGCGTCCGCGCTTTGTCCCAACCCACGCGTCGAGCGCAGGCAGCCTGCTGAAGCAATATCCGATCAATCGGATCGCAAAAGCGATTCCGTTTGATCGGACGATGCTCCGGGGTCAGTGGACATTCATCCGTGGCGAGGAAGGCGGCAGTTGACGCTTATCCCGCCGACTTTGTTTCCGATCCCAGCTCTTTTCCGATCCCAGCTCTTTTCCGATCTATGCCACCACCCTCAACTCACGACCCGCCGGCGGCGAACGCGCAAGCCAAGTATCGTCAGTCCCAGAAGCAAGACCGGCAAAGCCTCCGGCTCTGGAACAGCGGCGGCGAAGCCGTTTGTGGAGGTGACTATGAATACGCTGTCTTGGGAGAGCGGGTCCAGCGACACCGTAAAGAAGAGCGACTCGTCGATCGCGGGATCGGCGCCAAGCTCCGAATCGGCGAGTACATCGTAAACGACTTCGCCGCCGAACGGCGTCGCGTCAATCGAGAAAGACGCAGTCGCACCGGCGATTTCGTTCGCCAGTGCATCCGCTACCGCAACGGCGGACAGAGCGAATTCGAGCGCGAAGTCGATTTCGAAGAAGTCCGTCTCGCTTTCGTTGAAGAGCCCGATCAAACCGTCCAGCAGACTAAACGACGCCGCAGTACCGACTCGGTCTGCAAATCCGGTCGAAGCCGAAAAAAGTTCCAGCCCCTGGCCCACGGAAACCGGGATTGGGCCGGAGCCGAGGGAGCCGCCGCCAGCATCCACCACGCTCTCGTTTGCGACGAAAATTGCGGATGCATTACCGACTTCGAGCGTATCCGCGTCAAATATTTTGGTGACCCCCAAGATGGACAGCCCCGAAAAGGAAGTGTCCGCGCTAACCGTTGTATTTCGGATGTCGGTAATCGTAAGCGTCGCCTCCGCCGCTCCGAAATACAACGCAGTGGCATGGGCGGCTTTGTTCGCCAGCGCGCCCCCTGCAAAAACGATAGCCGCTATTGCTGCGGCACAATACTTGACGGCAGACCTCATGGCTTCCTCCTTTGCCGCGTTGTTGTCGCGCCCCCTTAACGCTACGCCAAATGTTGCCTAGAGCATCAGCCAACAACTTGCAGTCTCCGCCGTTTCGACCGCGACGCCTACTGCGTTCGTTCATCGCCGAACGGCAGCACGCCGTCACTCGGACTTGGGCGCCTGCCGACAATTTACTCAAGGCCCACGCATCTTCTTGGGGTCAAACGCTCCTGAACGAGCCACCTTGATCCCATTCGTCAAAAATATTGTACGCCCAATGCGAGAACAATTTCGAGTTTTTTCCTATAGAAACTCTTGATGCGGGGGGTGAGGCCCAGCCGAAGTGCGCGGCCCTACCGCCGCCGCTCCATGCCTGCGCGGCCGACCGAGGAGAAAATTACCGCACATGCATGAATGGCCAGCCGGTGTTCGGCGGGTTCGGCATGGCGCCAGGCCGGCGGCAACGCGGCGACCGGGCGCCGGGCGGCGGCGTTGACAGGTCCCGGCGGAAATGGCGTCTTTGATCCTATCCGGATCGCAAACCGCAGCGTTCCGACATGAGACACCTGACGACCGAGCAGCAAAAAATGTGGGCCCTTGAACCAGCCCGGACGGCGAAAAAGGCACAGAAATGGAGAACTTCCGCCGCTTTACGTGGCGCGAATGGATGCCGCCGAGCGCAAGGCAAAACTGCCGCGCGCCGGGTTGACCGCCGCCCTTCGTCGTTCGCAGCGATTATCTTGCTGTTCGGAATTATCGGCCCTGGATTTGACGTACCGGCGTTTGCGGCGGCGGCGTCCATGGATGCCGAAACAGAAACCGAACGGACCAAGCTGACAAAGTTCGAAGCGGAAATCGCCTTAATGCATGATTACCTGCGCATACCCGGGTTGGCGGCCGGCATTCTGCGCGGGCGTGAGCTCTGGTGGTTCAAAGGCTACGGCTATGCCGACCTGGCCGAAAAAACGCCGGTGAAGCGGGACACGCCCTTCCACCTGGCCTCGTTGACGAAGACCTTTGCCTCCACATTGCTCATGCAACTGGTCGAGCAAGGCAGGCTCGACCTCGATACACCCGCCGAAACGTTCGGAATCGATCTGGAGAGCGATGGCACCGTCACCGTGCGGCACATCTTTTCCCACACTTCAGGCGGCGAGCCCGGCGAGCGCTACCAATACGACGGCTCGCGGTTCGGTAAGCTCGACCGCGTCATCGAGCAGATTACCGGCCGCAGCTTCATGGCCAATCTCAATGCGATCGTCATCCGCCCGCTTGGCCTGAAGAACACCGGCCGGATGGGCGACGCGCTCCAGGCGCGGCTCGCATCGCCCTACATCCTGAATGACACCGGCGACTTGGTGCCGGGCGCCTATCCCACGTACTTCGGCAGTTCCGCCGGCCTGGTCGCCTCCGTCGCCGACTACGCCAAATATATTGTCGCCCTGAAGGAAAACCGTTTCCTGCGACCCGAAACACAGGCCATCGCCTTCACGCCGACCAAGTCCAACGCGGGTGGCGACCTGCCTTATGGCCTCGGCTGGTTTGTCGAGACCGTCGAAGGAACCAAGGTCGTCTGGCATTACGGATATTGGGATTCGGTTTCGTCGCTGGTCGTGATGGTGCCGGGCCGCGACCTCACCTTCCTCGCCTTCGCCAACAGCGACGCCCTCAGCCGCGGTTTCCGCCTCGGTCGCGGCCGCGTCGTCTATTCGCCGGTCGCCTCGGCGTTTCTGGAAGCTTTCGTATTCGAGCGGGATTGACCGGCAGCGATCCTGTCAGAATGAACACCACTCGCGGAATGGTTACCGTGCTCGGAGCCGACTTGCGTAATCGACTCAGTATTAACCGGTCCAGGGAGCAAAAATCGAAACCATGGGAAAGCACGATGCGAATAACTTCGAGGTGAAGATGATTGATAACTGTGGCCGATGGCGCCTGCCAAATGCGACGTGACAGCATAACAAGAGCGTGCCGCCTCCAGACGCGGCTCACACTCTCCAGCTTGCTTCGCCCCGATCAACGCGACGCTATGTCCGTCGCACACGGAACTTACGGAGATATCGCATCCTATGGCTATGTCGTTGGCGGGGTATGTTCGGCGGTCGGGGCGTCGGTACGGGACCACCGGTTGCCGTTTCGATTGCAGCAATGAACCGAGGCAGATGCAGTTCCTTGACCATTTGTTCCGCGATGCATTGGCCCAGTTCGCGATAGGCCTCGAACTGTTCTTCGCTAAAGAACTGATCGGCGGTGGATTGGTCGGGGAAGTCCTTGTGCTTGCCTTTGTAGCCACGAACCGCGGTGCTCGCGCCCTTAACCATCGTCGTCTTCATCAGGATCAGTTTGCCCCAGGCGCCACCGGAATAGGCGATGTCACCAACGATGTAGCCACGCTCCGCCTGTTTGGCGCCCATCGGATAGCCGGCGTCGGACGATGGCACCAGCACAGCCGGCTTCTGGCCATCCGGGAACGTCACTTTGGCGCCGAAGTCTTCTTCGATCCGCCGCAGCGCCGTCTGCAGATCGGCGAATTTGAACTCGCCGTCCGCGCCGCCGTCGCAAACGATGATCAGCCGCAGCTTGCGCCGGATCAACTCGTAGAGAGCCAGGTTTTCGAAATGCCCGCCGTCGCTCAACTGTACGAATGCGCATTTCTCCTGCATCCCTTTGATTCCCACGAGGCCGATAACCTCGTACATACCAGGCCGAAAGTGGTGCGGATGGCGGAAGCGCGTCGGCCGCGACCGTGGATTGTCCGCCCAATAGCCCAACCTCAAGTTCAGCAGCGCCATGATGATCGACACGATCGGATTACGCGTCAGCCCGACGCCGCCGACGCCAGTGTTGGGGTTAGCGGCGGCGCCCGATATCGCCATCGCGGTCGGAAGGGTCATGTTGTTGAGCATGTACGACTCGGTACGACGCCAGCCCGTGGCGTTACTGCCGCAATAGAGGGGCGACAAGATGAAATTGTCGCCGCCGCGAATGCGCCAGCGCCTCCGCTTCGAATCGACCAGCAGTACGTTCGTGTTGATAATGTGGTACGGTCCACGACCGCTGCCGCCCGCATTGTCGACCTCGGAAAGCCTCACCGAGTCTGCATCGCGTGCGGGGCCTGTCACATTGTCTCGTGCGTTTTCTTCATTTGGTAGAAATGTTTCCATCAGCCGGTCCCGATAGAATCGATGCATGGAAACGTGGTTGATGTTCGCGAACCGGCCAAACAGGAGCACTGAGAGAGCCAAACTGGCAGGCCACCAAAGAAACGGGTCCAGAGTACTGTTCACCCACTCAACTACAACATCGACAACTGGCCACGACGCGATGTAGCTGGCTAGGCTACTAATCCTATCATACGGTGTTGCAAACACGCCTTGCGAAAGTGTGTCGTTAACGTACTCGACGTAGAACCAGTCGCCCACAATGTAAGCGGTCAGCAGAAGACCATATATCAGGACGGCGCCACCGATCGAGGCTTGCACTGCAAGCGGAATCCGTCCAGCGTACTTCTGACCGGCTTTAAAGAACGACCAGATTGCCGAAGCCAGCCCGACGAGCACTGCTCCAGGCGCAACGGCGGCTTCATTTCCCTTCAGCTCGCCGACTGCGATGGGCAACGAGCCAAGCACGACAAGCACGGCGACAACGGCCAGAATGAGTCCGGCGCCCTGCTCGAACCAGCGGCGCAATTTGTAACTGCCTGAACGAAAACGGGCCCGCTTGCCTCCCTGATCCATTCCCTTTGGACCCAATTTCCGCTTGAGACCCGTTACCAGCGAATAGAGGACACAACAAAGAGCGAAGAAAGCAGCGAATAAAATCGCCAGACGCAACAGGTTGCGAAAGATAAAGGCTGTTTTATCCCAGACAGGAAGCTCCTTTGGCAGCAGCGATGGCATCCAGGATGGACGGTGCCCTCCGAGAACGCATTGTAGTTCTGCAGATCCCCAAACCAACAGCATCATGATTACGATCAGGACCGGCAGCCAGACCACCAGGTTGAGCAGCATTGCGCGCAGAACGATGGCGATGCCGGAAAGCAGCGTAATGCCCTTACCCGGCGTCAGGTACTTGCCGTGTTGGCTTAGATGGCGGAGCCGTTTTTGCTCGTCCGTGTCCGTCGCATGGTCGGACACCCGGTCACACCCGAACGGGAAGTTGTCGCGTCCGACCCCAAAGTTGGGGCCCTGATGCAACCACCAAGTCAACGATGACCCGATATAGCCGCCGCCTGAGACCGTCGAGAGATAATCCATCTTCCTGAGGACATCTTTCTCCGCCAACGCCTGCATCACGCCAAGGGAGAATGTGGCAGAGCGGATGCCCCCGCCAGAAAGCGCCAGTCCCATCAACGTGTTCTCGCCATGTCCGGTGATTTCGCGGCGCTTCTTGATCCCCCTAAACTCGATATCTACCAGAGTCTTCGACTTCTCCAGGATGTCTTGGGCGGTTATGTACCCATCCCGAGCGCCCCCTCGCGCCTTAACCCCCTCGATCAGATCGTCTGGCTTATTCTTCGGTTCTTTATTCGATCGCCACCACATCTGTCCCCCACATCGGGATCGGTCTTCGGCGAATCCACCGGGCCAACCGACCCTCCTGTTTCGTCCGTCGCCCGTTGCGGGCGGTTCGCCCTTAAACCAAACTCCTTAGACTAATAAGTTTATATTTGATCTGATTTAATATTTATGATTGTATTTTTCGCAATCAGGTTGAGTCAAATGACTTATAATACGTGTCAGGGGAGGCCATCTATGCGCTTTGTATCTTTGTGCCTGTCCGCAGTGGCGGTCCTGACCGCCGCCTGCGAATCCTCGATGATCCATAAGACCCAGCGCTTCTCATCGGACCAAAGCTTGGTCACGTCCGCTGATCTGCGGGTCGTACACAAGATAAACGCAGACAATTACGTCGGCGGCCGCTTTCGGCCGACTACAATCACCTGCGCAGAGCCGAGCCCAGATATCGCCAAAGCGGTATCAGCCAGCTTCGATCTGGCAGGCAGCTTTGGACTCGGCGGACTACCGTCGAACATCAAGCCGGAAGCCGCCGCGGCGATCTCGCTGGCCCGCGCGGAAGGGATGGCGCAACTGACCCAGCGCCTCGCGACGATCCAGCTGCTGCGCGACGGCCTGTACCGGGCCTGCGAGGCATTCGCCAACGGAGCGATATCGGATACGGCCTATGCGATCCTCTTAAGCCGCCTGGACGATACGATGGTCACGATGCTGTTGGGAGAACTGGCCGCCGGCAACTTCTCCGGCCGACAGGCGGCGATCGGCACAGGCGCGGGCGGCAGCGCGAGTGCTGAACTCAGCGAAGATGCGCGACGCCTGGTGCGATTCTCGAATCAACTCGCCGACGCGTCGGGCGCTGACACGCCGCAACCTCAAGACAATACAGATCAACAAACCAGTGAAATACCCGATCAGCAATCGGAAACAGCACGAAACGCCAGCAAGAGGTCGTCTGCCCAGACTGTTGCAAACACTTTGTTGTTGGTCCCATCAGAGAACACCGGTTTTAGGCAAGATCCGAAGATCGCCGAAAACTTAGTCACGATGCAGCGCAAGTACATCGAAAACATCAACCTCGACTCGATGGTCGTCGCTTGCGTAACCGCACTGGACACGGGAAGGATCGATAAAGACCTTATTGATTTCGCAAAAGAACGGGATCAGGCGAAGGAAACGTATCGGCTCGCCCCCAGCTCGATCAATAAGGTGCGGTACGAGACCGCAAATGCGCATTATGACTCTGCAGCCTTGAAACAGTTGAAGTCTCCTTTGGCCATTTACTGTTACAACGACGTACTTCCCGCAGTAGCCAAACACAACACGATGGTCTTGGAACACATACTTGCGAAATCGCGCGCAGAGAAGCAGTTCATGGAAGCGAGAAGCGCATCATTGGCGCTGCAGCAACACATGGACGCCGTTTACGACCTGCTTGACAACCAAAAGGTTCGCGAACTCTCGCTTATCGGCCTGCAGGAACGCCGCGCCGCGCTCCCGAAGGAGCGCCAATCGGCGAAGGAACAGCATGAGGCGCTGAAAGCAGAAATCGCGAAACAGAAGATGGTAGTCGAACTCAGCCAAACTGCGCTTGACGACCTAAAGCATATTTGGAGAGAACTCGAAGTCGCCGCGATCATGAAAGCAAAGGACGCAGACTTGCTGAGATCACGCTACGAGGCTGCGGAAAAAGCTGAAAAATTAGCGAGAAAAAAAGCAAAGAAAGACAAGAAAGCTGCGGATGAGAAGGGCGAAGATAAGCTCAAGGAGATAGCTGAACAGTCGGAAAAAGATGCCACTGAAGCGGCGGAGAAAGCAGTGGCTGCCAAGTCGGAATACGACGCGATGTTGGAAGAGAGTAAGATTACCCGAGCAAATGCCGACTCCGCAAAAGGCAGGGAAGACAAGGCAAAGGCGAAACTGCAAGAAGCTCGGAAAAAGCTCGCTGATCTCGAAGCCGAAGCCGGTATCTTGCAGGGTCGTCTGGACGCGCTGAAAGCGGAAGCCGGCCAATTGCGTTTAGGCGCCTCGTAAACAGGCATAGGCATTGATGATCGTTCCTCGTGGCGATTGCTGCCTCCAATAAGTGTGCGGCGCAATTTCGATGGGTTTGGGTTGTGGCAACATTGACACATAAACCAACATCTTGGTGTCGCTGGAGATCTCCCCGGACAGGACAGTCAGTATCTTCAAGAAGGAATTGACCCGAATGACCGGCCTGCACTTCGGTAGGCCGGTCAGATGATAGGTCTCAAGACGTAGAATCTAGTGCAAGGGTTACCGCGAATCGCTTCCGCCCGTGGTATCGTCCAGGCGACGGAAACAGAGCGAGGCTCGCGTTGCACATGTTCCGTATCGTCCTTTCTCTCATACTCTTCGCCATCGCGCCGGCGGCCGCGTCCGCCGCGGAGCGGGTGACGCTGGAGATCGTTCTGGCGGTTGATTCTTCCGCCAGCGTCGACGAGGACGAATTCGACCTGCAGATGAAGGGACTGGCCGACGCGCTCCGCAATCCGGACGTTGTCCGCGCCATCCAGGGCGCCGGCCCCGGCGGCGTCGCCATTGGCCTGGTCGAATGGGCCTGCCACGACATGCAGCGCATGGTCGTCGACTGGACGGTGGTCCGCGACGCCGCGTCGGCCGCCGCCCTGGCGGCGCGGATCGAAAACACCGACCGGCTGGTGCTCGGCCACTGCACGGCAATCGGCAACCTGATGGCCGAAGCCGCCCGCCTGCTGCACGAGAACCAATTCATCGGCGATCGGCAGGTGATCGACGTCTCCGGCGACGGCCCGGTCAACCAGGGCCTGGAGCCGCAAGCCACCCGCGACGCCGTTGTCGACAGCGGCGTCACCGTCAACGGCCTGGCGATCCTAAGCCCCTACCACCACGACCTCGACGCATACTACCAGAACCACGTCGTCGGCGGGCCCGGCTCCTTCCTGTTGGTCGCCGACGGCTACCCCGACTTCGCCCGCGCCATCCGCCTGAAATTGATCCGCGAGATCCGCGGCGTGGCGGTGGCGGCGAGCGAGTGATACGCGCCGCATGCGCGAGCCGTTCTCGAAACCCCTCTCCCCCCGCTTGCGGGGGGAGAGGTCAGGGTGAGGGGGGCGTCAATGCCGGGCGTCGCCCCTACCGAACGGACATAAAGGCTAAGCCAAACGCCGCGCCCTAGTTCACGTCAACATCTTCTACACCGGCGCCAATCACCCCCTCACCCAACCCTCTCCCCCTTGTAGGGGGAGAGGGCTATGTGTCCGACACCGCCCGCGTATCTACACGGCGACCGACACGCCGCCCCGCCGGGGGTCGCCGGCCCCGCCGCCGCTGCAGGTCGCGACGTGGGTGCCGCCGAAGAACAGGTTGTGCCGCGGCCAAAGCTGGTGGTTCGGGTAGGCGGCGGTCAGCGCCTCGACCGCCGCGTCGTCGAACCCGCCCTCGATGTTCAACAGCCCGCGTTCGAAGTGGATGCGCGGCGCGGTCACCGCCGGCGCCGGCGCCAAGCCGAGATCGATCATGTTGAGCAGCACCTGCAGGATCGCCGTCCGCAACCGGTTGGAGCCGCCGCTGCCGAGCGCCGTTGCCGCGCCGCCCGCATCCAGCACCACGCTCGGCGCCATCATCGATGAAATCCGGCTGTCCGCCGGCCAGGCGTCGAAGCCCTGTGGATGCAGGTCCTCCTCGCCCAGCATGTTGTTCAGCATGATGCCGGTGCCCGGCACAACGTGGCCGCAGCCCTCGCCGTTGGAGACGGTCAGCGCCGCCGCGTCGCCGGCGCCGTCGATCACGCTGATATGGGTGGTGCCGCGGGCGGTGTGCGGCCGGTCGGCGACGCCCTCTTCATAAGCTTTCAGGAATGCCGGGTCGAGCAGCCGGTCCGCCGCCATGGCGCTGTCGACCCGCGCCTTGTTGGTCTGGTGCATCGCCCGGGCCAGATGGTCCAGCCGGCCCGCCGGATCGTCCGGCGGCGGCCGCTGCTCCAGCAGGCGTAGCGCGAAGGCGATCAGGATGCCGCCGGCCGATGGCGGCGGATTGGTCAGCAGACGGTGGCCATGGTAGTCGAGCGTAAGCGGCTGCCGCTCGACGACCCGGTAGTCGGCGATATCATCCATCGTCAGGTGGCCGCCCTGGTCCTGGGACAGGTCCACGACGGCGCGGCCGATCTCGCCCGCGCGATAGAGCGCCTCGCCCTCGCGGGCCAGCGCCTCCAGCGTGTCGGCCAGATCGCGGTTATGGAGCGCGGCGCCCTCGCCCGGCCCATCCTCGAAGGCCGCCCGCGTGCCCGCCGAATAGGTAAAGATCGGCCTGAGGATATCGAACAGGTAGGCCTGCAGGCGGTTGACCGTGACGCCGTCGCGCGCCGCCGCGATGGCGGGCTCGACGATCCGAGCGAGCGGCAGCCGGCCCAGCCGGCCATGGATGTGGAACAGGCCGGGGATCACGCCCGGCGCCGCGGCGGCGCCGAGCCCCACATGGAATTCCTGCGTCGCGGTGCCGAAGTCCGCCAGGATCGGCTCGAACGCGACGTCGCCGACTTTATGCCGCCGCTTCGGCGTTTGGGCGAAGAAGTCGATCAGCAGCGGCTCGGCCTCCGGGCGATGCGCCAGCAGGAAGCCGCCGCCGCCCAGGCTCGCCAGGGCCGGTTCGACCACGCAGGCGGTGGCGAGCGCCGCCAGCGCCGCGTCGAACGCGTTGCCGCCGTCGGCCAGGATCGACGCCGCCGCTGCCGCGGTCGTCGGGTGGCCGGCCGCGACCACCCCCTTGTTCTTCCGTCCCTTCGCCATACCATGCCTATAACACAATCCGGTCCGGCCCCGAGGGGCGGACTTGTGGGCCGGCGGCGGCCGGCGCTACCATCGACGGCCGCGCGACCGACAGTTAAGGAACGAAGACATGAAAGCCGCCGTCCTCAAAGCCGCAGGCCTCGACAACCTGGAGATCGTCGACCTGCCCGAGCCGACGCCCGGGCCCGGCGAGGTCTTGGTACGGATCAACGCCGCCTCGCTGAACTACCGCGATCTGCTCACCTTCCAGGGCGGCTACGGCTCGCGCCAGAAGCAGGCGGACCTGATCCCGCTGTCGGACGGTGCGGGCGAGGTGATCTCGGTCGGCGACGGCGTCTCGGCCTTCAAACCCGGCGACCGGGTGGTCCCGAGCTTCTTTCCCAACTGGCGGGACGGCCCGCCGACCGCCGAGAAACTGGCCGGTGCGCTGGGCGGCCAGGCGGACGGCGTGCTCTGCGAGCAGCGGGTGCTGCCGGCCGACGCGCTGGTGCCGACGCCGGCCAACCTCACCGACGTGCAGGCGGCGGCGCTGCCCTGCGCGGCCGTGACCGCCTGGAGCGCGGTGATCACCCAGGGCGGGGTCGGTCCGGGCGACGTGGTGCTGACCCAGGGGACCGGCGGCGTCTCGCTGTTCGCCTTGCAGTTCGCCAAGCTGGCCGGCGCGTCCGTTATCGCCACCTCGTCGTCGGACGAGAAGTTGGAGAAGGCCAGGGCGCTCGGCGCCGATCACCTGATCAACTACAAGTCGGTGCCGGAATGGGCGCGCGCGGCGCGGGAGATCACCGGCGGGCGTGGCGTCGACCATGTGGTCGAGGTCGGCGGCGCCGGCACCCTGGAGCAGTCGATCAAGGCGGTCCGCGTCGGCGGCGCGATCAGCCTGATCGGCGTCCTGTCCGGGCCGAACCACACCTTCCGGCTACCGCTGGTGGTTACCCAGAACATCCGTATGCAAGGCGTAACCGTCGGCAGCACCGCGCAATTGTCGGCGATGCTCCGCGCCGTCGGGGTGCATGGGGTCGAACCTGCCGTGGACAAAGTCTACCCCCTGGCCGAGGTCCGCGACGCGATCGAGTACATGAGCGCCGGCCGGCATTTCGGCAAGGTCTGCATCAGCCTGTGAAGCCCGACCGCGCCCGCGAGCGGCTGGAACAGCGCCGCGCCGAGCTCACCGCTCTCGCCGACAGCGCCGCGGAAGGCCGCCGCCCGGTCGAGCTGGACCAGTCCCGCGTCGGCCGCCTGTCACGCATGGACGCGCTGCAGGGCCAGGCGATGGCGCTGGAGACCGAACGCCGCCGCGCCAACGAACTCCGCCGCATCGACGCCGCTCTGCGGCGGGTCGCGGACGGCGAATACGGCTATTGCCTGACCTGCGGCGAGACCATCGGCGATAAGCGCCTGGAACTCGACCCGGCGACGCCGACCTGCGTCGATTGCGCCGGGGGCTGAAATAAATAGCCTGACCCGCCCGGCCAAATCGCTATAACAGCCGGAACCAGTCAATTGCGGCCTCATCGAACCTGGAGCCACGATCAATGAACCGTCTCATCTCACTGCTAGGGAGCATCGTCCTCGTCATGACAACACTGACCGGAGGGGCCGGCGCCCAAGACCCGGAAAACACGATCTATCTGGACGTCGACGCCGGCCGCGTGGTTATCCAGCTTCGGCCCGACGTCGCCCCGAACCACGTCGCGCGGATCAAGGAGCTGACCCGCCAGGGCTTCTACGACGGGCTGCTGTTCCACCGCGTGATCCCCGGCTTCATGGCCCAAACCGGCGACCCGGACGGCCGCGGCACCGGCGGGTCCGGTCAAAAGCTCAAGGCTGAATTCTCCGACGCACCGTTCACGCGCGGCACTGTCGGCATGGCCCGCTCGGCGAACCCGGACAGCGGCGACAGCCAGTTCTTCATCTGCTTCGAGGCCGCACCGCACCTGAACGGCCAGTACACCGTCTGGGGCCAGGTGGTGGAAGGCATGGAGTTCGTCGACCAGATCGCGCCGGGCGAGCCGCCGCGGATCCCAGACACCATCGTTAAAATGAGCGTGGCCGCCGACGTCGACGGCTGAAGACCACGCATTCTGTGCAGACCGGGCATGCGCGGGGCGTAGATTGCCGCCGCGGCCCGGCTCGGCTTTAATATGATCGCCGAAGAATAGAGGGAGGAAGAGAGCGCATGCGAGGCATTGTGGCGTACGGAGGGTACGTCCCGCGGCTCAGGCTGCAACGCAAATCGATGGTCGAGGCCAATTCCTGGTTCAACCCAGGCCTGAAAACGAAGGCCAAGGGCGAACGGGCGATGTGCAACTGGGATGAGGACTCCCTGACCATGGCAGTGGAAGCCGGGCGCGACTGCCTGGCCGGCGACCGGCCCGACAACGTGGGCGCCGTCTACCTCGCCTCCACCAGCCTGCCGTTCGACGACCGCCAAAACGCCGGCGTCCTGGCCACAGCGCTGAACTTCGGCGAGAACATGATGACGATGGACGTCACCTCGTCCCAGCGCGCCGGCACCTCGGGCCTGATCAACGCGCTGAACGCGGTGGCCGGCCAGGACGGACCGGCGCTTTACGTCGCGGCCGAAAAGCGCCGCACCAAAGCGGCCGGTCCGCACGAACTGCTGTACGGCGACGGCGCGGCCGCGCTGATGCTCGGCACCGAGAACGTGATCGCCGAGTTCCTCGGCGCCCACCAGACGGCGGTCGACTTCATCGACCACTACCGGGGCCAGAACGAAGACTTCGACTATTCCTGGGAAGAGCGCTGGATCCGCGACGAGGGCTACTTCAAGATCGTGCCACGCACCCTGGAAGGGCTGTTCGCCAAAGTCGACGTGAAGCCGGAAGATGTCGACCATCTGGTCATGCCGACCGTGATGGGCGCCGTGCCGAAACGCATCGCCAAGATGGCCGGCATCCGCGAGGACGCGGTGCGCGACAACCTGCATGCCAACATGGGCGAAAGCGGTACCGCCCATTCTCTGGTGATGCTGGTCGACGCGCTGCAGGATGCAGAGCCGGGCCAAACCGTCTTGCTGATCGGCTGGGGCCAGGGCTGCGACGCGCTGCTGTTCCGCACCACCGACGCGCTGAAGGCTCTTTCGTCCCGGCGCGGCATCAAGGGCTCGCTGGCCAGGCGGCGCGAGGAAACCAACTACAACAAATACCTCGCCTTCAACAACCTGGTGACCCAGGACATGGGCCTGCGCAGCGAGGTCGACAAACAAACGGCCTTGAGCGCGCTATACCGCAAGAAGGAGATGCTGACCGGATTCGTCGGCGGCAAGTGCCGCAAGTGCGGCACCGTCCAGTTCCCGAAATCCAACGTCTGCGTCAATCCGAACTGCGGCGAGTTCCACAGCCAGGACGATCATCCGTTTGCCGAAATCCCGGCGAAGGTGCAGAGCTGGACCGCTGATAACCTTACCTTTACGCCCGATCCGCCACAGCATTTCGGCATGGTGGTGTTTGAAGAGGGCGGTCGCCTTATGGCAGACTTGACTGATGTCGATGTCGGCGGCGTCGAGGTGGGGATGCCGATGCGGATGGTATTCCGCGTCAAGGAGCACGACGACCAACGCGGATTCACCAAATACTTCTGGAAAGCGGCGCCGGACCAGGCCGGCGCTTAAACGCGGCAGCGGCAAACATTGAAGGAGATCTAGGGAATGGCTAACGGCATTAAGGACAAGGTAGCGATCCTCGGCATGGGTTGCTCGAAATTCGGCGAACGGTGGGACTCGGAGGCCGACGACCTGATGGTCGAAGCGGTCGAGGAATGCCTGACCGACGCCGGTATCGAACGCAACCAGATTGACGCGGCCTGGTTCTCCACCGCGATCGAGGAAGTGCATGTCGGCAAATCCGGCGTGCCGCTCTCCGTCGCGCTGCGCCTACCCTATATCCCGGTCACCCGGGTCGAGAACTATTGCGCCAGCGGCACCGAGGCGTTCCGCGGCGCGGTCTACGCCGTCGCGTCCGGCGCGGCCGACATCGCGCTGGCGGTCGGCGTCGAGAAGCTGAAGGACACCGGCTACGGCGGCCTGCCGCAACGCAACCGCGGCGTGCTGCAGTCGATGTACTGGGCCAACGCCTCGGCGCCGGGCAGCTTCGCGCAGCTTGCAACGGCCTACAGCACCAAGCACGGCGTCGATGCGGCCGACCTGAAACGCGCCATGGCGCAGATCTCGGTCAAGAGCCACGACAACGGCGCCAAGAACCCGAAGGCGCATCTACGCAAGCCGATCGACATCGACACGGTGCTCAACGCGCCAATGATCGCCGAACCGCTTGGCCTGTTCGATTGCTGCGGCGTTTCCGACGGTTCAGCGGCCGCAATCGTGACCACGCCGGAAATCGCCCGGTCGCTCGGCAAGAAGGACCTGGTCAGCGTCAAGGCTTTGCAGCTTGCGGTCTCCAACGGCACCGAAGCCTCCCACAATTCCTGGGACGGCAGTTACTTCATGACCACGCGCAAAGCGTCGGAGCGGGCCTACAAGGAAGCCGGCATCGACAAGCCGCGCGAACAGATCTCGATGTTCGAATGCCACGACTGCTTCTCGGTTACAGAACTGGTCACCATGGAGGACCTTTACCTTTCCAAGGAAGGCGAGGCCTGGAAGGACGTTCTCGACGGCTTCTATAACGCCGACGGCCAGATCCCATGCCAGATCGACGGCGGCCTGAAGTGTTTTGGCCATCCGATCGGCGCGTCGGGCCTGCGCATGCTGTACGAAATGTACCTGCAGATCCTCGGCCGGGCCGGGGAACGGCAGTTGGACAACCCGGTCCACGGCATGACCCACAATCTGGGCGGATTCCCACACCAGAACGTGTCGAGCGTTTCCATCGTCGGCCGTTACGACGGCTGAACGGCACCGGCCACGGGCCAGGGGACTGACGGCGGCGCTCTAGTCGCCGTTTCACCCGCCCGATGCCAACGCAGATCCCAACCGCCCGCGGCTAAACTGCGGGCGGTTTTTTTGTTGCGCTCAATCGCCCGGCCCGCAGCCATCGGGTAAGCGAACCCCGGCGACTGTTGCATCCGGGCAACGAGCTATCGACAAAACGACTATTACCGGACAAATCCTCTTTCGGGTGCTTTCGCCTGACGGTTGTGCCGACCGGCCACGGCCAGCCGAAACGGCGCGGATGCGGTAAGGTCAGGCGATACGGCCCCGCCGAATCTCTCCAATCTTTCAGCGCTGTATGCCGAACCGCGGAACGATCGGCGGATCCCCCGGATTGCCCTCCCGATCCCACATTTTCCGGGGCCGGGACAACGCCGCGGCCCAGGCCCGATTAAGGTTTCATCAACTAAGAATGACTACTTTGGGTTAGTCATAAAAACCGGCATTGGATTCCGAAAAATGGCTCACGCGTTGCCCTACGGCTCGGTCAATGAGGGCGCTTCCGGCCCCGCCGCCAATCAAGCTGATAGTACGGTTGAAAAGAGCGGCGAACAGCATCTCGCCTGGATGTTGTCCAAAGTGAAGCCCGGCGAGCCTGACCGGTACCGCTATCTCCTGATGTTCCGGTTCGCCGTGGTCAACCTGTTCGCAACCGCGCTGCTCGGCGCCGCTTACATCCAAGGCTATGTCGACAAGGTCATCGCGGCCGACCCCAGCAACTTCTGCATCGCGATCTTCCTGGTCTTTCTGGGCGGCCTGGGCCTGACCGGCTGGAAAGTGTTCGAGACCAGTTGGGAATTGAACCAGGTACGGGACTTCAATCCCCTGGTACCGTGCCGAGCCAGCCGTTATCTGGCCGAGATCCGCGGCCGCTCCGCCGAAAGCCGGTCGCTGGCCGCCGCCGCGCTGAAACTGAAAATGAGCGGGCGGGTCGCCGTTATTCGCCAGATCGGTCATAGCCTGGTCATGCTGGGCCTGATCGGAACGGTCATTGGCTTCATCATCGCGCTTTCCGGCGTTGATCCGTCCCTCGCCGGCGATGTCGATAGCATCAGCCCGATGGTTTCGACCCTGATCGCCGGCATGTCCGTCGCGCTTTACACCACGCTCGTCGGATCGGTGCTGAGCCTTTGGATGACGGTCAACTACCAGATCCTGGCGTCCGGCACGATCAGCCTGATCACCGGTATCGTCGAGTTGGGAGAGCGCCGTGCAGGGTCTTGATCTGTTCGACGACGACGACGGGGGCGGCACGGTTTTCCGCGACGTCATCATGCTGGCGCTGGCCGGCTTCGTCGCCATCGTCATTCTGCTGCTGCCCCACATCAATCCGCCCGCGACCGCCAAGGAAGGTATCGACGCGCCGGGCAACGTGATCGTCGAACTGCGCTGGCCCGACCAGATGGATGTGGACGTCGATCTGTGGGTGCTCGCCCCCAACGGCCAGCCGGTCGGTTATTCGAACAAAGGCGGCAAGATCTTCAATCTGCTGCGCGACGATCTCGGCCGGCGCTCGGACTCGACGGAACTCAACTATGAGGTCTCCTACAGCCGCGGCATACCGGCCGGCGAATACATCGCCAACGTTCACCTGTACCGGAACCGGCAGTCGGTCTATCCGGTGCCCGTCACGATCACCGCCAGCGTCAAAAAGACGGCGCAGCATTCGCCGCGGGAAATCGTCAAGACCGAGCTGATGTTGAACCGCGACGGCGAAGAAATCACCGCGTTCCGCTTTCGACTGGACGAGAACGGCCGGCTTGAAGCGGGCAGCGTTCACAACCTGCCGCGCAAACTCCGCAGCAGCAGCAAGAGCTGATTATCGTGCTTACCTACGCGCTCTACACGATTGTCGCCGTACTGGTCGCCATTCTGGCAACCATCAGCATCTGGTCGCCGAGAACAGTGCGGGTCAAACTGGCGGCGCTGACCGTCAGCGCGGCGATGATGCCGGCGGCCTATGCCGGTTTTTCCGAACTGCTCAGTAAGCCGAAGCCGGTGGAGCTTGAATGGATGGCCCGGCAGGTTGCGGAAGCCGACGTCGTCGCCGCCGACATGCAGGAAGGCGAAGCGATTTACCTTTGGCTGAAATATCCAGGCAGCACGTCGCCGCGCGCTTACGTCCTACCGTGGAGCGAAGAGGCGGCGCGACAACTGCACGGCGCGCAGCAGAAGGCGGAGCAGGAAGGCAGCGGCGTCCGCATGGGCAAGCCGTTCGAGCGGTCGGAAGACGAAGACGAACCGATGTTCTACGCCACACCGCAGCAGTCCAGGCCGTACAAACACGCCGAGACCGCTGACCCCGTCGAGGTCGCCCGGCCCGAGAAAGGGTTCGGCCACCGGTAAGACCGGCGGCCACCACCTTAGGCGGCTTTCGGAGCCGCCTTTCTTATGTCGTCGTCGACATATTCCTCGAACTGAACGAAGTTGTCCTGGAAGCGGCCGACGAGTTCGCGCGCCTTATCGTCGTAGGCGCCTTTGTCAGACCAGGTGGTGCGGGGGCTAAGCACATCTTCCGGAACGCCCGGGCATTCGCTCGGCACGTCGAGTCCGAAGTTCGGGTCCTTGTAGGTCGGCGCGGCGTCCAGGTTCTGGCCCAGGGCGGCGTTTATCAGAGCACGCGTATAGCCGATCGGCATCCGGTGCCCGACGCCGTAGGTGCCGCCGGTCCAGCCGGTATTGACCAGCCAGCAGGTGACGTCGTGGCGGGCGATCTTGTCGCCCAGCAACCGCGCATAGACCGAAGGATGACGCGGCATGAACGGCGCGCCGAAACAGGTGGAGAACGTCGCCTGCGGCTCGTTGCCCAGGCCCTTCTCGGTCCCGGCGACCTTGGCGGTGTAGCCGGACAGAAAATGATACATCGCCTGTTCCGGCGTCAACTTGGCGATCGGCGGCAACACGCCGAAGGCATCCGCCGTGAGCATGACCACGTTTTTCGGGTGTCCGGCCGTCCCCGACGGCGAGGCGTTGGGAATGAAGTCGATCGGATAGGACGCCCGGGTATTCTCGGTCAGCGACCCGTCGTCGAGGTTCAATATCCGGGTGTCCGGATCCATCATCACGTTTTCCAGTACGGTTCCGAACCGTTGCGTGGTCGCGAAAATCTCCGGCTCGGCCTCGGCCGACAGGTTGATGACTTTGGCGTAGCAGCCGCCTTCGAAATTGAACACGCCCTTGTCCGACCAGCCGTGCTCGTCGTCGCCGACCAGTACGCGTGTGCTGTCGGCCGACAGGGTGGTTTTCCCGGTACCGGAAAGGCCGAAGAAAATCGCCGACTGACCGTCCGCGCCAACATTGACCGAACAATGCATCGGCATCACGTCGCGTTCCGGCAGCAGGTAATTGAGGATCGAAAACACAGACTTCTTGATTTCGCCGGCATAGATCGTGCCGCCGACCAGGATCAGGCGCTTGGCGAAATCCACCAGTATGAAGACTTCGGAGTTGGTGCCGTCTACCGCCGGGTCGGCCTGGAAACTCGGCACCTGCAAAACCGTGAAGTCCGGCTCGAAATTGCGATGCTCTTCCGGGGTCGGCTGGATGAACATGTTGCGCGCGAAGAGGTTATGCCACGCGCGCTCCGTAATCACCCGGACGGCAAGTCGGTAGTCCGGCGCCGCGCCGGCCCAGCAGTCCTGAACGAAAACTTCCTTGCCCTTCAGGGAGTCCAGCATGCGCCTGTGCAGGCCGGCAAACTGAGCGGCTTCGATCGGCCGATTGACGGCCCCCCACCAGATATTGCCCTCGCTGGAAGGTTCCCGAACGATGAACTTGTCGTTGGGCGACCGGCCGGTATGCGCGCCGGTCCGGACCACCAGCGGGCCGCCCTGCGCCATCAACCCCTCGCCGCGGGTCAGAGCCGCTTCATAAAGCGCGGGTACGCCGAGGTTCCAATGGGCGGTCGCGACGCCGTCGAGACCCTGTTTGTCCAGCCCAAAGGCGCTGACGAGAGATCCGGTTTGCTGCAAGGTTCTTCCTCTCACTAGTTGGCTGCATGGACGAACGTGGCATTTTGCAAACTGCCAACGGGAGAGGCCCCTCGCCCCCAAGATCACGCCCGGCCGCCGTTCCTATTCGATTTGAACTACTCAATATCACGAAAACCAAGCAAATTATTGCCTAATTTTGTCGCAACAGATGTCGTGGCTACCCCTCGATATCACACCACATCTAGTATGAGTAGGACGGCCTGGCACATCTTGTGGCGTTCGCAACCGGTGCGTCGCTCCAGCCGTGAGATCGGCTCCGCAACGACCGCCACAGGTATGATTTACGCCGCCCCGGGCCGATCGTGCAAGGCCCGGCCCAGGAAGTTTTGTGCAATCGGCCGGCGCCTGTAGTGTCGGATGCATGGCACCAACCGATTCCGTCGTTCAGGCTCCCGCGCGCCCACCAGCCAACACTATCGCCGAGCATATCAAGCGCACACTGACGCTGGCCGTGCCCGTGGTCCTGGCGCGGTCCGGCGTGTTGATCATGGCCGCCGTGGACACCGCCATGACCGGCCGCAGCAGCGGCACGGAACTGGCCTATATCGGCATCGGCATCGCACCCACCATATCGCTGATGCTGGTCGGCCTGGGCCTGCTGCTGGGCGTCTCGATCATGGTCGCCCAGGCGGACGGCGCCGAAGCGCACAGCGAATGCGGCATGATCTGGCGGGTCGGAATGTGGCATGCCGCCGCGCTCGGCCTGGTTTTTCTGCTGATCTGCCAGTTCGGCGAGTGGTTCCTGCTGGCGATCGGCCAGGACCCGGACCTGGCGGAAGGCGGCGGCCGGGTCATCGCCGCCTTCGGCTGGGGCATGCCGGCAATCCTGCTGTCCATGCCGGCGATCTTCTTTCTGGAAGGAATCAGCCGGCCGGTCCCTGGCATGGTGGTCATGCTGAGCGCCAATCCGGTCAATTTCGGCTTCAACTGGCTGACGATCTACGGCAACTGGGGCTTTCCGGCCATGGGCGCCGAGGGGGCGATGCTGGCGACCTCCGCCACCCGCTGGCTGATCTTCGCCGTCCTGCTGGCTTACGTCTACGGTATGCGCGACGGCGAAAAATACGGCGTCCGCGCCCGGGTTCGCGGGGCGGCGGTGATCGGCAAGAAACTGCGCCGGCTGGGCTATCCGATCGCCGTGGCGCATGGCCTTGAGACGTCGGCCTTCACCGCCATGACCATGATGGCCGGGTATCTCGGCGCGACCGCCCTGGCCGGCTATCAGATCTCAATCAACATACTCGCCCTGATCTTCATGTCGGCGATCGGGATTGCGACCGCGACCAGCGTCAGGGTCGGCAACGCGGTCGGGCGCGCCGATCCGGTCGGCCTGCGCCGCGCAGGCTGGACGGGCCTCGGCATGGTGATGGTGTTGATGGCGGGCTTCGGCATTCTGTTCGTAAGCTTCCCGGGCACTTTCGCGGCCGTCTACACGCACGACCCGGCCGTCATCGCCGTGGCCGCCGGCGCGCTGGCCATCGCCGGCCTGTTCGTTGTCTTCGACGGCGCCCAGGCCGTGCTGGTGCAGGCCCTGCGCGGGGCCGGCGACGTCTGGGTCCCGACGCTTTGGCAGATCGGCTGGGCCTGGCTGATCGCCGTGCCCTGCGGCGCCTATTTCGCCTTTACCCTGGGCTACGGCCCGAACGGCCTGATGGGTGGGATCTTCGTCGGCGTGGTCGCCGCCGCCGTCGGCCATGCGTTGAGATTTCAGGTAATATCGCGGCGCGACGTGGCCCGGATATAGCTGGAAGCCGGCTTCAAACGGGCGGAATAACTGGGTTCGCAGCCGCAATGCCGCCACGCCGCGGCCACATTTCGGCCCTGGTGAATGGTAATTTTACGTTCATCATTCTACAGTCCGCATGATCGCTTGAGGGGGTGGACGTGACGGCAACCATCGCACTGGTCGATGACGATCGAAATATCCTGACCTCGGTGGCAATCGCGCTGGAAGCCGAGGGGTTCAAGGTGCGCAGCTTCACCGACGGCGCGGAAGCGCTGCGCGGCCTGAGCGCGCAGCCCGCGGACCTCGTGGTGTTGGATATCAAAATGCCGCGCATGGACGGCATGGAGACGCTGAACCGGTTGCGCCGGAATTCCGACGTTCCGGTGATCTTTCTGACCTCCAAGGACGACGAGATCGACGAGGTGCTGGGCCTGAAAATGGGCGCGGACGACTACATCCGCAAACCGTTCTCCCAACGCCTGCTGATCGAGCGGATTCGCGCCGTCCTGCGCCGCGCCGAAGCGGTCAAGGAAGGCGCGCCCGAGAGCGACACCGCAAAGATCATCGAACGCGGCGATCTGACCCTGGATTCGAGCCGGCATTTGTGCGCCTGGAAGGGCCAGCCGGTCACCCTGACGGTGACCGAATTCCTGATCCTTCAGTCCCTGGCGATGCGGCCGGGCCATGTAAAGAACCGCGACCAGTTGATGGACGCGGCCTATGAGGACAACGTCTACGTCGACGACCGGACGATCGACAGCCACATCAAGCGGCTGCGCAAAAAGTTCAAGAACGCCGACACGGAATTCGACGCCATCGAAACGCTTTACGGTATCGGTTATCGGTTCCGCGAGCGCTGATCCCGCGCCAATGGGCACACATAACAAGGTGCCGGCGGCGGAACGGCCGGAAACGCCGGTCAAGCAGCAGGATCGACTTCGACGACGCGTCGGCCCGCGCGGCTCCCTGACCAGACGTATCCTGTTCATCAATGTATTGGCGCTGGCCATTTTCGTCGGCGGCATCCTCTATATCGGCGCGTTCCGCGAAGGTCTGTTGGAGGCCCGGGTAGCGGCGCTGACGACTCAGGGCGAATTGATCGCCGGCGCCCTTGGCGAGGCCGCGATCGGCGGCGCCCTCGACGAGCCCAAACTGGACGGCGCCCTGACGCGCCAGATCATCCGCCGGGTCATGTCCGGCACCGAGACCCGGGCGCGGCTGTTCGGGCAGGACGAGGAAATGATCGCCGACAGCCGGCAGTTGGTCGCGGCCGGCCGACAAGTGGAGTTCGAGACCCTGCCGCCGCCGGATAGGCGGCTGATCCCCGTCCGGTGGCTGGAGGCGGCCTTCGACTGGATAATCGATCTGCTGCCGCGCCGCCGCGACTACGCGCTGTACACGGAGCGTCCGGACCAGCGCGCCAGCGACTACCCGGAAGTCGTCGTTGCCTTGCAAGGCGACGTTGCGGGCGTGGTCCGAACCGATACCAGCAACCGATTGGTGATCAGCGTCGCGGTACCGGTGCAACTGTTCAAGCAGGTGTTGGGCGCGTTGATGCTGTCGGTCGATTCGCGCGATATCGAGGAAGCGGTCCGGGCCGAACAACTGAGCACCTTGAAGGTTTTCGTGCTCACGCTGGCCGTGACCGCGCTGATGTCGCTGGTGATGGCCGGCACCATCGCGCGCCCGATCCGGCGCCTGGCTGCGGCGGCGGACCGGGTTCGCACCGTCCATGGCCGCAAGGTCGAGATTCCTGACCTGGGCAATCGCCGCGACGAGATCGGTGAACTGGCCGACGCGCTGTACGACATGACCGAGGCGCTGTACCGCCGGATGGACGCCATCGAGACGTTTGCCGCCGACGTTGCGCACGAACTGAAGAACCCGCTGACCAGCCTGCGCAGCGCCGTCGAAACGCTGGCGCGAACGTCGGACCCGAACCACCGCGAGAAGCTGTTGGAAATCGTCCAGGACGACGTGCGGCGCCTGGATATGCTGATCAGCGATATTTCCGATGCTTCGCGGGTCGACGCCGAGATGTCGCGGGCCGAGCTGGCGCCGGTTCGGGTTGACGCGATGCTGGAAACGTTCGGCGACATCCTCGCGTCGACCCGCAAGGATGGAATGCCGAGAGTGAGCGTCAAGCTCGCCGCCGGGGAGCCGCTGATCGTTTCGGCGGACGAGAACCGGTTGGGTCAGGTAATCCGCAATCTGACCGACAACGCCCTGTCGTTCAGCCCGAGGGACGGCGAGGTGCGCCTTTCCGCACGCCGCACCGGCAAGACCGTGACCATCGCCGTCGAAGACGATGGGCCCGGGCTGCCGGAGGACAAGCTGGAAGCGGTTTTCAACCGCTTTTACACCGAACGGCCGAGCGGCGAGACGTTCGGCACCCATTCAGGGCTTGGGCTCAGCATCTCCCGGCAGATCGTCGAAGCCCATGGCGGCCGGCTGACGGCGGAAAACCGGCACGATGCCACCGGTGCGGTCGTCGGCGCCAAATTTCTCATCACGCTGCCCGCGCGCAATTGACAGAACGGCGACCGCGGCCCACTTTCCGCGCATGGTTTTGGTGCATGGAAGCTGTGTCGACGTGGCTGGCGTCGGCGTTCTGTTGCGCGGTCCTTCGGGTAGCGGCAAATCGGACCTCGCGCTGCGGCTGATCGGCGGCGGCGCGCGGCTGGTGGCCGACGATCAGGTCGAACTTAAGCCGGCAGGCGGCCATCTGTCCGCCACCGCACCGGCCGCCATCGCCGGCCTGCTGGAGGTGCGCGGCCTGGGCCCGGTTCCGGTGGCGACGGCCGCGTCCGCGCAACTTGGCCTAGTCTACGACCTGGTCGAGTCCGAAGCCGTCGAACGACTGCCGGCCGACACGACCGTGGCGTACGAAGACGTGCGGGTGCCGCTGCTTCGCGTCGCGCCGTTCGAGGCGTCGGCGCCCGATAAGGTTCGATTGGCCGCACAGCGCGCGAAACTTGATATGCTATCCGCACCATGACCGAACCAGACGATCCTACCGCCGGTTCCGACGGCGGGCCGACACCCCCGGCGCGGGTTTTGCTGGTAACCGGCCTGTCCGGCGCCGGTAAGACGTCGGCGTTGAAAATCCTGGAGGACCTGGGCTGGGAGGTCGTCGACAACCTGCCGCTGTTTCTGTTGAACGCCCTGCTGGGCGGGGAAGCGGGCGACGGCGGCGATCAGCGGAAGGCGCTGGCGGTCGGCATCGACAGCCGGACCCGTAACTTCAATGCCGATGCCCTGGTCGCCGAGGTCGGCCATCTGCGCGAACGGGCGGATCTGGACCTGACGATGCTGTTTTTCGATTGCGACAGCGATGTGCTGCAGAAGCGCTTCACCGCGACGCGGCGACGGCACCCGATGGCCGGCGACCGGCCGGTCACCGACGGGATCGACCTGGAGCGGGGGCTGATGGCCGGATTGCGCGACCGGTCGGACCAAACCATTGATACATCGGCGGTTTCCCTTCCCGATCTGCGCCAGTTCATTGCCGCCAACTATATGTTGGCCGACGATCCGGGCCTGCATATATCGGTCACATCCTTCTCCTACCGCCGCGGCCTGCCGCGGGAGGCCGACCTGGTGTTCGACGTTCGCTTCCTGCGGAACCCGTTCTACCAGCCCGAATTGAGACCCCGCACCGGCCAGGACGAAGACGTGGCTGCCTTCATCGCGGAGGACCCGGCCTGGCCGGAATTCAGGAATGCCCTGCAAGGCCTGTTGGCCACGCTGCTGCCGCACTACAAACGGGAAGGCAAAAGCTATCTGACCATTGCGTTCGGCTGCACCGGCGGCCGCCACCGGTCGGTTTTCGCGACGGAAACCGCGGCGCGCATGCTGATCGGCGAGGGCCATCGCGTTACCTTGCGGCATCGCGACGTGGAAAGCGCCGCGGACTAGGATTGAAGGCCAATGCAAAAGACGCCGCCAAAAGACATAATCCAGCCGAGGGACGCCTGATGATTGGACTGGTGCTCGTCACCCACGGCCGGCTGGCCGAGGAATTCGTCGCCGCCACCGAGCATGTGGTCGGCCCGCAGAGCAATGTCGAGACCATCTGCATCGGGCCCGACGACGACATGGAACAGCGCCGCAAGGATATTCTGGCAGCCGTCGACGCGGTGGACACCGGTACTGGCGTTATTCTGCTGACCGATATGTTCGGCGGCACCCCGTCGAACCTCGCGATCTCCATTATCGACAAAGACAATGTCGAGGTCATCGCCGGCATCAACCTGCCGATGCTGATCAAGCTGGCCAGCGTGCGCGAAAAGGACGATCTGGCCGGCGCCGTCGCCGCCGCGCAGGAGTCCGGCCGTAAATACATTGCCGTTGCCTCCCACCTTCTGGCCAACGAGAAAAAATGACCGGACAGGCCGGGCCGGTCACCGCCACGCGGACGGTGACGATCGTCAACAAGAAAGGACTGCATGCCAGGGCCGCCCATAAATTCGTCCAGTGCGCGGGCCGGTTTTCGGCCGAAATCACAGTGGTACGCGACGGCGCCACGGTGCCGGCGCTCTCCATCATGGGACTGTTGATGCTGGCGGCCGCCCAGGGCTCCACCATGGAATTGCGAGCCTCCGGGCCGGACGCCGAGCAGGCCCTGGAGGCCTTGGCCGAGCTGATTGCGAACAAGTTCGACGAGACCGATACCGTCGGTCGCGAAAGCGAATAGGATTACACCCCCGATTAACTCATTCCTGCTATGCCAAGGAAGCCTTGCCGGGCGGACGGGCGGTTGCTACAACGGCGCCGCATTCCGCGCTATCCGGTCGCCAAACCGTCCCGCGTTGGGCCGATCACCCCGTCCATGGAGCTATTGATGACCGAATTTACCGATTACAAAGTCGCCGACATTTCGTTGGCGGAGTGGGGCCGCAAAGAGATCAACATCGCCGAGACTGAAATGCCCGGCCTGATGGCTCTGCGCGACGAATTCGGGGCATCGAAGCCGCTGGCCGGCGCCCGCATCGCCGGCTGTCTGCATATGACCATCCAGACCGCGGTGCTGATGGAAACGCTGACGGCGCTGGGCGCCGAGGTGCGCTGGTCGTCCTGCAACATCTTCTCCACCCAGGACCACGCCGCCGCCGCGATGGCCGCCGCGAAGATCCCGGTCTTCGCCTGGAAGGGCGAGAGCGAGGAAGAGTTCTGGTGGTGCATCGATCAAACGATTATCGGCCCGGACGGCTGGACCCCGAACCTGATCCTGGACGACGGTGGCGACCTTACTCAGGTGATGCACGAGAAGCACAAAGAGCTGATGGCCGACGTGCGTGGCCTGTCGGAGGAAACCACGACCGGCGTGCACCGGCTCTACGACATGGCGAAGGACGGGACTCTTCTGGTGCCGGCGATCAATGTTAACGATTCGGTGACGAAATCGAAATTCGACAACCTCTATGGTTGCCGCGAGAGCCTGGTCGACGGCATCAAACGGGCGACGGACGTGATGCTGGCCGGCAAGACGGCCGTCATCTGCGGCTATGGCGACGTCGGCAAGGGGTCGGCCGCCTCGCTCCGCGGCCAGGGCGCCCGGGTCATGGTCACGGAAATCGACCCGATCTGTGCGCTGCAGGCGGCCATGGAAGGCTACGAGGTCACCACGATGGAGGATGTCGCGTCGAAGGGCGACATTTTCGTAACGGCGACGGGCAACTGCGACGTGATCACCGTAGACCACATGCGCGAAATGAAAGATCGCGCTATTGTCTGCAATATCGGCCATTTCGATTCGGAGATTCAGGTCGAAGCGTTGCGTAATTTCCGCTGGCACAATGTCAAACCGCAGGTTGACGAGATCGAATTCCCTGACGGTAAGCGGCTTTTGCTGCTGGCCGAGGGACGGCTGGTCAATCTCGGCTGCGCCACCGGCCATCCGAGTTTTGTCATGAGCGCGTCGTTCGCCAATCAGGTGCTGGCGCAGATCGAGCTCTGGAAGAACTCGGCCAACTACGAAACCAAAGTTTATACGCTGCCCAAACATCTGGACGAAAAGGTCGCGGCGCTTCATCTTGAGCGCCTTGGCGTCAAGCTAACGACCCTGACGGAAAAGCAGGCGACTTACCTGGGAATGTCCGCAGACGGTCCCTATAAACCGGAACATTATCGCTATTGAACAACGCTGACCCGCATAGTCCCAGCCGGCGGAACGTTCGCAACGGCAACAGGCCGCAAAACGGACGCCGCCACCGCGAGACCCGGATATGGTGACCGCGACGGCAGTCGCCGGTGGGGCGGGTTTGGCTGTCGTCGCCGGGACAATTCTGTTTGCGTGGTGGCGCGGCCGGCGCGATGCAAAGCGAATAGCCGGGCTTGCCGCCGAGGGAGAGCGGCTTCGCGAGGATCTGTCCGAGGCGGAAGCCCTTCGGGATGCATCGGCCACGGAAAACAGGACCATAAGGGCCGAAGCGCAAGCGGCCGCGGCGAAGCGCGACCTTTACCGGGAACTGCTGGACGCGGCGCCGTTTGCGGCCTGGTCGCGCGACAGCGACCTGAAGCTGACCTGGACCAACCGCACCTATCGGACGATGGTCGGCCAGCGGTCGTCCGGAGCCGACGACACCGTCACGGAAGAAATCAGCACGTCGATCGATCCCGGCCAGCCGCGCCGACTGGCGAACGACGCCTTGCAGTCGGGTGAGCTGAAACGGGAAAGCCGGCACTTCGTGATCGACGGCGACCGCCGTGCCCTGGAAATCATGGAAACGCCGCTGGCGCCCGGCGGCGCGCTGGCCGGCTATGCCTTCGACGTGACCGACCTGGAGGAGTCCCAGGCGACACTCGCCCGCCACATCGAGGCGCATGGCGAGGTTCTGGAGAACCTAGCGACGGCGATCGCCATCTACGGCCCGGACAAGCGGCTGATGTTTTACAACCGCGCCTACAGCAGTCTGTGGCGGCTGGACGAAGAGTTTCTCAATCAGGCGCCCCACATCAACGAGGTGCTGGACGCCCAGCGCGCCAATCGGCGCCTGCCCGAACAGGCCGATTTCAAAGCCTACCGCGACGCGCGCAACGCGCTGTTCACCAGCGTGATCGAGCCCCAGGAAGAGCTGGTGCAGCTACCCGACGAGACGATGCTGCGCAACCTGATTACGCCGCATCCGTTCGGCGGCCTGCTGTTCATGTTCGAAGACGTGACCGACCAGTTGGTGCTGGAACGGGCGCGCAACACGTTGATCGCGGTGCAGCGGGCGACACTGGACAACCTGTACGAAGCGATTGCCGTGTTCGGTTCGGACGGCCGGATCAAGCTGTTTAACTCGGGCTATGCGAATTTCTGGCAGTTGGACGAGGAGTACCTGCGCGGCGAACCCCATGTCGGCGAGATCGTCGACCATATTCTGGAGAAGTTCGATTTCGACCAGAGTTGGAACGCCAGGCGCGACAAGATCATCGCCGAAGCGACCGCCCGCGAAGGCAATACCGGCCGCATGCACCGGCCGGACGGGATGGTGATCGACTTCGCTTCCGTGCCGCTGCCGGACGGGCAGTCTTTGTTCACCTACCTGGACGTCACCGATTCGACGCGGATCGAGCGGGCCCTGCGCGAACGCAACGAAGCGTTAGAAGCCGCCGACCAGCTTAAATCGGAATTCATCGCCAACGTCTCCTACGAGCTGCGCACGCCGCTCAACACCATCATCGGCTTCACGGAGATCCTGAGGAACCAGTACTTCGGCGGGTTGAACGACCGGCAACTGGAATACGTCGATGACGTCCTCGATTCGTCGCAGCAACTGCTGATGCTGATCAACGCAATCCTTGACCTTGCCTCCATCGAAGCCGGGCACATGGTGCTGGAGCCGGAACCGTTCGATCTACACGAAACCGTGTCGTCTGTGCTGAAGCTGACCAATGGCCGCGCCCTGAAACAGAACCTGACCATCGAATCCAGTTGCCCGGCCGATATCGGCTGGATCAGCGCCGACGAAAGGCGCATCAAGCAGGTTCTGTTCAATCTGGTCAGCAACAGTCTGAAATTCACACCGGCCGGCGGCAACGTGACCGTCGGCGCGCGCCGCAGCGGCAGCGAAGTCGAGCTTTGGGTGTCGGACAACGGCGTCGGCATTCCGAAAGACCAGCAGGACCAGGTGTTCGAGAAATTCCACAAGAGCGCCCAGGACATGCCGCGACGCGGCGCCGGGTTGGGCCTATCGCTGGTGCGGAGCTTCATTGAGCTGCACGGCGGCGAGGTGGACCTGGAATCGGTTCCCGGCAAGGGCACCAAAGTCACCTGTCATCTTCCGGCCGGGCCGGAAGCGGTGGTCGCCGAACCCGCGGAAGCAGCCGGCGCGGACTGATCGAAGCAAGCATTGCCCGGCCCCGACAGATGCCCCGGAATTCACCATGTTAGCGACCAAGCAGGCGGCCGCGATGTTCGAGGTGTCGTCGTTGGCGGACACCGAATCGCTCGCCGCCCGTCTCGGCGCTTTGCTCCGCGCCGGTGACGTGGTCGCCCTTTCGGGAGACCTGGGAAGCGGCAAAACCGCGTTCGCCCGCGGCCTGATCCAGGCCCTGCTCGGTCCCGATACCGATGTTCCGAGTCCGACCTTCAACCTGGTGCTGACCTACGAGCTGGACGACACGCTCCTGTGGCATTTCGATCTCTACCGGCTGGAACGACCAGACGACGCCTTCGAACTGGGCATCGAGGATGCTTTCGCTACCGGCATCAGCCTGATCGAATGGCCGGACAAGCTTGACGCGATGCTGCCGGCGGACAGCCTTCGGGTGTCGCTCAAGGCCGGCGACGAGCCGGATTCCCGGGTTATCGATATGTCCGGCCTCGGCGATTGGCCGACGCGCCTGAAATCGTTGATCGGCGATGTCTGACCGCGAACAGGAAATCCGACACTTTCTTGTGGCCGCGGGTTGGGGCGACGCCCGTCGCGCACCCCTCGCCGGCGACGCCTCGTTTCGCCGCTACGAACGCCTTTACCGCGACCACAGCACGGTCCTGTTGATGGATGCGCCCCCGCCGAATGAAGACGTCCGCCCGTTCGTTCATATCGCGCGGCATCTGCATGGGCTCGGCTACAGCGTTCCCGAGATCTATGCCGACGATGAAGAAGCCGGCCTGCTGTTATTGGAGGATTTCGGCGACGACAGCTTCACGGCGAAACTGCAACGGGGCGACGACGAGGCCGAACTTTACACCAGCGCCGTCGATATTCTGATCGACCTGACCGCCCGACCCCTGCCCGAAAACGTACCGCCCTACAACGAGGCCAGATTGTTGGAGGAGGTAGAGAGGGTGCTGGACTGGTACATGCCCGTTCTGACCGGGGGAGCGGTGCCGCCGGAGATGCGGGAGGATTACCGCGACCGCTGGCGCCAAGCACTCGGCGAGGTCGACCGACTGCCGACGGCGCTGGTCCTGCTGGACTACCACGTCGATAACCTGATGTGGCTGCCGGACCGGGACGGGCTGCGCCGGGTCGGGTTGCTGGACTTTCAGGATGCCCTGGCCGGGTCGCCGGTCTACGATCTGGTGTCGTTGCTGCAGGATGCGCGCCGGGATGTTCCGCCAGACCTTGCGGAATCCATGCTGCGGCGGTACATCGACGCGACGGGCCTGGAAGAAGATGCCGTACGAACCGCTTACGCCCTGCTTGGCGCCCAGCGCAACGCGCGACTGGTCGGCCAGTTTCCGCGGTTGTGGGTGCGCGACGGGAAACCACAGTATCTTCGCTTCATGCCGCGTGTCTGGAGTTTGTTGACCATGGACTTGACGCATCCGCATCTGGCGCCGGTCGCGGCGTGGTTCGACCGGCACGTTCCGCTGGAACGGCGCGGCGAAACGCTGCCGGGGGCGCCGTCGTGAGCCCGGCGAACGCCAAACTGCCGGAAACGGCCATGGTGCTGGCGGCCGGTTTGGGCCTGCGCCTGCGGCCACTGACCGACCAACTGCCGAAGCCGCTGGTTCAGGTCGCCGGCATCTCGCTGATCGACCGGGTGCTGGACCGCTTGGGCCAGGCCGGTGTGAAAACCGCCGTGGTCAACCTGCATCACAAGTCGGAAATGCTGCGGGCGCATCTGGAGAAACGGGAGAAGCGTACGGCACCGAAGATTGTGTTCTCCGACGAAACCGATCAACTGATGGAAACCGGTGGCGGTATCGCCAAGGCGCTGCCGCTGCTGGGCAAGGGCCCGTTCGTCGTCTGCAACAGCGATTTCATCTGGCGCGACGCCCTGATCGATTCCATGGCGATGATGGCGGCCCGCTGGAACGATGGCGAAATGGACGCCCTGCTGCTGATCCAGCCGACAGTGACGGCGCACGGCTACGACGGACGCGGCGACTTCAACATGGCGCCCGACGGCGCCCTGACCCGACGCATGGATCAGGCGGTCGCGCCGTTCCTTTATGCCGGCGTGCAGATCATCCATCCGCGCCTGTTCGACAACTGCCCGAAAGGGCCGTTCTCGCTCAACTTGCTGTTCGACAAGGCCGAGGAAGAAGGCCGGCTGTTCGGCGTCCGCCACGAGGGCGACTGGATCGATGTCGGCACCCTGGGCGGGCTGGAGGCCGCGCAGCGGTTACTGACCGAGGAGTGAACCGACGACCGTGACCCCGGGCAGACGCCCCGCGATCTACACTATCCCTCCGTCCCTGCCGTTCGTCGACGCGCTCGCCGCCGGACTGTTTTCGCGCCATGGCGGCGACCCTCTCGAACTAAGCGATATCATTGTCCTGCTGCCGACGCGGCGCGCCATCCTGGGCTTGCGCGAGGCGTTTCTGCGCTTAAGCGGCCGTCCGATGCTGCTGCCGGCGATGCGCCCGATCGGCGACGTCGACGAAGAGGAATTCGAGCTGACCGGCCTGTCGGGCGAGGACGCACTGGACCTGCCGCCCGCGATCGAACCGCTGCACCGGCAATTGCTGCTGACCCGGCTGATCCTGGCGCGCCCGGACACGACCGACGAGCCGGCGCAGGCCGCCCGACTGGCGGCCGAACTCGGCCGTCTGTTGGATCAGGTCTATACCGAACGCCTGAGTTTCAGCGATCTGGCCGACCTGGTGCCGGCCGACTACGCGGCGCATTGGCAGGTCACGCTGGACTTCCTGCGCATCGTTACCGAGAACTGGCCGGCGATCCTGGCGGAGCGCGGCTTGATCGACCAGGCGGACCGCCGCGACCGCCTGATCGCGGCCCAGGCCAAACGCTGGCGCAGTGCGCCGCCCGGCCGGCCGGTCTATCTGGCGGGCTCCACCGGCAGTCTGCCCGCCACCGCCGAATTGATGCGACTGGTCGCGGGTTTCCCGGAAGGCGGCGTTATCCTGCCGGGATTGGATACGGAGACCGACGCCGATAACTGGGCGGCGATCGGCGAGACGCCGACGCACGGCCAGTTCGGCCTGCACCAGTTACTGTCGCGGCTGGATGTGGACCGGGACGAAGTCAGAGAATGGCCGGCGCCCGGTATCGAGCCCGCCGCGCAAACGAGGGTGCGCCTGATCGCCGACGCCCTGCGCCCGGCGGCAACCACCGACCGGTGGCCCGACCTGCCCGCGCCCGCCGCTGCCGCAACCGAGTGTCTTACCCGGATCGACTGCCCCGGACCGCATGAGGAAGCCGGAACCATCGCCCTCGCCTTGCGCGAGGTGCTGGAGACGCCGGGCCGGACGGCGGCCCTGATTACGCCGGACCGCGACCTCGGCCGCCGCGTCGCCGCGGAACTGCGCCGCTGGGGACTGGAAATCGACGATTCCGGCGGCGTGCCGCTGGCGCATACGCCGCCCGGCACCTTCCTGACGCTGACCGCCGCGATGGCTGCGGAGGATCTGGCGCCGGTCGCGCTGCTGGCGGCGCTGAAGCATCCGCTGGCGGCGGGCGGCATGGCGCCGATCCGCTTCCGGGCGCGGGTGCGCGAACTGGAATGGCGCGTGCTGCGGGGACCGAGACCGGCGCCTGGCTTCGCCGGGCTGCGGACCGCACTGGAGGCCGCCAATGCACCCGAAACCCTGATCGACTGGATGGACCGTCTGGCGGCCGCCGCGGCGCCGTTGATGGATCTGATGACCGCCGGCCAGGCGGATCTGGTCGATCTGCTGTCCGCGCATATCGCCTTCGCCGAATGGCTGAGCGCGACCGATGCCGAGGATGGCCTGCCGTTGTGGGCCGAACCGGCCGGCGAAAAAGCGGCCACCTTCGTGTCCGCCCTGCACGAGGCGGCGCCGGTATTGGGGCCGATAGCTGTCCGGTCCTGGCCATCGCTGTTGGAAGGCCTGATGACCGGTCAGGCGGTGCGGCCGGTAGGTCCTCTGCATCCGCGCCTGAACCTGTGGGGGCCGATCGAAGCACGGCTGCAACGCGCGGACCTGGTCGTCCTGGGTGGTTTGAACGACGGGACCTGGCCGCCGACCGCCCAGACCGATCCGTGGATGAGTCGGCCGATGCGGACCGATTTCGGGCTGCCGCAACCGGAGCGCCGCATCGGGCTGGCGGCGCACGACTTCGCACAACTGGCGGCGGCGCCGAACGTCCTGCTGACCCGCGCGACCAAGGTCGACGGGACGCCGACCGTCGCCTCCCGCTGGCTGCTGCGCCTGGAAAGCCTGCTAAAAGGGGCGAGCCTGTCGCTGGAAGCGCCGCAGTCCGATCGCTATCTCGACTGGCAGCAACAGCTGGATACCCCGCCAGAGGTCAGGCAGGCCCGACCGCCGGAGCCGCGGCCACCGGTCAAGGCAAGACCGTGCGAGCTGTCGGTCACCCAGATCGAAACCCTGATCCGCGACCCTTACGCGATCTATGCGCGCCATGTCCTGAAACTGAAGCCGCTGCTGGCGGTCGCCGCCGACCCGGGCGCCGCGGATCGCGGCACGATCATCCATCAGGCGCTGGAAACCTTCGTCGGCGGCCTGCCGGACGGGCCGTTGCCCGACGACGCCGAAGCGCGACTGATCGACGCCGGTAAGCGCGCGTTCAGCGGCGTGATCGACCGGCCGGCCGTGCAAGCCTTTTGGTGGCCACGCTTCCTGCGCGCCGGGCGATGGTTTCTGGAGCAAGAACAAACGCGCCGCGCCGGCATTCGCACCAGCCATGTGGAAGTCGACGGCACGCTGACCGTCATGTCGGGCGATCCGTCGTTTGATCTGAAGGCCAAGGCGGATCGGATCGATCTGATGACCGACGGCCGGGTCGAAATCCTGGACTACAAGACCGGCGGATTGCCGAGCGACAAGCAAGTCGAGAGCGGCCTGAGCCCACAATTGTCGCTGGAGGCCGCGATGGCGATGGCGGGCGCCTTCGTATCGATCGACGCCGCATCCGTCGGCGCCCTCACATTCATGCGGCTTGGCGGCGGCGAACCGCCCGGCGAGGTCAGGTCGGTCAAGGCCGATCCGGAAGAGCTTGGCGCGGAGGCCCGGGCCAAGCTGGAACGGCTGATCGCATCCTACAATCGCAAGAGCACGCCCTATCTTTCCCGGCCACGGCCGATGTGGGCGTCCCGGTTCAGCGACTACGATCACCTGGCACGGGTCAAGGAATGGTCTGCGTCAGGCGGCGGCGAAACATGAATAAAGCCGCCAAAACCGCCTCCGCCCCGCTACCGGCGCAACAGGCTGCGGCCGATCCGGCCGCATCGGTCTGGGTGTCCGCCAATGCCGGCGCCGGCAAGACACGGGTGCTGACCGAGCGGGTGATCCGCCTGATGCTGGGCGGCACGCCGCCGGCGCGGCTGCTCTGCCTGACCTTCACCAAGGCGGCGGCGGCGGAAATGGCGAACCGGCTGCACCAGCGCCTGGGCGCATGGTCGACCGCCGAGGCAAGCGCGCTTCGGAACGAACTATCGGGCTTGCTCGGCCGTCCCGTCGACGCCGAGGAACTGCCGGCGGCGCGTCAATTGTTTGCCCGCGCCCTGGATACGCCGGGTGGGCTGAAAATCCAGACAATTCATGCGTTCAGCGAATCGCTGCTGCGCCGGTTTCCGTTGGAAGCCAACGTTGCGCCGCATTTCGAGGTGGTCGACGAACGCACCGCTGCCGAATTGCTGGAAGACGCGCGCGACGCGATGTTGCGCCAAGCCCAGACCGAAACCCGGCTGACGGCGGCGCTGGAAAATGTGGTCAGCCGTGTCGACGAACAAGGCTTCGCCGACCTGGTCGGTGAACTGGCGACGAAGCGCGGCCGCGTGCGCCGCCTGTTGATCCAGTATGGCGGCCATAACGGCCTGGTCGACGCGCTGCGCGCTCGACTGGGGCTGGCAGGTGAGGACACTGCCGAAAGCCTGCTGGAGGCTGCCTGTGGCGATGCCGCGTTCAACGGTAACAGGTTGCGCCGCGCCGCGTCCGCCCTCGCGCTGGGCAGCGCGAAGGACCGGGAGCGCAGCTTGGCGATCAACGCCTTCCTCGATGCCGGCGCGGCGCGAACATCCCTTTATCCGTCGTATCGGCAGGTTTTCCTGACAAAGAAAGGGCTGCCGTCGGCCGAAAAGAACCTGATCACCAAAGCGGCGCGGGAATCGGACCCCACGGCATTGCCGACGCTGATTGACGAACAGGCGCGTATCCTGGAGGTGGAAGCGCGCTGCAGGTCGGCGGCAATCGCCGACCGGACGACGGCTCTGCTGATCCTCGGCGAAGTGCTGCTGGACGCCTATCAGGCCGAGAAGAAACGCCGCGCCCTGCTGGACTACGACGACCTGATCCTGGCCACCCGCGCCCTGCTGCACCGGCCCGACGTGGCCCCCTGGGTGCTGTTCAAACTGGACGGCGGACTGGACCACATCCTGGTCGACGAGGCGCAGGACACCAGCCCGGAACAATGGGAAGTGATCGCGGCTCTCGCCAACGAGTTCTTCACCGGCAGCGGCGCCCGCGAAGACCGCGGCGGCCCGGTTCGCACCGTCTTTGCGGTCGGCGACGAAAAGCAGTCCGTCTACAGCTTCCAGGGCGCCGATCCGCGCCGGTTCGATGCCATGCGGCGCCATTTCGAAGACCGCGTCGTGGCCGCCGAACAGGCCTGGCGGCCGATCGACCTGGTGCTCTCGTTCCGCTCGGTCAGCGCCGTGCTCGGCGCCCTGGACGCGGTGTTCCAAACGCCGGAAGCGCGCGACGGCGTCTCCGCGACGGACCGGCCGATCCAGCATCTGGCCTGGCGCGACGCGGCGCCGGGTCTGGTGGAGCTGTGGCCGCCGATACAGCCGGAGGAACAGCCGGAACAGGCGCCCTGGGACCTGCCGCTGGATATGCCGGCGGCGGACAGCCCCCGCGCGCAACTCGCCGACCGAATCGCCGGCCGGGTCGCCGCCTGGCTGGACGAGGGCGAGACGCTCGCCGCCCGCGGCCGTGAGATCAGGCCGGGCGACATCATGATCCTGGTGCGCCGCCGCGACGCCTTCGTCGAGGAAATGGTGCGCCAGTTGAAGGAGCGCGGCATTCCCGTCGCCGGCACCGACCGCATGGTGCTGACCGAACAGATCGCGGTGATGGACCTGATCGCGCTCGGCAACTTCCTGCTGCTGCCGGACGACGACCTGACATTGGCGACCGTGCTGAAAGGCCCGCTCTACGGCTTCGACGAGGACGACCTGTTCGACCTGGCTTACGAGCGGAAGGGCTTCCTATGGCAGACCCTGCGGGAACGGCGCGGCGACCGGCCCCGCTACGAGGCCGCCTGCGTCGAGTTGGAAACCCTGCTGGCCCGCGCCGACTTCGTACCGCCGTTCGAATTCTTCAGCGAACTGCTGGGCGCGCGCGGCGGCCGGCGGCGGCTGCTGGCCAGGCTCGGACCGGACGCCGCCGACCCGATCGACGAGTTCCTGACCCTCTGCCTCGGCTACGAACGAGTGCGCGCGCCGTCTTTGCAAGGTTTTCTGCATTGGATCGAAGCCGGACGGGCCGAAATCAAACGCGACCTGGAACAAGGCCGCGACGAAGTACGGGTGATGACCGTGCATGGCGCGAAGGGACTGGAGGCGCCGGTGGTTTTCCTGCCGGACACCTGTTCGGCGCCGGCCGGGCACTACGATCCGCGTCTGCTGTCCCTGCCCGATCCCACCTTGGACGACGCGGACGCGCCGCTGCTGGCATGGCCGGCGAAACGCGTCCTGGACGACGACCATACGGCGGCGGCGCGGCTGGCCGCGCGCGCCGAGGCGATGCGGGAATACCGCCGCCTGCTTTACGTCGCCATGTCCCGCGCCGAAGACCGCCTCTATATCTGCGGCTTCGACGGCAAAAAGGCGCGCCATCCCGACTGCTGGTACGACCTGGTCGCCGAACCGATCAAGGCCATGGCACGGGAAATCGAGCTGCCGTTCGGCGAGACGGGATGGCGGGTGCAACCGGCCGACGCCACGGCCGTCGAAACCGAACCGCCCCAATCCGCGACGACGTCGCCCACACCCCCGCCGGCGTGGATCGCCAAACCCGCGCCGGCCGAACCGCGCCCACCGAAACCGCTGGCCCCCTCCCGGCCCGACAGCGCGGAGCCGGCAACGTTGTCGCCGCTTGGCGGCGATGCCGGCCGGCGGTTCCGCCGCGGCCTGCTGATCCACCGGCTGTTGGAGACGCTGCCGGACCTGCCGCCCGAGCGGCGGATAGAGGCCGCGCGGCGCTGGCTGGCCAACCCGGTGCATGGGCTGGATCCGTCCGAACAAGCACGAACCGCCGATGAGGTCCTGGCCGTGCTGGAGGACCCGGCCACCGCCGGTCTGTTCGGACCGAACAGCCGCGCCGAGGTCCCGGTCACCGGCCAGATCGGAGAACGGGTAATCAGCGGCCAGATCGACAGGCTGGCCATCGGCGATCGGGCAATCCTGGTGGCGGACTACAAGACCCACCGCCCGCCGCCCAGCGACGTCGCCGACGTGCCGCAGGTGTATCTGGCGCAGATGGCCGCTTACCGGGCCATCCTGGCCGGGATCTATCCCGACCGGTCGATCGCCTGCATGCTGATCTGGACCGACGGCCCCCACGTGATGCCGCTTCCCGACGATTTGTTGCAGGCGACCGGGCTTTGAGCGGGCTGCTTGACGGACCAACGGCCCCTCCATACATTGCTTAACAGAGGTTTCGTTTGATGCTGATCCGAAGGTGCCGAAACGGCCTCCGGAGGCCAGCATCGGTCTCGAGGTTCGTCGGGTAAAACCGTAGAATTTCAAAGACTTGGCAGATAACGAGGACAAGATGACCACGAAAACTGTAACCGACGACAGCTTCGACGCCGATGTGTTGGGCTCATCCGAGCCGGTATTGGTCGACTTCTGGGCGGAATGGTGCGGCCCGTGCAAGCAGATCGGCCCTTCGCTTGAGGAAATTTCATCTGAAATGGGTGAAAAGCTGACCGTCGCCAAGGTCAATATCGACGACAATCCGAACATCCCGACCAAGTACGGCGTGCGCGGCATTCCGACGCTGATGCTGTTCAAGGACGGGCAGGTTGCCGCAACCAAGGTCGGCGCCTTACCGAAAGGGAAAATCCAGGAATGGATTGATTCGGTCGTCTGAACCGCGAACCGTAAAAACTTTCAGTTTTTTCAACGCCGCAGCCAGTCTGCGGCGTTTCTATTGCATTCGACTTTCCGTTTCGGTAAGAAATCTGAACCGATAACGGTAAGCCGAGGCCTGCATGACACTCGCCGAGTACCTACGGCAATCCGGGCAGAGCCTGGCGGCGTTTGCCGCCGAAGTCGGCGTAAGCGAGGCGTCGATGAGCCGGTACGCCACCGGCAAGCGGGTACCCCGCAAGCAGATCCTGCAACGTATCACCGCCGCCACGGGCGGTAAGGTCCAGGCGAACGATCTGCTGGGCACCGAAGCAGCAGCTCCGGAAGACGCTCTCGGCTGGCTGGAGGCCTATCCGGAGATCGAAGCGGTCGATCTGATCCTGTCCGACCTGAACGGCATTCTGCGCGGTAAGCGGGTGCCGCGAGACGTGGTGGCCAAGGTGATCGACGGCGGCATCCGCCTGGCCGGGTCCGTTTATTCGCTGGATTCGACTGGGGAGAACACCGCCGGGACCGGCCTGGTCTGGTCGGTCGGCGACAAGGACCAGCCGGTCGTGCCCGCCACCGGCCTGCTGCATCCGTCCCCGTGGACCCGGCCGCCGACCGCCCAGATGCTGATGAGCATGCGCGACGACGACGGCGGCCCGTTCTGGGCGGAGCCGCGCACGATTCTGGCCCAGGTGGCGGACAAGGTGCGTGAGTTGGACGTAACGCCGGTCATCGCACTGGAACTGGAATTCTACCTGATCGACCCGAAGCGGGACGAAACCGGCCGGCCACAACCGCCGATCTCGCCGGTCAGCGGCCGACGCGATACGGCGACCCAGGTCTACGGCCTGGAGGCGCTGGAGCAGTTCGGCAAGGTGCTGGGCGAAATCACCGACGCCTGTGCCGCGCAGAATGTGCCGGCCGACGCCGCGGTCGCCGAATATGCGCCCGGGCAGTACGAGGTCAACCTGCATCACGTTCCCGACCCGCTAACCGCCTGCGATCACGCGCTGCTGCTGAAACGCACGGTCAAAGGCGTTGCCGCGGCCAACGGCCTGGAGGCCACCTTCATGGCGCGGCCGTACGCCGAGCACGCCGGCAGCGGCCTGCATGCCCATTTGAGCCTGATCGATAACCAGGGACAGAACCTGTTCGACGGCGGCGGCACGCAAGGGCCGGCGATGGTCAGCGACAGGTTGCGCCACGCGGTCGGCGGCCTGTGCGAAACCATGGCCGAGGCCATGGCGATCTTCGCGCCGAACGGCAACTCCTACCGGCGGCTCAGGCCAGGCTCCTACGCGCCGCTCAGCCCGGCATGGGGGGTCGATAACCGGACCGTCGCGCTTCGCATCCCCGGCGGCCCCGGCAACGCGCGTCGGATCGAGCATCGGGTGGCCGGCGCCGACGCCAATCTTTATCTCACCGTCGCCGCGATCCTGGCCGGCCTGCACCACGGCATCGCCAACCGGATCGAGCCGCCGGAACCGATGACCGGCAACGCCTACGACCAACTGGAACCGAGCCTGCCGACACGATGGCCGGACGCGTTGGACCTGTTCGACGGTTCAACCGTGCTGCGGCAGTATCTGGGAGACCGTTTCTGTAACCTGTTCGCGACCTGCAAACGCGGCGAGCTGACCAAATTCGAAGCCCATATCTCGGACCTGGAACACGCCTGGTACCTTTAGCTTCTAGGCGTTTTCGGACAACACCGCGCCAGCGAGGTAAAGAGAGCCGCAAACCAGAATGCGCGGCGGCGGACCGCCGTCGGCATCCTCGCGCAAGGCGGTGATTGCGGCAGTAAGGCTGGCGCGCGGGCACGCGGAAAGCCCAACAGCCGAGGCGGCGGCGGCAACGTCTTCGGCGCTTAACGATGCCTGCTCGCCGGGAATAGCAACCGTGTCGACGCCGTCGGCCAGGCCGACGAACGCTTCCAGAAACCCGGCCGGATCCTTGCTGTTCAGCATACCGACGATCAGATGCAGGGGGCGACGCTCCGGATCGCGGGTGGCGAAGTCGCGCAACGTATCGGCAACCGCTCCGCCCGCGGCGACATTGTGGCCGCCGTCCAGCCAGATCTCAGCGCCGTCGGGCGCCAGCGCGGTCAACGGGCCGACCGTCAGCCGCTGAAGCCGGCCCGGCCATTCCACCCTGGTCAGACCGGCAGCGATGGCCGCTTCGTCCGCCACTTTGTCGCCGAGCAAGCGCATGGCGGCGACCGCCGTGGCGGCGTTATCGATCTGATGCTGGCCCGCCAGCGCAGGCCGCGGCAGCACCAGCTCCTCCGTGGCGTCGCGCCAGACCAGATGCGGGCCTCGCGCCTCGGCCTGCCAATCCGCGCCAGCGCGGCTGAGCGGCACGCCGAGTTCGGCCGCCTTCGTCACGAATACCGTTTCCGGTTCGCCGTCCTGGGGCGCCAGCACGCAGGGCACGCCGGTTCGCATGATACCCGCCTTCTCGCCCGCGATTTCGGAGATGGTATCGCCGAGATACTGAACATGGTCGACGGCGATCGGCGTGATGATGTTGAGCAGCGGCCGGTCGACCACATTGGTCGCATCCAGCCGGCCGCCGAGACCGGTCTCCAGAAGCAGGAAGTCGGCCGGCGTTTCCGAAAAGGCCAGGAACGCCGCGGCGGTGGTCACCTCGAAGAAGGTCACCGGCGCATCGCCGTTCAACTCCTCGCAGCGCTCCAGGATCGCCGACCAATCGTCCTCGTCGATGATTTCGCCGTTCAGCCGCACACGTTCGGCGAAGCGCACCAGATGCGGCGACGTATAGACATGGACGCTCTTGCCGGCGGCTTCCAACATGGCGCGCAGGTAAGCAAGCACCGACCCCTTGCCGTTGGTGCCTGCGACATGAATCACTGGCGGCAGGTGTTGATGCGGATTACCCAGGCGCTCCAACAGGCCCCACATCCGGTCGAGCGACAGGTCGATGGACTTCGGATGCAGCGCCATCAGGCGCTCCAGAATTACGTCACTTTTCGCTGGGCTTATCTTCGGCTGTGCCATCTTCACCATCTCGGTCGAGGCCGTCGACCGATGGCGCCGACGGAATAAGGAACTCGGGGACGTCGGGCTGCTCCGGCTCGGCGGGTTCGGCCGCCTCGCACGGCTGTAAGGGCCGATAGGGCGTGAGCAGCACATCGATCACACCGATCAGCGTGTCGCGCAGGTCGCGGCGATGGACAACCATGTCCAGCATGCCGTGTTCCAGCAAATATTCCGCCCGCTGAAACCCTTCCGGCAATTGCTCCCGGATCGTCTGTTCGATCACCCGCGGACCGGCGAAACCGATCAACGCCCCGGGTTCCGCGATGGAAACATCGCCAAGCATGGCGAAAGAGGCGGTAACGCCGCCGGTCGTCGGATCGGTCATCACCACGATGAACGGCAGGCCCGCCTCGTTCAGCCGTTGCACTGCGATGGTGGTGCGCGGCATCTGCATCAGCGACAGGATGCCTTCCTGCATGCGCATGCCGCCGGACGCACAGATCGCGATCAAGGCCGCGTTCTCCGCCCGCGCCCGATCCGCCGCAACGATGATCGCCTGGCCGGCCGCCGTGCCCATGGACCCGCCCATGAACTCGAAATTCTGGGCGGCAATCACGGTCTTGGTGCCGGCCATGGTGCCGATGGCAACGGCAACGGCGTCCCGCACGCCGGTCTTGTTGCGATATTCCTTCAGCTTGTCGACGTAGCGCTTGGAATCGCGGAATTTGAGCGGGTCGGCCGGCACTTCCGGCAACTCTATTTTGGTGTAGGCCCCGTCATCGAACAGGCTGGCAAAGCGTTTCTCCGGCCCGATCCGCATGTGATGGTCGCAGTGCGGGCAGACATGCTGGCTCTCTTCCAGCTCACGGTGGAACACCATCTGGTTGCAGGCAGGGCATTTCTCCCAAAGATTTTCCGGCGTGTCTTTCTTGCCGCCGAACAGATTGATCTTGGGGAGAACCTTGTTGGTGAGCCAATTCATTGAGGAAGGTCCCTAATCAGCACCGGATCCGTTGCGCGCGCCGCGAACGCCGTCGGCCAGTTCGCGCACCAGGGAAAGCACCCCGTCGACCGCGGCTCGCGGCGACGCAGCCGCCTCGATCCTGTCGACCAGCGCGGAACCGACAACCGCGGCGTCCGCGACACGGGCGACGGCCGCGGCGTCCACCGCATTCTTAATGCCAAAGCCGACACCGATCGGCAGATCGGTATGGCGGCGCAACCGTTCGATGGCGAACGTTACCGGCCCAACATCCACCGCCGCCGCGCCCGTAATGCCAGTAATCGAAACGTAGTAGACGAAGCCCGAGGTATTGGCGAGCACCGCCGGCAGCCGCTTGTCGTCGGTGGTCGGCGTGGCCAGGCGAATGAAGTTGAGGCCGGCGTTCAGCGCCGGCAGGCAAAGCTCTTCGTCTTCTTCCGGCGGCAGGTCGACGACGATCAGGCCATCCACACCGGCTTCCACGGCATCCTTTAAAAACGGCTCGACGCCGTAATGATGGATCGGGTTGTAATATCCCATCAGGATGACCGGCGTTTCGTCGTCCTCTGCCCGGAAGTCGCGGACCAACTGAAGCGTATGCCGCATGGTGGCGCCGGACTGCAGCGCACGCAGCCCCGCCGCCTGCACGGAAGGCCCATCCGCCATCGGGTCGGTGAACGGCATGCCGAGTTCGATCAGGTCCGCCCCGGCCGACGGCAAGCCCTTGACGATTTCAAGCGACGTCGCCGCATCCGGATCGCCGGCCGACAGGAAAGTCACCAGACCGGCCCTGCCTTCCGCCCGCAAGGCAGCGAACCGGCTGTCGATACGGGTGTCGCTCACAGGGATTCTCCCAGCGCCTCGGCGACCGTGAAGACGTCCTTGTCGCCGCGCCCGCACATGTTCATGACCAACAGGTGGTCCTTTGGCAGGGTCGGCGCCAGGGTACCGACGAATGCCAGCGCATGCGCCGGTTCCAGCGCCGGGATAATGCCCTCCTGTCGGCAGCAGAGCGTGAACGCTTCCAGCGCTTCCTTGTCGGTGGCCGAGACGTATTTCACCCGGCCCGTATCGTTCAGCCACGCGTGCTCCGGCCCGATCCCCGGATAGTCGAGGCCCGCCGAAATCGAATGCGCTTCGGTGATCTGCCCGTCGTCGTCCTGCAGGAGATAGGTGCGATTGCCGTGCAGCACGCCCGGCGCACCGGCGGTGAGCGAAGCCGCATGCTCGCCGGTCTCGATGCCGTGTCCGGCGGCTTCGACGCCATAGATCGCCACACCCTTGTCGTCGAGAAACGGATGGAACAGACCCAGCGCGTTCGACCCGCCGCCGATGCAGGCGACCAGCGAGTCCGGCAGCCGGCCCTCATGCTCCATCATCTGCCGTTTGGTTTCTTTGCCGATCACCGACTGGAAATCGCGCACCAGCTCGGGATAGGGGTGCGGGCCGGCCGCGGTGCCGATGATGTAGAAGGTATCGTCGACGTTGGTCACCCAGTCGCGCAGCGCCTCGTTCATCGCATCTTTGAGGGTGCGCGAACCTGACGTGACAGGCCGGACCTCGGCGCCCAGAAGCTTCATGCGGAACACGTTCGGCTTCTGCCGCTCGATGTCCACCTCGCCCATATAGACGATGCATTCCAGGCCGAAGCGGGCCGCCACCGTCGCCGTCGCCACGCCATGCTGGCCGGCGCCGGTCTCGGCGATGATACGTTTCTTGCCCATGCGCCGGGCCAGCAGGATCTGGCCCATGCAGTTGTTGATCTTGTGGGCGCCGGTGTGGTTCAGCTCGTCCCGTTTGAAATAGACCTTGGCGCCGCCGTAATGCTCGGTCAGCCGTTCCGCGAAATAGAGCGGGCTCGGACGGCCGACATAGTCGCGCAGGAAGTAGTCCATCTCGGCCGCGAATTCCGGGTCGTCCTTGGCCGCCCGATAGGCATCCTCCAGCGACAGGATCAGCGGCATCAGGGTCTCGGCCACGTAGCGCCCGCCATAAATGCCGAAATGGCCGCGCTCGTCAGGGCCGTTGCGATAGGTGTTAAGAGGCTGTGTCGTCATGCGTCTGCTCGAAGCTCAGGCGTCAAAGCTGCCGCACGGTATCGAGGAATGCGGCGATGCGGGCGACGCTCTTCCGTCCAGGCGCGTCCTCCACGCCCGACGACACATCCACCCAAGGCGCGCCGCTGATAGACACCGCCTCCGCCACATTGTCCACGGATAGTCCGCCCGACAACATCCACGGGCCCTGCCAGCTTCGCGCGGCCAGAATTCGCCAATCGAAGGGCATTCCGTTGCCGCCGGGCAGTGCACCGGCCATGTTTGTAGGCGCTTTGGCATCGAACAGCAACCAGTCGGCGACGCCTTCATAGGCCTTGGCTGCGCCCAGATCCTCAGGCCCGGCAATGCGGACCGCCTTCATCACCGGAAGGCCGAAACGGGCCTTGATCCCATGGATCCGTTCCGGCGTCTCACGGCCATGTAGCTGGATCATATCCAGGCCGGCAGCAGAGACAGAGCGGTCCAAGACCGCGTCGTCCGGGTCAACGAAGACGCCTACTTTCTTGGCCCCGCCCGCTTCCCGGCCGAGTTCGGCCGCCGTTTCGATGGAGATGTAGCGCGGCGAGGGTTCGTAGAACATCAGGCCGATGGCCCCGGCGCCGCCGGCGACTGCCGCCGCGACTGTTTCCGGTGTGTTCAGACCGCAGATTTTGGCCGAAACGCTCATGCCGCCCGCCCGATCTCCGCGTCGATCGCCCGGGCCGCGGCCGCGGGGTCGCCCGCTGCCGTAATCGGGCGGCCGATCACCAGGTAATCAGCGCCTAGCGCGACAGCGTCGGCCGGGGTCATAACCCGCTTCTGGTCGTCGCCCATGGCACTGGCCGGCCTGATGCCCGGAACCACCAGCTTGAACGCGGGGCCACGGTCGGCGCGGAGCGTCTTAATTTCGTGCGGACTGCAGATGACGCCGTCCAGGCCGTTTGCCTGGGCCAGGTCGGCCAGCCGCCGGACCTGATCGGTAACCGTGCCGGCAACGCCGGTATCCCGCAGGTCGTCCTGGTCCAGGCTGGTCAGGACGGTAACGCCGAGGATCAGTGGCTTCCGCGTGCCGGTCTCGCCCGCCGCCGTCGCGGCCGCGTCCACCGCGGCCCTCAGCATCGCGCGCCCGCCGGATGCATGCACCGTCATCATGAACGGCGCGACGGCGCCGATGGCCGCGCGCACGCCACCCGCCACCGTATTCGGGATGTCGTGGAACTTCAGGTCCAGGAACAGGGGCAGCCGGCCGGCCACAACCTGGCTTACCCCCTGAGGCCCATGCGCCGTGAAGAATTCCTTGCCGACCTTCAGGCCGCCGACCGAACCGGCAACCTCTCCGGCGAGCCGCTCCGCTGCCGCGAGGTCAACCGTGTCCAGGGCGCAAAAAACCGGGTTTCCCGAGATATTCCTCATCATGGTCGGGTTATAGCAGATCGCCCCCATTTGGGGAGTAGCGATCCGCGCAGACCGGATCAGACGCGCTCGGCCACCAATTCCGCCGCGGTCAGGTCTTCCAGTGCGTGGCCGACCGACTTGAACAGAGTGATCTCGTCGTCCGACGCCCGGCCTGGATGGGCGCCGCGGGTCAGATCGTAGAGATCCGCCAGGATATCGGTCTCGGCGATAACGCCGCGCTTAAGCGGATCTACAATGTCACCGCCCTCCGACAGCGCGCCGGTCCGGGTATCGACGAACAGGCTTGCCCGGCGGACCGCCGTATCGTCCGATTCCCGCATGGTCGGCAGAAACGCGCCGACAAGATCCAGATGGGCGCCGGGCTTGAGCCAATCGCCCCGGATCAACGGTTTATCCGACAGGGTCGCGCAGGAAATTATATCGGCCTCGCGGGCTGCAGCCTCCAGATCGTCAGCCGCGCCGACATCCAGGCCGGCCCCGTTCAGGCTCTCGGCGAAGCGGGCCGCTTTCTCCGGGTTGCGGTTCCAGACGGAGACACGGCGAATCGGGCGCGATGCGGCATGCGCGCCGATCAGATGCGGGGCCATGGCGCCGGTGCCCACCATCAGCAGGTGTTCGCTGTCCCCACGCGCCAGATACCGTGCCGCCAAGGCCGACGCGCAGGCGGTCCGGCGCACCGTCAGGCTGACGCCGTCGATGACAGATAACGGCTGTCCGGTATTGGCGTCGAGCAGGAAATAGACGCCCATCACCGACGGCAAACCGCGCGCCGAATTGTCGGGAAAGATGGTTACCTGCTTGACCCCGATATGCTTGCCGACCTGCCAGGCCGGCATCAACAGCAGGGTGGCGTCCGCCTTGTCGCCGGGCGTCTCGACCGCGTGATGGTGCCTAAGCGGCGCTTCGCACCCGGCACGGAACCCAACATCCAGGCGGTCGGTCAGCGTTATGTAGTCGAGCGCGTCGTGGACCTGTTCGGCTGTAACGAACTGCATGGCCGCTCAGCCGGCGGCGCCGGTACGGCTCGCCGGGGCCGGCAATGCCGGCTCTTCGCGCACTGCGCGCAGTTCTTTCTCCAGCTTGGCGGCTTCACGCCGCCGCTGCCGCGCTAGTCGGCGAACCTTGCCGTCGCGCAGCCACATCGCGCCCGCACCGATCAGCAGGCCAACGAAGACCGACGCCAGGATCACCGCATAGAGCGGCAGATCGAAGGCCAGCGGCAGCGGATCCAGGCTAAACGTCACCGGCCCGCGGTTGGCAACCGCCAGAACCACGGTCAGCAGCCCGACCGCAACGAAGATCAACCAAGCCAAAAACTTCACGCGAGCGACCCTACATAGGTTACGGCGTAGCGTGCCAATCCGGCCGAAACGCTCCGATCATCCAAGCCGTGCGGACAGATCCGTGTTCAGCCTCTCGCGCAGTTCCTTGCCGGTCTTGAAGAAAGGCACGCACTTCTCGGCTACCTGAACGGTCGCGCCCGTCCGCGGATTACGCCCAATCCGCGCCGGACGGCGTTTTACCGAGAAAGCACCGAAACCGCGAAGCTCGACCCGGTCGCCCCGCGCCAGCGCGGCCGAAATCTCTTCGAACACGGTCGACACGATTCGCTCCACATCGCGCTGATAGAGATGCGGATTACGCTCGGCCAAACGCGCAATCAATTCGGATTTAATCATTTACTGTCGCCCCAACACCATCGCCCTATACCGGCGCTTGACATGGATTTGCCAAGTTATCCGGAACAATGATCGGCATACCGACCTTTAGTATCACCACCATCAAGAGCAAAGGTGCCAAACCCCATCGACAGCGTCAAGCCGGAAGGGCGCATAAGTCTTTAAAGAACAACAGATTTCTGTAACACAAAAGAAAAACGGCGCCGGTTTTCACCGGCGCCGCTGTTGCTTCGCGGGACGAGCCGCGTTTATCAGCCGTCCTTGTTTTCGTCCGCCTGACCGTCGGAATCGGCCCCTTCGCCGCCTGCGTCGTCGGCGCCGAGCTTGGCCCGCTCCTTCAACGCGGCGCCCAGAATGTCGCCCAGGCTGGCCCCCGAATCGCTGGAGCCGTAGGCCGCCACGGCCTCTTTCTCCTCGGCGAATTCGAGCGCCTTGATCGAGAGGTTCATCCGCCGGTTCTTGTTGTCGGAACCGAGGATGTTGGCGTCGATCTTATCGCCGACGGCAAACCGCTCCGGCCGCTGCTCACTGCGGTCGCGAGACAGATCGGACTTGCGGATAAAGCCCGGCAGGTCGTTGGAAAGAGCGACTTCCAGGCCGTTGTCGTTGACCGCCGTGACCGTGCAGGTCACACGGTTGCCCCGACGCAGTTCCTTGGAGGCCGCGAACGGATCGCCGCTCAGTTGCTTGATACCAAGGCTGATACGCTCTTTCTCCGGATCGATGTCCAGAACGACGGCACGAACCCGGTCGCCCTTCTTGAACTCCTTGATCGCGTCGTCGCCGGACTGTTCCCAGTTCAGGTCGGACATATGCACCATGCCGTCGACATCGCCGTCCAGGCCGACGAACAGGCCGAACTCGGTGATGTTCTTGACGTCGCCCTCGACCTCGGATCCTTTCGGATACTGCTCCGCGAAGGATTCCCAGGGGTTGGACATCGTCTGCTTGAGGCCAAGGCTGATCCGGCGCTTCTGCGGATCGACCTCCAGCACCATCACCTCGACCTCCTGACTGGTCGAAACGATCTTGCCCGGATGCACGTTCTTCTTGGTCCAGCTCATCTCGGAAACGTGCACCAGCCCCTCGACACCGGGCTCCAGCTCCACGAACGCGCCGTAGTCGGTGATGTTCGTGACGCGGCCGGTAAACCGGGTGCCGATCGGGTACTTCGATTCCACGCCGTCCCACGGGTCCGCCTCAAGCTGTTTCATGCCGAGGCTGATGCGCTGGGTCTCCTGGTTGACCTTGATCACCTGGACCTTCAGCGTCTGGCCGATCGACAGCGCTTCGGTCGGATGGTTGATCCGGCGCCACGAAATGTCGGTGACGTGCAGCAGGCCGTCGATGCCGCCGAGGTCCACGAACGCGCCGTAATCGGTGATGTTCTTGACCACGCCCTCCAGCACCTGGCCTTCGTGCAGGTTGGCGACCAGTTCGGAGCGTTGCTCCGCCCGGGTTTCTTCCAGCACCGCCCGGCGCGACACCACGATGTTGCCGCGGCGACGGTCCATCTTGAGGATCTGGAACGGCTGCGGGTTGCCCATCAGCGGCGTGACGTCCCGGACCGGCCGGATGTCCACCTGGCTACCCGGCAGGAAGGCCACCGCGCCGGACAGGTCGACGGTGAAACCGCCCTTGACCCGGCCAAAAATAATGCCTTCGACTCTTTCGTTCTTGTCGAAGGCTTTTTCCAGCAGCGCCCAGGCTTCTTCCCGGCGCGCCTTGTCGCGGCTCAAGACCGCTTCGTGACGCGCGTTTTCGATCCGTTCGAGGTAGACCTCAACCGTATCGCCGACCTTCAGGTCGGCCGGCTGGCCATGGGGGCTGAATTCCTTCAGTGCGACGCGGCCTTCGCATTTGAGGCCGACATCCACCACCGCGACCTCGTTATCGATCGCGATGATTGTGCCCTTGACGACGGAACCCTCCAAATTGGGCTCGGTTCCGTAGACTTCATCTAGAAGTTGGGCAAAATTCTCTGGTTCGGGCAGTGTATCCACTGCCGCGGTGACATCCGACATAGAAGTCCGTTCTCCTTTCAGTGCGGCCCGGGAGCGCGACCGAAGGTCGATTGGCTCCAGGCTCTCTCCCGCACCCGACGGCACGATATTTCGGGCCCGATCATGGCATCAAGCAAACTCGCCGAGAAAGCCTTAAAATGCAGGCTCGCTCAAAGGCGCGACGCCACGATATCCTTGGCGGCACGGAAGGCCGCTTCTATATCCAAATTTGTCGAGTCAAGCAAGTGCGCGTCCGAAGCCGGTTTCAGGGGTGCCGCGGCCCGCCCCTTATCGCGCTCGTCCCGGCGGCGAAGATCGGCCAGAACAGCCTCGTAATCCGCCGAAACCCCACGGTCCCGCAGCTCCTCGAACCGGCGGCGTGCCCTCACCTCGACGTCGGCCGAGACGAAAAACTTAACATCGGCGTCCGGGCATACCACGGTGCCGATGTCGCGACCGTCCAGCACGGCGCCGGGCGCGTTTTCCGGCGGCTCAGCCGCGAAACGGCGCTGATAACCAAGCAAAGCCTCGCGGACCTCCGCCACGACCGCCACCACGGAGGATGCTTCGCCAACCGCCTCGTCACGCAATGCGGGATCGGTCAGATCCTCCGGCGTCAGCGAACGCGCCGCCGCCACGGCGGCCTCGACGTCATGCGGGTCGCTGCCCGCGCGCAGCACTTTCCTTGCCGTCGCCCGGTACAGCGAACCGGTATCCAGGTAGGCAAATCCGAAATGCGCCGCCAGCCGCCGCGCCAGGGTGCCCTTGCCGGCCGCGACCGGGCCGTCGACCGCGACGATCACGGCCGCGATGACCCGATATCGGCGCCGAGCTCGTTCATGAGGTCCACGAAGCCCGGAAAGCTGGTCGCGATCATGTCGCCGGAATCGACCGTGACCGGCTGTTTCGTGGCGGTGCCGAGCGCCAGGAACGACATCGCGATGCGATGATCCATTTCCGTCGCCACCGTGGCCCCGCCCGCCGGCGCCTCGCCGCCACGGCCGTGCACTGCCAGTCCGTCTTCGAATTCCTCGACCTCAACACCGCAGGCGGCCAAACCGGCCGCCGTGGCCGCGATCCGGTCGCTTTCCTTAACCCGCATCTCACCGATGCCGCGCATTTCGGTCCGGCCCTCGGCGAAAGCCGCCGCGATGCAGAGTATCGGATATTCGTCGATCATCGACGGCGCCCGCTCCGGCGGGACGGTGATGCCCTTCAGCGCCGCTGGCCGCACGACGATATCGGCCACCGGCTCTCCGTTCAGTTCCCGGCTGCCGCTCATCGAAAGCGCGGCGCCCATCTCTTTCAAGCAATCGAACAGCCCGGCCCGCAGGACATTCACGCCGACCGCCTCGATCGTCAGGTCGGATTTGGCGCCGATGGCCGCCGCGACGATCGGGAATGCCGCCGAGGACGGATCGCCCGGCACCTCCAAATGTCGGGGCGAAAGCTCCGGCTGTCCGACCACGGACACCGTCCTCTCGCCGTTGTCGTCGACGGTAACCGCCGCGCCGAAATGGCGGAACATCCGTTCGGTGTGGTCGCGCGTCGGCCGAGGCTCGATGACGCGGGTTTCGCCGGGCGCGTTCAAACCGGCCAGGAGGATGGCCGATTTCACCTGCGCCGACGCGACCGGCAGCCGGTATTCGATCGGCATCGGTGTCGCCGCGCCGCAGACGGCCAGCGGCAGCCTGCCGCCTTCCCGCCCGAAGATCCGGGCGCCGATATCCCGTAGCGGATCCGCGACCCTGTTCATGGGCCGCGACCTGAGCGATTCGTCACCGGTCAGAAAGGTCGTGATCGGATGGCCGGCGACAAGCCCCATCAACAGCCTGACGCCGGTCCCCGAGTTGCCGAAATCCAGCACATCGCCGGCTTCGCGCAAACCGCCGATCCCGACGCCGTCGACATGCCAAATGCCGTTGCCGCTGCGTTCGATCCCGGCGCCGAGTTGACGCAGGGCAGCGGCCGTCCGCAGAACGTCGTCGCCCTCCAACAAGCCGGAGACCGTCGATTCGCCGACGGCCATCGTCGCCATAATCAGCGCACGGTGCGAGATCGACTTGTCGCCGGGCACGCGCGCGACGCCGACCAAGCCGTTCGTCGGACGCGAAGTCAAAGAGCCGGGCTGCAAAGATCTCAATATTCGTGCCGGGTTTTGCGCCAATCTAACGACGCGATTATTTTGTTGTCTGACGCGGTCTTTATCGGTTGACAGCGGCGGCTTCTTTACCACAATCGCGCCGCCGCTGCCAACCAACCGACCCGGCGACCGAAGACGCGGATTAAGTTGCGGATACGCAACGGCATTCAAGGTTTCGAGGTTAGGTGCGACCGGCGCTGCGGACCTGATTTGTATATCTAGGGACACGATTAAGGAGGCACCCGGCATGGCCAAGCCGGAATGGGGAACCAAACATCGCTGCACATCCTGCGCGGCACGGTTCTACGATTTCAACAAATCCCCGCTTATATGCCCGAAATGCGGCGCGGAGAACCAACCGGAAGTACTTCTTAAGCCGAAGCGCTCCAGCAGTTCGGAAGACAAGAAGACACCGAAGGCCCCGGTCGCCAAGGCGCCGGTTGCGGAAGAAGCGGACACCGAAGACGACGATATCGTCCTGGACGACGATAACGACGACGATGTCGTGCTGGACGATGACGACGACGATATTGCCGTTGTCGTGGACGATGACGACGACCTGCCCGGAGGCGACGATACCGACATCCCGGCAGACGATGACGCAGGGGCAGAGAAATCAGCGTGAACTGTCGCCATCCGGCAACACTTCACGCTTGAAATGTCGGCGGCCGCCCCCTAAGTTCCCGACCCGTTCGGCGGGTGCCGACATTTTTTGAGAACACGGGGCCATAGCTCAGTTGGGAGAGCGCTTGAATGGCATTCAAGAGGTCGGCGGTTCGATTCCGCCTGGCTCCACCAATAAAATCAGGGGCTTAGCTGAAAACGGCTAGGCCCCTATTTCGTTAAAGTCACCCTAAAGTCACCAAATTACTTGCTGTGCGCGCCGGCTTTTGGCATTTATGCGGTATCTGCTTACCGTGTCGGGTCACGCCAAATGCAGCAAATCCCCCTCTCCTTACTCAGCGACGAAATCTCCTACGAATGGTTGCTGCCCCCGAGCAAGGTGCGTCGCGTCGTGCGTTACCTGCAAGAGGCAGACATGTTGCCAACAGGCACAAAAAGCCGCCGTGATCGACCGCCCATGGCAACGCCCCAACACGCGGCTCTGCTGTGCCTTGCGGTCGCCGGCTCAATCAAATCCGGCAGGCCGGCGGTTTGCGGTCCAGACGTGGTCGCCGACTTCGCCTTCCTGCCTTGCCTGCGGATCGATCGCGTGCTGATCGGTGAAGCGCAGAGCTCTTCACGGGCGCTCGATTTCAGCCACGAAGAGGATGTCGCCGAATTGGAGGCAGTCGACCCGTCCGCCGACCTCCTGGCCGTCCTGACCAAGCAGATTTTGGTCTACACGGGAGGTGCGAGCAGTGCTGTAGGCGTCGGCGCCAATACCAATTTCGTGCGGTTGCAGAAGCGAGACGATTGGCGCGGTGCTTTCGTCGACGTTGGCAACGTGACGAAAGACGCGAGAGCGGTAACGACCCATATCGCAATCTACGCGAACGATGACGGTCAGTTCCGGTCTTACGATCTCTACGGCGCCCTCCCGACAGCGGTTACCGACAGCGTCGAGTTCGGCGGCGGCATCTTCCATTTCATCGCCAATCTTTTCACCAACCCAAAACCCGCCAGGTTCTCCGAACTGCTGGGTGTCGCGTGATGGTCGGCTTCCTCGACGGTCTCGGCATCTTCCAAGGCGATCCGAACGCGCCGACCGGTTTCTTGCAGGACCGCAACACGCTCGCTCTGGCGGGGCTCGGCATATTGGCGGAAGGGCTTTCGCCGCCGACCGTGCAACCGGTCAATCCGCTGGGCGGGATCTTCAGGGGCGCGTTGCAGGGTGTCCAGGTCGGCAACGCCATCAAGGCCAACAACATCAAGAACCGGTTGGCCGAAGCGCAGCTTGCGCAGGTCCAGGACCAGCAGGCGGCACGCTCGCGTTTATTCGGCGGCTTCGATCCGAACAGCGGCGTGACGTTCAATTCGGGCCGCGTCGGGCAGACGCCAGATCGGCAACTCGCCGACCTTGTGACGGCCGGCGGCGACGGGGCGCTAAATGCGATGATCAGTGCGCGGATCAATCCGCCGGAGCAGTTCGAGGCAGTGACCGACGCGGCGGGCAACGTGGTCGGCCAACGCAACACACGATCCGGCCGCGTCGTCAATGATCCGAGGGCGACCACGCGCCGGCCGCAATCCACCGTCGGTAAGCTTGCACTCGATCTGCAAAACGGCGTGATCGACGAAGCGACCTTTGCCGCCCGCATCGATAAGCTGACCCGGGGCGAAGCAGGGAAAGCGCAAAGCCAACTCGGCAAGCTGGCCCAGGATCGACAGCGCGGTCTGATCGATGACGCCACCTTCGACGCTGCAAGGTCCAAACTGCTCAACGTCACGCCGTCGGTGAACGAAGTCCTCGTGCCGATCGCACGCAAGATGGCGAACGGCGAGCCGCTTACCGCCGCCGAACAGGAGACATTCGAGCGACTGCGGCCGCGAGATCCTGTCAAGGCCTTACTGCAGGGCCTCCTGATCGGCAGCGAAGGCAGTAGCGGCGGCCTCGCCGAACAGAGGGCACTACAGGAGGCGCGCGATGCGCTGGCAAACGGTGTTAGTCGGTCAAAAGTTGTGCAGCGTCTCGAACAACTCGGGCTTGATCCCAGGAAGCTGTAATGGGTGCTTTCGATGATCTCATTGCAGAAGCACGCCAGGGATCGCAGGCGTCGCCTGGAACGGGCTTATTCAGTGATCTGATCAGTGAAGCTCAATCGGCGACCGGTGGTGCGCCGGTTGGCCTGTTTGATGATCTGGCCCCAGACGGTCCGCGACCGATAAGCGAACCGGTGACGCTGTTCGGTCTGTCGCGCCAAGCCGGACCAGCGCTGCGCTCAACCGACGATGCAGCGGCAGACGTGCTGCGCCGGGGAGGACAGCAGGGTATCGCCTCGCTCGCCGCGTCGGCCGGAGCGCTCGGCATCGATCCTGATCAGGTCGCGCCGATCATTGCGGAGCAGCAGCGCAAGATCCTGGAAAACCCGCCATCTGAGAACGTGCGCGCCTTCTTCGCTTCCGAGGGAACGGGCGCGGCCAAGGCGTTCGCCAATGCGCCTCTCGAAATCACAGCGACGATCATGGGCGAAAGCTTCGGCCAATTCGCACCGGTCCTCGGACTCTCGGCAGGGGCGACGGCCGCCGGCGGACCGCTGGCCGGGGCCGGGGCGGCCGGCCTCGGCTCTCTCGGCCTAGAAGCCGGCGCTGAGGTGTTGCAGACTTTCGCCGAACAGGGCGTCGACCTTACCGACGAACGGCAAATCGCAGATGCCTTCCGCAATCCCGATCTGCTCAACCGGGCGCGGGAGATCGCGCTTCGCAAAGGCATCCCCATCGCGGCGGTGGACATGCTGTCGTTTGGCGTAGGCGGGCGGATCTTCGGTCCGGTTGCACGGACTGCGGGCAGCGTCGGCGGTGGGCGAGCCACGCAGGCAGTAGCTGGCGCTGTGTCCGAAGTCGGCGCGCAAGCGGCGCTCGGTGCCGGCGGCGAGGCGTTGGGGCAGGTGTCCGCCGGGCAGGAACTCAACGCGCCGCAGATCGCCGCCGAGGCAATCGGGCAAATTGCTACCGGTCCAGTCGAGATCGCGACTGCGACTGCGGGACGCCAATCCGCAACGAACGCGCAAACAGGGGACGCAGCTGTTGTGCCGCCCGATCTGTCAGCTACGCCCAGCCTATCAGCCATTGCCCCGACCGCGCCGACCGACCGCGCTGCGCCGCCAGTGATAGCGGATGCGCCGCTCGCCCGCGATTCCGGTCACGTGCTGCCGGCGCCCGCGCGTCGGAGCGGTGAAGCGGTCGAACCGGTCAAGCCGTCGCCGCCACTCGATCCACCACCCCCGGGGCCGACCGCCTCCGGTCGCTTCGCAGAGAACCCGGCGGCGGTGGCCAAGCGGAAGGCGGCGGAGACGGGCACGACGCAATTGCCTGTCGCCGATGTGATCACGTCGAACGGGAGTCGGACGAAATGGCGCGGCCCGATGGACCTGATTACCTGGCTTCGAACACAGGGCGGGCTCAAGGATTTTCGAGGAGAGTTGCGCTCCCTCGGCCTGACCAACCAACCACGCGACCTGACGTTCGTCCGTGGCGAAAACTTCCTCGGTCCGATCATCAGCGACGAACGCGGCCTCAACCTGGACGACGCGGCGCTGCTGGCCTGGCAGTCGGGGTTCTTCGACGACTTCGCCGAGCGCCCCTCGATCGACGATTTCCTTGAAGCATTGCGGGAGACCGAGGCAGGTGGACCCGGGCGGCGGTTCACCCAGGATGACCGCGATCTGCTCGACGGGTTGCAAGGGGATCGCGACATCGCGCGCGAAGCCGACGAGCTTGGGGTGGATATCGGTGGCCTGACGGACGGTCAGGCGCGCCAGGCGATCGACCAGGAGATTGCCCGGCAGTTCGATGGGCTGTCGCCGATCGACCAAGCCGGTCTGGAAGCAACCGCACCGCTGCAAGGCGAGATCCTGTCACCGTCAGGCCGCGATGTGTTGGCCGCCAGCGGCCGACGCAGCAACGCCGAGCGTGCCGGCAACATCGCCTTGGATCGCCTTGAAAGCACCGAAGACATCAAGGCCGCGCTCGTGGCCGCCGCGGAAGGCGTCGGCATCGAAAAGGCGCGGCGCGGCGTACAGAGCGTAGCCGAAACGCAGCAGCTGGCCGAAGACCTCGGGCTCAACTTCGACCGGCTGATGAAGCGGCAGCGCGGCCAGGCGTTCAACGCAGAGCAGGCGTTGGCGGCCCGGACGATGCTCGCCGAGTCGGCCGAGAACTTGGTTCGGATCGCAAGACAGGCGCAGCGCGGGAGCGACGCACAACAGGTGGAGTTCATGCGGGCGCTGCGCCGACATCAGGCGATCCAGGAGCAGGTTACCGGGATCACGGCGGAAGCCGGACGGGCGCTGCGCTCGTTCCAGATCACAGCCAGGACGGAGTCGGCGCGGCAGCGAGCCATCGACAAACTGATCCAGTCGGCCGGCGGACGGGACCGGATCGAAGACTTGGCGGGCTCAATCGCGACCCTTGACGAACCCAGCACGCTCAACACGTTCGTCCGCGATGAAGGCAGGGCTAAGCTGCGCGACAAACTGTTCGAGATCTGGATCAACGGCCTCCTGTCGTCGCCGAAGACGCATGCGGTCAACATCCTCTCGAACACGTTGACGGCGATGTGGACTGTTCCCGAAACGCTGATCGCTTCCGGCATCGGCGCGTTCAGAGCGGGCGAAAAGGTCTATGCCGGCGAAGCCGCGATGCGGGCGTTCGGCCTGTTGCAGGGCGCCAAGGACGGCGCGTTCCTCGCCGGCCGTACGCTCCTGACCGAGCAACCATCCGACCCCGCCCTCAAGGTCGAAGCGCGCCGACATCAGGCGATCAGCGGCGTCAAGGGCCAGATAGCTCGCCTGCCCGGACGCTTCCTGATGGCCGAAGACGAATTCTTCAAAGCGGCCAACCGGCGCTCGGCACTCTATGCGCTTGCCTACCGGCGGGCGTCCCAAAAACGGCTCAAGGGAGCGAAGCGGGCGGAGCTCATCTCGTCGATCATGCGCGACCCGCCCGAGGACCTGGCGACGCAGGCCCAGGCGTTCGCCGAGCGGATGACGTTCACCAACCCGCTCGGTCGGATCGGCCAGAACGTCATGTCGACGCTCAACCGTGTCCCGGGCGGGCGCGTCGTGGTGCCGTTCGTCCGCACCCCGGCCAACATCATTACTTTCGCAGCCGAGCGCTCGCCGTTCGGCGTGCTGATGCAGCGGGTACGCGACGATCTGAAGGGCAGGAACGGCCAGATAGCGCGCGACGAAGCGACAGCGCGCATGGCGCTCGGCACCTCAGTAGCGCTGGCCGCGGCCGGGCTCGCCGCGGAAGGGCTGTTGACCGGCGGCGGGCCGTCCGACCCCGAACTGCGGGGCGCCCTTCGCGAGACGGGCTGGCAGCCCTACAGCGTCAGGATCGGCGACCGCTATTTCAGCTATGGCAGGCTCGAACCGCTCGGCCTGCTGCTCGGCGTCGCGGCCGACTTCGCCGAAGTCGCGGGTGAGATGTCGAGGCCCGACGCCGACCGCGTCGCCGCCATGATCGTCGGATCGGTCGCACAGAACCTCGTGAGCAAAACCTGGCTTTCCGGCCTCTCGGACCTGATCCAGACGATCAACGACCCCGACCGCTACGGCGAGCGCTATATCCGGCGGCTCGCCGGGTCGTTGGTGCCTGCCGGCGTCGCCGCGGTCGCACGCGAGGGCGTGCCGGGCACGTCGTTCGAAGGCGACCCGGTCTTGCGCGATACCCGTTCCGCACTCGATGCGATCCGAGCCCGCATCCCGGGCTACTCGAAAGATCTGCCGCCGCGTCGCAATGTGTGGGGCGAGCCCATCGTTCTGTCCGGCGGCCTCGGCCCCGACCTGATCTCACCGATCTATTCGAGCTTCCGCCGCAACGATCCGATCGCCGACGAGATTGTCAGGCTCCGTATCGAAATCAAGCGGCAGGACCGGAAGCTGCGCGGGGTCGAACTGACGCCGCAGCAATTCGACCAGCTGCAAGTGGCGACGGGCCGCGCCGCCAAGCGTGCGCTTGATCAGTTGGTGGCGAGCCCCGCCTATCTCGGCTTGGGCGACGGGCTGAAGCGAGAACTGATCCGGCGAACGAACAGCGCGGCGCGGACGGTGGCGCGTGCCGCGTTCCTGGCGCAAAACTCCGACGTGCTCCGGGAGTCTGTGCGGCAGCGGGTCGAGGACCTGGCTGGGCAATCTGGCCAAGCGCGGCCTGCGCGGTGAACAAAAAGGCAGGATAACGGGCCGGTGTAGCCCTGCTCGATATCGATTGAACACCACGGACCATGAGTTTTGCGACCCCCTAAAAGGCGCCGAAGGTCTACGGGCGAAGACTTTTGTCAGGCCCTAAAAGGGGATTTCTTGACACCCGGAAAGAGAATGACCTGACTGTCTCGCAACGACACGCTTGCTGGTCACGGACAACGCTGTATCTTCGACGCAATGCATGGTCGTACTCTGCCGCACACCATCGCGCTTTGGGTAATTCTAGCAATCGCCACGCCAGCGTTCGGGCAGGGCGTTGCTGAACCCGAAGCCCAGCCGTCAGATAATCAACAAATCGAAACGGAGCCAAATGCCCAGCCCCCGCAGCCGGTCAACGATGAGGGATCCACGCGAGACACGCGACCCGTGCCGGCCGCGATCAATGACTCCGAACCTGACCGCGAAAGCGATGATAGGGATCGCAATATCGACGACAGCATGGCATCAGGTCGCCATGACATCGCATTGCCGTCATGGATTACTCCCAGCGACGGAGCGGCTCAATGGATCATGGCGCTTTTTAGCGCCATCGCCACGGTGATCAGCATTGTCGCTGTTGTGCTACTTAAGAGAACGTTGGCTGCAACGCGTGAGGCAAATAGTGCAGCTCTTCAGGCGGCTGACGCTGCACAGGTGCATGCCCAAATTGCCATGGACATGCAAGCGGCGAAGTTACTCGTCAAGAGTGCCAGGATGCGATCGCCTAGCATTGGTAGCCAAACAACAGCACGGCAATGGATGCATCATGACGATATAGACGGACTGTTGGTGGGCGTCTTGGTGCAAATCGAAAACATCGGAGAGAGCCACGCCTTTGTCGTTGAACGTTCAATTTACTGTTCGTTGGGTGATGAACCACATCCGCCGAAGGCTAGGACAACAAATGCTGTATCCGACTATTCGGTCAGCGAACTTGCTCAAGGCGATGTGATGATTATCACCAACAGAGGCGGCTTGGTGCAAATCCAGTCGCACAACGTTGAGGCCATACGTAACCATGAAGCGTTCCTTTGGGTCTCCGGTTGTGCGGTCTATCGAGATTGGTTCGATAGAGTGCACACGACAGAATTTATGTTTCGTGGCGTTTGGGCCATCAATCCCGCCAATAGCGAATACGGGATGTTCGAATTCGCGCCATGGCTCAATGGCGATTAGTATATGATGTCGCGCAGATTCGTCAGGCTGTGTTGCTGTTCCGGCGTGCCAGCATCGATGAACTCGATGATATCGGCCGCGGAAAGGTCATCGAAATTTGTTCGACTGATGGGCATCTTGAACCTTACCTTTGACCGACGCTGAGTATGTGAACATCAGGCCGCGATGCGTCCACCTCTTATCCCGCCGACACCACCGCTCCCGCCTCAAATCGGCTCGCTGGCAGCCGTTGGCCGGTCTTGGGGTAGTCGGATACCGGCCAGGACGCCAGCGGCGCTCAGCAAGAGTTACACTCTTTCGGTGCGGGGTGCTTTCTACGTAGCGGCACCTGACACGGGTAGGATTATCCGCTGAGCGTTGGAATTTTGGATCACAGCTATAGACGCCAAATAGGGATTCGAACCTGCGGAGTATCCGACTCTCAGCGTCCATCCGCTTGGTGTATCTGGTCGAATGAACTCACATCTACTGGCACGAACAACATTCATCGAGTTCTGCTGTTAGCAGCGCATGAAGATCACTGAACAGTTGCAGTTCGCGTGCGCTTGAACAACTCTGTAGAATGAAATCGATGCCTCGATGAGGATCTAGTTCGAGGCCAAAAAGTGGCGTCCATTTTTGGTGGTTTTGACGCAAATCACTCCACAAACGGAAGCCTTTTATGACCACTGTCAGCGTAGACATCCGCGTATATCTGGACTGGTTCATCGCCGGGATTTTCTTATTTGTCGTCTACAGCGTGTCCGTGCGGCGAGAACGTGCTTTCGTACATGACAACACGGAGCCTTCACTGTGGGCCAGCTTGCCAGATCAAGATTTCAAGTGGATTTTGATAAGCTTGTACCAAATCAGCAATGTGGCATTTTGGATTTTTCTGTACGTTTCAAATAGTGCCATTTGGCCGGATCTGGCCAGCACGTTGGACCTCGATATCTTCTTTAATACGCAAACTTTCATAGCGGCAACGACGCTGGGGATATGGTTGGGCCTTAGGTACGTTCCAGTGTTTCAAAAAATGGACCAAGTCCTTCTCGAGCGATCGAGCCGGTATCACTTCAGAAAACCTCTACCAAGAAAGGAAGTCCCCTCAGACTCGGCGGAACGTAGTCCCGAGGCTGATGAAGCAGACGAGCACAGCGGACGCCGCCGTTCCATCGCGGACCGCCTAGTCTCGGATCGCCCACTGCGCGCAGGCGATCCGGATCCGCTTGGTTATGGCAACCTCGCTCGCGGCATTTCCGGTTTTCTCCGAAATGAACAGACACAAACTCCGCTGACCCTCGCGATTGTAGGTGCGTGGGGTACAGGCAAGAGCTCGATTATGAGCCTCCTCAAGGCGGATTTGGAGAAGCATGGCTACAGGCCCGTTTGGTTCAATGCGTGGCACCACCAGACGGAAGAGCACTTTCTAGCGTCGCTGCTTGAGACGTTGCGGGTTGCTGCGTTTCCGGGATGGTGGACCGTCGCAGGACTGGTCTTCCGCTTACGGCTGTTTTGGATTCGAGCGAAACGCAAGCCTGGGATCTTTGTGGTGATCCTTGGTTTGCTCGCACTTCAGCTTGGGCTCATAGCGTCGGGCGCTGGACCTGAATTCGATAAGATGATGGCCCTAGTCTCTGACAACAAAGACAAGCCCGAGACTATCGAAGCGGTTGCCGCATTGCCCGGTGTGGGCGCGCTTCTCGCCTTCTTGCTCACGATGCGCGTGCGCCTTCGCAACACGTTGCTAGACCCGGCGCGTCTGACAGCGTCAGTCGGCCGCCTCACCCGTGTCGCTCAGTTTCGTGATCGGTTGAGCTTCCGCCATCGGTTTGGCGGCGAATTTCGCGACGTGGCCCAGGCGCTTGCCCCGCTTACCCCCGTCATACTGGTCGACGATCTGGACCGCTGTAGGCCAGAGCGTGTCCTCGAGGTATTGGAAGCCATCAACTTTCTTGTGTCATCGGGCGAATGCGTTGTGGTTATGGGACTCGAGCGCCAACGCGTGATCGATAGCGTGGCGTTCTCCTTCAAAGACGTGGCGGCTTTTGTCTCCGCAGATGGACCGGCGAAGAGTTTGCAATCGCGTAAGGCTCAGCGTCGCGCATTCGCTGAGAACTATCTTGAAAAGCTGGTCAATGTCGAGGTCCAGGTGCCAGATCTGCCCGAAGCTGGGGCCTTGGCCATACTGAGCGAAGAGCAGAAACAACCGACCGTCGCCTCTGACCACAGACCATTTCGGGTGCGCTTGGCTTCGTGGAAGATCTATTTTCCAACACTCCTTGGTGTTTTTGCGGCGGGCGGTTTGGCCTACGGCTTCGGTCTCATCTTGAAGGGACCAAGCCAAGATAGCCCGACCGTTGTAGCGACGTCGGCGCCAGTCGACCAACTGAGCGTCGTTGGGAGCGTGAGCGGTTTGGTCGCCCTCACGCTCTTTGCACTGTTAGTACGCGCAGTCCGTAGTCAGAGAGAGGCGCTGCGCACCGCCGGAGATGTACTCGACGACTCCGATGAATTCGTCAATGCGCTGACGGACTGGTATCCGCTCATGGCTACGCGCCTAAGTACGCCACGAGCGTTAAAACGCTTCATCAATCGATTGCGTCTCCTCGCTATGCTCTTGCGCGGCGAGAGCGAAGAGCCTGAGGCCGATACGATCGACGAGTCCTCCCTTGTTGCCATTGCCTCAATAGACCGCTGCCTGCCAGGATCATCGAACATTCCCTTTAACGAAGCTGAGTTTCAAGACAAGGACGATCGGGAGGCGTTCAAGAAGGCGAAGGCTGCGCACGTAAGCCGTTCGAAGGATACTGCATGGCCGCCGGATTCGAACTTGGTGAAGCGATTTAAGAAGATCTCTTCCAGCGTAGTCACTCGCGAAGAAGAACCGGTACCGGATGTATCCTCTGCGAAAGTCGGCGAGCCGTCTGTGAGTTAGGCGATCCTGCGGCCAGGCGCTGATTGTATTGATTCGAATTCAAGGGTGACACCCCATAGAACGAAGTGCGAATAGCTGTTCGCATTTACGTAATATAGTAAGAGGGACTGTGAACCAGAGATTGGAGCGACTTCTCGAAGCGCAGGCCGAGACGGGCAAGACTGTCAATCGGCTCATGCTCACCCTTATTGGCGTCGGCTTGGGCGGTTCGCTGACACTTGGGTATCCGGACGCCTATCTTCTGAGTGCTACGACCACGATTAATATCCCATTTGCCGGTGGGGCGTCGTTCAAGGCTTTGTTGATTCTTGGCCCGATCGTGTTGATTGCCGTCCGCGCCTATCTTGAGATCTATGTTTCTCATTGGCGTCGGCTTGATCGTTTGGTACGCCGGTCTCCAACAGCAATCAGTCGCCGCGTGCCTGTCGCCTCTCCGTTGCGCCATCCGCTCCTACGCGTATTTTCGTTCTTTGTCCTTTACCCGTTGGTCCCACTGGTTTTGGCCATCTTCACCTACAAAGCAATGGCGTTCTGGCAATGGGGCGTTGTGCTGCTGTTCCTTACCCTGATTGCAACGGCTGTTCTGCTTTTCCTTCGATTTCCATGGCACTGGTCCTACCGCGTTTTCGCACCGCTGCTTGTGGTTTTTGCCATCATCACGACGATCCACCATGAAATCCGTTTAAGCGAGTTCCGTCGACCACTCCAACTCCAGCTCGCTGATCTTGAACGCAGCAACCTCACTGGCCAGGATCTTCGATCCGCCGACCTGCGCGGCGCCAGGCTCAGCGGCGCCGATTTGACAGGGGCGCGTCTAGACGGTGCTGACCTCGCCAGATCAGAACTAAGAGGCACAATCCTCAAAGATGCACACTTGAAAGGTGCCGACCTCTTCCGGGCAAAGATGGAAAACGCGAACTTCCAAAGGGCTCGTCTCCAGGGCGCCAACCTCGGCGAAGCGCACATGGAGGGAGCATATTTAGCTGGAGCGCAGATGGTTGGCACTGAAATGACTGGGGCATTTCTTGATGGCGCCCAACTTGTCGGAGCACAGCTTAGGCACGCCAATCTTATGTCGGCGCAATTAAAGTCTGCGCGCCTCATAGGGACACGGCTCAGAGGAGCAAACTTTTTGAAGGCACAATTGGAGGATGCGAATCTTAGCGGGGCATTGCTTTATGGCGCTAATTTACGAGGAGCGCGACTAAAAGGTGCCATCCTGAATGAAGCCCAGTTGGAAGATGCGAACCTGCTTTCTACATTTGGTTTGACCCAGCCGCAGCTGGACATTGCTTGCGGGGACAGATCTACAAAATTGCCCGCGGGGTTCAGCATTCCCTTATGTGAACACTAAAGACAAGCTAGTCTCTACTCGCTTTTGATCGGCAAACTCTTCTCGGATTTATATGCCATTACATGCCGGTCATCAGCTAAGGTCTTGATGATAGCTGACTACCGCGCCACGATCCGGTGGATCTACAAACGGGGTGAGAGCCGTGCGTTTGAGCATTGCAGGGGAGCAAAACCGCTCCGCAGTTTTGGGCCGCTCCCTCCCCGATCTGGAGCGCGACCTCACGGAAAAGCTGATCGAGTTCTCCGACCTGGAGACAGCCCGCCCGTCGATGAAGAGCGTGTTGGAACGGGTCGACGCGGGAAACCGCATCGAAAGGCTGCTCGAGGAAATCGGCTCGATCGAGCAGCGTATTGCGACGGCGAAGGCTGCCAACCTATCGGACGCTGCCGTGCAGCTGCGCCGACTACTGCCGCTGATAAACGACCGCCACGGCCAGGCATTGCTTCGGTCGGCGCTGATCGTGGTTGAGAACGCCGCTGATCGTCAGTTCTAATGGCTTCCCAAGCAGACAACGTATTTGATCGTCCCGACTCTCCCTTCACTGCGCTAACAGCGTTCGGGAAAACCTCTCACAGTGACCGATTGTATCGTGGTGGTGACGTTTGTTTTTTGACCACTTACCTGGACCCCGAAGTCTAAGCCTGTGTTGATGGAAACCCCATCGCTGTCTGCTAATTGCATCTGAAATTCGAAGGGCCCATCCGCATGCGGGACAAAACAATTTTCCCTGAGTTCCACTTCCAACGCTCCTAAGATTTGCTGGAAGGCTGACTCAGCTGAGAGAGCTCCGCTTGCGAGAGCCAGCACCAAAGCAGCGGATGCAACGGCTGTTACGGGTAGAATTCTTGGCGGTCTCACCGGTCTTCTCCCTGGTTGATGAGATTGCAAAATCCCTACCGTGCTTACTCGAACCGATTACTATAATACCGTGTCTAACGTTTGCTGTCTTTGTAACAAGCGGCGAAATGCGTCCCGATCGATATGTCACCAGTCACCAGGAACCGGCCCAAAGCGTGGGCGAACCCAATCTCAAGCCCGCCCCATCGACCCTTCTCGACCAACGACTTAAGGACATCCGCGAAACATGATCCGTCCTCGTTGCTGAACTGCCGCATGTGGCCGATCAGTTCGCAGGCGTAGAGCGCCCCAACGGCGCACTCGGCAGCGTAGGCGCCGTCATCGACAGAGGACTTGATGGTGATGTCCGGCCAGCACTCCTTGGAAGAAAGGTCGCTCGGGATGAACGGCAGTTCGTGCCACCAGAGATGTTCCTCCGCGGTCGGCGATTTGGCCTTACTGATCGCCTCACCGAACGCATCCGAGATCGGCTCGGGCTTCTCCTGCCCTTGGCGGCTCGGTCGGGTCGGTTTGCGTGTTTTATCGGTCATGCCGCCCTCCTGACGCTCTGGCGCGGGTCGATCTTGGCCGGCAGGTAGTGGCCGCCGCCGACCTCGGCGCGTGGCGTGCCGCTGATTGCTTCGAGTGCGGTGACCGCGGAATGCAGCATTCGTCGCAGGCGCCGGAACTGCGGGCCGGCAATCCGGTCATGCTCCGTGCCATCGACGAACGAATGGATGCAGGCCGCTTCCGTATGGATCAGGCCAAGTTGGGCCATCACGCCCTCAAGGCTCGTTGCCTGCACCGTGGCCAACCGCGCCTCGGCGGCGTCGATCAGGTCGGTAATCTCAGTCATGCAGTCACAGTCCTTGTCGGCTGCTGCGTCCGCCTCGTTGAACGCCTCGTAGAGCGCCTTGAGCGTGCGGCCAATCTGTGCGGCTTCGCACCGTTTGCGGGGTGCCTTTGCGGCAGTGCGTCGCTTGGGCATCGTCCGTCCCTTCCCTTCTGTCGTTCGTCCGTTTGGAGAGGCGGCGCGGCCATTGCGTGGCGTGCTGGTCAGCATCGGTGCCACCGCTTCAACGTCGCCGAGGTCCCGTCGTCGGCCCGGTTGACCAGATGCCCGTCGCGCGCCCAGCCGTGGTCATGAAGGAAACGCCGCACATACGCCTCGACGGCCTCGGGCTCGCCTTCTATCTCGGTCACAATCCAGCCGCCGAGCCGTTCGGTGTTGATCGACCGAAGCGGCAGCGCGTCGTTGGTGAGTGCGCTGCCCGGCTCCGGGGTGTTTTGGTGGGCTTGGCTGGTGTAGGGCATCGGTGTTGCGTTCCCACATGCAATGAATTACATGTGAGATGTAATCTATTACTGCCAAGAATTCAACATCTGAGCAGTAAAAAATTGCATCTGAAAGGTAATTTTGAATGGCTGTGACTGGAGAGCAGATTCGGGCTGGACGAGCGCTGGCACGTTGGGAGCAGACAGATTTGGCAAGAAACGCGGAGATTTCAGTCGAGACAATCCGGCGGCTGGAGGCAGTGCGCGGGCCGGTTTCAGCCAATGTCAAAACGTTGGACGCGATCGAAGCTGCGTTTCGATCCGCCGGCGTAGTCTTCATTAACCCGAACGGCGGGGGCCCAGGTGTGCGTTTGGCGGAATAGTCGAGCTACCGGCCGTCGCGCCAGTCGCTCATCGGTTTAAGCCAGTGTTTTTTGATAAAGATCGACCACAGGCCGCCAAAGAAGAATATCGCTGCCATTGCTGCGACGATCGGGAAGAACACCAAGGCCATCGTCCAATCGGCACCCTCCCAAGCATGCCAAGTGTTTATGATCTCGATAACAGTGTCGTAGAGAATCACTCCCCCTCCTATGGTGAGCGCCACGGAGAAGGCCAAGCCAAACAGTGTGATGAAGAAGGCACTTAAATCCGTCATGACGGGCTGGACACTAACACGCGCATGGCTCGCCTTCACCCGCTGGCGGTTCACCCCGCACCTGACCGTGGCACTGGCCCTTCTTGTTGGCTGGCTGCTCATGGACAGCCTAACCCAGCGTGACCGCTACACCGACCTGTGCGAGCGCATCGCGTCGTTGCAGGCCGGCTATTCCGATGCGTCCGGCGACTGGGCCTTTGCCGGCATGGACCCGCTCGATCCGAACTCGATCATCGCCGGTGACGCGCAGGTCAGGCAAGCCGAGGTCGACCGTTGGGTAGAGGACGGCGCGCAAGCTGCCCTCCAGCGCCAGGATCTCATGTACGCGGACAGTGCCGAGGGCCGGGCCTTCCGGTGGTGGTCGCAGGAGACGGATGTCATCCTTTCGGACTGCACGCTAGAACTGAGGCGCAGCATCGGATGGTCGGGTTACGATGATGGGCCGGAGTGGGCGCGGCAGTAGCGACGGACCCGTTCATAGTGGCTCTTCGGCGCCCACAACTGCCCAAATAGCTGAACCGTACGATGGTCGTAGATATCCGGCCGCCGGCTGTGTTTCTATGCGTTAGCTTCATCACTCGATCAAAAACCCGCCGCAAATCGAAAAGACCACCCATGGGCCCGTCAGACACAAACGAACCGATTCTCGAAGAGACCGAATTTGTTGGCGAGATCTCGATAGAAGGGGAGACTGCTCCGATTTCGTTTCGACTTTCTGCGGGATCGGATTGCCGTCTGGTTTTCGATGTCGACCCTGTTGACAGAGCAACGTACATGAAGGTGCTACGCCAAAGGGGAAATCCTGGCACGAACGTCGAGGAATTCAAACTGACGGGGCAAGGCGCTGACGGCAAAAGTTTCACGTCAGATAGCGTTTCGACGACGGCGACCCGGATAAACGAAAATGGCTACCAGATACGCGTGACCGCTCGGGTCGCCACTATAACGGGCAGCCTCGGTGAGGCGGTCGAAAGACCAACACTAAGGTTATGGTTTCGTTCATTTAAGTCGTTCCGAAATCCACCCGTCGATACCACTCTCGGCAAGCTTTTAGTCCATGGTGAGGCACAATCCGTATCGCATGATGACATGTCAGGCTCAGTTGCACTTGTGGCTCCGACCCAAGACCCCGGTCCCAATTGGCATGAGGATGCAGACGAGTTCCTCGCCCACATGCACCAAGGGCTCGCCTTTGCACATGGTGGGAGATTACAGACGCCTCGGTTGGACTATGTGCACGGCCAAACAGCGGAAGCGACATTTTATGAAGGCGAGGGTTTCAAGCCGGAGATGGCGGTTCTGCCGCACTTGAACCATGGGCCTTTCATCCGTGCGTTGGCGGAACGATACGAGAATAAAGGTCCGCTTCGGGACAAGCTGTGGACTGCGCTTGGCTGGATGCAGATCGACACGACCTTTGACGAAATACGGTTCCTGTCAGCTATGACAGCGCTCGAATCGATCATCGATAGCGAGTTGCCGGAACGCCGCGGCACCATCGTCGCGAAGAAGGAATTCATACCTTTGAGACAAGAGATCGAGCGCGTTGTCGAAGCTGACAGCACGCTGGCTGAGAGCCCCAAAGAGATCCTAAAGGCCAAAGTATCTCAATTGAATCAGAAGACATTATCTATGAAAATCCAAGCCCTCTTTCCTCATTACAAGATCCCAAAGCGGGATTTTGACGACGCGGTCATTCGAGGCCTGATCGAACTTAGAAACACGATTGTTCACAAAGGCACCGGTCCTGATGGTGTAGACATCTGGCCAAGCATCATCTTGGCGCGAGAACTCGTCACCCGCATCTTGCTAAAGGAGATCGGGTTCCACGGCCATTACTACTGCTACGTGGGCGGTCGGCACGACCGGGAGTTCCCGTGATCGCACCCAGTAATTTCGATCGATGTTCGGGCGATGCCCTGCCGCGAATGACCTAAGACCACAAAAGTGTCCTGTCCCGAAAGAGTGTAACTCTTGCTGAGCGCCGTTGGCGTCCTGGGCGGTGCCGGACTACCCTGAGACAGGCCAGAAGCCGCCAGCGAGCCGATTTGGAGCGGGAGCGGCGTTATCGTTGTCCCGAAGTCTGGGCTGCATGAGATCTGCGACCGTTACGCCACGAGAAACCGTCTTTTCTCATCCGATTGGCCGGCCAGGCGAGCCGTCGCGACGCACTCGGGTTATCAAAAGTAGGCCAAAATAGATCGTCCAGTATGCGGCCGCCGCGCCTGGTGTTCTGGCGGATCAGTACGATTACCCCGTCGTGACTAGCCTCTGCCGCTTCGCAAAAGTAGCGACAGATTGCAAACCTGTGGCTCACCAGCGCGGGACTTCGTGATCAAGCTGCGAAGCGTTCCCAACTGAACGTTCCACCTCCGAGAGGGCCGAGTACTTTGGGACCGCCCCAAAACTCGGCCTCCGTGCGGCTCTCAATTTCGAACTCGTCGAAAGCCCGGTCTGCCTCGACCTCTTGCCTGGTCAGCTTAAGGGCCTCGTCGTCATCGGACGCTAAAACCGCATACTGCTGTCCCTCGTCGTCCTCGTCGTCAGTCGTATTGGATGCGAGCACTGTGTAAAGCTTCATGTCGAATCACTCGATAGGCAGCCGCTGATTTCTCGATCGAACAACAGGCTAGTCCGGCAGTCAATTGCGCACAGCCGCCTCGGGCACCTCACATCTGGCCATCGGCAACGCTGGAAGCGAAAAGGCCGGCTCCGAAGAACCGGCCCTGCCTCGCCTTGCCGTGCCAGACCATGCCCAGCCCAGCCTCGCCCGTCCTTGCCAAGCCTTGCCGTGTGTGGGGAGGATAGTCCGCCAACCCAAGAGAATGGTCAACCTCGTTGAGCCGGGACGCGCATTATGGGCCGAAGGCCAAGGCATATTGATGCGGCATCCGGCAGCGCCGCTCGTTTCCGGTCCTGATCACCCAGTGAGAACGGCTTTGACGCCCAATGCGCCCCAAATGAACGCACCATAAGATAACAACGCGGACCCGATCATCGGCCACCCGAACCACGTCACCAATCGTCCGATCCACCGCGCCCAAGGCGTGTCTTCGTTCTCAGGAAAATGAAGAGCGTCGACCTCGATCTGGCGTCGTTCGGTGACGACCGATTGATAGAAATAGGCAAACACCGCGCACAATCCTGCGGCTATAAGACCGACCAGAAATGGCGTCATTTCACCCAAGATTCCGATCATCAAAGCATCGTCTCGGCTCCAGAGTTGGCCGACAAACGCGAGCAATACCACGACGGTGCCCGCATTCATCAGTATCGCCGTCTTCAGTACCACCAAGCCGATATCGACTGCGGCCCGATCGCTGTGGATCATGAGGTCGTAGCGCGCACGCCACGCCAAGTCCTCTCGGTTCCAACCCGCCTTTCGCCAATCATGTGTCATGTCGTCGTTCATGGGCACCATCGTATCGGGCATGCGAGCCACCGTCGATGGTCGGTGTTACCAAACATCAACCACACGACGTATCGACACGCACCAACCCTTACCGATTAAACGGACACAGAGCCTCGCCGACGGGCTTTGGCGCTGGTGGGTGAAACAACCGAGCAAATGCCTTAAGCGGCCAGCACGCCGCCGCCGGGGACGCAAGCTCGTAGCCCGTGTCGATTGGGCGGGCGCCGAGCCGAACCGCAGTCTTGAAACCTCCGGCGCGACGGCGGACTATTTGGAGACCATGACCGATCGGCCCAAGCCTCCAACAATGCCGGCCAACGACAACGCCAAGGTTGACGAGTTGGCTACGGTCAAGCCATGCACGGGCGAGAAAGGACTGATCGGTTGGGCGCCATTGGCGTTGCGTAGAATCGTTCAATGCGTCGATGGAGCCCACCGGCACGCTATGCTACCGGCTAGACCGGCCAAGGTGTCTGAGGGCATGCCGAGCCTGCCAGCAGCCCAACTATCGTCTGGCGCTAAACCACAGAGAAGGAATTGTGATGACCAAGCCCAACCCGATGTCCTATCCATGGGAAAAACTGAAGCTGGCGGTCGAGGCATTGGCGACCGGGACCGGGACCCTGCAGGGACGTCTCGAAACCGCATACCTTTCATCGCATACCCTCAAAGGCGACGACTTTGCCGACAATGAGATGCGCGAGAAGTGGCTGAGCATCGAACGCGGGATGACGAAAGAGGCTGCGGTCGGGAGTGAAGGCGCCATAGCGGCAACTGTGGCGAAGATGGATGACGATGACGCCCGCAGTATTGCCGAACTGTTTTATTCGCTGTTCCTCAATGTGGCTGAAAGATACTACCCACGAGAATCCGAACTGGGTTAGATCTCCGCCCCCGCTGCACGACGATTGCCTTATCGTTGGCACACGTAGATGCTGCTCTCTTTCGCGCTGCGCGGCCTGACGGAGCAGGTTATCGTCGACGGGTACTTAAGGCGGAATTGATGCCGAAATCTGGATTCCACGTGCCGTTGGGCTATGACGATCTAAGGGCGCTTGGTTTGGTCACTGTTAGAGAATCTCAGCTCGGGTACGTCGCTGAAAACTTCATTTGGCATCTGCTCGGCGTCGAACCGAAAGTCGGTCGAACACATACAGCAAACCTCTCTCTACACTGGCGCTTAGAAAAGCTGTCGGACCTTGTGAGCCAGACGGATTGGAGCCAAGAGCGCATTGCCGATGTTACAAAAGCTGTCGACGAAGCAAAAGAGGCAAACGAAAGTCGGCACAAGGTCATCCACGCTGTCTGGACCTTGAGCAACCGAGGCACTGCGCTCGGTCTGAAGTATCGGCGCGGAAAAGGCAGCGAAGTACAGCGACCCCCGGAACCCGTGCCGCCGGGCGAAATTGATGGCGTCGCGGGAGAACTCAAATTGGCAGCCGCTAATCTTATGGACATGTTTCGATTGGCATTATCTGATAGCAGCCACATTGCACCCGATGGCCACGTGGAAGGGTTCGAGGTTTACAAGCGGAACGATCCGAGTTGATTGTCCATAGTCGCTGATATGCGACTGTCGTATAAGCACCGCCAAAGGCTTCAGGCTCTCAAACACGGGGTCGTTTCCAGAACGCCCTCTTTGCACCGTCCCCGACGCCGGCAACCGCCGCATCGATCGGTCGATTACGCGGCACCGTTGTCTGTGATGGTTACGCTGCGTTGAACATATCATCGGCCTCAATATCGACTTCGCTGTAGCGACCGGAGTTTTCCTCCAGGAACAGCGAGCACTGATGCCACTGCCGGCCGGTGTCGCGGTAGCGAAGCTTGGCGACACGGATGTGTAGCTCATTGCTGTTCGGCAAGCGCCACAGCACCAGCCCGGCCTGCGGCTTGTTGGCCCAATGCGCCGAGCCGGCGCAATCGTACAGCCCCAGGTTCTCCGGCTTGTGGTTCCGGGCGTCCTTGGTTGGATGGACCACGCAGATGAAGCAGACCTGGTGGCGCCGAGCGAACCGCATCATTGCCCGGATGCTCTTCGCCGTGTGCTCAGTCTCGGTCTCGTCGAAGCCCCGGCGGCTCTCCAGTTGATTGAACGGATCGAGGACCACCAGCTTTACCCCATGCTGGACGACCGCGGCCTCGGCGCAGTTGAGGAACTCCGACAAGTCCATTTCGTCGTCGTCGGTTTCCACGTTCTGAGTTGCGAAAAGGAAGTTCTGTCGAACCCACTGCTCGGCCTCGGCGCGCTCGTCCTGAAGGGCGTAGACCGGGTGCTTTCGCAGGTAGTAGCGCTTCAACTCGGTCTCATAGTCGCGCGGCTCGTTCTCCAGGCTACCGAGGCAGACCTTCCAACCGTGCTCTCGGCTCAGGTTGCTCATGAGCGCGGTCAGGAACGTCGACTTGCCGCAGCCGGGTATCCCTACCATCACGATGAACTCACCAAGGTAGGGGCGTATCCCCTCGTCCAGCACATTCCAGCCGGTCGAAACGGGGTGTCTGTCGGGCGTCTGCGGCAGCTGATCGAGCGTGTAGAGGCCCTTGGTCGGGTACGGCTGAGCGCCGGCCACCAGCGCGGCAATACCGTCGCGGCCATGCTTGACCAAAACCTCGTTGGCGTCCTTGGAGCCGGCAGGGTAGGTCACGAACAGGCACCGCGCCGGGCCGAATCGACGCACAAGCTCTTGGGCAAGGTTCTGGCCGTTGTGGTCGCCGTCGGTGGCCAGGATGATCTGGCGGACCTGTCTCAGGCGCTCCCAGTGCCGGCGGCACCAGACGAAATCGCCCTGCTCATCGTTGATCGGCCCGTCACGGACCGCGTTGGGCGCTCCGTTCGGCACGCTGGCAACCCTCTCGTAACCCGCTTCGATGAAGCTCAAGGCGTCGATCTCGCCTTCGGTGACGATCAATGGCACCGGATCCTCGGCGCGGTAAAGATCTGGGTCTTCGAGGATGTCGACGTTCCATAGCGTCTGCTCCCCGCCTGCGACCTGCCACATGCGTGTCTTGTCCTTGGACACGTCTGCCGGCGCCCGGCTCTTGCAGTTCACTTCGCGACCGGTTTCAAGGTACGGGAACTCGATCGCCCTACCATCTGTCGACGTACGAGCGCCGTACCGGAGTGCGGTCTCGTCGCTTATGCCGCGGGCGGCCAGACCGTCGATCGCTTCGCTCGTGAGTTGGCTGGTCATAGAACGCCGCTCCCTTCCACTGGCAATGATGGCACCGCCACTTGATGCCGTTGTCGTCGATCAGAACGCTCAAGCATGGTTCGGTTTTCTTCCGCCTCTGCTGGCTGCACTTCGGGCAGATGGTCTTGCGGTTGCCGGGCGTGCGGTCGCGTATCCAGATGCCGTGATCGGCCAAGAGCTCGGTCACGGCCCTCATACGAGCGGTGTTCCGTCGGGGCCGGAGAACGCTCGGACTGCGCCCGATGATTCCGCTCCCGCATCGGCACGTTGCTTGGCCAGGTTGGCCTGGTGTTTTCGGTTCAACATGGCCGAGACACGGTAAAACCATCCCTTCTGCGCCTTCGGATGACTTACGAGCCAAATGTCGATCGACATCAGTTCGGCCCGAAGGTCCGTGACGGAGTGAAAGGTCTCTTGCCACGTGTCGAAATCGGACTTGTTGAGGCGGATGATCTGCCCCTCAAATCTGTACGATTTGGCGTCCTTCGGTTTCTTCCCGGTTTCCTTCCCGGATTCGGGGGTCACTGGCGCCCCCCTTTTTGGGTCACCGGTGACCCCCTTTATGGGCATGGATGACCCCCTCTCTTGAATAAAGGGGGGCACCGCTGAACCCGTTTCTTCGCTAATAGGGGTCACTGGCGCCCCCCTTTCTTCGGTGTCTGCGTCGAGGCGGTCGAAAACTGGCGCGTACCTCGTGCTGTGGCCGCGCCCGCCTTGGTTCGCCAACTGCCGAAACCAGCCTGCCTCGATCAGCTGGCGGACCGAGCGTTTGACCGTCGATAGATCGGTATTCGTCTCGGCCGCAATCGTGGCGCGTGAGGGGTTGCAGAGCCCAGTCCGGCTATTGCAGTGGTCGAGTAACGCCAAAGCGGTTTTGATGGCTCCGCGGGTCAGACTATCGTCCGCGTTCATGGCCTGGACCAAGCGCCATTTCATGAGCAGTGTCGGGCCCGCCATCTAGACTGCCTCCAGCCATTTTTCTCGGGCCCGCTCGAACGCAGGGATGTAGGTGCTGCGTTGTCCTGCACCACCCGAGGCGGGGAGGCGCCGGAACCATCCTCGGTCCAACAGCTGCTGGGCCGCACGCCTCGCAGTCCTTTGGTCGGCCTTTATCGCTTCGGCAAGGGCCACGAGAGCGATCTCATCTTGACCAGCCTGGTGCCTGTCCAGCAGCACAACAGCGGTCCTGATAGCTGAGCACGATAGCGATTTGTCCTTCAGGATCGCGCCGAACAATTCCCACTTGGCGAGCAGGACAATGCCGGTTGTCTGATCGTTGGCTACCACTACGCACTCTCCAAATCGAACCACTGGACGAGGCGATCTCCGTCCGCTTGGCTGATGAGACCGACCGCCCAGGCATCGACGACGATTTCCTTCTGTCGTTTGGGCGGCAGGCCATCGAGCAAGCCGACCCAGAACGAGACTTGGCGGACATTGACGGTTCGGAAGCGTGGCGGCAAACGCGGGAAGATGACAACCTCGCCCATCTTCGGCGCCCTTACCCTGCCATCCCAAGCTCGTCCGCAACGATCCGCGCAAACACCGTGCGGATGCCGTAGCGTCGGGAGAGGTAGTGGACGGCGTAGACGGGCCGGGACCGTCGTCGGTCGCTGAGGAGGGAGTCGACTTGGTTGATTTCCGGCTGTCGCTCAGGTAAAGCTTTCATCGTTGTTGATCCTTGCGTTTTGGCGAACCGAGGAATTTCGCGCCGGCTCCTGTGGTGAGGGGCCGGCGCTTCTCGTTATGGGTCACGCGGCTGCGGTCTCCGATGTGTTGGAGCGCATTCTGCTTTCGCTCCATTCGCGAAGGTCTGTCCGCCGGTAGCGAAGGCATCTTGACGAGATCTTGATGTACCGAGGCCCACCGCCTTTCCAGCGAAACCCTTGCAGCGTACGGCTGGTCAAACCAAGGAACGCGGCAGCTTCGCGCTCGTTGATCAGTTCGTACCAGTAGGTCTGACTGTCGGGCTGGACCTCCTGATCGGAACCGCGGGACTCCGTAGGTTGGTGTTCGAGAGGCATTGCGCGAACCCTTCATGCAAGTACGGGGGTAAGCGCATGGTATTTTGGCGATAGGGAATTGGAAGGTTCAGAATCGGGTCAAATTTGTACCTGAAATCGGGTGCAAATGGAGTGTCGCTATGCGCCCTTCAATGTCTCAAGCAGTCCTTTGTACTCAGCACCGGATTGACGAATCCCTGGTTCTCCAAACAGATCGATGTGAAGACTTACGAAGCATTCGTCTTGTTCTGAGCTATGCAAAGCATATTGGCGCTTAAACACCGCTTCGCCGAGTCGCCGCGCCATCTCAACGCCCACAACAATGTGTTGCTCAGGCATGTCGTTTGACAGTCGCGCGCCCCAAACATCGATCGTTTCATCTGAGACACCGTAGGCGTTGCCCACAAGAGACTGGGCATCGGATTTTGCCCACCCTAGGCCTCTCAGAAACGCCACGTGCTTCAACGCCATGAAACGCAGTCTTGCGAGTTTGTAGCCAGCGCCATGCTGCCGTCGGCGACTTGGCTTTACCAAATCGTGAACCTCGCCGAACTCTAAGGCCGCCAGGGCATACGCTGCCTCGTTGGCCAATTTGGTTGGGATTCCAACGGGGCCTTTGCGCAACAACTCGACCAAAATCTGCCGGTTTAGGATCGGATCGCTGAAATCGTAGTCACTTCCGATCTCTTCGTGCCGCGCATCATTTGCTTCGTTAGCAGATTGATTGTCGCCGACCGGCCATGGCCAACCGGCAGTTTCGCTGATCGCAATTCCGATGCGATGAGAAATCGCCCAACCGGCCAAGCTCCTGACCAGTCGGCGCGCCCATCTGAGCGCCATGATCGAAGCGATCTCTCTGCTCGCTGGCTCGGTTTCGTCGTGATGCGAAGCCCGCTCAAGTTCGAGTATCCGTTCGACGATTTTTTCGGCTTCCTGCCGGGTATCTGGGAAATCTGTGAGCGCTGGACGAAAGTGCCTGTCACTCATCGGCAATATCCCTTTCGACAACACGAACTCGCCCAGTGGCTTCAATAATCCGCTTGCCGTGCCGCTCCAACGGCTCGCGCGCCGCATCGTCGCCTAGTCGTGCATATCGCATGGTGGTCGAGATGTTGGCATGTCGGAGAGCGTTCTTGATCCGGTTCAGGTCGACACCATCATCTGTCATCCAGCTGCCGACGCTTCTCCGAAGATCGTGCAAGGTAAGGTCTTCACACCCTGCGGCTTTGCGCACCCGGCGCCAGGGCTTGTCGATGTTCACGAGATGCTTCCCCTGTCGGGCGCCTGGCAGGAGATAAGGGTTACCCTTGACTTCTGGGATCGCCTGCACGATCGCCATCGCTGGCGCGGACAGCGGGATGTACTGCTCCTCGCCCGATTTGGTATCCGGCAACCTGATTCTGTCCGGGGACCGCTCTATCTCTGATCGATTGCGCGGAAGCAATTCTTGCTTTCTCGCACCGGTAAGCAGGTACAGCCAAAGGGCGGCACGAACATAAACGTTCGACTCGGCATCGATCGCTCTCGCGATCCGCGGCATCTCGTCCGCCCTGGCGAACCGCTTACGTTCGCTCTCAGCGAATTTCTTGATGTTGTCTGCTGGATTGTCGGCCTTTTGCAGGACTGGATACCAAGGTCGAGCGACGTTGAACATAACCCGCAGAAGGTCCAGTGTTCTGTTGGCCTCGTACGGGCGTGTCCGACCGATTTCCCGGTGGAGGCCCTGAATGTCGGCATGAGAGATGGCCTGAACCTTCCGCGACTTCCAGGCCCTCGGGATGTGGCGTTCTAACCTGCCGTCATCGGTTTTCCAGGTCTTCTTGTGAACCTTGGCATGCTTATCGAGATATCGCTTGCACAGGTCGCCAAACGTCGAACCGAGGGCCTCCTGTCGCTTTTCCTCGAGGGGATCGATGCCGTCTTTGGCCTGAACGCGGTACTTCGTCGCGCGATCCCGAGCCTCGGATAGCGTGAGGTCACCGTAATCGGCAATGGTCATCAACCGCTTGCGTCCGTTCACACGGTAGCTGAGTACGAAAGCCTTGGGAAAAAGCTGTCGGTCTTCGTTGAACGGATAGACGCGGACACCAAATCCCCTTGTCTCGGTATCCCAACGAATGTCCCGGCTCGCGCGACCTTGCTCGTCCGTTGTGCCGTGGTAGACGAATTGATCGATGCCCCGCTTGGTGAGCTTGACTGTCGCCATCCGAGCCCCCGTTTGGTGACTTTTGTCAAAGTTTCCATAAAGTCACCACTTATTAGAGTATTCGATGCAGAGACGAGCGTAAACCGTTCGCATCAATTACGCCGAAATCTGCGGAATTTGCGGGCACAGCGTAGTCTGCCGTGCAACGGTTCGCAACAGACCGCTTGAATGGCATTCAAGAGGTCGGCGGTTCGATTCCGCCTGGCTCCACCAAAACAGACAAGGGCTTAGCAGGATGAAGCTAAGCCCTTTGTTTTTGGGACACCGTTTTGCGGCATGCAAAACGCGGTGCGGTCTGTGAATCCGGCAAGGTTACAAAACTGTAAAGTCTACTTTACAAAATGAAACCGGCGCCGATCCGAAGATCGGCGCCGGTTCATTTAAGCAGAGGGATTTGCTTGATTACGCGATAAAGCCGTCGGATCCAATCAGCGACGGCGGCGCCGCAGCAGGCCGGCACCCGCAAGCGCCAGGCCAAGCAGGCCGAGGCTCGCCGGCTCCGGCACGTCGGCGACTTGCTGCTCGCCACCCGGGCCGTCACCGCCGCCAGGCGGGTTGTTCGGACCATCGGGTCCGTCGTTGGGCCCTTCATTATCGATCTCGTCGATGATCGGGTCGATGCCCAGATCGGCGAGCAACGACGAATCATCCAGCTCGGAAAGGGTACCGCGCGCCGTGAGCAACTGCCCGTCTTCGTCCCGGTAGGCGAACATCCACATTGCGGATTCGAACTCGTCCAGGTCCGGCGTGGTAAGCGCGTCGCTGCTGAAGGCGGTGCCGTCAAGGTCGTTCAGGACGATCTTGAAGTCCCAGGCGATCTGCCCGTTCGCCGTATTAACCCGGCTCTTGTAGCCGAGCTTAAATGTGTCGGAGCCGCCGTTGCCGACGCGGATCTTGCTGACGCCGGCGCCGCCGCTGAGGTTCAGGTTCAGCGCGCCGATCGAGATTCCCAGGCCGCTGATGGCACCCTGGTATTCGCCGATATTGGCGCTGCCGGTGTTGAAATCCGGGGTGCTCGTCTCATAGCGATAGAAGCCGGTCATGCCGGATCCCGAACCGGAACGATCCAGAAGCGAGCGGGATACGCCCGAAACGTCGCCCGAGAAATTGATCTGAAGCGGTGCCGACTGCGACGCACTCGACGCACCGAACAATGCTGCAATGGCAACGGTCGCGGCCATCAGCGTCTTTGGTTGCAAGCCCTGCATGTCAATCCCTCCAATCAAACACCGCATCGGCGGTACGCCCAAATCATCGCAAGGTTCATGCCAGTCAGTGCTAAATCCAATGTTTTCAACATCATAGCTACAATTTCATGTAAACATCAAATGGTTAATTGTAAAAATATTCGACAGTCAGGATAGCCAGAGAAAAGCCTGGAAATTGAATAGTGACCAAAGGGGCGCGCCAAGGACTTTCTCACACTAGCTTTTTAGATAAGGTTAATAGTCGGTTTATCAGGCACGAATCACGCAATCGAATTCTTAACCGAAGGGGTTGGCCTTGCCAACCTGTCAATTCGCCTAGGATGCGGCCAGCGCCCGCACTAGTTGCGGAAACCTCGCGGAAACCGTGCCGGTACCATCGTTTCTGCGGAAAGCACGACTCCACAATGGTTAATCTCTGCAAATTTAAAATTCATATGGAAAACAAATTTATTCACATCATATAATTAAATATGAAAATAAACTCCACTTACTGAGTGTGATTATGGCCCGAATTCATGTCCTGCATGAGAACGACGAATGGCTGATCCCCTTACGCGCGGCGTTTCGCCGGCAAGGCCAGCCATGGACGGAATGGCACTTGGACGAGGGGGTATTGAAGCTTAACGAGGCACCGCCCGAAGGAGTCTTCTATAACCGTATGAGCGCCTCGTCCCATACCCGCGGCCATCGCTACGCGCCGGAATACACGGCCGCGGTTCTGTCATGGCTTGAAAGCCATCAACGCAGGGTCATTAACAACTCACGCGCCCTGGCGCTCGAGGTCAGCAAAACTGCCCAATATGCCTCGCTTCAGGCGCATGGGGTGCCTGTGCCGGCCACGGTCACGGCTGTGGGACGGGATGCGGTTTTGGAAGCCGCGGCCGATTTTCCTACCCCTTTGATTCTTAAGCACAACCGAGGCGGCAAGGGCCTGGGGGTCAGGCTGGTCAGAGACCGCAGCGAGCTTAAGGACGTCCTCCGCGGACCCGACTACACCGCACCGATCGACGGCGTTACCCTGGTCCAGCAATATATCGAAGCGCCCGAGCCCTTCATCACCCGCATGGAATTCATCGGCGGGGAGTTGGTTTACGCCGTTCGCGTAAACACCTCCCGGGGCTTCGAGCTATGCCCGGCGGACGTCTGCGAGACCGATCCGACACCGGGCCCGATGTTCGAAGTTCTTCCCGATTTCAACCACGAGCTGGTGCCCAGCATTCAGCGGTTTCTCGCCGCCAACGGCATTCACGTCGCCGGTGTGGAATTCATCGCCGACCGGGCGGGCAACGCCTATGTCTACGACGTCAACACCAATACGAACTACAACGCCGAAGCCGAGGCCAAGGCGGGAATTTCGGGCATGGGACTGCTGGCCCGCTATCTCGGCGAGCAGTTGGCGGCGGAAACGGCGGCCAACCAGGCCGCCTGAGCGCGGCGGAGGGCCGGCCACGCCGTCGCGATGCGCTCCTAAGCGCCGGGCCGTCAAGGTTAATCCGCGCCTCGGGGCGGCACCCGCCGGTCTTGATTGACAGCGTTCCATCACCACATATTGGTAAGCGCGGTGCCGGAAGGGCCGCGTAAAGGGCGCCTGAAATGGGCCCGAACCACCCTCACTTCACCTTGTAGGCGGTGACGGGTGGGACAGATGTCATGCTCGCTTCAGCGAAGGAGTAGACCTAAATGACCCGCGTTTCCCTTTTCAATAGCCCATTGTTGCTGGGGTTCGACCATGTCGAGCGGGTTCTCGACCGTGTCGCGAAATCCGCCAACGACGGCTATCCGCCCTACAATATCGAGCAACGCGGCAAGGACGGACTTAGAATCTCCATCGCCGTCGCCGGCTTCTCCAACGAGGATTTGCAACTCTCTTTGGAGGACAACCAGCTAACCATTCGCGGCAAACAGTCGGAAGAACCGGACCGCGTCTATCTGCATCGCGGCATTGCCGCGCGGCAGTTCTTACGATCTTTCGTGCTTGCGGAAGGCATCGAGATCGTCGAGGCAAGGCTCGACAACGGGCTTTTGCACATCGACCTGGTTCGTCCGCAACCGGCCAATGTGGTGCGCAGCATCAAGATCCAATCCGGGCCGCCGTCGCAGGCTTCGACCATCGAAGCGAGCGGCAAGAAGGCGGCGAAGTAGCTGAAAGGAGTGGGTGATGCATAACCTGGACCCTCTTAGACAGATCACGCCGGAAGCGCTGGCGATGCTCGGCGCCCCGGACACGGCCTATGTCAGGCCCGTGGTAGCCAATGGCCAACGGGTTTACGGGATATTCGGCGCGGACGGCAGCCAGATGGCGGTCGCCCCGAACCGCGACGTCGCATTCGCCGTGGTCCGCCAGAACGGGATGGATCCCGTCAGCGTGCATTGATGCAAGAGGCCGCGGACCAAGCCGCGGCCGTTAGCCGGTTGTCCCGGTCAGGCGGCGCGGTGCGCCGCCGCGTCCGACAGCAGCGCGAATATCGCGTCCGGGTCGTCCGTTCCGCGCAGCTTTTCGCAAGTGCCGTTGTCGCGCAGCAACCGCGACACTCGAGCCAGCGCTTTGAGATGGTCCGCCCCGGCGGATTCCGGCGCCAATAGCAGGAAAATGAGATCCACCGGCTGGTCGTCGATCGCGTCGAAATCGACCGGTTCGTCCAGGCGCGCGAAAAGGCCGTATAGATGATCCAGGTCGGCGAGTTTGCCATGCGGAATGGCGATGCCGCGGCCAACGCCCGTGGTGCCCAGGCGCTCACGTTCCAAAAGCGTATCGAATATCAGCCGTTCCTTGAGGCCGGTCAGTTCGGCTGCCCTCTGTGCCAGTTCCTGCAAGGTCTGCTTCTTGCTGGTGACTTTCATCGAGGAGATGATCGATTCAGTGTTCAGCAAATCGGCAATCTCCATAGCCGCGTAAATCCTTAAGATTGTTGGGCGTGACGCGATAGCGTCAGCCCTGGCTGTCCTTGGGATCGATCCAGCCGATGTTTCCGTCCGCGCGCCTATATACGACATTGATACCGCCATGCGCGCTATTGTGAAAGAGCATGACGGGCAAAGCGGCTAAATCCATACGCATCACCGCTTCGCCGACGGTGCAACTCGGCACTGCGGTCGTCGTTTCCGCGACAATCACCGGCTGATAGTCGTCCCGCTCGTCGATTTCCGGCGTCGTCTCTTCGGAGGCCAGGACGTAAGACTGCGCCTGTATCGCCTGATCTCTGACCTGCCGCTGTTTGGCGTGATGATTGCGCAGCCGGCGTTTGTAACGGCGCAACTGCTTCTCGACACGGGATGCCGCATCTTCGAACGACGCATAGGCATCGGCGCCGTCGCCGTGGCCCTGAACGAATATGCCGTGCCCGACATGCACCGAACAATCGGCCCGAAACTGGTGGCTCTGCCGGGAAACGGTCACATGCCCTTCAATCGCATCGCCGAAATACTTCGAAACGACGGCGACGAGGCGCTGTTCCGCCCGCTCACGAAAAGCGTCACTCACATCAAGCTGTTTGCCAGTGATCGATACTTGCATCGCAAAAGGTCTGAAAGCTCGCCGGCACACGCTTTACTTGAGTATCCGCCGGCTGAAATGAGGGCGCGAACATATTGAACGGCCATCCCCAAGTCAACCAGCGCAGTCGTCCCAAGCCACGTACCCCGATTGTGAAAGGTTTCGGCCAATCAGGCCAGCAACTTCTTCTCCCGCCGCCGTTGGACGGACGATGGAATCCCCAGCGCTTCACGGTATTTGGCGACGGTTCGGCGTGCAATATCAACGTCTTCCCGTCGTAACAGTTCGACAAGCTTGTCGTCGGACAGCACCATTCCCGGGCGTTCGGCATCGATCAGTTCCTTGATGCGATGCCGCACCGCCTCCGCCGAGTGGGCCTCGCCCCCATCGGACGACGCGATCGCCGAGGTGAAAAAGTACTTCAATTCGAAGATGCCGCGTGGCGTCGCCATGTATTTGTTGGCCGTCACCCGGCTGACCGTGCTCTCGTGCATCTCGATGGCCTCAGCGATCGTGCGCAGGTTCAGCGGCCGCAGATGCTGCACGCCATGGGCGAAAAAGCCGTCCTGTTGCCGGACGATCTCGCTGGATACCCGGAGGATCGTGTTGGCGCGCTGCGACAGCGATTTGATCAGCCAATTGGCCGAATGCAGGCAGTCCGTCAGATAGGTGCGTTCCTCCGCGCTGCGGCTTTCCTTGGACACCTTGGCATAGTAACGGTTGTTTACCAGCACCCGTGGCAGCGTCTCTGAATTGAGTTCGACCAGCCACCCGCCTTCCGGGTCTTCCCGGATGAACACGTCCGGAACGACCGTTTGCACCGTTTCCGTCCCGTAGGCCAAGCCGGGTTTCGGGTTCAGCGCCTTGATCTCCGCGACCATGTCGGTGATGTCGTCGCCATCCACGCCACAGATCTTCATCAATCCACTCATGTCGCGCCCGGCAACCTTGTCCAGATTGTCCAGCAACGCCTGCATCGCGGGATCCAGCCTGTCCAGCTCCCGCAACTGAAGCGCCAGGCACTCGGCCAGATCGCGCGCGAACACGCCCGGCGGGTCGAATGTCTGAACCTGCTGCAGGGTGCGCGCGACGTCGGCCGCTTCGCAGCCAAGCCGCTGGGCGATATGGTCCAGCGGCTCCAACAGGTAGCCGGCTTCGTCTATCGAATCGATCAGATAGGCGCCGATCATGCGGTCGACCGGCTCCAACAGGCTGCCCGGGATCTGCGCGGTCAGATGATCCTTCAACGACAGCGCCTCGGTCAGCGTGTTCTCCAGGCTGAAATCGGGGTCCTCGAACCGCGAAGAACCGCCATTCTCGCGGTACAGGCCGGACGTCGGCTCGGCGCCGCCGCTGCCCGCGAAGTCGGCGGCGGCATCGCTTGGGCTGTCTTCCGCATAGACGCTCGCGTAATCCGCATCGAGCGAGGATTCCGCATCGGTCGACGATGCGCCGTCGTCTTTGATCTTGAGCTCCGTCGCCACCAGGTCGCTGGTGTCCGCACTGTCGGCGCCCTTGCCCGGTTCCGACTGTCCTGCGTCCGACGCCGCGCCATCGGCCGGGCCGCTTTCGTCGCGCTCCAGCAGCGGATTTCGCTCCAACTCGCGCTCGACATAGTCGCCCAATTCCAGGTTCGACAGTTGCAGCAGTTTGATCGCCTGCTGCAGCTGTGGCGTCATCACCAAAGCCTGGCTCTGTCGGAGCTCCAGTCTTGGTGTGATCGCCACTGTCTTACGTCCTCGTCGGCCTACATGCTGAAGCGTTCGCCGAGATAGACGCGGCGAACATCTTCGTGGTTGACGATTTCGTCGGGCCGGCCCTCCATCAGGACCTTGCCGTCGTTCAAAATATAGGCGCGATCGATCAGCCTCAGCGTCTCGTGCACGTTGTGTTCCGTGATCAGCACGCCGATGCCGCGGTCCTTGAGATGGAACACAAGGTCGCGAATCTCGCCCACGGCAATCGGATCGATGCCGGCCAACGGCTCGTCCAGCAGCATGAAGGACGGCCGGGACGCCAATGCGCGCGCGATCTCGACGCGGCGGCGCTCGCCGCCTGAAAGCGCCAGCGCCGGCACACTGCGCAGGTGGCCGATCGAGAACTCGTCCAGCAGTTCTTCCAGCATCTGCCGACGGTCCGCCCGGTCGGGTTCGGTGATCTCCAGCACCGCGCGAATATTGTTCTCGACGGTCATGCCGCGAAAAATCGACGCTTCCTGAGGCAGGTAGCCGATGCCGAGGCGCGCCCGCCGGTACATCGGCAGGTCGGTGATATCGTGGCCGTCCAGCGTTATGCTGCCCTGGTCCGCGCCCAGCAGTCCGGTAATGATATAGAAGCACGTCGTCTTGCCGGCGCCGTTCGGTCCGAGCAGCCCGATAGCCTCGCCGCGCTGAAGCGTCAAATTCACGTCACGCAGCACCGGGCGTTTCTTAAAACGCTTGCCCAGATTGTATGCTGCGAGGCCGCGATTATCCGCAACCAGCCGGGGCCCTTTGACTGGTATTGTTCGATCTGTTTCCACGTTTCTGTTATCCAACCCAGTTCTTAAAATTATATGTAAAGACCGTTACTTAGGCCTTTTGTTCACTGTTTCTCTTCGCTTTTCTCGGGCACGAAGATGGCCTTTACTCGGCCATTGCCGCCCTGGTTGGCCGCGCCGTCCAACATGGTTACGCCGCTCTCAAGATTAATAACAAGGCGTTGGCCGCGGAGCACATTATCGCCCTGGGTCAGCACGACGTCGCCGTTCAGCGTGACCAGTCGATTGTCGACGTCATAGACGCCGGTCTGTCCCTCCGCCGTTTCGTTGGGCGACGTTATCCGCACCTGGCCGAACGCGTCCAAACGGGCGATCGCGCCGCCGATCCCATCGTCGCCTTCGCTCCGTGGGCGGTAATGCACCTGCAATTGATCGGCCTGGAACCGTATCGTCCCCTGCACCGCGTCGACGTTGCCGGAGAACACCGCGAGATTGTCCTGTTGCCGGACTTCCAGGGCGTCGGCATTGATCTCAATCGGCAGGCTCGAATCCAGACGTGTGCGCGTGTCGCCACTCTGTTGTGCCGACAGACCGTCGCCCGCGAATGTCAGAGCCGATAGCATCGCCATGCCGAGGATCAGGCTCGTTGTTCGCGGCATCGCGGCTAGCCCTTCCAGCCGGGAAAGATCGTCATCTTCACGCCGCCACCGAAGCGGATCACGTCGCCGAACTCCACGATCTCGAAGTTGCGCGCCTGGAACAGGCCGAACGGTCCTTGTCCCTTCACCGGATTGGCGCTTACGGCCCGACCAAGAGTGAGATCGATACGCGCGTCCACGGCCTCGATCTCGTAACCGATGTCGGAAAACATGTTGATGACACCGTCGAGATTCAGAATCTGGCGCTTCTGATGCCAATTGCCGTTCCTGGCGCTGAGCGTCAGCCAGGTACCGTCCTGCAGAGTTATGTCGGCCTGAAGCTTGTCGAGCAGAACCCGCCAGGTATCGGCCGGATCCTGCGCCGCGGAATCCGCCGTAATCAGATAGGGACGATTCTCCCCGTCAATTCCGGCATATCGTGCATTGACCATCTTGAGATTGAGGCCGTCGTCGGTTGCTTCGACGACGGGCGTGCCGATATCGACCTTGTTACCGAACTGCTCCGGCCAGCCGACGACGATCACCACCACGGCCAGCGCCACGGCGATCAGGCCGTATTTGATAACGCCCACGAAACGCGAGAAATGCGCCCCGTTCGCCGGTAAATCGATACTGCGCGGAGTCGGATTCCATCGCCGAGAGCCCGCCGCCGGACCTGTCGTCCCGTTGTCGGCCGGCGGGCTGTCGGTCATGCCACACCCGCACGCATCAAGTCATGCACATTGAGGAAACCGACCGGCTTGCCGGCATCGACGACGAACAGGCTGGTGATTTTGTTGGCGCGCATCAGGGCCAGCGCCTCGTCGGCCAGAGCCTGCGACGTAATGGTTATGGGATCGGCGGTCATCACGTCGAGAACCGGTTTGGCGGTCAGATCGTCGCCCATATGGCGACGCAGGTCGCCGTCGGTAACGATGCCGGCCAGCTTGCCGTTGTTGTCGACCACGCCGGCACAGCCGAAGGTCGACGCGGTCATCGCCAGAAGGGCATCCGCCATGGTCACCTGATCGTCCACCAGCGGGACGGCATCGTCCCGGTGCATGATTTCGCCCACCTTGATCAACTTGCTACCGAGACGGCCGCCCGGGTGGAAAACGCGGTATTGGTCCGCGTTGAAGCCCTTGCGCTCCAGCAAGGCGACGGCCAGGGCATCGCCCAACGCCAGCGTCATGGTTGTCGAGGTGGTCGGCGCCAGGCCCATCGGGCAGGCTTCCGCCGCCTTCGGCAGCACCAGCGTGATGTCCGCGGCCTCTTCCAGCGTGCTGCCCGGCCGGCCGACGATCGCGATCATCGGAATGTCGAAGCGCCGTGCATAGTGGATGATGTCCGCCAGTTCCGACGTCTCGCCGGAATTCGAGAGACAGAGAACCGCATCGGCCTCCGTGATCATGCCGAGATCGCCATGGCTCGCTTCGCCGGGATGAACGAAAAAGGCCGGCGTTCCGGTCGAGGCCATGGTCGCGGCTATTTTCCGGCCGATATGGCCGCTCTTTCCCATGCCGCTGACGATTACGCGGCCCGTTGTCCGGGACAGCTGCTCAACCGCGGCGACAAACCGGCCGTCCAGCGAGGCGGCCAACGCATTCAGCGCTTCGGCCTCCATATGCAAAACCCGGCGGCCGGGTTGCAGATCCGACTGTCCGTCCGCGCTATCGGCCGCCGTTTCGGCGGCGAGGGTCCGGTTCAGGCTCATATCGTGGGATACCCTTAAAGTAGAGGTCACTTTGGCCGGCGATTCGGCGCCGGCCGGCTGTCCACGGGCCCGCGCTCTATCAAGATTCGTGCCAAAGTATTAAAAACTACGAAAGCAAAAGCAAATGCTGCCTTTTCGGCCGCGTCCGATTGCCGCGGGCTGCCGCATACGAAGCCCAAATGTCGGCATAGCCTCGGGCAGCTTCAACCGTCAGGTTACAGACATTGGCAGGCTGCTTCGCCGTCCCCTCGGCAGATAGAGATCAACCGGGGGTCAGTCAATGGCCAAGCGGCCCTGGGGCCCGATTAGTGCGCGAAAACGTCGATTTCCGGCCATCCGGCCAGGTCGAGCTCGGCCCGAGCCGGCAAAAACTGGAAGCAGGCGGCGGCCAGGTCCGTGCGGCCTTCGCGTGCCAGCATTTCGTCGAACTTGGCAGCAAGGCGGTGCAGGTACAGCACGTCTGACGCCGCATAGTCGATTTGGGCCTTGGTCAGCTTCTCGGCGCCCCAGTCGGAGGACTGCTGCTGCTTCGACAAATCCACGTCAAGAAGTTCCTTGCACAGGTCTTTCAGGCCGTGGCGGTCGGTGAAGGTCCGCACCAGTTTCGAGGCGATCTTGGTGCAGTAGACCGGCGCGCAGGTCACGCCGAGATAGTGTTTTAGCACGGCAATGTCGAACCGCCCGAAATGAAACAGCTTCGTCACCGCGGGGTCGGCCAGCATCGCCTTCAGGTTGGGCGCATCGTATTGGCCCTTGGCGAACTGCACGATGTGGGCGTCGCCATCGCCGGACGACATCTGCACCAGGCAAAGGCGGTCGCGATGCGGCTGCAACCCCATCGTCTCGGAATCGATGGCGACGCAATCGCCAAGATCCAGCCCGTCCGGCAAGTCGCCTTTATGAAGATGGTTGGTCAGGACGAAGCTCCCGCAATGAATGCGCCCGGTTCAATACCGGCCGGATTATCGGCGGATCACGAGGTACCCCCGACCGGCGACCCTGTCAACCGAGGCATATGGCGGCTGCCCGGTGCAAATCGGTTTGGCTGCCGAAGCTGTTTCGATATAGTGCCGGCGCTTCAGCGGGTTTTTGCTACACTGTTCGGCATCGTCCATGCCGAACGCAATTGGGAGAAGTGTGATGCGCGATTCCCTGGTCACCGTATTCGGCGGATCGGGTTTTCTCGGCCGGCATCTGGTGCGCCGCCTCGCCGAACGGGGGGCCCGGGTAAACGTCGCGGTTCGCGACACGGAAGCCGCGCTTTACCTGAAGCCGATGGGCAACGTCGGCCAGATCACGCCGGTCCAGGCAAGCCTGCGGCATCCGCCATCCGTTACCCGCGCGGTGGAGGGTGCCGACTTCGTCGTCAATCTGGTCGGCATCCTGTATCAGCGCGGCGCGCAGAGTTTCGATGCGATCCATGCGCGCGGCGCTGAAATCGTCGCCAAGGCCGCCGCCGAAGCCGGTGCGAAGCGATTGGTTCAAATGTCGGCGATTGGCGCCGATCCCGAATCGCCGGCGGAATATGCCCGCAGCAAGGCAGCGGGCGAAAGGCTGGCGAGTGCGGCATTTCCGGGCACGACGATCGTCCGGCCGTCGGTCGTCTTCGGGCCGGAGGACGACTTCTTCAACCGGTTCGGCGCGATGGCCCGGATACTGCCCGCCCTGCCGCTGATCGGCGGCGGCGAGACTCGGTTCCAACCGGTCTATGTCGGCGATGTCGCCGATGCCGTCGTTGCCGTTCTGGATCGCCCGGACACCGCAGGCAAGATCTATGAATTGGGCGGGCCGCGGGTTTACAGCTTCAAGGAGCTTATGGAAATCGTGCTGCAGGAAACCGGCCGCAAGAGGCTGCTGTTGCCCCTGCCGTTCCCGGTCGCGAAGCTGCAGGCGGCGTTCCTTCAGTTGCTGCCGGTCCCGCCTCTGACGATCGATCAGGTCAAGTTGCTGGAGCGGGACAACGTCGTCGGCGAAGGCGCCGCCGGCTTGGGCGATCTCGATATCGCAGCAACGCCGGTGCATGGCATCCTGCCGACCTACATGTTTCGTTACCGGCGCGGCGGCGCCAAGGTCACGCCGCGGTTCGGTTGAGCCGCCGCGGTCAGGCCCAGCCGTAGACCCAGGCCAGCAGGCCGACGCCAAGCACGATCCGGTAGATCACGAACGGTGTGTAGGTGGCGCGCTGCAGCCATCGCATCATTGCCCAGATCGCGATCAGGGCAGTCACGAAAGCCAGGCCGGCCGCCGTCAGCGCATCCTGCCCCAACGAAAGACTGTCGGTTTTCCAAAGCTCCACACCGCCCAGCAGTCCGGCGGCCAAGATAGTCGGGATTGCCAGCAGCATGGCAAGCCGGGCCGCGTCGCCCCGTTCGAAGCCGAGGAACCGCGCGGCGGTGATGCAGATGCCGGACCGGCTCGTCCCGGGTATTAAGGCCAGGGCCTGGGCGAGGCCGACGACGACCACCTGGCCCAAATTCAGGGTCTCCATCCGCTGCGATGCATTGCCGACACGATCGGCCCAATAAAGCACCAGGCCGAACAGCAGCATCGTCCAGCCGATGACTTCCGCGCTGCGCATTCCGGCGATGAGATCCTGGGAATGAAGCCAAAACCCGATCAGAACGACCGGCACCGTGCCAACCGCCAGCAGGAGCAGCAATCGCCCCCCACGATCGAGCCGGCCGCGCGCCAAACTGGCCGCCCCCTGCAACAGAAGGCCTATGTCGCGCCAGAAATACAGCATCACCGCCAGCAGGGTGCCGACATGCACGGCCACGTCGATCAAGGTCCCCTGATCCGGCCAGTCGGTCAACTCGGGCACCAGGATCAAATGCCCCGACGAACTGATCGGCAGGAATTCGGTGATGCCTTGCACCACCGCGAGAACGACAATTTGCAGAAGTGTCATCGCGTGCAGAACGGCAAACTACGGGGCTTAAGAGGACTTAATATCGAATCGGTACGGACCGGTATAACAGCTACGAGAGCAATCGGGCCAATTTCCGCATATAGTCTCAATACGGTACTATTTTTCACAAAAACGAAACGCGAGCTCCATTTGACACTCACCAGCTCCACACAAATCCGATTATAAGACAGTCTTTCTGTCCTATTTAACGAATTTCGCTGGAAATCCTGAACCGTTTTACCTATACTCGTCTCATTCTAGAGGGGTACGCCTCGCTGACGACGCGAGCGGGCCGGAACATCAATCCAGCCACGCGACAGATCGGTCCGAGCCGCAAACGTAATGCGGCCGTGAATGCGAGGTGACGCAACGATCAGCCCCAATGCGGCGTATCGCGGATCGGCGTGAACAGTTTAGGTCGGGTGTATCGGCACCGCAGAGTGCCGGCCCGTGGGGAGAAGCCATGACGGAAAAAATGCTGAAGTTCGTCGATGTGCCGCAGCACATGCCGGACAAGCGCGATGCGGCGCTGCGCAACAAGGACTGGGGCGAAATCTATGAGGAGTTCCAGACCGAACGCGCGGCCGAACAGTCGGCGCGCTGTTCGCAATGCGGCATTCCGTTCTGCCAGATCCATTGCCCGGTGCACAACAACATCCCCGATTGGCTCAAGCTGACCGCCGAAGGACGGCTGGAGGAAGCCTACGAAGTCAGCCAGGCGACCAACAACTTCCCCGAAATCTGCGGCCGGATCTGCCCGCAGGACCGCCTTTGCGAAGGCAATTGCGTGATCGAGAAAGGCTTCGAGTCGGTCACCATCGGCTCGGTCGAGAAATACATCACCGACACGGCCTGGGAACAGGGTTGGGTCAAACCAGTCCAGCCGAGGATCGAACGGCCGCAGTCGGTCGGTATCATCGGCGGCGGCCCGGGCGGGCTTGCCGCGGCGGAGGAACTGCGCCGCGTCGGCCACCAGGTCTCGGTCTACGACCGCTACGACCGCATGGGCGGCCTGATGATCTATGGCATCCCGAATTTCAAACTTGAGAAGGAAGTGGTCGAACGCCGCACCAAGCTGCTGGCCGATGCCAAGGTTGACTACCACCTGAACTTCGAGGTCGGCAAAGACGCATCCCTCGCCGATCTGCGCGAGAAGCACGATGCGGTGTTGATCGCGACCGGCGTCTACAAGGCACGCGACATCACGGCGCCGGGTGTCGGCCTGGAAAACGTGTTCCAGGCGATGGATTACCTCACGGCATCCAACCGCAAGGGGCTCGGCGATTCCGTGCCGCTGTTCGAGGACGGTACGCTGAACGCCGACGGCAAGCATGTGGTCGTGGTCGGCGGCGGCGATACGGCGATGGACTGCGTGCGCACCGCCGTTCGCCAGGGCGCCAAATCGGTCAAATGCCTGTACCGCCGGGATCGCGCCAACATGCCCGGATCGATGCGCGAGGTTCATCACGCCGAGGAAGAGGGCGTCGAGTTCGTCTGGCTGTCTTCGCCCAAGGCGTTTCTCGGCGACGATGTCGTCGATGGCGTGCGCGCCCACCGGATGCGGCTTGGTGCGCCCGACGCGACCGGCCGGCAGACGCCGCGGCCGGTCGACGGCTCCGACTACACCATGCCGGCGGATCTGGTGATCAAGGCGCTCGGCTTCGATCCGGAAGATCTGCCTACCCTGTTCGACGAGCCGGCATTGGAAGTCAGCCGCTGGGGCACCGTGAAGATCGACTTCAAGTCGATGATGACCAACCTGGACGGCGTTTTCGCCGCCGGCGACATCGTTCGCGGTGCCAGCCTGGTGGTCTGGGCCATTCGCGACGGACGCGATGCGGCCGCGGCAATCGGTAAGTATCTCGAGGCGCAGTCCGAACAGGACCAGACGCTCGCGATCGCGTCTTGAGCGAAGGATTTGCAATGACGGAACAATCGAAATTCATCGACGAATGGCGGGCCAACGCGGAACGGCTGGCCGAGCACGGCATGTACGACCCGGCAAGCGAGCACGACGCCTGCGGCGTCGGTTTCGTCGCGTCCCAGGACGGCTCGCCCCGGCGCTCCGTCGTCGAAGCGGGCATCAAGGCGCTGAAAGCCGTTTGGCATCGCGGCGCGGTCGATGCCGACGGCAAGACCGGCGACGGCGCCGGCATCCATGTCCAGATCCCGCAGGACTTCTTCAAGGAACATGTCGCCCATACCGGCCACGTGCCGTCAGAGGGGCGTATCGCGGTCGGTATGGTTTTCCTGCCGAAAACCGACTTCGCCGCCCAGGAAACCTGCCGGACCATCGTGGAAAGCGAGATCCTGAATTTCGGCTACTACATCTACGGTTGGCGTCAGGTTCCCGTCGACGTCAGCATCGTCGGCGAGAAGGCCAACGCGACCCGGCCGGAGATCGAGCAGATCATGATCGAAAATCGGCACGGCGCCGACGACGATCATTTCGAGCGGGACCTGTTCGTCATCCGGCGGCGCATCGAACGGCGGGCGCTGGCCGAACAGATCACCGACTTCTACATCTGCTCGCTGTCCTGCCGCTCGGTGATTTACAAGGGCATGTTCCTGGCCGAGCAGTTGTCAGAGTTCTATCCCGACCTGCTGGATGAACGCTTCATTTCGAACTTCGCCATCTATCACCAGCGCTACTCGACCAACACATTCCCGACCTGGCGTCTGGCGCAACCGTTCCGCATGCTGGCCCATAACGGCGAAATCAATACCCAGCGCGGCAACGTCAACTGGATGAAGAGCCACGAGATCCGCATGGTGTCGACCGCGTTCGGCGACCACAGTGACGACGTGAAGCCCGTCGTCCAGGCGGGTTCGTCCGACTCCGCGGCGCTGGATGCCGTGTTCGAAGTACTGGTCCGGGCCGGGCGGTCCGCGCCGATGGTCAAAACCCTGCTGATTCCGGAATCCTGGTCGAACAAGACCACGATGCCGGAAAGCCATCGCGCGCTTTACAGCTATTGCAACTCCGTGATGGAGCCGTGGGACGGGCCGGCGGCGGTGGCCGCCTACGACGGGCGCTGGGTCATCGCCGGCATGGACCGCAACGGTCTCAGGCCGCTGCGCTATACGTTGACCGGCGACGGCCTTGTGATCGCGGGGTCGGAGACCGGCATGGTCCCGGTCGACGAAGTGACCGTGATGGAAAAAGGCCGTCTGGGGCCCGGCCAGATACTGGCCGTCGACCTGAAGGAAGGGCGGATTTACCACGACCGCGAAATCAAGGACAAACTGGCCGCGGAGCAGGACTACGAGGCCTGGGTCAAGAACATGGTCCGGCTGTCGGACGTCGTGCCGACGCCGCGGGAACCTACCCTGTTCGAACGGGACGAGCTCCGACAGCGCCAGTTGGCGACCGGTGTGACCATGGAGGACCTGGAGGTCATCCTGCATCCGATGGTCGAGGACGCCAAGGAACCGGTCGGGTCCATGGGCGACGACACGCCGTTGGCGGTCCTGTCGGACCACTATCGCGGCCTGCAGCATTTCTTCCGGCAGCAGTTCAGCCAAGTCACCAATCCGCCGATCGATTCACTGCGCGAACGGCGCGTCATGAGCCTCAAGACCCGGCTCGGCAACCTGAAGAACGTGCTGGACGAGGATCCGAGCCAGACCAGCCTTTTGTTGTTGGAAAGCCCGGTCTTGACCACCGGCGAATTCCTGGCGCTGCAAAAGCACCTGGGCGATTCCGCCGCGACGATCGACTGCACCTTCGCCACTGACGGCGGCGAGGATTCGCTCCGCAACGAATTGCACCGCGTTCAGCGCGAAGCGGAGGACGCAGTCCGCGAAGGCTGCGCCCACGTCATCCTGACCGACGAGGCAATGAGGCCAGACCGCGCGCCGATGCCGATGATCCTGGCCGCCGGCGGCGTTCACACCCATCTGGTGCGGCAGGGGCTGCGCACCTTTACGTCGCTCAATGTCCGATCCGCGGAATGCATGGATGTGCATTACTTCGCCGTCCTGATCGGCGTCGGCGCCACAACCGTCAATGCTTATTTGGCGCAGGAAGGTCTGGTCGACCGGCATCGCCGTGGATTGTTCGGCGATCTGGACTTGGCGACCTGTATCGACCGATACAAGGAATCCGTAGACCAGGGGCTGCTGAAGGTGATGTCCAAGATGGGCATCTCGGTCATCAGTTCCTATCGTGGCGGCTACAACTTCGAAGCCGTCGGCCTGTCCCGCTCGCTGGTCGCCGAATTCTTCCCCGGCATGCTGTCCCGGATTTCCGGCATCGGCCTCGCCGGGATTCAGCACAAAATCCTGAACCTGCATCAGCGGGCCTACGAAGCGGATGTGATCGCGCTGCCGATCGGCGGCCTGTACAAGCTGCGCAAGGGCGGCGAGGTGCATGCCTTCGAAGGCTCGCTCATCCACACTTTGCAAACGGCCGTCGAACGCGAGTCCTATTCGACCTACAAGACCTACAGCAACGGCATGGGCCAGTTGCCGCCGATCAATCTGCGCGATCTGATCGATTTCCGGCCCGACCGGCCGGCCGTGTCGCTGGACGAGGTGGAATCCATCACCGAAATCCGTAAGCGGTTCGTGACGCCGGGCATGTCGCTTGGCGCCTTGGGGCCGGAGGCGCACGAAACCCTGACGGTGGCGATGAACCGGATCGGCGCCAAGTCGGATTCCGGCGAAGGCGGCGAAGGGCCGGAACGGTTCCGCCCGCGGCCGAACGGCGACAACCCGAACTCGCCGATCAAGCAGATCGCTTCCGGCCGGTTCGGCGTCACCGCCGAGTACCTCAACAACTGCCGCGAGTTGGAAATCAAGATCGCCCAGGGCGCGAAGCCCGGCGAAGGCGGCCAGCTTCCCGGCTTCAAGGTGACGGAAGAGATCGGCCGGCTCCGGCACGCGACGCCGGGGGTCACCCTGATATCGCCGCCGCCGCACCACGACATTTATTCGATCGAAGACCTGGCGCAGTTGATCTACGACCTGAAGCAGATCAACCCGGACGCCCAGGTTTGCGTCAAGCTGGTCGCGGAAAGCGGCATCGGCACCATCGCCGCCGGCGTCGCCAAGGCAAAGGCGGACGTGATCCTGATTTCCGGCCATGTCGGCGGCACCGGCGCCAGTCCGCAGACTTCGATCAAATATGCCGGCGTCCCCTGGGAAATGGGCCTGACCGAAACCAACCAGTTGCTGACCCTGAACCGCCTGCGTCATCGGGTGAAGCTCAGGGTCGACGGCGGCATCCGCACCGGACGCGACGTTGTGATCGCCGCGATGATGGGCGGCGAAGAGTTCGGCATCGGCACCGCGGCGCTGGTCGCCATGGGCTGCATCCTGGTTCGCCAGTGCCATTCCAACACCTGCCCGGTCGGCATCTGCACTCAGCGCGAAGACCTGCGCGCCAAGTTCGAAGGCACGCCGGAAAAGGTGGTCAACCTGATCAGCTTCATCGCCGAGGAAGTGCGCGAGATCCTCGCCACGCTCGGCTACCGCAGCCTGAACGAGATCATCGGCCGCACCGACCTGCTGGCGCAGGTCAGCCGCGGTTCGTCGCACCTGGACGACCTGGACCTCAATCCGCTGTTGACCCAGGCGGACCACGGTGATCTCCCGCGCTACTGCGCGATCGAAGGCCGTAACGAGGTTCCGGAAACCCTGGACAAACAGATGATCGACGACGCCGAGTCGGTATTCACCGAAGGCGTCAAAATGCAGCTTCAGTACAACATCCGGAACACCCACAGGGCGATCGGCACCAAGCTGTCGTCGAAACTGGTGCGTCGCTTCGGCATGCGCGGGCTGGATCCGGGACATATCACCGTGCGGCTGCGCGGCTCGGCCGGTCAATCGCTCGGCGCGTTCGCCATCCAGGGCCTGAAGCTGGAGGTATTCGGCGACGCCAACGACTATGTCGGCAAGGGATTGTCCGGCGGCATGGTCGTGGTGCGGCCGACTCCGGCCAGCCCGCTGACGTCGAACAAGAACACCGTGATCGGTAACACCGTTCTCTACGGCGCCACCAGCGGCAAGATGTTCGCCGCCGGTCAGGCGGGCGAGCGGTTCGCGGTACGCAATTCCGGCGCACTGACGGTCGTCGAAGGCTGCGGCGCCAACGGCTGCGAATACATGACCGGCGGTATCGCGGTCATCCTCGGGCCGGTCGGCGACAACTTTGCCGCCGGCATGACGGGCGGGATGGCGTTCATCTACGACGCGGACAAGACGTTCGAGAGCCACGTCAACAACGACAACGTGGTCTACCAGCGCTTGGCGTCCGGCTATTGGGAAGGCGAATTGAAGGCGCTGGTCGCCGAACATGCCGCCGAAACGGCCTCCGCCTTCGCCGAACAATTGCTGACCGACTGGGACTTGGAAATCGGACGGTTCTGGCAGGTTTGTCCGAAGGAAATGGTCGACCGGATCGAGCATCCGTTGACCGACGAAGGGCAGCGCGAACGCGCTTGAACGCTCGATATCGGGAACCGGGCAAGCGCGTAACATCGTTTATAACCGGACGACGTTCGTCTATAACGTCTTGTTATGCGGACGCTCTATCATCTTTGGCTATCGCCTTATTCTCGGAAAGTCCGCTTGGCGCTGACCGAGAAAGGTTTGGATTGCGAGCTTAGGATCGAACGGGTGTGGGAACGCCGGCCCGATTTCCTGGCCATCAATCCCGCCGGCCAGGTGCCGGTACTGGTCGAACCCGAAGGCACGGTGCTGATCGATTCGTCGCCGATCTGCGAGTTCCTCGACGAAGCCTATACGGACCGGCCGCTGATCGGGCCGGATCCCGCCGCCCGGGGCGAAACCAGGCGGTTGGTGAGCTGGTTCGACCTCAAGTTCGGCTCCGAGGTCACCGTCAATCTGGTCGACGAAAAGGTGATGCGGAAAATCCGCGGCGAAGGCGAACCGGACTCGTCGGTAATCCGCGCCGGCAAGCACAACATTCACTACCACCTACAATATATCGGCTATCTGTCGGAACGCCGGACCTGGCTGGCCGGCGACCATTTCAGCATGGCCGACATTACCGCCGCGGCGCACCTCTCCTGCGTCGACTATCTGGGCGACGTGCCGTGGGACGAACATCCGGAGGCCAAGGACTGGTACGCCCGCGTCAAATCCAGGCCGGCATTCCGCCCGCTGCTGGCCGACCACATCCCGGGCCGGCCGCCGCCCAAGCATTATGCCGACCTCGATTTCTGAGCCGACCTCGAAAACGACCAAGCAGCAGATTATCGCGTTCGCCCATGATGTCGGGTTCGACACGGTCGGCGTAACTGCGCCCGACGCCATCGCCCACGCCGGAAAGCAATTCGAAAGCTTCATCGAGCTCGGCCGCCATGGCGATATGGACTGGCTCGCCGACAAGGCCGAACGCCGCAGCCACCCCAACGCGCTTTGGCCGGAGGCGCGCAGCATCGTCATGCTCGGCCTCAACTACGGCCCGGCCGAAGACCCGATGCGCATGCTGAAACGGCGCGATATCGGCAACGTGTCGGTTTATGCGCGCGGCCGCGATTACCACGACGTGGTCAAGAAGCGACTGAAGCGCATCGGCCGCTGGCTCGGCGATACGCACGACTGCCAACTGAAAGTCTTCGTCGACACGGCGCCGGTGATGGAGAAACCGCTGGCGCAAGCGGCAGGGCTCGGTTGGCAGGGAAAACACACCAATCTGGTCAGCCGAAACCATGGGTCGTGGCTGTTCCTCGGGGCCATCTTCACAACCCTGGATCTTCCACCCGACGAACCGGAGGCCGACCATTGCGGCACCTGCCGCCGTTGCCTGGATGTTTGCCCGACGGATGCGTTCCCGACGCCCTATCAGCTCGATGCAAGGCGCTGCATCTCCTACCTTACGATCGAGCACAAAGGCCACATTCCGAGAGAGTTCCGCGCCGCCATCGGCAACCGAATTTACGGCTGCGACGATTGTCTGGCCGTCTGTCCCTGGAACAAATATGCGGCGACCGCCCGAGAGCAGGCGCTGCACCCGCGTGCGTCGCTCATGGCGCCGCTGCTGGAAGACCTTGCCCGACTCGACGATGCGGCATTCCGTACCCTGTTTGCCGGCAGCCCTGTTAAACGTACCGGCCGCGATCGCTTCGTGCGCAATGTTTTGATTGCGCTCGGCAACAGTGGCCGCCCGGAAGCGGCGCCGACGGCCCTACCGCTTCTGGACGACCCGTCGCCGCTGGTCCGCGCGATGGCGATTTGGGCTCTGTCGCGCCTGATGCAGCCAGCGCAATTCGCCGAGTTGAAAAACCGGCATCAAGCCGGCGAAACCGATCCCACGGTACGGGACGAATGGGCCTTGGCTACTCGGTCTTAACGTCCATAAGTTCCAGGTTACGGCGCGCGGTTTCCCCCGCCGGCGTATCCGGTGACAATTCCAGCACTCTCAGCCAATCGGCGCGCGCGCCGGCGTCATCGCCGCCAAGCCTGAGCAGGATGCCGCGCTCGACAAGGGCGTCGACCGCCAGCGGCTCCAGCGCCAGGGCAAGCTCGATATCCTCCATCGCCCGGTCCGTGTCGTCGAGTTGCCGCCGCGCGGCCGCGCGATAGACCAGCGCATCGGCGCGGGTCGGATCGAACGCCAGGGCCCGGTCCAGGTCGGAGAAGGCCTCGCCGTAATTCTCAGCCGCCGCCAGCGCCCGGCCCCGATCGATCAGCAAATCCGCGTCTTCCGGCGCGAGATCCAGGGCCGCCGTGAAAGTCGCGACAGCGCGCGCGTTGTTGCCGGCCAGCAGCCACGCATTGCCGGCCTGGGACAGAACCTCGGTTCGAAGGTCGATACGTTCGGCAACCATGTCGTCGGCCAAGGCCTCCAGGCGAAGGCCCGCCTGCTCGTACTGTTCGAGCGAGATCAGCGCAACCGCGGCGCAATGCCTGGCCGGAACGCCTCCGCCGGCGTCGCGCCAGGCCAGCGCCGTCTCGAATGCTTCCTCCGGCTTGGTCTCGCTGAGCGCGAGGCAATCGTCATATCGGACGTACTGCTGGGCGTGGACCGGCATAGCCGCGATCAGAACCGCAACCAGCGCGACCAATCCCGTTATCGTCCTGTATAATTGGTTCCGTATCATCTGCAGCTAAACTTGGGCGCCCTGCTGCTGCCCCGCAAGCCATAGTTTTGCCGCTTTCGCTACCTAGATCCGGCGTTAAATCAGTTCAATGGAGTGTTGTCATGAAGATCGCGGGTTTGCTGTTGGGAACGTTGCTGCTTGTCTCGCCTCTGGCCGGGATGGCGCATGCGGACGAGGCTAGGCCGATCCAGGATGACGTCGTCCTGACGTTGGAAGTGGAAGATTGGGTGAAGACCGAAAGCGCCACCGTCCATGTTGCCGTCGACGCCGCTTTCGACGGCGCGGATTCGGACACCGTGCGGGCTCGTGTGCTGGAAATGCTGGACAAGATCGCCGCCGGCGCCACATGGCGGATCACCAATTTCCAGCAGAGCCGCGACCAGGCGGGTCTGGAGCGTTGGCAGGTTGTGGCTGAAGGGCGCCTGTCGCAAGGCCAGCTCGGCGGACTTTACGACAAGGCCCGGGACGCCAGCGCGCCCGGCCTGCAGGCCGCCATCCGCTATATCGACTTCACCCCGACGCTGGCCGAACGGCAGGCCACCATCGCCAAGCTGCGGGCCGAGATCTACCGGCAGGTAAGCGAGGAACTCAACAACTTGAAACAGATCTATCCGGGCCGGCCGTTTCGTGTGCACCGGATAGATTTCGTCGGCACCGGATTGGAGGCCAATGCAATGTTCGATCAGCGCCCTCGCCAGACCATGCGGGCCGAGACGAAATCCGCCATGGCGCCCGGCGACGCGGTCGCGGTGTCCGCCAAAGCCAAGCTCAGCGCCACGGTCATTCTGTCGTCAACACCGTGACGCAATCCAAGCGCCTGTTCTGTTTCGGGTTCGGGTTTACCGCGCGGGTGCTGGCCTCTCGCCTGCGCGGTAGGGGCTGGTCCATCGCCGCGACCTGCCGGACGGAAGAAAAACGCGACAAACTGCGGGGCGACGGTGTCGCGGCGCATCTTTTCGATCGCGACCGACCGCTCGACGATGCGTCGGCCGCGCTCGACGGCGCAACCTGTATTCTCAGTTCCGTACCGCCCGACGCGGCGGGAGACCCGGTGCTGAATCAGCACCGCACGGACATCGCCGCCCTGGCCGGCGACCGCGCGCCGTGGATCGGCTATCTGTCGACAACCGGCGTCTACGGCACGCGGAACGGCGGCTGGGTGGACGAGGACAGCGACCTCACGCCGACCGGCGAACGCGGCCGCCGCCGCGTGGCTGCCGAAGACCGCTGGCTCGAACTGTGGCGCGATCACGCTCTGCCGGTTCACCTGTTCCGGCTCGCCGGCATTTACGGGCCCGGCCGTAACCAGGTCGAGCAGGTGCGCGCCGGCCGCGCCCGCCGCGTGGTAAAGCAGGGCCAAGTCTTTTCTCGAACACATGTCGACGACATCGCAACCGTACTCGAAGCCTCAATCGAAAAACCAGATCCAGGCCGGGCTTACAATGTCTGCGACGACGAGGCCGCGCCGCCGCAGGACGTTGTCGCCTATGCCTGCGACCTGCTCGGCATCGAGCCGCCGCCGGAGATTCCGTTCGAGGAGGCAGAGATGACGGACATGGGCCGCAGCTTCTATGCCGACAACAAGCGGGTGCGCAACGACCGGATCAAACAAGAACTCGGCGTCGATCTGGCCTATCCCACCTATCGCGAAGGCCTTCGCGCCCTGATCGGCTCGGCTTAACCGGCAAGCGTATCGACGGTTTCGATCAGTCGGGCGATATCTTCCGGTTCCGACAGCCGGTGATCGCCGTTCTTGACCAACGTCACCACGACGTCGTCGGAGGCCAGCGCCTCCGCCACGGTCAGCGAATGCCGCCACGGCACGTCCGGGTCCTGCATGCCGTGCAGCAGCCGCACCGGACAATCGATCGCGATCGGCTTTTTATCCAACAGGCAATGGTCGCGGCCGTCCTCGATCAGGCGCATCGTGATCTGATACGGATCGTCCGAATATTGCGACGGTCGCGCATAGACACCCTCGGTCTCGAGCTGCCGTTTGACGTCGTCTGGAAACTCCTCCCACATCCGCACCACGAAGTCGGGCGCCGCTGCGATCCCGACCAGCCCAGCCACCCTTTCCGGCCGCGCCAGGGCCATCAACAGCATGATCCAGCCGCCCATCGAAGAGCCGACGACGATCTGCGGCCCGCTCGCAACCTCGTCCAGGACCGCCAGCGCATCCTCCGTCCAGCGGCCGACCGTACCGTCGGTAAATGCACCGGACGACTGCCCGTGCCCCTGGTAATCGAAGCGCACGAAAGCCCGTCCCGTGTCGGCGCAATGCCGTTCCAGCGCCGTCGCTTTCGTGCCCGTCATGTCGGACATGAAACCGCCGCAGAATATTACACCGGGTGACTTTCCCGCTTTGGCGTGATACGCGATAGCCGTCCCGTCGGGGCGAATCAGGAAACTGGGTTCAACGGTTTCGTTCATTGCGGCACGTCATCCAGGATGCAGGAAACGGCAGACCTTAACACCGCGCAGGACGCGGCGGAACGCGAGCGTCCCGTGCTGTTGCAGGTGCTTCCCGCGCTCGAAGCGGGCGGCGCGGAACGAGCCGCGGTCGACGTGGCGGTCGCGGCGGCGCAATCGGGCTGGGAATCCCTTGTCGCATCGTCCGGCGGCCGCATGGTCCACGAATTGGAGCGCGGCGGCGCCGAGCACATCACCTTGCCGATCGACAGCCGCAATCCCTTCCGCATCATGCGCCAGCGCGGCCAATTGGAAGGCCTGATCCGCGCCCGCGGCGTCGACATCGTGCATGCCAGAAGCCGGGCGCTGACATTGAGCCTGGAAGTCGTGGCGCGCCGCACCGGCGTGCCTTTCGTCACCACGGTGCATACCACCTACCCGACCGGCAACCCGATCAAGAAGCTGTACAACCGCCGCATGACCAGGGCGGACCGGGTCATCGCGGTGTCCGATTACATCGCAGACCACCTGCGCACCACTTACGGACTGGACGACGCGCGGCTGCAGACCGTGCATCGCGGCATCGACTTCAGCATCTTCGATGCCACGGCGGTCAGCGCCGAACGGCAGATTCAACTGGCGAACGAATGGCGGCTGCCCGATGGCCTCTCGGTCGTTCTTCTACCGGCGGATTTCGCCCCGCAGAACGGCCAATCGGTACTGATGGATGCCCTGGCCAAACTGAACCGCAACGACATGGTCGCGCTGATGGCCGGCGCCGACGCGGACCGCGGGCAATTCCGCGAGCAGCTCGAAAAACAGGTCAGCGAGCGCGGGCTGGAGCGGGTGGTTCGCTTACGCGACCGCTGTTCCGATATGGCTGCCGCCTACATGCTGGCGGATGTCGTGGTCTGCCCGACGACCGTCCCGGCCGGGTTTTCCCGCGTCCCGATAGAGGCGCAGGCCATGGGCCGGCCGGTCATCGCGTCCGACCACGGCAGCGCCCGGGAAACCATCCTGGAAGGCCGAACGGGATGGCTGGTGCCGCCCGGCGACGCAGACGCCCTGGCCGCCGCCCTGACCACCGCACTGAATATGGACCAGGCGGCCCGCAGCGCAGTGGCCGCCGATGCGCGCCAGCATGTCGAAGGCGCCTTCTCGAAGCGGCAGATGTGCCATCGCACCCTGGAGATCTACGGGGAACTGTTGAACAGCAGGTAGGCTAGTCGCAGATCGTCCTAATCGCCTGCCATTCGCTATCGTCCAGCCCCTGATCGCCGGCATAGACCGGCACGTCCTGGAAACGGGCGAGCGTGGACGGGTGGGTGCTGAAATAGTTGGTCGCCGGCGTTGATTGATCGTCCGTCCCCGTTTCCGCGCCTTCCTCTTCGGCCAGCCGCCCGAACCAGCGTTTCAGCCCCGCCGTCGTGATGCCGGCCCGGCGTAGAATATCCACGGCGATGCGATCGGCCTCTTCTTCCGCCTCCCGGCTGTACTGCAATTCCCACAGCGAAGCGCCGGCCTCGGCGATCTGTCTGGCGATCAAGGTACTGCCGCCCAGCATGGCGCCCAGCAGGACGGACCGGGCGTTGGCCCGCACGAGGCGTTTCAACGAATGCCGCTCTATGGCATGGCCGAATTCGTGCGCCACGACGCCGACAACCTCGTCGGGCGACGTCGATTGCTCGATCAGGCCGCTCAATAGGGTGATGTATCCGCCCGGTACGACAAAGGCATTGTTCTGCGGTAACGAGACGACCGTGACCGTAGGCACGTAACTCAGGCCGGCGCTCGCCGCCAGCCGGTTCGATAATCGGTCGAGCGCCGCGTTTCCAGCTTCGCTCTCGCACACGCCCCAGCCGGCATTCGTATTAATCAGGTCTGAGACCTGCTCGCCGAACTGCCTTTCCCAGGACAGCGGAATCAGTTCGGTTACGGGCCCGGCGTACCAGGGCGCCGCGACGAACAAAGCTGTGAAAGCCGCGGCCATCGCCGCGCCCATGATCGACAGGCGTTTCAACGCGGGCGGCAGCGGACGCTTCGGCGGCCGGCCGGCGTTCGGCGCCGCCGACAGGAGGGTTTGCCGAAAGGCGTGGTCCTCGACAATCAGGCGCACCCCTGGCTCGCCCCGGACGCCCAGGCGAAGCGGTCCGCGGGCAACCGTCCATCGGTCCACGCTATGCAGCGAGTCCAGGGGCCAGCGCGACAACACGCCGTCGCCATCGTCATAGACCGCCAGCCGGCTGAGCTCCAATTCCGCCGTGACCGCCCTGGCCGCCGCGGACTTACCGTCCAGATAGCGCACCGTTGCAGACCGCATCGCCTACATCCCGTCCATGTCAAACGCGTCCGCCAACCCTTCGCCCAAGACCGGTAGGTCAGCGGGCACCTGCTGGATGGCCGAGAAGCCAGGCTCGCCAACAATCGACAGATGCTCCGAAACGAAACGCGCGGTCCGTAGCTGGACGAACGGATAACCGAGGCTGAGCGTTACGATCAGAATCAGCATGTTCAGCAGCCAGAAGCCGCAGAGCCGCAGGGCGGAAACCTGGAACCGGAACGAGATGCCGACGACATGGGTCCGCTCCGCGAAATAGGCGATCTCCCTGGCCTTGTAGAAGAAATAGCCGAGCCCGAAGGTGAACAGCGCCAGCAGCCACCCCACGGCGAAACGGCCGTACAGGTCGCGCGCCCGGCCATCGAAGGAAAACCGCTCGCTGCCCAGGTAGGTGTGTTTGATCCGGTATCGCTCCAACCAGGTATTGGCGAACGGCGTCGCCCAACCGAGCGTGACCAGCTGCAACGTGAACAACAGCAGGAACATGGGGCCGTAGACAAACTCGTTTCCGACCTGAAACAGCCGGATGCCGCGCCATCGGGTGCGACTCAGCCGGTATCCGCGCGCCCGATATGTCGCAATGCCGATCAGCAGAAAAAACCCGATGTAACCGACAACGCTGAGCCAGATCTGGGTGACCTCGTCGGTCGAGGCGAACGTTGCGATCACGTTGTATGTCGCGCCGATCGGCAGCAGGACGATGAAGGCGATGAACAGAAAGCCCAGAAACAGCTCCAGTCCGCGGCCGTCATACTCGAACCGGTCGCCGAACATCTCGCTCTGGCTCCAGAAATAGTGGCGCAGCCGGGTCCGCGCCCAGAAGCGGTAGAAGCCGAATGTCAGAATGTTGAGCGCCAGGTTCCTGAGGAAGATCAGGAATACTTCGCCCACCGCGCCATGGTGAACGTAGGGCGTCACTGTGGCGGGACGCGGTTGCGGGGCGGCGGTACCGATACTCATAGCGTCCTATTTTGGCGATAATTGCGCTCACGCCAAGTTGAGTTTGGCGGCAACGGGCTAAGCGGCGCCCAAGCCGCGAAAAGCGCCGCCAATCTTGACTTTGCACAGCACGCCCCTAAAGTCGCGCCCGCTATTCGGAGAAGGACATGAGTGAGCAAGCGGCGGTCGCCAAACCGGTATCGATTGCGTTGCCCGACGGCAGCAAGCGGCAGTTCGACGGTCCGGCCACCGGCCTGGATATCGCGACCGATATCGGCCCGGGACTGGCGCGCGCTGCCCTGGCGGTCAAGGTCGACGGCGAACTGCGCGACCTGAACAGAGCCATCGATAGCGACGCCGCGGTGGAAATCGTGACGCTGAAAAGCGACGACGACACCGTGCTGGAATTGCTGCGCCACGATTGCGCCCATGTCATGGCCCAGGCGGTGCAGGAGCTGTTTCCGGGAACCCAGGTGACCATCGGGCCGGCCATCGACGACGGCTTCTATTACGATTTTGCCCGCAGCGAGCCATTTACGCCGGATGACCTCGCCAAGATCCAGGATCGAATGCATGAAATTGTCAATCTGGATCTACCAATCAAGCGGGAGGTTTACGATCGGGATGAAGCGGTCGACATGTTCAGGTTCATTGGCGAGCACTATAAGGCGGAGATCATCGAGAGTATCCCAGGCGACGAGCCGATTACGATATATCGCCAGGGCGACTGGTATGATCTCTGCCGCGGCCCGCATCTGCCGTCGACCGGCCGGCTTGGCCACGCCTTCAAGCTGACTAAACTGGCCGGCGCCTATTGGCGCGGCGACGCCCGCAACGAACAGCTACAGCGGATCTATGGAACCTGCTGGCGCACCGAGAAGGAGCTGAAGGCCTACCTGCACCGGATCGAGGAAGCGGAACGCCGCGACCATCGCCGCCTCGGCCGCGAAATGAGCCTGTTCCACTTCCAGGAGGAAGCAGCGGGCATGGCCTTCTGGCACCCCAAGGGCTGGACTTTCTACCGACTGCTGGAAAGCTATATGCGGATGCGGCTCGATGCCGCCGGCTACCAGGAGATCAAGACCCCGCAACTGGTCGACCGCAAGCTCTGGGAGGATTCCGGCCACTGGGAGAAGTTCCGAGAGCATATGTACATCTCGGAATCGGAGGAGCGGACCTTCGCGCTGAAGCCGATGAACTGCCCCTGCCATGTGCAGATCTTCCGCCAGGGCCTGAAAAGCTACCGCGACTTGCCGCTGAAACTGGCCGAGTTCGGCTCCTGCCACCGCTACGAGCCGTCGGGCGCGCTGCACGGCCTGATGCGCGTTCGCAACTTCGTCCAGGACGACGCGCACATTTTCTGCACCGAGGATCAGATCACCTCGGAAACCCGCATTTTCTGCGACCTGCTGCTCAGCATCTATCGCGACTTCGGCTTCGAGGAGGTGATGATCAAGTTCGCCGACAGGCCGGAAGTCCGCGCCGGCTCGGACGAGACCTGGGACCAGGCGGAAACCGCCTTGAAGGAAGCGGTCGAGCAGGCCGGCCTGGAAGTCGTGATGAATCCCGGCGAAGGCGCCTTCTACGGGCCGAAACTGGAGTTCGTGTTGCGCGACGCCATCGGCCGCGACTGGCAATGCGGCACCTGGCAGGTCGATTTCGTGCTACCGGAGCGGCTCGGCGCTACCTATATAGGGGAGGACGGGGAAAAGCATCGGCCGGTCATGCTGCACCGTGCCATTCTCGGCTCGTTCGAGCGGTTTGCCGGCATCCTGATCGAGCATTACGCCGGCCGGTTCCCGCTCTGGCTGGCGCCGACCCAGGCGGTGGTTTGCACCATCACGTCGGACGGCGACGATTTCGCGGCCAAGGTCCGGGAGCAGGCCACGGCGGCCGGGCTCCGGGTCGAAACCGACCTTCGCAACGAGAAGATCAACTACAAGGTCCGCGAGCATAGTTTGGCCAAGGTGCCGGTGATTTTGGTGGTCGGCCGCCGCGAGGCCGAAGAAGGCACCGTCTCCATGCGCCGCCTGGGCTCGAAGGATCAAGAAGTTCTTGCGCTGGATGAGGCGCTGGATAGACTAAAACAAGAAGCTCGGATGCCCGGGTCGTAATAGTTTGGTAATGAAAACGTCGGTACGGTCGACGAGATTTTCGTACTAAGGTCGGCATTGCGTATTTGCCGCGCCGCGTAACGTTCTTCGCACCGGCGATTTGTCATCTGAATTGAAAGGAGCGCCTAAATAGCAAGACCGCCGTTTAACCCGCAGCCGACTCGAGAGGGTCCGCGGGCCAACGCCCAGATCGACGTACCGAACGTTCGTCTGGTCGATCATGAAGGAGAAAACCGAGGAGTCGTATCAACCGCCGAAGCATTGGCACTGGCCGATGAAGTGGGGCTCGACCTGGTCGAGGTATCCCCAAACGCGGATCCTCCGGTTTGCAAGCTGCTCGACTACGGCAAGTTCAAATACGAAGCCCAGAAAAAGGCGAACGAAGCCCGTAAGAAGCAGAAGACCATCGACATCAAAGAAATCAAGATGCGGCCGAATATCGACCAGCATGACTACGACGTCAAAATGCGGTCGATGGTGCGGTTCCTGGACGAGGGCGACAAGGTGAAGGTCACCATGCGCTTTCGCGGGCGCGAAATGGCGCACCAGGAGCTTGGCCTGCAGGTTCTCGATCGCGTTCGCGGCCAGTTGGAAGAGTTGGTCAAGGTCGAGCAGTGGCCGAAGATGGAAGGCCGTCAGATGACCATGGTCATCGCGCCGAGATGACGGCGCCGATTTTGTAATCGATATCCGGAGTCAAGGTGGGCGGTGCAATGACGCACCGTTGGGCGCCGACTAGAGCATCATCCGATCAAACGGCATCGCCTCTGCGATCCGCTTGATCGGATGATGCTCTAGTCGGCGCCGGCGGGAATCGTGCGTGCCGCCCGCAACTCCCCCATCGCCTGCCTTAAGATCTGCCAGCTACCGGTAAGCGCCAGCGCCGCCATGCCAAGGCCGACCGCCAGGTCGGGCCAAGCGGTGCCGGTGGCGAACACGCCGCTCGCCGCGATCACCACGGCGATGTTGCCGATCGCGTCATTGCGGCTGCAGAGCCAGACCGACCGCCGGTTGGCGTCGCCGTCGCGGTGGCGGAACAGCAGCAGGGCGCTGACCATGTTGGCGATAAGCGCCATCGTGCCGATCGATCCCATGACGGCCGCCCCCGGCAATCCCGGATCGATGGCGTGATGGATCGTCTGGCCGATCACCCAGATGCCGAACAGCCCCATCGTCGCGCCCTTCAACAGGGCGGCCCCGGCCCGCCAGGTCGTGTTGAGGCCCAGCACCATCAGCGTGATCGCGTAGGTCGCGGTATCGCCCAGGAAATCCAGCGCATCGGCCTGCAGGGCGACCGAATTCGCCATCAGACCGGCGGAAAGCTCCACCACGAACATGATCGCGTTGATCGCGATGACGATATAGAGAATACGCCGATATGCGCCGGTTGCCGGCGTCTGGTCGTCGCAGTGATGGCAGCTTACGCCCATAATTAGCCCCTATCGCCGCGGCTGACTTCGGCTGCACCGGCCGGTTCGCTGTAATAAACCGGTCGGATGTGACACAAATGCCGGTCTAACGGTTGCGAAGCTCCTAACGGAACAGATAGACGGTCCGGTATTTCTGATCATATGAATACTTGTTCATATATTAGCGCATTCTCCGATCCTGTCAAGGATCTTACGGAATGACGGCCGGGCGGATCGCCGCTTTGAGGCTATGGACCGTGGATCCTGCAACCGCCGCCGACTTCTACCGCGAGCGTTTGGGTATGGCCCTGCTCGGCACGGTCGCCGCATCCGGCCAGGATGGCATAGGGCTCCATCGCCTCGGTTTCCCAGCCGGACCGCGCGGCGCGCCGGTCCTGGAGCTATGCCACCGGCCCGCATCAGCCGAGCGTATTGTGCCCCAGGGCCGGGACGGCGAAAGGCCCATGGGATACTGGAAAATCGGCCTGACGGTTCAGGACATCGGACGCGCCTACACCGGCCTGCAGAAAGGCGGCGTCAAGGTCGGCGACCCGCCGCACCAATTCCGGGATATCGCGAAGCTCTGCCATCTCGAGGACCCTGACGGCTATTGCATCGAGCTGATCGAGCGCTCCGGCCATCCGCCCGCCTTTGCCGGCCCGGCCTTGGCGGAGCAGCCGCTTGGGTCTACGCCCATATGGTCCCAGATCACGCTGCGGGTTAAAGACCCCGCACCATCGCTGGCGTTCTACCGGGATCTGCTCGGTATGCGGCTGCTGGCCCGCATGCCGGTGCCGGACTACCGCTTCACCCTCTATTTTCTGGCTTTCACGGACGAAACGCCGCCGGACCCGGATCTGGAGGCCCTCGACAATCGCGACTGGCTCTGGAACCGCCACTACGTCACCCTTGAGCTCCAGCATCGCTGGGGAACCGAAAAAGATCCTGGTTTCGCCTACCACACCGGCGCCGCAGATCCACTGGGCTTCGATCATATGGCCATCGCCGCACGGGACCCTGACGGCCTCGTCGAACACGCGGAAAGAGCCGGATTCACGCTGTGCCGCCCTGCGGACCGCGAAAACGGGACTTTCCTGCTCGATCCGGATGGTTATCGGGTCTCGGTGGGCGAAAATCGGACCGAGCCATAGCGGTTCGCCATTACAATGCGGCTGGCTCGCAAAATACCCACCACCCTTGCTTTTGCGCCATCCGGCCGCTATACAGCGCCGTCCGGGTGGTCCGGCCCAGAAAAGGGCATGCCGCGGCCGCCCCGAAGCTTCGCTACGAAGTAACTTTGCGCAAGAGGAAGCAAAAATGCCCAAGATGAAGACCAAGAGCGGCGCCAAGAAGCGTTTCCGCCTCACGGCCAGCGGCAAGGTCCGCCGCCAGATGGCCGGTAAACGGCACGGCATGATCAAGCGGACCAACAAGCAGATCCGCAATCTGCGTGGCACCACCACGCTCAGCGATCCTGACGCCAAGATCGTCAGGAAGCATTTCATGCCGAACGGGTAAGGAGGGAAGCCATGGCACGCGTCAAGCGGGGCGTTACCACCCACGCCCGTCACAAGAAGGTTATCAAGCAGGCCAAGGGCTACCGCGGCCGGCGGAAGAATACGTTCCGTACCGCCGTCCAGGCCGTCGAACGCAGCCTGCAATACGCCTATCGCGACCGGAAGGTCCGCAAGCGCAATTTCCGCTCGCTCTGGATTCAGCGGATCAACGCCGGCAGCCGCGAGCACGGCCTGACCTATGCGCGATTTATGAACGGTCTCAAGCTTTCGGGCATCGAGATCGATCGCAAGGTGCTTGCCGACCTCGCCGTCCGGGAGCCTGAGGCCTTCAAGGCCCTGGTCGATAAGGCGCAGGACGCGCTCGCCCAGGCCTGACGCCCCGGCCCTCCGAACCGGCGCAGTAGCCAACGAACCCAAGGGGGCCGGGTGACCGAGCCCCCTTTTGCTGTTAGTTGGAAGTCATGCAGGACATAGCTGAAATCGAACGCGAACTGATGGCGAGCGTTAGTGCCGCCGTCGACCTGGACGGGCTGGAGGCGGCCCGTGTTGCCGCCCTGGGCAAGAAAGGCCGCCTGAGCGGGATGATGCGCGGACTGGGCCAGATGGACCCGGACCAGCGCAAGCAGGTCGCGCCCGCTCTCAATCAGCTTAAAGACACCTTGAGCGAGGCGATCGAGGCCCGCCGCGCCGAACTCCGCCGCGCCGAACTGGAAGCCCGCCTGGCGGAGGAACGCGTCGACGTCAGCCTGCCGGTCCGGCCGGAGCCGGAAGGCCGCATCCACCCCATCAGTCAGGTGATGGACGAGATCGCGGAGATCTTCGCCGACATGGGCTTCGCCATCGCCGAAGGGCCGGACATCGAGGACGACTTCCACAACTTCACCGCGCTGAATATTCCGGAGGAGCATCCGGCGCGGCAGATGATGGACACGTTCTATCTGAACGAAAAGGAGGACGGCTCGCGCATGGTGCTGCGCACCCATACCTCTCCGGTGCAGATCCGCACCATGGAGAGCAAGAAGCCGCCGCACCGCATCGTCATCCCGGGCCGCACCTTCCGGTCGGACTCCGACCAGACCCATACGCCGATGTTCCATCAGGTCGAAGGCCTGGTGATCGACAAGACCACCCATATGGGCCACCTCAAAGGCACGCTGGAGGCCTTCGCCCGCGCCTTCTTCGAACTCGACGAAGTCCGCATGCGCTTCCGCCCGAGCCACTTCCCCTTCACCGAACCGTCGGCGGAGGTCGATATCGGCTGCGCCTTCGACAAGGGCCAGATCCGCATCGGCGAGGGCGAAGACTGGCTGGAGATCCTCGGCTGCGGCATGGTGCATCCGAAGGTGCTCAAGGCAGTCGGGCTGGACCCGGACGAATGGCAGGGCTTCGCCTGGGGCATGGGGATCGACCGCATCGCCATGCTGAAATACGGCATTCCCGATCTCCGCGCCTTCTTCGAGAGCGACCTGCGCTGGCTGCACCATTACGGGTTCGTGCCGCTGTACGTGCCGACTTTGGGCGGGGGGTTGAGCCGATGAAGTTCACCCTGTCCTGGCTGAAAGAGCACCTGGAAACCGATGCCGGCCTCAAGGCCGTCGTCGACAAACTGACCGACGTCGGGCTGGAGGTCGAAGAGGTGATCGACCGCGCCGCCGATCTGGCGCCGTTCACGGTCGCGCACGTGGTTAGCGCCGAACAGCACCCGAACGCCGACAAGCTCAGGGTCTGCATCGTCGATACCGGGACCGAGCGGGTTCAGGTCGTCTGCGGCGCGCCAAACGCGCGGACCGGCATGAAGGGCGTGTTCGCGCCGTCCGGCACGACCATTCCCGGCACCGGCCTACATTTGAAGCCGACCAAGATCCGCGGCATCGACAGCAACGGCATGCTCTGCTCGGAACGGGAGATGGGCCTGTCCGACGAGCATGACGGCATCATCGACCTGCCGGCGGACGCCGAGGTCGGCGAACCGTTCGCGGCGCTGCTCGGCCTCGACGACCCGGTGATCGACGTGGCAATCACGCCGAACCGGCAGGACTGCCTCGGCGTGCACGGCATCGCTCGCGACCTGGCCGCTGCCGGGCTCGGCACGCTGAAACCACTGGACGTAAAGCCGGTGCCGGGCGAATTCGACAGCCCGATTGGCGTCGACCTGGATTTCCCGGCCGACCGTACCGGCGACTGCCCGATGTTCACCGGCCGGCTGATCCGCGGCGTCAAGAACGGGCCGAGCCCGAAATGGCTGCAGGACAAGCTGCTGGCGATCGGCCTCCGGCCGATCTCGACCCTGGTCGACATCACCAACTACGTCACCTACGACCTCAACCGGCCGCTGCACGTCTTCGACGCCGACAAGCTCAAGGGCAACCTCCGGCTCCATCCCGGCAACAAGGGCGAGAGCCTGCTGGCCCTGGACGGCAAGGAATACCCGCTCGATCCCGAGATCTGCGCCATCAGCGACGATAGCGGCCCGGTCAGCCTAGGCGGCATCATGGGCGGTGAGACGACGGGCTGTACCGAAGAGACGGTCAACGTGTTCGTCGAGGCCGCGTTGTTCGATCCCGTACGCACCGCGGCCAGCGGGCGACGGCTCAACATCCTGTCCGATGCGCGCTATCGCTTCGAGCGCGGTGTGGACCCGTCGTTCGTCGTCGCCGGCATGGAGGCGGCGACCCGCCTGATCATGGATCTCTGCGGCGGCACGCCCAGCAATATGGTCGTTTCCGGTAAGGAACCGGACTGGCAGCGGACCGTTACGCTGCGGCCGCACCGCGTCGCCCAATTGACCGGCATCGACGTGCCGGAGCCGGAGATGGTACGCATTCTGGGCGACCTCGGCTTCGAGGCGAAGGCCAACGGCGGCGACTACCGCGTTGCCGTGCCGCCCTGGCGCACCGACGTCGACGGCGAGGCGGACCTGATCGAGGATATCAGCCGTATCTACGGTTTCGACAAACTGCCGACAGCGACGCTGCCGCGCGCGGAAGCGGTGGCCCGCCCGACCCTGACCCCGATGCAAAAGCGCGTGCGGACGGCCCGCCGCGCCTTGGCTGGGCGCGGCATGATGGAAGCGGTCACCTGGTCGTTTCTGCCGCGCGCGCAGGCGCGGCTGTTCGGCGGCGGCGCCGAACAACTGATGCTGGCGAACCCGATCAGCAGCGACCTGGACACCATGCGGCCGTCGATCCTGCCCAACCTGATCGCCGCCGCCGGCCGCAACATGGACCGCGGCTTCGCCAACGTCGCCCTGTTCGAGGTCGGGCCGCAATATGCCGACGACAGCCCGTCCGGCCAGGCGATCGTTGCCGCCGGTATCCGCCGCGGCGATACGGCGGGACGTCACTGGGCGGCCGGCGGACGTGCGGTCGATGCGTTCGACGCCAAGGCGGACGCACTGGCAACGCTCGGCGCCTGCGGCGCGCCGGTCAAAAGCCTGCAGGTCCAACCCGGCGCCGCAGACTGGTATCACCCCGGCCGGTCCGGCGCCCTGCAACTGGGACCGAAGAACGTGCTCGCCTGGTTCGGCGACGTGCATCCGGCCGTGCTCGACGCGATGGACGTAAAAGGGCCGCTGGTCGCCTTCGAGCTGTTCCTGGCCAACATTCCGTCGCCGAAGGGCCGTGCGACAACCACCCGGCCACCGCTGGACATATCCGATCTGCAGGCCGTGGAACGTGACTTCGCCTTCGTCGTCGACGCCGACACGTCGGCGGAACAACTGATCCGCGCCGCCCGCGGCGCCGATAAGACGCTGATCGCCGGTGTCGAAGTCTTCGACGTCTATGAAGGCGACCGAATCGGCGCCGGCAAGAAGTCGATTGCGATTTCCGTCCGGCTGGAGCCGCGCGAGAAAACCCTGACCGATGCGGAGATCGACGCGATCGGCCAAAAGGTCGTCGCCCAGGTCGCCAAGGCCACCGGAGGAGAGTTGAGAAACTAGTATGGCAGATAGTAGTAGTCGCAGTAGCGTCGGTAGTCCCGGCATACCCGCGGGTTTTGCGCCGGCCCCGTTCGGAACGGGTTTCGTCGACATGGTCGGCCCGCTTTACCTGAAGCAGGAGGGCCGCGCAGCCATGCTCGGCCTGCTGGTCGAGGAACGCCACACCAACCCTGCCGGCATCTGCCACGGCGGCATGCTGATGACGATCGCCGACATGCAGATCGGCGTCGGCGTCCGCGCCCATGCGGAACTGCGGAAGTTCATTCCGACGGTAAACATGACCGTGGATTTCATTTCGGCGGCCAAGGCAGGCGACTGGATCCAGGGCAGCACGGACGTGCACCGTGTGACGCGCAATTTCGCCTTTGCCAGTTGCCTGTTGGAAAGCGCCGCCGGAGAGACCATATTGCGCGCCAACGGGATCGTTAAGATCCCGAGCGGCGACGGCTTGCCGCGGAAACCCAAGGCGGATAGCTGAAGCTCACCGGATGACCGATCTCGCGCATATCCGCAATTTCGCGATCATCGCCCATATCGACCATGGCAAATCGACCCTGGCCGACCGGCTGATCGAGCGCTGCGGTGCGCTGCAGTCGCGCGAGATGCAGGAGCAGGTGCTCGATTCCATGGATATCGAGCGCGAGCGCGGCATCACCATCAAGGCTCAGACCGTGCGCCTGACTTATAAGGCGCAGGACGGCGAGACCTACCAACTGAACCTGATCGACACACCCGGCCACGTCGACTTCTCCTACGAGGTCAACCGCTCGCTCGCGGCCTGCGAAGGCTCTCTGCTGGTGGTCGACGCCAGCCAGGGGGTCGAAGCGCAGACGCTCGCCAACGTCTACCAGGCGATCGACAACGACCACGAAATCGTTCCGGTCCTGAACAAGATCGACCTGCCCGCCGCGGAGCCGGACCGGATCAAGACGCAGATCGAGGAGGTGATCGGCCTCGACGCCTCCGACAGTTTGGAGATTTCGGCCAAGACCGGGCTCGGCATCGACGACGTGCTGGAAGCCCTGGTCACCCGCCTGCCCGCGCCGAACGGCGACCGCGACGCGACGCTGAAAGCGCTGCTGGTCGATAGCTGGTACGACCCCTATCTCGGCGTCGTGGTGCTGGTCCGCCTGCGCGACGGCATCCTGAAGAAGGGCATGCGCATCCGCATGATGGCCGCAGGTACCAGCCACCTGGTCGAACGGGTCGGCATCTTCTCGCCGAAGATGACCGATGTCGGCGAATTGGGGCCGGGCGAGCTCGGCTTCTTCACCGCCGCGATCAAGGAAGTGGCCGACACCTCGGTTGGCGACACCATCACCGACGAACGCAAACCGGCCGAAGAGCCCCTGCCCGGCTTCAAACCGAGCATTCCGGTCGTCTTTTGCGGCCTGTTCCCGGTCGATTCCTCCGACTATCCGGAACTGCGCGAGAGCCTCGCCAAGCTGCGCCTGAACGACGCCAGCTTCCATTTCGAGCCGGAGACCTCCGCCGCGCTCGGTTTCGGCTTCCGCTGCGGCTTCCTCGGCCTATTGCATCTGGAAATCGTGCGCGAACGGCTGGAGCGCGAGTTCAATCTCGATCTGGTGACCACTGCGCCCAGCGTCATCTATCGCCTCAACATGAACGACGGCTCGGTCAAGGAACTGCACAATCCCGCCGACATGCCGGACCCGGTCTACATCAACTCGATAGAGGAGCCGTGGATCCAGGCCACCATCCTGGTGCCGGACGAACATCTCGGCGCCGTGCTGAAGCTCTGCGAAGACAAGCGCGGCATCCAGACCGACCTCACCTATGTTGGCAGCCGCGCCATGGTCGGCTACGAACTGCCCCTCAACGAGGTCGTGTTCGATTTCTACGACCGGCTCAAATCGGTCACCCGCGGCTATGCAAGCTTCGACTACGAGATCACCGGCTACCGTGAGGGCAAGCTGGTCAAGATGTCGATCATGGTGAATTCGGAGCCGGTCGATGCGCTCTCGCTGGTGGTGCACGAAGACCGCGCCTATCAGCGCGGCCGCCAGCTTTGCGAGCGCCTGAAGGAGCTGATCCCGCGCCAACTGTTCAGCCGCCGCACATCCGCCCATCAGCGGTCCCTGCGAAACAGGCCATGATAAATCCTTGTCAACGGCATTTCGCTTGGTGAGTTCGTCTTCCTTGTGGCATTCGCCGACGACTGTGGCCTTGCTGTCACCAATCTTCGCCGAGCCTGTGATCTTTCCTTGCTCGCCAATGGTCGCGTCGACATTCACGAGGGCGTTGAGATCGACACGACGAAAACTCCCTT
>JANQEE010000026.1 GCA_028278525.1 Minwuiaceae bacterium | reverse complement strand
GGCCGCCCGCTCCCCCGTCCCAACCACCCATACAGGGTACCCTCGGGGTGGTTGGGACGGGGGAGCGGGCCGGCTTGGCCCAAAACACTATGCTCTAATTCTCCGCCGCTGCCTCGGCCGCGAAATCGCCGCCCTTGCCCTTGCCATCCGGCTTCCACATGGACGGATACTCGCGCTCGAAGCAGTCGCGAATTTCCTCGAACGGCATGTCGGAATAGCTGCCGTGATCGGCAAGATATTCCATGTGCCGGCGGCCTTCGGCATCGAACGGATGGAAGATCGAATCGGCGGTTCCGTCGAATTCCAGCGGCAGCACCTTGAACTTCTCGCAGAGCTCGATGTTGAACGCCGGGGTTGCCTTGACCCATTTGCCGTTCAGGTAGAGCTCCGTGTAGCCGTGATAGAAGAACACGTCCGTGCCCATCAGGGCGATCAGCCGCTCGGTGGCGATATGGTTCTTCACGTCGGCGAAGCCGAGGCGCGCCGGAATGCCGACGGCGCGCGCCGCCGCGGCCAGCAGTCCCGCCTTGGTGACGCAGAAGCCCGACCCTCGTTTAAGGCAGCCGCTCGCCGTGAAACCCGCCGGCGTCATTTCCACGCCGTAGGGGTCGTAGCGAATGTCGTCGCGGATCTTATAGTAGAGCCGGATCGCCTTCTCGACGGGATCGGTCGCATCGCCGACGGCGGCCTTGGCGAACGCGACGATGGCCGGATCGTCGCTGTCTATGTAATCGGTCGCCGACAGGTCGGCCGCCATCCGGTCTTCGCCGGTCGAACTCGATGCCACGGTGCTCATGTAAACTCCAACCACGCTTGCATACCGCCTCTATTGTTGGCGGCAGCCATTCGAAATCAAGGGCTTGAGGGTTACTTTTCAGACGGTTCCTGCATATCGGGACCGCGAAATCCGGTCGCGACGACATAGCTTTCCGCCGAATCCTTGCGGCTGGCGTCCGGTTTGGCATGTTTGACCGAGCGGAAATGCCGTTTCATGCGTTTCAGCAAATCCGCCTCCGTGCCTCCCATCAAAACCTTGGCGACGAACGCGCCGCCGGGCTTGAGAACCCGCTCCGCCAGGTCCAGCGCCAGTTCGCAGAGATAGACGATACGCAGGTGGTCGGTAGGGCGGTGTCCGGTCGCCGGTGCGGCCATGTCCGAAAGCACCAGATCGACCGGGCCGCCCAGCGCGGCCATCACCGCGTCGTCGGCGCCCTCTTCCGTGAAATCGAGTTTCAGAAAGCGAACGCCCGGTATCGGCTCCATATCGATCAGGTCGACGGCCAACGCCCGGCCATCCGCGTCGTCGTCCGCCCGCTTGGCGGCGCCGGTCCGTTCGGCCACCACCTGGCTCCAGCCGCCCGGCGCCGCGCCCAGGTCGACGACCCGCTTGCCCCGCGCCAGCAGATGAAAGCGGTCGTCCAGTTCGATCAGCTTGAAGGCGGCGCGGGAACGATAACCTTCCCGTTTGGCCGCATGCACGTAAGGGTCGTTCAATTGCCGCTGCAGCCAGCGGGATGACGACGTGGTTCGCCGCCGGGCCGTCTTGACCCTGGTCTTCAGGTGTCGCCCGCCGGATCCCCCCGCTCCGCCCTTTTTTCCGGAGGCAGCCATCCCACCCGGTCAGGCCTGCGCCGGCTGTGCGCCGCCGTCGGCGCCGATCATATCGCGCAGAATGCCGTCGCGAATGCCGCGGTCGGCGACCGTCAGGTCGCGGCACGGCCAGCGGTTGGAAATCGCCTGCAGAATTGCCGCCCCGGGCAGCACCCAGTCCGCTCGTTGTTTGCCTACGCAGCCGTTCTCCGCCAGCGCGTCCGCGCTCATGTCGCGAACCGACCGAATAACCGCCGCCAGATCGCTTCGTCTGAGGCGCATGCCATCGACCTTCGACCGCTCGTACCGTTTCAGGCCCAGATGGATGCCGGCCAGCGTCGTCGTGGTGCCCGACGTCCCCAGCAGTTGAACCTTTGCTTTTCCCACGGTCGCTCCGATACCGTTGCGCACCTCGAACTTGTTCAGCAGGTGCTCCGCGTCGCCTACCATATTGTCGAACGGATGGCACGCGGTCTTCGACCGTCCGTGCCGTTCGGCCAGGACGGCGACGCCGCACGGCAGCGACGTGGTGTCGATAACCGTAACCCGCCGGCCGGACGAAAGGCGCAGCCAGATCAATTCGGTCGTGGCGCCGCCGATATCGAAGATCAGCGCATATCGGTGATCGTAGTCGAACAGTTGAGACGCCGCGGCAACCGCCAGCCGTGCCTCTTCCTCGCCGGAAATGGTTTCCAGCGTCACGCCGGTATCGCGCGCCACGCGGGCCGTGAAGTCCGCGGTATTGCCGGCGACGCGGCAGGCGCCGGTGGCCACGCAGCGGGCCCGTGTGACGCCGCGGTTCCTCATCTTGGACGCGCAAATGCGAACGGCGGAGATCGTGCGCTCCATCGCCGCTTCGCTCAGGCAGCCATGTCGGCTTACCCCTTCGCCCAGTCTGACGATTCGGGAAAAAGCGTCGATAACGCGGAAGTTGGATTGCGCCGGCTCGGCGATGAGCAGCCGGCAGTTATTGGTGCCGAGGTCTAGCGCCGCGTAGATATTGCCTGCTGCCCTGCGGTCCGGTTTGTTACGAGGGTCGGTTCTCTCGGTTGCCGGCCCCGGTGGATTTGATACTGGAACGGATTCGTGGCTCTCCCGCCTCAACTGCCAAACTCCCCTGCCCCGCCTTCGCTTGGACGGCGCTTATCTCGTTATTATTCACCGGTCGGTCTCCCAGACCCCAACGACCGGTCCTTGATGCAGGCTCATGCTATCAGGATTCGCGCCGCACGGAAACGCGGTCCGGCGGCCTATTTGCACAGCCCGGTGACGCATTTCGGCCATCGCCCGCCGCCCGCGGTGGGCTAGGCTGGCGACTGAAATCTTGAGACGTAGAAGGTCGCGTCGGAGGCTGAAATGAAATCGCATGCCAGGGTAGCCGTCATCGGCGGCGGCGTTGTCGGGTGCAGCGTTCTCTACCACCTGACCAAGCTGGGCTGGAAAGACGTCGTGCTGATCGAGCGTGACGAGCTCACCTCCGGCTCGACCTGGCATGCAGCCGGCGGCATGCATACCCTGAACAGCGACCCCAACGTCGCCAAGCTGCAGGACTACACGATCCGTCTCTACAAAGAGATCGAGGAGATATCCGGCCAGGCCTGCGGCACCCACCTGACCGGCGGTATCATGCTGGCCGACACGCCGGAACGGCTCGACTTTCTGAAGACCGCCCACGCCAAGGGCCGCTATCTCGGCCTCGAGAGCGAGTTCATCTCGCTGGAGGAAGCCGGCCGGATGCACCCGCTGGTCGACACCAGCCATTTCGTCGGCGCGCTCTACGATCCGTTCGAAGGCCATGTCGACCCCGCCGGCGTCACCAATGCCTACGCCAAGGCGGCGCGGATCGGCGGCGCCGAAATCTACCGTCATACGCCGGTCGTAGAACTGAAGCCGACCGCCGAAGGCCACTGGCGGGTGGTGACGGAAAAAGGCACCATCGAGGCCGAGATCGTGGTCAATGCCGGCGGCCTTTGGGCCCGCGAAGTCGGCCGCATGGTCGGTCTCGAACTGCCCGTCCTGGCCATGGAGCACCAATATCTGATCACCGACGACATGCCGGAGATCGCGACGCTTGAAAACGAGTTGCCCCATTGCATCGACTTCAAGGGCGAGGCCTATACCCGCCAGGAAGGCCAGGGCTTTCTGCTCGGTACCTACGAGCAGGCCTGCGTCCCCTGGTCGCTGCACTCGACGCCGATGGATTTCGGCCACGAGTTGCTGGCCCAGGATCTCGACCGCATCGCCCCCAGCCTGGAAATCGCCTTTCAGCATTTTCCGGCTCTGGCGGACGCCGGCATCAAGAATGTCATCAACGGTCCGTTCACCTTCGCGCCGGACGGCAACCCTTTGGTCGGTCCGGTGCCCGGCCTCAGGAATTACTACGCCGCCTGTGGCGTCATGGCCGGCTTCTCGCAAGGCGGCGGTGTCGGCCTGTCGTTGGCGTCTTGGATCGTCGACGGCGACCCGGGCATGGATATCTTCGCCATGGACGTGGCCCGCTTCGGCGACTTCGCCACCGCCGGCTATGCCCGCGCGAAAGTGCAGGAGAACTATCGCCGCCGCTTTTCGATTTCCTATCCGAACGAAGAACTGCCGGCCGCCCGGCCGCTTCGCACCACGCCAGTCTACGACCGTCTGAAAGCGGAGGGTGCCGTGTTCGGTGCCGCTTTCGGCCTGGAGCATGCGCTGTGGTTCGCGCCGCCCGGCACCGAGCCGGTCGAGAATCCGACCTTCCGCCGCTCCAACGCTTTCGCGCCCGTGGCCGAAGAGTGCCGAGCCGTCCGCACTGCCGTCGGCATGCTGGAGATTTCCAACTTCGCCAAATACGACGTCACCGGGCCCGACGCAGAAGTCTGGCTAAGCCGCATCCTCGCCGGTCGCCTGCCGCGAACCGGCCGCATGACCTTGTCGCCGATGCTCAATCCGAAAGGCCGCATCATCGGCGACTTCACTGTCGCCAAACGGGACGCGGACCATTTCATGATCTTCGGTTCCGGCCCGGCGGAGAGCTATCACCTGCGCTGGTTCCGCGCCCATCTGCCGGACGCCGGCGTTGCGATCCGTCCCCAGGGCACGGACCTCGTCGGCTTCGGTATCGCCGGGCCGAAGTCGCGCGACCTGCTGGCGCGGCTCACCGACGACGATGTTTCCAACCAGGCGTTTCCGTTCATGTCGTTCCGCACCATGGACCTTGGGCTGGTTCGGGCGATGGTCGGCCGCATCTCGTTTACCGGCGAGCTTGGCTACGAGATCTGGGTGACGCCGGACCGTCAGATCGCGCTGTACGATTCACTGCGGTCGGCCGGCGCCGACTTGGGCCTGAAATTGTTCGGCGGCCGGGCCCTGAATTCGCTGCGCCTGGAGAAAAGCTTCGGCGCCTGGACCCGGGAATTCACGCCGGACTACACGCCCCGCGAAGCCGGCCTCGACCGTTTCATCGATTCCGCGAAGAACGACTTCATCGGCCATGACGCCGTTGTCGCCGACGCGCAGGAGCAGACCAGGCGCAAGCTCGTAACGCTGACGATCGACGTAAACGATGTGGATGCGTTCGCCGACGAACCGGTATTCGCGGACGGCGACGTGATCGGCTGGGTTACATCCGGCGGCTACGGCCATCACGTCGACCGGAGCATCGCGCTCGCCTATCTGGCGGCGGACCGCATCGCCGGCGATATCGGTTACGAAGTGGAGATCCTCGGCGAACGCCGTCCGGCCAGGCTGGAGGCGGAACCGTTGTTCGATCCGCAAGGCACACGGATGCGTTCGTAGGCGGCATCATATGCACGGCACTACGTCGCCGTTCCAAAACTGAGAGCCCCCAAAACGAATCTCCCCGACAGAATCGTCTGGATAGTGCGCGCCTTCGTTGTCTGTTAGTTCGCGAACCAGTAAAGGGCCGCGACCCACGACATCAAAGAGAATCCGAAGATCAACACCAGTGATCGGCGGGCCGACCAGATTACTTTTCTCATTGCATCCATGTTGCGCCAGATCCTGCCCGCTTCGCGCCAGCGGACATGTTCCAAGTCGGATATTATTGGACGCATTCGCCGACTTGATCAATGCGTTAGCTGTATCTTTTTTGTACAACCAAGAATTCTGCGGGTTTCAGCCCTATCCGGCCCCCTACGCAACGCAAACGATCGGTTGAAGGTAGCTGATAATTTTTCTCTTGAAGCGTTTATTCGGAGGATTCGCCGTTGAGAGTCACATCGCTGGAAACGATTCGCCTGAATGAATTCGCCAACATTCTCTGGGTGCGCGTTCACACCGATGACGGCCTCGTCGGGCTCGGCGAAACGTTCTTCGGCGCCCGCGCCGTGGAAGCCTACATCCATGAATCTGCGGCGCCTTATCTGTTGGGTCAGGACCCGCTGCAGATCGACCGGCACGCCAAGGGCCTGACGGGTTATCTCGGCTGGCGCAGCACCGGCGTCGAAACCCGCGGCAACTCCGCGGTCGACATCGCGCTCTGGGACCTGTTCGGCAAAGCCGCCGGCATGCCGGTCTATCAAATGCTGGGCGGCCTCAGCCGCGACCGGATTCGCATCTACAACACCTGCGCCGGCTACCGCTACATCCGCAACCGGCCGGTACAGAAGACGGACAACTGGGGTTTGGGCGAACCGGACGACGGTCCTTACGAAGACCTCGATGCGTTCCTCAACGACGCCGGCGCGTTGGCCGAAAGCCTGCTCGAGCAAGGCATCACCGCGATGAAGATCTGGCCGTTCGACTTCGCGGCGGAAGCATCCGGCGGGCTCTACATCTCCGGCCCGGACCTCGACAAGGCGCTCGAGCCCTTCGCCAGGATCCGCGACGCGGTCGGCAACCGGATGGACATCATGGTCGAGCTGCACTCGCTCTGGAACCTGCCGACCGCAAATAGGATCGCCCGGGCGCTGGAGCCGTTCGACCCGTTCTGGATCGAGGATCCGGTGCGCATGGACAGCCTGGAGGCGCTCGCCGAATTCAGCCGCGCCAGCCGCGCGCCGGTCTGCGCCAGCGAGACCCTCGGCGGCCGCTGGGCGTTTCAGGACCTACTGAACAGCGGCGCCGCCGGCATCATCATGCCGGACCTGTCCTGGTGCGGCGGCCTGTCGGAAGGCCGCAAGATCGCAGCCATGGCCGAAGCCCGCCACCTGCCGGTCGCGCCGCACGACTGCACCGGGCCGGTCGTGCTCGCCGCCTCCGCGCACCTGTCGCTCAACGCGCCGAACGCCCTGATCCAGGAAACCGTGCGGGCGTTCTACACCGGCTGGTACCGCGAACTGGTCACCGGCCTGCCGACCATCGAAGGCGGCTACATCCTGCCGCCGGACCGGCCGGGCCTCGGCGTCGACCTGTTGCCGGATCTGACCGACCGGCCGGATGCGACGGTCATCCGCAGCGATCTCTAGGCGGCCTGCGGCAACGGACCGACATATTTGGATTGCGGCCGGATAAGACGGCCGTTCGTTTCCTGCTCCAGGATATGGGCGGCCCAGCCGATCACCCGGCCGGCGGCGAACACCGCGGTAAAGGCGTCGCGCGGCAGCTGCAGCGCCTCCAGCAGCAGCGCCGTGTAGAACTCGACGTTGGTGTCGAGCCGCCGCCCCGGATGACGTTCCCGCAGGACCGCCAGCGCCGCGCGCTCCACCTGCTCCGCGAAGGCGATCCGATTGGCGCCGCCGCGCAAGCCCGCGACCGCGGCTTTCAGCACGTCGGCACGCGGGTCGCGCACCCGATAGACCCGGTGGCCGAAGCCCATCAGCCGCGCGCCGCGCCCGAGTTCCGTCTCCAGCCACGGGCGGATGTTCTCGGCGCCGCCGATCCCGTCCAGCATATCCAGAACCGGCCCCGGCGCGCCGCCGTGCAACGGTCCTTTCAGCGCGCATAGCGCGCCGAGCACCGCCGAGATCATACCCGCCTGTGTCGATGCGATCACACGCGCGGTGAAGGTGGACGCATTCAGTCCGTGATCCGACACCGTCACCAGATAGGTTTCGAGCGCTTGCGTTTCCGCCGGCGTCGCCTCGACGCCGCGTATCATGCGCAGGAAATCGGCGGCATGGCCGAGCGTCGGGTCCGGCGCCACCGGTGCCATGCCGTTTTGGCTTCGGATCAACGCCGCCACGAAAACCGGAATGGCCGCGGTCGCCAGCAGGTGATGCGGGCGCTCCGCCCGATCGCTTAAGCCCGCCAGCCCGAACCTCAGCCCTTCCAGCAACGTAAGCTCGCGCACCAGCGGCAGCAGCGTCGGGACCGATCGATAGACCTCCACGCGCGCGGCGCCGAGGCTGGCCTGCACGCCGGCCTCGTCCGGCATCGGATCGACCAGCCCGTGCCACAGCATCGCGGCGGTCGCCTCCAGGCTTTGCCGTCCCGCGATCTCTTCCAGTTGCCGGCCGCGCAAGATCAGGCGTCCGCCCGCGCCGTCGACATGGCTCAACACGGTTTCGGCGGCAATCACGCCATCAAGGCCATCTGACATCCCCTCTCTCCTTCTCTTTTCCATCGGATAGAGGGAAGATTTGGATTACCGTCAATGTTGTCAATCTTGATTCAATCTATCAATATAAGGCGATGGCCGAGCCTCTCTACCTCACCGCCAGCGAGGCCGCCGCCGAACTCGGCGTCGGCCGCGCCACTCTCTACGCCTATGTCAGCCGCGGCATGATCCGGTCCGAGCCGCTTGGCGAAGGGCGCCGCCGCCGCTATTGGGCGGAGGACGTGCGTGCCTTGCTGGACCGGCGCAGCCGCCGCCAGGACCCGGAAGCGATCGCCGGCGCGGCGCTCGATTTCGGCACGCCGGTGCTGGAATCGGCGATCACCCTGATCGATGGCGGCGGCCTCTATTACCGCGGCCGGGATGCGGTCAGGCTGGCGCAGCATGCCAGCCTCGAAGCCGTCGCCACCCTGCTTTGGCAGGACGACGGCGACAACCCGTTTGCCGCTTCCGGCGACATGCCCGACATCGTCCAAAGCCTCTGTCCCGCGATCGAAGCGCTCGGCCCGATCGAACGATGCATGACGGTCCTGCCGACAGCGGCCAGCGCGGACCTGCAGGCTTTCGCGCAACAGGGCCATGCGGTCCGCCGAACCGGCTCGCGCCTGGTTCGTCTGATCGCGGCGGCGGTCGTCGGCGTGTCGCCGTCCGCCCGGCCGATCCATCAGGTGCTCGGCCGGGGATGGATGGTCGATGACAAGGCCGCGGACCTGGTGCGCGCCGCCCTGGTTCTGTGCGCGGACCACGAACTCAATGCATCGGCCTTCACCGTGCGGTGCGCCGCGTCCACGGGGTCCAATCTCTATCATGTGGTTGCGGCCGGCATGGCGGCCCTCGCCGGGCCGCGGCACGGCGGCCTCACATCGCGGGTCGAGGCGATGTTGAAGGAATTCGACCATAGCGACGACGTCGCCTCGGGCCTCGCCGCCCGCGTCCGGCGCGGCGACGGGCTGCCCGGTTTCGGCCATCCTCTCTACCCCGACGGGGATCCGCGCGGCCGCGCCCTCCTCGATCTGCTGGCCGGCGACTATCCGGACCATCCCGCGCTGTCACGCGGCATGACCGCTGTTGAGGTTGCCCGCGACCTCACCGGCGCCGCGCCGAACCTGGATTTGGCGCTCGCCCTGCTTGGCCGGGTTCTCGGTCTGCCGTCGGACGCCGGCATCGCGATCTTCGCCGCGGGCCGGTCCGTCGGCTGGATCGGCCATGCTCTGGAGCAATATGCGACCCGCCGGCTAATCCGGCCGCGCGCCCGCTATGTCGGCCCGCCGCCGGGAACCGCCGCATCCGGCGCGATCTAGCCCTAATCAAACCGTCCTACTACACCTATCCAAGTTCGCGGCAATACGAATAGGCTAACGGATTGTTAAGCAACGCCACCTATCCTGGAGACCGTCTCCAGCAAATTTCAGATAGATGGCAATGGCGAATTTCGAAGTTGCGGTGTTCAACCAGGAGGTCCGGGATTTGGTCCAGAACGGTCAGAGTCACCGTGATTTCACGGATGACTGGGCCGATATCCATCTGATCGAGATTTCCGCGCCGGACGTCGCGACGGCGCTGACCAAGATCCGGTCCCGTTATCCCGAGACCCGCGGTTTCGTGATCAACGGCGTGCACGAGGCGGACGGCCTCTAAACCCGGCCCTGGGCCGGCCGGCGCCGGCGATATTATAAGATTTGCTCAGGGCCGCGCGGCCGCGTTTGCCGAAAAATCGTGTCCCGTTCTGACAAACTGCCTCAAGCAAGTGGGGCAGACGCTTGATTCTAAATACTCTTTTCTTGTGTGATTTATATCACATAATATCTTGACGTTATATATATCGAAATGATATATATAACTCGAGACTAGTAATCGGACCAAGGTTTTTTTATGGATATTCGTACTCTATGCCTGGGCCTTCTCACAATGGGCGATGCCTCGGGCTATGAAATCAAGAAAACGTTCGAGGAAGAGCTCAGCCACTTTTACGAGGCGAGTTACGGATCGATTTATCCGGCGCTGACCAAGCTGACCGAGGAAGGCTTGGTTTCCTGCCGCGAGATGGCGCAGGAAAAACGCCCGGACAAGAAGGTCTATTCGATAACGCCGATGGGCCGTTTGGCGTTCATGGATGCGTTGTCCAAGAAACCCGGCCGGGACCGGATCCGTTCGGATTTCCTGGCGATCCTGATGTTTGCCGACCTGTTGCCGGCGCGGCAGCTTTCCCGTCTGATCGACGACCGCATCGATCACTATCGGGAGCGGCTGGCAGAGTTGGACGATTGTCATGCCAGCCAGGAGGAAACGCCGGCGCATCAGTTCGTCACCGGCTATGGCCGGGCCGTCTACCAGGCAGCAATCGATTACCTGGAGGATAATCGTCATGTCGTCGAGGGCGAGGCATTGTTGTCGCGCGCGTCGGCGGCCGGATGATCCAACCGCGCGCGTCTCAATCGCGCGCAGGAAACAGGGGTATAGACCGTGAACAAGTCCGTCGTTACCGCCCTGCTTATCGCCATTGGAGCGGGCGCTTGGATCGTATCGGGGCAAATGGATCTACTTGCCGACGGGGCCGATACGGCCAGTGCCGAAAGCGCCCAGCCCTCGGCTGCGGAAGAGCTGAAGGAGTCCCTCGTCGCGGTTCGCGCCAGACGGATCGTCGCCGAGCCGCGCATTCTGCAGGTTGTGGTTCGCGGCCGGACCGAGGCCGTGCGCTCCGTCGACATCAAGGCGGAGACCGAGGGCCGGATCGCCAAGGTTGAAGTCGCCGAAGGCACGCGCGTGTCCGCCGGCGACGTTCTGGTCCGCGTCGCGGCGGAAGAGCGCCTCGCCCAGCACGCCGAAACCGTCGCCCTGGTCAAACAGCGCGAGATCGAGTTCAAGGCCGCCCAATCCCTGAAGCAAAAGGGTTTCCGGTCCGAAACCTCGGTCGCCGCCGCGGCCGCCAACCTCGATGCGGCCAGGGCCAGCCTGAAACGCATGGATTACGAGCTGTCGCATCTGCGCATCAAGGCGCCGTTCGACGGCGTTGTTGAAACCCGTTACGCGGAGCTCGGCGACTTTCTGCAGGTCGGCGACCCCGTCGCCCGGATCGTCGACGAGGACCCGTTCCTGGTCGTCGCCCAGGTTTCCGAGCGCGATATCGGCAAACTCGAGGTCGGCGGCACGGGCCATGCCGAGTTGATCTCGGGCGATGCCATGGACGGTGTGATCCGTTTTATCGCCACCACGGCGGACCCGGCGACGCGGACTTTCCGGGTCGAGCTGGAGGTCCCGAACGAGGACCGGCGCCTGCGCGACGGGATCACCGCGGACATCCGGTTCCAGACCGAGACCGTCATGGCGCACTTCGTCAGCCCGGCATCCCTCACTTTGGATCGGGAAGGTCGGATCGGCGTGCGCTGTATCGACGACGATGGTTACGTCCGGTTCTGGCCGGCGAAGGTCATCGGCGACTCGCCTGACGGCGTTTGGCTTGCCGGGCTGCCGGATCGGCTCACCCTGGTTACCGTCGGCCAGGAATTCGTCCGCGCCGGCGACGCGGTCGAAGTCATGTTGGAAAATCCGGGCCCGACCTCATGAACGCCATTATCGACGCGGCGATCGGGCGGTCCCGGACCGTCATCGCCAGTCTGGTATTGATTCTGATCGCGGGTTTCGTCGCCTACAACGACATCCCGAAAGAGTCGGATCCCGACATCGACATCCCGATCATGTACGTGTCGATGACGCACGAGGGCATCTCGCCCGAAGACGCGACCAGGCTGCTGGTCCGTCCGATGGAGCAGGAACTGCGCTCGATAGAGGGCGTCAAGGAGATGCGGTCTGTCGGCCGCGAAGGCTATGCCTCGGTGCTGCTCGAATTCGAAGCCGGCTTCGATGCGGACGAGGCCTTGTCGGACGTGCGCGAGAAAGTCGATATCGCAAAGGTCGATCTGCCCGATGACACCGACGATCCGGTCGTCAACGAGGTCAACATCGGCCTTTTCCCGGTGCTGGTGGTCACCGTTTACGGCGACGTGCCGGAGCGCGCGCTGGTCCGCATCGCCAAGGACCTGCGCGACGATCTGGAAGGCCTGCCCGGCGTGCTGGAAGTCGACATTGCCGGCGATCGAGAAGAGGTGCTGGAAGTCGTCGTCGATCCGGCCAAGCTGGAGAGCTACAGCATTTCCAACGAGGAACTGCTGCGCATCGTCACCCAGAACAACCAGCTTGTGGCTGCGGGCGCGCTCGATACCGGCGCCGGGCGCTTCTCGGTCAAGGTGCCGGGTTTGTTCAAAACCGCCCAGGACCTGCTCGAGCTGCCGATCAAGGCCAGCGGCGACGGCGTGGTGACGGTGGGGGATATCACCTCGGTCCGCCGCACCTTCAAGGACGCGGAGTCCTATGCGCGTTTGAACGGCCGGCCAGCGGTCGCGCTCGAGGTCAAGAAGCGCCTCGGCGAGAACGTCATCGCCACCATCGACGATGTGCGCGCCGTGGTCGAAGCCGAGCGGCGGAACTGGCCGCCGAACGTCAAGGTTACATTCAGCCAGGACAAGTCCGAGGACATCAGGACGATGCTCGGCGACCTGCAGAACAACGTCATCAGCGCGATCCTGCTGGTGATGATCGTCGTCGTCGCCGCGCTCGGCATGCGCACCGCCCTGTTGGTCGGCATCGCGATACCCGGCTCGTTCCTGATCGGCATTCTTTATCTCTACCTGTTCGGCATGACGATCAACATCGTCGTCCTGTTCAGCCTTATCCTGGCCGTGGGCATGCTGGTCGACGGCGCGATCGTGGTGACCGAATACGCCGACCGCAAGATGGGCGAAGGCCAGCCGCGCGAGCTGGCCTACGGCATGGCCGCGAAACGCATGGCCTGGCCGATCATCGCCTCTACGGCGACCACGCTCGCCGCATTCATGCCGCTGGTGTTCTGGCCGGACGTCGTCGGCGAGTTCATGAAGTTCCTGCCGATCACGCTGGTCGTCACGCTTAGCGGATCGCTGCTGATGGCGCTGATCTTCGTGCCGACGCTCGGCTCCCGCTTCGGGAAGGCCGGCGCCGCCAACCCGGAGACGATGAAAGCGCTCGCCGCGGCGGAATCCGGCGACATCTCGTCCATGAGGGGCCTGACCGGCACCTATGTCAGAATCCTGGCCAAAGTTATCCGCCATCCCCTGAAGGTGGTCGCGGCCGCCCTCGCCGTCCTGATCGGCGTGCAGTGGTACTACGCAACCCATGGCAACGGCATCGAATTCTTCCCCGACGTGGAGCCGGAGCAGGCGCTGATCTACGTGCATGCCCGCGGCAATATGTCTTCCGACGAGAAGGACATTCTGGTCGGCGAGGTCGAGCAGCGGGTCCTGGAACTCGACGATTTCGAAGCGGTCTACGCCCGCACCGGCCGCACCGACGACGGCCAGGATATCTCCGAGGATGTGATCGGCGTCATTCAGCTTGAATTCAAGGACTGGCAGGAACGTCGCCCGTCCGCCGTCGTGCTGGATGACATTCGCGAACGCACCGCCGGCCTGGCCGGTATCTACGTCGAGGCGCGGGAGCCCGAGGCCGGCCCGCCCACCGGCAAGGATATCCAGATCCAGTTGACGGCGCGCAATCCCGACCTGCTGCCACCGGCGATCGAGCGCATTCGCAACCACCTCGACAGCAACGTCGACGATCTGATCGACGTCGAGGACAGCCGTCCGATCCCGGGCATCGAATGGCGCCTCACCGTCGACCGTGCCCAGGCCGGTCGGTTCGGGACCGACGTCGCCATGATCGGCTCGGCGGTCCAACTGGTGACCAACGGCATCAAGGTCGACGAGTACCGGCCGGACGACTCCGAGGAGGAGATCGACATTCGCGTCCGCTACCCGACCGACGAGCGCAATATCAACCAGCTCGACCAGCTTCGGGTGGCAACCACCGACGGGCGGCTGGTCCCGATATCCAATTTCGTGCAGCGGGAGCCGAAGCCCAAGGTCGGCCTGATCGAGCGGATCGACACCAAGTTCAAACTGGCGGTTCTGGCCAATGTCGTCGACGGCGTGCTGATCGACACCAAGGTCCAGGAGATTGCGGCCTGGTTGGAGACTCAGGAATTCGACCCGGGCATCAGCATCACCTTCAAGGGCGAGGACGAAGAGCAGCGCAAGGCCCAGGCCTTCCTGATGAAGGCGTTCGGCGTCGCGCTGTTCATCATGGCGATCATCCTGGTCACCCAATTCAATAGTTTCTACCGCGCTTTCCTGATCCTTTCGGCGGTGATCATGTCCACCGTCGGCGTGATGATCGGCCTGATCGTGACCGGCCAGCCGTTCGGCATCGTCATGACCGGCGTCGGCGTCATCGCGCTCGCCGGCATCGTGGTCAACAACAACATCGTGCTGATCGACACCTACGCCTATCTGCTGCGCCAGGGCTACGATGCCTACGACGCGGTGGTGCGCACCGGCGCGCAACGTCTCCGGCCGGTGCTGCTGACCACGGTGACCACCATCTGCGGCCTGTTGCCAATGGTCTTCCAGGTGAACATCGACTTCGTCACCAGGACCGTGACCCAGGGCGCGCCGTCGACCCAGTGGTGGGTCCAACTCGCCACCGCCGTCGCCTTCGGCCTGGCCTTCGCGACACTGCTGACTCTTATCGTGACGCCAACCATGCTGGCGCTCGGCCACAGCACCAGCCAAAAGCTCAAGTCGCTCCGCAACCGGCGGCGGGAAGAGGCGCCGACGGAAGGCAGTGCCGTACCTGCGGAGTAAGCCGGCCGAAGGTTTTGCCGCATCAAAGAGGCAGAAGCCTGGAAAGGACATTCTCGTCTTCGTCATTGCCGGACTTGATCCGGCAATCCAGGCTGCGTTTGGTCTAGGCGCCACACTGGATCACCGGATCAAGTCCGGTGATGACGACTGAGAGGCGCTAACACATTAAAAAAATGGATTCACTTTCGACCCAACTCTTAGGAGACGCAAAACATCGTCTCGAGTCCTCATCCTGAGCTTGTCGAAAGATGGCCAAGGGCTCGAACGCCTTTTTCTTCGCGGCAAACCCCCTAATATGTAACGCGTCCACCTTATAGCGCACCGTATGGGGTACGCCGTTGCCCACACGCCAAGAACCGCAGATCGCTGGCAGGAACGATGATCCGCCCAGCTCCCTGCCCATGTACGTCACCCGAGAGGACGCGGCGTGGCTGCTGGACACCCTGAACGCCGACAACGAAATCGCATTTCTGGCGACCGATGGCCCCGACCGCTGGAAAGCCCGGCGGACCGTGGACGAACTCCCGGCAGGACAGACAACGGCGCTCTGGCACGTACCCTCCGGACCTCTCCCGCTGATCGGCCGAGACGGCCGGGCCGAAGACCGGTGGGAGGAACGGTCGACGCCATCGGGGCCCGTGCTGACGCCGAAACCGTCCGGGCCGTTGCCGCTTGTCGGCCCGACCTATCCCAATATCCCCGATCCCTTCGCCGGATGGCGGGAACGCTTCGCCGGCATGGACCCGACGGTGCCTTACTTTGAAGACTACACAGGAGTGGTGCGGTTGACCTACAGGCCGGATGGCTGGACCCTTGGCTCGGCTTGCGGTCTCTCGTCCTTCCAATGGATCGGCAACCGCTATGCGGTGATCGGCAAGCTGGCGGTCGAGACGACGGAAAGATGGTGGTCGGAGCTATGCCGCAAGGTAGAAGCGGTCGCCACCCTGGTGCCGCGGAGAACCCTATCGGCTTCGTCGCCACCGGAGATCTACGCCTTTTCAGCCGCCCTCGAATTGATGCGCGACGGCAAAACCTTCGATCAAAATTAGGCCGGCAACCGGCTAGTGAATGATCTGCGAGTCCCCTTCCCGGTCGGCTTCCGGTCGCGGCGGCGGTGGCGTGTCGGAAATGTCGCCCTCGTCCGGCCGCGTGCGGCTCAGCTTGGCATGGCTGAAAAAGGCGAACGGGATCGAGATCAGGTACGCCGTTGCCACTGAGCTCAACGTGATCCACGGATACATCGCCAACGCCGCCGCGCCCAGCGCCACCAGCAGCAGCATCGGCATGATCATGTCCCGGCGCACCCTGAGCTTCTTGAACGAATAGGTCGGGATCTGGCTGACCATCAGGAACGCGACAGCGGCCATCCAGGCGCCGTTCAGGTAGGGCGAGCGCGGCAGCGCGCCCAATTCCAGAAAACTCAGCATTACCGGAATCAGCGCAAGCCCCGCCCCGGCCGGCGCGGCAACGCCGGTGAAATAGTTGGCCGACCAGGCCGGCCGGTCCGGGTCCTCGAGCGCTGTGTTGAACCGGGCCAGCCGCAGCGCGCAGCAGACCGCGAAACCCAGCACCAGGATCCAGCCGACACCGCGCAGTTCGAACAACGTCCATTGATGCAGAACGAAGGCAGGCGCGACGCCGAAGCAGACGAAATCCGACAGCGAATCCAACTCCGCCCCGAACTTGCTGGCGCCTTTCAGCAACCGCGCCAGACGCCCGTCCAGCCCATCCAGGATAGCGGCGACGACAATCGCCGCGACCGCCATTTCCCACCGCTCCTGCAAGGCGAAGCGCATCGAGGTCAGGCCGGCGCACAGCGCCAGCACCGTCAGCATGTTGGGCAACAGGCTGTTGATCGGCAGGTTGCGTAGCCGGCGTCTGCGTGGTCGTCGCATTCAGCGTGCCTCCCCGTGTCGGGCCGTCTCGTCGGACTGGGTATCCGCCAGCACCGTCTCGCCGGCGATCATGACCTGGCCTTCCAGGACCAGGGGCTGCATGTCCGGTTCCAGGTAGACATCCACCCGGCTGCCGAACCGAATCAGGCCGAACCGCTCACCGGCCTGCACTGTCTGCCCGTCGTGCAGATCGCATTTGATCCGCCGCGCCACCAGCCCCGCGATCTGCACGAAGGCGATGTCCTTGCCGTCGGACGTGGTCATGCGCACCGCCTGACGCTCGTTCTCTTCGCTTGCCTTGTCCAGCGACGCGTCGAAGAACTTGCCGCTGCGATAGGCCTGGGCGGTAATCGTGCCGCTGGCCGGCGCCCGGTTCACATGCACGTTGAAGACATTCATGAACACGCTCACCCGCGGCCGGGCGTCGGAGCCCATGCCCAGCTCCGGCGGCGGTACCGCACGCTCGATCATCTGCACCACGCCGTCGGCGGGGCTCACGATCAGCCCGTCGCGCGACGGCGTCACGCGGGTCGGATCGCGAAAGAAGTAAGCGCACCAGGCGGTCAGGATCACGCCGATCCAGCCAAGCGGCTCCCAGATCACGAACAGGACCACGGTGACCACCGCGAAGATGGCGATGAACTTGTGGCCCTCCCGATGGATCGGTGTCAGCACCGACAAAATGGTGTCCATTCGATACGCTTCCCGTCTGCTGCCTTGCTGTTGCCTGCCTTAGCCCTGCCCGCCCGCGGCGGCGCGCGGCGTTGCCTCCCGTTCGGCCTGCTGGCGCGCCCACATCGCCGCGTAGTGGCCGCGCCTGGCCAATAGTTCCTGGTGCCGGCCGCGTTCGACGATTTGCCCCGCCTGCATGACCAGGATCTCGTCCGCGTCGATCACCGTCGAGAGGCGATGCGCGATGATCAGCGTCGTGCGGTTGGCCGAAACCTGGCTGAAGCTCGCCTGGATCTCCTTCTCGGTGTGGGTGTCCAGCGCCGAGGTCGCCTCGTCGAACAGCAGGATTTCGGGCCGCTTGAGGATCGCCCTTGCGATCGCCACGCGCTGTTTCTCGCCGCCTGAAAGCTTCAGCCCCCGCTCGCCCACCATGGTGTCGTAGCCGTTCGGCATCGCGCGCACGAAGTCGTCAATCTGGGCCAGCCGCGCGGCTTCCTCGACTTCCGCGTCGCTGGCGCTCGGCCGACCGTAGCGGATGTTGTAGCGGATCGTATCGTTGAACAGCACGGTGTCCTGCGGCACCACGCCGATGGCCGCCCGCACCGAATCCTGCGTCACGTCGCGCAGGTCCTGGCCGTCGATCTGTACCGAACCGCTATCGACGTCGTAGAACCGGAACAGCAGGCGGGAGATCGTCGATTTGCCCGCCCCTGACGGCCCGACAATCGCGACCGTCTTGCCCGGCGGCACCTCGAAACTCACCCCCCGCATCACCGGCCGGCCGTCCTCGTAGGTGAAGTGAACGTCGTGGAAGGCAACCGCGCCGCCTTTCGCTTCCAGCGCCGGCGCGTTCGGCTTGTCCTGGATCTCCGGCGTGACCCGGATCAGCTCGAACATCTTCTCCATGTCCACCAGGCTCTGGCGGATTTCCCGGTAGACGGTGCCGAGGAAGTTGAGCGGCATGTAAAGCTGGATCAGGAACGCATTGACCAGCACGAAATCGCCGACCGTCATGATGCCGCTCACCACGCCGAAACCGGCCATGATCATCACGATTACCAGCCCGGTGGAGACAATCACCCCCTGGCCGATATTCAACGTCGCCAGCGTGGTCTGGCTCTTCACGGCGGCTTTCTGGTAGCCCGCCATCGACCGGTCGAAGCGCTCGGTCTCGTGCCGCTCGTTGTTGAAGTACTTGACCGTCTCGTAGTTCAGCAGACTGTCGATGGCCTTGGTGTTGGCTTCCGAATCCTTGGTGTTCATGTCGCGCCGGTATTTCAGGCGCCAGTCGGTCACGACGAAGGTGAAGTAGACGTAGCCGGCGATGGTCACCAGCGTGACGGCCGCGAACCACAGGTCGTAGCGGAACAGCAGAATGCCGCAGAAGATCAGGATCTGGAACGCGGTCGGCAGGATGTTGAACAGGGTGAAGCGCAGCAGGAAGTCGATGCCCTTGGTGCCGCGGTCGATCACCCGGCTCAAACCCCCGGTGCGCCGTTCCAGATGGAAGCGCAGCGACAGGGCGTGCATGTGTTTGAACGTCTCGCGGGCGACTTCGCGCACCGCATGCTGGCCGACCTGGGCGAACACCGCGTCGCGCATTTCGCCGAAGGCCTGTTGCAGGACGCGGGCAGCGCCGTAAGCGACGATCAGCGCGATCGGCGCCGCGATCGCCGCGCCGCCGGTGCCGGTCAGCGCGTCGACGGCCCATTTCAGCAGGAACGGCACGGTCGCGGCGACCCCGATGGCCGCGCCAAGCGACACCAGGGCCAGAACGACACGCAGTTTCAGGCGCGGCTTCCCGGCCGGCCACAGATAGGGCAGCAGGCCGCTCAGCGTCGCCCACCCGCTCCGTTGCACGGGCTCAGCGGCCGGATCGAAGGTGCTTAGTTGCATGCGGCGTCTTTGCTGTCGTTCGGCCTTCCCGGCCGGCCCGGGTTCTGCCGGCATTGCAGCGTCATAGGCTGCGGAATACGGGCCATGGCCCTTATCGGCAAGAATATTTTACAGATTATTAAGCGCAAAGGTCTCTAATTTCAGCCAACGATAGTGTTGCGTAGGCCTGCCATGACCGATACCGCCTCTCCCCCGGAACAGGGTTCCGGCACCGCCGAGCCTTGTGCGCCCGCCAAGATGCCCAATCTGGACGACGTGACCGACCTGAATGCCGCCCTGGCGGATCTTCAGGGCGAACTGCTCAAGTTCGAATGCGACCTGCCCTGCCGCTTTACCTTCAAGGTCTATGGCTTTCCGTTCGTCGCGGTTATCGACGATGTCGAGGGGCAAAACCGTCTCCGGCTGATCGGCGACGTCGGCACCGTGCCGTTTTCGGCGGAGGATGCCGCCGCCCGCGAGCGTATCCTGAAGCTGATCGGCTGGGGCGAAGCCAGCGACCAATGCCGGTTTTCGTGCTCGTCGTCCGGCCGTCTGGCGTTCCTCGGCGAGACCGAGGTGCCGCAGCCGCTGACCGGCAGAAACGTCGTCACCGCGCTGGTGAAATACATCCTTCGCACCCGGGCCTATTTTTTCCTGGTGGCTGAGCAGCGCATGGGAAAGCCGGCCTCGGACGCGATCAACTAGGCCGCTATTCCGTTTCGGGCAGTACGAAAACCTGGCCCGGATAGATCAGGTCCGGATCGACGATCCGGTCGCGGTTGGCCTCATAGATCACCGCATATTGCAGGCCCTCGCCGTAGGTCCGCCTGGCGATCCGCCACAGGCTGTTGCCCGGCTGAACGACCACGCGTCCATCGGTCAGGACCAGTTCGGCGGCCTCCGCCCGGCTGAACGGCAACTGTATCCGGGATTGGACCTTGCCCTCATCGTCGACCTGATCGACCCGCAACTTGTGCACGCCGGGCGCGACCGGTTCGTCCGGCACGACCTGCCAATTACCCTCCGCGTCCGCCTTGCCGACACCGACGAACCGGTTGTTGACGTAGGCCTGGACCCGCGCGTTCGGCGCCGCCCGGCCGGACAGCGCAACGTTGCCGCCGTCGTCGTAGTCGATCGCGCCGACCTGCAGCCCTTCGTCGTCCGCCCCGTCGGTCGGGCCTTGCAGCAACGTGCTGCCGCGCTGCTGCTCGGTCGGCGACGCGTTCGGCGTCAGGATGGCGATCGTCGGTCCGCGGTCCGCGTCCGGCAGGCTGCAGTCCGGCACCACCAGAACCACGTTTTCCCGCGCGCCCAGCGCCGTGCCGTTCGGCTGCGCCGCGCTTAAGGTGAGTTCCTGCGATCCGGCCGGCAATGGCTGATCGACGACCAGGACCCATTCGCCGCGGCCGTCGGCCGTCACCCGCCCGACCGCCACGTCGCCGACCAGGACCGTCACCACGGCCTGCGGCGCCGCCCGCCCGGCAACCACGCCGGTGCAGCTTCGGTTGATCCTGACCACGTCGAAACTCGGCGCGATGCCGGCCGCCGGCGCGGCGGTGTCCGCCGGCGCCGTGCCGACCGACGGCGCCGTATCGCCCAGTGCCGCCTGTTGCCTCGGCGTCGTGGAACCGTCGGTCGATGCCTTTGGTGTTTCACCGGTCGTCGCACTGCCGGATGTGGACACCGAAGTTGACGATGACGCGGGCTCGGCGGCCGTTTCCGCATCGCCGCCGTCACGGTTCCAATACTGATAGCCGAACCAGCCGCCGGCCGCCAGGATCAGTACAGCGACAATGGAAAGTAAGCCGCGCACCCGACCTCTCAAATCGTCGTATTATAACATCTTTTTGACACTACTACGCTGGCTGCGGACAGGCAATTTATCGTTGCCGCTCGACCTTGTTCTCTATTGGCGGCAGCGCCTTCAGATAGACCGCGATGGCCTTCAGGTCTTCGTCGGTCAGATACTTCAGCCCGTCGTCGATCGCTTCCTGCATCGAGCCCTGGACATCGTCGAAGTTCGGCTTCAGGCCGGTCTTCAGCAGGCCGACGATATCGCCCTCGCTCCAGTCGCCGATCCCGGTTTCCGCATCCGGCGTGATGTTGGCGACCAGCTCGCCGTCGGGCCCGTCCGGCGTCCCGGCCATCCACATGTCCCGGTCCAGGCCGCCAAGCGCGTTGCGCGGCGTATGGCATTCGCCGCAATGCGCCAGCGCCTCGACCAAATAGGCGCCGCGGTTCCAGGTTTCGGATCGGTCCGGGTCGGCTTGCATCGGCCCGCGCTCGAAGAACAGCAGCTTCCAGAACGTCTGCAGAAACCGCCAGGAAAACGGCGGCGAAATCTCATGCGCGCTGTTCGGCTTCCGCACCGGCTCCAGCGAATCCAGATACGCCTTGATCGCCAACATGTCCGGCTCGGTCATGTTGGTATAGGTCGGATAGGGAAAGGCCGGAAAATAGTGGCCGCCGTCGGGCGCCGTGCCCTCGCGCAGCGCGGCGACGAAATCTTCGCCGCTCCAGCCGCCGATCCCGGTTTCCTTATCCGGCGTGATGTTCGGGCTGTAGAAGGTGCCGAACGGCGTCTTCAGCGCCCGACCGCCGGCCAGCATCTCGCCGTCGTTCTTATGGTCGGTATGGCAGGAAACGCACCCGGCGGCGCGGATCAGATAGGCGCCGTCCGCCACCGGATCGGCGGCGGACGGCATCGTTGCGCACAAAAGAACGGCGAGCCCGGCGAACAGCCCGCCGGCTCGCCGCCCTGTCACGGAATGACTATTCTTTCGGCTTACGGAACGGCTTATGGCATCCTCCGCAGGATTTCCCGACGGCGCCCAACGCGGCGCCGATCTGGCCTTTGTCGCCGGATTCGACGGCGGATACAAGCGCCGGCGTGGCCGCCGTGAACGCGTTCGCCGCTTTTTCGAAGCCGGCCCAGTCGCTCCAGATCTCGGCCTTGGAGCGGCGGCCCTCGGAGCCCTGCGGGAACAGGACCAGCACGGTCTTGCTCAACAAATCCATCCGCTTGGCGCGCTCGACCAGGGCCGGGCTGTATTCGGCTTCGCCCTTGGCCACTTTGGCGATGGCGCCGATATCGCCGCCGATCACCTTCATCACCGCGACGCGATGCTGGATCTGGGGGCTGAAGCTATGGGCGTCGGCCCACGCATTCCCCGCAAAGGCCACGCCACCGGCCAACAATGCGGCCAACCCAAGCTTGCGAAAATTCATAACGTCTCCCCGTTTTACGATTGCGTTGCATGTAAACCCGCTCAAAGCGTACAGCCGTTCCGACCGCCGACCGAACTCACGAAAACGTGAGGTGAGCCTGGAAACAGACTTATTCCGGCAGGTCAACGATCGCCGTCTTGCCGGCGAAACCATGCACCTTGTCGTGGCCGCGCACCGTAACCCTTGTCACACCGTCCGGGATTTGCACCTGCGTCGAACGTGTGAACGGTTGCTCGTCCACATGCGGGTGCAGCAGCACGCGCTCGCCCAGCACCTTGCCGTCGGGGTCCAGAACCTCCCACTTGTCGGCATAGTGATCCCAGCCGGTATCCTGATGGTTGAGTGTTACATCGAAGCGATAGACACCCGGCGCCGATTTGGTCACTTTGACGCTGACGACGTCCACGTCGCCGGCAATCGCACCCGGTCCGGCGGCGCAAGCGAACCCGACGGAAATGACGGCCGCGGTCAGCCTCGGCAGGTGGCGTCCATCGCGCATTGGTAGGAATCTGAACATGGCCGAAATCGCCTCACTCTGTGTTTATTGTGGGTCCCGCGACAAAGTCGATCAAGCGTACCGCGACGCAGCCATCGACTTGGGCCGCCGGCTCGGCGAAGCCGGCATTCGCCTTGTCTTCGGCGGCGGCCATGTCGGGCTGATGGGCTTGTGCGCCGACGCCGCGCTTGCCGCCGGCGGCGAGGCGGTCGGCGTGATCCCCGAGCATCTGATGCAGCGCGAAGTCGGCCACGCCGATCTCACCGAACTGCACGTCACGCCGGATATGCACAGCCGGAAGTTCAAGATGTTCGAACTCTCCGACGCCTTCGCAATATTGCCCGGCGGCCTCGGCACGCTGGACGAGACCTTCGAGATCGTCACCTGGCGCCAGCTCCGCCTGCACGACATGCCGATAATCCTGATCGATATCGATGGCTTTTGGACCCCGCTGACCGATCTGTTGGACCGCACCATCCAGGCCGGTTTCGCCGGGCCCGAAGCGCGCGACCTGTTCCAGACGGTAACGTCGGTGGATCAGGTGCTGCCGGCCATCGCCGCCGCGCCGCAGCCACGTATCCGCCCCCGTCCCGGCCTGCTTTAAACGGCGTAAAACAGGGTTTTCGGTAAGGCGAACGGCCTGCTTTGCACGGGCAGGCTGCGGTGATATGGTCCGCGCGATTTTCACAGCCCGGCGGCTCAAGGTCATTTCCAAATGGCGGTCAGCCGCCCATCCCGGGACCAGCCCGACAAACGAGGTCACGCATGAGCAAGATTAAGGTCGAGAACCCCGTCGTCGAACTCGACGGCGACGAAATGACTCGCATTATCTGGGATTTCATCAAGCAGAAGCTGATCCTGCCCTACCTGGATATCGACCTGAAGTACTACGACCTCGGCATCGAGTACCGCGACAAGACCGACGACAAGGTGACCGTCGATGCGGCGGAGGCGATCAAGCAGTACGGTGTCGGCGTCAAATGCGCCACCATCACGCCGGACGAGGCGCGGGTCGAGGAGTTCGGCCTGAAGCGCATGTACCGCTCGCCGAACGGCACCATTCGCAACATTCTCGGTGGCACGGTGTTCCGCGAACCGATCATCATGCAGAACGTGCCGCGGCTGGTGCCAGGCTGGACGTCGCCGATCGTGATCGGCCGTCACGCCTTCGGCGATCAGTATCGCGCGACCGATTTCAAGGTGTCCGGCCCGGGCAAGCTGACGGTCAAGTTCGAGCCGGCCGACGGCAGCGCGCCGATCGAGCACGAAGTGTTCGACTTCCCCGACGGCGGCGTCGCGCTCGCCATGTACAACCTCGACGAGTCGATCCGGGGTTTCGCGCGGGCCTGCCTGAACTACGGCCTGAACCGCAACTGGCCCGTCTACCTGTCCACCAAGAACACCATCCTCAAGGCCTATGACGGCCGCTTCAAGGATCTGTTCCAGGAAGTCTTCGACGCCGAATTCAAGGCGAAGTTCGATGCCGCCGGTATTGAGTACGAGCATCGTCTGATCGACGACATGGTCGCCGCCGCCCTGAAATGGCATGGCGAATTCGTCTGGGCCTGCAAGAATTACGACGGCGACGTGCAGTCCGATACCGTGGCCCAGGGCTTCGGCAGCCTCGGCCTGATGACCTCGGTGCTGATGACGCCGGACGGCAACACCGTGGAGGCGGAGGCCGCGCACGGCACGGTCACGCGTCACTACCGCATGCACCAGCAGGGCAAGGAGACCTCGACCAACCCGATCGCGTCGATCTTCGCCTGGACCCGCGGCCTGATGCACCGCGCCAAGCTGGACGGCAACGACGCGCTCAACAGCTTCGCCGAAACGCTGGAGAAGGTCTGCGTGGACACCGTCGAGTCCGGCAACATGACCAAGGACCTGGCCATCCTGATCGGCCCGGATCAGCCCTGGCTCACCACCAACCAGTTCCTCGACAAGCTCGACGAGAACATGCAAAAGGCGCGCGGCTGAACGGGAAACCAGGTGCGCGCCACAGGGCGTGCGCAACGCCATAGCGGTTGGATCGGAAGGGAAACCGCCTTCTCCGATATCGTCACCCCGGCGAAGGCCGGGGTCCAGGACCAGCCGAGATTATGGATTCCGGCCTTCGCCGGAATGACCGACGTAAAGGTCGCTCGATCTCAAGGGGTGGCTCGGCGCTCAGCCGTTTGTTCGCTAGCCTGCCGCCAATACTTCCTCAATCGCGGCCAATGCCGCGGTCGCCTTCGCCCCGTCCGGCCCGCCGCCCTGCGCCATGTCGGGCCGGCCGCCGCCGCCCTTGCCGCCAAGCTCCGCAACGCCGGTTTTCACCAGATCCACCGCGCTATAGCGGCTGACCAGGTCGTCGGTTACCCCGACGACGATCGACGCCTTACCGTCGTTGACCGAAATCAGGGCATAGACGCCGGGCCCGCCCTGCTTCATGTCGTCGATCATACCCTTCAGGTCCTTCGGCGGAATGTCGGCAACGTGGCGCGCGCCATAGCGGATACCGGCGACCTCCTTGGCATCGCCGCCCTCGGACGCGCCACCGCCGACCGCCAGTTTACGCCGCGTATCGGAAAGGTCGCGCTCCAGTCGCCGCCGTTCCTCCAGCAGGCTGCCGACGCGCTCCGGCAGCTCGGCCGGCGTGGTTTTCAGCGCCGCCGCTGCCGCCTTCAGATAGTCCTCCTGCGCGGTCAGGTAATCCAGGGCCGCCTGCCCGGTTAGCGCCTCAATCCGGCGCACCCCCGCCGCGACGGCGCTCTCGCCGACGATCTTGAACAGGCCGATATCGCCGGTCCGCCGCACATGGGTGCCGCCGCAAAGCTCCGTCGAGAACGGATCGTCGCCGCCGGCCGGATCCCCCTGCCCCATCGAAACCACACGCACCTCGTCGCCGTACTTCTCGCCGAACAGCGCCAACGCACCCGCCGCCACCGCCTCGTCCGGCGTCATCAGCCGGGTGCCGACCGCATCGTTCTGCCGGATGATGCGGTTAACCTCGGCTTCGATATCCGCCAGTTCGTCCTCGGCGACCGGACGCGGCTGGCTGATGTCGAAACGCAAACGGTCCGGCGCCACCAGCGAGCCTTTCTGCGTAACGTGATCGCCAAGGCGCGTCCGCAGCGCCTTGTGCAGCAGGTGCGTCGCCGAATGGTTCGCGCGCAGCCTGGTCCGGCGCTCGGTATCGATCCGAAGCTCGACGATATCGCCGACCTTCAGATCGCCGCCCGCCGCGGTGCCCACATGCGCGTGCAGGTCGCCGACCGGTTTGATTGTATCCGTCACGCGAAACTCAACGCCGCCGGCCGTGAACATGACGCCGGTATCGCCCATCTGGCCGCCCGACTCGCCATAGAACGGAGTCTGATTGACGATCACCTGGCCCGTGGACCCGGCAGGCGCGGTTTCAGCCCGCTTGCCGTCGACCACGATTGCCTCGACCCGCGCTTCCGCCACGTCGCTCTCATAACCGAGGAACTCCGTCGCGCCGAGATCCTCGCGCAGTTCGAACCAGAGCGTATCGGTCGCCGCCACGCCGGAGCCGGCCCAGTTCTTGCGCGCCTCGGCCCGCTGCCGCTCCATGGCTTGTTCGAAACCGGCGTTGTCGACGCTTCGGCCCTGGCCGCGCAGGATGTCCTGCGTCAGGTCGAGCGGGAAGCCATAGGTATCGTAGAGTTTGAAGGCCACGTCGCCGGGCAGCGTCTGGCCGTCGTCGAGCTTGCCGACCGCCTCGTCAAACAGGCGGAGCCCGCGCTCCAGCGTCTGCTTGAAGCGGGTCTCCTCCAGCTTCAGCGTCTCGGTGATCAGGGCTTCCGCTCGGGTCAATTCGCCATAAGTGCCGCTCATGTCGGCCAGCAGCGCCGGCACCAGCCGGTGCATCAGCGGGTCCCGGCAGCCCAGCATGTGGGCGTGGCGCATGGCGCGGCGCATAATGCGGCGCAGCACATAGCCCCGGCCCTCGTTCGACGGCAGCACGCCGTCGGCGATCAGGAAGGAACTGGCGCGCAGGTGGTCGGCGATCACCCGGTGGGACACGGCGCGGTCGCCGTCCGCCGGCACGCCGCTCGCTTCCGCCGACGCCACGATCAGGTTGCGCATCAGATCGGTGTCGTAGTTGTCGTGCTTGCCCTGCAGCACAGCCGTGATCCGTTCCAGCCCCATGCCAGTGTCGATCGACGGCCGCGGCAGGTCGATCCGCTCGCCGGGCGCCAGTTGTTCGAACTGCATGAAGACCAGGTTCCAGATCTCGACGAACCGGTCGCCGTCCTCGTCCGGGCTGCCCGGCGGGCCGCCCGGAATATGGTCGCCATGGTCGTAGAAGATTTCGGAACAGGGGCCGCAGGGGCCGGTATCGCCCATCGACCAGAAATTGTCGGAGGTCGCGATGCGAATGATCCGCTCATCCGGCAGGCCTGCGATCTTGCGCCACAGGTCGTGCGCCTGATCGTCTTCTGCATAGACCGTCACCAGCAGCCGATCCGGGTCCAGCCCGTACTCCTTGGTGATCAGGTTCCAGGCCAGCTCGATTGCCTGGTCCTTGAAGTAGTCGCCGAAGGAGAAGTTGCCCAGCATTTCGAAAAATGTGTGATGCCGGGCCGTATAGCCGACATTGTCCAGGTCGTTATGCTTGCCGCCGGCGCGCACACATTTTTGCGACGTCACGGCACGGTTGTATGACCGGCTCTCAGCACCAGTGAAAACGTTCTTGAACTGCACCATCCCGGCATTCGTAAACAGCAGCGTCGGGTCCTGATGCGGCACCAGCGGCGACGACGCCACATGCTCATGGCCGTTGGCTTCGAAAAAATCGATGAAAGCCTTACGGATTTGGTTTCCTGTCAGCACCGAACGTTTCCTGATAACCTATTGATATAACTTCCGTTTCCAACGGACATCGCCGCTAATGTGGAGACCGCCGCCGATCATGTCAAGAATTGCTTTGGCGGCGTTATAACCGCCGGGCGGTAATCGCCGTTTCCTTTATGGACAAAGTGATTAGCCGAAACCATTAAACGAATTTTAGTAATACCCGACCAAATTCGGCATACGTACTGAACCAACTTGAGGGCCTCCTTTTTTGGCGCCCAGTATTACGACCATCGACGGTAAGCGGTACGCGAAACCATCTTTCAAAGAAAGACTCATCGCGTGGTGGGAGGGCTATGAGCTGCAGCTCAGAGCAATCGACCAGATCGAGGTCGGCGAGTTGGATCGCGACGCGATTGAATCTGAAAGGGAATCCCGATACTCGCCGCGCGTCGAATGCCTGATTCAGGTCTGGGGCGACGGGTTCGCGTCTGCCGGCAATGCCGAATTCTGTTGCGATTTGGTGCGCCCCATCGGCCTCACCGACGAACTCAGCATGCTCGATCTGGGTGCCGGGCTTGGCGGTCCGGCCCGGGCGATCTCCAAGGAATTCGGCGTATGGATCGCCGGCCTGGAGAACGACCGCGAGTTCGCCAAAGTCGGTATGGAAATGTCGACCGCGGCCGGTTTGGCCAAGAAAGTACCGGTCTCGATTTTCGACCCGGAACAGGCGGATCTGCCCGAGCGAAAGTACGACTGCGTATTCTCGAAGGAGTTGCTGTTTCGCGTCCAGGACAAGCACGAACTGGCGCGCCGTATCGAGAAGAGCCTGAAATACAGCGGCCACTTCCTGTGCCTCGATTTCATCGCTGCCGACGGGCGCCGCAACAAGCCGCCGTTGAAGAAATGGGCCGCCGAGGAACCGGCCCGCCCGTTCCTGTTCACCGCCGGCCAGATGAACGACATGATGATCGAATCCGGCCTGGAGCCCCGCGTCGCACGCGATATTACCGAAGACTACCTGGAACAGATCAAGGGTACCTGGAACAACTGGCAGCAGATCATCGATGCGATCGCCGAGTTCTCCAACAAGGACGAGATCATGCAGGCCTTGTTGAACGAATTACAGCTTTGGACCAGACGCTCCGAGGTAATCGAGGGCGGCGACCTGAAGGTCTACAGTTTCCATGCAACGAAGCGCAGCAGCGCCAAGAACATGTCGGACTGGTAAGTCCGCCGCCTGCCGGCGCCATAAGCAAAGGGACCGAACCGTTCCGGTTCGATCCCTCCTCTCAAACCCTAAAGATCTCCGACTTGGCCGGGCAGACGGCCGCGACCCTAATCGGCGGCGTCCTCGCCTTCATCGTCGTCGTCCGACTGGTCGTCGCCTTCCAGGATACGTTCGGCGACCAGCCCGGCATTCTCGCGGATCGCCGTCTCGATAGCGTCTGCCATGTCGGTGTTTTCGGCCAGAAAAGTCTTGGCCGCCTCTCGGCCCTGGCCGATCCGCTGGCTGTCGTAGGAGAACCAGGACCCCGCCTTGTCGACCACGCCGGCCTTGACGCCGAGGTCGAGCAGTTCGCCGGTCTTTGAAATGCCCTGGCCGTACATGATGTCGAACTCGACCACCTTGAACGGCGGCGCCACCTTGTTCTTGACCACCTTGACCCGGGTCTGGTTGCCGACCACCTCGTCGCGGTTCTTGATCGCGCCGATCCGCCGGATATCCAGCCTGACCGAGGCGTAGAATTTCAGCGCGTTGCCGCCCGAGGTTGTCTCCGGATTGCCGAACATCACGCCGATCTTGTGGCGAAGCTGGTTGATGAACAGCACCATGCAATTGGAGCGTGAGATCGACGCCGTCAGTTTGCGCATCGCCTGGCTCATCAGCCGCGCCTGCAGGCCCGGCTGCACGTCGCCCATCTCGCCTTCCAGTTCCGCCCGCGGCACCAGGGCGGCGACGCTGTCCACCACCACCATGTCGATCGCGCCGGAACGGACCAGCGTGTCGGCGATTTCCAGCGCCTGCTCGCCGGTATCCGGCTGCGAGATCAGCAGGTCGCCGATATCGACGCCGAGCCGCTTGGCATAGACCGCGTCGAGCGCGTGTTCCGCATCGATGAAGGCGCAGGTCCCGCCCAGTTTCTGCGCTTCGGCCACCACGTGCAGCGCCAGCGTGGTCTTGCCCGAGCTTTCCGGGCCGTAGACCTCGATCACTCTGCCGCGCGGCAGGCCGCCGATGCCGAGCGCGATATCCAGGCCCAGCGAGCCGGTTGAAATCGCTTCGATCTCCACCGGGGTTTCTGCCTGGCCCAGGCGCATCACCGTGCCCTTGCCGAAGGCCCGTTCAATCTGACTGAGCGCGCTGTCGAGCGCCTTGTTCTTACTGTCCATGTCGGTCTTCTCGACGAGCCTCAACGGTGACGTGGCCATTCCACTCTCTCCTTATTTCACAGCACCCCATCGGGTGCAACTTGGCACCGGCGCTGTTGGCGGTGCCCGACGGGATCCGAAGACTCGAATGTACATGCTTTGTTCTCATATGCAACCGAAAAAGCCAACCGACTGTAAATTAAATGGAATCCACGCCATGTTCCCAGCGTGTTCTAAGCAGGACTACGCCGCGAGCACGTCCTTCACCTTGGACGCCAGCTGCTTCAGGCTGAACGGTTTCGGCAGGAATTCGATCTCTTTCGCTTCGCCCGCCATGGTCTTGCGGAAGGCATCCTCCGCGTAACCCGAAATGAAGATGATTCGCATGTCGGGCCGCTCCACCCGGGCATGTTGCACCAGGGTCGGGCCGTCCATGTTCGGCATTACCACGTCGGAGATCATCAGTTCGATCTTGCCGTCGTGGCCGCGGATGGTCTCCAGCGCGGAATCGCCGCTGTCCGCCTGCAGGACCGTGTAGCCCTTGTTCTGCAGGGCCCGCGCCGCGAACATCCGGACCGCGTCCTCGTCCTCGACCAGCAGCACCGTGCCCTTGCCGGTCAGGTCCTGGGCCGCCTGGTTCTCCTGGCCGTCGCCGCCGACCAGTTCGCCCTCGGCCGGGATATGCCGCGGCAGGTAGATGCTGAACGTCGTCCCCTTGCCGACATGGCTTTCGACCCAGATGTTGCCGCCGGTCTGCTTGATGATGCCGTAGACGGTGGACAGGCCGAGCCCGGTACCGGCGCCGACTTCCTTGGTCGTGAAGAACGGCTCGTAGATCTTGCCGATATTCTCTTTCGGAATGCCGCGGCCGGTATCGACCACCTGGATCAGCGCGTATTCGCCCGGCGGCATCAGGTCGTGGCCGAGCAGCATCGATTCCTCGGTGGTGACGTTGGCCGTGCGGATGGTCAGCGTGCCGCCTTCGTCCATCGCGTCCCGCGCGTTGACCGCCAGGTTGATGATCACCTGTTCGAACTGGCCCTGGTCGACCTTGACCGGCACCATGTCGCGCCCGTGCACGATGTTCAGTTCGATGTTCTCGCCGATCAGCCGGTGCAGCAGGTTTGACAGTTCCGCCAGCACGTCGGTCACCACCAGCACCTTCGGGCGCAGCGTCTGCTGCCGCGAAAACGCCAGCAGTTGCCGCACCAGGTTGGCCGCGCGGTTGGCGTTCTGCTTGATGTGCATGATGTCGGAGAACGACGGGTCGCCGGCCGGGTGGTGCAAGAGCAGCAGGTCGCAGAACCCGATCATCGCGGTCAGCAGGTTGTTGAAGTCGTGCGCCACGCCGCCCGCAAGCTGGCCGACGGCCTGCATCTTCTGGCTCTGGAAGAAGCGGAGCTCCAGGTCCTTCTGCTCGGTGCTGTCGATCAGATGCAGCAGCAGGTTGTTGTCGCCGCTTGCGTCCTGCAGCCGCGTGGCGAACAGTTGCGCGACCCGCTCGCGCGACCCGCTCAGGCGGATTTCCAGCGGCGACAGGTTGCCAACGCCGTCCAGCGCCCGCGTCAGGAACTCGCTGACATCCGACCGGTCCTCGTTTTGCAGCAGATCGGTCCAGCGTCCGCCGACGCCGCCGTCCGCCGTCTCGCTCATCGCCTTGAAGGCCTGGTTGGACTGGGTGACGATGCCGTCCTGGTTCAGGATCACCACGCCGACCGGCGCCTGATCGAAGATCTGCCGGAATTCCCGCGCCGCCTTCTGCAACGCCGCGTCCAGGGCGCCTTCGCGGCTGACGTCGCTGATCGCCAGCGCCGTCCGCACCGGTTCACCGCCGTTGTTGCGCATCACATGCTCGCGCACCCGGACGGCTAGCTCGCTGCCGTCCCGCCGGCGCAGTTGGGCCGCGCCCTCGCGCAGCACGCCGCCGATGGTCGCGGTCGGCCCGTCGCCGCCCTCTTCCCAGATAAGCAGGTCTTTAAGCGCGATGCCCCGCTGGGCGATCTGGCCCGGCTCGCCGCCGATCCATTCCGCCATCGTCCGGTTGACGTATTGGATGCGGCCGTCGCCGTCGGCGAAGCAATAGCCGACCGGCGCCGCCTCGACGAACTCGGTAAGCTTGCTTTCCGCGGCGCGCAGCGCATCGCCGGTGGCATGCTGCGGCGTCGCGTCCTGGATGTACCAGGCCATGCGGTCGTCGTTGTCCGAGAGCGTCCGCGCGGTCACCGTCAGCCAGCGTTCCTCGTCCTGGCCGCGGTGCAGCACCAGGTCTTCCTTGATCGGCGTGCCGCGCTCCGCGGCGTCGGCGATCGCCGCGATGCGCTGCCGCTCCGGCGAACCCGGCTCGAACAGCTGTTCCAACGCCGGCACCGGCCCGTCCGGCGCCGCATGGACCAGGTTCCGGTAGGCCTGGTTGGCGTATACGGCGCGGCCGCTGGCATTGACCACGACCCGGCCGTGCGGGCTGTTTTCGACGCTCCGCGCCAGCATCGCTTCGCGGCCCAGTTCGGCCATCGCGCCGGCGCGCAGGAACAGCCACCAGGCGGCGACGGCGACGAAGCTCAAATCGGCGATGGAGATCGCCACCAGCTGCCAGCGTTCGACCAGTTGGCCCGACGTGGTCGCCAGCATCGGGATCATCAGGGCGACGACCAGCACCAGGCCGAAGCCCAGGATCGCCCGCCGGCGGACGCCGCTGATCGCGCGCAGCTCGGCCTGGCGCGGCGCGGCCGTGCGGCGCGCGGGACTGATGGCAATGCCGTCGGCGCCGGCGGCGCGCGGCTCATCGTGGCTCGGCTCGATGTCGGCAAGGTCGGGTCGGGTAACGGCGTCGCTCATGGCTCCCTCTACGTCGTCCGTGTACTCCGCCTCCCGCTACGGGGTCGATGCCCGAACACCCGCAGGCCGCGGTGGCAGTGACTTTTTTAAGCGCATCACATAGCCGATGATTTCCGCGACCGCCTTGTAATGCTCCACCGGGATTTCCTGGTCAAGCTCAACTGTTGCATACAGGGTTCTGGCCAGCGGCGGATTGGGCACGATCGGCACCTTGTTTTCTTCCGCGACTTCCCGGATTCGGGCCGCCACCAGGTCCTGTCCCTTGGCCACCAGCTTCGGCGCGGCCATGGCCTCCTGGTCGTATTTCAGGGCGACCGCGAAGTGCGTCGGGTTGGTGACCACGACATCCGCTTCCGGCACGGCGCTCATCATCCGCTGTCTCGCGCGCTCCATGCGAATGGCGCGCAGGCGTTGTTTCACCTGCGGGTCGCCGTCGCTCTGCTTGTTCTCGTCCTTGACCTCCTGCTTGGTCATCCGGAGGCTCTGGTTGTGCTTGTAGCGCTGGTAGACCACGTCGGCCATGGCGATGATCGTCATCACCGACAGCACGCCGGCCATCATGATCAGCGCCAGGTCGCGCAGCATCGGCAGGATCGCTTCGATGCCGTAGGTGATGGTCAGCGGCAGTTCGTCCAGTTCGGGCCAGATCAGCACGGCGGCGACCACGCCGATGATGGTGATTTTGAGGATTCCCTTGGCGAATTCGAACAATGCATTGGCCGAAAACAGCCGCTTCATGCCCTTGATCAGCGACAGTTTGCTCAGTTCCGGTTTCAGTTTGTGCGCCGACAGGATCGGTTTGTGCTGGATGACGTTGCCGGCAATCCCCGCGATCATCAGCAGGGCCAGCAGCGGCAGCAACGCCAGCCCGATGGCGCCCAGCGAGTTCCACAGCACGACCTGCAAATGCTGGCCGTCGAGCGGTATCGCATGGGGCTGCTCGACGAAGGTCAGCATGACGCGTTTCAGGTCCTTGGCGATCCCGCCGGAGAAGATGATCAGCGAGATCGTGACGCCCAGGATCATGAACCAGTGGCCGACCTCGGTGCTCTTGGCCACCTGCCCTTTCTGCTCGGCGTCCGACATCCGCTTCGATGTCGGTTCTTCCGTTTTTTGTGACGGATCCTGATCGTCGGCCATGGCTTAGCGCTTCGTCCTTTTTGGAGGAAGCGCCCGGCCGCCCGCTCCCCCGTCCCAACCACCCGTACAGGGTACCCTCGGGGTGGTTGGGACGGGGGAGCG